>NZ_JACYVQ010000007.1:0-425890 GCF_014842675.1 Paenibacillus sp. CFBP 13594
GGCGTTGCTCGCAGCGCTTCCGCCTGCGGCACGCTGCGGGCTGCTGCGCGCACCCGCGAGCGTCCGCGAAGGGCTGCTTGCGCTATGCGGCACGCCTGACGGCGCGCAGCAGCCCCACGCGGACGTGGTGCCCACCCCGGAGCGCGTCGCTCACGCACTCCTTGCGGGCACGCTCGCGCTGCTCGCCGGGCGGCAGAACCTGGCGCGTGAATGGGCCGAATCTGCCCAAGTCACTGCACGGCAACCTGCCGCCACAGGTCGCCCGGCGACGACAATCCCGCCGGGCCTGCAAACCCTGCTGCGCCTGACAGCACCCGGCGCAGCCTCTGCTGATGAATACACTAACCAGTGCAACATGTTACTGGTACACCTATAATTTCCTTTAATCTTTAATCTTTAATCTTTAATCTTTAATCTTTAATCACTAATCTCTGATTTCTAGTCCCCAACCTCCAACCCCCCTGTACATCCCCACATATTCCCGCAATAGCCCATCCGATTGAAATTGCAAAAGCAACGGAGCTACCGGTAATCGGAGCATTGCCCGAACCGTGCATGGTTCCGTTGCTAATGGGTGAAGCCCTCAAGCCCTCAATTTTCCACTTTGCACTTAAATCAGCGTAACCCAATTCGTTTCAACCTTTGCATATCACCGCTCGAAAACAGCGGATAGGCGTGCCGTACATGTCAGACCAGATGGCATCGTCCGGCTCTACCACATTCAGCTTATCTTCAATGGTTAATCCGGTGACAGCCATGATTGTCTCCAGCAGATCAGGCCGCATCTCGGGTACATCGAAAGTAGCGATTAACTGTCCGTTTGGTTTCAGCACCCGAGCGAATTCACGAAACGCCCGCAGCATCGTGCCTGTATCCAGATGCTCCAGTACAGAGATACAGAACACCCGATCAAACTTACCCGACTCATACGGAAGCTGGGCCAGATTAGCCTTTGCGCGCTGCAATCGGACGAGAGTTGATTCCGGCAGATCATGGGCGGCCTGCTCGCCAAAATCAGAAACAATATCCAGTCTTATCGCCTCTTCAGACAAAATACGTTCATCCCAATCGCAGGCGTGAACCTCACGGCAGTGTTCGGCAAGCCAGAATTTGAACGGATGGGAGATGCCGCAGGCTGCATCAAGGACCACATCGTCGGGACGTGCAAACCGCCGGGCCCATTCATATTCGTAGGGACGGCTCCACCATGCCGGATGCAGGGGGAAGACCAATGTGTCCGTTTTAGGGTCACTTTGCCTAATGTATCTTGATTCCATGAATTCCGGTGCCTTGGGCGTATCCATCATCCCCGAATTCCCTCCTTTAATCCTGTCTCTGCCAAAAATGATTCCAACACCGTGCTCCACCGGCTCCGCCACCTGGCAAGATCATAGGACAGTGCAGTCTCGCGCGCATAGATTCCCAGTCGTTCTCGCTCGGCCCGATTCTGTACGAGACGAACCAGAGCAGCGGTTAGTTCCTGCTCGCCGGGAGGTACCAAAAGCCCGTTAAAACCATCCTGAATGAGATCATTCAATCCGCCAACATTGGAGGCAATTACCGGGAGTCCACAGCTCATCGCTTCCAGACAGGCATAGGAGGTACCCTCCGAGAATATTGTTGGAATTACGGCGATATCTGCCTGATGGTAGGCCTCCCGAATATCCCGGAAATCATACGTGCGCTGGTTAATTCGCTCCGCATGTGGATGAGTACGATGCCAATAACGAAAGGCTCTCCCGACCGTACTTCCTTCAACCAGTTCCCCGGCAAATTCAATCTCCAGATCCGGAAAAGCCCCCAGCAGCTTATCTGCTGCCAGCATCATTGGAATAATACCCCGTTCCATGCTGATTCGACGCGGATATATAATGCGAATTGGGCGGGGAGAGGTCAAGCGGACATCCATAGTTTTCTGTTCAACCTGTTCCTGAGTCAAACCATTAACCTGATATTCAGCATCTGCTTCTGCTAGAACATCTGTAGCCCAATCCGTTGCATTTCGGAGGTTACGAGCAACCCTATACGTTTCGCCATTTACCTCGGCTGTTTCCAGTTTTGATAATTCCAAATCGGGATCTACCGCTCCCTTCTCCTCTCGTTCTTGATCGTCTGTATCCCCACCTCCATCTCCGTTAGCCTTCGCACTGTACGCTCCATCACCACTTGGTCCAGCCTGGCTTTCCTCAGCTTTCATCCCTGATATAACTGCACCAACATTTTCTCCATGACTCGCCAGATCATTCTTCCATGCGACAAGCCATTCGTCTTCCTGTTTCTGCTCAAAGGTCCGTGTTGGCGGGGCTGGTGTGAAATAGGACGTATCCACTGCGTTGGGAATCAGGACAACCTGTCTTGGATCGGTATAGGTGCACGCAGCCCGGCAAAAGGTCTGAAAATGAGAATCCACGGATACAATGCGCACGAGTCCATCCAGAGCCAGTTGAATATGTTCCGCGACTTGTTGTTTGGTCTCCAGTGACAGTCCGGGACGATCCCAGTTAATGCCGTGACAGATGCCAAGACTGCCGGGTTTGTAGGTGATGGGTTGCCACAGACAGCTGGCATAGATCACTGGGCCGCGCGCTGCGGCTGCCATCCGGTCAAAGGCTTCCGGTACATTATCCATGTCATACGAATAACCAAATACGTCAATCTGCTCCGTCCGAGTCTGGAATGCTTCAAAATAGGACAGTTGATGAACTTCGGGAATATGCCCGAGTCCACGGATGACACTGCACAGTTCCAGAATATAGCGTTCCAGTCCACCACCAAATACACGACCGAATTCCCGGTTGTACCCGTCGGTGAAACTATGTGTCAGAATACTCACCACGCCCATCTCACGGTCCCTCCTTCCAGGGAATCAGCCGAGGTTCCGGATCGAGAATAGACTCGTAATGTGCAAGATTGCCCCACTCACCGCTGGGATCAATGCGCTTGTAACGCAAATATTTACGAACCCGGTCCTCCAGACTGCCTGCCCATCCGAGATGCTGAACCTTCAATTCCGTGCTGACCCCAGGCAATACCGTGCAGGACAAGGGAAGGCGGGGAACATGATGATTCTGTTGTGGATAGAAATAAGGATATCCAGGCATATATCGTACAAGTGAAGCGGTATGCCGTTTGTGCAGAGACCAGAGATCATCTTCCCGGTAGTGGGTCCGGCCACCCCACATGTCGTAGAAACGGAATGCAAACCAGTCCGCATACTCCTGATTAATCAGCGTGCGGATGGCTTTCTTGGCTTCTGAGCTGTACAGCTCATCCGCATCAACTGAGAGCAACCAGTCGGGACATGTTCCCGCAGCCGCTTGCCACAAAGTGTTGCGAAGACGCCATTCCTCAGCGAACAGCGGTTTCTCCAGTACTTCCAGACGGACCACCTTAGGGTAGGATTTACATATATCCGGTGTTCCGTCTGTGCTGGCATCGTCCACAATGACGATCTCATCCACGAACTCACTCAGATCATGCAATACTTCTTCCAGGTATCGGCCACGTTCATTGCGAACCTGGAGCATGGCGGTGAGCTTGTTACCTTTGCTTTTGCGAACCCGACGAATGGAGAAGGGTTCTTTGAATACACTCGTTTCCTCTTGTGATACAGCAGCATTCTGTTCTGCCTGACCTTGTGAATCATTCCAGTGATGCACTTGGCTTCGGATGTCCTGCGTTGGTTGTACATGATCCGGGGGATGATCTCCACTTTCCAATGCGTCTGTATGTGTTCGATCGACTATTTCGGTTGGCGTGTAAGTAGTTTCGGTTCGGATATTCCTGTGCACCATCGGTCCATTCAACTGTTGCCTGCGCTTCTTCGGGTCCAGCATCATGGCACCTCCCCAAGCAATTGCTGTACGGCATGATCCAACAGCTCCAGCTCGACAATCCGGGCCAGCGCATCTTCATCCTCCAGTGCTGTCTCAAGGAAATGTCGGACTGCCCCGTGTCGTTCCCCTCGCAGTGCCAGCGCACTGCCGGATAATTGCTGATAGTCCCGGCGACTGGCATCATCCTGAATATCGACTGCATGCACCAGCGCCAGTGCCTCTTCCACGCGTCCAGTCTCCTGGTAGATGCGGAATTTCCAATGTCTCGCGGTTTCTCCGCCAAGTTCGTCAAGGATACGCAGGGCATTTCCGTAATCATCGTTCATACGCAGTACTTCCGCTCGTACAAGTTGATCTTCTCCCGCCTCAAGCCAGCGACATAACTGTTCATAATGATGCCGTTCTTGTTCATCGGCTGCACTAATTCCATACACCCGCAGGGCGTCCTCCAACTGTCCGGCCCGGGCATGAATGGCAGACAGGAATCTATAGTGGGAGACTACACAGTCACCGCGACCATTCAATACCGCATGGGAGAATGCCTCTTGAAGTGAATTGATAGACCGCGGATCTTCAAGCAAGTACTCATAGGCTGCCAGCAAAAAGGATATCGTCTCATGTGCACCTGCTTTGGCTCGGAGCTGTCGGTAGAAGTCGGCACGTACACTGCATTGAAGCAGGGTGACGCTATCCGGAGTGCCTGACAGGATCTGCCGCAGCGCATGCAGGAAGAACAGTTCGTAGTCCCGGAGAGGGACTTCGAGATCATCTTTTTGCATCGTACCTGCAGGTGCAGGGTCTTCACCGCCCAGCCAGATGGCACGTACGCCTTGGAAAAGCAGCTTCATATAACGTGTTTCGGAGGATGTGCCGACCAGATCGGCGATGCCGACCAGTTTGGAAATACTGCTCTCCCATAGCGGAGATTCTGCTTCGTTTCCAGCAGGCTCAGGGAGCAGGGCAATACATAGCTCAGGCTCCAGCGAAGCCGTAGCTATTAGCCAGTAGGGATGGGCGACTACGGCTACGGTGCGAGGTTTCAGCAATAGCTGCTCGGCTTCAGGGAGGGAGATGACGGTAATGGCTGGAGGTACATCTTCTGTTTGCGTCAGGCTGCTGACGTAGTAGACCTCTCCCTCGATCGACAGCAGTGCAGCAATATCGGGATAGGGAAAGGATGACCAGCCCCCTTTGCGGGGGAAGAGAACATATCGGACCGGGGACTGTGTTGTACTGGCCTTATTCAGGCTGACTTCGGAGTCTTCACCTGGTAATGGCGCAGGTTTTTCCATGAATCGTTCACCTCACCTTGACTGTAATATGGCGCGTCATTCGTTCTGCATGTACTTCATGCTTTCACTTCATATGTAAAGCCCTCACGGTACTTCGCATGATATGCCTGAGACTAACATATGGGCATTCCGTCCCAAACATGAGTATCTTCCATGAATAGATGAAGTAGGCAAGCCATTATAGAGCTTCCCTAAGCTCCAATCCTCCATTTTGGCTTCATTCCACGTTCTCGATACTGAAAAAAAGATATTTGAATTCGCACTACAATAGGCTGATTTTTATCTTTTGTGTGACCAGGATCACTTTTTTTTGCTCTGGAGACGGAGATTGTGATAATTATCACATGTATAAAATAGGGAATCTGGCACAATACGTTCATCAACGTATTTGGCGGACAGACAGCGAAGGTGCAGCTTCAATGCCAGATACGCATACTGCGAAGTGAACAGAAAGAAGGGGTAACGGTATGGATCCGATTATGTTATCGCGTATCCAATATGCACTTACAACGATTTTCCATTTCTTTTTTGTCCCGCTATCCATCGGTCTTGTACTGTTGGTTGCAATCATGGAGACGTTGTACGTTGTTAAGGGTAAGGAAATCTACAAAACGATGGCGAAGTTCTGGGGCAAGCTGTTCCTGATTAACTTTGCCGTCGGGGTAGTCACAGGTATTTTGCAAGAGTTTCAGTTCGGTATGAACTGGTCCGAGTACTCCCGATTTGTCGGGGACGTGTTCGGTGCGCCACTGGCTATTGAAGCGCTACTGGCGTTTTTTATGGAGTCTACATTTATTGGTTTGTGGATATTTGGATGGGATCGTTTGTCCAAAAAAGTGCACCTGGCCTGCATCTGGCTGGTGTTTGTCGGCACATTCCTGTCCGCGCTGTGGATTCTGGCAGCCAATTCATTTATGCAGCATCCGGTCGGGTTTGAGATTAACAACGGCCGAGCCGAGATGAATGATTTCTTTGCACTCATCACGAATGGTCAGTTGCTCGTCGAGTTCCCACATACGATTTTTGGGGCATTGATGACAGGGGCCTTTGTTGTAACCGGGATCAGTGCCTACAAATTAATGAAGAAGCAGGATGTGGAGATCTTCCGCAAATCGTTTAATATCGCGATCATTATCGCGCTTGTTTCTTCATTTGGTGTAGCTTTCTCTGGACACTTCCAGGCTCAATATCTCGTGGAGACACAGCCGATGAAGATGGCAGCCAGTGAAGGCACATGGACAACGACAGAAGATCCGGCACCATGGACGGTGGTCGCTTTTATCGATCCGGATAAACAGGAGAGTACGGGTGAGATCAAAATCCCTGGATTGCTCAGTTACCTGTCCTACAGCAAGTTCTCCGGTAGTGTCAAAGGCATGAAGGAACTGAATGCTGAGTATCAGCAGACGTATGGACCGGGGGACTACATCCCGCCGGTACGGACAACGTTCTGGAGTTTCCGTATTATGATCGCAGCGGGTGGTTTGATGATTGTGCTGGCTCTGTACGGTACGTTTCTGGCTGTGCGCAAGAAGCTGGAGGTCGCTGGAAAGTGGTTTATGCGTCTGATGGTATTTGCCATCTCCCTGCCGTTTATCGCCAATACATCAGGTTGGATCATGACCGAGGTTGGAAGACAGCCATGGACGGTATTTGGTTATATGACCACCGAGGCCGGGGTCTCACCGAACGTATCCGCAGGAATGATCCTGTTCTCCACGATTGCGTTCACAGCCGCGTATACGGTTCTTGGTATCGTGATGGTATACCTGTTCGTACGTGAGATCAAGGCAGGACCATTTGCGGTCGATAAGCCAGAAGATCACGATGAATCGGCCGATCCGTTCGGCGTGGATGGAGGTTATTCCGTTGTCACTAAGTGAGTTGTGGTTTTTGCTGATTGCCGTATTGTTTGTTGGTTTCTTCTTTTTGGAAGGTTTTGATTTTGGTGTGGGGATGTCTACAGGCATTATTGCCAAAACGGATCGTGAACGCCGGACCCTGATCAACTCGATTGGTCCGTTCTGGGATGGTAACGAAGTATGGCTGATTACAGCAGGGGGCGCAATGTTTGCTGCCTTCCCGCACTGGTATGCCACGATGTTCAGTGGTTTCTACCTGCCGCTTGTGGTCGTGTTACTTGCCTTGATTGGTCGCGGGGTTGCCTTCGAATTCCGCAGTAAAATGAAACAGCAGCGCTGGCGCAAAACATGGGATATCATCATTGTGGTATCCAGCGCGCTCCTGCCTTTCCTGTTCGGCGTAGTCTTTGCCACGTTCATGAAGGGTCTGCCCATTGATGGGGAGATGCAGTTGCGTGCAGGATTCCTCGATATTGTTAATCCGTACACCGTGATTGGTGGCTTGAGCGTAACGCTGTTGTGTCTCGTTCATGGATTGCTGTTTGCATCACTACGAACAGTTGGTGATCTAAGAGAGCGTGCCTTGAAGACAGCGCAAAAATTGATGCTGCCGCTGGCTTCACTACTCGCTGTTTACGCGTTAATGACGTATTTCATGACGGATGTGTTCGCCGTACGGGGCTGGGCTCTTTGGATCATGGTTGTACTTGGCGCAGTCGCGCTTGCACTTGCGGCATACTTTGTTCGTCAGAAGCGTGAAGGCTGGGCTTTTGGTATGACTGGAGCAGTGATTGCAATTGCCTTTGCCTCGGTCTTTATTGGACTGTTCCCAAGAGTGATGGTGAGTTCCTTTGGAGCGGCATATGACCTGACTGTATACAACGCCGCATCCGGTGCGTATTCATTGAAAGTAATGACCATTGTAGCTTGCACATTGCTGCCGTTTGTTCTTGGCTATCAGATCTGGAGTTATTATATCTTCCGCAAACGTCTGAACGAGCAGCACCACCTGGAGTACTGATATGGGACGGGGGCTGCTGAAGCTGCCGGGCATCCGGCCAGTACTCGCGCTGGCATCAGCGCTGGTACTGTTACAGGCGATGACGATCATTATGCAAGCCAAATGGCTGGCACAGGCCATCACGGCATTGTTTGAAGGTTCATCCATAACGGAGCAGTACCCGGTACTGCTGTTGTTCCTGGCTGCTTTTGCCGCCCGCTACGCCCTATCCTTCTGGTTACAACTTGTGACTTCACGATATGCGGATAAGACAGGGACTGATCTGCGCAGACAGATGGTGGAGCAGTGGTTCAGACTTGGACCGCGTTATGCCAAGACGGAGGGCACAGGGCATCTGGTTACGCTGGCACGTGAGGGAACCGCTCAATACAAGACGTATCTCGAACTATTCATTCCTCGCATGCTGGGCATAGGATTCACACCCATCGTCATTTTGCTGTATGTGTTCAAGCTGGATATGATGTCCGGGGTTATTCTGATGCTGACACTACCAATCCTGATCGTGTTCATGATTCTGATTGGCCTCGCAGCCCAGCGGAAGATAGACGGACAATTCCGATCCTACAAAGCACTCGCTAACCATTTTGTTGATACCTTGCGTGGGCTGGAGACGCTAAAAACATTGGGACAGAGCAAAACACATGAAGGCTCCATTCGGCGGGTCAGTCAGCGGTATCGGAAGGCGACGATGTCCACCCTGCGTATGGCTTTCCTTTCTTCATTTGCACTCGATTTCTTCACCATGCTGTCCGTTGCTTCCGTGGCGGTTGGTCTGGGATTACGTCTGACGGAAGGGCATATGCTGCTTGGCCCTGCGTTGACGGTACTGATTCTGGCACCCGAATATTTCCTGCCTGTACGTATGCTCGGCGCTGATTATCATGCCACATTGGACGGTAAGGAAGCCGGAGCGGCCATTAATCAGGTGATTGAACGGGGGAAAGCTGCTGAACGGAAACAGAAAGAAGCTTATGCAAACGTTGTTGCGCACACGGACATGGCAGAGGATGGGACGGAATCTGCATCATCGTTATCTTCGGGTAAAAGGAAAGCAGGCATTTCGACCATACGTGTCGTGTTGAACGATAAAACGGCTGTGGGACATCTTGCTCCTGATCCTGTTTCTACTACTTCTGATCTTGGTTCTTCCTCAGTGTTCTCCTGGAATGAGAATAGCAGGTTGGCACTAACGGATGTACAGGTACGACACGATGATGAAGGTCCTTATTCGCTAAAGGATGTCACATTTCAGATCACAGGTCTTGGCAAAATCGGTGTTATCGGTGCCAGCGGAGCAGGCAAGTCCACGTTAATTGATGTATTGGCTGGATTTCAGCTACCTACTTCAGGCCAGGTATTAGCCAACGGGCAGCCGGTGACACCGGATATGCTTGAATCCTGGCGAAGACAGACAGCAACGATCCCGCAGCATCCATATATTTTTAGTGGAAGTTTAGCCGATAACGTTCGTTTCTACATGCCAGAGGCTTCGGATGCGGAGGTGGCCAAGGCCATTAGCGCAGCTGGATTAACCAAGCTGCTGTCCTCATTATCCGGTGGGCTACATGAGCTCATTGGGGCTGGTGGCAGACAGCTCAGTGGTGGGCAGGAGCAACGGGTGGCGCTGGCAAGAGCTTTGCTTAGTCAACGGAACATCCTGCTGCTTGATGAACCGACAGCTCATCTGGATGTGGAAACAGAGTATGAACTGAAACAGACGATGCTGCCGCTGTTTGAAGGCAAACTTGTATTTTTGGCTACCCATCGTCTGCACTGGATGCCACATATGGATCGGATTATTGTCATGGACGGTGGCACAGTGGCAGAGACGGGAACACATCAGGAATTGCTGGCAAGACAAGGTGTATATTATCAGATGATTCAGGCTCAGATGGAGGCGATATAAAATGAAGTCCGGATATGAACATATGGAGACCGTCCGTAACGGAAAAGAAAAAAATAGCTGGATCGCTCCGTATGTGGCACAGTACCGCTGGAGATTCATCGCAGTCATTGCGCTGGGTACATGCGCTGCCTTGTGTGCGGTACTGTTGCTGTTCACCTCCGGATTTCTGATCTCCAAGTCTGCGCTGCGTCCTGAAAATATTCTGATGGTGTATGTACCTATTGTTGGTGTACGTGCATTTGGGATATTCCGCGCTGTCTTTCGATATATCGAGCGATTGGCAGGACATGATGCCGTACTGCGTGTGTTGGCCGATCAACGGGTGAAGTTATATCGCATTCTGGAGCCACAGGCCCTGTTCCTGCGCTCTCGCATGCAGACCGGAGATGTACTCGGAGCACTCGCCGATGATGTGGAGCGGCTGCAGGATATCTATCTGCGTACAGTCTTCCCCGCCGTTACCGCACTTGTGATGTACGGTGGGGCTGTGATTGCTTTTGGCAGTGTTGATCTGGGATTTGCGGTGTGGATGGGTTTGTATATGTTATTTCTCGTTGCTGTGTTACCTGCGATCTCCCTGAAAGTGACGTGGAAATGGCGTGTACGGCTGAAAAAGGAAAACAGCAGGTTGTATACCCGTCTGACCGACGGTGTACTTGGACTGGGAGATTGGCTTGCAAGTGGACGAGCGGCCGAATTTGTTCAGCAGCAGGAAGAAGCGGAGGAACAGGTCGACGCAGTTCGTCGCAAGTTGCGGCGTTGGACACGCTGGCGTGATCTGATGGCCCAGTGCGTCATTGGCCTGCTGGTGGTATCGGTTACGTTATGGGCCGGAAACGCCGCTTCTGTCGGACAGTTGCCTGCCGTGATGATTGCTGCTTTTGTTTTGGTGTTATTCCCGCTCACGGAAACACTTCTGCCTGTAGGGGATGCGGTGGAGCATCTTCCACAGTAT
This sequence comes from Paenibacillus sp. CFBP 13594, assembly GCF_014842675.1. Taxonomy (NCBI): domain Bacteria; kingdom Bacillati; phylum Bacillota; class Bacilli; order Caryophanales; family Paenibacillaceae; genus Paenibacillus; species Paenibacillus sp. CFBP 13594. The sequence goes on from NZ_JACYVQ010000007.1 coordinate 10,873, forward strand.
CGAGAATCACTGGATCGCTTGAAGCAGCTCGAAGGGAAAGGGTATCTTCCGGGGCAGAATGGAGCGAATGATGTTGATGGAACGGGCGACTCGGACAGACGAATTCGTCTTCGCATTCCACCCAAACTAAGAGCAGACATGGAGATTAATCGCGTAAGTTACCGTTATGCAGCGGATGATTCCTACGCCGTACATGATGTATCCCTTCATCTGCCACAAGGCAAACGATTAGCTATTCTTGGACGAAGCGGCGGCGGCAAATCGACATTGTTGAAGCTGATTCAGGGGGCATTATTTCCGTCTGCGGGGAAAGTTCTGATCAATAATATGCCTGTGCAGACCTTGGGTGAGAGTATCACTGATGTCATCGCGGTGCTGAATCAGAGCCCACACCTGTTCGACACCACAGTAGCGAATAATTTGCGGATTGGTCGTCCACATGCAACGGATGAGGAGATTCGTCAGGTGGCCGCCCAGGTAGGTTTATCCGGTCTGATCGAATCCTTGCCGCAGGGATTCGATACGCCGATGTTGGAGACAGGTCTGCGTTTCTCCGGCGGGGAAAGACAACGAATTGCTCTGGCCCGGGTACTGCTTCGGGAGACACCTGTTATTATATTGGATGAACCAACCGTGGGGCTTGATCCAGTGACGGAACGCGAGCTTATGCGGACCATTCTGGACAGCTTGCAAGGCAAAACGATGATCTGGGTTACCCATCACCTGATTGGTGCGGAACAGATGGACGAACTTATTTTTATGGAAAATGGACAGATTGCCATGCAGGGTTCTCACGAACAGTTGCTGGCTGGAGAAGAGCGATACCGCCGTCTCATCGAACTCGATCGACCCGGATGGTCTGACTTGCAGACAGTAGAGGGCAAGCTGCCTACTGCCGCTTCCAGATAGCAGGAACTTTCCCGGTATAACCATGATCTCAGAGTCGGGACTGTCCGTTCACTCAGCATCGCAAATGGGAGCGGATAGTGTGTCTCAGGTTTATTAAAACAAAATAACACAAACAAGGGATGTCCCCTGTCATATTCATGACTATGGGACATCCCCTTTTTGCTTCTTGGTAACGCTCAGATTTCCTGTGCCAGCAGCATGGCTGTGCCACAGGATTGACGCACAACCAGTTCCGGCTCTACTTTAATGCAACGATTATCCATTTGTTTGTTCATCAGATCGAACAGAATCATGGCAGCAAGGCGTCCAATTTTATCCGTATCCTGCTTGACGGTTGTTAGCGCTGGATCGGTATAACGGCAGGCTTCGATGTCGTCACAACCTGCCACAGCTATATCTTCTGGAATGCGTAACCCCACTTCCTTAAAGGCGCGAATAGCTCCAAAGGCAAGTAGATCTGTGGCTGCAAACACGGCACGTGGCAGAGTCTTGCAGGCAAGCATTTTCTTGGCCGCTTCGTATCCATCCGCTGCGGCATAATCTTTGCTGTATACAACCCACTCGGGCTTTTCATCAAGACTAAACTGATTTAGTGAACGTTTGAAGGCCATCTCTCTCTGTTGCATCACAAGAGAGGCGCGCTCCAGCCCGATAAAACCAACTTCTCGATAACCGTTCATATAAAATTGTTCTACAACTTTGGTTGAGATCTTATCGTTATCGGACATGATGTAACAGGAGCTTTGTCCTGTTAGCTCGATATCTATTCCGATACAAGGAATTGGGCTGGCATCCAGGTCAAATATACTGCTCTCGACTTCATCCCCCGCAATAATAATACAGCCATCCACTTGAAAATACTTGGATCTCGCCAAGTAGTCCTCACCCTGATCCAGAAACTTCTCATTTGAGAAGAAGAGTAGATCGTATCCAAGCAAGCCAATTTGTTTCTTAAACGCATTGATAACCTGTACGAAGAAAGGGTGGCTGAAATCCACGTTCAGCTTCCCTGCAAACACAACGCCAACGAGGCTGGATTTTTTGGTTGCCAGCGTTTTGGCTGAAGAAGATGGACGATAGCCTGTCTCTTCCATAATTTTAAGCACACGCTGGCGCGTTTCCTCGCTAATATCTGGATAGTTATTGATAATCTTGGACACCGTGGCTACAGACACGCCGGCTAAACTCGCTATCGTTTTGATATTCATAAACATCCCTCGGATTCCTAAACTAGTTTCGTAAACTGGGGCTGTATCGGTTTTTTTGCTTTCTTGCAAGTATTCTATGCTACAAAGACCGGAGAGTCAACAGAAGAAACGAGGGAATCACACTTGAAATAATATGCATCCATAGGTTTGAAGCGATCAAAGAGGTTTGTTGCGAAAATAAAGGCTAATTTTAGCTCATAATCTTAATTGTTTTACAGATTTTGAGTCCATTTAAAGGATTGCCGGGTTATCTGGAACTGTACATGAAATCATGTCATGTGCTGTTTTTCGTAACTTTCGTAACTGTCGTAAGGGTTACCTTGATTTCAACGTATACAGCAATAAATAAAGCTTTTATCAAGCGAATTGGAGCATAAAAATCAAAAAAACAAAATGACTATTTACAAAATAAAGATCTGAAGTCATAATAAGGGTGGAATTAACGAAACTGATTTCGTAGATTTAATTCAAAAATTTGGGGGACAACGAAAATGAAGAAAATGACTTTAGCCATTGTACTTGTAACCGCTTTATTATGTGTGCTCGCCGCTTGTAGTAGCAGCTCTTCAGAATCAGAAGGAACTCAGGCTACAGACGGCAGCAAAAAAGTTACCTTGAAGATCATTCACTGGCAGCAAGAGAATATTAACAACTACATCAAAGAGTTTAATACGAAATTTGAAGCGAAATATCCGGACGTAAAGGTGGAATATACTACGGTTCCGGCAGACGCGACTTACGATCAGTTGATGCAAACACGAATGAACGCCGGAAGTAATGGGGACGTAGATATCATTCCACTCAAATCAAGCTTTGTAGGCGCTCCGCAGGAATGGTCCAGTGGTGCTGCTGATCCGATGTGGAAGCAATGGATCGATGCCGGGTTAATCAGTGATCTGTCAGATCAATCTTTTATCAAAAACTACAATGAAGCGGATGTACAGAACGCAATGACGTATAACGATAAGGTGTACGGTGTAAACATGGGCAAGGTGGCATTCACAGGACTGTTCTACAATAAGGAACTCTTCGCAAAATATAATCTGGAGATCCCTACAACCTGGGATGAATTGCAACATGTTATCAAAGTGTTCAAAGACAATGGTGTCGAAGCGCTGGGTCTGGCGGGTAAAGATGTATGGCCAATAGGTCTTGCGGTGCAAGGGCTCCAGGCCTCTATTCATGAAGATCAGCTTGCTTATATCAAAGGTCTATGGACTGGTGAAACCAAGCTGACTGATCCGGTTCAACTTGAAGTCTTGCAGAAATCCCAGGATCTGATGAACAATGCAATGCCTGGTTTCATGGGTATTGACTACGGAACATTGCCCAGTTTGTTCGCTACAGGCAAGGTGGCTATGATTGCTGACGGCACTTGGGATGCAACAACAATTCAAACGGCCAACCCTGATCTGAAGTTTGGATATTTCCCAATTCCAGGTAGCAATGATGCAGCCAAGAACAAAAATCTGGCGGGTAAATACGATATGACCTGGATGGTGGTGGATAACTCACCGAACAAGGATTACGCAATGAAATGGCTTGATATGTTATCGGAGAAAGAGAACTACACGGAATTTGTGAATGCAGCAGGCTTCCTGCCCACACAGCCTGATGTGGAGATGACAAGTGAGTTTATCCAAGGCATTCAGCCTTACCTGGAGGGCTTTAAACTTTCTTGGGATCAGTTGTTCATTAATCGTCAGAATGTAGGACAGTACATTTCGGAGGCCAGCGTTCACGCAGAGATGCTCAAGCCAGCCGGACCGATTGCAACACCGGAAGAGCTTGCAGGTAAATCCCAAGCGGACTGGGATGCTGCTGCTCCAAAGTAGTTCATAATCATTCATATTCATGGCACAAGTTGGCCGTATGCGCCGGAATAGCGCTCGGGTCTGAGCCTTCAGGCCAGACAAGGCTGTTATTCCGGTTTTCTTATGTCTTAGTTTTACCCCATGAAAGGTGTGAGGACGATGTATCCGTTTGGGAAAGGTAAGGCAAGACTGATTCCTTATCTGTATTTAAGCATTCCGTTGTTACTTTATGTCGTGTTTGGCTTCGGTCCATCACTTGTAACGATACTGTTTTCGTTTACAGATGCTACTGGTGTTCGGGGCCAGGAATGGAGCTTTATCGGCTTTGAAAACTATAAAACATTTTTTGGTGCATCCAATGCTGGAGACCGAATGGATGCTATTGGGCGATCCTTATACTTTGCGTTTGCTGTTGTGATCATACAAAATGCAGTGGGTTTGTTTATAGCGATTTTGATCAATAAAAAGCTTAGAGGCGATAAATTATATCGCGCGGTATTCTTTTTGCCAGTGGTGCTGGGGGTTACTGTGTCTGGACTCATTTGGCAACTCGTTGCAAATCCGCTGGGCGGACCAGCCCAGTCCTTTCTGAATTTCTTTGGTACCAGTTCCAACTTTTTTGGCGATTATAATATCGCCTTTGAACTGATTATTTTTGTTCAAATCTGGATGTACATGGGTTACTCCATGACGATTTTTCTTGCAGGTCTGCAGTCCATTCCGAGCGATCTGTATGAGGCGGGTTACATGGATGGTGCTTCGGGATGGAAAGCATTTACAAACATTACATTCCCCATGATTGCTCCTGCATTCACGGTTAACATGCTCTTGTCTATCATAGGGGCATTGCAAACCTTTGATATTATCTATGTACTTACAGGCGGAAAGTTCAATACAACGACGCTTGCGTTTGATGTTTATGCTACAGCATTTGGCACAGGAACGGCTGATTACGGTTTGGCTTCTGCTGTCGCGATGATTCAGTTCCTCTTTGTATTTACCATATCGATGGTCGCTTTATTTTACCTTCGCAGAAGAGAGGTGGAAGCGTAATGAAACAGAGCCAAACGTCCAGAATGGTCAGCTACGTCATCGTTCTGCTCATGCTTGCGTTGTACGTTTTTCCTCTATTCTATCTGTTCAATGTATCCATGAAGACAAAGACAGAGTATCTGCTCAATCCTGTAGCTCTTACCGAAGGGATCCGGCTTGAGAACTTTTCCGAAGCATGGAACAAAGGGAACTTCTCTCAGTATATGTGGAACAGTGTGCTCTATACAGGGATGTCCACCCTGTTGACGTTGATTTTATCTATATTTGCTGCATTCCCGCTCGCACGCAGATATGTTAAATTCAGCACACTCATTTATATTTTCTTTCTGATTTCCATGTACCTTCCCAACCCGCTCATTCCGCAGTTTTCCCTGATCAATAATCTGGGTCTCTACAACACCCAAATCGGGTACATCTTATTGAAGACGACAGGTACGGGCATTGCCTTTCTCATGTTTGTGGGTTATATCAAATCAATATCGCGTGAACTGGATGAGGCGGCGGCCATGGACGGGTGTGGATATACACGTTATCTGTTCACTATCCTTGTTCCGTTAATGAAACCGATCCTGGCAACAGGTATTATTCTTACTGCGATTGGTGTATGGAACGATATTATCGGGCCGACCATTTATTTATCTGATCCGAATTATCAGCCGGTAACCAAAGGACTCTTTACATTTTATGGACAGTACATGAACAACTGGCCGCTGCTCGCCTGTGGCATTCTGATTGTTACCTTGCCACTGGTTGTCCTGTATGTTGCTTTGCAACGTTTCATTGTTGGAGGTGCTATGGCAGGGGCTGTTAAATCGTAAGTTAGAATCACTCAGCTTTCCAAAAAAACATCATAAGAAAGCCACCCTCAACGCAATGAAGGTGGCTTCTATTATTTTCAACGTTATTTTGGTTTTATAACTCCACTAACATCAGAATAATGGAGGATAGACACAGACATGTGCTGACTAGATACAGTACACCCACCACCTGATTTTGATTCAATCCTGCACGCAGCAGTCGATAATGGGCTTGACTCGCATCGGCCTGGTAGATCGCTTTACCTTGAATGAAACGTTTGATAACGACAAAGATGTTGTCGAAGATCGGTACACCCAGCGCCAGAATTGGAATGAAGATGGACAACATGGTTGCTTGTTTAAATGCACCGTCCAGAGCGATAACCGCCAGAATGAAGCCAAGGAACGTAGCGCCTGCATCACCCATGAACACTTTGGCAGGAGCTTTGTTGTACTTCAGATAACCAATCGTTACACCGACCAGAATGATCGACATGAGTGCGGAATCACTTTGACCTTTGGCAAGCGCCACGATGAACAGGGTAATTGCCGAGATGGCCGATAACCCGCCAGCCAGTCCGTCCATGCCGTCCGAGAAGTTGATGACTGTTGTCACCCCGAAGATCCACAGGATCGTGAGAATGAATTGCAGCCAGATTGGAAGCATGACATACTCCGCGTTGAAGGGATTCACAAATCCGGTGAACGCAATGCCAGAAGCAAATACGAGTACTGCCGCAGAGACCTGTACGAGCATTTTGGGCAGGGCAGGAAAATCTTTGCCTTTTGTTTTGTACCAGTCGTCGACGGTACCAATCGTTAGCAGAAGCATACCACCAGCGACCAGAGCCGCTGTTTCCCATGTGATTTCTTTCGTCAGAGCAATGTATGTCAGGAAAAATCCAGTAAATATCGCGTAACTCGCCGTGAGCGGGATAGGTTGCCTGTGTAGCTTACGCTCCACATCTTCCCGAGGCTTGTCCACAAAATCGAGCCGGTGAGCCAGTCGACCAAGCGGCGGAATAAGCAGAACCACGACAGCAAAAGACACTATAAAAGCCAGTATGTATACCATAAACTCGCTTGTTTCACTCCCATCTACCAATTTCCCCTTATTATACGAGTTAAACAGGAAATCTGTCGATGTCATTATTGTAACCAGACGTACGCAATAGTGAGCAGAAATCGGATTCTATTGCTTTTGAGGAAGATAGGAGCCGAAATAATGATTTACAGTTTCCGCATGATATCCATCATCACCTTGCCAGATTGCTGCAAAGATGAAATCACCGGAACCACCCTTGCCTTTTCTCGGTTTATCTCCAGGAACCAATATTCCGGCTGCCGCCCAGATTTCCAGCAGGGCATCCCGCTCCTGTTTGCTGGAAGGCAAGATATCTTTCCACTTTTTCTCCAGTGAACGTGCACTGTCCTTGGGGTCTTCCGTCTGAGCTGCTTCAAGCAGCTTTACAAGGATAGCTTGGTCTTCAGGGGTTACTTCATAGCTTGTATCGTTGTCCTTACGCAGTAATTCCAGATCCATCAGGCAATAGATAAGCCAACCGTGACGCACGCCGCCCCACTTGATCCGTTCAAAATTAAGGACGTTTAAGTCGACGTTGTAATATTCCTTGTCTGACTGCAAACGCAGGAAGTTACAATCCCCACAGGCACTGGTGTTAGGGTGAAGGGCAGGTCGTTCCGCATAGGTGTGTAAAGGCATGTGCGATGTTAAAGCCCAGCTGGATAATGCGCTGCGTAGATAGACTTTTTTGGTGGACAGACTATGTAGAAATGCCGAAATCACCCGTTCCTTAAACGAGTCATCCTGATGCATGTCGTACAGACGCTGGACAATCTCGTCATGCGTGATCGTGAGTGGATCGAACATAACGCCTTTGCTTTTGGCATATTCAAATTCATCTCCAGAGAAGGGTAGAGAGGTTGTTTTCCAGCCGCCACCTCCCCAGAATGTGCTCAGCAGTATCTTTACCGCTTTTTTGTCCATATAGTTAGCCTCCTTTATGGGAATTGCGATCATCATTTGTTTATCCCAGACCTGCTTACTTTAATGTCACGTATTCCTCGGTTGTATTCAGAATCATCTCGACGAGGCCTGGAAAACGTACGTTTAGTTCTTCCTTTCGTAGGGAGTAAAAGTGCTGTTTACCTTCAATGCGCGGCTGGATCACGCCAGCTTCACGTAAAATCTTGATGTGATGGGACAACGTGGATTTGGAAATATGGTCTACTTCGAAGGCGGAACAGTTTTTCTCGCCAGAGCTGGCCAGACAGTGTGCAATTTTCATGCGGATCGGATCACCCAATGCATTGCAGACCGTGGTCAGCTTCAATTCCGAAGCCATAGGTATCGTTGGAGTTCTCATATCTTGACGTTAGCATATTCGGCTTCCTCTTTCAATGTTTGAAAAAAATCGAACTGTCTCTTGCGGGCAGTATAGGAAGTGTGTTACATTTCTTTTCAGTTAGTTCGAAAATATTCGAACTGAAAGATTGGAAAACGGATTTTTATTCTAGGAGGAATATAAATGAGTGCTACAAATACCACTACACTGTTGAACAACTATTTCCGTTTATTTGATGCTTCACGTACAGATGAGCGCGCCATGGAGGATTTATTGTCCCTGTTTACACCGGACGCAGAGATTGTGCTTAACGGCACCAGCCGAACAGGATTCGACGGTTTTATGAAAGCTTTCTACGAGTACAATAAGGATGTAAAACATATGTGGGACGCGTGGGTGCAACAGCCCGACGGCAGCTACCAGACTAACTGGGCGGTATGCGGGCAAGCGGCGGACGGAACGGTATATGCCAAAGCAGGCATTGATATCGCGCGTGTAAATGAGGCAGGGCAGATTGTGTATCTGGAGAATGTACAGGCCGACCAGAATGCGTTCAGCAAGTATAATCAGTAACAGCGGAGTGTAAATATGAGAAATTGAAATGGTTAGAAACGAAGCTCCACAGTCTTTAAGCTGTGTGGCTTTTTTATGTATATTTAGCTAGTTTGAAAGGCGCTGAGGTGGGGGGATTCATTTATCGAATAGCGCAATTTCCTCAAGATAATTGGTACACAAAAACAGTCTGTGAAGATCTGATTTGTAAATGAAAAAGACCCTCCCGCATGTCCAAAACATGGCGGGAGGGTCCTCGTAAACGTGTATAAAACTAGTCGTTAGAGTCGAATGTTAATCTGAGCCGGATGTAGCTTAGGAGATGGTGATTTCCTTTGTATTAACGTTGTTTGGTCACTTTTAACGAACCAGACGCACGCTATTGGAAGGTATTTCGTGAATTCAAGATTCTAACGAAACACAGACACGTTAAAAGGCTACATGTTCAGATATTTTGCAGTTTTTTGCCCATGTAAGCCGATATAAGGTGGCTCAGGTTCGTTAGATTTTGAAAACATGCTAAAAGTTTCAAATAAGACGTCTACGATTCGTTAGCGTATTCCATGTTCAACGTTTTGAATCTCCGACGTGTAACATCCCACGCCTTCCCTACCCCTGCATCGTCTTATTCTGAAAAGCAGCGATATCCGCATACTCTTCTTCGAATTTGCGGGAGATGCGGATGAAGATGGGCAGCAACTCCCGATAAACACGGACACTGTCCGGGTCAGGCTGGTGCCGGTGTGTTGATCCGATCATGCCGGAGACGGCACTTAGGGAATCGATGCGGCCCAGAGCATACAAGCCCAGTACGGCTGCGCCGAGGCAGGAGCTTTCGATACTTTCGGGGATGATGACATCCTGATCGAAAATATCGGCCATCATCTGGCGCCACAACTCAGAGCGGGCGAAGCCGCCAGTTGCCTGAATTTTTTTTGGACGACCGATCTTTTCTTCAATCGCCAGCATGACCGTGTACAGGTTAAACAACACACCTTCGAGCGCAGCGCGAATCATATGTTCTTTCTTATGATGTAGCGTCAGGCCGAAGAACGAACCCCGTGCGTTCGGATTCCAGAGCGGAGCCCGCTCACCTGTCATGTACGGATGGAACAAGAGACCCTCCGAACCCGGAGGTACATTTTCTGCAACACGAGTGAGCACCTCATACGGATCGATACCAAGTCTTTTCGCAGTCTCCACCTCGGAAGCCGCAAACTCGTCCCGAATCCAACGGAAAATAACACCGCCGTTATTCACTGGTCCGCCAATGACCCAGGCATCCTCCGTGAGCGCATAACAGAAGAAACGTCCTTTTGGATCGGTCACCGGTTTATCTACGACTGTGCGAATCGCTCCACTGGTACCAATGGTCACGGCCACGACGCCCGGATCAATGGCGTTCACGCCCAGATTGGAGAGTACACCATCACTGGCCCCGATGACAAACGGTGTGGTGACCGCAATGCCCATCTCCTTGGCGTACTCCGGGTGCAATCCATGTTTCAGCACATGTGTGGTTGGGACCAATCGGGACAGGTGTTCCGGCGTAATGCCGGCCACATGCAGCGCTTCTGCATCCCAGTCGAGTTTCTCCAGATTCATGAGTCCGGTGGCGGAGGCCATCGAGTGGTCAATGACGTATTCAGAAAATAATTTATAGAAGACATATTCTTTCATGGATATGAATTTGTACGTCTGTCTGAACAGTTCCGGTTGATCCCGAGTGAGCCACATGATCTTGGTGAGTGGGGACATCGGATGAATGGGCGTACCTGTTCTCAGATAGATTTCGTGTCCATTCATCTCGGATTTGAGTGCTTCGGTCCACTCGGCACTGCGATTATCTGCCCATGTCATGGCTCGCATCAGCGGTTTGCCGTGTTGATCGACTGGCAGAATACTGTGCATGGCTGAACTGAAGGATACAAACAGGATGTCCTCTGGCTTCACTCCCGCTTTGGACGTGGCCTGTTTAACGGATTCGATGACTGCTTTGAAAATATCTTCCGCATCCTGCTCCGCAATCGCAGGTGTGGGGGTGTGCAGCGGATAATCGGCACTGCCTTGAGCCACAATGGTTCCGTTCTGTTCGAACAAGACGGCCTTGGTGGAGGTCGTGCCGATATCTACGCCGATCATATAGGGTGAAGAAGCCATTTTGTCATCCCTCTTTCTTAAATATATAAGTGAAAGAATGCTGTTACACGTTAACACTTCGGGTACAGAAAGCCTTCCGATCGCGTAAATGCGAAGTATATGCTTTCGAAGTAGCTTTCCTTCAGAAAGCTTTTAATTCCATTTCTTCAGGCCCTTTCTGTTCCCTTCGTGCACGTGACGCTATTCATCCAACTTATATGACATCTGTTATTTCATCTATAGTTAAGAATATCAGACTTGAGGGATGGATCAAAATGGAGCAGATTACGTCGATCCCGATTACATCATCCTTAATCCTTCACCGCTCCTGCGGCAATATCCGAAATAAACTGGCGGCTGATGAACAGGAACATAACGATGAGTGGAATGACGGCAAGCAACGTACCCGCGATAACCATGGCATAGTCTGTGTTATACAACCCGTTCAATTGAGACAACGCAATCTGCAACGTATATTTGCGTTCATCCGTCAGGACGATCAAAGGCCACAGATAATCATTCCATACCCCGATAAAAGTGAACGCGCCGAGGAAAGCAAAGGCAGGTCGCAGAATTGGCAGCGCTACGTTCCAATAGAGCCGGAAGAAATTACAGCCGTCGATGCGGCCTGCATCCAGCAGATCGTTTGGAATCGACTCTGTCGCATACTGGCGAATCCAGAAGATGCCGAAGGCGTTCACCATGCCGGGAATAATGAGAGCTTTGAAGGAACCGACCCAACCGAACGTTGCCATCAGTACGAAGGAAGGCACCAGCGACAGCTGGGAAGGTACCATCATGGTCGCGAGCAGCAGGATGAAGAGCCACTTTTTGCCGGGAAATTCAAACTTCGCAAACGCAAACCCCGCCAGTGAGTCAAAAAACAGTACAAGTATGGTCACGAGGCCCGACACAAACAACGTATTCAGAAAGGCGCCCCAGAAATCAATTTGCTGCAATACCCGCGTAATATTATTCCATAGCTCACCCCCGAACCAGAGCTGCGGTGGGAACTTGTAGATATCGGACGTTGTCCGGGTAGACATTACAATCAGCCAATAGAACGGGAACATGGATATGAGCATGCCCCCGATAAGACCGGTATACAACACCAGCGATTTGAGGTGTTTGGTCGCCATGAGCGCTCCCCCTTATCACATCAGGATGATTTGCCTTGAACAAGCTTCCAGTTCACAATCGAGAACAGGGCGATAATGAGGAACATGCCCCAACCAACGGCAGCGCCATAGCCGAAGTAATTGTTAATGAAGGATTCACGGTAGAGGTACAATACAATCGTCATGCCTGCTGCACCAGCGCCGCCATCATTACCTACCAATACTTGCGGCTCAGTGAACAGCTGCATACCGCCAATCGTTGATGTAATGACTGTAAACAGGATCACAGGACGCAGCATCGGAATTGTAATTCGGAAAAAGGACTGTATCGCTGATGCGCCGTCAATCTTGGCCGCTTCGTATAATGTCTGCGGAATACTTTGAAGTCCGGCCAGATAGATGACGGCGTTATATCCGGTCCAGCGCCAGACCACCATGGAGGAGATTGCGACTTTGATGCCCCATGGTGCATTAAGCCATTCCACAACAGGTAGCCCGACCGACTGCAACAGATAATTGAGAAAGCCATAATTGTTGGCAAATAAAGCACCGAAGATAATGGCTACCGCTACGATGGACGTGACGTTTGGCAGGAAATAACCGACCCGAAATAATGTACGGAACTTCACAAATGGTGCATGCAGCAGAAAGGCAATAATCAGCGCGAAGAAGAGCATCGGAATCGTCGAATAGATCCAGATCATGAACGTGTTGCCCACGGCTTGCCAGAACTCGGCATCGGTCAGCATGTATTTGAAGTTGTTGAACCCGTTGTACGTCATGACACCGATGCCATCCCATTTATGAAAAGCCAGATAGAGTGAGAATCCAATCGGGAACAGCCCAAATACCGCAAACAGAATATAAAACGGCGATATTGCAACATAAAGTGCACGATGCTCCCACATTCTCGCCCATAGTGACTTCTGCCGATCCAGATCAGGTCTTGCATTTCCGGGATCGGGAGTAAGACGAGGTTCAGTTACAGCCATATGAATTCCTCCTTTGCGGATAACGAAACCACACGTTCTTCAGGTTAACGCTGCAATTCCCGCTCGACGCGGTGTACCGTATCTGTCCAGACCTGCTGTGGATCGGCATTTTGCTTCGCCACATCATTCAGCCGTCGGGTGATAATGTTGTGTACGGATGGGTATCTTTCGCCAAAGAAAGCATCCGGCACCTCCTGTGCCGATTCGGCAAATACAGGCCCTGTCGCCTGTCCGCCGAAGAAAGGTTCTTTTTCTTTCATGGCAGGATCATCAAATACACCTGGTGCGGAAGGGAACAGGTTCAATGTCTGATATTGCTCCAGTTGATTTTCGGGACTTTGCAGCCAGCGAACCAGTTCAAAGGCTTCCTGAGGATGTTCACTCGACTTCAGGATGGACAGGAATGATCCCCCGTTGTTGCCATCCCCTCCCGGAGCCCGAGCTACCCGCCACTTCCCGGATGTATCCGGTGCAGCTTCCTGAAGCACTTGCTTCATCCAGACAGCACCCACGAACGAGGCGACTTCACCGTTATTCATCGCTGCGTTCCAGCCTGGAGTCCAGCCGTCTGCATTGGCAAGCAGTCCCTTCTCTTTGAAAGCTATGGATGTATCCCAGCTTGTTCGCACCAGAGCAGAATCCATGCCGATGAATGAACCATCTGGACGGAAATAACGTTCAGCGCCTTGTGACAACACTTGGTTGTAAACGCTTCCAATGTTATCGGTCAGAAATACCTTGCCTCCGAATTTTTCCTTGATCTTCTCTCCGGCAGCAGCATAAGCATCCCAGCTGTTAATCTGACGTGTAACGTCTTCAGGATCAGATGGTAATCCGGCTTCCTTGAACAGATCTTCTCGGTAAAAGAGAGCGGTTGGCCCCGTATCCATCGGGAACCCGATCATCTGTCCACTCGGCGTAACGCCTTGCTTCCATTTCCACGGCAGATACTGGCTTTCAATATCTCCTGCGCCAAGATCATACAGATTATAGAAACGGTCCTCACTGGGGAATAGCTCCATGATCCAGTCGTTCAATGCCACAATGTCTGGTTCACCTGAGCGTGCAGCGAGTGTTGTTTTGAGCTTTGCCTTGAAATCACCGCCGATTTTCTGAGCTGTCAGTTCAATGTTGGGGAACTTTTCCTTAGCCCTGGCAATCAACTTATCATCAATGGAACGGTTCCAGTACCATAATGTAAGCGTTACCTTTTTGTTGTTCGCTGAATCGTCCTGTCCGGGCCAGATGGAGCATCCGCTTATGAGCAGGACGCAGACCATCAGTATGGCTGTCCAGCATGTTCTTTTCCGGCGGATCATGTGCATTACCCCCTCATCGTTAAGTTCGAGGCATGAAGTGCTTTGGACTACAACATTAGTGTATGAGCAGTTTATAAACTCATACCCAATATTCCTGAAATGAAACACATATTTGTGTCCGTTGCGTAACATAAATTGGGTAGTTACTTTAAAAATAAAAGTTACTTGACACATTATAATTTTTATTCTAAACTAACTTACATAAAGTAACTAATGATGATGAGAATAATATAGATGCGTACTATATAACATCCAAGTGATCCAATTTCACGCTGGATGCGAATCAATCAACATACAAGTTGGCCTAAACAGGAGGAACGACAATGATCAATTCACATATTATTCAACTGCTTGCCCCTAAAATTCAGACTTTTCCGAGTGGAAAAGAGTTTATATACCTGGTGGGACCAATCAAGCTTCCGGTTAACCTCGATGGGGAGACCAAGACATTCCAGTGGTACAGCTGGATGAAATCGGACAAAGCGATGGAGAGCGGCGAGTTAATCGAATCCCTTGCTGAGGCTGAACTAGCAGAGCGTCAACAATCCAGTGTTCTGGTGTACGGTGACTTTGCTGAAGCACAAGAAGCGCTGATCCGGATGCATAGCATCTGTCATACAGGCGACATCTTTGGCAGCAAGCGTTGTGATTGTGGCTTCCAATTGGAGCAATCCATGAAAATGATCGCCGCTCACGGAGCGGGTGCACTGTTCTATCTTGCGAATCATGAAGGCCGTGGCATCGGTCTGTTCAGCAAAGCCATGGCGTACATTTTGCAAGAAGAAGGTCTGGACACGGTAGATGCGAACTTGCAGCTCGGATTCACGGACGATGCTCGTAATTATGACGATGCGATTGCTGTGCTGCGTGCACTTCGCTCCGCACCGGTTACATTGATCACGAACAATCCACGGAAGCTGGCTGCTTTGCAGGAAGCAGGATTGAATGTAGGCGGACGTGTCCCACTGTGGGGAGATCGCTCTGCATTCAACGAGAAATATCTGCAAACGAAAGTGAACCGTTCTGGTCACTTGGCGGAAAGTGATGGCTGGGCTGGGGCAGAGACGCTGCTTCCGCATGCGCAGGCTTAATCTTTATTCATTGAACATATACGATTAGCTGATTAGCCGTTGTTTTACTCTCCGCTATGGAGAAGTATACAGCGGCTTTTTTGCATGGATGACAGGGTAGCGATCAGGTTTCCCTGATTCATGGAATGGCTTGCCGTTCCGACAGTGCGGATTATACAATATAGTCATCTGATGAATGCGGGAGGAACCAAGGTGCCATTTGAGGGACAACGTATATTGCCGGCTGCGAAGAGCATGAAGCAGTTTGAAGCGATCATTGAAGGCCCTTATACCTATGGGGTGATGCTGGAAACGCATATTGCACAGCTTCAGAGTGTAATGGATGAGGCGCGGCGGTATGACAAAAAGATACTTTTGCATGCAGATCTGGTACAGGGATTAAAAAACGATGAGTACGCGGCAGAGTATCTGTGTCAGCACATTCGCCCGGCAGGACTGATTTCGACTAGGGCAAGTGTCATCCAAAAGGCGAAGCAGAAAGGCATCACAGCCATTCAGCGTGTGTTTCTGCTGGATACCCATGCACTGGAGAAAAGTTATCTGTTGCTGGCCAAAACCCAACCTGATTACATTGAAGTATTACCTGGCGTCATTCCGCATATTATTGCGGAAGTATCTGTGCGTACAGGGATACCCATTATTGCAGGGGGATTGATCCGCTCACCTGAAGAGGTTGAACTTGCGCTTGGCGTCGGGGCTACGGCAGTGACCACATCCAACGCAGAGCTGATCCGACATTTTGAGAAATCGCTTACAAATTAAAAATAACCCACAACAGGAGGTTGGCTGTATGGAAAAATATATATTGGCTCTGGATCAGGGAACGACAAGCTCCCGAGCTATTCTGTTTAACCGTGGCGGAGAGATTGTGCACATTGCACAGCAGGAATTCCCCCAGTATTTCCCCAAACCGGGCTGGGTAGAGCAGAATGCCAACGAAATCTGGAGTTCCATTCTTGCCGTGATGGCTTCATGTCTGGCAGAGAGCGGAATCAAACCTGTTCAGATTGCCGGAATTGGAATTACGAATCAACGTGAGACCGTTGTGGTATGGGACAAAGAAACAGGCAGACCCATCTATAATGCAGTGGTATGGCAATCCAGACAGACCGCAGATATCTGTGAAGAATTGAAGACGCAGGGTCTTGGGGACCTTTTCCGCCGTAAAACAGGATTACTGATCGATCCCTACTTCTCGGGAACAAAGGTGAAGTGGATTCTGGATCATGTCCCTGGTGCCCGGGAGCGGGCCGAGAAGGGTGAATTGCTCTTTGGCACGATTGATAGCTGGTTAATCTGGAAACTGAGCGGGGGTACACATGTCACGGATATATCCAATGCCTCACGTACCTTGATCTATAACATCTATGATCTGCAATGGGATGACGAATTGTTGGCTATCCTCGGCATTCCTAAGGCCATGCTGCCAGAGGTACGGGGTTCATCCGAGGTGTATGCACACACAACAGATTATCATTTCTTCGGTCATCGGATTCCAATCGCGGGAGCAGCAGGAGATCAACAGGCAGCGATGTTTGGTCAGGGCTGTTACACCAAGGGCAGTATGAAAAATACATATGGTACCGGTTGTTTCATGCTTATGAATACGGGAGAGAACCCGGTACAATCCAATCACGGACTGATTACGACGATTGCCTGGGGGATGAATGGCAAGGTTGAATATGCGCTCGAAGGCAGCATTTTTGTTGCAGGTTCAGCGGTTCAGTGGCTGCGTGACGGATTAAGAATGATTCGCTCTTCAAAAGACAGCGAGGATTACGCCTCACGTGTGCCTTCCACAGATGGCGTTTATATGGTACCTGCCTTTGTGGGACTGGGCAGTCCATATTGGGATAGTGAGGTTAAGGGTGCGGTGTTTGGCCTGACCCGAGGTACGACGAAGGAACACTTTATCCGTGCTACGCTTGAGGCGTTGGCGTATCAGACCAAAGATGTACTGGAGGCCATGGAATCCGACTCGGGTATTCCCGTGCATGCTCTGCGTGTGGATGGAGGAGCGGCGGCGAATGATTTTCTCATGCAGTTCCAGAGTGATATTCTGGGCATTCCTGTCGAACGCCCAACGGTGAATGAAACGACTGCATTGGGTGCGGCTTATCTGGCAGGATTGGCGGTTGGATATTGGACGAGTGCGGATGAATTGACGGATCATGAAAATACGGAGCGTGTCTTCCAGCCTGTTATGGCGGAGCAACAACGGACAGAACTGTATGCAGGCTGGAAACGTGCAGTGAACGCAGCAATGGCTTTTAAATAAAAGAAATGAAATGAATATTTCTTGGTGTGGGTATTTGTACTTTTTAACTAAACATATGTTATAAATGATATTTACTGGTGGAAAATGATGCATGATTTACAGGGTTATTCTTCCTGGAGAAGGCAAAATGTATACCCACTATAAGGAAAAAAACAAGGTTAGTGGATTCATTTGAAATTCCATCCTTTGGCAGAACAACTTTTTGAATTTTTTTTGAATAATGTGTCATTTCAGGACTTCACGCCGTCAAAAATCTGTGATAGGATAAAGGCACAAGTTAAAAAATGATGTCTGGAGATCGGGAGGGACCACGTGCCGCTCAGCAATTGCTGAGCGAATGACGTGGTCCTTTTTTTGTTTTTTTTACGGAAAAGTTGAGAAAATCAATAGGAGGTTCAAGAATGACAGAAACGTTCTCGTCAGCATACCGGACCGAATATTTGCAAAACATGGCGAATGTACATTTTGACGTATTAATTATTGGTGGTGGAATTACAGGCGCAGGGATTGCATTGGACGCAGCTTCCCGTGGATTGAAGACGGCGCTTGTAGAAATGCAGGATTTTGCAGCAGGTACATCCAGTCGTTCGACCAAGCTTGTCCATGGCGGATTACGATATTTGAAGCAATATGAAGTGAAGATGGTTGCTGAGGTAGGACGGGAGCGGGCTGTAGTTTATGAAAATGGGCCACATGTGACCACACCGGAACCGATGTTGTTACCGATCTATACGGCTGGCACGTTCGGCCGCTTCAGCACATCCATTGGACTGATGGTGTATGATCGGCTCGCCGGGGTGAAGCGCAGTGAACGGCGCCAAATGTTGAATGCTGGAGCGGTGTCAGACAGTGAACCTTTATTACGCAAACAGGGGTTGTTGGGTGGTGGACTCTATGTGGAGTACCGGACTGATGATGCCAGGCTCACCATAGAAGTGTTGAAAGAAGCTGTCAAACGTGGGGCACAGGCAGTGAACTACGTCAAGGCGAAAGATTTCCTGAAGGAGAATGGCAAGATTACAGGTATTGAAGCTAGGGATCAGATCGATGGGCAGATATATACGCTAAAAGCAAGCAAGGTGATCAACGCTTCCGGCCCCTGGGTGGATGGGCTGCGGGAATTGGATGGTTCGCGCAAGGGGAAAACGCTACAGATGACCAAAGGCATTCATTTGGTCTTTGATGGTGAACGATTCCCATTGAGGCAGGCTGTCTATTTTGATACACCAGATGGTCGAATGGTATTCGCTGTCCCACGTGATGGCAAAACCTATGTAGGAACAACCGACACTGTATATCAGGATGATCCTGCACACCCGCAAATTTCCGACTCAGATCGCGATTATGTGATCGATGCAGTCAACGGCATGTTTCCAGATGTACACATTGGTACCGAGGACGTGGAATCCGGATGGGCCGGTGTACGTCCACTCATTCATGAGGAAGGCAAGAATCCTTCCGAAATTTCACGTAAAGATGAAGTCTGGGTATCCGATTCCAATCTGATTACGATTGCCGGGGGCAAGTTAACCGGATACCGTAAAATGGCCGAGATGGTTGTTGATCTGGTCGCACGCCAGATGGAGCAGGAGAGTGGGCATTCCATAGGCCCTTGTGTAACGAAGAAGATGCCCATCTCCGGCGGTGACGTAGGGGGATCGGCTGGATTTGTATCGTATGCGGAGCGCAAGATCAAGGACGGTGTTGCCCTCGGGCTTGCCCGACCTGCTGCGGAGCGGCTGGTTCGCACGTATGGTTCCAATGTGGAGGCACTGTATGAGCGAATGCCCGATCCACGCACCAAGTCCGAGCTTCATGGCATGCCCCAGGAGCTATTGCTGATGCTGCTTTACGCGATTGATGAAGAGATGGCTGTAACCCCGTCTGACTTTTTGGTACGAAGAACAGGTGATTTATTCTTCCGTATTGATGAAGTTCGTCGCTATAAAACAGCGGTTATCTCGTATATGGCAGGTCGTTTGAACTGGTCTGAAGAGGAAGAGGTTAAACATACACAGGAACTGGATCAGCTGTTGCTGGAAGCATCCGGCAAAATCTGAGGCAGGATTTCAAGGTCAAGAGTCGAATGGAACATGTAAGCGTGTAACATAGAGAGGGGATTACATCCATGACATTACAGATCGGAATCATTGGAACAGGCTGGTTCAGTAAGGTACACGCGGATATTCTCGCACGGATGGAAGGTGTTCGTGTTGCGAGTGTCTGTGGAACATCGCTCGAAAAGGCAGAGGCCATGGCCTCCGTTTATGATGCAGTTGGTTACGGGGAACTTGAACATATGCTGGATGGTGAGAAGCTGGATGCGGTGTATATCTGTGTGCCTCCGATGTCTCACGGGTCGATTGAGTCCGAATTAATCCGCCGCGGTATTCCATTCCTGGTGGAGAAACCTTTGAGCACCGGAATGGATGTTCCGCGTCAGGTGTTGGATCAGGTGCAAAAGAGCGGATTGTTAACCTCTGTAGGATACCATTTCCGTTATCAGGAGGCCGCGCAGGTCCTGCAGCAATCGATGAAAGAACAGACGGTCGGCATGGCTCTTGGCCGCTGGATGGGCGGAATGCCAGGGGTCGCCTGGTGGCGGCGTCAGGACGGTTCAGGAGGACAATTCGTAGAGCAGACTACACATATTGTAGACTTGCTTCGGTATTGTGCAGGAGAAGTTACGGAGGTATATGCTGTAGCAGCTCAGCGAAGCATGCATGAGAAGCATGAGCATGTGACCGTAGCAGATGTGGCGAATGTGACGCTCAAGCTGGAAAGTGGAGCGATTGCCAGTATCGCCAATACATGTCTGTTGCCAGACGGAGAGGGCGGCGCAGGGCTCCAGTTCTACACGGATGCAGGCGTGTGGGATTGGACGCCAGAACGTTTGCTTCTGCCAAGTGCGGCAAAACATGCGATGGCAGGTCTGGAGATTCCGGCAGGACATAATCCATACGAGCGTGAGAATGAAGCGTTCATTCACGCCCTTCGTACGGGAGACCGTTCACGAATTCTGTCCGATTATGCGGATGCCTGCCTTACACAGGAGATTACAACGGCGGCCTTGGCATCGGCAGATTCCGGTCTGCCGGTACAGCTTCAGCCTTCAAAATATCTCTCTCATTAATAAAAGTTGAACGTAATATAAATACGCCTGAATCAGGGAATGATCCGCAGATCGGCCCGATTCAGGCGTATTTGTGTTGAGTAGAGATTATTGAACAGCAATTCAACTACTCGGATTTCTGCTGTTTCAACCAGTCGGATGACCAACTGTAGATCTGATCAATGACAGGTTCAATGGCTCTGCCTTTAGGTGTTAATTCATACTCTACACGGGGAGGTATCTCGGGAAACATGTGTCGGGTTACGATACCTTCTGTCTCCATTTCCTTCAAACGCTCCGATAAAAGTCGTCCACTGATCGCCATCTCTGCTTCAAGCTCCGTAAACCGTTTGGGTCCGGACAACAGTTGGTACATGATTAACAGTACCCACTTCTTTCCTATGATGTCTATGGCTTGAGTGATCATACAGGGACTTGGTGCTTTTACTTTTTTTAGCTTCAACGTGTTCACCTCGATTCATGATTATTTTCTTCGCAGGTTGTATATGAAAGGACATGGTTTCTGCCGTTTTAAGAATATAGGACATCCAAGTAAATGAGGGTTACTACAAAATATACTGTAACATACCTTTTGTATGTATTATACATCATACAGTGAAAAATTACTTGAAGAAATTATATTATTATTATATACTAACTTCACAAAAGTAAGTTGGTGATAAATAATACGTATAATATGAACGCGTACCATTCTGAAAATTAAACTCGGCTGAACGGTTGAAAACAGAGTGACCTTTGGGAACTTTTACATAGATTCTTTTTTACAATGGGCAGCAAAAATAATCATTACATAGTAGGAACATATAATTTGTTACAGGAGGATATACACATGAACAAGATTTTGGGTTACGTTTTTCTGGTTGTGTTAGCAGGTGTTTTCGTCATGACAGGGTTTAACAAGATTAGTGGGGCAGACATGATGATTCAGACATTCGAAAGTTTCTCTTATCCGACATGGACGATGTATTTGCTCGGGGCTGCGGAGTTGCTTAGTGCAGTAGGATTGCTGATTCCACGTACTCGCATCCTGGCTTCAGGCATACTGACATTCATTCTGATTGGGGCCGTGGGAAGTCATCTGATCTATGCACAATACGCTGCTGTTCCGTTCCCGGCTGTGTTGTTGGTAGCTAACATCATTGTTCTGGTGGTAGGCATGCGCAGATTGGAAGCGGAAGAAGAAGGCCAGATGGACGCGATTCAGGCGTAAGTTAAAGATAAGAGGGAACGTTATGGGGCTATTTACCGAGGAAAAGGTATTCCTGTCAAAAGGAATGTAAACGCGGATGCCTATGCAGAAGATGACCACTGCCAGTAAGCGGTGGTCATCTTTTTTTATGTAAGACTTCGCGTGGCACGTCTAACGATTCGCCGCGTATATTGTGTATCCGACTGCTGAGTCCAAGTGGCACAGACCTGCCGCACCCACTCTGGATTGGTCTTGCTGGCGTCGTTCAGCCAGTTACTTACCGAATCCTGTACATACTTATGGGCATCGGATTTCACCGCGTCAAGCAAGGGAAGGGCCATGGCCGGATTTTCTTTTAACTCCTGAATATGCTTGGTCCAGACGCCACGAGGTCTGATTGATTCTATGGCAAAGCGACGGATCAGTGGATCAGGGTCAACGCTCCATGGGATTAACTGCTGCAGGGCTAAGGATAATTCGGCAGAGATGGACTCCCGTACAGCCATCCAGGCGATTTCTCTTACACCAAAGTGATGATCTGCTCCAAAGGGCCGAATATGCTTCAACTTTTCAGTCAGGTTCAGACCAGAATTCAGCCCAATGATATAAGCCGCCCAGCAGCGAACACTGTCTGAACGATGCTCTGCAATGGAACGAAAGAGATCCGTTTGTTCATTCATGGTTAGACGATTCAACAGATCAAGCCATTGCATGGCTATGGCCGGGATGATTTTCATGATTCGCTGCTCATCCATCTGTGTTAACTGCTCTGTAATTGCTCTGGTTTCGGTATCCATTCCCCATTCATGGGTAACCTTCTGAAAAAGAGAAACATGATCTACAGCCAGCCATTCGGTCAGATTGACCGATTCGATATGTCCTGCTTGCAGCCAATTGCGGATATGCTCAGGGATTTCCGTTGCTCTACGGGCACCTTTGCGAAGAAAAACGTCTTCAGGGATAAATAGATCTGGCTTAGCATTCAACAGTATATTCCTCCTTAGCTGTATAGCATCATGAGTTATACAATACAACTTGCTGAAGAAAGGGGATGTAAGGCATCTTACAAGTGGGCAGTGATTTTCCGAAGGGTAGCGATTTCGTCACGATGAAGGGAGACTGATTTGAATCCGGTACGAATACGACCTGCTTTTGCCAAGTCTTGCATGACAATCGTAACCGATTCCCGTGTAGCCCCCGCCATCCAGGCAATCTCCTGATGGGTAAGTGCGAGTTGAATCTTGCAGAACTCATCTTCTTCGATCCATCCCATCTGTTCAGCCAGGCGGAAGAGATTATGTAGCACCTTTTCATGCAGGTTTCCTAGTGCGAGCGTCTGTGTCAACTCACTCATTTGCTTGATCCGCTCGCTTAGTACGTTCATCAGTCTCATCATAAATTGTGGATGTTCAATCAGAAACTGTTCAAAACGTTGTTTGTTCATCAGGCAAATATCACACTCCTCCATCGTTTCGATATAAACGGCGCGTGTTCCGAGTGAGATTCCGTTCATTTCTCCAAACACGTTACCTTCCGTCAACATATCGAGAGTGAACTGTTTGCCCTCCGGATTTAATGTATATAAACGAACCTTTCCCCGTTTTACAAAATAGAAACCTTCTGTAAACGTATCGGGTGTCTGGATCTGTCTGTTTTTGGGTATGGTCGTAATAGAAGTCATCCCATCCATTTCAATCAGGTCTGCCTTGGATAAGGAGGACATGAGGTCGAATTGTGATAAATACAGAATTTTATCCATAGAGCTCCTTTCCATTACAAGTTGAATAAAAAAAGAAGAACCCACGAAAAACAAAGGGTTCTCTTGCAGCGGGACTTCCTGATCGGAAGGTCTTCTGACTATAAATGATCGAATGCCATTTTGATTATAGTAACTTTTTTAATTGAGAGACGCGTCCTTGGCTGATGCCAAGCTTTTCCGCAATTTGCTGTTGAGCCAAACCGGGATTCTGTTCAACAATTTCTTTCATCTGTTGCAGCATGCGTGCCGTCTTTGGCCGCAGGTCCGGGTATTCTTGGTTGTCAGCTGTGGTCCCTTCTTCCCTAGCGGGAGATGAGACTGGGGCGGATTTGGAAGCAGGACGCTCCACGGGTGCAGGAGCCTGTTTGTTCTGAGGTACGAACCAGTCGGGAGAGTCATCCGGGTGTTTTAATTGAATTGCACAAGTCCGGCAGATGAATTGTTCTTTGAAATACATTTCCGTATCTACATCACCGCAAAAAATACATAATGTTGATTTGTACTTTCTTAAAATCAACTCTTTCCCTTCAATGAAAAACTCAAGCGGATCGCCGATATGGATTTCCATCGTATCCCGCATTTCTTTGGGAAGGACAATTCGTCCAAGACGGTCCAGAGATCTCTTCATTCCGGTTCTTTTCATCGCATCTCCCCCGCAATATTCACAATTAAAAACCTGTCCTTATTGTAAGGAAGAAAGGGCTTTAATACAACAATAATATTTCAAAAAAGTGGAATAATGCCATCTATTATGGAAAAATAAGTTTGGAAAGGACGGGTGCAACGGCTAAAGTGAACAATGCAGCGAGCACCATGGAGATGCTGGAGATGGTACCGGTCAGGGAACTCAGTTCAAATGCCTTGGATGTCCCTGTGCCATGGGCACCGGTTCCAAACAGTGTGCCTCGTGCAATCTCCCCATCGATGCGCAGCATTTTGACAATAGAAGGGCCCATAATCACTCCGAGCAGACCAGTCATAATAACAAAAACAGCTGTCACTGCGGGTATGCCACCGATGGTGGCGGATACGTTCATGGCAATTGGGGTGGTAATCGATCTTGGGATCAGACTATGAATGAGACCGGAATCCAGGCGCAACCATTTGGCGAGCAGGGCAGAAGAGAGTACGGCAACGACTGAACCGGTCATGACACTGAAGACAATCTCGGAAATATGTTTTTTGAGTACATGGAAAAAGGTATAGAGCGGAACGGCAAAAGCCACGGTGGCCGGTTGAAGAAGCAGACTCAGCCATTTGCCGCCACTGCTATACGTGGCATAATCCGTTCCGGTTGCAAGTAATATGCCAACGACAAGCAGTGGCGTAATGAGCAATGGAGACAGGTACACTTTCGGCAGATTACGATACATTCGTTTGGCGACCCCATAGATACCGACGGTTAACAGCAGGCAGAGAAATCCAATCATCCGGTGTGACGCTCCTTTCGTTTGGCAATTCGTGTAGCAACCAGGCCTGTGCAGGACATGACCAGGAATGTACTAAGCAGTACGATGAATAAAATCTGCAATCCGTCATGCTCCAGCATGGGCATATAGTTCATGATGCCAACGGCTGACGGGATAAAAAATAACAATAGTTCACCGAGCAGCCAGGCAGCTCCAACTTCAATCCAACGCAGCTTCACGACACGAGTCTGAAGCAGAATGAATAACACAACCATACCGAGTATTGAACCGGGTACAGGAAGATGGAGAGTACGGGCCAGCAGGTCCATAAGCAGTGAAAAAACCATTAAGAGCGCAACCTGTGCAATACCAAGGCCCCATTTTTTCACTTCAATCCCTCCTTATATAATCAACGTAATCGTTTAATTTTTTTTGAAAATGTTTCATTTGATATCACAAATTTTACATGGCATTCTTTCATGAGTAAAATGCATATTAAGAATGTTTACTATTCCATTTATCTATGAGAGGTGGGGATCAACCGATGGATATCCGCCATTTGCAATATTTTCTGGAAGTTGCCCGGCAGCAGAGCTTCACAAAAGCCGCCGAAGTCCTGTATATCACCCAGCCCACGATCAGCAAGACGGTCAAGAGTCTTGAAGAGGAATTGGGGATCACGCTACTGGATCGTTATGGCAAAAAGGTGGAACTAACCGATGCAGGTCATGTTTTTTTTCGGCAGGCACTGGAGATTGAAAAATCATTCCGCAGTCTGTCCTCCGAATTGGACGATCTGATGAACTTGAAAAAAGGCCATCTGCGGATCGGCTTGCCGCCAATGGTAGGATCAAGCTTTTTCCCCATGATCATTGGTGAATTTCACAAAGCCTACCCGCAGGTGACCATTCAGCTGTTTGAGGATGGCGCCAAAAAAGTGGAGGCCGATGTGATCAGCGGTGCACTGGATATTGGCGTTGCCGTACTGCCAACCGTGGATGAGCTGTTGGATCATTTTGTGTTTGTGAAAGAGAAGCTGAACCTGCTCGTACACCCTTCACATCCACTTGCGGAGAAAGAGTCGGTCGCGCTGCATGAACTGGAAAACGACGCCTTTGTGCTGTTCCGGGAGGATTTTGCATTGCATGACCGGATTATTGTGGCTTGCCAGCATGTGGGGTTCCAGCCCCGTGTGGTATATGAGAGCTCTCAGTGGGATCTGCTCAGCGCGATGGTTGCCGCCAATCTTGGTGTAGCTCTACTACCGGAAACGATCTGTCGTGAGGTGGACCATATGCGCGTACGCATTATACCCGTGATGGAACCGGTGATTCCATGGCAGCTCGGCATGATCTGGCGGAAGGATCGTTATCTGTCTTTTGCCACGAGAGAGTGGATTGGATTCACACAGTCGATGCTGGGTGAGTAAGGAAGCGATCGGAAGGTTATTCTGTCATTGAGTGCCCAGTGTAAATACTCTTTTGTTGACCCCGGATCGTTGTTACAATGGAAGCATAATCATGATGGAGGTGTACGAACATGAAACTGCGGGTATCCGCTGTACAATACCAATTGCACACAATCAGCTCGTTTGAGCAGTTCGCCGCTCAGGCTGAGCATTACATACGGACAGCGAGCGAATACGGAACCGAATTTGTGCTGTTCCCGGAATTTTTCACAACGCAGTTAATGTCCATTGGGGACAAACAAGGCAATGCACTGACGATTGAGGATCTGCCGAACTATACGGAACAATATGAACAACTGTTCACTTCACTCGCTGCCAAGTATGGCATGCACGTCATCGGGGGAACCCACGTCATTCGCCGTGAAGGGAAGCTGTATAATACAGCCCACATGTTCTACCCGGATGGTCGCATCGTGCGGCAGGACAAGATTCACATTACACCAACCGAAGTCCAGGAATGGAACATGGCTCCCGGAGAGGGACTTGAGGTGTTCGACACGGATAAAGGCCGCATTGCCATGCTGACCTGTTACGATATTGAATTCCCGGAAATTGTACGGATGGCCAAAGCCAAAGGCGCAGATGTGATTTTCTGTCCTTCCTGTACGGACGATCGTCACGGATTCTACCGTGTGCGTTATACGAGTCATGCCCGCGCGGTGGAGAATCAGGTGTATGTTGTGTTAACAGGAACAGTGGGTAACTTGCCAACCGTTGATTTCATGCGGGCCAACTACGGACAGGCTGCCATTATTACGCCGAATGATATTCCATTCCCGCCACGTGGCATTCTGGCCGAGGGTGAGATTAACAACGATATGATCGTGACCGCCGATCTGGATTTGGACTTGTTGTATGAGGTGCGCGAACGTGGATCGGTAACGACCTGGCGTGACCGCCGTACCGATCTGTATACCGATTGGGCGTAGGCAACTACGTTTAAAACCGAAGCAAAACAGAGTTTTGGAGTTCATTTGTCAGTGGAAAGGGGTGAACCGGCAACATGTATACGAAAGAAATGCTGATCACCGACCCGGAGCGGAATGGTAAAAGGGTAAAAGCAGTCGTTCGCAATTATATTGCAGCCGACTTTGAGGAACTCATTCGCATTCAGGCGGAGAGTTTCCCTCCTCCTTATCCGGAAGAGCTGCTCTGGAGTCACGAGCAGCTCACCAGTCATGTGCAGCATTACCCGGAGGGTGCCATCTGTATTGAAGTCGATGGAGAATTGGCTGGCTCAATGACCTCGCTACGGATGCAGTGGGACCCTGCACATCCAGCAAGTCATACCTGGGCCGAAGTAACGGATGACGGTTATATTCGTAACCATCAGCCGGATGGCAACACGCTGTATATTGTTGATCTCTGTGTTCGTCCGAAGTACCGCAAATGGGGACTGGCTCAGTTGATGATGCAGGCGATGTACCATCTTGTGATTGCACAGGGTATGGATCGGTTACTAGGCGCTGGTAGAATACCCGGTTATCATCTGGTTGCAGACCAACTGTCTGCGCAGGAATATCTGGATCAGGTAACAGCAGGAGAGAGGCGTGACCCGGTGATATCGTTCCTGCTTCGCTGTGGCCGCATGCCCGTTGGTGTGACCGCAGACTATCTGGACGATGAGGAATCCTGTAATTATGCTGCCCTGATGGAGTGGCTTAATCCGTTCAGATAAAGAAAACAAATGAAATACATCATTGATCGAGGAGGCATTAATCTATGGAATTCACGCGTATTACATCTATTAAAGATCCGTTGTTTGCCCAAATGCACAAGCTAATGCAGGAAATTTTCCCGCGGGAGGAAGTGCTGGACTTCCCCCTGTGGGAAGAACCGCTGGAAGATCCGGGTATTCGGGTGTTCGTGGCTGTACATGAAGGACAAGTCGTTGGCGCGACAGAGTACCGTTATTACGAGGACTGGAACGTAGCCATGACGGACTTTACGATTATTGGGCGCGAAGGACTGGGGATTGGTAGTTTCCTGGCGAATCACCGCAAGCGTGATCTGCAAAAGCTGGCTGCAGCAAACGGGAAAGAATTGTTCGGTATGTTTGCCGAAATCTATAACCCTTATCTGAGTCAAGATCACGAGTTTGGCGGCATCAAGCCGATGGACCCGTATGTGCGTCGCGAAGTATTGTCCCATTTGGGGTACCAGCGTCTGGACTTCCCATATGTTCATCCATCCTGGCAAGGGGATGGCGAAGCGGTTGGTGGATTGGACCTGTGCTTCATGCCAGGTGATGAGTCGCTTGGTGAACTGCCAGCAAGTCTGGTGGCTGATTTCCTGAATCGATATTATGCTGTACTTCCTAATAAACCACAAGAATGGCTTGCCATGGTAGAACAATTGACTGCTCGCAAGTCGGTTGCGCTACTGCCGTTGTAATCATATGAAAGACCCGAGCCTGGACTAACAGGGTTCGGGTCTTTTTTGTTTATTTTTCAGAATAAACAAGATAGTATTTCCTTTTTTTGGAATATGTTACCATAAATATGGAAGATATGTGTTTCTATTATTCACTTTTTATTAAGGAGGGGATTAGATGAGAAAAAGCAGAATCTTATTGATATGGATGCTCGCTTTATTTTTAACAGCCTGCAGTTCGAGTGACGATGCTTCACTACCAGATGTACAGGAGAGGGAACGTGAGGATGCCATAAATACCGAACAAATGCGGAAGGAAAATGAACTGCTGAAGGAGCAGGTACGTAACAACCAGAAGGGAAAAGGTGAAAAAGACGCAACAGAGCAAGAAGAAATAGAAAGTTTAAGAGAAACGCTGAACATAACGTTTAAACTGATGGCGGCGATGCAATCCAATAACTATACATATCTTGAATCGGTGTCTTCTCCGAACATAGAAATATCGCAGCAGAACAATATCATTATTTCGAAACTGGAACAGGGGGATTACGAAGTCCCTTTTCTGCAAAACGTTAGCCTGAATAATTTGGAGTACCGTGGATTTAATCCTCTGGATTCAGATCGTGTCATTTTACATATGGCTACAGTATGGTCTGATGGAAACGGTGCATTAGATTTCTATTTCATTCGTTCTGAGGAAGGCAACTGGCTCTTTGATGGTCTGCTTACGAATGGATAGGCCACTAGTCTGGTTCTGAAAATAAATAGCGACCGTTCTCTCTATGTTAAAGAGGAGGGTCGCCGCATGGATGAGTTCGAGTGAAAAGATTCAATTATTGTTTAGCCTTTCGGTCCGGTAACTGGCTTAAATAACTGTTGGACAAGTGTGCAAGATCCAATGCTCGATCATATTGATCCTTCGTTATAAACCGTGAAGAAGACAGCCCACTGTTATTGGGTGTGGCGATAGTTGGAGATTCCTCATCTCCCGAAATCTGAGGTGTCTCGTCTGACGGAACACCTGTCCGTTGTTGCCCAGCATCCTGTCTGCCTGCATCAGCTAGGGAATAATGCGTCCCGTCCCCGTATCCTTTTGCCGGAATGAAGAGAGAAGCATCGTTTAGCACCGACCCGGAAGGAAGGTAATAACGTTCGGGTAGGAGATTTCCCCCTTCACGAAGCAAATCCTGTCCGAAGTGTAATTGGTCCTTCAGTGATACTCCGGTGAGTCCCGCAATCGTTGGCAGAATGTCCACCTGGCCTCCGATCTGTTCCAGTTGTACACCCGGGGTAACGCCCGGAGCCGAGATCATGAGTGGGATATTAATCATATCTGCTGATGTGTATTCCCGGCCATACAACTCTTTCATAAGGACTTTGTCATCCCGATCCAGTGAGTAGATGGGAAGCCCCAGGTGATCCCCGTACAAGACGAACATGCTATTTTCCCATAATCCCCGTTCTTTCAATCCAGCAATCAACTGTCCAACTGCCTCATCCGCATAATGCTGTGATATCAGATAATCACCGGGCAACGTATCCTTGTAACGATCTGGCAGCGTCAGCTTTACCTTGTTTTTAGGCAAAGTGTACGGGTGGTGGGCTGACATGGAAATGATATGGGCATAGAAGGGATTGCCCGAAGACTGCATGGATTCCAGCTTATCCAGTGTCTTGGAATACAGTACTTCATCCGAGGCCGAAAAGGCGATAGAGTCCTGTGTGCCGAAATAATCAATATCATAATACTGGTCGAACCCTAGTGCCTTGTATAACTGATCCCGATTCCAGAAACGAACATCATTTGTATGGAATGTGGCTGTCTGATATCCGTTTGCTGACATCAACTTGGGTAGACTCGGCAGAGCTTTATCTGCATATACAGTTGTTGCTGCCCCGTTCGGTGGGGTGTAGAACGATGTGTTCACAACAAATTCTGCATCCGATGTATTTCCCTGTCCCACTTGCTGATAGAAGTTCGGAAAATACAGGCTCTTTCTAGCCAATTGATTCAGGTTGGGCGTGATCTCCTGTCCATCTACCTCTAATCCAATCAGAAAGTTCTGAAACGATTCCAACTGGAGCATAATCACATTGCGTCCGCTCGCGGCACCCTTCTCCAAAATTGCAGGAAGTTCGGTCGTTTGCTTCAGTTGGTCGATGTCAGTCTGATCAATCTGAGCAATGGGCACAGGTTTATCAGGTCGATCCAGGATGGTATACGCCTCGTAACCGAGGATGCCCATCTGTTCTGCTTGTGTAAGCTCACTCATGCTGGCCCGATTGGGATAGATGTTAAGCATGCATAGGATCATGGACAGTATCAGAATGACCGAAGCGACCCGTCTTCTGGCACGTCGTTCAAGTGGAATACGGTTTGGGCGTTCTGTACTCCCGAGCTTGATCCGACGACGAGTGAGTATCCCCCCAATGATCAAAACGTCTGCAAAAATAAACAAATAATAGGGATCAAGTAAAGAGAACATACTGCTCTTGACTGAGGTCACCTGATTCACCTGTGCCAGCGCATGATAGTTAACGATTACGCCATAGTATTTGTAGTACATGATGGCTGCAAAAAAAATCCCTGAAAGCAGCAGATCCACGGCAAGGTACATCCACATTCGTCGCTTGGCAGCAAACCACTCAATTAGACAGAAGCCGATCCAGATGAGCGGCAATTCGGTCAGCAGTGGTTTCCAGACAGGGATGTCATCGAAGATAACAATCCAGGCCAGTGAACTTTTGATCATCATGATAATGGTAAAGAATATAAAAGGTCCGCTTAGAAATCGGGTGAGTGAACTGCGTGACAAGGTACCGCCTTCCCTTCCGAAGTTTCATTTAACAAGTATTATCCTATCTCAGCATGGCTGTGTCAAAAATGAGAGCCTTCTATAATTGACGGCAAAAAACCTCTTCCATGCAGGAAGAGGTTTGAAAAAACATGGGCGCTACTGCGATAAAAGCCAGGCGTGACCCAATCCGTTATTCTATCGTGTACGTTGTGACGTAAGAAGGTCTGGGGAACATGGTGGGCTTCTGTGCAGTCAGCCCTTCGCTTGTACTGCGGTTTCGGTGAGCGTGACTATAGGCTTGGGATTCCTGCCAGCCTTTGAAATGTTCTTCGGATTGCCAGAGTGTAAGTACAACATACGTATCATCCTTGAGAGGGCGAAGCACACGAATACCGACAAAACCAGGCTCGTCTTCAACCTTACGGGCACGGTTCTTAAACCGTTCTTCGAAATCGTTACGACCATCCTCTGTGACAGGGATATTGTTCAGAACAGCGTAACCACCGCCAGTCCAGGAGCCTGCGGCATCAAAAGCTTCATATGCGGCTACTTTATCATCAGACTCGATATTCATCAGGCGTTCTGCGGATTCAATAGCCAGACGCACATGCTCTTCGCTTCGCAAAGTTAGATGCGGGTACGCAGCAAGTGCATCCGGAATCGGTGAAGGAACCAAATAGATATACATAGAAGCTGCCTCCTCATTAAGTACATTCTATTTCAAGATAGCATATGGGATTGTACGAGTCCAATCGGTTCACATGTATCGGACAGGTGGACTAATTCCGAGCTGAGTAGTATAGGTTTGCCGCAATAGAAGATAAACAATGAATGACAAACACTGCAGTAATAATGAAAAAGGAAAGTGATATCCCGTCTAGCATAACTACGAGGATCCAAGCCAGAGCAAGACTGATGGTTGTCGCATTCCAGGAGAAGGCCTTTGCTCTCGTGATACAATAGAGGTACCGCTCATCCAGTCCGTTGTGCTTTTTTGCAATCAACCTTGTGAAAAAAATAATGAGTATGGCAAATAACAAACCAGCTACAATTCCACCGATTCCGATCATCCGATTCAGTAATTCAGAACTCAATATTCTCATCTCCTTCAAAAATAAATAATTCCTCGATCTGACAGCCAAATAATTGGGCAAGCTTGTGAGCAAGCACAAGAGAAGGTTTGTACTTTCCGGATTCCAACGATATGATGGTCTGCCTGGAGACCTTAAGCCGTTGAGACAGTTCTTCCTGTGTGATGTGCATATGTATTCGTTTGTCTCTGATTAGATTTTGCAAGTATATCCTCCCATAAGTAAAGTTGGCTTTACGTAAAGTTAACTTTACTTATGCGATGATGTGATGTCAATCTCTCTTTATAATATTTTCCGCTTCTTCGAGGTGGTACTGTGTCCAAGAGCATATTTCATGATAAAGTATAATCACTACAAACAGAACGGGTGATCGTATGACAACAACAATTCGGATATCGGTTAGACCTTTGGTGGAGTATGTGTACCGCAGTGGTAGCATACGTCCAGGGTTCCGGACCAATGCCTCAATGCAAGAGGGGACTCGGATTCACCAGCGGGTACAGAAGGAGTACACCGAAGAGGATCTGAAAGAGATCGTACTCGAAGCTGAGATTCAACATGGGGATCTGACCTATGTGGTGGAAGGGCGATGTGATGGCCTGATCCGGTTGGAGGGTCAGTTGACAGTGGATGAGATCAAATCAACTGCGGGCAATCTGGATGATCTGGGAGAAGGTCTTCCCGTGCACTGGGCGCAGGCCATGATGTATGCCTACATGTACGCCGTTCAGCAGGATGAACCACGTATGCAAGTGCAGTTGACGTATGTGCATTCGGTTACCCATGAAGAAAGACGATTTCGCCGAATGGCAGAACGGCAGGAACTGGAGCAGTTTGCGGCAGAAGTGATTGCCGGTTATGCGCCTTATGCAGAGATGATCGCTGCGTATGAAGAAAAGCGAGATGTCAGTGTGAAAGAGCTGCCGTTTCCTTTTCGCAAATACCGGGAGGGGCAGCGGAAACTGGCAGGAGCCGTATACAAAACAATCCGCGAGGGTCAGGGATTGATGGCCAAAGCACCAACAGGCATAGGTAAAACGATGTCCGTACTGTTCCCCACGGTCAAAGCGATTGGCGAAGGCGAAGCGAGCCGATTGTTCTATCTGACTGCGAGGACGACGACACGGGTGGCGGCAGAAGAAGCTTTTGCCCGGATGCAATCGGAAGGATTGAAGATGCATGTGATCAGTCTGACCGCGAAGGACAAGATATGTTTTAAGGAAGAGGAAGCTTGTGATACGGGGCAGTGCGGCATGTGTGAAGGATATTATGACCGTATTAACGGGGCCGTGCTGGACATGCTGGAACATGAGACGTTAATGACACGTCCGGTCATCGAGCAGTATGCGCGCAAACATCGGGTGTGTCCGTTTGAGTTTTCATTGGATGCGGCGTATGCAGCTGATGCGGTGATCTGCGATTATAACTATATTTTCGATCCGCGTATTTCTCTGAAACGAATGTTGGAGGAGCAGAAACGCAAGACGGTGTTACTGGTGGACGAGGCTCATAATCTGGTCGATCGTGGCCGAATGATGTTTTCCGCTGAGCTGGAGAAGGCAGTATTTCTAGATGTGAAAAGAGAATTTCAGTCGCTGGACAGCAGTGTGCCTGCTGCCAAAGCCATTGTTGACTACACCGGGGCCATTGATAAGTATCTGATTACCCTTCGGAAAAACGGTGGAGAAGAAGGAAAGATCATCCAGCAGGAAGCACCGGAGGAACTGATTGAACGGCTGGAGCCTTTTGTCATGGTTGCGGAGCAATGTCTTGTTGAAGGTGGTTCGGGGAATGCCGAGACGGATCAGTTGCTGTTGGATGCCTACTTCACAGCACAGAATTTCCTGCGTATTGCCAAGCTGTATGATGAACGTTTTATTACGTATGCAGAGTGTGTTCGAAGTGAAGTGAGAGTGAAGTTATTTTGTCTCGACCCTTCGGTACTGCTTCGTCAGACGGCCAAAGGATTCCGCTCCCTCATTCATTTTTCGGCTACCTTGTCACCTCTTCGCTATTACCGGGATATGCTGGGTGCAGAGGAAGAGGATTATACATTGCAGATTCCCTCACCATTTCAGCGCGAACAATTGGATGTGAGACTTCTGCCCTTATCCGTGCGTTATAAGGATCGGGAGCAATCCCGGCGACCCATTGCGGAGATGCTGCAACAGCTGGTAAGTGAATGGCCGCGCAGCAATCTAATGGTGTTCTTCCCTTCCTATCCTTATATGCGCGAGATATATGAGACCTATGCACAGCTTCCAAGTGAAGCGGATACGGTCATACAAAAGCAAGGCATGAACGAACTGGAACGGGAGCAGTTTTTGGATGGATTTCAGCCGAATCCTGAACGAACATGCTTGGTTTTTGCCGTCATGGGTGGCGTATTCTCGGAGGGGGTCGATCTGCCGGGAGACCGTTTGAATGGCGTCGTTGTGGTAGGTGCGGGGTTGCCGCAGATTGGTCTGGAGAACAACGTATTACGTGATTACTATGATCGGACAGGACGCAACGGATTCAATTACGCCTATATTTTCCCGGGGATGAACAAGGTGCTGCAGGCGGGTGGACGGCTGATTCGGACGGAGGAAGACAGAGGTGTGCTGGTGCTGGTCGACGATCGTTTTATCCAGGAACCGTATCGTTCCCTGTTGCCCGAGGAGTGGCGGGACTATAAACGAATTTGATGAATGAACTACGGATGAAATGATCCATGTATATAAGTTGAACTAATCATTTACACGATTTTTCTCAAATTTCTTTCCTTTATATGATTGAAGGGTAGGGTGAAAGGGTTATAACTTGGTTAGCAACGAACGAACAACGGCAATTACCCTATCCGTTCCGCGGTCCGCTTCGAAAGCAATCAAGGAGGTCGGTTATAATGAAGAGAAATCATACCATGATGCAGTTTTTTGAATGGCACCTGGCTGCAGACGGAGATCATTGGAAGCGACTGGCTGAAATGGCCCCGGAACTGAAAGCCAAAGGCATTGACTCGGTATGGGTACCACCCGTAACCAAGGCAGTGTCAGCAGAAGATACAGGTTATGGTGTATATGATCTGTACGATCTGGGCGAATTTGATCAAAAGGGTACCGTACGGACCAAATATGGCACCAAGCAGGAACTGGTGGAGGCCATTGCTGAGTGTCAGAAGAACGGCATTGCCGTCTATGTGGATCTGGTTATGAATCACAAGGCCGGAGCAGATGAGACGGAAGTGTTCAAAGTGATTGAGGTTGATCCCAATGATCGAACGAAGGAAATTTCCG
Source organism: Paenibacillus sp. CFBP 13594 (assembly GCF_014842675.1). Classification (NCBI taxonomy): domain Bacteria; kingdom Bacillati; phylum Bacillota; class Bacilli; order Caryophanales; family Paenibacillaceae; genus Paenibacillus; species Paenibacillus sp. CFBP 13594. Next base: position 47,004 of record NZ_JACYVQ010000007.1, read on the forward strand.
AGCCGTTCGAAATTGAAGGTTGGACCAAATTCACATTTCCGGGTCGCGGAGCTCAATACTCCTCCTTTAAGTGGAGCTCTGAACATTTCAACGGTACAGACTTTGACGCCAAGGGAGAACGAACCGGTGTATTCCGCATCGCAGGAGAGAATAAAAAATGGAATGAGAATGTCGATGATGAGTTTGGCAACTATGACTATCTGATGTTCGCCAATATAGATTATAACCACCCGGATGTTCGGTGCGAGATGATTGATTGGGGAAAATGGCTGATCGATACCCTCCAGTGTGGTGGGTTCCGGCTGGATGCGATTAAGCATATCAACCACGAATTCATCAAGGAGTTCGCAGCAGAGATGATCCGCAAACGCGGTCAGGATTTCTACATCGTAGGTGAGTTCTGGAATTCGAACCTGGATGCATGTCGTGAATTCCTTGATACGGTAGACTATCAGATCGACCTGTTTGACGTGTCTCTTCACTACAAGTTGCATGAGGCTTCGCTTGCAGGTAGAGACTTTGATCTCTCCAAAATTTTTGATGATACCTTGGTGCAGACACATCCTACCCATGCGGTAACTTTTGTAGATAACCATGACTCCCAACCTCATGAAGCGTTGGAATCATGGATTGGTGATTGGTTTAAGCCGAGCGCTTATGCGTTGACGTTATTACGTCGGGATGGTTATCCGGTTGTATTTTACGGGGATTATTATGGCATTGGTGGACCTGAACCTGTGGATGGCAAAAAAGAAATTCTGGACATTCTGCTGTCTGCCCGTTGCAACAAGGCGTATGGAGAGCAGGAAGATTACTTCGATCACGCCAATACGATTGGCTGGGTTCGTCGTGGCGTAGAGGAAATCGAAGGTTCCGGTTGTGCGGTGGTCATCTCCAACGGCGATGACGGCGAGAAGAGAATGTTCGTCGGAGAGCATCGAGCTGGTGAAGTCTGGGTGGATCTGACGAAGAGCTGTGAGGATCAGATTACCATTGAGAAAGACGGCTGGGCCACCTTCCATGTGTGCGGTGGGGGCGTGTCGGTATGGGCCCTTCCCGAACAGAATGAGGACTGCGCTGACGCTGAGTAATGGCATGTGCCAGGCAGGATAAGAAAAGGTACATCGATTGATATGAAAACAGTATATAGATTGATCGTTAAACCATCTGAACAGGAGAGCGAGTATACCTGTGTCCAGGTGGTTTTTTGCATTTTTCTAGGCACAACTAAAACTCCATCCTAACGAACCGAGGGCAACTTATTTGCACTGAATTAGCGTTATTGGAATTCTAACGAATCTCAGTAACCTTATTACTCTCAAAAACGATTGAATTAACGCTAATTGGAGCAATATCAGCAGATTAACGTATTTGAGATTCGTTAGAATACTGGTAACTCGGATTTCAGCCGAATAAGGCCTCTCAGATTCGTTAGCTTAACTGAGTTAAGGCTCGCCGCCATAGGCAAACGAATCACTGCTGCAAGTGAAAACATGAAATGAGAAAGGAATCAGCTTAGATTTAACAGCAGGATAAGGTTATTACTCTTCAAAATACTGATTCATCGTATCCCACATTTGATTGAACTCACTTCGTTCCATTGAAAATGCTCCAGGCTTCTCAGGTTTATGATGAGAAGTTGGCTCAAAGTTTAAGTATTCATGGTGTGTAGTACACTCATAGTTTTTGCTGTTAATGAGGAATTCAACTCTATCCTTAAAGGGTCTTTCCAGTAATTTAACCACCATGATGTCTCCACTACTGGTGCTTCTTGCAGGAGAATATATCAGAAAGTAACCTTGTTCAATTCGATATTCCATAGCAATGACCTCCATTAGAATATAGATCGAATACGATAATATCCGATGTCCTCTCTCCGTTTACCTACTTCAGTTCAAATGATTCCAACGTACCAACCATTCGCAGATCATGCTCGCGGTTGAACTGTTCCCGTTTGTCCGCATCCGCGTACTCATCATGATAATGCATCAGTACGGTTTTCTGTCTCACTTCCGCGGGTAACTGCTCCAGATCCTTCAATGAGGTATGGGATTTGATCACCACATCATGCATATGACATTCATGGAAAATCAGCTGCACATCAGCGGCAACTTGCTCCACCCGTTCCTGGTCGAGTGTACTGTCTGCACTGTAATAGAAGTAAGGCTTGGCGAGCAGCCCATTGCTGACCATACCGGGAACATGTTGGGTCCGAAACGTCTCAAACGTCACGCCGCCCAGTTCGAATGTGCCTCCATCTGGCAGAGGAACGACATCGTAGTAATCGCTCATGGTACGTTCACCATCCGTTGTGTAGCGCATGCCGGGGGATAGAATGTTCCAGAGCGGATCTACCAATTGTTCGTGGATGAACAGACGGGGTTTGCGGTCGCCTACGATCTGTGCGTAATAACCCAGCATCTGTACACCGTTAATATGATCCTCATGCAGGTGGGTAATGAACACGTTGTGGATATCGGTCATTGGAAAACCGTATTCCTTGAGTGCTTTGGCATTCGATTCCGGAAAATCAATGACCAGATGCGTGTCACCGAATTCAGCCAGCATACTATTGTGGTGCTGCTCCACGCTAAACATATCTCCTGTGCCCAGAAAAGTAACTTTCAATTCATTTCATCTCCTTGTGTGATCTTCAGATCAGCATCCTTGCGTTAAATCCAGTATACCTTGTTCCCGAATATATGCCTAAATCAACCTTTTTTGATAACGCTATCATTTTATATTGAACTTTGATGATAAACAGTGTAGCGTAAAGATGGGAAGTGAACCCATATGAACGTAAACTCACCTAAAGGGAGCGTGCGAGGCGAATGAAATCTTTTCTGGATGAACAATTTTTGCTGCACAATGAAACGGCGATCAAGTTATATGAGGATTATGCCAAAGACATGCCGATTATTGATTATCATTGCCACCTCAGTCCTCAGGAGATCTACGAGAACAAAACCTTTGGCAATCTTACAGAGGCTTGGTTATACGGTGATCACTATAAGTGGCGGCTCATGCGCGCAAACGGAATTGAAGAGCAATATGTGACCGGCGGCGAAGGAGTGACTGATTACGATCGTTTCCTGGCTTACGCCAAAACGGTCCCTATGATGATCGGTAATCCGCTGTATGCCTGGTCTCACTTGGAATTACAGCGATATTTCGGGGTCTACGAAGTATTGAATGAGACAAGCGCACCGGCCATCTGGGAAAAAGTAAATGCCAAACTGAACAGTGACGGATTCGGTGCACGTGATCTGATTACGAAATCCAATGTCACTGTTGTGTGCACAACCGATGACCCAACGGATTCTCTGGAGTATCATCTAAAGATTCAGGAAATCGAAGGCTTTGACACGGCGGTATTACCTTCTTTCCGCCCGGATAAAGGCTTGGAATTGAACCGGGATACCTTCGTGGAATGGGTGGGCAAGCTGTCGCAGGCATCTGGCACTGCCATTTCAGATTATGAATCCTTCCTTGCTGCGCTGGAGTCACGTGTGGAATTCTTCCATTCTGTCGGCGGCAGAGTCTCTGACCATGCACTCGATTATGTCCCTTACGGTGTAGCTACGCGAGAGGAAGCAGCTTCCATCTTTGCCAAGGCACTTGCGGGTCAGAAGGTAAGTCGTGAGGAAGAGGACAAGTACAAGACAGTGACGCTGACATTCCTTGGCAAACTGTATGCAGAGCGGGGCTGGGTGATGCAGTTCCACATTAATGCAGCCCGTAACAACAATACGCGGATGTTTGCCCAGCTTGGGCCAGATACCGGTTACGATGCCGTGAATGATACGCCGCTTTCCGCAGCGATGATTGGATTGCTCGACGCGTTGGAACAGCAGCAAGCACTGCCCAAAACGATTCTGTATTCTCTGAATCCAAGGGACAACGAAGTGCTCGCGGCGATCATCGGCAGCTTCCAGGGCGGGGGCATTCCGGGCAAAATCCAGCTTGGTGCAGCATGGTGGTTCAATGATACGAAGGATGGCATGATCGCTCAGATGAAGGCACTGGCGAATGTGGGTCTGCTCAGCCGTTTTGTTGGCATGCTGACCGATTCACGCAGCTTCCTGTCCTACACCCGGCATGAGTATTTCCGTCGTCTGGTCTGCAACCTTATCGGTGAATGGGCCGAACAAGGGGAGGCACCGCAGGATATGGAGCTGCTTGGTCAGATCGTACAGGGCATCGCCTACAACAATGCAAAAGAATATTTCCCGTTTGCTTCAGTTCCTAAAACAGTCTCTGCTTCACAGTCCTGATGATTAACAAGCGCATCTAATCATGCAAGTTATGCAATAAGAAGATTCTCTAGTTTCTACTTTTCAAACGTAATAAAAATGCTCCCATTTCTTACCCCGGGTCATCATCCACTGGAGTATAGAAGGGAGCTTCTTTTGTATGCTATATTCGAGCCATTACATCCATTGACCCTATCACTATTGGGTTTCCGATAATAATTGTGCATATAGAGCAGCAAGCTCCTGAGAAGGAGCAGCACCTATTTCCTGAATTAAATGTGCTGAATATTGTTCATAATGTTTGATCAGGGCTTCCTTGTTATTCTGCATGGAAAGTGCTCGGATGAGCAGGATCAGCGATTCTTCGTGCAATTCATTGCGATGCAGGAGTTTTTTGAGTAGGCGGATAGCATTACTGGTATCTTTGGCTTCCAGTAGGGCATTACACAACCGCTGGTTCAATGCGTTATACATAAGTGACAGTCGTTCAACCTCGCTTAAGGACCACGTGTATCCATACTCTCCAAATAAATCACCCACATACATTTGCTCAATCAATAGGGCTTGTTCCATGTCTGCTCCGGATTGAATGATGGATAGCCGCCTACATCCTTCTTCGAAGCTGATAAAATCCACCGTAATATCGGATAAATTCAGAGCGTAATAATTATTGTACGTATGAAGTACTTTTTTCAGTCCATACCCATTAAGCAACTTGCGTAGCTGATAAACTGTTGTGTTGAGGTAGACTTCGGCATTCTTCTGTGGCATGTTTCCGAAAATATCTTCAATGAGACGGGTACGGGATACAAGCCGTCCTTGCTGGACAAGCAGATATGCAAACAATTCAATACTTTTGCTGGATTTCCATTTGGTCTTGGTTCCGTGGTCGCTGTGAATCTCGATTCTGCCCAGAGCATTGAACTCTACCGCTTGCGCTTCAATCGTTGCCACGACTTCTTCCTCAGGTAACTTGCTGCGCGACTCTGCCAGCGCTCTGTGTACCGTTTGGAGGAGCCGATCCTGTTTCACTGGTTTCACCATATAATCAAAGGCAAAGACCTCGAATGCAGATAAGGCATATTCTACATGAGATGTTATAAATACAATCCGGGTCTGTTTTCCCTGCTTTCGCAGTCCTTCTGCGAATTCCAGTCCACTTTCCCGGGGCATGTTAATATCGACAAAAATTAGATCTACCTCGTGATCGTCAAGATATGATGATGCGGCCTTAGTATTCAGAAATGCACCCATGACCTCCACTTCCCCGATCTTTGCCAGCATCTTTTTCATAATCAGGTGCATGGCCTTCTCATCGTCTACCAGAATGACCTTCATGTATTGTCCCCCACCTGCACGGAGTATGGAAGAGGCCCGCTTGCAGTAGTCTCGGGTGGGAGGGGTATAGAGAAGTAGAAGGTGCTGCCTTGCGAAGGTCTGCTGTCAAACCAGATCTCGCCCCCATTCAGGCGTACGAACTCTCGGCAGAGATTCAAACCAAACCCGCTGCCTCGTTCTCCCGCTGTTCCCGTTGCCGATACCGGATACTCATCCTGAAGCAGGGAACGGGCCTGTTCATCCGTAATCCCTTCTCCCGTATCGCTGACGGATACCACAATGTGCTGATCCTTTCGTTCGGCGTTCAACGTGATCTGTCCTCCCGGATTACTGAATTTAATGCTGTTGGATAAAAGGTTTCGAAGAATCAGGTCAAGCATTTCTTTATCCGCATAGACGCACACTCCTGGTGAAATATTCGATACCATGTGAATCTGCTTATTCTCGCTGCGAACACGTAACAAGCGTATACTTGCCTCCACAGAATAGTGCAGATCCCGTTCTACCGGATGGAAGACCTGCCCTCCGCCTTGGCTGCGGAACCACTCGAGCAGTCCTTCTACCAGAGCAAACGTATTATGAATCTGGTGCTTCATTTCATGGATAATCTCTTCATGATCAGCATTGGATCCTTGTATTTCTTCCTCAAGCAAGTCCATCAGATTAACCAGTACGGCTACTGGATCACGTATATCGTGAGCCACGACATTGAACATTCGGTCTTTGAACGTGTTGAGCTCACTTAACTGTTGGGCGTTGTCGCGAAGTTTCTTCTCGGCCTGCACGGCTTCAGTCACATCATTAAGCAGTAGCATCTTGCCAATGGGTTTACCACTTTGATGCTGAACAAGAGAAAGATGAACGTTATAGGTTCTACTACTCGGGTCGTTGGAGAGTTGAATTTTACGGACATCGTTAAGCGGTTCCTGTTCAAGCAGCTTTGCTAGAAGCTGTGGGTATTGTACAAGTACCTGACTGGCATGTTGGCCCAAGCCTTTGGGATGAAGAGACTCAATGATACGCCGGGCAGAACGGTTGTAGCTGGTCAACACATGGTCCAGATCGAACACAATAACAGCATCCTGTATGGATTCGAATACCTTTTGGTATGCCAGCGGAGCCAGACGAAGTAGATTGAATTGGAAGACTCCCCATGTGTAGAAGATGCCCGATATAACAAATCCAAATGGAGAAAAATCAAGGGGTGAATGAAAGATATTACTTAGGTAAATTAGTGAGAAAATGAATGGTCCACAGGAGCCAATAATCATGAACACCACTTGTTTTTTCAAAGGGGGTGCGGCACGAAGCAACATCTGTATCAGGAAAAACACAGAAATAAAGAACAGTGCATAGGAAAAGACGACATGAACAGAAAATAAAGGTCCTCTCTCAAGAGACACGAGTGGAAATCCCCAGGATGTATCGATCGTCATGTTGGTATAGAAGAGATGATGCCACTCATTGGTATTATGTGTGATAAACGTAAAAACAGGCACAATCAGCAATAGAACCACATTGCGTGTCCGCACCCATGATTCACGGCCTGTATAATGCAGTACCATAAGGAAGTAGAACACCGGCCCAAGCAGAATTCCAACATACTCGATTCGAAGCCAGAATCGAATATGGTCCAGTTGCTGACTAATGATCTCGAAGCCATAGCCGAATGTATAAAAAGAACTGACAAGCATCCCCAGCCCGTAACTGACGGCAATGGGCGAGCTTCTTCTTTTATAGGAGAGGTAAGCAAGCATTAATGTGCAGCAGGTCGCAGCCATCAGCAATGCAGATAAGTACATATTAGGGTTCATGGATGGGCCGCCTCGATCTAAGATATATTCATGCAAGATATGCCTCCTATGTTATCAGAATCAGGATTAAAAACATACGTGTTTGAGAGCGGGTAATGACTTTTATTTTTGAAATCAAAAAGGAAGTCCCCATAGAAGGTTGAATCTGTTAAAAAAGCCCACCAAGCCTGGAAACAGGCTTGGAAGGCTTCAATTATTGCATCTTAATTATAGGGATTGTAGAAGTGCGGCAAATTCAGGATTGGTCTGTAGCACTCGCAAAATAATAGTCAATGCTTCTGCACGGGAAGCGGAGTTCGCAGGATGGAATTCTCCATTCCGATCTCCTTGAATAATCCCGGCTGCTGCCGCTTGCTGGAGTTGATCTTTATTCCAGATTTGCTCCAGATCGGAGAAAGCAGGTGCTTCTGCGGTGGGTACTTTGCTCAGATCCATAATGCGCGAGATGATGGCGATGATCTCAGCACGTTTAATCTCTTGATTCGGTCTGAATGTACCGTCCGGGTAACCGGATAACACACCCTTGCTTTGCAGAGAGCGAATGGAAGACTCTGCCCAGTGACCTGATACGTCGCTTATTGTATTGCCTTGGTTGCTCGACAGATCAAATACTTTGGCGATCAGGGTTGCGAACTCGGCACGGGTGATACTGGCGTTCGGGTGGAAGGAGCCGTCGGCATAACCTGTTACGACCCCTAGCTTCACGAAGTTATTTATTGTCGCATCTGCCCAGTGTGTGCTTGTATCGGTTAATTGAACTGACGCAAGATTGGACTGTGCTGCTTTAATCTTCTGGGTGAAGCTCGCCATGAAGGCATCCATATTGATAACCTGGTTGTTGAATGTAGGTCCAGATACTACATCTGTTCCGGGTGTTGGCTGAGGGCTCGGCTCAGATGGTGTCACGGGTGTTGGTACAGGCGTAGGAACTGGTGCAGGTGCTGCGGGTGAGCCTGATCCACCGCCACTTGAACCTCCTCCAGAGTTACCACCTGTGTTTCCTCCATTGTTCCCGTTGTTGATTGTGGTAATCACAACGGTTTTGGTTCCGAATACGCCTGATAGATCTGCGGCCTCGGCTTTAACCAGAACAGTTCCTGCTGAAGTTCCAGTTAGTTTTCCGTTTGCATCAATGGTCGCTTTGCCTGTTCCGTCCTGTACTGACCAGACTACAGAAGGATTCTTGGCATCGGCTGGAAGGACATTTGCCGTCAGGGAAATGGACTGACCTGTTTGCATAGAATCGCTCCCGCTGATGGTAATGGAATTCACGAGAACAGGAGTCGGCGTAATGGTGACTTGCACATTTTCGACAACGCCACTACCATCTGTAGCAGCCGCCTGAGCCAACACGGTTCCCGGGTTTCCGGCGGTAAGTACGCCTGTAGTCGGATCGATCGTGGCTGTTCCGGTTTGATCCGAGACAGACCAAGTCACGGCAGGATTGATCGCGTTAGAAGGTGAGATTGTAGCATTCAGAGCCAACGTCTCACCAGTGACTACAGAATAGACATCGTCCGGAGTGGTTATTTTCACATTGGTAACGATGGATAGTAAGTTATCATTAAGCAATTTTGAGCCAGAGTATACGCTGATCGGCTTTGTAATTGTTCCCGATTTGATTGGAAAGGTTACAAGTCCACCCTGTGTATAGTAGGAATATCCATTGGCTACGGTTTGGTCACCATATCCATTCAGACTATGAAATTCTAAATTTGGATCGTCTCCATGCAGGAAGACTTCAGTTCGGTTGTTAACAGGTTGCCCCTGCTCATCGTAAACAGCCAACGTATAATTTAGATAACCCGAATAAGAAGAAGGCTGGGATGCCGCAATTAACTGGACATGATGTGCGGCAGATGCTGGTTTATTACTTTGAATATTGAGAATATTAATTAGATTGCCAGATATATCAGGGATATTGTTATCTGGAACCCATGCTATTCCATCTGTTTCAGCGTATCCCCCGACGATCTTTTTATTAATATCCATGATAGCTTCTACACTGCTGTTAACTCCGATATCTGGAACCTGTACAACTTCTCCACTGGAATACCTGAAGAATACTTGAGTACCTTCGCTCGGTTTATCATTGGGATATTGTATTATAATGGAACTTTTGTTGGTTACACATCCGCTTAATAAAACTGCAAACAAAGCCAATAACATACCTGTTTTTCCTATTTTGAATCTGTTCATCTTCAATCTTCATCTCCTTAAATTCTGGTTACTACATTTTGAAATAAGTATATCTGGCTCCAATGACGGCAAAATGACAAAACCCATAATCAAGCGCGTGTATGCTCTTGATTATATATTGGTTATTTTTAGATGTTTGACATTCATTTCTTACGATAATATACTTAGTACACCTAATTAATTGTGCATCTATTTAATTGTACTGCTATTTAATAGATGTCCTATGATGTTGGATGTCTATGGAATGATAAAGAAAGAAGGAGGGACCCATTATGACTGGTATAGATCCGGTCGCTCAGAAGCTTTTGTACTCCATTATGCAGTTTAATAAAGGCAAATGGAGGCAACATAAACCTCATGGGCGCAATCACAATGAAATTATGGTGCTGGGTTGTTTACTCCACGGGATGCATCCGGGAGAACAATTGAACTGGCAGGACAATCCGCCTGATTTCAATGACACGATCGAATCCAATCATCCCGGGATGAAAGTCTCGGAAATCAGCGCATTGCTACGAGTGAAGTCACCGACCATTACACCCGTTATTCGTGGCCTTGAAGATGAGGGGCTGGTCAAACGGACGATGGACCCGGAGGATCGCCGTGCTGTCCGCATCACGATTACTGAAGCAGGTCGTGAAATTATTCGGGCTGCTCACCAAGAGCGCATGGAAATATTCAATAAGTTAGTTGAGCATTTGGGTGAGCAAGACAGTACTCAGCTGGCTGAGTTGTTGACAAAGGTATACACCTTTTTTGATACATTAACTTCCTTGCAAAAGGATGATTCGACAAGAGGAGATGATACGCCATGATGAAACTGTTTAGCATGCTGAAGCCATACCGAATTCCGATTATTTTCATTCTGGTGTTGGTACTGTTTCAGTCGCTTGCTGAATTGTACCTGCCTACGTTAATGGCAGATATTGTGAATGACGGCATCATTAAAGGGGATATCCCGTATATCTGGCAGATTGGTGGATGGATGTTGGTCATTGCGATTGGCGGAACAGCGTGTTCGGTGATTGCCAGTTATCTCTCATCTCGAACAGCGGGTGGATTTGCCAAACAACTGCGGAGCAGAGTATTTCGCCATGTGGAGAACTTCTCTCTCCAGGAGTTCGATAAGATGGGTACTGCTTCACTGATTACGCGTACGACGAATGACATCACTCAGGTACAGAATGTACTTACAATGATGCTGCGAATGATGATTATGGCTCCGCTCATGTGTATCGGGGGTATCTTCATGGCGGTATCTCAGGACGCCAAATTGTCTACGATTTTCCTGGTCGTGCTTCCGGTACTGGGTGGAGCTATTGCGCTGATTGGTGCCAAGGGTTTACCTTTGTTCAAAACCATTCAGAAAAAGCTGGACCGTCTCAACCTGGTGCTGCGTGAGCAGTTAACAGGGATTCGGGTTGTTCGTTCATTCAACCGTGGGGAGCATGAGAAAGTGCGCTTTAACGGGGCCAACACAGAACTGAGAGATTCATCGATCAAAGTTAATGTGCTCATGGCGACCATCATGCCTGTGATGATGCTGGTTATGAACTTTTCGATGATTGCCATCCTTTATTTTGGTGGAATGCGGATCGACAGCGGCAATATGAATATCGGTGCATTGATTGCCTTCATCCAATATGCAATGCAAATCATGTTCTCACTGATTATGGTTTCGATGATCTTTGTCATGATTCCAAGAGCTTCAGCATCGGCAGAACGGATCAACGAAGTGCTTGATATGCAGCCGGATCTTAGCAATCCCGAGCAACCTCGTGGTATGAAATCCATGCAGGGTATGATTGAGTTTGACAATGTAACTTTCCGTTATCCGGGTGCAGAGAATCCAGCTTTGTCCGATATCTCCTTCACAGCTCGCTCAGGTGAGACAACAGCCATCATTGGCGGTACGGGTTCTGGGAAATCGACATTGCTCAGTCTTATTCCACGATTCTATGATGTGACCGAGGGCAGTGTTCGGGTAAATGGTACGGATGTGCGTGAGCTTCGGCAGGAAGATTTACGTGCCAAAATTGGCTTTGTACCACAAAAAGCAGTTCTCTTCACGGGTACAATTATGGAGAATATTCGTCACGGGAAAGACGATGCCACAATGGATGAAATTGTGCATGCGGCCCGTACGGCTCAGGCGGAGAACTTCATTACCGAGATGAAAGAGGGATATGACAGCCTTATCGCACAAGGTGGTAACAACGTATCTGGTGGACAAAAGCAACGTCTGTCCATCGCTCGCGCACTTGTTCGCCGTCCGGAAGTTTATATCTTTGATGACAGTTTCTCTGCTCTTGATTTCAAAACGGATGCTAAACTTCGTGCTGCGCTGAAGTCCGAAACGACAGAAGCGGCTGTGCTAATTGTTGCGCAGCGCGTAAGTACAGTAATGGATGCCGATCGCATTTTGGTTATGGATGAGGGCCGAATTGTCGGTTCAGGAACACATAAAGAGCTGCTGGAGCACAATGAAGTGTATCGCGAGATTGTATCCTCCCAGCTGACAGAGGAGGAGATCGCATGAGTGAACGTACAGAACGCAAGTCGCCTCGTCCCCATGGTGGGCCGGGTCCAGGTCCCGGAATGGGCATGCGACCTCCCGCTGAGAAAGCAAAAGATTTCAAAGGCACACTGCGTCGCTTGATTCGTTATCTCCAGCCCCATAGTTCTCGTCTACTTGGTGTGCTGGTTGCAGCCATTTTGAGTACCGTATTCAGCATCATCAGTCCAAAAGTTATGGCAGAAGGAACGGATATACTCAGTAAAGGCGCCATTGCCATCCTCCAGGGTGTACAGGGAGCCGGGATTGATTTTCCTGCATTGATGAAAGTATTATACCTGCTGGGCGGACTCTATCTGTTCAGTGCTGCATTTATGTATGTTCAACAATACCTGATGGCCGGTGTGGCCCAACGTGTTGTGTATGACATGCGTGAGCAGATCAGTGCGAAGGTTGGACGTCTTCCTTTGAAATATTTTGACTCCCGCACAACTGGGGAGACACTTAGCCGTGCCACGAATGACGTGGACAATATCAGTAATACACTTCAGCAAAGTTTGGCACAGTTCATTACGTCCATCGTCACAATTGTCGGCGTAATTATCATGATGCTGACGATTAGTCCATGGATGACACTGATCACGATTTTGACGTTGCCACTCAGTGTGGTTGTTGTCATGCTGGTCGCTTCCCGTTCGCAAAAGCACTTTGCGGGTCAACAGAAATCCCTTGGGGAACTGAACGGTCATGTCGAAGAGATGTACACGGGACACAAGGTTGTCAAAGCATTTGGACGCGAAGAACAATCGGTACAGCAATTCGAGAAAGTCAATGAAGAACTGTATGAATCCGGTTGGAAAGCCCAGTTTATCTCCGGTATTATTATGCCGCTCATGAGTTTTGTCGGTAACCTGGGTTATGTACTGATCTGTGTGGTTGGTGGGATTTTCGTTACACGCGGATCGATCTCCATCGGGGATATTCTGGCCTTCACGCAGTACTCCCGTCAATTCACACAACCGATTAACCAGATTGCTAATATCTCCAATATCATTCAATCAACGATTGCTTCGGCAGAACGGGTATTTGAGCTGCTGGATGAAGAGGAAGAAGTTCCGGAGTCCAAACAACCCGTGCAACTACAGCAGCCTAAAGGTGCGGTTACATTCCAAGGTGTTAATTTTGGATATAAAGAAAATGAACTGCTCATTCATAACATGAATATTGATGTAAAACCGGGACAGACGGTAGCCATTGTTGGACCAACGGGAGCCGGTAAAACAACTCTGATCAACCTGTTAATGCGTTTCTACGAAATTCAGGATGGTCGGATTACGATTGACGGTGCCGACATTAAGGACATGGAGCGGGGCAAGCTGCGCAGTCTGTTCGGCATGGTGCTTCAGGATACCTGGTTGTTCAACGGAACGATTCGGGACAACATCGCCTATGGTCGAGAAGATTCTACGGAAGAGGATGTAATCAAGGCAGCCGTTGCGGCACATGCGGATCACTTTATCCGTACACTGCCTGATGGTTATGATACGGTGCTGAATGAAGAGGCGTCGAACATCTCTCAAGGGCAGAAACAGTTGCTGACCATCGCAAGAGCTATTCTGGCGAACCCGGCCATCCTCATTCTGGATGAAGCGACGAGTAGCGTGGATACACGGACTGAAGTATTTATCCAGAAAGCAATGAATGATCTGATGAAGGATCGCACAAGCTTTGTCATTGCACACCGTTTGTCTACCATTCGCGGCGCTGATCTGATCCTGGTTATGGATCATGGTAACGTGATTGAACAGGGCAATCATGATGAATTGATGGCGAGTCAAGGTTTCTACGCGGATCTGTACAATAGTCAGTTTGCGGAGCAGCAACCGCAGGCGATCTGATTACAGATGCAACTAACAAGAATAGCCGAGAGCATCCCTAGGGGTGCTCCCGGCTATTTGTCGTATATCCAGAGGGTTGACATTAGGATATGGATTGTTTTATTTATTGATCCTTAGACTCCTTCGCAGGTTCATCAGTGTCGTTGCTAGAGACAGACTTCACTTCTACCTTCACGTCGTCGCTGTTAGCTTCCTCCAGCGCAGACGGAGCCGGTTCACCCGGAATTAATTCGCGCTGCTCAATCATACCTTTCACAACCTCATAACAGTCATCCACATGTTTGTTACCAACATAGCGCATGGCTGTGAAGCTGAGTGCGGCAGCCAGTCCCTGTCCTGCAAATGGAACAAATTTGGCGACCGATTTGGTGGCTACGCGTACGCCGACTCTTTTCAGAACCTGTACCACCAATTCCTTGGTGATCATACGACCGATGACTTTGCTTCCGATGGACATGACGAATCCATAGATCATGGATTTGGTCTCGGGGTCCATGCCGTCCAGCTGTTTTTGTGATAATCCGAATTTATTGTTAATGGCAGGCAGCAACTGCATCAGCATCCCCACATCAGCCAGTACGTCTGTACCGGGCAGCGGAACGAGTGTTGTACCGGCGGAAGCGGTAGCTCTTTTGCGAACCATGGTACGGCATTCCTTGCGAACTTGCTCCAATTGTTCCAACGTTGCCGGAATCATAGGGAATCCCTCCATTCGTATATGGTATAGATATAACCGTTTTGACTCGATTTGAATGGGTTCTCACCAGCAAAATTTGCAGCCTTATGACATTAAGGTGCGGAGAAACCCTCATTCTCATGCATAAATCTGGTTAAAAAAGGAATTGGTTTATGGATAAACGGGCCATCTAGCTATTACGAATTGAATGAGGATTAGGATGCATACCTTATTGGGAAACATATTCGGAATCATGATGAGTGCTTAGCGAAGGGCTTGTTGTTTACGGCTTCAACCTTTGTGGGTAAAGGTTAACAAGCATTGGAATGGAGGAAGAGGGATGGAATTTAACAAAGCGTTGTTAATTCATCATCATCATTCGGGCAAGGCCAATCGTGAGAATACAGTGGGCCTTGTGGCTGGTGTGCTGGCTCCCGCTGTCCATGAACTTGTCATTGTGCGTACGGATGAAGCTGGTGAAGGAGAGAAGCTGTGTCGTGAGCGCGGGGAACAATTCGATGTGGTGTTTATCCTGGGTGGGGATGGCACGGTGCATGAATGCGTGAATGGACTGGCCGATCTGCAACATCCTCCGTTGATTGGTATATTGCCTGGAGGCACGTGTAATGACTTTGCGCGTTCGCTCGGGATTTCACCGGATGCAGAGACTGCGGCACAAGAAATGCTGGCAGGTCGGGTGGTATCCATTGATGTTGGACGGGCTAATGATCGGGTGTTCACGAACTTTTTTGGCATTGGCTTGATCAGTGATGCTTCGCAGAATATTAACGAGAATCTGAAAGGCGCGCTGGGTAAGCTTAGTTACTTCATCAGCACGTTACAGACAATTAGTCATACAGAGCCGTTTCGATACCAACTGGAGGCGGATGGGAAAGAGATGGAAGGCGAAGCTGTGATGATCTACGCAGCCAATGGCCGTTTTCTGGGAACGAATGCCCTGCCCTTTGCACCGGATGCGTTGCAGGATGGCGAACTGGACGTGCTCATTATTCATGAGACAGGCATTCCGCTGCTGCGAGAGATTCTGTCGCACAAGCCGGAGGGAGATTGGCAGCCTCAGAGTGAGAGCATTTCATACTTCAAGACATCTACGTTAAAAGTGAAGACAGATGCCCCAATGTCAGCCGACACGGATGGCGAATTGTATATGAAGACACCCGCCGAGCTGTCGGTGCTCACGGGTCATCTGAAGTTTCTAACCGGGGAGGGTTATTAAATCCCCCGGTTTTTTGGTTTGATTTTGGCTGAACGGAAACTTAATTATTACCTACCTGATCTATCATATGACGTTGCCTGAACTCATCCTCCAGCATGCTCATCTGAATGGCATCATGGTATTGATGATTGTAGAACAAGACATCCCGCTTCACACCCTCGCGCTGGAATCCGAGTTTCTCATACGTGCGAATGGCTCGCTCGTTGAAGGCGTACACCTCAAGCTCGATTCGATGCAGGTTACAGATGCCGAAGCCGTAGTCCAGCATAAGCAGTAATGCCTCGCTACCGTAGCCTTTTCCTTGATGCTCCACCCGATCGATGGCAACCCGGATGTGTGCACTGCGATTCTTGGCATGCATGTCCATCAGGACGACATCTCCGATGATCTGGTCATTTTCCTGTAAAGCAATAAGTAGCATGAGTCGGGTGTCATCTTGTGCAGCACTCTCAACATAACGTTCAACCTGAGCGCGTGTGAAACTATTCTGTGTTCCCGTCAGCCTGCGCATCTCGGCGTCAAACAGACCGGGGAAGTAAGCCTCCACATCTGTAATCTCGAAAGGACGCAGGTATATGCGCTTTGTTTCCAGCAGACGGGGGATGCGTGGGGAAGGATTTGAATGTGACATAAGTTGTTCCTCCTAAAATGTGATGGAATAAGGGGTCAACATTCCGGACATCATCTTGTGCTGCTCATAGACAAATGTATAGTAGGGTCTTTAGTTCCGCTTAACTGCTCCATCCAGAAATAGCGCCACAAGTTCCCGTGCAAGTTCCTCAATGCTGCCGCCATTCATGCTGCGCACATCTTCGCGGTTCGCGAGCATGAGCAGTGACGTAAATGCATGGGCAAGCAGCATGGGACTGGCAACACGCAAATAACCATTGTCCATCTCCTGCTTGAAGTGGGTCGCAAGCACTTCGAAGATCTGAACCTCAGCTTCTCGAATCTGGCTGAGTTGCTCCGTATTCAGATGTTTCTCGGCTTCTCGCATCATGCTCTCCGTCTCAATATGGGAGTGTTGCATCTTCGCTTGCGCAACCTTGATCAGCCGCTCTTGTAATGTGCCGGGTTCATCCAGGCGGAGCGAAGTCTGCTGCATGCTCATCATCATTATGCGGGTAATGGCAACGGTGAACAGATCGGCTTTGCTGGTGAAGTGATAATAGATTGATGCTTTGGTTACATTGCATAATGAAGCAATCTGTTGGAGAGAGACGGGTTCATACCCATATTCCATAAACAGACGTGAAGCTGTCATCAATATGTTGGTTTGGACAGATGCTTGATCGGCACCCGTTTTGGGTCTGCCCGGTGACCGGGGGATGTTTGTTTTTTTGCTCATAATCACTGACCTCTTTACGTATTTAATCGCTGGCTAAGCATGTTCACAAATTAGGCATTGCAAAATTAACCTTCCGGTATATATAATTAAATCAATTATACTATGACCCATGGTTCATTACTACACCATCACATAAATAGGGCTTCATAGAAACAGAATAGGGAGATGAAGAGACAATGCAAGAAGGTTCGGGTTATGGCCGCTGGGTTGCTGGCAAACGAAGCAAATGGATTACACTGTTGGTATGGATCATTATCGCCGTTGTGCTTGGCATGGTATGGCCTGCTGTTGGTGATCGTGAAACTAATAACGCGCAGGATCTAAGTGAGTCCAAACCATCGGTTCAGGCAGCTGCACTTGCCGAGAAGGAATTCCCTGGTGGTGAAGGACTGCCCGCGTTAATCGTATGGCGTCAAGCAGGCGGTCTGACAGATGAGCAGATTCAGAACATTCAGGCATTAACGGAGCGACTGGATCAAGATCCGGTAGAACAACAACAGTCCGTTGTGCCACTCTATCAATTGCCGCCACAGGCGTTGAAAGGCCAGCTTTCGGAAGACGGAAGCACCCTGGTTATGCCGCTTTTCTTCAATGAAGGTGCCGATGCAGAACAATTAGAGCAAGGCATTGAAGCACTTGAGCAAAAAACACAAGACATCTTCGGGGCAAACCCGTTCGATGTAGCTATAGATGATGCCAATACACTGATTGCTCGTGTAACAGGGCCAGTAGGGATATCCATTGATGCGAGCGGACTATTCTCTTCCGCCGATGTATCCTTGCTTATCGCTACGGTTGTACTGGTATTGGTGCTGCTGCTATTGATCTATCGTTCGCCAGTGCTAGCGATTATCCCAATTATTGCGGTTGGATTCGCGTATATGGTGACCAGTCCGATTCTCGGATTCATGGCGGATCAAGGCTGGATTACGGTGGACGCACAGTCAATCTCAATCATGACTGTATTGTTATTCGGAGCAGGAACGGATTACTGCCTGTTCATGATCTCCAGATACCGCCAAATTCTCTACCATGAGCCGGACAAAAAGAAAGCCATCTTCCAGGCCATTACGGGATCTTCCGGCGCCATTGCCATGAGTGGATTCACGGTCGTTGCAGCACTACTGGTGCTGTTGCTGGCTGAATATGGTGCGTATCATCGCTTTGCCGTACCGTTCAGTCTGTCCATCTTTATTATGTTTATTGCAAGTCTGACACTGGTTCCGGCGCTCTTGGCGATCTTCGGTCGGGGTTCATTCTACCCGTTCGTACCACGTACACATGAGATGGAAGTCGAACGTGCGAAGAAAAAAGGCAAACCGGCTCCTGCCCCGCGCAAAGTGAAGGAAAGCTGGATTGGCCGTGTTGTAGTAACGAAGCCATGGACCGTTCTTGCAATTACGTTGGTATTGCTGGGAGGACTGGCGGCATTCTCTACTCAGGTTAAATTCACGTATGATCTGTTGTCTTCCTTCCCGGAGGATGTACCTTCCCGCGAAGGTTTCACCGTCATCGGCGAACAATTCTCCCAAGGTGAGCTGGCTCCAGTGAAAGTGATCATTGATGCCGAAGGTAAAGAAACTGATCTGAAGCAGCGGCTAGAATCGCTGGATTACATTAGCAAAGTAGGCGATGCCCAACAGGGTGCCAAGAATGCTAACATTACGGCTTATGACGTGGAATTTAATCTGAATCCATATTCCATGGAGGCGATGCAGCATATTCCGGATCTGCGGGCTACTGCGGAACAGGCGCTTCAAGATGCTGGAGTAACCAATGTGGACAGTCAGGTCTGGATTGATGGTCAGACGGCTGAACAATATGATATTGAAATGGCAGGAGAACGGGATGCCAAGATCATTATTCCAGTGGTCATTGGCATGATTACATTGTTGCTGCTATTATACTTGCGTTCTGTTGTAGCTACAGCGTACCTGATTGCAACGGTTGTTCTCTCGTATTTCTCTGCACTGGGTCTGGGTTGGATCATCATTCACTATGGACTTGGAGCAGATGCAATTCAGGGAGCGATTCCGCTGTATTCCTTCGTATTCTTGGTGGCATTGGGTGAAGACTACAACATTTTCATGATCTCAAGCATCTGGCAAAAACGCAAAACGATGCCGCTTCGTCAAGCCATTAAGGAAGGCGTCGGTGAGACGAGCTCCGTTATTACCTCTGCGGGCCTGATTCTGGCAGGAACCTTTGCGGTACTTGCGACTCTGCCGATTCAAGTATTGGTGCAATTCGGAATTATAACGGCTGTTGGTGTGTTGTTGGATACATTCCTGGTACGTCCGTTCATGGTTCCGGCAATCACCACATTGCTGGGCAAATGGGCCTTCTGGCCAGGCAAGTATATTCCGATTGCTGAGAAGAATGAGAAGAAACAGAAACAGAAACAAAACCAGTCCATGTAATGCATGGATGGGGTGAGATGGACGGCGGGGCTTCAAGCCTGCTGTCCATTTCTTTTTGCACAACAATGGCACGGAATTGAGTTGGACGGGTCTGCTCCTGAGATGGAATGGTGGAACTGTAAAATATCCGCATGATGAGGCGTGATCCTTGTTTTCTTTGCATGGGGAAGGTTTACGTAGCCAAGGGTTATGGGACATAATAGAGAGAGCGTCGGCCTTGGGGCAGACGGATGATCAACATCAATGGGACAACCAGGGGAAGGATGAAAGCAAGCATGACGAACCAACTTAATGTGTATTTTAACCATGACGGCGGCGTGGATGACCTCGTATCGCTGTTCATGCTTCTGCAAATGGACAATGTACATGTAACCGGTGTATCGGTTATTCCGGCAGACGGATATCTGGAGCCAGCAACAGATGCCAGCCGTAAAATCATCGATCGTTTCGGTACATATTCCGTAGAGGTATCCAAATCCAACTCCAGAGGGAAAAATCCATTTCCTGCGGCGTGGAGACTGCATTCCTTCTATGTAGATGCACTTCCTGTACTGAACGAGTCCGGCAAAATGGAAGCACCACTTTCTGCAGTTCCTGCACACCAGCATCTAATCGAGAAAGTGCGCAATACCGAAGGTAAAACGTTGCTCCTGTTCACAGGCCCACTGACTGACCTTGCGCGTGCACTGGACGAAGCACCAGACATTGAAGAGAAAATCGACAAGCTGGTATGGATGGGTGGTACATTCGAGCGTGGTAACGTAGAAGAGCCTGAGCATGATGGCACAGCAGAGTGGAACGTATTCTGGGACCCGGAAGCGGCTTACCGTGTATGGCAGAGTGGTATCCAGATCGATCTGGTTGCACTGGAAAGCACGAACAAAGTACCTCTGACTCCAGCCGTTCGTAACCGCTGGGCAGCAGAGCGTCGCTTCGAAGGCGTTGATTTCCTGGGTAACTGTTACGCAGGTTGTCCGCCACTGGTGTACAGTGAGACAAATTCCACATACTATCTGTGGGATGTGCTGACAACGGCTTCCGTTGGACGCGAGGACATCGTGAAGAAAAAAACCGTAAACTGTATTGTTATCCCGGATGGTCCTAGCCAGGGCCGCACGGTGGAGCAAGCAGACGGACGTCCAGTACAACTGGTGTATGATACCGATCCGGAAGCGTTCTTTACGTACATGACGGATTTGGGTAAAAAAGCTGCTCCGCAGCGCTATTAATTCAGGCAGCCTCAGGGCGTGCCAACATTAAAGGTACAAAAATAAAGCCGCAGGCAGTGGTCAGGGTATGGGGTTGAACCCCATGATCCCTTCCCTGCCGTGCGGCTTTTTGTTTTGGGCTGATATCTAACAATCTAAGCTGCACGTTATATTTTAAATCGACTAATTAATCCGTTCAGCTCACTGGACAGTACCCGCAGAGATTCAGCGGATGCACTCATCTCATCCATGGATTGCAGTTGGCTTCCGGTAGCATGAGACACCTGTTGGATACTTGAAGAGGATTCGCGTGAGATATGTTCCATATCCTCCACGGAAGCGGACACTTCTTCTGCACTCGCAGACAGCTGCTCAGATGCTGCGGATACTTCGTGCAGACGTTCATTCATCGTCTCAATCCCGGTATGAATGGATGTGAATGAACGGCCTGCCTCCTGAACAACAGCGAGACCGGATTGGACTGCTGATGTGCTGGCAGACATATGCTCTGACAACAGGGCAGTCTGGCGTGTCATCTCGGCGATCAGTTCGGTGACATGCTGGGACGATTGCTCTGATTCCCCCGCAAGCTTGCGAACCTCTGAGGCAACCACCGCAAACCCGCTGCCATACTCTCCTGCCCGAGCCGCTTCAATACTTGCATTAAGTGCAAGCAGATTGGTCTGTGAAGCGATGCCTTTCATCAGGTGTGCCACCGACTCAATTTTACCTGAGTACTGCTCCAGCTGAGAGGTGGAGGCCACCATCTGCACATTTGCTTGATGAATTTTGTCCATGCTGTCCATCGCCGTGTTGATGTTGGCTTGACCTTGCACCGCGTTATTGGTCGTTTCCTGTGATACATCCGCGACCATAGAAGAAGAATTCGCAATGTGCTGCATGCTGCGCGTGATCTCTTCCATGGCTACCGTAACTTCGCCCGCACGAGCTACCTGTTCGGCAGCTCCACTGGCCGTATGATTCGTATGCTCGGCAATACGCTGACTGGCTTCTGCAGTCGCCTGTGAATGTTTCGATACACCTTCTGCAGCCTGTAGCAGAGAATCGGAGCTTTGACGGATGCCCGTCATGACATCACGGGTACCTGTAACCAGATGTTTGAACTCGGAAGCGAGCTGTCCCACCTCGTCCTTGCGACTAAGTTCAACGTTGACGGTCAGGTCGCCTTTTCCTACCTGGGTAATTAACTTCTTCAACTTCACCAATGGTCGGGTCAAGTAATGGGCGAATCCATACACCAACAAGACACTCAGCAGAACAATAGCCAAGGCTGTCCAGATCATGGTCATACGGTTGCGGGACATCAGTTCATAGACCGCAGTGGAGTCCAGATCTGCACCGACCAATCCGAGTACTTTCCCGTCATCTCCATGGATTGGCACATACGCAGTAATGGTAGCGCCATATTCATCCTGTGTGAGTTCACCCCGAGTAGGCTCATTCTGTTCAAAAGCTTGCAGCATTCCTTCATAATGGGTCTCTTCTGCGGAGCCGTAAGGGGAGAAGTCATCCTCTGCCACATCCGCAGCAGCCCCATCTACAACGTAGAAATATGTATTTGTTCCATTTTCTTCGCGTGTACCAAGGGTGTACAGATACTTGAGTCCATTGGCCTCGCGCAGCTGACTAAGCTGCTCACGCAATGTGCCGTAATACGCTGTCTCGTCCTGTCCGGTACTGAGTGGTGCATACAGAGAGGTGTCAATTAATGCAGCAGCCCGTTCAGCCACAGCCTGTGCCTGCATCCCCATGGATTGTTCGACCAGTTGAGCCGATGAACGGTACATGGTAATGCCAAGAACCGCACCCGCAGCCAGCATCAGACAGGAAAAAAATAAAAAGATCCTCATAAACAAACTGTTCATTGGTAAAAGTGTTCCCCCTTGATCTGTTGAATCAATCGTCTCTTTGTCTCTTTACTTGGTGCTTGTCGTTCTTGTTTGGTTCGTATGTATTGTATATCAAATATACAGTTTTCTACTTGAAATATCGGCATCTGTTCGATAAAGAATTAGCCCCCGAGTCAATTTGATCCGGGAGCTAGTTTCGTTTCAATCCTATATTGACCATGCCCATCATTGGGACACACCCGATTGTTACTACTTAGAGGGGCTTCACATGACTGAGTGATTACGTCATTACATCGTTCCGCCGCCCTGGCGAACAGAGGCAGGAATCTTTTCAGGTCCCTGATTAATATATTTATTGATAAAAGTACCTACCTTGGCATCGTCGAATTGGTCGAGTTTCATCGTTTTGGTCCATGCGGTCACCACGACTTCACTGCCTTCGGGAATATCCTTGTTTGGTACAGCCAGAATACCTGCTCCGGCTTCGCGGAATTTAGCGAGGTATTTCAGATGTTCCTTCAAATCCTCGCTTGCGTTCTCCCGATAATAGATGATGATATCCCCGTGCTCCAGATTGTGTACCAGGTAATTATAGCCGGGGAAGTCGGTGTAAAATCCAAACTTGATATCATGCGGATTATGCGGCCCCGATGTTGGAATTGTCATCTCATACTGAATGGGGTCCTCCGTATGGTCAGCCCCATAATATTTATCGTCAGTCACGTCGATTGTCGCGTTGGATTCCAGATCGGCTACATTATATGTTTTACCTGCTCCTTGCATGAAGAACAGGCCAAACGTAATAATCGACACAGCCATCATTACATGTGCAGCCAGCCGAAGGGATCGACTTTTTTTCTGGATGTCCGCCCGCTCTTTCTTTTTCATGTGGCCCAGGATTTTTCCCTGTGTGCGCGATGCCCAGATATAGGCGGCGATGGAGAACAGCAACACGATTACACCTACGAAGAGCCACAGGTAGGATGTACCTACCTCGTGCTCCATTTGCATATGATTCATATGAGTCATGTCCATAGAGAGTTCCTCTGCTTTCTTTATAAAATGAGTGACATAACACTACGTGATGTAGTGTTGATGGCAAAGATGAATCATCTTATTACGTAACGGGAGTTGCTGGATTAGTTTATTACGTAAATAAGAACACACCTCTAGCACTACACATTATAGTGTATGATACATGCACAGTGCAATGCTGCCTTGGGAAACTAAAAAAGGCGTCCCCCACGTGAGCAGGGAGCGCCTTATATAACTCTAAAGAGTCAGAGGAATCTATATCTATTGGAATAGAAGCGAAAGCGGTCGCCTTTATCTCCAGATTTTCACCTTTGTAAAAGTGAATTAAAAAAATCTGGAGATAACAGCGATCGGCAGGTTTCTGTCATCGAAATAACAAGTGTTTACAGACGGCCAAACGGCGAAAGCATCAGCCGGATCAGTCCAATAATAACCTCACCCAACAAACGATACAGAATAAAGAATACGACCACATTGGCGATGAGTACACTGTACATACTGTCGATGGCTGCTTTGGTACGATTCAATGGATATTGGAATAGCACCGAGTTTAGAGCGACAAATATGATGATATACGAGACCACAAGCAAGGCGATCGCGATGGAATACGAGATGATAATAAACAGATTCGCCAGAACAAGGGATACGACAGCAGGAACAAGCAATGTACCGAACTGGGCAACCAGTGTTTTGGGACGGAAGGTTATTTTCTCAATTTTCAGAATAGTGTACATCAGTGCAATTGAGGCTATCAGGATAATGACGGTGAACAATAGCGGCCGGATAAATCCACCAATGAACAAGCCATCCATGCCTATACGACTAAAGGTAATTAAGAAGTATGTAGAAGATAGGACTGCAATCAGCGCCATTGTTAGCCATCCGTTTAGTGAATGCTGGTCACCAACGGTTTTCATCGTCTGATAAGGACGGGCTAATACACTGAGGAAATAGGATAGGTACTGTTTGCTTACTTCTTTGGCTTGCTGAACTTTCTCATTCTGCACGATATTATTCCACTGATTGGAGCTGTTGTCTCCCGCAGAAGCATGGTCATTGGTACCTGTTGATTCTCTCGCCTGTTCCTTGTGGATGGAGACGGATGGTGTGTTGGATGGAACGGATGCCTGGGAAGAGGTAGCCTGCGTGCTGGACCAGCGAGTATATTCGGGTTCTGAAGCAGCAGCAGATTCCGGGTTCTTTACAAGTGAGGGTGAAGAGGTAGTTCGCGTTAGATTAGTTCCGCACCTCTCGCAAAACTGGGCATCTCCATTTTCATGATTACATACTGGACATTGCATGGGTTAAGCCTCCAATTTCTAGAAAATAAAAACATGTCAACATTGTGTCTCATTTTAACGGTTGTTGACGAAGTTTGTCTATGTTTCGCAGGAATTAATACCCTTATAGGGAAAGTTGAAACGAAGACTCGATTACTGTGTATTAAAACGAAGTTTAGAAGTAACAATAGTATAGGACTGACATGCAGGCATATTAATGTAAATTTACTGTGGTTTAAGACGAATTGTTTTTGGAGGTAAATGTCTTATCGTTCGCTTCTGTGTGTGATTTACATGTTAAGTATATCTTTTGGGTTGCTCATTTCAGAAGATTTATGTATAATCAATCGTGTTAACACGTCGAATGTACGGTAGTAAGAGATGTGGGTGAGTTCATGGAACTACTGGACAGCAATGAGAGTAAGAAGAAGATGTGCCAGTATTATAACGAAATCTCGAAGGAACTGTTCGGATTTGGCACCACTCTCCTGAGAGTGACCATTGACCAGAACATTGTGACCTTCTACGCGAAGCACCGACGTTCACCGCGCTCTGACGCCCTGGAAGGGGAGGCCCCCGGCTTAAAGCTGGAAGTGGACTTCCGCATGTCTGTCTTATATAAGAAGAAATTCCGGGAGAAGCTCGAGCAACACATGGGTTTGCCAATTGAAGCTATATTGCGGGATTATGATGCGTCCACTCAGTGGGCTATCACAAATGTGATTCTGGAACAGGCCTAAGGATGGATCGGAAGGATAGATTCTTGTTGATGCATATGGAGGTTATGACCCGGATTCATGACCAGGTTCCGTACAATTTCATATGATGGCGTTTGTCTTCGGATTGATTCTGAAGCAGAAACCGATGATGTACCGGCAGCGGGTGTCGCTTTCCTTTGTTTACGAAGAAAAGTGTTCTTGTTTATACAAGAATGCTTTTCTTTTTGTTTTTTCATACACATCACATATATCAGGGGGAATCAGGATCATGATGAAAAAGTGGATTAGCGGTTTGGCAGCAGTGGCAATGACATCAGTATTACTTGCAGGTTGTGGCAGCAGCACGGATGATGCAACAGGCGGATCAGGCAGTGGAGGAACCGCAGCGAACAAATTGGTTATCTCCACTTGGGGCTTCTCCGAAGATTTCTTTAATGAAGAAGTATTTGGTCCCTTTGAAAAAGAACATAATGTAGACATCGTGCTCGAAGTCGGCAATAACGCTGAACGTCTGAACAAAATCCGTCAGGGTACATCCAATGTCGATGTCATCTACCTGTCTGACTACTATGCACAACAAGGTATCGATGAAGGTCTGTTTGAGAAAATCGACCGTTCCAAAATTCCAAATGTAAATGACATTTATGATATTGCCAAAGCACCACTTGGTGAAGATTATGGCCCGGCCTACACGGTTGGACAGCTCGGTATCGCTTATAATCCGGATCTCGTATCCAAAGAAGTGACTTCATGGAGTGACCTGTGGGACCCGGCGTTCGAAGGTAACCTGACCATCCCGAATATTACGGCAACAGCAGGCCCAATGGTTGTGGATGCAGCTTCCCGTGTAGCCGGAAACGATACGTTTAATGAAGATGCGGCATTTGCTGAACTGAAAAAACTGAGCGGCAATGTGGTGAAATTCTACAGCCAAACTTCCGAGTTCGTGAACATGTTCTCCCAAGAAGAGATTGCGGGCGGACCGATCATGGAAATGTATTTCAAAGATCTGAAAGCAGCCGTGCCTAATGCAAAGTTTGTTACACCTAGCGAAGGTGCATATGCCGTGATGAACACAATCAATGTCGTGAAGGGCAGCAAAAACAAAGAACTCGCTGAAGAGTTCATCAACTGGCAGCTTAGCCAGGATGTACAAGCGAAATCTGCCAAAGCTAAAGTCGATTCCCCGGTTAACACAAAAGTTGAACTGACTGCTGAAGAAGCAGAAGGCGTAACATACGGCGCTGAAGTTGTTGAGAAGCTGAACAAGCTGGATATGGAATTTGTGAATCAACAGGTTAAAGGCTGGACAGATCGCTGGAACCGCGAGATTGCACAATAAAAACAAGTAACCGACTAAATAGTTATCTTTGATCTATATAGTTTAACTAAACTTTTTACACGAGAACGGAGAGGGCAGAAATAACGTGAAGAAGCGAAGCGTTCGCCTAAAAGCTTTCTGAAAGAAAGCTGCTTCGGAAGCATACGCTATCCCCGGATTTTCCCTTTGAAGAAGGGGATTCAAAAAAATCTGGGGATAACAGCGATCGGAAGGTTATTCTGTAATCGGAGTGGTAAGTGTAAATATTCTTTAGTTCAACTTATCATTTGCAGCAAGCAACCAATCACCATATAGGAGTTGAGAACGGATGAATGAATCGCGGAATCGCATCATTATGGATGTGGACACGGGGATTGACGATGCACTGGCAATTTTGCTGGCGGTCAAAAGCCGGAAGCTGGACATTCTCGGTATCACCACAGTCTGTGGGAACGTATCACTCCAGCAGGCAACAGAGAATACGTGCAAAATTCTTGAACTAGCGGGTGCACCTGAAATTCCGGTCATTGCCGGAGCAGCTGGACCGCTCACTCGCAAGTCGCATTATGAACACCGGGTACATGGACAGGACGGATTGGGCGGTGCGCTGCCTGATCCGGCGGTGTCCAAGCAAGCCGAGGAAGGTTTTGCGCCAGACTTTATCGTGGAGCAAGCCAAGTTGTATCCCGGCGAACTGACTCTGATCATGACCGCACCCTTAACTAACTTGGCACTCGCGCTGATGAAGTGTCCTGAATTGCCTTCTTTATTGAAGGAAGTCATCTTCATGGGTGGTGTGGTTCGCGGACATGGCAACATTACACCGACCGCCGAGTACAACACATACGCTGATCCAGAGGCGGCACGCATTGTACTGCACACAGGCATCGAGAAGCTTACCCAAGTCGGATTGGATGTAACGCGTCAAACATTGCTGAATGAAGCAACGATTGAGCGTCTCACAGATCCTGTAATTCGTGAATACGTCGCTCAGAGCACAGAGATTTATATCGACCGTTACGAACAAATGAACGGCGTCCGCGCTTGCGCTTTACATGATCCACTAGCCGTGGGCGTAGCCCTTGCCCCTGAACTGGTAGGACGCAAGTCATATTACGTCGATGTCGAAACCGCCAGCCGCTTGTGCGATGGCCAGATGGTATGCGACTTCCAAAACCGTTTGGGCGAGCAGCCCAACACCCTCGTCTGCGAAACCGTGGACGCAGAAGCGTTCCTTGAACTATTTGTCAACGCGTTAAACGCGTAGCTGCTCTGCCCCAATTAGATATTTATACGCTTGCGGAGAGTGCAGAACCGATCTGGAGAAGCGAAGCGTTCCCCTTTATCCCTCGATTTTCACCTATGAAAATCAATCAATAAATCGGGGGATAACAGGGATCGAAGGACGGTACTGCAATCGGAGTATTCAAGTATCAATCTCGAATTAAATTTACAAGTCAGGAGTATGGCGATGAAAAAATCAGTAATCTACTGGCTATTGCTGCCGGGATTCGTGTTTTTGGCGGCATTTATGATCATTCCGATTGTCCTGACGATCGGATCGACGTTTTTCCAAGAAAACTCCTTCACGTTTGAAGGATACATGCATTTTTTCAGAGACCCATACTTTTTGAAAATATTGCTTACGACGCTGCAAGTCAGCGTGGTCACCACCATTGTCTGTGTGGTGCTCGGATTCCCGACAGCTTATTATATTTCTCAGAAAGCGCCGCGCCGCAAAGGCATTTTGCTGGCACTGGCGATCTTCCCGCTGCTGACGAGCCCGGTGGTGCGCTCGTTTAGCTGGATGATCATTCTTGGACGAAAAGGGCTGATTAATAACACCCTTGTTGGTCTGGGTATCGTGGACAAGCCGCTGGATATTCTGTACACACCTGCAGCGATGATGATCGGTCTGACGCATCTGTTCCTGCCACTGATGATTATCTCCCTGGTGGGCGTGCTGGAGAACATTGACGGTGATTTGCTCAAAGCAGCGCAAAGTCTCGGCGCATCGCGCATTACGGCATTCCGCCGGGTTGTGTTCCCGCTGGCTGTGCCAGGACTTGTGATTGGAGCCGTGCTTGTCTTTGTCGGAAGCCTGACGGCGTATACCACGCCTGCCCTCCTTGGAGGCAAGCAGCGTGTAATTGCTACGTTCCTGTATCAGAACGCCATGACCCTCAACGACTGGTATCTGGCCTCGGTTGTTGCCGCGATTATGATTGTAATTACATTTGTCGTGGTCGGTGTCATGAACAAAATGGCCAAAACTTTAAATCCGAAGGGGTAGACATATGCGGGAGAAACATATCGGGCTGGGCCTGTTCAGTCTGCTGGTCTTTATCTTTCTGCTGGGCCCGCTTCTGATCATATCGGTCACTTCGTTTGAACCGGGAACGGTACTCAAATTTCCGCCGGAAGGGTTCTCCTTCCGCTGGTATGAGAATATTTTCAACACAGGCGGTTTCCTCCGCACATTCCAGACGTCCATCATCATTTCCCTGCTGGGGAACCTGTTGGCACTGGTGCTCGGAGTACCGGCTGCGTATGCACTCAGTCGTTACGATTTCAAAGGCAAGTCCGTGCTGAACGCACTGTTCCTGTCCCCGGTACTGATCCCGGGAATCGTGCTTGGTTTTACATTGATGAAATATCTGATCGTAATCTACCATCTGCCGATGTACCTTGGACTATTGATTGGTCATACGATTATCATGCTTCCATTCATTATTCGGGTTATCGCATCGAGTCTGTCGAGCTTTGACTTCGCCGTGGAAGAAGCTGCGCTGAGTCTTGGGGCGGGACGGGTAAGAACGTTCTTCACGATTGTACTTCCTAACATTCGCTCAGGCATTATCGCTGCGGTATTGATTGCCTTCCTGGAGTCGTTCAACAACGTGGATATCTCCGTGTTCATGACCGGACCAGGGGTAAGCACATTGCCGATTCAGATGCTGACGTATGTCGAGAATTACTTTGACCCAACGATTGCAGCGATTTCCGTGCTGTTAATGGTACTGACTGGACTCTTAATGTTCGTGATCGAACGGATCATGGGCGGATTTTCATACTTTACTAAACGTTAATTGGAGGCGCAGAACGCTATGGCATTGCTGACATTAGACCACGTATCCGTGGCATACGATAAGCAGACAATCCTGAAGGATTTTCAGTTGGAGCTGGAAAAAGGTAAACTGCTCTCCCTGCTCGGACCGAGCGGTTGCGGCAAAACAACTACGCTGCGCCTCATCGCCGGATTTCTGGAAGCATCACAGGGCAAGTTTATGTTCGGCGGCAAGGATTATACGAAGGTTCCGGCGAACAAGCGGAACTTCGGATTTGTATTTCAGAGTTATGCATTATTCCCACATCTGTCTGTCTATGACAACGTGGCCTTTGGCTTGCGGATGCGTAAAGTGAAAGACAAGGATATCTCTTCACGTGTAATGCGAATCCTGGAAGTTGTTAACCTGAACGGATTTGAGAAACGTTTTCCACAAGAACTGTCCGGTGGACAGCGTCAACGTGTGGCCATTGCTCGTGCCTTGGTCATTGAGCCTGACCTGCTCTTGTTCGACGAACCACTCAGTAACCTGGATGCTAACCTGCGTCTTAACATGCGGGTGGAGATTCGCCGGATTCAGCAGGAGCTGGGCATTACAACGTTGTATGTCTCTCATGACCAGGAAGAATGCTTCTCGATTTCGGATCAGGTCGCGATTATGAACAAAGGCGTGGTCGAGCAGCTCGACCGCCCGGAAACGATTTTTAAATATCCGGCAACGGAGTTTGTCGCACGATTTATCGGCTTCCATAATTTTATTGAATTCGCGGATCGCAGCGATGCAGGTGAATTCATCACATTACATGCGGGTGGACGCACATTTACAGCAACCGCGCATCCTGGAACAGCACGTCCCGGTGCACGTAAAGGTGCGATTCGCCCGGATGATCTAATCGTTAGTGGAGATACCTCTGCGGAAGTGGTGAATGCTTTGCCGGGGATTATCAAGGTCAGCACGTATCTGGGACGCAGTTATCAGTATGTGATTGAGACGGAACTGGGTGACTTTACAGCAAATCAGGAGATGGAAACACCGTACCTTAGTGGACAGCGTGTTAGCCTGATTTTCCCACAGGACAAGCTTGTACTGGTGGAGTAGCCGTGAAATGTAGGAATAGCTTGAAGAAATAAGAGCAGTAAAGAAGACATTTCATACGATGTTTCTGGACGAGGCAGTGGTACGCGATCAAGTGCAGTACATCAGATTAAAGTACAGGTTCATTGTCCAGTCCGGATCGCGGTGAAATGTTTGTGAAGAAGGAGATTATGCCCCATGCGTGCAGATCAACTAATTGTGAATGTACATGTGTATAACAGTTATTATAAACGGTTTGAGATGAATAACGTTGCTGTGTTGGACGGCAGATTCCTATATGTTGGACCCGGTGGAACGGAGATGTTTCAGGCAGACGAAGTCATTGATGCACGAGGAAGATACATGATTCCTGGCTTGATTGATATCCATCTGCATATCGAAAGTACGATGGTGACACCGGAAACCTTTTCTCATGGTCTGATTGGCTGCGGGGTAACGTCCATTGTCGCAGAACCGCATGAGATGGCAAATGTGTTCGGGCTGGAAGGTGTGCAGGAGATGATGGCTGTGAGTCGGGACACCACCGTGGATATGTTCTATGCGATCCCAAGTTCCGTTCCGGCAACCCCGATGGAGACAACAGGCGGTTCGATCGAGATTGAAGATATGGACGTGCTGCTCGCCACTGGCGAGATTATCTGTCTGGGCGAGATCATGAACTATGTCGATGTCATCCGTGATCCGGAGTGCAAGACCAACCAGATTTTACAGCATATCCGCAAAAACTATCCTGATCTGGTGATTGAAGGTCATACACCGAAACTGCTTGGACTCGATCTGCATCGACTGATCTACGCAGGTATTGATTCCGATCATACCCATCAGAGCATTGAGGGATTACAGGCGCGGATTGCAGCAGGCATGTTTATTGAAATCCAGGAGAAATCGATGACGCCTGAGGTCATGGAGTATCTGATTCAACATGATGTGGCACAGCATTTCTGCTTCGTAACGGATGATGTGATGCCGGATTCACTGGTGGAGCGTGGTCATCTGGATCATATCGTACGCAAGGCGATTCAGATGGGGATGCGTCCGGAAGATGCGATCTACGCAGCAACGTCTACCCCTGCTTCCCGTATGAAAATGACTGATCGTGGCAGTGTTGCCCCAGGCAAAGTGGCCGATTATGTTTTGTTATCCAACTTGGATGATCTCTCTATTGATCAGGTGTACAAAAACGGCCGCAAAGCTTATGACGATTACGAACCGTATAAGCAGGAACGGATTACCGGGCAGTTCCCACCTCACTTCTATAAGAGTGTACAGTTGGAGAAGCTGGGCGTAGCTGATTTTGCAATTCAGTTGTCAGATCCAAAAGTCAGTGGATCAGGTGTTGATCTCGCTGGTGAAGGTGAGTACCAATGCCGTGTCATGATGGTGAAGGATGGTTCTACTTTTGTGGAAGAACATATTGCACCGGTTCAGGCTTCGAATGGCGAATTGCGCTGGGAAGAAAGCGGATATGCACAGATTGCAACCTTTGAACGTTATGGTGTGAACGGCAATCACGCACATGGTCTGATCGGTGGAGACACCATCAAGCGTGGTGCTATTGCTACGACATATTCACACGATAATCACAACCTGCTGGTTGTGGGACGCAATCGTGAAGATATGATATTGGCAGCTAACACCGTAATTTCGAGCCAAGGCGGCTTCTGTGTGGTGGAAGACGGCAAGGTGTTGTCCCATCTGGAACTTCCCGTAGGCGGCATTTTGACGGAAGAACCACTGGCAGTGGTTTCCCATCAAGTGAAGGAGCTGAGGGCAGCCATGTTGTCTCTTGGGTATGTACATTACAACCCGATCATGTCGCTAAGTACTCACTCCCTTGCCGTAAGTCCCGCTTTGAAGATTACGGACCATGGCCTAATTGATGTGAATGCAGGTAAGGTTGTATCATTGATTGTATAAGTGGATAGAGACATCTGGTGGTCTTCTTCCGATAATTCATTAGATGATTCGTTGTTATATCGTTTGTTTGCTCCATAAGAAAAAGAAGCCCCAGTTCACTCAGGTGAGCCAGGGCTTCTTTTTCACGGATTCATATTCGTATTATCATGTTCTTGTAATTATATTAAATACGAACCCTGCTTATTTTAATTTCTCTGGATTCTTCACCTTAATGGAGACCACTTCTCCGCAGTCCAAACACACGGTATATACTCTTTCTGAACCCATCGACAATTTCTTATCCAATGGACGAAGATTGATGAAGTCGGATGCCTGTACGAAGGACGTGCCTCCACAATCGGTGCATTTCTCTATTGTAGTACTCATATGTTCATTCCACCTTTTCATGATTTTGGTTGTGATCTTTAATAAATTATATTCCAGTAACTGGGATGTGGCAATCATGGATTGTCCACGTTTACCAAATCCCTTTTGGACGAGGCATAGGATTACATATATAGTAATAAGAAGAGAATGTTTGAGACAGGAGCAGGAGGATCAGTTACAACTATGAATATAAAAAATGATGCCAAGACCATATTTTTCGACGTGGATGATACTTTATATGATCACTTACAGCCGCTTCGCGGGGCGTTGCAGGATGTTCTCGGCCTATCGGATGATTTTCCTTTTGCTGATGCCTATCACCGTTTTCGTTATTATAGTGACTGGCTGTCTGCACAAGAAGATCTGTCTGCTGTACCGGAGCCGGATGCGGTGGAGCGAATGCGCCGTCGGAGGTTTGAGTTGACGATGGAGGAGTTTGGACTCCCCCTACAATCTGGACAGGCTGAAGAACTGCAAGCTCAGTATCTGAGCAGACAGTTTGAGATTGTGCCTTTTGAAGGAGCATACGAGTTGATTAGAAGGCTTCAGGCAGAAGGCCATACCGTTGGTCTAATAACCAATGGAGAAGGAGAGCATCAGCGGCGCAAACTTGAAGCACTGGATGTGCTCAGTCTCGTGGACGAGCATCTGATCTTCATTTCCGGTACGACTGGTTATGCGAAGCCGGATCGCAGGTTGTTCGAATATGTGAGTAAGCAGTCCGGGACAGATGCCCGTTCCAGCTATTATATTGGAGACTCGTGGCGTAATGATGTGGTAGGTGCGGTCGATGCGGGGTGGACAATTATCTGGTTCAACCATCGGGAGGCGCTGCCGGAGTCCGATCATCAACCTCATTTTGTAGCATCAAGCTATGAAGAGATCAGTCGTATTCTGACTTTTGAATATGTCCGTGTTTAAGGAGATTTATGTTTTAAAGGAGCAGTCCTGTTACCGTTTTAGGTGCAGGTCTGCTTTTTGGTGTTAAAGAAGGACTTCATTTCTTACGTTATACCTTCTATAAAGGCATTAATAATGAGGTGTCTAACTCTTTGCTTTCAATTACAATGGCCATGAGTCCAGTTTCTGTTTTGGTTTCGTGCCATTCATGTGTATCCCACAGAACCGCTTCGCCACAATGAACTTTGATGTATTCATTTGCTTCGCCTCTAACCCAGCCTTCTCCATTAACGATCAAAAGGAGTTGCGGAACCACTGCTTGGTGATAACCGATTACTCCACCCTCAGGTAAGTGCATACATCCGATATGAGCTGTTTTGTCGGTCTGCGTAATACGTGACATGACGAAATTAGAATCGAATTTGGTAATCTTCTTCCCGGACTCTCGTTTAAATTGAAATATCCTCATGTTTACCTCCGCAATCGTGACTAAGTTAACTTCCTACAATAGCAACGTTCCTTATGATGGTATCATCCTACTCCAAAAAAATATGGAAACCCAATCAGATGAGTCTATCATAGCTCCAATCGTTGAGGAATAGTTTGTTTACACCTCTCATTTCGTTTAACGCCTGTGTCATCGTTTCTATGAAGCTGTACTTCATGGAATCTTCATTTATAAGACCGTGCAAAAGCCTTCCCAAACCGGATATGCAGTGTTATAATTAAAACAAGATTTAGATTAAGTCTAAATTAAAATGATGAATCAAAGCAACGCCCTTACAATCATTCAAATTCTATTTTTATATTCGAGAGGGGATAAATTCCATGAGCACAATCCAAACTAGAAACAACACTTTTGCTAACAATGCCACAGCACTTCAAGATGCCCTGAACCGTCAGATCGCAGGTTGGTCCATATTGTACACGAAACTGCATAACTTCCACTGGTATGTCCAAGGACCTCATTTCTTCACACTGCATGCCAAATTCGAAGAGTTGTACAACTTGGCTACGGCGAATATGGATGAAGTTGCAGAACGTTTGCTGGCTATTGGTGGACGTCCGGTGGCTACAATGGCTGAACAACTGCGTCTGTCTCCAATTGAAGAGGCACCAGGCCAGTTGTCTGCTGAGCGTATGGTAGAGGCAGTGGTTGCTGATCTGCGTACGATGGTGGAAGTGATTCATCAAGGTATCCACGAAGCGGGAGAAGCAGAAGATAACGCAACGGAAGATATGCTAATTGGATTCACCGCTGCGCTGGATAAAGAGGTCTGGATGTTAAACGCATTTCTGGGCAAATAAGCAAAGTCACCCTTCATCCTGACAACGATATGTAGAGTCCGTGAACAAAGTATCCGTTCGCTTACAAATCCGGTGCGCTTGCCGTATAATGATGGCATCCAAGATGTACAGAATGGTGGAATGAATGATGCGGTCAGGCCTGGAACAAATGCAGGAAGAAGCTGAACGGTTTATATATACATGTTATGAAGAGCTGGGCCATTCGCGTGAAGACGCGCAGGCCCGGCTTGCTGTCGTTATGGGTGAGATCGAAGTAACGGGTACATATGTGCATACCACAGAAGAGTTGGAGCAAGGTTGCAAAATGGCCTGGCGGAACAGCAACCGTTGCATCGGGCGGCTGTTCTGGGATAAACTGCGGATCGTGGATGCTCGTCATGCCGATACAGCAGGAGCGGCAGCGGAGGCTGTGTTGAACCACATTCATGTGGCATCCAACGGAGGCAAGGTCATTCCGATGATTACGATCCTTCCGCCGGATGGACCAAATGGAGCTCCGGTACGTCTCTGGAATCATCAGCTTATTCGATATGCAGGATATGAGACAGAGCAAGGCGTTATTGGAGATCCTGCTTCCGTGGAGCTGACCAAGGCGGCCATGTCCCTTGGCTGGCAGGGAGCAGGTGGCTCTTATGATGTGTTACCGCTCATAATTCAGGCACAAGGACAAGCGCCAGAGTGGTATGTTATACCCGAAGAAGAGATTGTGGAAGTTCTTATCGAACACCCGGAGCGTGAAGAGATTGCGGAGCTTGGCATGCGCTGGTACGGTGTGCCGATGATCGCTGATATGCGTCTGGAGATTGGTGGTATATCCTACCCGGCAGCGCCGTTTAATGGTTGGTATATGGGTACCGAGATCGGTGCCCGTAATCTGGCGGACACGTTCCGGTATAACAAGCTGCCTGCGGTGGCGGCAGCGTTTGGGTTGAATACGTCAAGTGAAACAACTTTGTGGAAGGACCGGGCGTTGGTGGAGTTGAATGTCGCTGTGCTGCATTCGTTCAAAAAAGCAGGTGTGAGCATTGTGGATCACCACACGGCGGCAGCGCAATTTGCTATGTTTGAACAGCGGGAAGAGAAGGCTGGACGTGAGCTGACCGGAGATTGGGTGTGGCTGATTCCGCCGGTATCTCCGGCGACAACGCATATTTTCCACAGCTCCTATCGCAATGAGATTGTGAAGCCGAACTTTTTCCATCAGGATCAGGCGTATACGCTGAAAGATGGCGTGGCATCTGCCGCAGAACTGCGAAGCAGTGAGCAGCAGAATGCACAGGTAGAGCATCTCCAGCCACAGGGCGGGGATGCATTGATGAAATGCCCGTTTGCACATTAAATTGTGCAGACGGGTTATTTTTTGTGATCTTTTTTTCAAAGGAAGAGCTTTAAAAATAGGAAAAAACGAAGAAGATTCTTTCTCTATATGGAAATATATAACATGCCTATAATGAGGTCATGGCTTCACATAAGGGAGGGAACAATCCATGGGTTACATTGGAACGTTGCGAGGAATGGTTGGTAATGCTCCTGTTATTTTGGTAAGACCGAGTATTTTGATCTTGAATAAGACGGGTGAGATTCTATTGGTTCGACATCTGGATGACACTTGGGGACTACCGGGTGGATTTATGGAGCTCGGCGAATCGGTGGAAGAGTCTGCAATACGAGAGGTCAGAGAAGAGATTGGGATAGAGATTAAGAAACTTCATCTGTATGGCGTCTTCTCAGGAAAAGAGTTATATACGAAATTAAGAAACGGGCATGAATACTACAATGTGGTCATTGGTTATGTTTGCACGGAGTATGAGGGAGAATTGAAGCCAGATGGGGTGGAAGTTCTTGAAGCAAAGTTTTACAAACCAACCGAATTACCTGACAGGACTGACCCTTATCTAAAAAGTAAAATCCAAGAAAATGCAGTGCACATCGCAACATTGTTAGGAAAATAATTATGCCAATGAAGGGGTGTCCTCCGTCATGTTCATGACTTGTGGGACATCTCCCTTTTGCATTTACAGTCGTCTTGTCCTGTACTGACTCCGCATCACAGCCTGAACTACAATGGCAGCAGCAATCAGCACCAGATTGAACACAAACACGGAGTAAAGCGATCCAACTTCCATAAGCAGTGCTGCAACCAGTGGGGATATAATGGAGCCGATCTCAGCCGCAGAGACAATTTTGCCTATGACGGAGCTTCGACTCTCATCGGGGATATGATCACCGATATGAGCAAAGAACGAATCCATGTAACATGCCCCGCCAACCCCTCCAATCAGCATACCAACGTAGACCCATAGATGGGAGGACGTGCTTAGAAATACAACAACTTCGATTCCAATCAGGAACATGCCGAGCATACATAGTAACAGACGATCGCCTAACCGGTCAGAGAGATAACCGACAAAGGGAGCAGCGGCAAGCGTAGAAATCCCGGATACGGTGAAGGCGAGACTGGTTGCAAAGGGGTCCCAATGCATGATGTGAGCTGCATACAGTGCAAAATAGGTGAGGAATACCGCATAGGCGCTCATCTCCAGAAAATGTACTGTACCGTAGCCGAGAAGCTGTTGACGCTGAGTGAGCTCTGTAGTTGGGCCAATCGATGTTGAGTCGGGATCTTGATTGGATTGGGAGATATCCGTACCTTGCGTATGCAGTGCATCAGAAGTTGTTGAAGGTAAAGGAGGTGCCGTCGTCTTCATCCCCATCGCAGCGACCACAGCCATCAGACAACATAATGTAACAAGCAAAAAAGGAACCGACAGGGGCCAGTGCAGCGCGAGCCAGCCACTGATGACCGGACCGAGCACCATACCGCCACCCTCACTACTGCTGATATACCCATTGTACAGTCCGCGGTTCTCCACATTGCCTCCATCTCCTATGATAGAACGCACGACCACGGTAAGCCCGGTGGAAGCGAGCCCTTGCAGCAGTCGGAGCAGGCCGAACAACACCGCAGCAGAAGACAGAGCGAAGCCACCCATGCAGACAGCGAGCAGTAACAGCATGAGGATGAGAGCACGTTTACCCCCGAGTTTCCTATAAATTGCCGCAGCAGGAATGCCACCAATCACTTTCCCCACATAAAAAAGAGCAAAAATAACCCCCATCATCCAGCCGGACAGGCCGAATTCCTCAATAAACAAAGGGAACAGAGGCAGGATCATGAATCCGCCCATCTGACTCAGGAAACAAATGGTCATCAGCAAGGGCAGGTTACGACGAATATCCAAGAGCCAAGACTCCTTTCACACATAAAATGGAATCCCAAACGTGCTTCACTTCCCAAAGGAATGCGTAGATATCGACATATACCCGTAATGTATGCAGGATTTATGAAAATAAGAAGAAATGACACGTGGTGTTTACATCAAAACCATTGCGGATATACCTGAATCATATATAATAGATGGGTTATCTATAAGGATGCTTGAACGAAAGTGTACAGAATGAAGAGGTACCTCAAGTATAAGGGGGCGATGTGAGGCATGTCAGAACAACAACCGATTATCCGCTTCGAAGCGGTGACTCAGCAATACGATCAGGATGAAGCCGTATTGAAGGCGGTCAGCTTTGAGATTGAGCGGGGTAAATTTTATACGCTTCTCGGGCCATCGGGCTGCGGGAAAACAACGATATTGCGGCTGATTGCCGGTTTTGCGGAGCCGACACAGGGCAGTATTTATTTTAACGGTGCGCTCATCAACCGAGTGCCTGCCCATCAGCGGCAGGTGAATACCGTATTTCAGGATTATGCGTTATTTCCACATTTGAATGTATTTGAGAACGTAGCCTTTGGTTTGCGGATCAAAAAGATGAAAACGGCTGAAATTCGCAGCAAAGTGTTGGAAGCCCTCAAGTTTGTCAATCTGTCCGGGTATGAAAACCGGGAAATTGGCGAAATGTCCGGCGGACAACGACAACGTGTTGCGATTGCACGTGCAATTGTGAACGAACCTGAAATTCTGCTACTGGACGAGCCGCTCTCGGCACTCGATCTGAAGCTACGGACTGAGATGCAGTACGAGCTGCGGGAGCTGCAACAGCGGTTGGGTATTACGTTTATCTTTGTTACGCATGATCAGGAAGAAGCCTTGGCGATGTCCGACGAGATTTTTGTCCTCAATGGTGGCGTGATTCAACAAAGTGGTACACCGAATGATATCTATGATGAGCCAATTAACCGCTTTGTAGCAGATTTTATCGGTGAATCGAACATTGTATCGGGCAAAATGAAGCAGGACTTTGTGGTGGAGTTTGCCGGCGCACAGCATGAGTGCGTCGATCAGGGTCTCCAGCGGGACGAGCCGGTAGAGATTGTCATTCGCCCAGAGGATCTGGAGATTACAACCGAAGACCAAGGTAAGCTCAAGGTTAACGTGGACTCCCAGTTATTCCGCGGGGTGCATTACGAGATATCCACGTACGATGATGCTGGCAATGAGTGGTTGGTTCATTCAACGAAGAAAGCCGTTGTTGGTGCGCGGATTGGACTCTATTTTGACCCAGAAGCTGTACACGTCATGCGCTTTAACGAGACCGAAGAAGAGTTCGACAAACGACTCGAAGCCTACCAAGAGGCCGCTCATGCAGACTAAGGCCAGCACACGCAATGCGTATCTGATTCCATATGTATTATGGATGGTGTTGTTTGTTGTGGCGCCGGTTCTGCTGGTCATCTATTATTCATTCTTCGATGTGGAGGGTAACTTCACGTTTGGCAACTACGCCCGGTTCTTTACACCGGTGTACTTGCAGATGACGCTCAGTTCGTTCTGGTATGCATTTCTGATTACGGCCTTCTCGTTGCTGATCTCCTACCCGACGGCGTATATGCTGACCCGGACGAAGCACAAGCAGCTGTGGTTGCTGCTGATCATTCTGCCAAGCTGGATCAATCTTTTGCTAAAAGCGTATGCCTTCATTGGCCTGTTCGGAACGTATGGTCTGACCAACTCCCTGCTTGAAGTCGTGGGTATTGGTACACAGCAGATTTTGTTCACCGACTTCAGTTTTATCTTTGTCTCGGTGTACATCTTCATTCCATTCATGATTCTGCCGATCTTCAATGCGCTGGAACAGATGAACCCATCGTTGATCTATGCGGCGCGTGATCTGGGGGCCTCATCGTGGCTAACATTCCGCCGGGTGATCTTTCCGCTGACGATTAGCGGTGTGAAATCAGGCTGTCAGGCTGTATTTATTCCTGCGCTGTCTCTGTTCATGATTACCCGCCTGATTGCGGGAAACCGTGTAATTACGCTGGGAACAGCGATTGAACAGCATTTTCTCGTCACCCAGGACTGGGGGATGGGTTCAACGATTGCCGTCTTTTTGATTATTGCGATGGCGATTATTATGTTCCTGACTGGATCAGGCAAGAAGGAGGTGCGTAATGGGAAGAAACGGAAAGCTGTCTAACGTCTATCTGGCCGTTGTATTCGCCATTCTGTACGCACCGATTGCGTATCTGATCTTCTATTCCTTCAACAGCGGCGGTCACATGCGCAGCTTCGAAGGATTCACACTTGAATGGTACAGAGAGGTGTTCGCCGATACACGGCTCCTCATCATTGTGCTGAATACATTTATCATTGCGCTCCTGTCATCAGCGATTTCAACGATCCTCGGTGTAGCAGGAGCACTGGCGATCTACCATGTGCGTCGCAAACGGACCAAGAACACGTTGCTGTCACTTAATAACGTGCTGATCGTTAGTCCGGATGTCATCATTGGTGCGTCATTCCTGATTTTGTTCACCATGATTGGTATCAAACTGGGCTTCACTTCGGTGCTGCTGTCTCATATTGCATTCAGTGTGCCCATTGTCGTGATCATGGTGCTACCAAAGCTGCAGGAGATGAGTCCAACACTGATGGATGCGGCACGCGATCTGGGCGCTGGTTCATGGCAGATTCTGACGCGTGTGGTGCTGCCATACGTGAAACCAGGTATTTTTGCCGGATTTTTCATGGCCTTGACGTACTCGCTCGATGATTTTGCAGTAACATTCTTTGTCACGGGTAATGGATACTCCACACTCTCGGTAGAGATATACTCCAGAGCAAGGCAGGGCGTTTCGTTATCTATCAATGCTTTGTCTACCCTGTTATTCCTGCTCACGGTGCTGCTGGTAGTCGGATATTACTTCATTAACCGCCGTGCAACACGGATACCTCCCGGAGGAAAGGGGCTGCGACCATGAAGCAACTGGTACGGACATTTGCGCTTGTTTTTGTGGCCGCGTTTGCCCTGATGATCCTGGCTTCGTATCTGAACAAGAGTCAGGGGTATTCTGGCGGCAACACACTGACTATCTATAACTGGGGCGATTATATCGACCCGGATCTGCTCAAGGAGTTTGAGGACGAGACAGGCATTAAGGTCATCTATCAGACGTTTGATTCCAATGAAGCCATGCTGACCAAAATTGAGCAGGGCGGAACCACGTTTGATGTGGCGATTCCTTCTGAATATGCGATTAGCAAAATGAAAGAAGAAGACCTGCTCGTTCCACTCGATCATAGCAAATTAACCCATCTGGATAACATTGATCCACGGTTCATGGACTTGTCCTTTGATGAAGGCAACAAGTATTCCATCCCGTATTTCTGGGGAACGGTGGGGGTTGTGTACAATCCTGAGCTGGTGGATGGATTAACGTTTGATAGCTGGAACGACCTGTGGGACCCGCGTCTGAAAAACCAAATCCTGCTCCTTGATGGCGCACGCGAAGTCATTGGGATGGGATTGAACAGTCTCGGATATTCCCTGAACGATACCAACGAAGACCATTTGCAAGAAGCGCTGAAGAAGCTGTCTACATTGACGCCAAACGTCAGAGCAATTGTCGGAGACGAGATCAAGATGTTGCTCGCGAATGAGGAAGCAGCCGTTGGGCTCGTATGGTCCGGGGATGCGTCCGAGATTATGGATGAGAACGACAAGCTGGATTATATGGTGCCGGAAGAAGGCTCGAACCTCTGGTTCGATAACATGGTTATTCCGAAGACGGCGAGTAATATTGAAGGGGCACATCAGTTTATCAACTTCATGCTGGACCCGGACCATGCGGCCCGGAATGCGGAGTATGTCGGGTATTCCACGCCAAACGCCGAGGCGCTTAAACTGCTGCCAGAGGACATCTCGGAGGATGAGCGCTTTTATCCAGACGAGGCACTGACAGGCAAGCTGGAGGTTTACGATAATCTGGGCAAAAAAATGCTCTCGCATTATAACGACCTGTTCCTGGAGTTTAAAATGCATAGCAAATAACCGCCAATAACGTGTGCACAGTTCGTTAGATTTGCAAAAAAAGACAAAAAGGGTTGCTGCTCGTCATTTCAATTGAATGACGAGCAGCAACCCTTTTTTATTACCTGCTTTGGAGCAATAGCGTAGGTTATGTTTTTTTCGTGCACACGTTAACGGAGGGGACAGAACAAACGAAGGAAGCAAAGCGTTCGCCTTTATCACCGGATTTCCCATTTCAGATGGGATTCAAAAAAATCCGGGGATAACAGCGATCCGAAGTTGTTCTGTCACCGCAGTGATCAAGTGGAAACGAATAAAGGGTTACATACGCTTTTTGCGACCCACCATGATCCACGCCCCACCCATAATCAGCACAATCGCTACAAAAGGCTGGATAAAGCTCAAGCTACTTAACATCGTGCCAATCGACATCACAGCGAAGAACAGCAACGATATCACCGTTAGAATGTTGATGGGGATCAGCAACCATTTGTTCCGACCACCGAACCAATACAATTCGAACAAACCAACAGCTACAGCCAGAATGAAGCCCGGCCACATCGTACCCCAGTTGTTAAACAGCATGGCGATCTGACAGACGATACCAACCGTGAGTAGCAACCCACCAGGAACCAGAAGTCCAACCCCTCTGCCAATCATGGAGAAGTAGAGCCAGTGGAAGAACAGTCCTAGTGGAATCACGAATAACGTGGGCCAGAAGGTCGCAAAGATCGTACCCGGACCGAGTGAACCTCCCTGGTTCAGAATCAGGTACACGCCCAGCAAAATGAGAACAGGCGCAAAGATCGTACGTTTAGCCATAATATCTCTCCTTCTCAATACAAAATCAATTTTCCGAACGGCTGTATGTAGAGCAATTACTTTCGTTATTCACAGCATACCATGAACTGGAAAAGTCTATCCTCCGTCTTTGGAGTTAAAGTTTACCTAGACCAAAGTCTAGGTAAGCATTTTGGGCAAATACCTCTCTGTAGATGAGTGTATAGTTGAACAGGCTAAAAACCCACTCTGTTGAGAGTGGGTTCTGTCATTCTTTTTATCAAAAATGAAGCTTATTATTTCATCACATCCGAATGTTTCTTGCCCCAGCTGTTCACGCCGTCATCC
Source organism: Paenibacillus sp. CFBP 13594 (assembly GCF_014842675.1). NCBI lineage: Bacteria > Bacillati > Bacillota > Bacilli > Caryophanales > Paenibacillaceae > Paenibacillus > Paenibacillus sp. CFBP 13594. The sequence continues at coordinate 91,181 of NZ_JACYVQ010000007.1, forward strand.
TCAATAATGGAGATGGCAGCGTCGGCGATGTCGGGGTTTGTCATCAGTTTCTCCTGAATACGGAACTTGATGTCATCTGCATCGGCGAGGCTGAGTCCTTTGGTCAGTTCAATCAGACCTTCCACATGATAATAACGGCCTTCCTGAATGATACGCATCATCTGAATATCGGCAACGTGTGTGTCTGCCAGAATGGTTTGGGACACTTTGTCCTCAATATCCTGCGGAGCCGCAACACCGATCAATCCGATCATATTATCGTAACCGACACGGAAGGCTACAGCGATCATCAAACATCCAATAATCGTGGTTACAATGCCATCAAGCAGTGCAAAATTGGTCAAGGCAATGACCACGACAGAGATCAATGCGAGCGTGGCACCCAGTACAGCGACAACATCCTCGTAGAATACGAGACGGGTTGGCGGCGCAGCACGGCCTACATTTTTGATCGCAGCAGGGACCAAGGCAAATCCGGCGGCTTTGGGTGCCCGTGCTTCTTTTAGGATTTCCTTCATCGCTTTGATCAGAATGGCTCCGTCAATGACAATGTTCAGAACAAGTACTCCGATATTAATCCAGAGACCGCCGGTATGACCAACAGGATGCTGCAACAGATGGATGCCTTCATGGATCGTTTCATACGCCATAATGGTAACAACAATCACGGCGATCATGCAGAAAATGTTAATGACCCGTCCGAATCCGGTCGGGAAGCGGCGTGTAGGTTTTTTCTCGGACAACACACTTCCGACAAAGACAAACCCTTGGTTAATGGCATCAGCGAGTGAATGCATCGCCGAAGCGAACATGGCACCACTGCCACTGAATAGGAAGGCTCCCCCTTTGCACACAGCAAGAACAGCATTACCAGCCATCGCTACGGCGGAGGATGTGTTTCCTTTTTTGACGAGAGACATAAAGCTCTCAGACTTCGGTTGTTCAGCCACTTCGTATGTTCCTCCCAGATCAATGTATTAGGTGTAGAAAAGGCAGTTTATCTATACAGCATGTGCATTTCCACTAAATGTTATTATAACCGCTTTGACATATCCCAGCATTATGCAAAAAAGGTCATATCATCATGCGCATTTCAGTACTCGATGGCCTCCAAGGCACGTAAATTCCGATTGGACTGTTCCAATAGTTCCGTAAACGTCCCAGCGACATAATATACAAAATCCGGATCATGTATGTACATAATAATCTGCCCGTACGTACCTTCTTCTGTCGGATCAAAGTCGAACATCAGATACAGTGATCCACCTCCGAGCATGCCAAACGTAACCCATTTTTTCTGAAAAAGGTAGGGTTTGATTCGGGGATCCAGTTCTCCGATCTCTTCTTCGGTAAAATAATCATCCATGCGGTTCTCCACCAGCGTGGATTGCTCCTTTTGAATCCTTTCCAGGGACAACAGATAAAATGGCTCAGTTTCCCGTCCGTCCTCAAGGCTTGGATACAAGACGTGAAAGCCATAACCGCTCCCATCTTTACGTTTATAAAACGCACGAAAATCAGCAGGCAAACGAATGCCATGTTCCCGCTCGAATGCGTCAAGCTGCTCATCCGTCACACCTTCAAACTGGCGATATGCCTCCAGAAGCTCCCGGTTTTCCTCATCTTGTACCTTCTCTTCTAGTAAAACATCAAGTTCATCCATCAATTCATATATACGCTGTTCTGGCATGCAATTCCCTCCCTATGAACTATTCAGATAATATGGTGACTGTTATACGAGCAAACTGTGCCTGATTTCACCTCATATTATAGTTATAATCCGAAAAAGCACACAAGAAACCGGAGTCCTTGCTTACATACTACAATGGTCTCATTATTTAAAGGCGGTTGTTGCATAATCAGCACACCCGGCTCCATCCCAATCAACATCTACAATCTTCATGAAAGTCGCTCCTAACAACAAATAAAGCGTGGTTTACAGGGGCAATCCCTGTAAACCACGCTTACTTATTTATCAACTATATAAATGAAACTAGCTTTTTACATGAAAACGTAGAGGACAGAAAAAACCTGAAGAAGCGAAGTGTTCGCCTAAAAGCTTTCTGCAAGAAAGCTACATCGGAAGCATACGCTTATCCCCAGATTTTCACCTTTATATAAAGTAAATAAAAAAATCTGGGGATAACAGCGATCGGAAGGTTGTTCTGTCATCGGAGTAGCGAGTGTTAATATTCTTATTTCATTTCACATCGTCCTCTTTAATCAAACTTCCAACAGGACAAGCTCAGGTTGCCATACTGATAGGCTTTGAACAGGAGCGATGCCCGCTTGTTCTGATCACCTGCGCCCATGGCGAGTAACAGCGGTACAAAATGCTCCGGGGTAGGCACGGCCGCTTGAGCTGAAGGTGCCAGTTTATCATAGGAGAAGAGAGACTCCGTATCCCAACTCACCAGCTTGTCATGCAGCCAGTTGTCGAACTCCGATGCCCACGGGTCAACGCCGTTACTTTCCCAGTTCAATCGACGCAGATTGTGGACGGTTCCGCCGCTGCCAATGACGAGAATGTCTTGCTCACGCAAGGAAGCGAGTGCCTGTCCGACCTGATATTGCTGCTCACCTGTCAGATAGCGATTCACAGACAGAGCAACCACGGGGATATCCGCATCCGGGTAGAGCAGGCGCAGAACGACCCATGCGCCATGATCCAGGCCACGGACGTCATCTGTCTGTACCGCAATCCCGGCTTCTGCAAATAAACGCTCCACCTCGGCTGTGGTCTCTGCCTGTCCTTGAGCCGGATACTTGATCTGATACAGCTCGGGCTGGAAACCGCCGAAATCATAAATGGTCTCATAGTTGGCTACCGAGGATACAAGCTGAGTTGTGGATTCCCAGTGAGCAGAGAACAACACGATTGCTTTGGGTTTTGGCAGTTCCCGTCCAAGTTTCTGCAAGAATTCGGTGTACGCATTCTCCTCCAGTGCCAGTGATGGGGCACCGTGAGCAACAAACAGGGATGGCATCATTTTGAATTCAGTCCTTTCGGGTCTTCGGTAGTCAGATTTGCATCCGTCCGAAGCCATTGTTGGAATTGTTGATATAGATCGGGGGTCACTTGATGCCCACCGTTGTAAGGTACATATGTGACGTGATTCGTATGTTGACGGAAGAAATTGGCGTTATCTTCGCCCAGTTGCAGCGGGAATAGATGATCCTGATCCCCATGTGAGATGAACACAGACAGCTCCGAATCGGGTTGCAGCTTGTACTCGTCTTTCACAAATTGCGGGATGTACCCACTCATCGCTACTATGCCTTTAATGGCCTCTCCCATGATCAGTGATAGGGTCATTGCCATAATGGCGCCCTGGCTGAATCCGGCGATGTAACGCCGCGTGGGATCAATCGCATATTGGGCAGACAGATCAACAATCAACTGTTGCAGTCCCTGCACGGAGGCATCATATAATTCACGGATGGGATTTCCAATGCTTTTGATCTGAAAATAAGCATAACCTCCACCCTGAACGATAGGTCCACGGATGGCAACAATAATAAAATCAGACTGAAGGGGCTCCATCAAACGAAGCATATCCTGTTCATCCGATCCCATGCCATGTAAGGCGAAAATCACAGGATAACGTTGATCTGGATTGTAATGAGACGGTAATCGGACTTCATGTATATAAGGAGAATTCATTGAAAACACCACCTGATGAGGAATGAGTTAATATATCGTTCTGACAATAAAGTTCACCAATATGAAATAATTATTCTTATTTATGAACAAAATTTATCATGGTTTCATTGTAGGGTCAATACTTTTTTTGTATGATGAATATATGTTGTTTATAAAAAAAAGTTAAAAACAGTTAATAGATAAGCCGCTGCGCATGGTTCATATTTTATTCCCAAGGACGTGATCAGGATGTTAAAAAGTATCGTGCCTATTTTGAGAATATTTGATGAAAATAAAGCTAGAGAGTTCTACCTTGAATATCTAGGGTTTCAATTGGATTGGGAACATCGCTTTGAACCGGATATGCCCTTATATATGCAGGTTTCGCTCGATTCCATCGTGATTCATTTATCCGAACATCATGGAGATTGTACACCTGGAGCTGCCTTGCGCGTGGAAACTGATAACTTGGATACATTCCATGGTGTACTTCGTCAGAAAGAGTACAAAAATGCGAGACCTGGTATAGAGGAGACCCCTTGGCAATCAAGAGAAATGACCGTGACAGATCCGTTTGGTAATCGGATTATATTTGTTGAGGCAAGCGCCGAATAGACAACCTGAAGTAGCTAAGCTTACGTCTGGTGTCTTATATAGATCAATAGAAGGGGAGGGACGCAATATGGATATTGGCTTGGCTATTCGTACGATCCGCAAACAGAAACAGATTACGATCATGCAGATGTGCGAGGGCACGGGGTTGTCCAAAGGTTTTATCAGCAACGTAGAAAATAACAAAACGTCACCTTCCATTGCTACGCTTGAAAGTATTGCGGATTATCTGGAAGTGCCACTTCCTTATTTGCTGCTGACACCAGAGCAACGGATGAACGTGGTACGCAAGAACGAGCGCAAAGAAACAACGGCCGGAAGCGGACAGATCAAAGTGCAGCAGCTTACAGCCAAAGGTGCGATGCGTATGTCCATTGTGGAGTTGCCGCCAGGTGCATCGACCGGGGTAAGCAAACATGCCGGGGAGGAAAGCCATCTGGTGTTGCAAGGCAAGATTCGTGCGGAGCAATGCGAAGATGTGGAAGTTCTTGAAGTGGGTGATTCGTTTACCTGGAATGCAATAGTGCCTCATGAAGTGACCAATATCGGTGAGGAGCCTGCGGTGGTACTCATTGCGGTGTCCAAAGAATTGGGTTTGGATCATTTATAGAATAAAAAAGGACGGCTCCCAAGTTATGAACATGCGAACCTGCATACATGTACAATGGGAAACGTCCTTTTATATTTCTAACGAACTGAAAAGATCAGAAGCATACTGTCTATTGTGGATTAGTCGTCCAGATGCCTGCTGCTTTGACAAAGACACGGTCGGACAGCTTGAGCGTTGCGAGTGCAAGTTCAGCTACATCTTCGGCTTGCATCATGCGATCTTCGTCGCCAATTTTCAGTCCGGCATTGGTCGCAAGCTCCGTATTAACGGTGCTTGGAGTCAGTGCGGTCACACGAATGTTGGACTTGCGCACTTCCTGCATCAGAGATTCGGTCATGCCGAGTAGCGCAAACTTGGATGCACAGTATGCCGAACCTGTAGCGAATCCGCGTTCACCTGCAGTGGAAGCAATATTGATAATGCTGCCGCTACTTTCCTTGATCATGCTTGGAAGGACAGCGCGTGTAACGTAATATGTACCCATAACGTTAACATGCAGAATGCGCTCCCACTCTTCGGGCTCCATCTCCATGAACGTCCCGAACTTTCCGATCCCCGCATTATTGATAAGAATATCCACCGCGCCGAGTTCCATCTCAATGGCTGCTACAGCGGCTTCCGCCTGTGTGCGATCCGAGATATCTGCCACAGCACTGGTTACTTTCACACCGTATTCTTGACTAAGAGACTGCTGCAGAGCCTGAAGATCGGAAGCGGTGCGAGCGATAAGGCCGAGGTGTACTCCTTCTTTGGCAAGTGCTTCAGCGATGGCACGACCGATGCCTTTACCGGCACCTGTAATGATAGCTGTTTTATTTTTAAGTTCCATGTGGATAATTCCTCCTTAGAATTGGACTGGCATTTGATTATACTATATTACCCACAGTTCGGAAATTTGCTTCATCACTATTTGGTAATCTCGATGCTGCCAGAGGAGGTACGGGCCTTGATCATTTCCCGGCTTACCATTGGCGATTCAGGTACATCGACACTTCCGGAAGTAGCCTTAGCGTCGTAGATTCCGTCAAAATCAGGTGCAGCTTGAATGAAAATGTCTCCTGATGTTCCAGACGCATTAATCGGGGCGGAATGGGACTGTTCAATATGAATGCTACCCGAAGTGAATTGAACATCAGCTGCGCCGTTTAATTCAGTAATCTCAATATCTCCTGATTTAATCCTACTGTTTACTTGACCGGCAATCTGATCTGCCGTGAAGCTTCCGGATGTCTGTTTCACGGTCATGTCTCCATCAATCATGGAAGCGTTAATGTCACCCGAAGTTAGAACCAATTCAATATTGGACGCCTTGATGTTTTCCAGACGTATGGAACCTGAGGTATTATTCAGCTCAAGCTGTTTGGCATTTAGACCTGTCAGATCCCAGTCACTTGAAGAGGAGTCCAGCTTAACCTCATTTAACTGGTGTCCTTCAGGCAAGGCAACGGTTATTGTGGAGTCTTGATCATTCCAGTACAAGGTGAAAAATTGCAATCGTTCACGTTCTGTCTGCGCCAGTTGGAATGTGTCGTTGGATAAGGTGGCCTGTTCGAAGCTTTTGACTACAGCAGGGTCCCATTTTCCATCCACTTCGATATAACCATTCGAATTCGGGCTTACAACAAATTCAATATCTGCACTGAAATTAGCATTCATGATAATGTTCTGCAATTCATCTGCTTTGAAATCCCATCGTTTGGAATAATGCTCCCGTTCATCCCCGAACTGAACGCCATAGATGGATGTCCCGAGTAAACCTATTCCGATACATATCACGGCGAGAGCAAGCCATTTTTTAGTGCTCATGCGGAAACATCTCCTTTCATCGTGTTTTTATTCCAACTAATATATTGAAGAGTAACGATTTTGAAGGTTCTAAAGACATACTTCGATGCGATGGCAAACAAAATGCCGACACCGAAAGCGCCAATCGCAACGAAAATCTCCGGTTTATCGAGTTGGCCCAGGAATACAAAGTCCACAACTGCTGCTACAGGAGCCACTACCAGCAAGGAAAGGCTGGCAATAACAAGCCATACCGACCACATCATGAGACCAAGAGGAATGCCAAGGATCAGATTCAGGAATAACAGGCCGATGGCTGTGAAAAATTTGCGAGTGGCTCTGGTGTTGTTTCTGGGTGACCGCATCTCGCGATACGTCGGTGCATAGAACGCATCTGAACCCGGCGTATGAATGTCATAACGATCACCGAGTGCTTCCTTGGCGATTTCTTCCGGCTGCCCGAGTTCCCGAGCGATCTCTTCTTCCAGCCTGCCTTCTCGTAGTCCAAGCTCGAAATGTTGATCATAGTCGGCGAGCAACTCAGCCCGTTCGAATGGGTCCATCGGCCGTAGATGAATTTCCATGGCTTTCATAAATTGTTGTCTATTCATTGGGGATTCCTTCCTCAATCAGATTTGCGACATTGCGCACAAATTCATTCCATTCTGTCGTCAGTGCCGTCATGTAGTCGCGACCTGTATCGGATAGTCGGTAATACTTGCGCGGCGGTCCTTCGCTTGATTCTTGCAGGTAGGTGGTGCAGTAACCGTCATTCACAAGCCGGCGCAGCAAGGGATACAGTGCACCTTCAGCAACTTCGATATGTTTGGAGACCGCCTGAGCCAGTTCGTAGCCATACCGATCCTGGCGGTTAATTAATACCAGGACGCACAGCTCTAATACTCCTTTTTTGAACTGGATGTTCACATTCACACAGGTTCCTCCTTCGTAGCTTCATTTATCGCTATTGTATATTGTTCAGTAGTGGTGAATTCATCATAGCATCCAGTACTGTTTAATGCAAGGTAGTGACTTTAAAATAGTTCCGTATCACGATTGATCGATAATAAGTTCGTTTAATACGGATGCTTTGCTGAAGCTACCTGTTTAGCTATAATTCAGCATACGCAAAAACCGGATCGGTTACTTCCGTCTGAAGGCGGATTCCGATCCGGTCTGTGAGATGAACTTTTGTTCCTTTAGGTTTACAGGTTAATCGCTAAATGTGGGTTATTCTTGTGCATCCAGAACTTTAAGGTCTTCCACAGCAGGGCCCTCAATGACATGGCCTGCATAATCGAAGCGGGAACCATGACATGGGCAATCCCACGAACGCTCGCCCTCGTTCCATTCGACTTCGCAACCCAGATGGGTGCAGGTGGTATCCACCAGAAACAGCTTGCCACTGGTGTCCTTGTAGGCGCCAGCCCGCTTACCATTATGACGAACGACGGCTCCTTCATCTTCACCAATATCGCTAACCTTTTTGTGAACAATACCTACTTTACCGGAGATTAATTCCTTGGCTACATTCACATTTTCCACAATAAAGTGCTTCATGCCCGGATCAGCTTTGAATCTTGCCGGATCGAATATAGCAGCATGAGGGTTGTCACGTCCAGTGATGCGATCCGCAAGAAGGTGTCCTGCCATTGTACCCGTCGTCATTCCCCATTTGGCAAATCCAGTCGCGACATAAACATTTTCATGTCTTCCGGTAATCGGTCCAATGTAAGGCACCTTGTCAATGGAGATCAGATCCTGGGCTGACCAGCGAAAAGGAATGTTGCGGATACCAAATGTCTCCGCTGCAAACTGCTCCAGGCGTTCATAATGACCGAAGGTGCAGATACCTTGTCCGGTTTTGTGATTTTCGCCGCCAAAGAGGATAAGTTCCTTACCGTCATGTAAGACGGTACGCAAGGAGCGGTACGGTGTATCGTCCGAGATGTACATGCCGCCCGCATAGGGTTTCTCCGGTTCGACTAATACAGCGTAGGATCGTTCGGCGTGTAATCGTGTGAAATAAAATCCGGGATCGTAGACGGGAAAATGAGAAGCTACGACGACATGTTCAGCCGTTACAGATGGTCCATCGCCGTAGGTTCGTACATGCAGTGAAGCGTCTTCTTCTACATCCGTAACTGTCGTATGCTCGTAGATCTGTACCCCTTGTTTCACAGCGGAATCGAGCAAGTAGTGCAGATAGGCCAACGGATCAAAGCGTGCCTGACCTAGCATGCGAATACCTGCCCTAGCGGGAACTGGAATAGGGAGTGGGTCTACCCACTCACCAGGGATATTGAGTTTGTTATAGGCGGTCAGCTCGATCTCCAGTTTTTTGATGTTTTCCTCCGATTGAATGTAGACGTAGGCATCTTCCTCTGCCCACTGGCAATCAATCTGTTTTTCCTTCACCAGATTGCGCATCCACTTCGCGGCATCGGCATTGCCTTCATAGTACATCCGAGCCTGTTCTTGTCCGAAGTGATGCATAATTTCATCAAATATGACGCCGTGTTGTACAGATACCTTAGCCGTGGTGTGACCGGTCGTGCCATCCAACACTTTTCCAGCCTCTAGTACGACCACACGCATACCCGTCTGCGCCAGCAAATAGGCTGTAGTAATGCCGGCAATACCGGCACCAATAATCGCTACATCAGCGGTGATATCTTCGGTCAGTTTCGGATAGGCATCGAATTGATGCGTAGCACGCCACAGCGATTCGGGGACCGGGGGCAGACCCGTCTTGGACTGCTGATTGTCGCTCATTTTTCTTCCTCCTCCTTATTTATCTCCATTCGGTTGATTCGCTTATCGTTCAGTGCACATCGTTGTACTCTTATCCATGATTGCCAGACTATGCCAGGAAAAAACGGTGCTGTTCAGATTTTGCAGAGGGGATGTTCACAATTTCCTGCGCAGAACCTCTGTTTTTTTTGCTAAACATGCTTTATGATAAGATTACCGAAATCGTTTTAGGTTTTAAAAATGAGATCAAGTTTTACACCTGTAAACGTTGATTATAAAAGGGTTAATCTATTCAAAAAAAGAAATATTTCATCAGAATTAACCCCCGATTTTTTGTTAGATATGTATTCGCTATCATTTTAATTAACTACCGATAACCAAAGGAGATTCCATATGACGACCAACCAAACGAAATATCCGTTTCAAGATACAGCACTAGAGTTAGACTTACGCGTGAAAGATCTTGTATCCCGCTTGACGGAAGATGAAAAAATTGAATCCATGCTGCAATATCAGCCAGCAGTAGACCGCCTGGGTGTGCCTGCATACAAACACGGTACAGAAGCGGCACACGGCCTAGCCTGGCTTGGAGAAGCGACATCCTTCCCACAACCGGTGGGGCTAGCGTGCACATGGGATGCGGATCTGATGAAGGAGATTGGCTCCGTTCTCGGAGACGAGGCACGTGTATTTTATAAACGCAATCCGGCAGTGAACGGTCTTACGCTGTGGGCACCTACAGTGGATATGGAACGTGACCCGCGCTGGGGACGGAATGAAGAGGCGTATGGTGAGGATCCGGAACTGACAGCCGAGCTGACAACAGCATTGGTCAAAGGAATTCAGGGCGACCATCCGAAGTATTACAAAGCAGTCGCTACCTTGAAGCATTTCCTTGCGAATAATAACGAAGTGGATCGTGGAAGCGGTTCGTCCAGCATTGATCCGCGCAACATGCGTGAATATTATCTTAAAGCGTTCGAGAAGCCATTTAAGGAAGGCGGCGCACAGTCCATGATGACTGCGTACAACTCCATTAATGGTACGCCAGCGTTGTTGCATCCATTTGTGAACGAGATTGTCAAAGGCGAATGGGGCATGGATGGTTTCGTTGTCAGTGATGCAGGCGACGTCATGGGCATCAAGAATGATCATAAATACTATGATTCCCACACACCAGGTACGGTAGAGTCTGTGAAGGCAGGAATTGATAGCATCACCGATGATGCTGATCTGTCCAAACAGGCACTGCGTGAAGGATTGGAACAAGGTACACTCACGATGGATGACATCGACAAGGCGTTGTTTAATACGTTCCGTGTGCGTTTCCGCCTGGGTGAGTTCGATCCGGAAGAAGGCAACCCGTACGCTGCTATTGGTGAAGAGTCCATGATGACGGAGAAAGCAAAAGAATTGTCCCTCAGAGCCGCGAGAGAACAAGTAGTATTGCTCAAAAACGACAAAGGCACGCTCCCACTGGACAAAACAAAAGCTGGTAAAGTGGCTGTGATTGGTCAATTGGGTGGAACGGTCTATCGTGACTGGTATGCAGGCACCATGCCGTATAACGTATCCCCGCTTGAGGCGATCCGTGGCAAAGTAGGCAGCGATAAAGTATCGTTCAAGGATGGAAATGATCGCATTACGTTAACTTCCGTAGCCAATGGGAAGAAGATTGGACTGGCAGATGGTGAGAAATCACCTGTTGTTGCTTCGGGAGAAGCGGAGACGTTTATGGTGTCCGACTGGGGCTTCGGAAGTTATACCTTGCAGGCCGAAAGCAACGGCAAATATCTGACCACAGATGAAGAGACCGTAACGGCTTCCGCAGATGAAGTGTACGGCTGGTTCGTGAAGGAAGTATTCCACCTGTTGCCACAACAGGACGGAAGTTTAGGTCTGACCACTTGGAATGGCAAAACGGTGACTGCACCTAATGGTGGAAACGATGCATTTGCGGTGTCCGAAGAACTGAAAACCTTCGGTGCCACAGAGACGTTCAAGCAGGATGTGGTTGTGAATGGACTGGAGGAAGCGGTAGCAGCTGCCAAGGTTGCGGAAACGGCGATTGTCTTTGTCGGTAATAATCCGCTTGTAAACGGGAAAGAAGAGATTGATCGTCCAAGTCTGGATCTGGCCGAATCCCAGCAACGTCTGGTTGAGGCGGTCTATGCCGCAAACCCGAACACGGTAGTCGTTATCGTGGGTAGTTATCCGTTCACATCGAATTGGGTTCAGGAGAACATCCCGGCAGTATTGTACACTTCACACGCAGGACAGGAACTGGGTAACGCAGTAGCTGACGTATTGTATGGCGATTATGCGCCGGCCGGCCGTCTGAACATGACATGGGTACAATCCGCAGATCAACTGACCGACATCAAGGATTACGATATCATTCAATCCGGTCGGACATATCAATATTTTGAAGGTAATGTATTGTATCCGTTTGGACATGGTCTGACGTATGCAACGTTTAAATACAGCAATTTGGAACTTAGCCCAGCTCAAGTGGGTACAGAGGGCAGCGTTACGGTAACTGTAGATGTAACCAATACCGGTTCAATTGCCAGTGACGAGGTTGTACAGTTGTACGTTCGTGCAGGCAAATCCCGGGTGAAACGTCCACTCAAAACGTTAAAAGGATTCCGTCGTCTTCATATTGAAGCGGGAGGTACAGCTAAAGTCAGCTTCACCTTGCCTGTTCAGGAACTGGCAATCTGGGATGTAACTCGTGATCGGTATGTCGTGGAAAGTGGAACTTACTCCATCATGGTTGCCAAGTCATCCTCTGATGTCCAGCTGGTTGCAGACCTGACGGTAGAAGGAGAGACGATCCCTGCCCGTAATCTGGGTGTGGCTACTCGTGCTGAGAATTATGATGTTTACCTGGGTGTTGATCTGGATGAGAGCAAAGAGGGCGGAAGTGCTGTCCGTGTAGTTGGAGAGCAAGGATGGATTGCTTTCAAGGATGCCGATCTGGGTAGTGGGGCAGCAGCAATTGAAGCGCGTGTCTCCGCAGAACAAGCAGGCGCTGTGTTGGAAGTTCGACTCGGCTCACCGGATGGTACACTCGCAGGACGTGTGGAACTGGTACAAGGTGAAGCCCAGCAGTGGTCTACCGTGAAGGCAGAACTCACAGGTGCATCAGGCGCGCAGGATGTATACATTGTGCTGTCGGCAGGTGTACGTATCAGTCACTTCGAGATTCGTTAAGTTGAATAGCTAATGAAAAAGCCTCCGAATGCATTCGGAGGCTTTTGTTGGTCTATACGCTGGTTGGATCAGGATGCTTCTTCCTGTCCAACTCTTTTATCCTGAGCGGTAACATTAGAATTATACAAAATGCTTTGCCATCTCACGTATTTTATTTTCCGTCAAACGTAATCATTTTTTGCACAAAGTGCTTCAATTGTTTGTTGGTTTCATTCAGCTGCTCAATTGTGCTCATGAAATTGTTTACGAGTTCAGCCTGCTCTTGGGAGCTTGCAGTGATCTCACCCAGTTCATTCTCCATGCCTTGAATGGATTGCCGAACGGATAGAAGAGAATCTTCAATACGTGCCGTGGCTTCCTTGGTATCCACAGACAGTTTGCGAATTTCTTTGGCAACAACGCCAAAACCTGCACCTGCTTCACCTACACGAGCCGCTTCAATGGCTGCATTCAAGCCGAGCAGATTGGTCTGTTCGGAGATTTCACGTATGAAACTGGCGACCTGAGTGACATTTCCTGATTTCTGTACGGCTTGTTTGGAGTTGTTCCGGATCTCTTCGGTGGTAGCACTGAGTTCCTCGGAGTGGGCAGCTACATGCTGTACACTGTCAATTAACTGGTTGGTCAGATTTTCGGTAACATCCATGAGTTGTTGCAGCTGGTCCTGGTCATCCATACTGTAGAGCAGATTAAACAGGGCGATGACTTCACCTTGTTCATTTTTAATGGGGATAAAAGCCACGTCAAAAGGAACCCCGAATAAATCTTTAGGGTAGTGATCGAATCGTTTGACTGTACCGCCGTTGAGATCAGCAAAATTTCGATTTCCATCCAATAGAGGATCGCCGGGTTGATAATTTAGTTGTTTTAACGATTCCCCTGCTGAGAAATATAGGAATTTCTCATGATCAATAACGGAGAGGGTTACATCCTGACGAATCGTATCTCGAAAGAAAGGCATACATGTAATCAATGCTTGAACAATATCCATATAAAAGATGATTCCTCCCTGGTTACCTTATGTAAACGGTTAAATTTTAAATGCTAACTTAATAACTACCTATATAATATATCGTCATGCAATAGAGAAGAAAATAGAGAGAATGGATAAATCCTATTTCTTAAAGCAGACCGCTATACGCCAAAAAGACACGAGTCCGCTGGGGACCCGTGCCTTGTTAGTTGGTGAGGGGAATAAAACCAATGTTTACAGCATACTGAGCTGCATTGTAACGATGGTTTGAGTGGCTATTGTTGCACTGACATCAATCAATCGTTGATTTCGACTGCCGCGGAAGGGCAGAGAGACATCACGCTCCGCTTCAACGTATCGACCGTCAATAATCACATCGCATAACCGGGCAAGCTCTGCTCTCGCAGGGTCGGTGATCAATTCTTCATATTCAAATCCCGTGTAGGCCCATACCGTCAGATCAGGACGTGCAGCGCGGAGCTGCTGGACCCAGGATGTACATTCTGCTGCCGAGAAAAAGGGATCACCACCACACAACGTAACGCCATCCAGCAACGGATGGGTCGTCACTTCATGCAGAATCTGCTTCTGCCGCTCCTCTGTAAAGGGCTCACCCGCTCGAAAGCTCCATGAATCCGGACTGAAGCAACCCGGACAGGCGTGACGACATCCGCTGATGAACAACACGGCACGCAGACCCGTCCCTTCATTCACCGATTCCGGAATGTAACCATATAGATTCACCGGTGTTTCACCCGATCCCGCACTTCGGCCTGCTTCGCAGCATTGAAGCGTACTTTGTAATCTCCGGTCAGATAGCCAGTTACGCGGCGTAACCGCTGGAAGTGTACATGGTTCTCGTGGGCTTCACAGCCTGGGCATACATCCCCAATGACGCCTTCATAACCACAAGCAGGGCAGCGATCAATCGGATGATTAATGGAGAAATAGCCGATATCCTGCCCCAGTGCATACTGCACAATTCGCAGGAAAGCTGTGGTGTTGGCCCGAACGTTTCCGTCAAGCTCCACATAGGAGATCGCACCCGCGTTACATAAAGTGTGGAATGGGGCCTCCAGTTCAATCTTCCGATAAGCTGGAAGAGTGTGGTATACCGGGATATGGAATGAGTTCGTATAATACTCACGATCATTAACCCCGGCAATGAGGCCGTATCGCTCTCTGTCGATCTTCGTGAATTTGCCGGACAACCCTTCAGCAGGTGTGGCAAACAGTGTGATATTCAAGTTATGCTGCTCGCTCATCCGATCACAGAACTCTCTCATGGTCCGAATAATGTTGAGCGCTTCGCGGTGTACATGAGGGTCCTGTCCATGATGGCGTCCATAGAGAGCTGTCATACATTCTGCCAGGCCAATAAAACCCAGGGATAACGTACCATGTTTGAGCAGATCCCCAACGGGTTCATTCGGAGCAAGTTGCTCCCCGCCTTCCCATACACCCTCCCGCATCATGAAATCTGACGCCTTAGCAGGTTGAACAGTCTGGATACGGTACCGATGCAACAGACCATGCGCAGCATTTTGCATCACGGATTCCAGTGCAGTGTAGAATCCCGCCCGATCAGCAACCGCTCTGTTGCCCTGGCAGATGCCAAACCGGATGCCGAGCTTCACGAGGTTAATGGTGTTGAAGGACAGGTTACCTTTACCACTTTGACGATTGCGACCAAACCGGTCAGCCAGTGTACGTGTGCGGCATCCCATAGTTGCGATGATCGTATCCGGATCTTCCGGACGATAGAAAGGCAGATTGAAAGAGGCATCCACATTGACAAAGTTAGGATACATCCGCCGGGATGAACAGGTGACTGCGAGCCGGAACAAATCATAGTTCGGCTCACCTTGAGCCTGATTGATCCCCTGTTTACATTGGAAAATATGTTGAGGGAACACGGGAGTCTCCCCGTTGCCCAGGCCACGAATGGTTGCTTCCAGCAATGAGCGTGATACCAACCGGCCTTCTGCTGACGTACATAATCCATAGTTCAGTGAAGTAAATGGAATCTGCCCACCTGCCCGGCTGCTCATCGTATTCAGGTTATGAATCAGTGATTCAGCAGCTTGTCCTGTCTCCAATTCAGTCTCTTCATAGGCGAAGGCATATGCCCGTGGACATTGATTCTTCGCTTCGATGCTATCCAGATGAACCTGTTCATCCCCGATCAGAACATTTTCACCAAAGAGCCGTTGTCCTTTGCGATAATGTTTGCGGAATGATCGTTGTACATAAGGGGCCAGATCCCAGTCAATCTTATTGGCCGATACACCGCCATATTGACTGTTCTGCTGGGATTGGAAGATGATCGCAACCAGGGCCATTGCAGACATGATCGTCTGAGGTGTGCGAACGGATCCGTTGCCTGTATTGAAACCTGAAGCAAGGAGACGGTCAAACGGGATAAAGATGCAGTTGGTCGTTCCAAGTGCATACTGATCCAGATCGTGTACATACAGATCTCCGTTCTCCACAGCTTGGGCAAGCTCTTCCGGCAACACATGACGCAGAGCATGCCACTTGGCGGTCTCCGAACCGAGCCTGCTCATCTTACCGCTGAAGGAGTCCCCGTTCAGATTTGCATTTTCCCTCAGCGTATCGGCGTCTTCTGCGCCAATAATTCGTCTTCCCAGGTCGGATAATGGATCGGATGCCGGTGGAGTGGCATACTCAAGCATGTTCATGTAAGGTTCCTCCTAAAATGATTTTGGTATCATTCAATTCACGTTAAATACTATATGTAGATTCGTATTATCCATTTATAAACTATATGTGGTTTTTTGGGTGTGATAATGATCACACAGCTTACAGAACAAAATGGACTTTCCTTTAATTGCTGCGGATAAAGGTTCCCAAAGTCTGAGTAGAAGCGTATAATTGCTAGTTGCCTGCAAGGATAATTATACGAAGTCGGACAAGATGGACTTTAATCAATCTGAAAAGGCGATTTGCAATACATTTTCCGTTTTTAAACAATCAGTTCAAGACCTGCTTTTGTCCGACAACGGGCTATCGGGAGGCAGAATGATTCTCTTTTACTTCTACGGTGTTAATCATATAAGTATAGATTGTGACAGCTATTCGGATTCTTGATGAACCCTTGTACGTGATTAAACATTCTGATATACAGATTAGAAAGTGCAGCTAAGACAAAAGGGGTGGATCATGGGGACGGCAGAAGGCATTACGAGAGGCTTCTATGAAGATATAAAGGAAGCTGCGGCCCATATCGTAGATGTATTAAGCGGTATATTGAAGGTCAATACCATCTTTGTTGCCACGAATGACGAGGTGACAAATTTCATTTTGGAAGCCTTTAATCGTACGGAAGAGCTAATTGTTAAAGGCAGTGCACTTCCATTTACGGATTCATATTGCAGCCTGGTCTTAAAAGACAACGGTAGCGTTCTTACGATCGAGGATACATGTGAACATCCGATGACACGATCCATGGGCGTTACGAGCGGACTAGGCAATCGCTTTTTCGTGGGCGTGCCTATTATGAGAAGATCGGGCGAAACATTTGGTACCATCTGTCTGATGGATGATCCTGGTTATATCATCAGCGAAACTGATATGAAGACACTGAAGGCGATGGCTGTATTCCTGGGTTATGTTGTTGATCTGGAAAGCACGTTGCATGTTCAGGAGCGGAAATTGAGTGATTCGGAACAAATGCAAGAGCAGCTCCAGGCAGAGAAAGAACGTGCCGAATCTGAGGCTATGACCAAAACACAGATGTTGAAGCTAATGAGTCACGAGATTCGCAATCCCTTGAACGGTATTTTGGGACTGACAGATCTGATGCGCACACCGGATATGCCTGAGGAGCAGTCCGAATATGTGAACATGATTGAGACAAGCGGAAATATTTTGCTTTCCTTGCTGAATAATATGATGAATTTCAACATTAATGAAGCAGGTAAAACGGTTATACATGATGATCCGTTTGATCTGGTAGGCACCATTGAGAATACCGTGTATCTCTATGCCGGGATTGCGACGGGCAAGAACATTGAGCTGGGATTAAATCTTGAACTGAATGTATCTCAAGTGTTTGTTGGTGATGAAGTCAAGATTGGACAGTTGCTTGCACACGTCATTCAGTATGCTCTCGATTCAACGCGTGAAGGTTCCGTTCTGATCACAGCAGTGGTGAACGGAGAAGAATTGGAGGAGACTGGTACACTTCAGCTCAAGGTGAAGTACACGGGTCAGATGTTATCGGACAAGAAGACACCAACCTTTAACAGCCAAGATGAAAATTTGAATATCCAAAAACTGATTGGAAGTAATCTGGGTTTAGCTGTAAGCCAGAATCTTGCCATTCTCATGCATGGCCGTATTCAGGTGAGTAGTGTGAAGGAAAATGAGACGGAATTCAACATCTCCCTTCCATTGCGCAGATACTGGGAGTTACCTCAACTCGCAAGTGTTCAGCAGCGGTTAAAAGGCAAAAAGGTGTTACTTGCCAAGGACCCTGACATTTTGCAAGGCGTCTCTTCCCTGATGCGTAGGTGGGAGATGGATGTACACATGACCTCGGGTGTGACATTAGCGCATGATTGGATCAAGGAAGGATTTATGCCTGATGTAGCCGTTGTGGATATGGGATTACTGGAAGGCGGCGCGGTCGATTTTGTACATGAACTGAAACAGCGACTGGAGAATCTGCCCGTCATTGTTCTTGTTCCTTATGGGATGCATATTGAATTGCATGAAGCAGAAGCCTTTGATGCTGTTCTGACCAAGCCGGTCAGACAGGCTGATCTGTTGAATGCATTGAGCATTACTTTGCCTTAAATCATGATCATAGATCTTTATTCGGCGCACCTTATAGGTGCGCTTTTTTTCATTTTCCATTTTCTGAGCCAAAGCCCTTTTATTCCGAGCTGGTTACGTTACAATAGAAAGTGAACTTCATCTTTATAACCAACAGAGGAGGATATGCAATCAATGGATTATCGCAGATTAGGTGGAAGCGGACTGAAAGTAAGCGAGATCAGCCTGGGAAGCTGGCTGACGTACGGAGGATATGTGGAACGTGAGAATGCGGTGAAATCAATTGAAACTGCATTTGATGAAGGCATTAACTTTTTTGATACTGCCAATGTATACGAACGGGGTGCAGCAGAAGAATTGCTGGGGCAGACGCTCAAAGCGTACTCCCGTGACTCTTATGTACTTGCAACCAAAGTATTTGGCAAAATTGGCGATGGTCCGAATGACCAGGGGTTGTCTCGCAAACATATCAAGGAGCAATGTGAAGCCAGCTTGAAGCGCCTGGGCGTTGAATATGTGGATATCTATTACTGCCATCGTTATCATACCGAAACACCAATTGAGGAAACACTCCGCGCGCTCGATGATCTGGTACGCCAAGGCAAAGTGTTATATGTAGGCGTCAGCCAGTGGACAGCGGCTCAGATGGAAGCTGCGTTGGGTACAGCAGATCGTCTGCTTCTGGATCGTATCGTGGTCAATCAGCCGGTGTACAACATGTTTGACCGTTATATCGAAAATGAAATTATCCCGCTCGGCGAGCGTAAAGGCATCGGACAAGTTGTATACTCCCCGCTTGCTCAAGGTCTATTGACCGGGAAATATACGTCCGTTTCCGATATCCCAGAGAATAGCCGTGCTGCCAAGTTAGGATGGGACGAAGGAAAGATCAATGCGGATCGTATCGGGAAAGTTCGTCAACTGATTGAAGTGGCGGACAAGCTGGATCTGAAGGTTGGCCAACTGGCCCTGGCCTGGATTCTGCGCCAAAACAATGTATCCAGTGCACTTGTAGGGGCGAGTCGTCCCGAGCAGGTAAAAGAGAACGCGGCTGCATCTGGCGTGAAGCTGGATGCTGCCATTGTGGAGGAGATTGAGAGCATCCTTGCTTGATCTCTTGTCAGTACACAAGCTGAGATGATATGTAATAATCCATAAAGCAAGGGATGTCCTGTGCGCCTGAATAGGCGGACGAGACATCCCTTTTTTGGAGAACGTTGAAAGGTTAGATCTTACTTTAAAGTGTAAGAGGTAAGGAGCGAAAAGTTAAGGCACACACACGGTTACGCCCTGTATTCTTGGCTTCATATAAAGCACGGTCGGCCTGTTCGAAGAAATCGTCATCGTCATGATCATCACAATCATCGGGATACACGGCTACACCAATGGAGATGGTTAGACGTGTCGTGTGTCCGTCGGGCAGAGCAAAATGGTATTTCTCTACAGCCTGTCGGATAGATTCGGCGGTAGCCACGGCCTGACGGTGCCCACAGTCGAGCAAGAGAATGGCGAATTCTTCCCCACCGTTTCGTGACACGATATCAGCAGAACGTGCATGCTCAACGAGCAGTTGTCCAAGTTGCTTCAGGACTGCATCGCCGGCGGAATGACCATAGGTGTCATTTACCTTTTTGAATCGGTCAATATCAATGGCAAGCAAGGAAAGCTTCTGTTGGTAATCCCTCGCACGCTGGAGTTCCAGTTGAAGTGATTTTTCGAACTGTCGTCGATTGCTCAGGTTGGTAAGATGATCGGTAGATGCTCTTTTTTCCAATAGAAATAACATTTCATTGGATTTATTAATGAATTCTGCGATGAAATAGATAAATAATCCACCGGCAAAGGAAATGGTCATTTGTAACGGATATATCTTCATTAATGAATTCATGCTGTCTGTATTCAACATAAGGATGATAAAGATTAATGTCATGCCAAGCAGATTCATTGTAATTATTTTGGTCAGTCTGGACCAGGGAGCATAGGCGAAGTATACACCGGACAGTCCGATCAGAGTCATCACAAATCCTGCATCTATGGCAGAGGATGATAAGCCGAACATCAGAATACGAAGGACCGAGATCATGAGTCCCGTAACGACCGAAGCCAATCCTCCCATATATACCGCTGCGGTAACGATGGCCAGATGCCGTAGATCTACAATCGTAGTCTCGTTCAGAGGGAAAGAATAGTTCATGAGTACTGTGCCATATATACCGAATAATAAGCCGCCGATCAACTGAACACGTAACGAGGGAAAAGGCAATCGGATACTATAGAACTTTGCGATGATCCCGGACACATACATAAACGTAATCATGACACAGATATTAATGAAAAAAGTGCTAAACAACCGACATTCCCCCTTTTTACGCACATCCCTATATTTTATCTGAAAATTGGTGCTGTAGCGAACCATATTATCCCAAATTTATGAGGGGATTGCTGGGAAAGATGTTTTATTTGCATATACAGGATGTTAGAGTGATATTGACTTCAATATACAATGAGATTTATACTTAATCTAAATCAAAATGTATTCCTTCTTTTTGGGAAGACCATCATAAGTAGAAGATCAGTGTCTGATTTTATATAAAACGGATCAATAATAAAGGAGAAATGGTTGTGAGAACTTTAAATCTGACGATACAACGGCAAGCGGTATATGATGTGGTGCGCCATTCAGAGGATCACCCGACAGCTGCTGATGTCATGAATCGACTCGTGGAACAAGGATATAATCTGGCCTATGGTACGGTGTATAATTCTCTTCGTTATCTGACGGACAAAGAATTGATACGGGAACTTAAACTCGGAGAGACAGCAAGCAGGTACGATGCCCGTATGGATGATCATCAGCACATTATGTGTGAAGTGTGCGGCAAAGTGGACGAGGTGATGACAGAGGTTCCTCCACAATGGATGAAACAGGTAGCTGAAGAAACCGGATATGCAATCGATCATGCTCATGTGGTCTTTGGAGGTGTCTGCGGGGAATGCAGAAACAAACGGATCAAGTAAAAATAAAACTGCCTGGCCGCCGTTTACCCCTAAGGGTTAAACCAGCCTTGTCCGATGCAGCACCGCTTGTGGACAATTGTCCTGTTACACGGCGTGTTATTCTGATCAGCCCGATGCCGGGGCAGGTTCATGAACTGGTAAAAGCCTTAACGGATAGCTGCTTTGATGTACTGGTTTTTCATCGCTGGGAACCGGATCTGCATGAGCGTCTTGTCTTTGATCTGTTGATCTATGACCTGTCTGTGGCCGGAACTATCGATGCATTTGCCGGCATTAGCAGCCGATTGAATCGTGAGGCTGAGCATACAACCCCTTGTCTGTATCTGGTTGGTGAGAAGATGATTGGTAGCGCGAGTGGACCGATGCTTCAAGAGGAATTGCTGGTTTGGCCTGCACGCCCGCAGGAAGCTCTATACCGGGTGCAGCGCATGATTGGCAACAGTCCTGCGTTGCCCAACCGTGGGTTTTTGCCTGAGGAAGGGCACCGTATCGGATTTAAAGATCTGTGGCTTGATCGTGAACGGATGAGTGTGCAGCGCGATAATAACCGAATTCATCTAACCAAGACCGAATATGATCTTTTACTCAAGCTGATTGATGCCAAAGGTGCAGTCATTTCCCGTGAGGAAATGCTCAGCGATATCTGGGAGACGGATTTTACGGGTGGAAGTAATGTGGTCGATGTTCATATCAAAAGCTTGCGCAAAAAATTGGGCGATAATGCGTCTTCGCCGCAATATATTGTAACAGTAAGAGGAGTGGGCTACCGCCTGGCGGATTAGTCCGCTTTTTTTTGCCCATATTTTATCTTTCACTTCATGCTTTTTCGGGTACTCCCTAATAGATAGGCAGATCAGATCATTCCCTTAAAAACATGTTCATAGTTCATTCATGAAGTGTTGAAGAACCTCATCTTAATCTCATGTGAACCTCATGCAAGAGTAGAGTGGGACATGTTAGAATCAATTTAACAGTTAGATCAAGTCTAAATGTATATTTAAACCGATGCCGAATATGATTTTAATAGTAGATATATAACAGCCGTGAGACCCATTAGAGGAGGACGATATGATGACAGAACGTATGACTACGAATCAGGGAGCACCTGTAGGTGATAACCAGAATTCTCGCACAGCAGGCAGAAGAGGGCCGACACTACTTGAAGACTACCATCTCATTGAGAAAATAGCCCACTTTGACCGTGAACGTATTCCCGAAAGAGTCGTACATGCGAGAGGAGCAGGTGCTCATGGCGTATTCACGCTAGAGCAAAGTATGAAGGCTTATACAACAGCGGACTTCCTGCAAAATCAGGGTACGGAGACGGATGTGCTGGTTCGTTTTTCAACCGTTATTCATGGTACGGGATCACCAGAGACTGCACGAGATCCACGTGGATTTTCCGTCAAATTCTACACACGGGAAGGCAACTATGATCTCGTCGGCAACCATCTGCCTGTGTTCTTCATTCGTGATGCGTTGAAGTTCCCCGACATGGTTCACTCCCTGAAGCCAGCTCCAGATACAAACATTCAGGAACCTGCTCGTTATTGGGACTTTATGACCCTCTCACCTGAATCAACACATATGATGACCTGGTTGTTCTCAGATCTGGGCACACCGGCAAGTTATCGGGAGATGGATGGTTTCGGCGTACATGCTTTCAAATGGATTAATGCACAGGGGCAGGTCCACTATGTAAAATATAAGTGGGAGTCTGCACAAGGGGTTCGCGGCTTTTCACGTCAGGAAGCTGCCGAGGTACAGGGGCAAGACTTTAATCATGCTACCCGGGATCTGCATGAACATATCAAGAACGGGCAATACCCGCAGTGGAAGCTTCAGGTACAGCTCCTGAAGCCTGAGCAAATGGATGATTTTTCTTTTGATCCACTCGACCCAACCAAAACTTGGCCTGAAGATATATTGCCATTCCATACGGTGGGCACCATGACCCTGAATCGGAATCCACAAAACTTCTTTGCTGAAGTGGAGCAGGCGGCCTTTTCTCCTAGTGCGCTTGTACCAGGAATTGAGCCTTCCGAAGACAAATTGCTGCAAGGACGTCTATTCTCCTATCCCGATACACAGCGTCACCGGCTTGGAACGAACTATTTACAAATTCCGGTGAATTGCCCGTACGCACCCGTTCGTAATCATCAGCGTGATGGACTCATGAATGTGAATCAGGACCCATCTCCGGTGAACTATGAACCCAACAGTTCAGGAAACAGCCCGCAAGAAGATCCGGCATACCGGGACAGTCAGGTTCCGTTGCAAGGGCATGTTACAAGAGAGAAAATCGAGAAGACGGATGATTACACGCAGGCAGGGGAGCTTTTCCGTTCATTTACTCCTGTAGAGCAGCAGCATTTGCTTGATAATCTGATCAATGACCTTAAGGGCGTATCTGTTGATATTCAAATGCGTGCTCTATGCCACTTCTTCCGGGCGGATGGGCAACTTGGCGGACGTTTGGCTCATGGACTCGGCGTGGATATTTCTGCACATATGCCGTCACAGGATGGAAAATAAAGCACATTTTGACCATGTTCTACAACATCATACGGACTAATATTCGTTGAAGACCGGGCAGAACCGCAAACGTGCGGAACTCCCGGTCTTTGGCCATTTTTACTGAAATGGAAAACAAATTTACAAATCATTTACATAAAATAGCTGACATAGAGGTTGACTTCTCATTTGATGGCACTACAATGGGTAGTGTGAGGGGTGTCAGAACATGAGAATACACAATTTCAAAGTGGGTGAGCGTGGGCTCAACCGATTTTTCGGTCCGCTGGAAGCCAAGATTATGGACATTTTATGGGCTCGTCCTGGCAGTAGCATCCGTGAAGTGCAGACTGCACTTGAACAAGACAAAGACGTCAATTTTAATACAGTCATGACCGTGATGAACCGGCTCGTAGACAAGGGACTTCTCGGAAAGTCACAAAAGGGCAGAACATCTTTGTACCAACCGGTACAGAGCAAGGAGGAGTTTATGAACGACCAATCCAAGGAACTGTCACATGAGTTGGTGGATGAATTCGGAGCTTTGGCATTGAATCATATGCTGGATGCGCTGGACGAAGCAGATGCGGGTCTGATTGAACGCTTGGAACAGAAGATCAAACAATGGAAAAAGGATAGCGATTAAGATGTGGAAGACCCGCTCGAAACTTTTGTTTACCGTCGGGTTTGGCATTCCGTTACTCGTGTTCATGCAGATGTTCATGTACGCGATGTACAAAATTTTTGGCTGGGATATCCCGTTTAATCTGCTCTGGCTCTGCAATCATTGGATGAGTCGCTTGGGCTGGTTATCCGTGGGACATTTCTTGCTGGCACTGGTCTTGCTGACATTTGCGGGAACAGGCTGGTTGCTTACGGTTCGCATGATGAAAACACGGGCAGCAATCCGCAAGCTCCGCTCTATGGAGATTCGGGCGCTATCCCGCGAACTGGAGTCCACATATCATGATCTGGGACAGCCAAGTTTCATTGTGGTGGACAAGCCTTCACCCGTGGCATTTACCATTGGTCTATGGAGACCCTATATTGTACTTTCCACTGGGCTGCTGGACATGCTTGATGCGGAAGAGGAGGTAGCGGTTGTCTATCATGAAGTACATCATCTGTGGCACCGTGATCCTCTGAAGACGACGTTGCTGTCGGTATTTGCAATCATGATGCCGTACATTCCCGTTTTGAAGCACACTTCAAAGCAATATCATATCGTTAGAGAAATTCTGGCAGACAATGAGGCCATTGAACGTACAGGCAATGTGGCAGGCATTGGCAGTGCTTTGCTCAAGCTGCTTCGTGCTTGTCCTGAACCTAGGGGGGCAAAGGAACTGATCGTTCAGTCCTCATTTGCGGATACGTCGGTGAATGTCCGCATTTCACGTCTGCTGGACCCCGAACAGGACGTGACGCTGAGATTGCCACGTTATGCTGTTTTGATGTCGGCTACTGTTTTTCTATTGCTGTCTATCTTGTTTGTTTGGTCCATCGGATAGATTAATTGGGCTAAAGTGAAGTCGAATATAATGAGAAAGGAAGATGAACATGAATAATAAAAGTGTAGAGATTGGATTACTTTTCTCCAGGATTATGATCGGTTTGATCTTTGTATTGCACGGCTGGAGTAAATTCGAAGGTGGAATCAGCGGTACAGTAGGTTTTTTCGAAAGTATTGGTATTCCCGGATTTCTTGCATCCGTTGTAGCCATCATCGAGTTGGTAGGTGGTGCGGCGATGATTCTGGGTCTGGGAACACGTGTGTTTGCTGCCCTGTTTGCCATCGTGATGGTTGGCGTTCTGTTTACAGCCAAAGTGGGTGAGCCGTTCCTGAGCGGTACCGAGTTAGATTACCTGCTGCTGGCGGGTTCCCTGACACTGCTCTTCACCGGAAGCCGTTTCCTGGCCGTGGATTATCTGTTCTCCAGACAAGGGAACGCTCGCCAGAATGTGAGTGCTTGAATTGACTAACGATTGCTAAAAAATAATGAAGTGCAGGATTAGTCCTGTGACGAGGTTCTTTATTGGCCAGGCCGGTTCGGGAATTGATTTGCGAACCGGGCTGATCGGTAGAGAGCTTTTTTCGTTTGGACGACATGCCTGAGTTTTGTTACAATGAGAATAAGTATGCTACTAAGAAAAAATAAGGAGGGTGCATCTTATGATTAACATCATTCCATCCGATTCCCGCTCCAGCTTCGATCGAGGTTGGCTTCGTGGCAGTCACAGCTTTTCCTTTGGAGAATACCAGGACCCGGAGAATACGGCGTTTGGACCCATGCGGGTAGCTAACGATGATGTGATTGCTCCTGGTCGCGGTTTTGGGGCTCACCCACATAGTGACATGGAGATTGTATCCATCGTACTGAACGGCAAGTTGCGACATGAAGATAACCTGGGGAATGTAGCCGTTACAGGCTTTGGTGGTATTCAGCGGATGTCAGCAGGCAGTGGCATGATTCATACCGAACATAATGCATCCGATACCGAAGAAGTACGTTTGCTTCAGCTCTGGTTCATGCCACAGACAAAAGGGTTGGAGCCCTCGTATGAGACCACATCATTTGATCCAGCGGCATTGGTAGGAGCACTGGTGCCGATTGTATCCCCAGTTGGGGGACCAAGAGTTGCGACCATTCATCAGGATATGACGATCTATCTTGGACGATTAGCCAAAGACAAAACGTTAACCTTTAATCAGGATTCGGGCCGCCGGATGTACATTTTCTCCATCGAAGGCAAGCTGGGGTTGGATGGAGAGTACCTGTTGAACGAAGGCGACACGGCTCGTGTGGAACAGCGGGATTCAATCGAACTGCAAGGAAACGAAGATACGTTCTATATGATTATTGATTTGCCGTAGATGGCTGATGAAATGAACTCCAAGATGAAGGAGGGTATACACGTATGGCGCAACAGGAATGGTTTATGGTTAAACATGCAGTGACCGGGCGAGGATTAGCTAATAGCAAAACAGATGCGCTGTCCTATCGGTTCCAACAGGAAGGTACAGGCTTCATATTTACCGTTACGGGTCTGGACGAGCAGATTGTGGAACAGATAATGGAGCTTAGACAAGAACTGAACGTATTTCGTTTCGTCCAACGTAAGGACCAGCCCCTTTTGAAACACTGGTACTACGTAGAAGGTGAGCGGGTTGTGTACGACAGGGAGAGTCACACGCTAAGCATCTATGCGAAGTCGGAGATTCGTTATGTGCCTGAAGATTATTTTGCGGATTAACTTATAAGTACCTATAGAACTTGGAACATCCCAGAGGTCTCTGTTAAATACAGAGGCCTTTTTGCTGTCTGAACTCAGAGAATTTAATCGTAATTTTGCAAAAAAGACCACATAATTCCCAGCTGTCTGGCACAAGCTACCTTGTATAAAAACAAGAACGGAGGGGCGGCATATGGCGGACAAAACATCTGGGAAACACAAGTCCCGACAACCGGGACGAGCTTCAGAAGAAAAAAAACATATTCCTTTAGGACTGCCGTCCCCGCCTTTTCTTCGGCAGCCGATTAGTGCAGTACATGAAATTCAGATTCAGGCGGTAAAGGAGATCTTCTCCGAATGCTCGGATGTGGTTTTTCGCAACGTCATGATTACGCCTGAAGTGAAAGGACTTCTCGTCTACATCGAAGGTATTGTTAATTCGGCTGATATCCAGGAACACATGCTGCGGCCGATTATTCAAGGGCTGGTGCAGCAGCGTACAGATGAACCTGATGTTCCACTGGATGATACAACCGTTGAGCTGACACAGGTGAAGCGAGTGGATACTTGGGCTGCTGCGACAGAAGGGGTGCTGGCATCCTCCGCACTTCTGGTGGTCGATGGAAGTAACAAAGCCTGGATGTTCAATGTCAAAGGTGGCGTCAGACGTGGTGTGGAGGAACCGCAGACGGAATCCGTGATTCGGGGACCGCGGGAGGGATTTACTGAAACGCTCCGTGTGAATACGGCCTTATTGCGATTCAAGCTGAAAACACCTGCTCTCAAGATGGTGAGTATGACTCTTGGAACAGACACCAAGACAGATATTGTGCTGACCTACTTGGAAGGTATTGCCGATCCAAAAACGATTCAAGATGTTAAGAAACGTCTGGAAAAAATAAAGATCGATGGCATTCTGGAGACGGGTTATATTGAGGAACTGATTGAAGACCACCCGTATTCTCCATTCCCACAGATGCACTATTCCGAGCGCCCGGATACAGTAGCAGGTAACTTGTTGGAAGGACGATTTTCCATTTTGGTAGACGGTACTCCCTTTGCGTTAATTGCGCCAGTCACGATGTGGCAGATGCTTCAGGCCAGTGAGGATTACTATGAACGATTCTTCATCAGTAATCTGTTGCGTTGGATACGGTTTCTGTTCGTAGCTATTGCACTTTTCCTTCCAGCGCTGTATATCGCCATTACCACATTTCATCAGGATATGTTACCTACGACACTGATACTCAGTATTGCCGGGGCTCGTGAAGCCATCCCTTTCCCGGCTTTGGTGGAAGCCCTCATCATGGAGCTATCGTTCGAAGCCCTCCGTGAAGCGGGGGTCAGGTTACCGAAAACAGTTGGTCAAGCAGTCAGTATTCTCGGTGCGCTCGTGATCGGGCAGGCCGCAGTTCAGGCGGGGATTGTGTCTGCACCGATGGTTATTATCGTATCCATGACAGGCATAGCTTCCTTTACGATACCGCGGTTTAACTTTGCGATTACCGTACGCCTATTGCGATTTCCGATCATGTTATTGGCGGGTATGCTTGGACTATATGGCATCGTCATCGGCTTGGTCCTGATCTCGGTGCATCTGACACAGATGACTTCGTTTGGTGTACCTTATCTGTCAGGTCTTAGCCCGTACAGTAAGACAGATACCAAGGATATTCTTATTCGTGTGCCATGGTGGAAAATGATCAATCGTCCTTCTACGGTTCAGGATAACCAGAAACGGATGAAAGACAAGATCAATGGTTCGCCTGAAGCTGAGGAAGGATGGTGAACCCATGTTTCTTATTCGTAAATTCCGCAATGTGTTGATGTTACTGCTATGTACCATTTTCATAGCAGGCTGTTGGGATCGTAAGGAAATTAATGATATTGCCTTTGTGATTGGTATAGCTGTTGATAAGGAGCAGGACAATTACAGATCCAGTCTCCAGATTGCTCTGCCTGGCCAATCCGGTTCTACCGGGAGTTCTGGAGGTGGCGGGGGGACAAGCGGGGATAAATCGTGGTTCATGTTGTCCAATACCGCGAAGACACTCAGAGGGACTACACTTGAAGGCCAAAAATCACTCTCACGAAAGATTTATTATGCACACCGCCGTACCATGCTTATTGGAGAGGATCTCGCCCGGGACGGCGTGGCTCCGATGCTTGATTTGTTTACGCGCTACCCGCTCAACCGATTCTCTGCATTACCAGTTGTGACGAAAGGCGCGGCATATAAAGTCATGGATACGGATGCCCCTATAGAGAAGTTCCCATCCGAGATGGTGCGCGAGTTGTGCTTCCTAAACATGCGGAATCCACGATCACTTAAAACATTTATTGATGCCATTCTTAGTGATGGTGTGGATCCATTCCTGCCGGTTGCTTCGAAAGTGAGCAATGTTCCAGAAGGTTGGAAGGACCCCAAATCAAACATTAAGTTGGATGGATTGGCCATTTTCAAAAAAGACAAGCTGGTTGGCATGATTGATAAGGCTCCAGCAGATGCATTGATTCTGGCTATGGGAGAGGCCAATGCGCCAGAAATTATGGTCAAAGCCCCTGGCGGAGAAGGAAATATATTCATCAAGCTGAACGAGAACAACGCCTCACTACATCCATATATCAAAGATGACAAGGTGGTCGTGAACATTGAGCTATATGCAAAGGGTGTTCTTGTAGATAACGAATCCAATTATGGTGATCGGCGTGAGAACGAGATTGTGAAGTTAAATGAAGCGATTCACGAGAAAATCAAATCGGACATCGACGAAGGTGTCCGTCTGGTGCAGGAGAAATACCACGCCGACATTCTTGGAGTTGGGCGGTCCATTCATCAACATTTGCCAGCGGAGTGGGACAAAATGAAGGATCGATGGAATGACATATATCCTGAAGTCAAGGTAACGGTTACCCCCCATGTCATTATCGAAAATGTAGGGGTGAGCAATAAACCTATCGGCGTAGTGGAGGAGGACATTGTGCATGATTAAGCCGCTGTTATATACCTACTTGGCCATGGCGATCGTGGTGATCATCATGGATTTCAGACATTTGAAACAAGCGGCTGTCATTAATCGATGGCTATCTTATGGCCTGATTTTATTGGGGACGGGCATTTGGTTCTATGTAACCCATCTGAGTAAAACCTTATATGTGTCGGTATGGATAAGCCACGTTATCCAGCGCTTACTGCCAATGCCATAAGCTATGGACAGCAAACGTTCGGTTTGCGAATTCGCGAGAGGGAAAGGAGGTAATTCATGAATCAGAGAGTGACACACCGTCAAATGATCCTGCTCGTACTGCTGCTCAGTATTTCAGGTACGTTAATTCAGCCACACGCGCAAGCTATCTACTATGCGGAACAACACGCTTATCTCTCGTACATACCTGTAGTCGTGGTGATGCTCGCATCCATGTGGATGTTAAGTCGGGTTCAGCGGAGATTTCCGGATCAGGATCTATTTCAAGCCCTTGCTGGGCGATTTCCCTTTTTGGGAAGGCTCGCAGGATTGATGTACATTCTATTTTTTTTCTTTGTGTTTGCGAGGGATATCCGGTTAACGGGTGATTATATCAGCATAACGTTGTTAGAGACCACACCGATCTCCATCATTGCGTTATCACTGATCGTTATGGGAGTTTTTATCGTCAGAGGTGGGCTCGGCTCCTTGATCGGTATGTCGGAGTTGTATGTGACATTGTTTCTCTTAAACTCCGTGATTGTGCCTTTCATGCTCATTCAACAGATCAATATGGATAACCTGATGCCGTATTTTCACGTTGATGTTGCGGGAGTGGGCAAGGGGAGTTGGTACATATTTTCGTTTTACGGAGAGATGATTGCATTGCCTTTTGTTATCAAGGGCAGTGATTTTCGATTTAAGTCGGTTGTGTCAGGCATTATATTGTCAGCCTTGTTGATGATGCTAATCCTTGTTGAGACCATTACCTCCATTGGAGTTCCTATCGCTTCAAGGTTAGTGTATCCCTCTTATGAACTGGCAAGACAATTGCAAATCAGTGACTTCTTGGATCGGTTTGACCTTGCGCTGGCAGCGGCAACCTTGCCTACCATGATCACGAAGATTGCATTTGACCTGTACTTTGTCTGCTGGGGATTGAAGCGAATGATTTCGAACGTATCGGGAAAGGTATTGACAGGCCCGATTGCACTCGTCGGATTTGTCTGTGCATTCTGGTTCTTCCGAAATGCCATTCAGCTCAATCGCTTCACTCGGGAATGGACATGGATCGCCATTGTTTTTGAAGTGTTGTTCCCTATTGTGCTGTTTCTTTTCCTTCGTCCTCGCAAAAAGGATAAAAAAGAATCTACCCAACAGAGATCGGGAGACCAGTCCAAGAAAGAGAAACATGAGCCGGAACAAAAATCGGCTGATTCGGAGAAGGATGGAGAGAAAAGGCGGAAAGATTCTCATGGCGGAGAACTCCAGCCTTCCTGATGCATTCCATCAAAAATCCTTATAGATGAACGGGCAAAAAGAGGGAAAGCACAGTTTCCCTTCGCAGAAGTACCCTGTATACTGTAGTCAGACTGATGAACATTCGGCTGAACTAACGGGGGGAACATGAATGGCTCAACATTTGGCAGGTGTGCGTGTAGCATTGACAGGACCACGAAAGTCGAAAGAAATGTCCGTACTGGTTGAAAAAATGGGTGGAATCCCGCTTGTGCGACCGGCACAGGGGACCGTATTCCTGGATGATCGGAGTATCAGGGATGGGCTGGTATCCTGGATCTCAGACCCGCCAGACTGGGCGGTATTAACTACGGGTATGGGATTGGATGCATTATTTGAAATGGCTGAGGATATGGAAGTGGCAGGCCAATTGTTGGATGTATTATCGGAATCCTCCATTGCGGCAAGGGGATACAAGACGGTGAATGCGCTCAAAAAGCGCAAGTTAACACCGCTGGTACGAGATGATGACGGTAGTACGGACGGGCTCATTCGAGAATTCACCCCACATGATCTCGCAGGGAAAAAAGTTATGTTGCAGCTTCATGGGGAGACAGCTCCCAAACTCGTTGCATGGTTGGAAGAACAAGGTGCAATCGTCAGACAAGTGCTTCCTTACCGCCATGTACCGCCAGAAGAGGCAGAACTGGAACAGTTATTGAATGAAATTCTAAATTTCGAAGTAGATGCTGTTGCGTTCACAAGTGGGCCGCAGGTCAGATTTCTGACGCAATATGCGGCCTCCCAGGACAAGCTTGAGCCGTTGCTTGCAGCCTTCAGACAAGGTGTAATTCCGGCGTCTGTAGGTAAAGTTACCGCAAACTCCATGCGTGAAGAAGGCATTGAGGCACTGGTCATTCCGGAGGAAGAGAAGATGGGAGCACTCATCGTTGAGCTTGGACGTTACTTTGCAGCAGGGCGTGCGGTCAAGATTAGAGATTAGTGGCCTGCTTTTAGATCAGTTCGACAAAAAGCTTTTGGCGTCGCTTCATGAATAAAAAGTGTGCATTAAGCTTAACCGCATCGCTATATGATGCGGTTTTGTTTAGATTATAGAATGTATACGTTACAACTAAAACACGAATGTACATCCTTGATAGTGCTTCGATCAGAAGTTTCTGTTATCTCGAAGAAAAGGTGAATATGACGATGACCATTGCAGATCGTAACGCCAGACCCCGACTGATCATTGCAGGCACCGGAAGTGGTGCAGGGAAAACGACAGTAACTTTGGGGCTAATGAGAGCACTAGCTCAGCGTGGCTTGAGTGTACAAGGGTTCAAATGCGGCCCGGACTATATTGATCCGACATACCATACCGCCGTCACGGGCAGACCGTCACGTAATCTGGATGCATGGATGACATCGCCTGAGTATGTGAGAGATACGTTCAGGAAGGCATCGGCGGGACACGATATTTCCATTATTGAGGGCGTTATGGGCCTCTACGATGGCAAAGATCCACTCAGCAATACAGGCTCAACTGCAGAGATTGCTCTGGTCACGCAAACCCCTGTGATCCTGGTCGTGGATGTACGCAGCATGGCTCGCAGTGCAGCTGCAATTGTACTAGGTTTTCAACAGTTGGAGCCTGAATTACATATTGCCGGAGTGATTGTCAACCGTTGTGGAAGTGCGGGTCATTATACCATAGTGAAAAAAGCCATTGAGCAGATGTGTGGCATTCCGGTGGTTGGTTGGCTGAAGTGGGACGAAGACATGTCTATCCCGGAGAGACATCTGGGACTGGTGCCTGCCATTGAGCGCGGCGAACT
This sequence comes from Paenibacillus sp. CFBP 13594, assembly GCF_014842675.1. NCBI lineage: Bacteria > Bacillati > Bacillota > Bacilli > Caryophanales > Paenibacillaceae > Paenibacillus > Paenibacillus sp. CFBP 13594. The sequence goes on from NZ_JACYVQ010000007.1 coordinate 124,596, forward strand.
GGAACCATTATTCCAACGTGCTGCCGATGTGCTGATGGAAGGCACCAATCTGGATCTTCTGCTGGATCTGGCAGCAAGTGCCCAGCCGCTAAATGTAGAAGAAATGAGCCCTTCAACCACTGCCCACACGGATTCAGATCAGGCTGAATCAGGCTCAAATTACGATTCACATTCCGATTCAGTGACCAACGTTAATAATCGACATGTACCATATGTGGTACGGCCTGTTATTGCCGTTGCGCGCGATGCAGCATTTAATTTCTATTACCCCGATAATCTGGAATTGCTGGAAGCAGCCGGGGCCCGATTACAATACTTCAGTCCGCTCGCTGGTGAAGATATTCCAACGGATGTGGATGGCATCTATTTGGGTGGTGGATTTCCTGAGGAATTTGCAGCAGAGATTGCCCGTAACCAAGGGTTCTTGGAAGGACTTCGACAGGCAGCACAATCCAACATGCCTTTATTTGCCGAGTGTGGTGGTTACATGGTGCTTGGAGAAACGTTGACCGACCGCGAGGGTGCCACCTTCCACATGGCGGGGATTATCCCCGCACAGGTGCAGATGCAGAAGAAGCGGGCTGCGCTTGGATACCGTGAAGCCAGTAGCGTTCAGGATTCCTTTTTGCTGAAAAAGGGTGAAGTACTTCGGGGTCATGAATTTCATTATTCCACAATGACCTATCGTGATGAAGAAACGATCCCTTATGCGTATGAGACTAAGGGATTACGTGGCTTGAAGCAAGAGGGATATTCCGCAGGCAACATTGTGGCGGGGTATACGCACGTTCATCTGGGCTCTTATCCGGCAGCCGCTCGAAGATGGGTGGAGCACTGTCTAGCCTATCGGCAGGAGCGAGATATGTAGGGATAATAGCAGCTTTTTATAGCTCAAATAGATAGCTGAATTCAATAAGCAGAATGGCTCTAATCTTTCTTTTACCTAATGAGTCTTTGGTCGTGAAGTTGGCGATCCGATTCTGAATTAAAGGTTTTCAGATGAATATGTGGAATGAATAAAAGATAGAATCATTATGCGAGGGAGGGACATCATGATGAGAACCGTATGTGTAACGGGAGCTGCCCGGGGATTGGGATTGGCTTTGACGGCACAGATGCTGAAGAGAGGGTATCTTGTGTATGCGGCCGGTCTGGACGTGGAAGATTCCGAGGGAATTCGTAAGCTTGCAGAAGGATATCCTGACCATCTGCGCGCCATCGAACTGGATATCGCGGACGACCTGTCGGTAGCTCTGTTCACGGAGACATTGAAGCTGGATACGAATCATCTGGATATGCTGATCAATAATGCGGCTATACTAGGAAGTATTACGGATCATATCCGCGGGCCGTTGAATATGGCGGAGATGGCTGAAGTATTTAATGTGAACACCTTAGGTACACTGCGTGTGACTCATTCCCTGTTACCCCTCCTTCTTCAAGGACAGGTCAAGCTGATTGTTGATATCTCTTCCGAGGCTGGAAGTATAGAGCAATGCAGTCGGGATGGGTGGTATGCCTATTGTATGTCCAAAGCTGCTTTGAACATGCAGGCCCGTCTTGTGCACAATGGTCTGAAGAATGAAGGCGGTCAAGTGATGCTTGTGCATCCCGGTTGGGTACAAAGTTATATGAGGGGCGAATTGGATGTTGCTGCGGATCTCACGCCCGAGCAATCTGCACAGCATATCGCAGTACTTATCGACCGCCATGAACAGTTTAAAGGAGATCAGCCCGCATATGTGGACTACAAGGGAGAGAAGCTCCCCTGGTAGTTGATTGATACAGTGAGGTGAACAAGAAAGGAGATTGATGGAATGGATCATCGTAAAAAAGCATTACTACTTGGTGATTATACACATCCGGATTGGCACCCGCTTCAGGGGGTGGATGCGGAGATTAGCCGAATTTTCCATGATACTATGACTGTGCAGTGCAGTGAGAACCGGAATATGCTGCTGCAAGAAAATATAACCGGATTTGATGTATGTATCTCATACATGGACGATTGGAAGGGTAAAGTCTCTCCACAGCAGACAGCAGGTTTGTTGTCCTATGTAAGTAATGGAGGTGGACTGGTCATTATACATAACGGCATTTCGCTCCAAAATCGTTATGAGCTCAAACAGATGATCGGTGCCAAGTTCCTGCATCATCCGGCGTATGCACCGCTTGAATTCACTGTAACGGCGGAAAGCCATCCCGTGACGGAGGGCATTACGAATTTCACAATGGAAGAAGAGCCGTATCAGTTCGAGTTTGGTTCTTTTGCCGAAACGAAGATATTGCTGGAATATCAATCCGAAGATGGACCAAAGCCTGCGGTTTGGGCTCATCGATATGGTATTGGACGTATTGTTTATCTGATGCCAGGTCACCATGTACCGTCTTTTGCACACGAAACGTACCGCAAGTTACTTCTGCAAGCAGGCAAATGGGCTGCACGTTACGTCTGATCGAACTGACATTTTTGCATGCGGGGTGTAAGGGGTATAATATAGAGATCAACGAAGAGGAGGATGACAAAAATGAGCGATTTGTTCAAAAAGGCGATCTCGTTAGGGCTTGGTCTTACTGTCGTAAGCAAAGAAAAAATTGAGAAAACCGTGGATGATTTGGTCAAGCGCGGGGAACTTGCGCCCGGTGAATCCAAAGCCTTGGTTGAACGCCTGCTGGAACGGGGCGATGAAGAGCAAGGCCAGTTCAAGAGAATGATTCAAGAACAGGTCAAGCGTGTGCTTCAGGAAGCTGGTGTGGCATCCGAAAGTGATGTAACCAGTCTGGAACAGCGCGTTGCCGTTCTGGAGAAAAAACTTGCCGAACTGGGCCACTCACCACAGCTTCAACCTGATGAATCCCCAGCTCCACTTGAAGTTCCTCCTCCTCTCAAAGGAAACGAGATCGAGTAGATGGCAGTGCGAATCAAACATGTCGGCAGATACCGTGAAATTGCCATGGCGCTCGTGCGTCATGGCTTCGGTTATATGGTCGAGGAGCTGGGTTTGTTCCAGTTACTGGCTCTGCCCAGACGGTGGATGTCGCGTGAAGCACACACCACCAAAACGCTGAGTGAACGCATCAGGCTTGTGCTGCAGGAGCTGGGGCCAGCTTTCGTCAAGCTGGGGCAACTCGCAAGCACAAGGGCAGATCTGTTGCCTGAGTCTGTCATTCGTGAGTTGGTGAAGTTGCAGGATCAGGTCCCGCCGTTCTCGTCCGAGACGGCACGGGGTATTTTGGAACAGGAATTGGATACACCGCTGGAGGAGATCTTTTCCCGGTTCGAGGATACCCCTGTAGCTGCGGCCAGCATTGGACAGGTGCATCTGGGCAAACTTCAAAGCGGTGAATTGGTAGCCATCAAGATTCAGCGGCCGGGCATATCGCGTATTGTGCAGCGTGACCTGGATATCTTGCGTGAGCTGACAGCCATGGCCGAGAAGCGCTGGGACTGGGTGAAGCAATATCAGATTCCGCAAATGGTCGAAGAATATGCTCAGGCACTGATGGCCGAGCTGGATTATACGGTCGAAGGCCGCAATACGGAAAAGATTGCACAGCAATACCAACAGGACAACAAGGTGAAAATCCCGACAATTTACTGGGATCAGACTTCGTCCCGTGTGCTCACTATGGAGTATATCGAAGGTATCAAACTCAATGATCGTAAAGAACTGGTCAGACGCGGTCATGATCTGAATAACATTGCCGAGCGGCTGGTGGATTCATTATTAAATCAGATTTTTATTCAGGGATTCTTTCACGCTGACCCACATCCGGGCAATCTGATGGTATTAAAGGATGGACGTCTTGCCTTTATAGACTTCGGTATGGTGGGCAGTCTGAGTGATGAGATGAAACAGCAGCTCGCTTCGCTTATTATTGGGTTAATGCGCAAAGATACAGACAGTATGATCCGGGCGATTGAGAAGCTCGGCATGATGCCAGATGACATGGACCTGCGTGGTCTTCATGTGGATTTGGACAAGTTGCGTAGCAAATATTACGATATTCCCTTTTCCAAGATCAGTGTGGGTCAGGCGTTGAATGACTTGTTCGGCGTAGCTCAGAGGCACCGGGTTGTCATGCCTGCGGATATTCTGCTGCTCGGTAAATCGTTGCTTACGATGGAAGGTGTGATTGAACATCTCGATCCTTCATTGAGCATTGTAGATATGGCTGAACCCTTTGGGCGGAAGCTGATCAAGGAACGTTTCAGCGCCGGAAGAATCAAGAATCGGTTGTTCCGCAGTGCGGCTGATATGGCTGAGAGTGTCATCGGTTTGCCAGGGCAGTTAAGGCAATTATCATCCATTATTAGCAAAGGCAAGCTGAGGCTGGAGATCAGTGTCCCTGAACTGGATGCACTCATGCGCAGAATGGATCAGATCAGCAATCGGTTGTCCTTCAGTATTGTGTTACTTGCCTTTTGTATTATCATGGTGGGCCTGATTATCGGTTCGTCGATCAGTCATCAGTCCACGATGCTGTGGGATATTCCGGTCATTGAGATTGGTTTCCTGGTGGCGATTCTGATGGTGGCATTCCTGCTCTATTCGATATTCAAATCAGGAAGATTCTAGCATAAAAGCAAGACCCGCAAAAAGATCCTGGTAAAGGATCTTTGCGGGTCTTGCTTTATTTTTACCCGTTTATTGGAGAATGCCATATTCAGGACAGTATTTAACAATACGTGAGCGATGAAAGCTAATATAATTCCGGCTGAATCCATGCATGCTTCCAAAATGGGTACGGATTAGGCACCTCTCGTGGACTTATATCAATTTAAGAATCTTGCATTTATGAACGGCATAACTTCTGGAGCTGACCCTCAACTTTCGATAAACACGCCCCAGATGATATTCGACATTTCGAGTAGACATAAAAAGAGATTCCGCAATTTGTTTATTGGTTTCTCCTTTGGCCACCTGTTGTAGCAATTTAATTTCGAACTCGGTCAGCATAGTTTCAGGCGCGTTAAAGGAAGCTGTCGGAGTGAGAATCGATTTAAAGAAATCCAGAGAAAAGACAACCGCATCTTCCATGCACATGGAAATGCTTGTGAGCACCTGCTGTGCTGAAAAAGACTTGTCGATAAATCCGCGGATGCCTGCTTGGACGGACATTTGAAACAGCTGAATCATATCCTCTTGGGAATAGAAAAGCATGATTCTTGCATCAGGAATGATCTCCATCGTTTTAGTTGCCAGTTCAATCCCGTTGAGGTCCGGCATAGACAAGTCATACAGGTAAAGGTCTATTGCATTGGCCTGCTCTTTTATGAAGTCCAGCGTTTCAAGGGCTGAATGAAGTACGGTTACCTTCATATGGTTTTTTTCCAAAATGAGCTTCATTCCACAGGTGAATGCTTTATGATCGTCTACCAGAATTACGTTCAGCATGATATGCACCTCGTATGTATTATTTTCTTTTCGGACCGTAAAATAACCGTAAAAAGCAGGTTTGTGGAATCTTGGCGGTTATTGGGGATTGTCTTCGGACAAAACCCATTATTTCTATGATATATTAAAAATGTAATATATTTCAAGTAGAGGGGTGGTGAAGTATATGCGTAAAGTTCAAGTGGCTCCTTTGAAGAGTTATGGTGCTTTCCTAACAGTAACTCTCTCCAAGAAAAGTAAGCCGGGAGATGGAAAATTCGGTCGTGGAGTAAAACGTGGTTAATTTCAAAGGCATTATAAGTTCACCAGAGAGGGCCTTGCGGCTCTCTCTAGTCATTTCCATATACTACATATTACCTTGCAGAGAGGGGTTGCAGGCATGAAAATTGCCCGAAGCGAGGAAACTGCCACCACGTCATTAAGTGAGGAATGTATCGTGCTGGACATCAATAACGGTGAATATTTTGGGCTCGAGGGCGCGTTGATGGAGCTGTGGCTGGAACTGGAGACTGGAACAAGGGAGTTCAACCAAATTCTGAGTAAATGGAAAAGCGAATTTGATCAATCCGAAGCAGAATTAACCGTTATTTTGCAAAATGCAATTCAGGAACTCTCGGCTAAAAAACTGGTCAAGGTCGATGTCTCATGAGTAAGGCCATTCCTATCCATAACAAGGTGTATTTCACAACGGTTCATGCTTTTGTCCGCCTGTTACTACTGGAGACAGATTTTGTGGATGCTTATGAAAAAATTGCAATACATATGTACCCTCTTCATGTAAGCGCAGGCCGAAGGGAAGCGAATCGGATTGAGACGGACGAATTGTGCAGACTGGGGCAGATGATGTATGAAATGGATGAAAATGATCATCTCATCACCTCATGTGTATCCATAGCTATGACAGTTCAGGCCATTTTGTTCAGTGCTGGCTATGAAAGTGACTTGTTGATCGGTGTGAAAAAGATAGATGAAAAACTGTTCTCTCACGCATGGGTGCGTCTGGAAGACGGTCGGACCATTGACCCCAATCATAAAGGAAATGATTTGAAGGTATTGAAAATATATAATATGAGCGAATATGCCGAGAGGTGGGTGCTATCTCTGGGATGAAGATATGGATCGCTATGCAAGGCCAAAATCAAAGTATTTGGTTGGATTGGATGGATTCAATTAAAAGGTGGGCAAGGGTTACCGGTGTGAATGGTTATACGGAAGATACGTTCCATTTAGCAACGCTCTCCTACGGTTATGGAGCACAGGCTTCCAGTACTTCGGCGGATATCCGTCTTGATTTTCCCATCATTCTGGATGGCTGGGCCAGCGGCGAGCTGCAAGCCCATGCCGATGATTTCCCGTCCCTTTCATCTGATCAGCAGGAGCAGGCGTATCGTTTGCTGCAAGAGAAACCTGAATATCAACTATGCAAGTCCCAAGGGGAATTTACACTGGTGTACTGGGACCAGAAACGAAGCAGTTTAATTGTTGCTACGGATAGCTATGCAACCCGACCCGTTTATTACTGGATTAGCCCAAGAAATGAATGGTTTGTTGCCAATGATCTACGCGTGCTTTTGTTGCTTCAGGATATTCCTTTTGAGGTCGATGAAGACGTGTGCCGAATGTATCCGACTTCTGGCTTTGCTGTAGGGGAGAACGGACTGGAAGAGCGGACTTTTTTTAAAGGCATTCGCAAGCTTCCCACAGCCTCCATTGCTTGGTGGAACAATCACCAGGTGAAAGTTCAAAGCTACTGGGGAATGCGGGAACTGACAAGCAAGCCACAGCTCACGGAAGATGCTGTCCCCCAATTTCGTCAATTGCTGGAGCAGGTGACCCAGGAACGCTTTAATGGCAACAAACGAATGGTTGAATTGAGCGGAGGGCTCGACTCAGCCGCGGTTGTAGCTGCCGCCATTGCCAGCGGGAACCAAGAGCAGATTCTGGCTGTTAACATTTCTTTTGCGGAACCGGATATGATGCCAAGCCATGATAAGGATCTCGTCAAAAAAATGATGAGGGATCTGCGCATTCCCGGCTTGATCATTCATGCGGACGAAACGGCCAGAATACCCAATGCCGAAATTGGCAGGGACCCGCTATGGTTTGTGGATGGTCCAGACCCTCGAGCCAATTCGCTTGTGAATGAGACATTTACGGTGCTGGCTCGGCAATTTCGGACTGCTGCCGTTTTGACAGGTGAAGGCGGAGACTTTGTATATAGCGGCGAAGTTGCTGTCATTGATTCCTATTTCCGGCAAAAGCGTTATCGGGAAGGTATTCGTGAACTTCGGGAATGGGCTGGCAATCGAGTAGGACCTATGCTGAAAAAGGGATTTCAATATGGTTTGGCTCCATTCTTGCCTTATCTTGGTGAAAAATGGTACTACAAGCTGTTATGGTCGGATACAGAATATGACTTGCCCGAATTCTTTACCAATGAACATCTCCAGAGAGAACGGCAGATGAATGCGGAGGAGGTTCACCGATATCGCAAAAGCAGGCCGCTAAACTACTGGGGGAAGCGTTATCATTACGACTTTCTGTGGCCTCGTGCAAGATACATGGATGCTGTAGGTGTGACCTTGCCTGCGTATCATCCGTTTCTGGACAGGCGCATAATCGAGTTTTCGTTCTCGGTTCCGCCAGAGCAGCACTTTGATCTCCTCAAGGGTGAGCAAGAAAGCTATGCCGGTTCCAAGCTGTTGCTTCGAAAAGCATTCACAGATATCTTGCCTTCGTATGTCTATAACAGGTCTTCCAAAACAACCTATGCCCATATGGCCAGGAAAAGCTTTTTGAATGACCGCCAGCATATTTTGCAATTGTTCGCGAGCGGAAAGCGTGTGTGTGTTACGGAACTGGGGATTATTGACCAGAGATCGTGGTGGAAACATCTAGTCGCTATGGCGATCCGTTCGGAGGACCCGAATAATGATTTGGGTATGGGTTACCAATATATGCGCTCTGTTATCGACTTGGAGATCTGGCTGCAGGAGATGAGTCGTGGCAAAGAACATGTGCTCAACCGCTCCAGACCTTCTCCGGCAAGGATGCTCGGAGACATTGAGGAGGTCAATATGAATGAGAAGAAACGCTTGTATTTTCATGCCTGATTCAAGGACATTTCGATGATAAAGGTGCAGAAGAATGGAGAAACACATGTTTGATCATGAAGAACGGTGCAGCAGAGCACAACGAACACGGCAAACGACCCATTTGCTTGTGCGAATGTTATGGCAATCTGGTCCGGTGTTAACCTTGCTAATCATTTTGTTCATATTCATTGAGGGTGCTGTTCCAGCACTTCAGCTCTATGCCTCTAAACAAATCATCGATGGAATTGCGCCAAACGGATTAGGATCATACGCGGCACGGTGGTCTATTGTCTATGCTTGTAGCCTGGTCTTGCTTAGCATCGTGAACGCCGCACAAACCTGGCTTAAAATGCTGCTATCGGAGCGATCCGTCATTACCGTGAACAGTGTTTTGTTGGATGCCTTCGAACGTATTCCCGGCATGCGCTTTTTTGAAGAGGAGAAACACCGAAACCGGCTGGAAGCGCTGCGGGATCGCTCCAATTGGTTGCCTGCACAGCTCCTGAACTTCAGCGCAAGTATGTGCACGTCTGTGTTCTCAGCTATTGGTATTATTATGCTGATTGCCGTGCTCTCTCCGATGCTGTCCATCATTCTGGTGCTGTCAACCGCTCCTTTTGCGTTCATGCAGAACCGTTACAACGAGATGGAATGGCAATATGCCAAAGAATATGCAGTTATAAGAAGAAGATTGGATTATACTCGAAGCCTAGTGATTAGTCGACGTGCCGCCAAGGAAATTCGCCTGTTTGGTTTGGGCAGCCATTTCCATAACATCTATCAACACACGTTTGCTCTGCTGTATGAACAATTTCGAATGATCCAGGCCAAAAGCGCCAAAGGAACGGTTTTTACCGGTCTTTTTTCGGGTATGGTGGCAGGAGGAGCATACTTTTGGGTAGTAAGTCAATCTGGATCGGGCTCGATTTCGCTGGGGGATATTGCTCTGTATTTAGGGGCTGTGTTTCAATTGTCTGTTTCCTTAAGAGAGATTGCCAAGGAAGGGGCAGACACGATTGATATCTGGAGAATGGGAAATGATTTCGTCTTATTTATGAATGCAGAGGAAGATATCCAGAAGCCTTCACATCCCATTCCAGTGAATGCTGGCCCCCTATCTATAGAATTCAAGGGAGTAAGCTTCAAGTATCCTTACCAGGAACAGGAGAGTGCTGCTTCCGAGGAAGCAGCTGATGATTTCGACCTGGACCTGGACAGTGAGGAAATTGATGACGAAAACGAGGACGAAGTCCACGACTATGCTGAGGATGTTAATGAGAGTGAAGATAAACGTTCCCCCTTGGTTCTTGACCATATCAGTTTCAGCATATCGCCCGGGGAGCGCATCGCGATTGTTGGCGCCAATGGGTCGGGTAAAACGACACTTGTCAAGCTGTTGTGCCGCTTCTATGAGTTTTGCGAAGGCGAGATTAAAATCAACGGTGTGGATATTCGCTCGTTTGATGTCAGGGAGCTGAGAGAGCATATCTCGGTTGTTTTTCAGGAATTCGGAAAATACGAGTTATCCCTGCGCGAGAACATTATGATCGGCAGCCCGAACACACAACTGAGCGACAGGGAGATAAATCAGGCACTTCAAGATTCAAGGCTGGACCAGATCGTTTCGGCGCTGCCTCATGGAATCGAAACCCTCTTGGGCCCCGAATGGGGAGGTACTGATTTCTCAGGTGGACAATGGCAACGCGTGGCGTTAGCCAGAGCGATGGTTCGTCAAGCAGGTCTGGTCATTCTGGATGAACCGGCTGCGTCCCTTGACATTCGGGCTGAATATGAGATTTTCAATCAGTTTCAAAAAATGACAAAAGGTAAAACGGTGATCATGATTTCTCATCGGTTCAGCACGGTTAAACTAGCAGATCGAATACTTGTCCTGAAAAATGGTTGTATTGTGGAAGAAGGTAGCCATGAGGCCTTAATGTGCAAAAATGGGGAGTATGCCACCATGTTCCGTTTGCAGGGAAAATCTTTTCAAGGGGAGGAGCATATCCAGTGATAGCATTGCAACGAATCACAGCCAGGCGACGACATATGGCTTCCTCCGTTTTGTTTGGACTGTCCTTGTTATGGACATGCTCGCCAGTAAAAGTGTGTACCGTTTTTGCCATTAAAGTGCTTGAGGCATTGCTTGGTCCGCTGCTTGTGTGGCTGAGTGCCAAGATCATTGACAGATTGGCTGAGCAGCCGTTTGTTCTTGCATCATGGGATGCGCTGGCTTGGATGGTGCTGTTGTATATTGGGCTAACATTAGTTGTGGATGCCCTCCAACCCGTATCAGAGATGCACAAACGCCTGTTGACTGCAAAACTTCAAGCACATATTGATGAGTTGTTGATCAGCAAAGCAATGTCGATTCCGGATATTGCTCCTTTTGAAAAGGCAGGGTTCCATACAAAAACTCGGGTTATTCAATATAACGAATACTTCGTTACAATGTGGTTAACGATTATTTCTCAGACCATCGGAGGACTGGTCGTGATTGCAGCCGGGAGTATAATGATTGGAACGATCGCTCCCTGGGCCCCGATTGTCTTGCTGGCGTTGGTCGTTCCCAAGCTGTATTGGGAAGCGAAGCTCAACAACGCTACCTTTGAAGGACGCGAGGAGGTCCAGGAATTAAGGCGGCGTGCTGAGTATTACGCTGGTACGCCGCTCAGGCCTGAAACAGCCGGAGAGCTGAAGGTATTTGGTCTTGTTCCTTTTTTTAAGGAGAGATATCTGAACACATCACGAGAGCTTCTGCTTACACTTTCAGCCGACCAACGGAAACTGGCTCTCCATCAATTATTGTGGTCTGTGCTCCAGTCGCTGGCCGCCGGTCTCATCATTATATATCTAGTTGGACATGCGCTTTCCGGCCACTTCACAGCAGGGGACATCTTTTTATTTATTGGCGCCACTATTCAGTTGAATGAGGGAATGAATGAATTGTTTGCAGCTTTTGCGATTGGTCCTAGAGAAGCCAGACATCTGGAGAAGATTCGTTCCTTTCTCTATAGCGAGAATGAAATGGAGTCAGGCCCATGCCCTCCGGCGGTGTCTGTCAAAGAGGGCTTCCGGCTGGAAGGGGTCCGTTTCCGGTATGATGAAACCAAGGTTGTTCTGGATATCCCAGAGCTTATCATCCCTGCTGGAAAAGTGACCGTGTTGGTCGGTGAAAACGGGTCAGGTAAAAGCACGCTTGTCAAACTGCTCCTGCGCTTCTTTGATCCTAATGAAGGAGTGGTGTTTTACAACGGTATTCCGCTGTGCGAATATGATATCGCTGCCTATCGGACACAGGCTACGGCCGTATTCCAGGATTTTGTGCGCTATGAAATGAATCTTCGGGACAATATTGGACTAGGTAATCTTGCGGCTGTTAACGAGCAAAAGATAATCGAAAGAGCTGCCAAGCTGGGCGGAGTAGACGAATTTATCCACAAGCTGGGGCAAAAATATGATACACAGCTAGGCAGGCTATTCGGAGGCAGAAGCCTTTCAGGAGGAGAATGGCAGCGGATTGCATTATCCCGTGCTTTTATGAGAAAGGATATTGCCGGATTGCTGATCATGGACGAACCATCTTCTGCGCTTGATGTGTTCATGGAGGAAGACGTGTTCCAACGAATGCGGGATTTAATGAAGAACAAGACGGTGGTCATCGTCTCGCATCGGTTGAGCACTGCACGACACGCAGATTATGTAGTCTATATGGAACAGGGCAGAATCATGGAGACGGGAACTCATAATCAATTGCTGGTGAATGGGGCAGGGTATGCCGAACTGTACAATATGCAGGCTCAAAAATACAGATAAAGAGGTGAGATGAAATGAGCGTGATTGACAATTTGCGACCGTTTACGGTAAGAGATCTGGCGATGCTGGAGGAGTGGTTTAAGGATGCAGAGGTTCATCGGCGCTTGGAGGGAATGCTTCCTTTAGACGAGTGGCATCAGCACGTGGAGCAGCATCCTGGTTATGACGTGTGGGTAGCGTTCTCGGAGGGTAAAGCCGTAGGTGTAATTATGATTGAGCAGGAGGAGCAGAATACGGGAAGCATTGCCATCGTTGTCGATCCGTCGGTTCGAGGCAGGGGCTACGGCAGAGCAGTGGTTGAAAAAGCTATGCAGCTTCCCAAACTGGAAACGATCCATAAATGGTACGCCGGAATTGAAGCTGACAACGCTGCTTGTTTGAAGTGTTTTCAGTCTACTGGTTTTGTACTGGAGAACGAAGCTCCCGATGAAGACGGTTATTTTTCTTTATGGCATATCGCTAATATTAAAGTGTAGAGCGGAAACAAGGAGGGATGGCAATGAAAAGAACAATACAGCTGTTTGTGTTCATTCTGCTTGTCTCGTTTCTTCCTATATCTGAACTAAAAGCATCCGATCGGCAGGCCGATTACACCTTTCTCATCTATATGATTGGCTCAGATATGGAAAGTGATTTTCATATGGCAAGCGATGACTTGAAGGAAATGATGAGTGTAGGCTCTTCCAGCAATGTAAATGTTGTTGTTCAGACAGGAGGGGCTCGAAGCTGGGACCATTCGTCCATTGAGTCCGGTCTGAATCAACGATGGCGTGTTGAAAAGGGGAGGTTGGCCCTTCTGGATAACGCAGGCTCACAAAATATGGATACATCCAATTCCCTTACAGATTTCATTCGCTGGGGAACCCGTGAATATCCAGCTCGGAAGCATGTGCTTATGTTCTGGGGGCACGGTCTTGGACCGATCGATGGATACGGCGGCGACGAGCACTATGGAAATAAAAAAATGAGCTTGACCGAGCTTCAAAAAGGAATTGGACGCGCCTATAACGAAACGGGAATTAAATTTGAACTCATTGGCTTCGATAATTGCAAAATGGCAAGTGTGGAGGTGGCCTATGCACTTAGGAACTATGGGGAATATATGCTTGCCTCTGTCGATTACACGAATCAGAATGGGTGGGATTATACAAAAATGCTGAAGGCAGTTCAAGAAAAGCCCGGGATTTCCACCCTTGAGTTGGGCAGAACTATTGCTCAAGGATATCTGGAACAGTCGAAGGAAAACGGCGAAGAGGAGGACCTTCAGCAATCAATCATTCGACTGGATCGGATGGAAGAGGTTATGAGGGCAGTCGAGTCATTCAGCAAAAGATTGTTAGAGCCCCAAGCTATGACAAAGGGAATAAGTCATTTGAGAAAAGCCCGGGATCAAGCCGAGGATTATGCGGACGAAGCCGATTTGGTGGATCTTGCTGATTTGTTTACCTTGATCGGCAAAAGAATGAAAGCTGAGACCGAGGCGGACCGCGTCAAAAAAACAATTCAAAAAGCGGTTGTTTATAACATGAAGTCTCCTGAACACCCCAAGGGAGAAGGAATGAGCATTTATTTTCCGAGCAAGGATGTCTATCGCTTTACGGAAAAGGTCAATATGTACCGAAAACTGGAAGTCAGCTCGAGCTATAAGGCTTTTATTACTGAATACTCGACATTGTTGTCACGTCGGCCCCAAAATACTCCAAACAAAAAGTGAACGTTGTTATATGCAACTGAAGTTAAGGAAGCAACGAAGCATGAATGACGATGCCAGCAATGGAGCCTGTGTGAAACCACTATACATCAGCACATAATCAGCGATAAAGCGGGAGAGCTTCTTTATACCTTTCTTGTTGGCATGGTTGGTGACTCTTCCGTGTTACCAAACAAGCAAGGTTTTTTTGTTTATGGGATCTACAAGGGTGAATAACTAACATCCTCGCTGATATATCCTGCAATGGGAACTGCTTGGTATTATTTTGTTCAAAATAGAGTATTTTTGAGTAAATTAACAAAAAAATTAGAATTTAAGAGGTATGATATTATTTTTTCAGCTTAATAGTGTTAGTACATATTACATCCTATAGTTATAATAATAGGTCAGTACATTAACGGACCCAGTTTTTCTGAGAGGGGAAAACTATAGGTGTCATGCTCTGTTCATGACGCCCTGAAGGCAAGGAAAAGAAAACGGATTTGGACGGAAGCAAGCGAAACACATAGGAACGGATGGGGCATGTTCAGAAATAATGTTGGATAGCCTAACTCTCATGCTAAAAGATTCCGGATTCGCAATTTGAGGTACAGGCCAAGATCAAGCTTGGGAACAGTGAAGTACGCGGAATTGATTATACTGTAGAAAGGATATTATTTATCCACGATTAGATGAATTTTGCGAACAGCATTCTGCTATTTGTGCTGTCTGTTGTAATGGGTCAGTGATGAACCGTATCTTTACCCATCAGGTGATAAGACAAATTGAGTTGATACACGTAGGAGGAACGGCAAGAACATATGAATACTTTAAAACAACAATGGTTTGGCAACATTCGCGGAGACGTGCTGGCAGGCATTACGGTAGCGCTGGCGTTAATTCCGGAAGCCATTGCGTTCTCCATCATTGCGGGTGTCGATCCGATGGTCGGGTTGTACGCTTCGATTACGATTGCGATTGTGATCTCGATCGCTGGTGGAAGACCAGGCATGATCTCGGCGGCAACAGGTGCCATGGCGGTACTGATGGTTGGACTCGTCAAGGATTATGGCGTGGAATATCTTTTTGCAGCGACGATTTTGACGGGCATTATTCAGTTTCTGCTGGGCATATTTAAGGTTGGACGGTTTATTACGTTTGTGCCTCATTCGGTACTGACGGGATTTGTTAACGCGCTGGCTATACTCATCTTTATGGCGCAGTTAACCCACTTCACGGGAGCGAACTGGATTATGTATGCGATGGTGGCGGGCACGCTGGCGATCGTATATATTTTGCCACGGTTTTTCAAAGGCGTTCCAGCTCCACTGATTGCAATTATCGTGATGACGATTATTACCGTGGTGTTCCATCTGGACGTAAGAACGGTAGGTAATATGGGAAATATAACGAGCACTCTGCCGATGTTCCACTTGCCAAATATTTCGTGGACCTGGGACACGCTGATGATTCTGCTGCCTTATTCATTCACCATGGCACTGGTTGGTTTGCTGGAATCTCTGCTGACCGCAACTATCGTGGATGAGATGACTGAGACCAAGAGCAGCAAGAACCGTGAAGTACGTGGTCAGGGTATCGCGAATTTTGTGAACGGTTTGTTTGGCGGGATGGGCGGCTGTGCGATGATTGGGCAATCCGTCATTAATGTGAAATCTGGCGGACGTGGAAGATTATCTACGTTTACTGCGGGTGCGTTTCTCGCGATCCTGTTGCTGCTGTTTAGCGGTGTGGTGAAACAGGTACCGATGGGGGCGCTCGTCGGTGTAATGTTTATGGTGTGTATCGGGACATTCGACTGGAGTTCCATCAAAAATATAACTCGCGTGCCGCGCGCGGAAGCCTTTGTCATGATCGTAACGGTGGCGATTGTGGTCTATACCCACGATCTGTCGATCGGGGTTATGGTCGGCGTTGTGCTCAGTGTGCTGCATTTTGGCTGGAAACAGACCAAGATCCGCGTACAGGCGAGCCAAGAGCAAGGGCAGAAAGTATATCGGGTTCACGGACCATTCTTCTTTGGTTCTTCGTCCCGCTTTGTGGATGAGTTCGATGCAGAGGCCGATCCGAAGGAAATCACGATTGATTTCGGAGGGTCACATATCTGGGATAATACCGCGGTTGTGGCTATCGGCAAAGTGAAGTTCAAATACGCGAAGCTGGGCAAAACCGTGCACCTGCGCGGGTTAAACGAGGAAAGCTCTCGTATTCTTGAACGGAGTGGATTTGCGACAGCAGGCGGGCACGGTTCGTAACTTGGTTGGAACGAAGTAAACAACGAATAGATAACATAAAAAGATAATTTATAATCAGCGGCGCACCTTTTCCGGAAATCGGGGAGAGGGCATCGCTGTTTTTTATTAGAGCCTGAGGCATGCTAGGTCATATCCACAGATCAGCAACCTGAAGGCAGACTTAGAGTCTCTTACTACCCGACTTAAAGTCACTTGGTCGATACAAGTTACGCTGATCTTGGAATTTTGTGCTACAAGTTAGGGGGTAACGCTGTATCCCCTTTTGTTTTGCTTGACTAACGTGTAAACTACAGGGTATGGAGAAGAAGAGCAACGAGTGGATTGCTTTTTAAAAAATTCATTTCATAATCATGATTGATATAAGGAAAACTAGTCTTGATGGCAGATACTGATACTGAGTCATTATGAAATGGACTTATCTAAATGAATATACAGAGGTGTAACGATTGGCAAACTTTGAACAACTGGGCATTCGCCCGGAATGGTGCGAGATCCTGAAACATCAGGGCATCGCCGTGCCGACTCCGGTACAGGAGCGTTCGATTCCGGTACTGCTGGGTGGACGCGATATTATCGCCGAGGCACAGACAGGCACAGGGAAAACGCTGGCATTTTTGCTGCCGATTATTCAGAAAATTAACGTATCCGACCGTTCGCCACAAGCGCTGATTATTGCGCCTACGCGTGAGCTTGCGCTGCAAATTACGGAAGAAGCGAAGAAGCTTACTGCTAACGACGATAAACTGCACGTGCTTGCCGTATACGGCGGGCAGGATGTGGACAAGCAACTGCGTAAATTGCAGAACGGTACCCAGATCGTTATTGGTACACCTGGTCGTCTGCTGGATCACCTGCGCCGTGGCACGTTGAAGCTTGATAATGTGAAAAAACTGGTGCTGGATGAAGCCGACCAAATGTTGCACATGGGCTTCCTGGACGATGTGGAGACGATCCTTAGCGAGCTACCACATAAACGTCAGACAATGCTGTTCTCAGCAACGATGCCTAAGGGCATTCGCAACCTGGCGAAGACCTACATGAAAGATCCGGAAGATGTGAAGGTATCTTCTCAATCTGTTATTCCGATCAAACAGATTCGTCAGCAGGTACTGGAATGTACGGATCGCGGTAAGCTTGAAGCGCTTCGGGGCATGATTGATACGTATCGCCCATACTTGGCGATTATTTTCTGCCGGACCAAGCGTCGTGCATCCAAGCTGAACCAAGATCTGCGTGAAGCAGGTTATGCAAGTGATGAACTTCATGGAGACCTGTCCCAGTCCAAGCGTGAGAACGTAATGAAAGCGTTCCGTGATGCCAAACTGCAAGTGCTGGTTGCTACAGATGTAGCTGCACGTGGACTTGATGTTGAAGGCGTTACGCATGTATTTAACTACGATATGCCGCATGATGCGGAAAGTTATATTCACCGGATCGGTCGTACGGGCCGTGCAGGTGGTACAGGTCTTGCTGTAACGTTTGCAACAGAACATGACAGACCGGAACTTGCACGTATTGAACAAGGTATTGACCAGAAGTTGTCCCGTATCCAGTGGACAAGTGAAGGTCCAATTGCTTCAACTGGAGCAGCTAGACGTTCCATCAACAGTCAAGGGGATGACGAACGTTCAGGCGGACGCTCTTCCGGAACAGGAAGCGCACGTCGGGGTGCAGGCCGTAACGATCGCAGAGATGGCGGACGTGGAGGTCGTGGTTCCCGCGGAGGCGAAGGTGGACGCAGTGAAGGCGGACGCAGTGGTGGTCGTAGCGGTGGCCGTAGCAGCGACAGCAGTCGCGGAGCAGCAGGTCAAGGTGGACGCGGTGCGGGTCGCAGTGGCGACGAGCGTAGCGCAGGTCGTGGTTCCGCGCGCAGCAGCGACAGCAGTCTCAGTGCAGCGGGTCAAGGCGGCCGCGGTGCAGCTAGCAGCGGCTGGGCCGGCCGTAGTGCCGACAAGCGCACCTCCGGGCGCAGCAGCGAAGGCTCTCGCCGTCCGGAATCCGCAGGACGCGGACCGGCGAAGGGCGACCGTCGCGATTCTCGTCGCGGACGGTAAAGCCTTGGCGCAAGCGGCAATATAGCCGCAATTGCGCAGGAACCATGCCTTGCCACAGCGTTTGGCATGGCGCATATGAGAGGGTTCGGGTACAGATGTATCGAACCCTCAGATCAAGGGTCGCGGGCGGAACCACGTCGCGACCCTTTTTCAACAGGACAGATGATTCTTTCCGCTTATTCTTTTTGTCATCTGCGAGTGCCTGTTTGCGCGCCTGCTTGATCCATGGAAGATGCCATTTAGATATTCGCCATCTAGTTTTTCTTCCTGTCCATGTACTTCGCATAGTACTTGGCAGACTGCCATAAAATTCAAAACACCTCATCCTAGACCTAAGGATGGGGTGTTTTTGGATTAATTCTTATATCATTAGAATCATAACATTTGATACCTGTTGCCGATGTGCATGCAGGGGTAGTTGAAATTCCATTCGTCTATATACACGGAGTGAGTTTGCACTAAACTACGTTTTTCTTTCTCAATATATCATCCCTACAGCTGAACATCTGCGTATTGATCCCGATATTTCTCGTTATACACCCGACCTACCGACTCTGCCAATCCCCCTCGTGCCTTGCTCGGATAGCGTTCAATCGTGTGATAAAGTCTCATGAAGCGATCCTTGGGCATAAAGCGGGCGTAGCGGGTAATAAGACTAGGGAATAACTCAATATATTTGCTCTTGCGCACGGCAGCAGCAGCTACGGCTGTAAGAATCTGAATTCCATTGTGCAGCTGTAAAATGTTCACTTCATAGGTTGCGATATAACGAATCGCATCTTCACGAATCAAATCCGGCTTAAGCCGTGCAATCTCACCGATATATTCAGCGAGCAGCCGCTCGAAGCTGTGCAGCAGCAAGGGCTTGAGCTGCAAATCCATATCACTGCGCAGGACAAAGGATTGTAATAGCGCAACCTGTTGCAGTCGAATCCGGTCATTGTAGACGAGTGAGCCGATCTCGCGAAGCATCTCATAGGCCAGTGCTTCATCCTGCTTGCGGGCTTCAGCGACCAGGGCCCAGTTGCGGTTGATGCCCTGACGGATGAGTTCCTCGTCCTGTTGCAACGTGCGCTTCAACTCGCGCTGCTGCTCTACCTCGAACGAACGTTTCTGCATGAAGATCAGTAAGGCCAGAAGCAACAGGGAAACGCTGGCCGCTGCCATGGTCTGATCTATGGCCTCACCAAAATAGGTGGCCGCTGTTCCGAACAATAGGGTAATGAACAGGTCGCGTGCAATTCGACGTTTCACACGGGAAGTCGCTTTTGCCTGAACTGAAATCAGGGTACCCCGGCCACAGGCTGTGCACTCATCTTCCCACAGGCAGGTATACTGGCCACAACGTGTGCAGACTTGCAACTTTTCATAGGCATAGGTCGTTCGATGAAATGGTCTTATGGATACGACTAGTTTAGTACTCATGCTCAATCACGCTCACCATTCAGAATAGTGTAGAGGGTACGATCCGTGTCTTCGCGGGAGACCGGTTTCCGCCGATGAAGCTGGAGTGAAATTACCTTTATGATGACAAAAAGAAACAATATGGCGAGGCATCCGTATGTAACCATAATCCGTTCCCTTCTATGGCTTGGTGAACAAGCGCTGTTATATTGCAGTTTGCTGGCAATAACTATATCATATTTCCATAGTTGGTACTTTTGTGCCAGTTCAAGGCATGAAATCGTCGATTTTTGTCAGTCATTACAAAACTGTAACTCAAGATAGGGGTGCTTTTCAGAATTTATTAGTAGACTGTTAAGATTTCCTTAAGGCTTGACGCCTATAATAAACTATTCCCATTTTAATCTCAAACGTGAAGGAGTACACCCAATGCTGCGGACACGCAAAATACGCTGGCTTAGCGGAACGATGGTTCTGCTGGCAATTCTAACGCTACTGTTACCTCAAGCGTTGCTGCCACAAGCTGCAGCGGCTCAGGCACAGACGAGCGGAATCGATGCGGTACTTGTAGCCGATGTAAGTAACTCAATGAATACAAGTGACCGTGACAAGATCAGTAATGAAGCCATGAAAATGTTTATTGATATGTTACCCGTTCAAGGGGACAAGGTAGGGATTGTCGCTTATACCGATCAGGTGGAGCGGGAAAAGGCTATGCTTACGATTCAGTCCGATGCGGACAAGAGCAGCCTGAAGGATTTTATTGATCAGCTCGGGCGGGGGCCATACACCGATGTCTCAGTTGGTGTCGCCGAAGCCGTCAACATACTGAATCATGGTGCAGATCCGTCTCACTCGCCAATGATCGTGCTGCTTGCGGATGGCAACAATGACTTTAACAAAACCAAAGGCCGTACACAGGCACAATCCGACGCTGATCTGGCGAAATCCGTGAAGGAAGCACAGGATCAGGGTATCCCGGTGTATACGATTGGACTGAACGCGGATGGCAAGCTGAACAAGGATGCACTCGCAGACCTCGCGAAGCAGACCGGAGGCAAGTCATTCATTACCGATACGCCGGATGATCTGCCACAAATTCTGAGTGAGATCTTCGCTGACCATGCCAAACTCAATGTGGTGAAGCTGCCCTCTGTAACAGGAAACGGCAGTTATCAGGAAGTTACCGTGAACGTGCCAAATGACAGTGTGCTGGAAGCAAATATTTCGATCATGTCCTCGAAGCCGGTGGAAGTGCAATTGACAGACCCTTCCGGACAAGCCGTTGACCTGAACTCGGACGCAGCCAAGCTCTCAACGTCCAAGAGTTATTCACTCGTGAAGCTGTTGAAACCCCAAGAAGGAGACTGGAAACTTCGGGTAAAAGGGGCTCCGAAAGACAGCATCGATATCAACCTGTTGTTCAACTATGATCTTCAGCTCGTTGTGGACCCAATTAAGACCAAGTCCTATACCAAAGGGGACAAGGTTGATCTTGCTGCCAAACTGGAGAATGGCGGTCAGCCACTTCAGGATAATGATCTGTATGCAGATATGAAGGCCACGCTGGTTGTGAAAGATGTGGATACAGGCAAAAGTGAAGAACAACCCCTGGACAATACAGGTTCTGGTTTTGCCGGAACGTTTGAAGTACCGGACAATCATAACTATGAATTGGTCATCCGTGCGGAAGAAGACAGCTTCTACCGTGAAAGTGCGCCAATCACGATTAACGCAGGCGGAGCAACCGGAAGCGGTGCTCAACCGACCACGCCAGGCGGTGAACAAGACAAGCCGTTCCCTTGGTTACCTGTCATTCTCGGTGTTATAGCCCTGATAGTGGTCGGTGTTGGTGCCTGGTTCCTGATGGGCTGGCTGAAACGCAAAAACCGGGGCTTTGTCGGTCAGATGGTTGTGGAGATTCGTGATGAGAACACGGGCGACAAGTCATATCCACAATATAAAAAGCTGGTATCCTTCCGGGGCCGTTTCCATCTGCACCAGTTATTGCAGCTGGACCCTGAGCTGAAGGAAACCGAAAAATATGTATTTACGCCCAGCAATGGCGATCGAATTATAATTCGTAACACCGCAGGCGGTACGCTGGAGAAATCCGGTCGTGCAGTCGATGCAAGCTCAGGCGTTGAACTGAAGAACGGTGACCGACTGAGCATCCCGCTGCAACAGGCGGACAAGACCATTTTAATTGAGTATCTGGTGTGAAGGATTATTTGATTTAAATTGATTATTTGGTCTAAAAGGAATGCCAATAAAATTTGGGACCAACTGTTTACACGAGAACGCAGAGGACAGAAATAACGTGAAGAAGCGGAAGCGTTCGCCTAAAAGCTTTCTGAAAGAAAGCTACATCGGAAGCATACGCTATCCCCGGATTTTCACTTTGTAAAAGTGAATTGAAAAAATCTGGGGATAACAGCGATCGGAAGGTTATTCTGTCATCGGAGTGGCAAGTGTAATTAAGTTGTAGTTCCAACTTGGTTAATCAAAGGAGGACATGGAATGAAACCGATTGTTAGAGAACATATTCAGCAACTGGATGTATCACTTGGCGGAGGTATTGTCAGTGAGAAGATCAGAGTTGATACAATTGATAACCCCATTCTGATTATTGGTCTGGGGGGAACGGGAATTGACGCACTGTTGCGTCTCAAATATCAGATCAACCGTCGTTTCAAGCTGCCACAGGACCCGGTATCCAAGAAAAAAATGGACAAGCCGGACAATGTGGAGTTTCTGGCTTTTGAGACAAACGAACAGGATCGTGCCAAAAAGTATAAAGGAATCGGACTTGATCCGATCAATGAATTCGTATTGCTATCCAATGCCGAGATCGGCGGGCTTCTACAGAACCGCAGCGTGCTGGAACCGTATATTACGGACTGGCTGTCTCCCGAACTGAGCATCACGGACGGCATGAATGGCGCCGCAGGTGTGCGTCAGGCTGGACGTCTGCTCCTGTTCACCAAAATTAATCAGGTCGTGCAGGCCATCGACAAAAAGATCAAAACCTTATCCGTAGGCACCAACAAAAAACTGATGGTGTTTCTGCTGACAGGTCTGTCCGGCGGTACAGGCAGTGGCTGTTTCCTCGATATTTCGTATATCGTGCGCGGTATTATCGAACGGGATCATGGCTCTGCCGGGATTGACCGCGTCAATACGCTGGGCTATCTGTTCACGCCAGACGTGAACCTGTCCAACAAAAGCTTGAGCGAACACACGCGCGAATACATTCGCAAGAACGGATATGCTGCGCTCAAAGAGCTGGATTACTGGATGAACGTGGATAGCCGCGGCGAGCGGTTTACGCAGAAGTACGGCAATATTTTAACCGTCAACTCACCATTGCCGCCATTTAACCTGTGTCATCTGATCTCTGCGACGAATACCGAAGGCAAGTTGCTGGAGAACGCCTACGATTACTGCATGAACGTCACGGCCGAGAACATTACCAACTTCATGGCAAGTGAGGAGAAGCAGTCGGGTGAGGAGTTCGCGATCCATGACTATATCAGCAACATTCGAACCAACATCGCACAGATGAACAAGGTGTACCCGGCTAACTATGATTACAACATTATTGGTGCATCTTCGGCTGTACTACCAATTGAAGAAATGACCACCTATCTGGCGTATCGCATGTTCGACAAAATGAACACCATGTTCTCCAAAGCGCCAAACCAGGAGGATACCGAGAAGTTTGCCCGCAAGCTGGGCATTGATCTCGAAAGTGTGGTCAAGTCCTTTGAAGCCCGCGTGCCAGAGCCGCTACCTGGTTATCAGAACAGCGAGCGTTTATCCTATGGCAACGTGGTGAAATCCCAGGTTGTGAATATGGACACCGAACTGGAACAGAACTTCCTGGCGCGTGCCCGCGAGGAATATATCAAGGCGAAGAAACAGCTGCCGGGTGAGATTGCCGGTCAGTTCACCGAACAGATCCGGCGTATGTTTTTGCATCCCGAACAAGGTCCGTTCTATGTATCCCGTCTGATATATACGGAAAAAGGGTTCTGTGTACTGAAGATGATTCAGTCGTACATTGAAACCCTGCGTGAGAATGCCTTCCGCATTCCGCGTGATATTGAAGCAGCTCAGGAGCAGTCCGAAGAGAAGTTGGGCGATGCAAAGAGTGCTTTTGTCTCCAAAGAGAAGAAAAAGAATGCTTATATTGAAGCAAAAATTCATGAGTACTGGCTGCACGCCGACGTGGAACGTAACGATCAGATGATCGAGTTCTATGAAGATCTGTATGAGTTGCTGAACCAGGAAAACAGCCGCATTTATAACGTATTTACCGAAACGTTGAATGCCCTTAGCTCGATATTTGCCAAGAACGGTGACCTGCTGACACGCGGCGAAGAACAAGCCGATCACAAAGGCAACAAAACATATTACTGGAACGTTGTAAGTGTACCGGATATCGTCAGTGTGGTGGACGGGCTGTTGGATAAGCGTGATACAGATGATCTGATCCGCGACTTCTCCCGTGAATTGCTGGAAAACTCCAGCCAGTGGGTGAAAGAGAACGAGATTGATATCGTCAGTTCCATCTCCGACTTCCTGAGTGAGAAATTCGGTGATCTGATTACCCGTTCCATGGAAGATTTCCTGGTGATCAAATACGGTCAGGATGAGTCGGTTGAAAAATTCGTGGAACGTTTCATTGCTGGCAAGCTGGATGATGAGGCCGTTCCGGTGTTCAATCTGAGCAACAGTACAGGCAGTCTGCATTTCCCTTCATGGGGATTTGTATCCGTACCGGCACAGGCACCAGGCATTCTGAAAGGGATTCGTAATTATCAGAACAATGCGGTAGGCAAATCTCATTTTACCGTTAAGGAAAGTGAAGTGCGTAACCGGATCTTCTGGCTGAATACACGCAACGGGGTACCACTCTTTGTGTATACACCGCTCAAGGTATATGAGGAAAGTTATGAACGTACCATTTTGGACAAAGAAGGCATTGGTCGTCACTTGGTGCAAACGGAGAAAAACAACTGGACCTATCTGCCATCTCCGATTCCAGAGAAATCATGGGGAGATGTATACGAGAACGCCCGTGTGAAGCAATATAATGCTCGTGTGCGTAACGAGTTCGAGCAGGCGCTCGGATACAACATTGTGACAGCCAAATCCATTGATGAGAATACAAGCAACCGATATGCGATTGTGACAACAGAAGCATTTGACTTGTCCGCCAAACTGGCTGCCTACGACATGCGTCTGACGTCCACCACGCCGAACCTCGGCGAAGTGAAGCGGGCGGTGATTGAGTTGAAACGTCTGCAATCCGAAGGGTTGCCACGTGTAGGAGTTAAGGATATTTTCGGAAGTATTAATGAAGATATGGCCAAAGAAAACCTGGTACGCTCCCCGCAGCTGATCGCACGTGTACGTGAGGAACTGGCAAAGATGAATGCCATCTCGGCCAAAGTTGCGGAACTCGAAGGCATTCTTGCCCAGTACCAAGACGAAGAGCAGTGGTATGACCGCTTCATCGAAGCGTTATATACTGACACCATCGTCAAAAAAGGTGCGCTCTACGTCTATGACCGTGACCCGGAAGAAGACGCATGGGAGCCGTTCGCAAACCTGATGAAGAGCCGTAACTTTGCCGAGTATGAAGTGTTTGGCAACTTCCGCGGTCTGGCGGAGAAGGATCGTAGTACATTGCTGCGCAAAGCCTCCCGCCGCGATAACGATCTCACGGCTTCAGAGGATATCACCCCACTGCTGACAAAGCTGGATGATCTGGCTGCGCTGTTCATGGAATCACGTGATCGTCTGGAATATGAGCGGGTAGAACTGGCTAACGGAGAAGATATCTATCAGTTCTACAGAACGATGTCGTCCAAGCTGAACGACATTCGCAGAAGGCTGAAGTAAGATGGTGACCGGGATGGAGTTCAATTCGAACAATACCCTGAAGCGCGATCTGGAGAAGTATGCAGCACAGTATGCAATAGAGCAGGAGCGTCAAGGCAGCCTGGGGGATGGACGCAGCAGTATCCATTACCCGGCTTTGTTCCTTTTCGTGGGTGATCTGGTTGCACCTGCCGTGTCTGCTGTGCAGGAGATCAATCGGCTGAAATGGGATAACGGAGACGGTGTGGTCTACGTTCAGATTGGGACAGAAGATCAGGAAGCGGGTTCGGGTGAAACGAGGACTGGTGGCTCGTCCGATGACGGTCAGGTGACTCGTCACCGCTTGCCTCTGTTCGCTGGGCAGACGGAGCGACCGTCCAAAACACGGCGTAAGGATGTACATCGCAGTTTCCACGAATCGGATCAGGCGCTCTTTGATCTGAATCGTACGCTTCGTCGGGTCAGTAACCGGATTGCCGAATATGGACGGCTGTACTCGTCATTTGATCGGATTTACGTTACGGTGGTAACCAGGGCGGATGATCCGCTGAATGTATTGTTGCCAGAGCTCACCAAGCTGACGGAGATCATTTTGTCCCAAGCCTTCAAGTCGGTGCAAACGGATCTGCATGTATTGGTCAGCGAGATGGAACAAGTGGATTCCTTCGGGTATGCCAGCGCAGCAGGCCTTGCTTTTCTAAGGGAGCTGGATTATATGCAGTCGCTGGACTACACGTTCAGCGGTAATCTGCTGGTGACGGAGGATGGGATCTCCATTCCCGTTACACATCACGCGTCCCCGTTGTATGATCTTGTATATCTGTTGTCCGACAAAAATGAGCGTGGAACCGGCGTTCCCGGTGGCTGGATCGAAAATGCCGAGATCATCTGCCGGATCTGCCTGTTGAAGAACCGGAAGCAGGATGCAAATCACTCGGGTAGCGTTTCAAGCACGGGAGCGAACACATACAACAATACATCCTTCAAAAACAATATTCGCACCACCTCTGATCAGCATGGTTATGCAAGTGCGGGTTTTGCCGAGATCAGGCGGCCAAACAAGCCGATAGCACTGGCGGTGTTATATCACATGTATCGGTATCTGCTCGCACGCATGCGGCAGGAGCCGGATTGGAGCATCAAGGACAAGCTCGCTTTCTTCGGACTGGACGCGGCCTCGTTGGAACGTAAAGTTGAAGGCCTGCTGCCGAGTGAAGATCTGGTTAGTGGCATGAGTGGCATCATGACGCATAACGTCAGTTTCTCCGATCTGAAGCCACTCTCGCTTCGTGAAGCGGAGAGAGCGTTGTTCGGACAAGGCGCTGAAGCGTACTTCCGTGATAACGTCGTCCGTCTTGTTGAAGAGCGTGTGCGCGAGCGCAGTTCTACCGGCTCTCTGCGCCGTCAGGCCGAACAATCCCGCGCGGAGCATCCAGAGGTTGGTTACTTCCAGTGGGCAGCCTGGAGTGACGGTGAGCCTGGCAGTGTACGTGAAGCGCTGCTTGGACTGATTCGGGATAAATCGATGCAACTTGAATCGGCACGTGTCCTGCTGGAGCAACGTCAGCAAGAGCGAGTGGAAGATCAGTCGTTTAAACGAGCGTTGTTCCGTGATAAGCAGAATGTACGCAATCTGATTGACTGTATGCTGGAACGAGTGTATGTACCCAAGGTAGACTTGTTGCGACTGGAAAATGAATTACATCTGCTGCGCATCTACGATACGGAGATGGAAGAGCTTCACCAATTCAGTCGCCACGTCACAGCGGCACTTGAAGCGCTGGAACGCACATTGCGAGAGACAGCTGCCCAAAGTATCGCCGCTGCGGATGAATACATCGGTCAGAACGTGATGGAGTACTACGGCAAAGTGACGGAAGAGCTAATCATCGACCTGGAAGCCAAGCGCGGACGGGATGTATGGTTTGAGGATCGTTACATGGGAGACATGAACCAGCTTGCCACAGAAGGCGATGACCGTCTGCTCAAACGTCTGATGGAGGTATGTCACTCGTTGCTGCTTGCGGCCGAGCCGTTGCAATTGCCATTTGAAGAAGAGCTGTTGCAGCGCGCCAATGTAACAATTGCCTATGGAGACAAAGACGTATTGACCCGGGATGACCTATTCCGCAGGTTGTACCACACGTTGGAGGATCAGGCGGTTGTTCGGGTACGGGTATTCGATTATACGCAGGAACATCGGTATGAAGAGAAGTATTTCTTTGGTGACCATCATAGTGCTTTCATGGACTACGCGGCGCATGCCGAAGAGACGTCACGCATCTACAAGCTGGGTGTGGTGTACGAAGAACGCAGCAGTGGTGTGGAGAAGCTCAATCTGATGGGAGGTTTCCATCTGGAGGATCTCATGGTGTATCGGAACGGCAAGGTATATTATGACTCGTACACGGAGAATGGATATGAACTTCACCCCGCAGGTCTGGCGGAAAAGTTGTCACCCATCCGTTAAGATGTCTGGCTGTGTCATGACACCCTGCTATAATCTTGTATTAACTCAGCCTGCTTACGGCTGGTATGGAAAGGATGCATGTGGACATGCAGCGAAAAATCAATCTTCTCCTGGTCCTGTTCAGCCTGATTGGCGGGGCAGTGGGCTTTGCGGCAGGGGAAATCATGCTGCGTCAATGGCTTGGGGAAATGCCGCGTCTGTTGCTGATGGGCTTATACTTTGGCGTACTGGCGCTGAGTGTGGGGTTATTCTGTTTGATCGCAGAGATGATCTCACCCAAGCTGAATGGCGCATCATGGAAGCTTCGATATCTGGGACTGTCGTGGAAATTGCTTGTTCCGGCAACGCTGGCTCTGTTATTTGTTGTTGGACTCGCTCTGCAATTGTTGTATCAGATCAATCCGGGCGGTGTGAAGCAAGTGAAGGACATCGTACTGATGATCGACAACTCGGGCAGCATGAGCGAGACAGATCCGGATAACGGACGCTTTGAAGCAGCCAAGACACTGATCAGCCAAATGGAGAGTGACAAACAGGTAGCTGTCATTACGTTTGATGACCAGCCGCAGTTATTGCAACCGTTTATTGCGCTGGATAGTGAAGCGGCCAAGAATGAGGTTTATAGCAAAATCGATGGTATTGTCACAACTTCGGGCGGCACCAATTTTGATGCCGTGCTGCGGGAAGGCATGGAACAGATTCAGGGCAAACAGGACCCGAAACGTGGTACGGTCGTCATCTTGTTATCCGATGGCTTCAGTGAAGCGGATACGGCAGATATTTTGTCCCTATATACCAATGAACAGATTTCTATTAATACGGTGGGCCTAAGCCTGGTGGACCCATCGGGTACGGATCTGCTGCGTAATATTGCCCAGCAAACGGGTGGCATGTACTATGATGTACCGGATTCCGGTGGTCTGAATCTGGCATTCCAGCAGATCTACGATACGATCGATGAACGGACGCTGGTGACGGAGCGTACAGGTATGATGGAACATAGCGTTTATCTGGCGATTTTCCGTGTTGCAGCCGTTCTGCTGATTGGAGTGGCACTAGGTGTATCACTCGGACTCGTATTCGATAACCGTCACCTTGCGTTAAGCTTCGGTATTGGTGGTGCGGTGTCGGGTCTACTGGCAGGGCTTCTGCTGGAATGGGGACTCGACGGCTCGAACGTGGGTGATACATTTGTACGACTCGGTGCGATACTAATTTTGTCTGGCGTGTTGACCCTCTTCTCCTGGATTGTTCCGATTAAGGAGAACACGCCGCGGAAGAGCCGAGGTCGTCGTGAAGCTGGCGGCGGAACTTCTTCTGCCGAAGGGTTTGGTCAAAGACCAAGAGATACACGCAGCAAAGGATTCTAACGTCGGGAGGCCAATGGAATGCGGTTTACGGATGCAGACCCTTCGACACCCTTGATTCGAAAACTGACACTTGCGGTGGACGAAGGGCGTTGTACACTTCGCTGGCTCTGGCCGGAACGGGTAGAAGCTGTGTATGTGGAACGGCTGGAGCTGGATATGATGAGCGATGATCGTACCAGGGAAGAGCTTGCACAGGGCAAGCTGAAGCTGTACACAAGAGAGGAATATAAGGCGAGCAATGGTTACACGGATCGGATCACAGGTTTTGGTGCCATCAAGTACACGGTGTATGTGTGTCAGATGCAGGAAGACGGGCCTGTGCTGATCCGTCAACGAGATGAAGACAACATGGTGATTGCAAGCGCAGGGAAAGCGGATATTCGCTTTTCCATTCGCTACAAGAGCGGCTTTTTTCAGAAACGAAAAAGTGTATTGATCACCGTCACAGCGGAGGTGCCTGTTCCGAAGGAAGCCCTCTGTTATGTTCGCAAGCAGGGCGGGGTACCGCTGAATAAGGAAGATGGTACGGTGTATCCTTTTGTGAGTGATTTTGCTCCCGGAAGAAATGAGATGCCGCCCGTTGAAGTTGCCAAGGATGATTATGTGCGATTATTCTTCACGGACGGACCGAAATATGGAGCCGCCTATCGGCTTATATCAGACTAGATAGTTGGACTAGCGATTGGAATGTTACTCTGTCATCGTAGTGCAAGTGTAAATCACCTTAGTCTGACTGATCAGGGGAGGGGAGTGGCTATGAGCTTTTTTAGTCGGTTTTTGAAGAGACAACAGCCGGAGGAACGTCCGCTGTTTTATGATATTGTGTGCCCTTATTGTTTCAGTAAGTTTTCACCGGAAGAGGTAGTGTTCCGCGCCGCCCATCACCGCGATGATGATGAGGACTACGCACTCGGGGAAGATGCAAAGTTGAATCGGTATCGCGAAAGGTTCGGACTTGACACGGTATTTGATATGGAGGCCGTATTGGCTCCGCATGATGTACCGGAGGAACACCGTATTTATTCCGATAACATCGTGATGGGGCTGAACGATCGGTATGGTGTCGTTACACGCCGCCGGTTGTGTCCGCAATGTCATAACGAGCTACCTGTTACGGCAGGTAAAGCACCCAGCAATATCATTTCCATTATCGGTGCATCCCAGGTGGGGAAATCCGTCTACATGACTTCATTAATTCATACATTGCAGCATTATACGGCTGATCATTTTGACGCGGCTTGCATGCCATTGAATGCGGAGATCAGCCGCCGGTTCCGTGCGGATTATGAAGAACCGTTGTTTGAACGGGGCGATCTGCTGGATTCCACACAGAAGGAAAAGTTGCAGGAGCCGTTTATCTTCCAGTTTGTGTTCAAGGACGAAGATAAAGCACCGCTGACGCTGGTGTTTTTTGACGTCGCAGGTGAGGGTATGGTGGAGCAGGATTATCTCGGACTTCACGGGCAGCACATCAAGAACTCGGCAGGTATCCTGTTCATGGTGGACCCGCTTCAGATTCGTTCGATTCGGGACAAAATCCGCATTAACCTGGGCAACGAGCCGGGAGAGTGGACACCACGATACGATGAGCCACGCGACGTGGTGCTGACGATGTTTGGAGATTTTATCGCGTATCAGGACAAAGCCAAAACGAATATTCCCACAGCTGTTGTGCTCACCAAAAGCGACATGCTGCATTCCCTCAAGGATGAAGAGGGGGATTATATCAAATCCAACAGTAACGTCTTCCGCAACATGGTTCACCGCGATTGGTTCGACTTAACCGAGTTCGAGAATATCGATGGGGAGATCCGCCACTTTATCGAGAAGGTGGACCGCCCGTTCAAGGGCACGATGGATGTGTACTTCAAGGATACAGCCTATTTCGCAGTCTCTGCGCTGGGCAGCAATCCGGTGGATATGAAATTGCAGGGTGTGGTTAGTCCGATTCGCGTGGATGAACCCTTCTTATGGCTATTGTACAAGCTGAAGTACATTGAGGGGAGAGTGGGATGATGCGTTCTTCCGTAACCCCGCCCATTGAACAGCAGCTGTATACCCGAGAGCGGCGCGGGGTGTTTCGCACAACAGAGGGGTTTGATACGGTTGCGGCATCGCCGGGACTGGACCCTTCTTTTATCAAAAAAGTGCTTCACCCCTACTGTGTCTATGACGCTCCAGCGGAGCTAACAGGCCGTAGCGAGAAGGACGAGACGAAGTTTCCGGCTTCCATTCACCTGCTTCATCTGGAGAGTGGAGAGACGATTCTTGGCCAAAATGTGTACCAGTCTGCGGATTTCACCGGGCTGCGCAGTGCCTTTTTTGCACATAATTACGTCTTGTCTCCCGAACGCTCGGAAGAGCAGATGAAACAAGGCGGCTGGCTGGATGCCGTGTTTGCCACGTCCTATGACATCGAACAAGGTACAGTTCTGCCAGCACTTGCTGAATTGCCTATATCATCTAGGAGCGGACAGGGTGGGGCGACCGTTGCTGGCGTAGGATCACCAATCCAAGTGCTGAGCGCCTTGAAGATGAACGAAGTGCTGTTCAAGCGCCTGCTCTATGCGGTAATGCAGTCTGTAGCGACACGCAGAAAAGTATACATTGCGCTGGACCTTCCCGCAGAGGAAGTGACCGCAGGGGCCAAAGGATTGCTACGTTTGCTGTACACGGCTTTACCATACGCATTCCGTCGGCAACTGGGATTCATGACGTTTGCCAAGGAGCCACAGGCCAAGAAGGGCATTCACGTCCAGTTTGTAGAGCGGGGGACGTTACGTCCGAAAGACCGGAATACGGAGAAGGATTTCACCTTTGATCTGGTATCCGGCAGAGTGACACATGCGGATGCATCTGTGGCGAAGTTACCTTATGCGGAATTCGCCTGGGCTTTATTGCAGGAACCTGGTGCGGCGGATGCGTTCTATACATTTGCGGATGAGATGCTGTCCGGCATGGAGCCTGGTCGGGAACTTTCCATTGAAGCGTATGGCGAACTTGCGGTGTTCTATGGTCTTGAACAAGGCATGGAAGACCTGTATTTGGATAACAAAAGTCATGTCCTGAGTGGCTTGCTGACCTATTTGAAGCCGGATGGTGGATTACAGCAACGTTCCCGTCTGAACGAGCTGTTCCTGACCTTGCTCAGCAGGGAACTGGACAGCGTGAAGCGTGAGAACGTACCCGAAGAAGACGTCGCAGCTCGCATTGGAGAGTATTTCAGTGTTGCCGCGCCCGTGGTGCAATCCCGGATTGTGGACTATTTCATCTACGGTGTGAATAATGCTCGCGCCCAGAAGCGTATGCGTGCTGTGCAGGAATTGTATGCTGTGCTGGATCGGGATCCGCAGCTGAATCAAGCTTTCTTTGATAAAGTGCTGGCCAATGAATCGCTTACCAAGCTGTTGTTCGAGCCTTATCTGGACAATCAGCTGAAACGCACGGAATCGGCAGCGAACGTTGTTGAAGTGATCCGAAGATGGGTTACGTCCCATCCATCTGCGATCCACTACAGCTTCTTGCAGGAGCGGACAGCCAATGAGCTGCGTGAACGGTTATGTTCTGCGCCTAATCCGGTACAGTCTGCGAATGAAGCCCTCCAGCGTGTTAGTATACTGGATCGGGTATCCGCTGATGTCACTTATGATACAGGCATTACGGCACGAATTGGTCAATCGGAAGCTACAGCCCGCCCTAATCGCAAAGGGGGATCTCCGTCTGTCAGTCAAGATCCGACGTATCAGGAGGAGTTAACCCGCCTTGCAGACAAGCTTGCTTATGTCATTAACCTGTTTATGATTCAGGATCTGGATCTGGAACGGGTTAACCGTGAACAGCTGTTAAGCATTGATATTTTGCAGCATGGTAATGAGGTTCGGGATTGGGCGGCACGTCAAGGTTCTGATGTATCTGCTCGAACGAACATGATGCTGGCTGCGAGAGTGTGGCTTAGTGGCGAGGGGAATGAAGAAGAGGCATTGGAGGCACTTTCCCTGGCAGAACGCAATGAACTTCAACGCTGGACGCGTCGCTGGCTTGCCGGAGAGCTGCAGGCTCATCCGGGGATCGCAGCATATGAAGCTTTACCGATGGCTTTTTATCGGGGAGGAAGCGGCAGCAATCGGTTGGATTATCCCGGCCTGATTGAATTCATCCGCACCAATGCAAGTCGTGCTGAAGGACTGTATCCATTCTTCGAATGGTCAGGAGATCATCGGATGTTTGTCCGGGGTTCCAATGTGCATAAAGGATATGCGGATGCGATCATGGCGTATTTCAAAGCCCATGACCGTGAAGCTTTTAAGTCGAAGTCAGCTTTCAAACCGTATTACGTGAGAGCCAGCAAGACAATGAAGCCGGTCTATGACCGTGCGAAGACGGAATTGTCCTCTCCACTGGTGCGGATGCTAACGGGTAAAAGGAAAAATCTGTTCGGATTAATCCTCTTGATCCTGGTTCTTGGTATTGCGGGCGGTACATATGCATGGATGAAAGATTCTGTAGAGCCGCCAGCGGCATCCCCTCCATCTACCCAGGAGCCTGTCATACCGGCTGAACCTGAGGTGCAGCTCTCGGAGCAGATTGCTTATATGATTCCTGCGAGTGAACAGGAGGGTACGCAATCACCTGCTCAACTGGTGATCCGTTTCAGGAACGATACGGGAAGCACTGAGTTTGAACAAGGCAAACTTCAGTTGACGATGAAGGATGATAGTACTCAGGAGTTGGTTACTACAGGAAAGTGGGAGAGTTTTAATCGGAACGAGGAGCCAGATAACCAAGTTCCTTCCAATAGTAGTTCAGGAAGTACTTCCGAAGGGAGCAAGGATGGCTCATCAGCGGGAAACGCGGGGAACACAGAGCAGACGGAGGATGGCGATCAACAGGCCGATCCTTCAACATCAGGTGATTCCACTTCAGATCCTGCTACCGATACAACAACGGATACAGGGACGAATGGATCGTCTAATGCTGCGAGTGGAGACACGGATCAAGGTACGGATGCAGATCAAGTTACTGGTTCCACATCACCTGACACATCTGTATCCAATGAACAGGATGCGGATGCGAACAATCCTGCACAGATGTCTATTGGAGAGGTAGATCGTCTCTATCCGTATGGATTGCAGATCGATCTTCCGGCGAATATGGATGCCGAGAGCATTGTCAGTGTGAAGAGTACGCAGGGCAATATGACAGTGATCCAATTGATGCCGCAGCCTAATTAAGCTGTAAATCATATTATTTGAGCGTGTTGCATAGATTCATTAAGTGTCTTTTGATCCAATAAGGAAAAATGCTGGCTTCATACCTTATTAAACGAACGTATGTGAGATGACCTTGAACTTTAGATTTCAAGGTCATCTTTTTTTATTTGATATGGCGGATGAATATATTGAACTAACATTTACACAAAAACGGAGAGGGCAGAAATACCCTGAAGAAGTGAAACGTTCGCCTTTATCCCCGGATGTACCCACTAAAAAAGGATGAAAAAATCTGGGGATAACAGCGATCAGAAGGTTGTTCTGTCATCGGAGTGGCTAGTGTAACTATCCTTTAGTTCAATTTATACAGCCATTGCATGAAAAAAACTCACACATTCACAATTCAGACACAAAATTTGCGATTCAAGAGTTTAAAAGACAGTCAGAAGTGATAAAGTGCGCGGAATGAATGAGAAAAGATCTCATGTGTACTTGGGAAAAGAGCGGGATTTCTGCTAGAGAAAGACCAAATAAAGCACGAAAAGAGAAGAAAATTTGGTTTTTTATGTTGACAAATGATAATGATTATCAGTATCTTTAGTGTAGAAGATATTTGCGTCGGAAATACACAGAATTACAATTTCGTTTTTGTTGTCATAGCCGGATTACATAACCGGGATAAATGAGAGAGGGATGATCGCATGTTTCGTCTGGAGACGACCAAGCTGGATATCGCTTATGAGGAAAGACTAATTGTAGAGGATCTGAATATTCAGATTCCCCAAGGAAAAATTACAGCACTTGTTGGGGCCAATGGTTCAGGGAAGTCAACCATCCTGAAAACGATGGCACGTATTATGGCTCCAAAAGCAGGTAATGTATTGCTCGACGGGAAGTCCATCCATAAACAGTCCACGCGTGAAGTTGCCAAGCAACTTGCGATTTTGCCACAGAATCCAACAGCCCCTGAAGGTCTTACCGTTACTGAACTGGTATCGTATGGTCGCTTTCCTTATCAAAAAGGATTTGGCTCCATGCGTGCGGAAGACAAACGGATGATTGAATGGGCTATCGAAGTGACAGCCATGACTGAATTCCATGATCGTCCGATTGATCAACTGTCCGGTGGACAGCGTCAACGTGCCTGGATTGCCATGGCACTTGCACAAGAAACAGATATCCTTTTCCTGGACGAGCCGACTACGTTCCTGGATATGGCTCACCAGCTCGAAGTATTGCAATTACTGGAGCAACTGAATGCCACAGCCAACCGTACCATTGTTATGGTTGTGCATGACTTGAATCATGCTTCCCGCTACGCACATCACATGATTGGTATCAAAAAAGGTAAAGCCATTGCTCATGGTTCACCTGTGGAAGTCATGAACTCGGATGTGCTTCGTGAAGTATTCAACATTGAAGCAGATATTGTGATTGATCCGCGTTCCGGTGTACCGCTCTGCTTGCCTTACGCTCTTGCAGGCGAACGCCAGCAATCGAAGACGCCAGAGCAGATGGTCATGAACAGTGCGATGGTTCATGCTGGAGGACGGACAGAACCACGTGTTCAAGCGACAGGAAGTTAATAAATTGGGCCATATGTGGTCCTTACATTATAGAATGAAGCCGCTGTGCGCTATCGCAGGCGGCTCTTTTGCATTCATGGGGAATTTGCAACGCATGGGAGCAAAGGGAACGTATAGACCCGGGATTTGGTAATCGCATTGGATCAGGTCTATAATAATAGGACAGGCTGTGAGTTCATTGGTTATGCCAACGTGCTCGCAACAGCCCAAACCAACATATGTCATGGGAGGAATCAGTCATGTCCGTATATTCATATCAGGCGGTAACCACCGCGAACCAGGAAGTCTCACTGGATCTGTATCAAGGTAAGGTATTGGTCATTGCCAATACAGCCAGCAAGTGTGGGCTGACCCCGCAATACGGTGAATTGCAAAAGCTTTATGATCGTTATCGCGATCAAGGCTTGGTTGTACTGGGTTTCCCTTGTAACCAGTTTGGAGGGCAGGAGCCAGGTACAAGTGAGGAAGCGGAATCATTTTGCCAGATTAACTATGGTGTGAATTTCCCGGTGTTTGCCAAGGTAGATGTGAATGGTGAGGACACTCATCCCCTGTTCCAATACCTGAAGGAGCAACAACCTGGCGTAGGCGAAACAAGCGACATCCAATGGAACTTCACCAAGTTCCTTGTTAACCGTGAAGGTGAAGTGGTAGGTCGTGTTGAACCGAAAGAATCTCCGGAGACAATGATTGCAGATATCGAGAAATTGCTCGGTTAAACCATGAGCGTTTGAGAAGCCTGTTCTTGCATAAGCAAGATGGGCTTCTTTGGTTATTTTATATACGTGGCTTTATTCTCTTCACAGGTAGGCGTTGCTCCATAGAGACCTCTAACTTTATGCGCCGATACAGGGATTACGGAAGCCATTACATAGCATAAACCGACCCGAATCCGGGGACAATGAAATCAATACAATGAAGGGAAGAAAGGCTTAAATACAGGGAAATGACCTCCTTCGACAAACTTTTTTTGCACAACCTATTGCAATGTGAAAAAGATCACATTATAATGAGTGTATAAAGTGAAATAAATCACATACACAGTTTCGAATAAGAAGTGAAATATTTCACAACCACAATAACATTATATTCAAACTCATTTATATATTTCGAGGAGGAACTTTTAATGAAAATCGCAGTTATCGGATGTACACACGCAGGGACCGCAGCCATCGTAAATACCGCCAAATTGTACCCGGATGCTACCATCACCGTGTATGAGCGCAATGACAATATCTCCTTCCTATCTTGTGGCATTGCGCTCTACGTAGGTGGGGTTGTGAAAGACCCTGACGGTTTGTTCTATTCTTCGCCTAATCAACTGGCAGAGCTTGGTGTTGAGACCAAGATGCTTCACGAAGTTACAGCAGTCGATGCCAAGGGTCATACCCTTCAGGCTAAAAACCTGCAAACCGGGGAAGAATTTGAAGATACGTTTGACAAACTGATCGTGACAACCGGGTCATGGCCTGTCGTTCCAAAGCTTGAAGGCATCGAGATGGATAACATCTTACTTTGTAAAAACTACAATCATTCCAACACAATTATTGAAAAAGCCAAAGATGCCAAACGTGTTACTGTTGTAGGTGCAGGATATATCGGCGTAGAGCTGGTGGAAGCTTTCCAAATGAATGGCAAGGAAGTTACTCTAATTGACAGTGTGGACCGGATTTTGAACAAATACCTGGACCCTGAATTCACGGATGCGATCGAAGATACGTTGACTGGACGCGGCATCAAGCTGGCTCTTGGTCAAACAGTACAGAAGTTTACTGGAGAGAATGGCAAAGTGACCAAGGTGATTACGTCCAAAGGAGAGTTTGAAACCGATCTGGTTATTCTGTGTATTGGTTTCCGTCCAAATACAGAGCTGCTCAAAGGCCAAGTGGATATGCTGCCAAACGGCGCAATCATCGTGGATAAATATATGCAAACGAGTCAAAAAGACGTCTTCGCTGCGGGTGACAGCTGTGCTATTCATTACAACCCAACAGGCAAAGCATCTTACATTCCACTGGCAACCAACGCCGTGCGGATGGGTACACTCGTGGCCCGTAACCTGGTTCGTCCTACGACACCGTATATGGGTACACAAGGAACATCGGGTATCAAAATTTATGAGCAAAATATCGCGGGTACCGGGATGACGGAAACGTCTGCTGCTGATGAAGGTCTGATTGTTGAATCTGTCGTACTGGAAGACAGCTACCGTCCGGAGTTCATGCCAACGGCTGAGAAACTGTTGCTCAAAGTAGTATATGAGCAGGCTACTCGTCGGATCGTCGGAGCACAGGTGATGTCTCAGGTTGATCTGACCCAATCGATTAATACGATCTCGGTCTGCATCCAAAATAACATGACCGTAGATGAGCTGGCCTTCATCGACTTTTTCTTCCAGCCACATTACAACAAACCATGGAACTTCCTGAACACGGCGGGTCTGCAAGCACTGCCTCCAATAGAAGTAAAAGCACCAGCAATGGTGTAAGGAAGCAGAATAGATGGTTTAACAGCGATCTTGATAAACGCCATACAAAGATAAGTCATGCTTATCTGTAAATATAAGGTGTACAATAACTGCCAGGAATACGAAACAAGGCGGACGATTATAAGCAAAAAGAAGACTGGCGATTAAACGTCAGTCTTTTTTTGTGGTTTTTTAGCATCAAAAGGCCTTATATACTCTTGCTGACTTAACTATTCCAAGACACTCTTAAAGTATCTTTTTAAATTACATTGTGATAATTTGCACAAAGTTTCATGCAGTACCAAGATACAATTGAGATATGGCATTCAACGTATAACTTATGAATTTCAGATGGTTTTATCCAATGATGAACAATGAAGGAGAGGATGGATGATATGGCAGCAAAAACACCTCTTGAGGTTGCACAATATACGGCGCAAACAGGCATGAAGAAGGCTCAATATCCGGTGTCTTCTGTATTGGTGCTTAGTTTCATGGCAGGTGCATTTATCGCGCTGGGTTTTCTACTGGATATCCGGGTGATTGCTTCTGCGCCAGCTGAGTGGGGGAGTCTGGTCAATCTGATTGGAGCGGCAGTGTTCCCGGTTGGACTAATCATGGTGCTCATAGGTGGTGGCGAGCTGCTGACAGGTAACATGATGGCAGTTCCGCTTGCTACGATTGCAAGAAAATTATCCGTGGGTAGCATGTTGAAAAATCTAACCTTAGTGACGATTGGTAATTTTGTTGGAGCTTTGTTTGTCGCGTACGCGTTTGGACATGTGCTGGGCCTGACCGGAGAGGGTGTATATCTGGCGAAAGTGGTGGATATGGCTGGGCATAAGTTGCATGACGGCTTCCTGCAAGCTTTCATCTCTGGCATCGGCTGTAACTGGCTGGTGGCACTGGCCGTGTGGCTATCTTATGCATCCGATACGATGAGTGGCAAGGTACTGGGCATTTGGTTTCCAACGATGGCATTTGTGGCGATTGGATTCCAGCACGTTGTGGCCAATATGTTCCTCATCCCGGCGGCAATCTTTGAAGGGCATTATTCGTGGGGCCAATATGTGATGAATTTTATTCCGGTATGGCTCGGGAATCTGACTGGTGGTGCTCTGTTTGTAGCTGCAGCCTATTGGGTGGTGTACCTGCGCCAAGCTGAGCCGAAAGTGAAACCGGAGGCAGCAAGGTTGATCGAAGCTGTGGAGACGGAGGCTAGAGTGATGTTGAGCAAGCAGGCGTAGCGAGGTATATATATTCATGTAGAAGTGAAGACGATTCTGATCTTGCTCGGTTCATGGCGAATATGCTGTGATGGAGCAGGGCGGGATCGTTTTTTTTGTATGGGGTTTTTTGTTGGAGTTTAAACGCAAAATAAATTCGCCATGACAAGGTTCGGGGGAACGAAACCTGTTCATGGCGAATTTCGGGAGTGGTCCATGATATGGCATGAGGAGGAAGTGGGGAAACACTAGCCTAATGCCTTATTTTTAATTTACCCCTGATTTCTGAAGTTGAATCAAACTCAAAAACATTTTTTGAAAATAATTTAAAGCTGCTATAGCGGCAAATATGAAGCAAAAACATACTGTTCTCTTTACGCGATAACCTCGAAGAAGATATGATATAGGGATAGCTTTTGAAGAGGGGGAGCCTTACGATGATCGATCAGGAGAATGGTGTATTTGCGGCGGTGTGCCCGCTCGACTGTCCGGACACTTGTGGTCTGTTATTACATAAAGAGAACGGAAAAATTGTGAAGGTGGCAGGCAATCCGGATCATCCGATCACCAAGGGTGCCATTTGTAATAAAGTTAGAAATATGACTGAGCGGGTGTATCACCCCGAGCGTCTACAATATCCGATGAAACGTGTAGGAGCCAAAGGTGAAGGCAAGTTCGAACGAATCAGTTGGGATGAAGCGATTCGCGAGATTACGACCAAATTCACTGCATTGTCCGAAACCTACGGCCCGGAGAGCATCCTGCCCTACAGCTTTTACGGTAACATGGGCATTCTCGGCGTAGACGGTATGGATCGGCGTTTCTTCAATGCACTAGGTGCAAGTGTGCTGGAGCAGACGATCTGTAATGCCGCCGGAAATACGGGCTGGAAATATACGATGGGGGCCAACCGGGGAACGTTGCCGGAAGATACGGAACACGCGGATCTCATTCTGGTGTGGGGTGGCAATATCGTCAGTACAAATATGCACCAAGTCGTTTTGGCGGAGAAAGCCCGTAAGAAAGGCGCCAAGATCGTCGTAATCGACGTTCATCGCAATCGTACCGCACAGTGGGGCGACTGGTTTATTCCGCTGTATCCGGGCACGGACAGTGCACTGGCGCTAGGATTGATGCATGTGTTGTTCGAACGGGGACTAACGGATGAAGCGTTTATGCAAAAGTATACGGTGGGTCATGAGGCACTGCGTGATCATGTCCGCAGTTACACTCCTGAACGTGTTGCACGTATTACGGGCGTGCCGGAGGAAACCATTGTGGAGCTGGCCGAACTGTATGGCAACGCACAGGCAGCCCATATTCACATCGGCAACGGCCTTCAGCACCATGATAATGGGGGGATGAACGTGCGTAGCGTTGCATGTCTGCCTGCTATTACAGGGCAATGGCTGAAGCAAGGCGGCGGTGCCGTTCGCACCAACAGCTACGCGAGCACGAATAGCGACGCGCTCGAACGTCCGGAGCTGCGGCAGAATCCGGAGCCGCGAGTGGTGAACATGAACCGGATTGGGGAAGCGCTGCTGGAAGCGGAGCAGCCGATCCGGGCTATGATGGTTTACTGCAGCAATCCACTGGTGGTGGCACCGGATACCGAGCGGGTGGAGCGAGGTTTTGCACGGGAAGATCTGTTCACGGTTGTACACGATCTGTTCATAACGGATACCGCGAAATATGCAGATATTGTATTGCCAGCCACATCTTCATTTGAAGCGACGGACCTGTACACCTCTTATTGGCATCAGTACGTTCATCTGCAAGAGCCGGTGATTGCACCGATTGGGGAGAGCAAGAGTAATGTGGAACTGTTCTCACTGCTTGGGCAGGCTATGGGGTACGATCCTGCAATCTTCGGAGAAACACCGGAGCAGATGATTAAGGATGCACTCCAGGATACAGGCAATCCTTACATGAATGGAGTTACGTTAGAAGAACTGAAGGAACACCGATTCGTGAAGCTGGATATGACACCACATGCTGCATTTCTGGATCAGCTGCCTACGCCTTCAGGCAAAATCGAGTTGTATTCGGAGACGATGGAACAGCGAGGGCTTCCGCCGCTCCCTACCTATAGCGCTCTGATTGAAGGATATGATGGGGAGAATCCGGCTGGACCTGCCGATACTTATCCGCTGATGTTCCTATCGCCGCCGAACCATAATTTCCTGAACTCCACCTTTGGCAATTCAGCCAAACACCAGCGTTTGGAAAAGATGCCTCTTTTGCAAATGCACCCTGAGGACGCTAGCCGCAGAAACGTGGAGGATGGAGATGCAGTAGTCGTATGGAATGATCGTGGGCGTATCGAACTTACCGCCAAGGTGAGTGAAGCCATGCTGCCGGGAACCGTCATCAGCCAAGGTTTATGGTGGGATGGTGACGGCAAGAAGCAGCGAGCGAATTCACTGACGTCCAATCGCTTGTCGGACATGGGGAACGGGGCGACCTTTTTCTCGGCCACTGTTGAAGTGAAGCGTCAATGAGTGTGCTTGCAGCGTGATTTTTTTGAGGTAAGATGAACAAAGGCTAGAATTTGAGCAGGATTAAAGTGCAATAGATGTAACACTTCATAAAACCTTCGCTCTGGCTGGTTATGGTTATGCCGTCAGGGCAAAGGTCTATTTTGTATGGCTATTTGTTTGTGCAGAGGTACTAAGGAGAATGAATTAACGATGATGAGATGGCTGGATAACTATCCAAAAGAAGTGAGAATATTTTTATTAGCAAGTCTGGTTAACGCAACAGGCAGTGCACTGATGTGGCCGCTGACCACCATGTATGTGTTTGATGAGCTTGGACGGACGATGGCTAACGCGGGTTTTGTGATCCTGATTCAGTCCCTGGGTGGCATCTTCGGACAGTTGCTCGGAGGTTCGTTGTACCACAGAGTAGGCGTAAAGAAGCTGATTATTGGCTCACTGGCGCTTAATGCGTTTGGTTTGTTTGCGTTGCCCTGGATTAGTGCGTATTGGGTCGTATTTATATGTGCGATGGGCTGGATTGGTCTGTTTAGTTCATTGTCGCTGCCAGCGATTCAGGCCTTTATTGGCTTCCGATTTGCGGAGCGACGCGGTGAATTATTCAATGTTATCTATGTGGCGAACAATATCGGGGTAGCGATTGGTACGGCGCTCAGTGGTTTTCTGGCTGACTTTTCCTATCACCTCAGCTTTGTACTGAACGGAGTAACCTCAGCTGGGTTTGCGATTTTCTTCTGGTATTATCTGTCTCGGGTTGAACCGGATCAGGGGGAAGTACATCTGACGAAACGCAAAACCGTTCCCGATGGGCCGGGCGTCTGGGCATTGCTGGGTAATACCCGATTATATCTGTTTATGAGCTTGGGCGTGCTCTTCCTGTTATTCGGCAATTCCATCTGGAACACAGGTGTGTCCCCGTATATCATTTCTGAGGGTATGGAAAAAAGAATGTATGGTCTGCTCTGGACCCTGAACGGGGTGCTGATCTTTGTAGGCCAACCTTTCACCAGTTGGGTGAAACGGACCATGGCCCGTACCTCCACTGCGCAGATGACCGCGAGTGCGGTATTCTATGGCATGGCCTATATCGTCATGATTACCATGTACAGCTATCCGGGCATGGTGCTCGCAATGGTACTCGCCACGTTTGGAGAGATGCTGATCTCCCCTGCAACACCAGCATTTATCTCCGAGCATGCGGGCAGGGCAGCCCCTTTTTACATCGGGATATCGGGTGGAATTGGTGCTGTTGGACGGGTTATCGGACCCTACGCGATGGGGGTTATGTATGACAAACAGGGACTTATTCCTGTAGCGTGGCTGGCAACAGGCACAGCGGCGATTGCGGTACTTGGTTTTGTGCTGCATGCAGTGTTGAACCGTAATCGTGAAGTGAAGGAGTATGGGATGGACGCCTAATAGATATAATCGGGTTGGATAGGATGCGGAAGGAAGAACGCGTTGAAGTGGACGGTAAATCCACTGTAATCTGTCTGCTCATCCGTAAATTACAGTTGACAAAAAAATATATTTATGCTATAATTTACATATAAAAATATTCCGTATATAATAAGATTCTCCTGGCCAGGGGAATCTTATTTTTGTTTGTACGGGAGGAATAAGTATGAAGCAAAATGAATCCAGTATCACATCATTGATTTCGACTTTTGGCCGAGCCTATCACAGCCAACATGACAGACCCCTCATTTTTGACGATTTTATGGCGAGATTGCTGATCTCTCCTCAAGAGTTTTCAGATATCAGCAATAACATGGTTAGAGGCATTCATTTTTTCAACCCGGATATGGCTCACCAGCTCAAGGACGACCCGGAAAAGGTTCTAAAATGGATTACCCAGGTACAGTTATCTCCAATAACTCTGGCTCGGGCCGCTTACTGTGAGCATGTACTTTTGCATGAAGTTGCGTTGGGATTGAAGCAGGTAGTCATTCTTGGCGCCGGGATGGATACGTTTGCTTTGAGGCATCCGGAATTGGAGGACACGCTGGATATCATTGAAGTGGATTATCCGGCTACACAGCAATTCAAGAAGGAGCGGCTGAATCAGGCCGAGCTGACCATTCCCAACAATCTTCACTTTGTACCCATGGATTTTACTCGCGAGCTTTCGAATGACAGCTTGACTCTTGAAGGGTTGAAGAAACGGAAGACGTTGGCTAGCCTCTTGGGTGTTTCGTATTATTTGCCCAAAAATGATCTGTTTAACGTGATTCGTCATGTGTTTGCGAACCTGCCAATCGGAAGCTCTATAGTTCTGGATTATGCAGATGAGCACCTTTTTGAGGAAAAAGGGA
Source organism: Paenibacillus sp. CFBP 13594 (assembly GCF_014842675.1). Taxonomy (NCBI): domain Bacteria; kingdom Bacillati; phylum Bacillota; class Bacilli; order Caryophanales; family Paenibacillaceae; genus Paenibacillus; species Paenibacillus sp. CFBP 13594. The sequence goes on from NZ_JACYVQ010000007.1 coordinate 169,358, forward strand.
TGTTTAATCGGGTTGAAAATATGATTAAATTGGCTGCAATGGGTGGTGAGCCGATGCAATCCGGCTACGCATATGTGGAGATGGAGGCCTTGCTTGATGAAGCAGGGCTGCTTATTTATGAGCATCTGACTCCCGAGGCGATTCAGGAACAGTTTTTCCAGGATCGAATCGATCATCTAAGGGCATTTGAAACGATACATTTCATTCACGCAGTAAAAAAATAAACCGATCCGGGCATGTATGGTCACCTATATAGCCCGTATTTGCATAGCAGCGGCAAACACTTCACCCTGTGGCAGGGTGAAGGTTGTTTGGTTTGATCAAAGGACCAACACAAACCATGATTCTGTAGCCAATAACATCACACGTGATACAAATGTTCAGAAATCAGACTTGTTAGGGTGCGATTCCATGTCATTCAACGTCCTCCCCTCTATTTGTGCATAATGCCCATATAATAGAATGGAACTGGTTAAAGGCAGGAGGATGCATACGATGTACAAGGTTTTGTTGGTCGATGATGAATTTATGATTTCGGACGGGATCTCCAGTGTGGTGAACTGGTCCCGATTAGGAACAGAACTGATTGGTATTGCTCAAGATGGATTGGAAGCGCTTGCTTCAATCGAGCAGCAACGCCCGGATATCATCATCTCGGACATCCGCATGCCGGGAATGGATGGATTACAGCTGGTTGAAGCTGTGGCAGAGAAGTATCAGCATATCTCATTCATCATGCTCACGGGTTTTACGGAGTTTGAATATGCGAAGACCGCCATGCAGTATGGGGTGAAGCACTACTTGCTCAAGCCCTGCAGTGAAGAGCATCTTGTACAGGCTATTAGTGAATTGGTCAGTGAGAAGCGAGAGTTGACCGATCAGGAGCGTTTTGTGCAGTCGATCCAATATAATCTGGAGCGTGTACTGCCACATGCCAAGGAATATTTTCTGAAAGAATTGGTGACCAACAGAACCTATGGGGTCAAGGAATGGAAGTATTTCGAGGAATTATTCGATGTACAGTTTCAGGATCAACGTGTGCGGTTGCTGCTGGTAGAGATCGAGGGGGATCATGAGTATTTGCACTTGTTCGCGGTGAAGAACATTGCCGAGGATATTTTTCACAATCCCATCTTAAGTGCCACGGTTGGAAGGCATGTGCTACTAATTATGGAGGACAAGTTGTCTGAAACGCAGTTGTTCCATAATATCGATGAGATTCGCGCCACATTTACCCGATATTATCATGACGATCTCACGATTGCCCTGAGCGAGCCAGGAGATCTTTCGCAGGCACGCCATTTGTACATGCAGACGCTAGTTTATCTCAATTACCGCTTTTACCTCGGTGAGGGCAGTCTCATTATGGAGCGGGATATTTACTCTCCCGGAGAGCGCATTCTTCCTGAGTTCGAATACGATCCGGAGCGGATGGTTACTGCAATCAAGGCGGGACACTGGCAGGAAGTCGGATCAGAGCTGAACCGGATGTTTCAGATACTTGCCAGCTTGCGATACGATATATCCCAAACAAAGTCCTATCTTATTCAGATGTTTATGGAGATGATTCGACTCAGCGGCTCTGCCGAGATGAAAAGGTATATGGACCAGTTGCCAGGCATGATTGAATCCAGCACCCTGCATTCTTTTCAACAGTTTCTGTTTGCCGTTGCCAAGGAAATCACGCTGCGCCGCTACGAACAACATCGCTCGAGACAATCGCAGATGGTAGGTAGTGTGAAACAGCTGGTAGAGAAGCGCTACCAGGACGAGACATTGACACTCCAGTCCATCGCTGGGGAAATATACATGAATCCAGACTACATTGGCAAAATGTTCAAGAAAGAAACTGGTGAGAAATTTACGAACTATGTGTTAAGCTACCGCATTCGCAAAGCGTTGGAGCTTCTGGAGCAGGACGGGAACTGCACGGTATCCTCGCTTGCCGAGCAGACGGGGTTTGGTGCCAACTGGCCGTATTTCAGCAAAATGTTCAAGAAATATACGGGCTTCTCCCCTTCCGAGTATAAAAAAGTACCCTAGACAGCGCTGCTGTCGCTTCTACATAGCTTCCTTTATATCCGATCCACATCCGACTCACATCTGATTTATGATCAGGCCCTGTACGCCATTCAACGGCAGCAGGGTCTTTTTTTGTCGGACGGAACTCGGTTTTGAACATGCTTTTAACGGAAATGAGCATGGGAAGAAAAGGCGCTCGATTCTATCATTAGAAGTGTCATGTGAATGAATGAACATCGAGAGTGGAGGTTGAGTGGATGGAGCTGAATCGAAGCCGGGGGATTGAACCTGGGCGTTTGAAGCCAGCTGGCAAATGGAGTTCGGTGAAAAAGGAACTTGTCCGCAACAGATACGTTTATCTGATGCTCGTTCCTGTGGTAGCCTACTATCTGATTTTCAGCTATGGGCCAATGTACGGGCTACTGATGGCATTTCAGGAATCCTATAACCCGATCAAAGGAATCTTGGCAGGCGAATGGGTCGGATTTGACAACTTCACCATGTTTTTTGAAAGTTATTATTTCTGGCGACTGATTAAGAACACACTGATTTTGAGTTTTTACAGTATTGTGTTTGGTTTCCCGGCTCCGATTCTACTAGCACTGCTGCTGAATGAAGTCCGGAAGAAGTGGTTCAGAGGTGCAGTACAGACCATCAGTTATATGCCGCATTTTATTTCGGTTGTCGTCGTGGTTGGAATGTTGAAAACGTTCTCATCTCTGGACGGTGGGTTATTTAACGTCATTCGTGACTTTTTTGATCTGCAGCCGATTATGTTTTTGGCGGAAAAAGATATGTTCCGTCCGATGTACATCCTGTCCAACATATGGCAGGGCGCAGGCTGGGCCTCGATCATCTTTTTGGCAGCACTAAGTGGTATTGATCCTCAGTTGTATGAAGCTTCCAAAATTGACGGCGCAGGCCGCTGGAGACAGCTGTTACATATTACACTGCCGGGCATCATGCCCACAATTGTGATCATGTTAATTCTGCGTATGGGGGCGGTCATGAACGCGGATTTTCAGAAAATATTACTGATGCAAACGGCACCGACCTATGAGACATCGGATGTCATATCCACCTTTGTTTATCGTTCCGGTATTTTGGAGGGGAACTATACGTATTCAACCGCCATCGGACTATTTAACGGCGTCATTAATTTCGCGCTGCTAATTATCGCAAACGCGATCAGCAGAAAGCTTAACTCAACCAGTCTCTGGTAATCGGAAGGTGAAGCGATGAAACAGTCTATAGGGGAACGACTTTTTGATGTATTTAATACCCTGCTGCTCTTGGTGATCATGGTTTTATGCTTTTACCCGATGCTGTACGTGTTCAATTCTTCAATCAGCGACCCGGACCAGATGCTGCGTTCCCGTTCACTGATGCTCATTCCTGAAGGTTTCCAGCTGGGAGCGTACAAGTCGGTATTTCAGGATACTCGCATCTATACGGGATATATGAACACCTTGTTCTATGTTGTGGTGGGTACAGCCATCAATCTGCTCATGACTTCGCTGGCAGCGTATGGGTTATCACGCAGTGATCTGATGGGCAGAAAAACGTTGATGAAGTTGATTACGTTCACGATGTTTTTCGGCGGGGGCATGATCCCGACTTTTCTGCTGATTCAAAATCTCGGGATGGTGGATACCCGTTTTGCGCTTATTATTCCGGGTGCCATCAGCACATTTTATTTCCTCATTATGAAAACAAACTTTGAAGGCATTCCGATCAGTCTGATCGAATCGGCGAAGCTTGATGGCGCCAATGACTTTCTGATTTTGTTCCGAATCGTACTGCCTTTGTCAAAGCCAATCCTGGCGGTCATGATGCTGTATTATGCGGTTGACCATTGGAATGATTATGTCGGGCCAATGCTCTATCTACGCAGTCAGGAGTTATATCCGATTCAGATTATTATGCGTGATATTCTGATCAGCAGCAGTACGGAGGCCATGGGTGCTGGCGCCGATACCGGCTTTGCCATTGGGGAGAACATCAAATATGCGACCATTATTATCTCCACGCTGCCGATTATGCTGGTATATCCATTCATCCAACGTTATTTTGTTCAGGGCGCTCTAATCGGTGCTGTGAAACAATAAAAAATGTATCCTATGGAGGCGAATTACGTGAAAAAAAGAATGGGGTCCATCCTGTTGTCATCGCTACTTACCATGTCTTTACTGGCGGGCTGTACGGGGGATAATGAACCAGGTAACGCAGAGCCGGCAGAAGGAACAGAACCTGCGGTTCAGGCGTTGACGGAGATACCGTTACCGATTACAAGTGAGCCATTTACCATTGACTACTGGCGCGCCAATGACGCCAAACTGACAGCTTCCTTGAACAATTTTGGCGATATGGCCGCTTACAAGGAGAAGGAGAAGTTGACGGGTATCCAAGTGAAGTTCACACATCCTCCGCTTGGACAACAGCGTGACCAATTCAATCTGTTGATCTCCACAAAGGAGCTGCCGGACGTTATTTATTATAACTGGGCCGATGCGGTTGGCGGACCGGAAAAAGTGATCAAGGACGGCCGGATCATCCGATTAAATGAATTGATCGACAGTTATGCACCGAACTTGAAGCGGATCATTGAATCTGATCCGGATGTGAAGAAGCAGATTGCACTCGACGATGGAACGATCTATATGTTTCCGCTGCTGAAGCTGGATGCATTGAAACTGAATGCCACTTCCGGTTTGATTATGCGCCAGGATTGGCTCGATCAACTGAATCTCAAGGTACCTACCAACATTGATGAGTGGTATACGGTACTCAAGGCATTCAAGGAACAGGACCCCAACGGCAATGGCAAGCCAGATGAACTGCCATTCACCGGCAACTGGGGACCGGGCAACCTAACCAAGCTCCATGATTTTGCGGCGGCCTTTGGTGTCATTGGTGGCTTCCAGTTGAATGGAGACAAGGTGGAGTTCGGACCGATTCAGCCGGGTTACCGTGATTTTCTGGAGACCATGGCCAAGTGGTACAAGGAAGGGCTGATTGATCCCGAGATCATGACCAATGACGGCAAAGCGTTCGACTATAAAGTCACCAGCAATCTGGCAGGCGCATATCAGGGCGGTGTGTTCAGTGGTATGGGAAAATACTTCAATCTGATGAGAGATACCGATCCGAACTTTAACGTAACCGGTGTACCGTGGCCCGTATCTCCGGATGGCACTTCTTATGCTACCTTCAATCTGGAGAATAAGGTCCTAAGTTATGGTGAGGCTATTACGGCTTCTGCAGACGAAGATAAACTGAAATATATTGTGCAGTGGATGGACTACAACTATAGCGAAGAGGGTAGTGATCTGTTCAACTTTGGTATCGAAAATGACAGTTATGTTCGGGACGGAGAAGGTGTGAAATTCACAGATACCATCATTGATAATCCGAACGGTCTGACGTATGATCAGGCACTGGCATCCTATGCCTTATCCATTATGGACGGTCCAATCAATCAGGATAGCCGTTACCTGGATGCCTTATTATTTGACGATGGACAGCGTGCAGCGAATGCGGAATGGATGAAAGCAAGCTCGGCCTTAACACTTCCCCCAATTCGCTTGTCTACAGAAGAGGTAACCACTAGTACGTCCATCATGAGCCAGGTGAATACGTATTTAAATGAGACAATGACAGCCATCATTAGCGGACAGAAACCAATCACCGAATTTGACACGATGACCGAAACAATCAAGAGCATGGACATTGACCGGGCGATTGAGGTTCATCAGGCGGCCTATGACCGATATCAGTCCAAATAAACCGTGAGAAATCGAGCGCTAAAACTTTGGGAAAACCTTCCTGCATGTGATATACCTAGTAGTATCACGTGGTTCAAAGGAGCGCTTTGGTCTTGAAAGCCTACCGCAAACTCAGCATCAAAATGAAAATGTTTCTGATGATCATGGTCATGATGGCGTTTATCATCATCCTGGCGTTTGGTTCCTTGTATTATACGTACTCGGTGTATGACAAACAGCTGTTTGATAAGTCTTCCCGACTTCTGAACCTTTCTTCGTCTACAGTGGATGTTGAACTTCAGAAGTTGGAAGCGTTATCATTGAACATGATCTCCGATACGCAGATTCAAAGAGCCTTGAAGTCGTTGCTGGATGACGATAGCGCATATTCAAGCTTTATTGAACGAAAAAAGATCACGGATCGGCTATGGGAGCATATTAGTGGGGCTGCACGATATGTGCAGTCCGTCCATCTGATTGATTCCAGGGGAAGAGTCAATAAATATGGCGAGACACTAACCGTATCTCAGGAAAAATATGATCGGATGATTGCGGCTGCGGAGCAGGCCAATGGTGCAGTGCGCTGGTTATACCCGGATGACGATGACCCGATGCTGGTTATGGTGCGTCAAGTGCGTGCCTATGAACCGATGACCCTGGAACCGGTAGGTATACTGTTTCTGCATATTAATATCGAGCGACTCGTTGAGGAGTATGCGGGCATGGATAGCCGGGACAGTGATATTATTTTAAAGGCAGGCAGTGAGGTGGTCTATCCTTATCGTCAGCTTCCAGAAGCGGTGTCCGCGGGGCTCAATCCACTTCCAGGCAGTGGGGGATATGAGATCAAAAATCTGGATGGGAGGGAGATATTCCTTTCCCAGAAAAAATCCGCCTATACCGGCTGGGTTTATTATAATATGGCCTCTTATGATGAGATTTTTGAACGTATCATATGGTTGAAAAATAGTCTGATTGTCGTATATCTTATCGCCATTCTGGTTGTCCTCGCCCTTGGTATGGTGTTCGCACGCAGTCTGACAAGGCCGATCAGGCAGCTTATCAGTCAGATGAAGGAGGTTCAGTATGGGGATCTGGAGAATATGGATGCCAATCTGTCCATTCCAACACACCAGCACATGGATGAACTGGGGTTATTACAGCGTACGTATCGAATGATGATTACACATATTAATACATTGATCAAAGAAAATTATGCAAGTCAGCTGGTCATTAAAGAAACGGAGTTTAAGGCGCTTCAGGCGCAGATCAATCCACACTTCCTGTATAATGCGCTGGATTCAATCCATTGGCTTGCCAAAAAGAACAGGCAGGAGCAAATCTCCAGTATGGTGCTGTCACTCGGGTATTTGCTGCGTTCCTCCATCAGCTTCAAACAAAATATCATCACCCTTGCCGAAGAGCTGGAGATCGTCAGCCATTACATCACCATTCAGACCTACCGTTTCCGGTATCGGCTGGATTTCCGCTTGGATGTGCCTGCTCCTTATCTGGAATGTGCCATTCCCAAGTTAACCCTACAGCCATTACTGGAGAATGCCATTCAATACGGATTGGAACCACAGGTTGGATCATGTCTGATTCGAGTGTATGCCGAGATATCAGGTGGCAAGCTGGCCCTGATCGTGGAGGATCACGGTCCCGGCATGGAACCCGAATATGTGGAACAAGTGCTGCGCGGTGAAGTGAAAACCAGAGGAACAGGTATTGGTTTGCTGAATATCAGGGAGCGGGTACGTCTGGCTTTTGGCGAAGAATATGATGTTCTACTGGAGAGCAAGCCAGGGCTTGGAACGAGAGTAACGGTGCTGCTGCCACCCCCATCACCAGGTAAGGAGGATAGGCCGTGAGAAGATTATTGCGAACCATAGGCATGATCTGTCTTCTGCTGACTCTTCCTGGCTGCGTGAGCCAACTGGATCAAAGGCCAGGCATGATCGTTGACGAAGAGCCGATAACGTTGCGCATCGCTTGGTGGGGTGGGGAGTTTCGCAACAATGCAACGATCGCCGTTATCGATCTGTATGAGAAGTTGAACCCACATGTGAACATCGAATACGAATATAGCAGTTTCAACGAATACTGGAGAAAACTTGCCCCTCATGCGGCAGGCAATGCGTTGCCCGACATTATCCAGATGGACATCTCCTATTTGTCCCAGTACAGTTCGTTGCAACTGTTGGAGGATATGACGCCGTACATGCAGAGCGGGCTGATTGACACGACAGATATTGAGAAGGAACAGCTGGAGAGTGGAAGCCTGAATGGCAAAACCTATGGTCTCAGTTTGGGGGTTAACGCCATGCTTAGCATCTATGATCCGGAAGTGTTAAAGGCCAATGATATAGAATTGCCAACGGATACGTGGACATGGGCGGATTTTGACCGGATGGGCGAGCAATTGCTGGGGAAAGGCATCTATCTGGGAACCTATTTCACGCCGGAACAGTTTTTCGCGTATTACTTGAGACAGTATGGTTCTAAGCTATACGCCGAGGATGGCAGAAGGTTGGGTTATGAGGATGATGGGCTGTTTATTGAGTACTTTGGCAGGATGCAGCAGCTCGCAGAGAAGAAGCTTATTTTTGCACCGGATATCTGGACATCAGATATTGGCCAGCCTGATAACGACCCGTTTTATCTGGGAGAGGCTTTGTTTAGCTGGGGGTATTCCAACCAATTTATCAGCACCGCTCAGCGTTATGGCAAACCCTTAACCATCTCCCCAATGCCTGGGCCAAACAGCCAGGATGGATTGTTCTTGAAGCCAGGCATGTTTTTCTCCATGGCGGGTAATTCCAGACATAAGGAGGAGGCTGCCAAGTTTATCAGCTTTTTTGTGAATGATTTGGATGCCAATCTGCTGCTCAAAGGGGAGCGGGGGGTGCCTGTCTCGTCCAGTGTCAAAGAGCGGATGAAGCTGGTGGTAGAACCGGAGCTGGCGCAGGTGTTTGATTATATTGATTGGGTTGCCGAACACAGCAGCCAGATGGACCCGCCTGATCCTGTAGGTGCACCTGAGGTCACTGCGGTGCTGCGTGAGTTGTATGATCTGCTGTTGTTTGGCAAAATTACGCCTGAGCAGGCGGCGGTGGAATTTCGTGAGCGAGCGAATGCCATCTTGGATGGGAAGTTATAAGAATGGACTAGATCATATATGTATTTAATGGGCTTGGGGCTGTTGTCGTTCACAAGCTCAACCTTCATTCTACTCGGGTGAGGGTTTTTGTTATGGAATGGTGTATATTTCCTCTAGTATAATGAAAATGGGTAGTCGTCCTATCTGTAGATTAGATAGATTCTATCCATATATTAATGGATGAGGAGTGTCAGGACATGTCCATACATCAGATAGGTCACAAAGTGTCTTTTGCAGATATACAAACGAAGTTGCCTCAGGAAAGTTGGATGTACACTCAGAATGAAGCCCACAACGGTGAATTTGAAGCCGAGGAAGTATGGTTACATTCTGGTGATCTTCATATCAGCGAACTGTTGTTGGATGAAGGACCTTTTTTGATCTTGGTTGAAGGGAATCTGACAGTGGATCGTTATATTGGAAATACAAGTTCCGACGCGGCCAGTTCAAATCTGGTTGTACTTGGGAATCTCATAACGCCCTATATGATCGTGGGTGGGCAGGAAATATATATTACAGGTAATCTCTATGTGGAGGATATGTTCTGGGGGGATTATAACCATGGAGAATTGACAGTGAGAGGGAATGTAGAAGGTGGATTGCTGGTAAGTACCGAGCAATATACGATTCAGGTTCAAGGACAGCGTAATGTGAAGCGTCAGCTTGCAGAATGGGAGGATCTCGGACCATGGCGGGGCTCTGACATGTTGGCGTTATTGGTTCCTGAATGTGTGATTGATGAAGATACAGATCCGTTTCCTTGGCGAGAAGAAATGTTAAGGAGGCTGCAGCAAGGACAACCTGTAATCAACCGAAAGTACATTCATGCTGATGAATCAGAGCCAGATGTGCCGGATTGGTTCGAAGATCATCGGGTTACCGCTGAGAACATAGAGCGTCTTACTCATCCATCTTTGTTGCCTGTAAGAGAGGAGGATGAGCTACTGAACAGCTATGAATTTTGGTTGGACGAGCAATTTTGCCGAGTATCGGTCTATGGAGATGAGCATACGGAGGGGTATTTCCACAGTCTGTATTTTCAGGATGACCACAATTGTGCATTGTTGCTTAAGTTGGAGCCATCAGATCAAGGTTCCAACTCTCCTGATAAACATATCGTACAATCGGGTAAACCTGTCTGGATGATCTCAGGAGCATATCGTTATCTGCACAATGAGAATTCGGAATGGAACGTATTCTCGGAGAACTCACCTGCTGATATTCAACAGTTAAGCGAGCAAGGATGGAGCACCTTGTTGCAGTCTGTATCGAATTATCAATATGCCCGTTCCTTAATTTCGCACCAACTGATCCATGAGTTATTAGCACTGCCTGTTGTGGAGCCATATGACGATTATTATGATGATGATCGGCACGGACTGTGGATTGGAGAGTTATATTATGCATTTCGACAAGCAGGTCAGATGTCTAATGGTGTTCCCCGGCCAGCCATGCTTCGTATTGGAAGAGAGTATGTGGATGCTCAAGGGGAGACGCAGGTGGAGAAATACTATTATACCCTGCACCAACATGCGGACGGCTCGGAAAGTGTGTTGATTGAATACTCGGCTCAGACGGACGAGGATGAGGAAGAAGAACCGTTGTTGCTTGAACTTCATTATATAGGCGGCTCTCAATTACTACATGCCGTTCAATTGCTCGAACGTGGACGCCAAGTGCTCATTCAAGCAAATGAAGATCTACTGAATGGAGAGCCACCGTACGCTGCTGAATCATTTGCGAAGCGATTCTGGAAATCCAAAGGATATCTGAAATGAACAAAACAACCTTCACCTCGTTTGCAGAGGGAAGGTTGTTTTTATTTCGTATTTGTTTTTTTCGATGGTTGCTATATTAGGGCATGCTACTTAACCAAACTGGGCTTGATGCAGTCGGCTGTACGAGCCTTTACGCGCGAGCAGTTCTTCATGACTTCCTTGTTCGGCTACGCTACCGTTCTCCACCACTACGATGCGATCGGCGTGTCTGATGGTCGCCAATCGATGGGCAATCACCAATGTTGTACGTCCCTGAGCCAGCTCGGATAAGGCTAGTTGAATGGCAGCTTCCGTCTCGGTGTCGAGTGCGGAGGTGGCTTCATCCAGAATGAGGATAGGCGGGTTCTTCAGGATCATTCTGGCGATGGATAGACGTTGCTTCTGTCCGCCAGAGAGTTTCACGCCACGTTCACCGATCATGGTGTCCAGTCCATCTGGCTGGGATTGTACCAGTTCTTCCAGTTGGGCCCGGCGAATGGCTTGCCAGATTTCTTCATCGGAAGCATTTAGCTTGCCGTATGCAATATTTTCACGAATCGTTCCGTCAAACAGGAAAATATCCTGCTGCACAATCCCGATATGGGAGCGCAGTGATTCCAGGGTCATGTCCTTCACCGGAATGCCATCAATGGAGATATGTCCCGCATCCACATCGTAGAAACGTGGGATCAGACTACATAGCGTCGTTTTACCTCCGCCTGAAGGTCCAACCAAAGCAACCGTCTGGCCTGCCTGAATATTAAGGTTGACCTCAGACAGCGTGGGTTTATGTTCTCCATAAGAAAAGGTGACGTTATGGAAGGCAATATCGCCTTTCACATCCGAAATGGGTTTTGCCTGTGGTGTATCTTCTACATCCGGCACGGCCTCAAGCAGCTCCAGATAACGTCTGAAACCGGCGATGCCTTTGGGATACGTCTCAATGACGGAGTTAATCTTCTCGATCGGTCCGAGGAATACATTGGACAGCATTACAAACGCGATGAACTCCCCGTAAGTCATACTTCCTTGAATGACAAACCATGTTCCACATACCAGTACAAACAGGGATACAAATTTCATCAGAATGAAGCTAAGTGAAGAGTTCCAAGCCATAATGCGGTAGGTAATCAGTTTGGTGAGTCTGAAACGTTCGTTGTTCTCAACGAAACGGCCTACTTCATGCTTTTCATTGGCAAAAGCCTGTACCACACGAATGCCGCTCACATTGTTCTCTACCCGTGCATTATAATCGGCGATATCTGCAAACATGCGCTTGAACGCCTTGGACATTTTGCGACTGAAATACAGCGACAGGTAGATCATCAGCGGAACGATGATGAACGTCATCACAGCGAGCTGCCAGTTGATTCCCAGCATAATACCGAAAGCTCCGGCGAGTGTCATGAAGGCAATGAATAAGTCCTCGGGTCCGTGATGCGCGATCTCACCAATATCCATCAGATCGTTGGTCATGCGGGAGACCAGGTGCCCGGTCTTATTATTGTCGAAGAAGTGGAAAGACTGTTTCTGCACACGTGTGAACAGTTCTCTCCGCATATCGGATTCGATGTTAATACCGAGCTTGTGGCCCCAATAAGTGACTGCATAGTGGAAAAAGGAACTGAGCAGGTAGATGCCGAGCAATCCCACACATGCTGCTAAGATCATGGACCAATTGCCAGCCGGAAGCAGTTGATCGACTACCCGGTTAACGGCAAGTGGAAAGGCCAGCTCCAGCAGAGCGGCAGCGATGGCACAGGAGAAGTCTAATATAAAGAGCCTTTTGTAAGGACGATAATAAGACATGAAACGGCGAAGCATATGTAAGTCCTCCTCGATATGACACAAATGCCCGAGCAGGCTTATCAGCCTATCCGGACACCTGTATTCATGCTTATGTTATTTGCGATTTTGCTCGGCACGTTCTACGATCATATCGGCGAATTCTTCAGCCTGACCTTGAATCGCAATCGGGTCAAAGTACCAGTAACGGTCTTCCAGTAATTCGTACACCTGATTGTTTTTCACAGCGGGCAGGGATTGCCAGATGGAGTCGCCTTGGTAATTTTTATTGTTCTCTCCAACGGTTAAGAAGATATGATCCCCTGCATAATCACCAACAACTTCACGCGAGATCTCTTTCCATTGGGTATCACCCATCAGTTCTTTTTTGGTGATTTCGAGTGGGGCAAGTTGCAAAGCACTGTAGACCGCTTGTCCTCCTCGACCAAAATTGTCTCCATATCCATAATAACTCTTGTCGGATACTTCAAGGATGGAGAAGGTTTCCTCCGGTTTGATGACGGTTTTCACCTTAGCACGAGCGGCTTCAATCCGTTCATCGTACGTTTTCAGCCAGGCTTCGGCTGCTTCGGATTTGTTCATCAGCTCTCCGAATCCCCGAATTTCGTCATGTACATTGGTGAATGTACCATAAGGAATCACTACGGTAGGTGCGATCTTTTGATAACTCTCAATTTCGCTGGCCTGGTCGGAGTAGGTAATGATCAGATCCGGGTTCATGGCAATGACCTTCTCCATCGATACCGCTGCCCGATCACCGATACTTTCAATGCCCTCCACCTGATCTGCATAGAACGGGTTTTCCAAATAATATTGAACAGCACCAACAGGTTTCACACCCAGTGCAAGCAGATCACTTACGTACATATCCGTCACGATCCGTTTGGGTTCAGCCGGAATTTCAACATCCCCGCTTAATGACTTGTAGATTCGCGTAGCATTCGAATTGTCCGAACCGGACGATGTGTCTGTTTTCGTCTCGGAAGAGGCTGTTGTCGTTTCGCTTCCCGCTGCCGATGTCTGTTCGGTGGCAGTGGAGCCTGTTCCGCTGCTACAAGCAGCCAGAATCATAATGATGGCGAGCATAAGCAGCAAGCCGGAAGAGCGTTTTTTTGCAGCAAACATATCCTTGTTCCCCCTATATATAATCAATAATGATTATTATTCTCATTAATAACATAGAGGAAGATGTGAGTTTTGTACATGGACAACTATGATCACTATCGCATGGACAATTATGATGTCAGGTGATGCATGATATGCTGCAATTGCTCCATAACGGACAAGGGATCAAATCCGTAGAACATGTCGGCATCAATCTCGTATACACGTCCTTCACGAACGGCGGATAGGGTGCCCCAGGATTCCTGATTCAGCAAGTTATCCAACATTTCTCGTTCGGCAGGTTCCTCAGGAAAGGCGATAAACATGTGATCTGCAGCATACAAGTGAATCTCAGACAATGGAACATGAACGTATCCCGTAAGTAACTGCCCATCCTGCTCCATCCGTGAAGGTGGGGTGAAGCCCAGCGATTGATACAGTACATGAGAAGCTCTGCCCCAGCCATGACCATAGATATAAGCGCCGTCCTCTCCGATCATAAACATACAAACGGCGGACCCGCGTGTCCCTTCCATCCATTGATTCAACGTATGATTGGCTTCCTGCTCAAGTTGATGATAACGATCTAATAACATCTGTGCATTGGACTCAAGCCCGGTAATTCGTCCCAGATGAAGAAGCTGCTCCTGCCAATCGAGTTCCTCAAATGGCATCAGAATGGTCGGTGCAATCAGACGTAGTTCGTCAGAAGCGGGATGCGGTGCATACCCGACAATGACATCGGGCTGAGCGTGTGCAATCAGATCCAGATGATTAATAAGTACATGCTCAGAGTACTGTTTGAATGAGCTAGGTCCAAGCTCTTTCGGCTCCATCCATTCTGCCACGGCACCTAGATGAGGGATATGGCCGAGCGCAAGCAGGGATGCGGTGTAGTTGTAAGTAAGGCTTGCGATTTTTTTTGGTGTTTTTCGGTAAAGTGTTGGTGCACAACCTACCGTTTGTTTGAATTTGCGACTCAGATAGAAGGTGTCTCTGTAACCCGTCACCTGCGCGAGTTCCTGCATGGTGGGGTTCCCGAGCAGTAGATGTTCCTGAGCCATTCGGATCCTTAGCCGGGTAACGTACTCCATGAATGTAAGTCCGGTGTGCTTTTTGAATTCTCTTGAAAAATGCTCCGGGCTTACATTAACCTCCCTCGCTAATTGCTCCCGGGTAAGGGGATGGGCAACCCTCTCATGAATGTGTGCGATCACAAAGTCCAACCATGAATGATCTTCATGAGCTAGGCGCATAGCGTGATCACGTAATGTATCCAACAATTGATAGAACAACGCATGAGGTTTGAATGGGCCTGCCTCTGCGCTTCTGGAACAAGCCAGAATTAATTCAGATGCGATCTCGGCAATCGCACGATTTGTCATGGGCGTGGGAGATCCAAACGGCCAGAGGGGTTCAGCGTTATCGGCTAAAACAAAGTCAAAGATTATGGCAATGCCTTGAACTGGAGAGAGTGAACCGCGTTTGCTTTCATGATGAAGCCAGGTCCCCGCCTGACGCACAGCAGCCGAGCCGGTACTCACCGTTAATGGTCCATGTACACTAATCAGTCTTGCCTGTCCCGAGGTAATGACATAGAGAACGTGCTTGTTGCTCCATAGCTCATCTATATAAGAGAAGGATTCCCGATCGTGGAACCGAATCAGATGACACAGCCTAAACATTGCCGGAGGAATAGAGCGAGTTTCCTGCAAGGGCAAAGACTGGGGTGCGAGATGCTTATGGACATGTTGTTTCGAATTGCTCATAACATAACGGTCTCCTTATGTAAGGTTGGATTAACATTAATTAATATGATGTAAATAATCAATAGATCGTAAGCTCATAAGAGGTTGTATAATCGAACAGAACCAATAATTAATAAAGTAGATTATCAAGTTAAGATTAATGTTGAACCTGCATTGTTTCATCTCAGAGTAATAATGGCATAAAAGCATAGTGGGCGAGCCGGTGCTACTAGAATTCATTGGTGATTCAAGGAGGTTAGAGTACATGAATGCATTTAAAATAATCTTATCAGTCATTTATATTATTACATGTATAACTATTATTTGGTTTAGTAACATGGAATCACCAACTAAATATATCGTTTTAATTGTCCTATTAATTTTATATGTAACGATATCAAAGATATACGAAAATAAGAAGCGTAATAATTGATATCATTATCTCAAACGCTCCCCTAGCGGGGGACTTTTGTATGTTAGAAATAAATTGGTAACTGTTTATCCAACGTGAAGCCACAGATAATATCGGGTCAGATTCGTGTGCGTGTGAAAAAATGAAAAAAAAGAGGTTGAAATCGCTATCAACACCGACTATAATAAAAATGTCGAAACGTTTCAATCTGGCGTTTACTGCCAGTTTCATTGTGTTAGGCACAAACTGTTCAGGGGGCGTCAGATAGAAAGACGTGTCATGACCATCACGAATGGTATGGTTTGGAACGGGACGCATTCAACCGTGGTCCCATAAGGATGGGAACGAGGATTTTTTTTGAGAACACCTCGAAACGTTTCGATTGACATCCATCGCTATGATATGTACAAAGATAATAAACGATAATGAAGGATTTAGTGGTTGTTCTAACCATGTATCGTATAAAATGTAGATAACCTTAGAATTTGTCTTAGTTTAGAAGGAGCGAACGTGGAATGGCAACGATTAAGGATGTGGCAAAGCTGGCAGGTGTAGCACTCTCGACTGCTTCCTATGCGCTGAGCGGGGATAGCAAGGTTAGTGCGAAGACCAAGGCTAAAGTGCTTGAGGCAGCACGAGAACTGAATTACCGCAAGAACGGCTTTGCCATGGACCTGAAACGGAGCCGGACAAACACGATCGCTTTGATCCTGACCGATCTGTCGGGCCCGTATTACTCGGAGTTGATCCGTAGTGTACAGGATGTAGCCCTCGCGAACGGGTATGACCTGATTGCGTGCAGCTCCATGGGTGGACGGGACTCAACGGCAGTGCGATTTTTACGTGAAAAAAGAGTAGATGGAGCCATCATCCTGGCGCATAACATCCATGATGATATTCTGGTGGAATCTGCCGGTCATCGTTTTCCGATCATTGTGATGGATCGTCAGCTGTCGAGTGACCATTTGGTCAACGTGCTGGTGGATGGAGAGCAGGGCGGTTACCTTGCAACCCGCCACCTCATCCAGGCTGGACATCAGAAGATTGCTTATATCAGTGGCCCATCCAACTCGTATGACAACGCGCTCCGTTACCAAGGGTATCTGCGAGCGATGCGGGAAGCGGGACTTGAAGAAAAGTCCAAATGGCGTCTGAACGGTAACTTTGTGCGTGAGGGCGGATACAGTGCAACCAAGATGATGATCATGCAGGGCGAGCTTCCCTCAGCGGTATTTTACGGTAACGATGAGATGGCGATTGGTGGCCTGAAAGCATTGGAAGAGCGTGGTATATCGGTACCGAATGATATTTCCGTGATCGGTTTTGACGATATTCAATTGTCCGAATATGTGCATCCACCGCTGACAACGATACGCCAGCCGAAGCATGAAGCCGGGTCGCTCGCCGGACATCTGTTATTCCAGATGCTCAATGGCGAAGCGGTTGACCCTTCATATACGTTAACGATTAATATGATCGAGCGCAGCTCTGTACGTTCGGTTTAGACCGAGTCTGAACAACAAAGAACTGCCTGTATGCTGGAAGTAAAAGTTTAATGATGGGGTTATCGTCCGGACGGGCTGTAAAAAGCCGGTTTGAAGAGGCCCCTATTCTTTTTCAAATTTATCGAAACGTTTCGATTTTAACTAATTCAAGGAGTGAACCTTATGACAACGATGATTAATGAACCGATCCGCTTAAGTGCCGGGGAGTTATCCTTTACCTTTTTGAACAGTGGAGACCTGTACCAAGCTACATCCGGTACAACAATGTTGAACCAGTTGCTCAGCAACCAGATTGATGGATCTTTGAACAACCTGTACCTGCGTGTGCATGAGGGAGAGAAAATCAGCTCGTTCCCGTTGCTCGGTGTACGTTCGAACAGCAAGTTGATTACAAGCAAGGCACAATCCAGCAACCAGTTGATCTGGGAGGGTAAAGTCCAGCTGGAAGGTAATGAACAAGGCATTGGCTATCAGGTCGTATTTACGGCAACACCACAAGGTGTCTGGTTCTGGGATGTGAAGCTCACAGGACAACAACATAACGTAGACGTGGTGTACGGACAGGATGTAGGTCTTGCTGATCCAGGTGCGGTACGCAGCAATGAAGCTTATCTGTCACAATACATTGACCATACGGTTTTTGAAGATGAAGCGAAAGGTTATGTCGTTTGTTCCCGTCAAAACCAGCCTCAGGGCGGTGCATTTCCGTATATGCAGCAAGGTTCCCTGACGAAAGCAGTCGGTTATTCCACAGATGGATTCCAATTCTTCGGTCTGTCGTACAAGGAAACGAATCAACCAGAGAGCTTGAATCGCCCAACGCTGGCGAATGAGACGTATCAGTATGAATTTGCCTATACCGCTTTGCAATCGGAACTGCTGAATCTGAACGGAGAGGCTCAGGTGGTCTTCTACGGACTGGCGAAGCCTAATCATGCCGAAGGAATCTCTGCCCTGGAATTCGGAGATGAAGTTACAGCAGCTTGGAATGAAGTACAGGCTAAGACTATAGAAAACGGTGACACGTTGGAACAGGTGAAACTGTCCTCCTTCCTGGGTGAACCTCTGGTTACACTTGATCTGACACAAGATGAGATTCATGATCTGTTCCCTGATCGTCATCAGGAAGAGCGCAGTGGCGAGGAATTGTTATCCTTCTTCACAGGCAGCTATGAGCATATCGTTCTGAAAGCAAAAGAACTGCTTGTGGAGCGTCCACACGGTCATATTCTGATGAGTGGTGGCAACGTGCAACTTGGGGCACAGGTTATTACAACGACATCGTATATGTACGGTATTTTCAACTCACAACTCGTTATTGGGAACACCAATTTTAATAAAATGATCAGTAATGCCCGCAATGCCTTGAACGTGCCGAAGACGGCTGGACAACGCATCTATGTGGAAATGGACGGACAATATCGTCTGCTGACAATGCCATCCCTGTTCGAGATTGGCTTCAACTATGCACGCTGGATCTACAAAACCGAATCCGACACGATCATCGTGACCAATTACACAGGGGCTAATACGACGGAAGTAAGCATGAACGTACGCTCCACAAGTGGTACGGCATACCGTTACCTGGTAACGAACCAAATTACGATGAATGTCAATGAGTACGAGTATCCGCTGCATATGACGCAGGATGGCGATACTTTGATCTTCAAGGCTGATCCACAAGCGATTAGTGCAGGAACGTACCCAGATCTGCAATACCGCATGTCGGTGGACGGCGCAGCTGTGAATGTAGGGGACGAAACGTTGCTGGCAAGTGGTATCCGCAGTGGTTCTGCATCACTGGTTACGCTTAGTCTGGAAGCAAGTGCTGAATGGACGCTGAAGGTACAAGGGGTATTGGAAGGCCAAGCGGACAGCGGAGTGGTAGCAGGTTCAAGCCTGACGTTTGAAGAGGAAGTGCAGGCATACCGCGAGTTCTTCGCAGGTGTGATGAACGGGTTCCGTTTGTCCCGTGGAGAAGGTCAGCGTGCAGAGGATCTGTTCAAAGTAAATGCGCTGGCTTGGTGGTACACCCACAACATGCTGGTTCACTACTCTGTGCCTCACGGTTTGGAACAGTACGGCGGCGCGGCTTGGGGTACACGGGATGTGTGCCAAGGTCCGGTGGAGTACTTTATGGCAACGCAAAAATATGAGCAAGTTCGCGATATCATCAAAATGGTCTACACCCACCAATACGAAGATGATGGCAACTGGCCGCAATGGTTCATGTTTGATAAATACTTTGCGATTCAACAGGAAGAAAGTCATGGCGACATCATCGTATGGCCGCTGAAAGTGCTGGCGGATTACCTGACAGCGACTCGCGATTATGCGATTCTGGATGAGAAAGTACCTTATACCGTCAAGCATAGCTTCGGGTTCACGGAAGAGACGGCAACGGTACTGGATCACGCGAAAAAAGAGATCGAATATATCCGTTCGCACTTCCTGCATGATACGTTCCTGTCTTCCTACGGAGATGGCGACTGGGATGATACGCTCCAACCAGCCAATGCACAGCTGAAGCAATACATGGTGAGCAGTTGGACGGTGGCATTGACGTATCAGTCCGTGAATGTGCTCTCGCAAGCGCTGAAATTCAAGGATGCAGACTTTGCACAGGAGCTTGACGTGCTGGCTCAAGGCATTCGTGAGGACTTTAACCGTTACATGCTGGGCACAGACGTGATTCCAGGCTTTGTGTACATGGAAGAAGCCGACCAAGCGAAGCTGATGCTTCATCCAACGGACACAGAGACAGGCATTCAATATCGCTTGTTGCCAATGACGCGCAGCATGATCGGTGAATTGCTGAATGCAGAGCAAGCAGAATCGCATTACGCATTGATCCGTGAGCAGTTCCTGTGCCCGGATGGCGTGCGTCTGATGAATCGTCCGGCTCAATATGCTGGCGGAGTTAGCACACACTTCAAGCGTGCAGAGCAAGCATCCAACTTCGGGCGTGAGATTGGTTTGCAATATGTTCATGCTCATATCCGTTATGTGGAAGCGATGGCGAAGCTGGGTAAGACAGATCAGGTGTGGAATGGTCTCGCGATGATCAACCCGGTTGGTATCGGCGAGGTTGTACCTAACGCGGAGATTCGCCAAGCGAACTCATACTTCAGTAGTTCGGACGGTAAGTTTAATACGCGTTACGAGGCACAGGAGCATTTTGACCAGCTTCGTAAAGGGACTGTACAAGTGAAAGGCGGATGGAGAATCTACTCCAGCGGCCCTGGAATCTACATGAACCAGCTGATCTCCAACGCGCTTGGCATTCGTCAAGAGGGCGGCGATCTGGTCATTGACCCGGTATTGCCAGCTGAGCTGAACGGCATGCAATTCGAATTTGAGTATGCGGGTGAGCCGGTGACGTTTATCTATCACTTGAATGAAGGTGCTGTGAGCCGTGTAGCGGTGAACGGTAAGGACATTCGCACCGAGCGTACAGCGAACCGTTACCGTCAGGGCGGGGTCTGCATCTCGCTGGATGAGTTCAGACAGGCACGCAGTGCAACTGAGCGTACGATTGTTGATATTTATATGTAATTTCGTAGCATGATATACACCAAGGTCATCCTCCTTTATTCAAGGCGGGATGGCCTTTTTGGCATATGCTCATGGTTGCTCACCGCAGGGGAACAGCCAGCAACGTGTGCAGCAGCTCATTATGTCGCACATGTTTTGTGACGTAACCCTGTTGTTCCAGCCAGCGGCATAGCTCATCCAGCAGAGGGAAGTGACGCTCGCGCAAGGCACGCAGCTGTTCCTCGTGTCCTGTCGTTTCAGCCTGGCGAATATAGTTTTCACGATGAGTCGCATTAACAAACATTAGATCCGTTAGACCGATACGTCCGCGCGAGGTTAATACCCGCTGCATCTCCTGTAAGGCCAGTAGTTGCTGGTCTGGACTCAAATGATGGAAGGCGAAGCTGGATACGACAAAGTCGAAGGAATGATCGGTAAAAGGCAGCGCCAGAAAATTACCAAGTTTCACATGCATCTCGGGATATTTGGTGCGGCATCTGCGCAGCATCTCCCGGGATTGGTCGATTGCAGTCATGTCTGCGCCGTGTTGTAGCAGTTTCCCAGCCAAATTACCTGTGCCTGTACCAATATCGAGTCCTTTCTCACCAAGGGCGGGAGAGATCCAATGAGCTGTCTGTTCGAGCGCTTCGTCATAGTTGTAATACAGATAAAAGGAAGAATGTACCGTGTCATTGGAATCGTTCGGCGTGGAATGATCTGCATGATGGTGTGGATGTGATACTTCATTCTTATCGTTTGTGGGCGAGACGTTGTCCGAACGATGTCTGTCCACTGGGTTGGTTTGTCCTTTTCCAGTAGTGACTCTGCCTTCTGCCTGCACTCGCTGATCGTGGATGGCTGCCAGGGTATCATAATTCCACCGATCATGCCAGTTCTGCCGGGCTTCACGCAGACGCCGCGCACTGTCCGCGAGATCGTGCAGATGGCTGACATCCAGCGGTCCGTCCTGACGATTCAGGTCAATCATGCGCTGGGTTGTATCCATCATACGTTTGAGCTCAATCCACTGGGCATACATGACGGCCTGTTGCAGTTCCAGATATTCTTCCAGCCGCTGCTGGTTTCCTTGATCGATCTCTCCGAGCGCATGTGTAATATCCTGTAGCGACATGCCAATCTCACGCAGCGCAGCAATGGTCTGAAGCCGCCAGATATCATTCTCAGTGTATGTGCGATAACCGTTACTGGACTGTTTGGCAGGTAGAATTAATCCTTTTTCTTCATAAAAACGAATGGCTCTCGCCGATATACCAAGCCTGCTTGCTGCCTCTTTGATATTCATCATGCATCCCCTCCTTATCGAACCAGTATAAACTATGACGTTACGGCAAGGTTAAGTGTTTATTTCATTTTTTTGAATGGTAAAGATCGAATTTCGTTCATCATCGAGTGGAATTTTAGTCAAAGCTGAGGCTATGCTACAATATATAGAGCGAATATATGTAAACAGTGAAGTAAACGAATAACGTATTTCTAAGTTTCTCAAATTTCTTAACTTTCCCGACGTTGTAATGACAGCGTTGTCGACTATAGCACGAAAGGTTGAATCATTATGCTTACCAGCCATACATTTACGATTCGTCCATCCGAGATTAAAGATGCAGCCCAGCTAATGGAGTTGGATGCCCTGGTATGGGACAAATACACCTCTCCTGCACCGATGCATTGGCGTTCCAGACAGCACTATCTGCAGCATTGCCCGCCAGGCAGTCAATTGATTGCAGTGCAGGGAGAGCGGGTATGTGGTTATGTGGGCTTTCAGCCAGCCACAGGTATGCCGGTCAACCGTCATGTCTACGAGATTCATATTGCGGTTCATCCTCATGATCGACGTTGTGGCATTGCTACTGCTTTGATGGATGCCATCAAGCAGCATGCGGCCCAACAAGGAATTCGCAAGCTCAGGCTGCGCGTACTTTCCAGCAATCCGGGAGCCATCACGTTTTATACCCAGTGTGGATTTGTGACGGAAGGCAGGCTGGTGTCCGAGTTTTATATCGGAGACAAGTATGTGGACGATATTTTTATGGGTTATTTTATCCAGACCAAATAGAAACTAGCTGAGGAGGAGGAACAACGATGGACATGGGACTTCAAGGAAAAAAAGCACTGGTGCTGGCTTCCAGTCGCGGACTGGGCAAAGCGGTAGCCGCTCAATTGGCAGCAGAAGGTGCTGACGTCATGCTTGCCAGCCGGAGTGAAGAAAAGCTCGCAGCAGTGAAGCAGGAGCTTCTGGCGCTAGGTGGTGGGGGACGTGTGGAATATTGTGCAACCGATGTGACACGCAAGGAAGATATTGAGGCTCTGATTGGCAAGACAGCGGAGTTGTTCGGGCAGATTGATATTCTGGTGAACAATTCGGGAGGTCCGCCATCGGGTTCATTTGAGTCACTGACGGATGAAGATTGGGAACGGGCATTTGAATTAAATGTGCTCAGCTATGTAAGGCTGATTCGTGGTGCACTTCCTTATATGAAAGAACGCGGAGGACACATTGTCAATATCGCTTCAACTTCGGTGAAGCAGCCCATTCCGGGTCTGGTGTTGTCCAATACGTTCCGTACCGGCGTGTTTGGATTGGCGAAGACCTTGTCTCAAGAGCTGGCTCCATACGGAATTTTGATCAACACGGTAGCGCCGGGGCGTATTGCAACAGACCGCATTCGTGAGCTGGATGCAGCACGGGCAGAGCAGAACGGAATTAGTGAGGAAGAGGTATCTGACCAATTCCGTAAAGAGATTCCACTAGGACGTTACGGTCAACCGGAGGAGTTTGCCAAAGCGGTGGTCTTCCTGTTATCCGGGGCCAATACGTATATTACCGGAACCTCATTGATCGTGGATGGTGGCATGGTCCGAGCCCTATAAAAGTCATGAATACAATAAAATACCCTCTGTCACCACATTCCGTGGAGATAGAGGGTATTTATTGTATTCCGATATGTTGGGAGAGATCACTCCGATTCATTATGTAGGCGAATTAGCGCAAGAGTTCCCATTCATGCTGAAGCATGCCGTACACCGCATGGTTCACGTAACCTTTAGGCAGTTTCTCTGCCTGACGAATTACACCCTCGAGAACAAATCCAAGTCTTTCAGGGATAGCGCGACTCCGTTTGTTGTTTGTTGCCGAGCGAATCTCGACGCGATTCAGATCCAGGGTCACCAGAGCATAATCAACCAGAACGCGACAAGCGCTTGTCATCAAGCCCTGACCCTCAAAACCTTTGCCAAGCCAGTATCCGATGCTTACCGAGCGGTTGGTCCAGTTAATCTCGTGGAATCCAATCACGCCGGCTAGATCCCCTTTTGACCATACTCCGGCGGTGAATCCGCCATTTTCGGCACCTTGTTTTAACGCGTTGGTAATAAAGTTCGAGGTGTGTTCCACTTCTGTCACATGATCCACCCACGGCAACCAATGTCTCAGTTGATCCCGCGAACGATCCGTCAGTTCGAACAGCGGTTTGGTATGTTCCATGGCGAGTGGCCGGAGTTCGGTATATTCATCCAATGAATAGGTAAACATGAATGCAACCTTCTTTCTTTGTATAGTATGGGTTTATTTTGTAGTGGATTAACGGGAAGTCTTGGGTAACTTTTGCTCCAGTGCAAACAGGTCTTCTTCCATTGAGGCCATGCGTTGATTGACCGTTGTGCGTGCGTCACGGAGTGCCTGATTATATATGTAGGGAGCGAGCTGTGTCATGAACAGGTCGAGGACACCCCAAGCGGCCAGATCGCCAAGTTCTTCGCCACGTTCCTCTTCGAAATACGACTGAATGGTGCGAATGGCTTCATCCTGCTGTTCTTTGGTCAGTTTAAGCGAGTTCAATGGAATGGGAAACCCTCCCTTTAATTTGGTTTTACTATCATGCTACATGATTCGAGCGAACCCGTCAAAATGGTTTAGGGCCTATTTATGCACGGTTGATCCTGACTTTGGTGCCGTTCTTTATTGAACTCCTCCCCCGTTAAAGGTATATTTAAATGAAACGCGTACGAAACTTTCCAAGAAAATAGATTTTTTCAGGAAATGACTTCGTTATTAAGGAATTATAGCCGGAATTGCAGCAATTCCCGAAGGCTCCAATCCATTCATGAAAGGTTTGATACCTGTGGACAATCGTACAACCCCACCTAACTTTATCAAAAATATTATTACCGAAGATCTCCGGTCTGGGAAAGTCCAGGAAGTTATTACCCGTTTTCCTCCGGAACCGAACGGTTATCTGCATATCGGCCATGCCAAGGCGATCTGGATTAACTTTACGCTGGGCGGCGAATTTGGCGGTAAAACGAACCTGCGCTTTGATGACACGAATCCGGTCAAGGAAGATGTGGAGTACGTTCAATCGATTCAGGAAGACGTGAAATGGCTCGGATACGAGTGGAACGAGAAACGTTTTGCCTCGGATTATTTTGATGAGATGTACAACCGTGCTGTCTTGTTGATTAAAAAAGGTAAAGCCTACATCGACGACCAAAGCGCCGACGAAATCCGTGAAATGCGCGGAACGCTGACGGAGCCGGGTAAGAACAGCCCGTACCGTGATCGTTCGGTGGAAGAGAATCTCGACCTGTTCACACGTATGCGTGCAGGCGAATTCAAGAACGGAGAGAAAGTGCTGCGTGCCAAGATTGATATGTCTGCACCGAACATCAATCTGCGCGATCCGGTTATTTACCGGATTTCACATGCACACCATCATAACACGGGTGACAAATGGTGTATCTATCCAATGTACGCCTTTGCTCACCCGCTCGAAGATGCAATTGAAGGTGTGACGCACTCTCTCTGTTCCCTGGAGTTTGAGGATCAACGTCCATTCTACGATTGGGTTATTGCCGAGTGTGAGATGGAGAACAAACCGCATCAATATGAATTTGGTCGCCTGAATCTGTCCCAGATGGTAACAAGCAAGCGGAAGCTGAAACTGCTCGTGGATGAAGGACATGTGGATGGATGGGATGATCCACGTATGCCAACAATTTCGGGTCTGCGCCGCCGGGGTTATACACCGGAAGCTATTCGTGATTTTGTATATGAGACAGGCATTTCCAAAAACTATGGAGTTATCGACCTGCAAACGCTGGAGCATTTTGTCCGTGAAGACCTGAAACTGAAAGCTCCACGCACGATGGCTGTCCTGCACCCGCTCAAAGTGGTTATTACCAACTACCCTGAAGGGCAAGTGGAATGGCTTGAAGCAGAGAACAATGTGGAGAATCCAGAGATGGGTAATCGCCAAATTCCGTTCTCCCGTGAGATTTATATTGAACAAGACGATTTCATGGAAAATCCGCCGAACAAATATTTCCGTTTGTTCCCTGGCAACGAAGTTCGTCTGAAACATGCATACTTCATCAAATGTAACGATGTGATCAAAGATGCAGAAGGCAATGTGACTGAGATTCATTGTACCTATGATGTGGAGACAAAGAGCGGCAGTGGCTTCACTGGTCGTAAAGTCAAAGGAACAATCCACTGGGTAGAAGCGACTCAAGCGGTACCTGCTGAATTCCGTCTATATGAGCCGTTGATCCTGGATGAAGCACCGGAGGCAGAGGTGGAAGTGGCAGTAGCTGGGGCTGAAACTGAGGTTGTGGAAGAGCAACCGGAGAAAACGTTCCTGGATCAACTGAACCCGAACTCCCTTGAGATTGTTAACGGGTTTGTGGAGCAAGAGATGAAGGAAGCGAACGCTCAGGATAAATTCCAATTCTTCCGTCACGGTTACTTCAGTGTAGATCCGAAACATTCCGAGCCAGGACGTCCGGTATTTAACCGGGTCGTATCCCTGAAAAGCTCGTTCCAACTGCCGAAGGCGTAATGTGGTTGGATAAAATTTATGGCCTGTTCGTCAGAGTGCTGGTAAGCAGCCAAGTTATAAGTTAAAGGGAGGGCATCCTTCGTCCATGATTATGGCGAAGGATGCCCTTTGTTTTTCTGGATCTAGCCAGGTCCAGTTTTAGACGTAGTAATACAATTTTGCATGAACATGAACATGAACATGAACATGAACATGAACATGAACATGAACATGAACATGAACATGAACATGAACATGAACATGAACATGAGCTGAGGCCTTAGATGTGCGTATGAGGCAAAAATCTAACGAACCGAGGACACGCTATTCAAGTGTATTTCGGCATTCCAGCAACGTAACGAATCGTAGACACCTTATTTCCTCGCTTTGCCTGTCTTTTTGGGATTTTTAGTGTCTTTTATGCGAAATAAGGTGGCTGAGATTCCTTAGCTTTAACATATCGTGAAATTGATGCAAATAAGGCGTCTAAGGTTCGTTAGCATTAAAAGCAGTGCTGTGTTGAGAGAAGAGGGATTATAAATGAAAGTCAGGAGAGTTATGAGAACCGGAATAAAGTTCGGGATAAGTTATATTGCTGTTGTAAAGTTAGTTTGAGATACAGGGAGGACTGA
Source organism: Paenibacillus sp. CFBP 13594 (assembly GCF_014842675.1). Taxonomy (NCBI): domain Bacteria; kingdom Bacillati; phylum Bacillota; class Bacilli; order Caryophanales; family Paenibacillaceae; genus Paenibacillus; species Paenibacillus sp. CFBP 13594. The sequence goes on from NZ_JACYVQ010000007.1 coordinate 196,636, forward strand.
ATCAGAGTACAAACTAGGAACTACTAATGTATCTTGCCACTATTAAGTTGTAGTGGGTACAGTTCAGTCTGGAACTGTACAAGGTGAGGGGCATTAAGTCGAGAGCGCCCCTTTCTCTGTTCTTCTTTACTACTACTATCCGTAATCTTTTGTTTGAATGTTTGAACGTTAATTTACACAATAACGGAGAGGACAGAAGAAAGCTGGAGAAGCGGAGCGTTCGCCTTTATCCCTGGATTTTACCCTTTGAAAAGGGAATCAAAAAATCCAGGGATAACAGCGATCGAAAGATTCTTCTGTCATCGTAGTGCTTAAGTGGGAATCTTTCAATTCTTTCTAACAAAATATTATCTGTCCTCATCCATATTACCCATCTCAGTCAATACAACTGGCTGATAGCCGTTACGTCGATTCGATAACCACATGATGCCAAATCCAACAGCGCCAATGAGCGAGAAGAATACACCAATGCTATACATGATTTCCGCACCGAAACTCTGGAACAACCAGCCGCCGAACAGACCGGCAATCACGCCGGAGAGACCTCCCCAGGCCATCGTGTAGACCGCTTGACCGGAGGAACGGTAAGGTCTTGGAATAAATAGCATGGTCAGCTGCGTACCTACATAGAAGTACCCACCAAACGTAATGGAGTGCATCAACTGAATGAATACAATCTCCAGCGGGTTGTTAGCCAGTGCCATGAGCTGCCAGCGCAGTGCAAACAGCACACTGATCAGAATGAGAGATGCCAGGAGCATGCTCATTTTGCGTTTGAGCAAGCGGTCGAGAAGCAGGAATACGCCGACTTCGAGAATGGATGAGGTGAAGATGGCCCAGCCAACCATTTGTTTGTCGCCACCCATTTCTACAATATATAGTGACATAAAAGTACTGTTCATCGCATTAGGCACTGATACGAGTACACCCAGGCCGATAAATGCCATAAAATACGGATTGAACATGACTTTGCCAAACCGCCGAAAAGTAACCACGGGTGTATCCGAAGCGATTGGTTGTCTGGGTAGAAATACGGATAATACAAAGGCTGTGGCAATCATGCATGCAAATATAATGGATACACTGCCGATGCCAAAACGGTCAATGAGCGGTCCGGCAGCGACAGCAGTCAGCGCCCAACCGAGTGAACCCCAGAGCCGGAATGACCCAAATTTTTGGTTTGTACCATCGATATATCCAAGAATCAGGCTATTGGTTTGAGCAAATAATGGACTTTGAAAAAAATAAAAGAAAATCATGGCTACATAGATCCATGTATAAGTGGGCGCATAGAATACACCCTGGGCGAGCACAAATGTGCCTCCCATCATAATCATCAGAATGATGCGAATGTTGCGAGATTTATCGCTCCAGAAGCCCCAGAACGGGTTAGCAAACAAGGATACAAAGGGGCCAATCGCCATGAGACTGCCAATCTCCAGTTTGGTCATGCCAATCTCTTGCAGGTAAAGCTGCAAGAATCCGGCGAAGATCGAGATGGCTCCATATATGAAAAAGTTATATAGTTTCAGAGAAAACAATGAGGGATTGCCTCTTGAAGGTGCAGGTCTGTCCAATTAAGCCATTCCTTTCAAATGCATATTGTTCAATGTATCATTTGTTGAAAGGGGATTCAATGCATAGCGAACGTTTTGAAATTGATGCAGTCAAACACATATCGTGATCTGAAGGAGGATAACAACATGAACACGAGGGAATGGACAGGCATCATATTGGCAGGAGGTTTATCCAGCCGCATGGGGACCAACAAGGCCATGCTGGAACTAAACGGTTCCCTTGTACTGCAACATGTCACGAAGGCCATGAGATCCGCAGTATCCCGTATCATCGTGGCTGCCGGACCCAATGTGACAACCTACGGTGCAATGGGCTACGACTGCGTTCAGGATCACTATCCGGGGAAGGGGCCACTCGCCGGTCTTCACGCGGCGCTGGAAGCTTCCGATACAGAATGGAATCTGGTATGCGCCTGCGATATGCCGCTCCTGCAAACGTCTTTCTTTAATGGAATAAAAAAACTGGTCGAATCACATAACTCTTATGCTGCTATCGTTCCACGCGTGGATGGACATGTCCACCCTCTTGCAGGGGCTTATCACAAACGAGTGCTTCCTGATCTGGAGCAGCGTCTGAACCAGGATCATCTTCGAGTTATGCGATGGCTTGAAGAGATCGGTTGCCTCTATGTCGAAACGGAAGAGCTTAAGAGAGTGGGCGTTCATCAAGTAGCAATGCAAATGAGTAATATGAACACGCCGGAAGAGTACGAGCGTATCCGTAATCAAGATTCTGGACTCGATTCCGATCTGTAGGATACAGGTTCGCCTGATGCATCTGCATGATGATTGCGATATTGAAGCGGGCTTTGGCCTGTCCAACGTTTGAATTGTCTGCTGAAATGGGACAGATGGGTGTAACCGAGCTTCCACGCAATTTCCCCGAGTGACAGCTCTGGCTGTTCCATCAGCACTTTGGCCTCCTGCAACTTCAAGCTGGACAGGTAAGCCCTGGGCGATCGCCCGTACACCTTGCGAAAGACCTGTAGACCATATCCCGGGCTGATGCCAAACGAGGATATAATTTGCTCTACTTTGACCGTGGATACACTGCTTTCCTTGGTTCGAAGCTGGGCATGGAATGCCTGCTTGATTGCCTCCGCTATAGCTCCCGCATAATGCATGGCTGTTGGAGCTGGTGCATGTGAAGCAGCAACGGAAGTGGTGGCCTCCGGTTCATTGTCAGCGGCTTGGGACAACAGGGCGAACAGTTCAAACATGCGGGCCTGCATGATCATTTTGTCAGTGGACGTGTAGGCCTCAGATACGTTAATCATCCCCATCCAACTCTCCAGCACAACGCGCATCTTCCTATTATCAGTCGTACCTGCTGTGTAGATTCGGCTATGCTGTGACATCAGCTTCAGGGTGAAGACCGGATCATCCACATTAAAGTGAGCGCTAAAATAAGTCATGCCTTCCGTGGATACACATTGATTCGTATGTTTGAACCCGGGAGGAATGAGAAGAATGGAACCTTCCTCCACGGTATAGGTATAACCATGAATCACACTCTCCTGCGTACCTTCGATGATCAACATAATCTCAAAGCCTGGATGTGATTCCTCCGGCATCGCCCATCCATAGGGTACTTGTTGGCTGTGCGCACCATAGAATTTGATGTTACAGTCGATAATAGGTAGCCAGTGGGCCAGCGTATGGTGAGGCATTTCTCGGAGCTGTGATCGCATATCCATCATATTCACCTCGGAAAAGGGTAAAAACAACTTGCCTTATACAATCGGCACCCGTAGTATACTTCATTATAATCAGTTTAACGCAAGCATGGATAATCCATGGAACGCATCAGCGTTTGAAGTGGTTGCTGAACAACCCAAGTTCTTCAACCGATAATAATGTAAACGCTACCATTATGGATTGGAATATGTCAACTCTTGCACACGTCAAGATCATTATATTTTCCACCTAAAAAGGAGATTAAATCATGGAGAAATTATTATATGGCGTAGCTTACTATGATGAATATATGCCTTACGAAAGATTGGACAAGGACATTCAGATGATGAAGGATGCAGGGATCAACGTGGTCCGTATTGCAGAATCAACCTGGAGTACTCATGAACCACAGAATGGCGTATTTGACTTCTCTTCCGTAGACCGTGTGCTGGATGCCATGCATGAGGCGGGGATTCAGGTTATCGTAGGAACACCAACGTATGCTGTTCCAACGTGGATGGTCAAGGAACATCCGGACGTGCTGGCTACTACCTCACAGGGACCTGGCAAATATGGGGCAAGACAGATCATGGACATTACCCATCCAACCTATCTATTCTATGCCGAGCGGATCATCCGCAAGCTGATCTCTCGGGTAAGCACACATCCGGCGGTCATCGGTTATCAGACAGATAACGAGACGAAGCATTACAATACGGCAGGAGATAATGTACAACTGCAATTCGTCAAATATATGCGTAACAAGTTCAGCTCCCTGGATGAGCTTAACAAGGAATTTGGCCTCGACTACTGGAGTAATCGGATCAATAGCTGGGAAGACTTCCCGTCTGTGGTAGGAACGATCAACGGTAGTCTGGGAGCTGAATTTGCCAAGTTCCAGCGGCAGCTGGTAACCAACTTTTTGGCTTGGCAAGTGGGGATTGTGAATGAATACAAACAGGAAGGACAGTTTGTTACCCAGAACTTTGACTTTGATTGGCGTGGATATTCCTACGGCATTCAAGGGGATGTGGACCATTTTGCCGCATCGAAACCTTTTGACATCACCAGTGTGGACATCTACCATCCTTCCCAGGATGATCTGACCGGCATTGAGATTTCATTCGGCGGGGATGTGGCACGTTCCACCAAACAATCGAACTATCTGGTACTCGAGACCGAAGCACAGGCGTTCTGGCATTGGGTTCCCTATCCGGGACAGCTGCGTTTGCAGGCATTCAGTCATCTGGCATCAGGAGCAAACATGGTCGCTTACTGGCACTGGCATTCGTTACACAATTCGTTTGAGACGTACTGGAAAGGTTTGCTCAGTCATGACTTTGAACCGAATCCGGTATACAACGAAGCCAAGACCATTGGCAGGGATTTTGCCCGTCTCAGTCCAAAGCTCGTTAATCTGAAGAAAAAAAATCGGGTGGCGGTGCTGTTCAGCAATGAGGCCCTGACATCAATCAAGTGGTTTGGTTTTAATTTCACCAGTGACAAGAATTATAATGATGTGGTGCGCTGGATGTACGATGAATTATATAAAATGAACATTGGCTGTGACCTCATCGACCCATCGGTTGAGAGTTATGCGGAATATGACGTGCTCGTTGTACCTGCTCTGTATGCTGCTTCGGATGCATTGCTGGAAAAATTGAATCAATTCGTACAGGATGGCGGACATATCGTCTACTCGTTCAAAAGCGGATTTGCAAATGAGCATATCAAGGTACGCTCTACCCGCCAGCCCGGCCTGATCAGTGAGGCATGTGGGATCAGCTATAACCTTTTTGTAGAGCCAAAACATGTTTCGCTGCGCGATGATCCATTTGGAGTTGGTGAAGAACAGAACCAGATTCATACCTGGATGGAGCTGATTACACCAACAACGGCTGAAGTACTCGCTTGGTATGATCATCCGCATTGGGGTGAATATGCGGCAATTACCCAGAATGCCTATGGAAAAGGCAAAGCAACCTATGTCGGATGTTATACCAGTTCTGCGGTGATCCGTAAGGTGTTGGAACGTGTGATGAAGGAAGCTGGCGTATGGGGTACTGATCAAGAGCTGGCTTTTCCGATCATAGTGAAGACCGGTGTGAACGATCAGGGGAACATGATTCGCTACTATTTCAATTATGCAGATGAGGCAACATCCTTCGTGAATGCTTATGGAGAAGGGACTGAACTTCTGGCCGGAACCCTGATTGCTGCGGGAGAGAAGATCGAACTAGAACCATGGGGCGTACGGATTATCGAACAATAATAGGAAATAATAAATATAGGTATATAAGTTGAATTTAACATGTACACGTTAACGGAGAGGGCAGAAATAACCTGAGGAAGCGGAGCTAAAAGCTTTCTGAAAGAAAGCTGCATCGGAAGCATATACTTCGCCTTTATCACCGGATTTTCTCCTTAGAAAGGGAATCAAAAAAATCCGGTGATAACAGCGATCAGAAGGTTGTTCTGAACACGTAGTGATCTCGTGTAACCATTCATTTTATTGTATAACGTGGATATTTAACATTTCCAAACGAATATCAAGACCAAAGCGCCCTCGGCTTCCATGCTGGGGCGTTTGTCTATTTTAGCTCAGGAGTGGATGCGCTGTGTTTACCGAATGTTATCGGAAGCTGACAGATCCTTTCAAACGCAGCATTCGCAATAAATTGATCCTTACCATGACGCTGCTGGCTGTTCTGCCCGTCATTGTCATGACCGCAATGGCAGCCGAAAATACCCGCTCTTCCATGGAAGAGGAGATTATGGAGACCAACCGGGCGAACATGAACTGGGCCTCTATTTATCTGGGTGAACAGTTCGCCCGTATGAACAATATTATCTATTCCATTCAGATCAGTGACGAATTGCATCAGTATCTGGCGTTAAACCAGGAAGCGCCGACAGCCAGCCGATTTGACGAACAGAAGGCCATGTTCAATATGCTGAACAGTGTATACTATTCCGCTGGCAATTATGTATTTGGCGTTGAACTGTATCTGAAGGAACTGGACACCCTGTTCACCTTCAATTCCATGGATTCTCGCATCAAAGCGGTATCGGAAATACCGGAAGGATATCATGAGCTTTTTGCACAACATAAAGATTTTACGATTATCAATGATCCGGACGATCCGCAAAAGTTTCACATGACCCGCAGCATGAACCGCTTCGAGGATCAGGCACAGATCGGCGCCATCAGTCTGGAGGTCAAGTGGGCTGAGTTCAATCAGACCTTGGAGCTGCTGGATAGCAGGGGGGATTATGCAGTATACATCGCCGACAGTGTGGGCAGCCCGGTCTATCAGCCGAATCAAGACATCCAGCCGTCCGCTGAAGCATTGGAGAGATTGGCAGGTACCAAAGAAAGTTCCGGTTTCATTCGTACAGCCAAGGAATACGTATTCTATCATTCCATCGAACCGTCAGGACTGCGTGTGATCAAGATTGTACCTGCCCATGTGATTAACGAGAGTGCCTTGGAAACGATGAAATACGGACTGGTTGTAGGTGGCCTGGCAACCGTCATTTCTGTGGGAATAGCTGCGCTCGTGGCCTGGCGCACATCAAAGCCCATCGTCCGACTGGCCAATTCCATGAAGGGTATTCAATTGATTAAGGACAGAGAAGTGGTACGAAGCGGCCGGGTTGATGAGATTGGTCTGTTGGAGAAAAATCTGCATGGCATGTCAAGCCGTATCCGGGAACACATTCGCGACAACTACCTGATGAATCTGGAGAAACAGACGGCGGAGCTCAAAGCACTGCAATCCCAGATCCATCCGCATTTCCTGCAAAATACGTTGCAGATGATTGGCGGTATGGTCTATTCGCAAAAACCTGCTGACAGTTATAAGGTCATTCGAGCCTTGAGCGAGATGTTTCGTTATATTGTGCGAGCGCCGGATGGACTTGTCCCTTTACAGTCTGAACTCGATCAGTTGGAACATTATATGCTCATTCAGAAGCAGCGTTTTGGCGGCAAACTTGAATATACACTGGAGATTACCGGAGAACTTCGGGAATGTTATATTCCCAAGTTGTCTTTGCAACCCATTGTGGAGAATGCATTTTTGCATGGTCTGGAGAAGAAACCGGGTGAGTGGAAGCTGGGCATTGAAGTCGTCTGTGAACCTAAAGAGGTAACGATTCGAATTCGTGATAACGGTGTGGGTATGGATGCTGAGAAACTAACGGAGATGCAGTCCAGACTGGAGCGTCTGACCTGGCAGTCCGATCGGGTGTGGAGTTCTGGTACAAGTATTGGACTGGTCAATGCCGCCTCAAGAATCATAATGCATTTTGGACCTGAATACGGGATGAGTGTGGAAAGTGAATACGGACAGGGGACGAGTGTTACGGTACGAATCCCCTGCAATACGGGAGGCGAAGCCTTGTGAACAAGGAACTGTACAGAGTATTGCTGGTGGATGATGAACCGTGGAACCGGGATATTTTGCGCAACCTGGGGGATTGGAAGGAACTAGGGATGACCGTTGCTGGTGAGGCAGAGGATGGTGAGCAGGCCATACAACTGGTCAAGCAGCATCAGCCTCACATTATCATTACGGACATGCGTATGCCCGGTACAGACGGTGTGGAACTGCTACAGACGCTAAGCGGGCAATACCCACAGATCAAGGTGATCGTGGTGAGCGGGTATGATGATTTCAATTATGCCAAACACGCGATCCGTCATCGGGCTGCTGACTATCTGCTCAAACCGGTGAATCCGGATGAACTGAATGGTGTACTGGCCAAATGTGCCAAAGAATTGGAAAAGGTTGAATCTGCGCCGGAATCATGGGAAGCATATCCGCCTTCCTTTGCTGGTGATTTCTCTTTGTTTCAACAGCAGGCTCGCTTGCGGTTTAACGACCTGAACATTCAAAGTCTGCGAGAATGGTTCCAGCAACTGCAGCAGAAGCTGGAGCATAGCGAGATTAACAGACCCCGGCAGCTTGGACGAGTGGCCTATGAACTACAGGCTTTGCTGGATGAACTGTGTGTCTCCAATGGGTTGTACGAGGGGCGCGAAGCAACGGCTTTACCTCCTTCAACAGCGCTGGCTTCCATTGAATCCACGATCGCATGGATTTCGACTCCATACTACCAGGCTTTGGAGCAACTCATTGCGCAGCGTAAATTCAAGAATAAGCTGAACCTGAATGAGGTGAAGCAATACATGGAGCAGCACTGTATGGAGATGATTACCCTGGAGCAGCTCGCCCAGATCTTTTTTGTCAGCAAGGAATATCTCAGCAAGGTATTCAAGAAAGAGTATGAGGTGAATGTGACCGATTATGTCGTCCAGTTACGCATGACACGAGCGAAGGAATGGGTGATGGATGATCAGATCCCGTTCAAACATATTGCCGAGATGGCGGGTTATGAGGATGTGTCCTACTTCTATCGGGTATTCAAGAAACATTTCGGAGTTTCACCGGGGGAGATGCGGAAGGGACAGGCTCGTATATCAGGCAATTCAGGCAGTAGCACGGAATGAGCTGTTCGAGAAAGCATTTGCGGCAGGATTAAGGTTTAAAATAATCCAATACACAAGTCTAATTTTGTCCAATGAAGCGCTTTCATTTTCTGATATATAATGAGCCTATGAAAGACAAACCAGTCACACACCGGGAGGTCATAAGAGATGAAAGTATGGAAAAGCGTAGCAAGTGCGGTACTGGTCAGTGTTCTGCTCGCAGGTTGCGGTTCCAATGCAGGAACGGACAATGGGCAGGAAGAATCGGCATCAGGCAGCACGGTGTCCCTCAAAGTATTCGTTGCACAACCTCGGCTGAAAGAACACTACGATAAATATATAGAACAGTTCAAAGCCAAGGAAAAAGCAGAGAAAAACATTGAGGTGAACGTGCAACTGGAGATGCCGCCAGCAGACAATGCACCTCAGATTCTGAAGACACGTCTCGCCTCCAATGATGCACCGGATGTGTTCGCTCTGCATGCAGTTAATGAGATTCCACCATTCAGCAAAGCTGGTTATCTGGAAGACCTGTCGGGCCAACCTTTTGTCGATAAGCTGCTGGATTCGGTTAAACCTTCCATAACGGATGCGGAGGGCAAAATCGTAGCTGTTCCACTGGAAACAGTATCATGGGGCTATTTGTACAATAAAGATATTTTCAAAGAGCAAGGGCTGGAAGTGCCAACGACGTTAACGGAAATGAAAGCGGTCGTGGAGAAACTCAAGGCAGCCAACATTACACCGTTTGAACTGTCCTACAAAGAAGCTTGGATTCCGCAATTATTCCTGCCACTTACCGTGGGTGCATTAACTCAGTCTGAGCACAAAGACTTCGTGGAGAAGATGAATCAGGATCAGGGTTCCTTCTCCGATATGAAAGCATTGTTTGATATCTTCGATCTGGTCAATGCGAATGGTACAGATAAAGCGCTGGAAGTGGGCGGAGATGATGGTTCAGCAGCCTTCGCTTCAGGAAGCGCCGCGATGTGGATTCAGGGACCATGGTTTGCCGAAACCATTCTGAAGTCCAACCCGGACTTGAACTTTGGTGTAGCACCAATGCCGATCAATGACAATCCGGATGATACCAAAATCAATCTGAGCACCTCCACTTCGCTGGCAGTATCGTCATCTAGCAAAAACAAAGAAGTGGCACTCGATTTCGTGAACTACATTCTCGATGACAAGGATTCAAGTGCATTCTTCGAAGCGCTCAAATTTAATCCGATTGCCAAGATCCATGACTTCAAGAGCTTCCCGTGGGTAGACGATGCCCAGAAATATGTGAGTGAAGGTAAAGCTTATGAGGACCCATCCCTCCCTCAAGCGGTGAAAGACGAGTCAGGCAAAGCGTTACAAGGCTACTACTCTGGGCAATTAAATCAACAGCAGGTTATCGATGCGCTCGACAAGGCGTGGAAATCCTACAACAAAGTCAACAAGTAAGGAGTTGCGAGGAATGGAGTATCCGCTTGCTTTTGTTGGCAAATCTCTACGGTTTGAGAGCTTGTCAACAAATTAGCGGTACTTTGTTTCGTCGCAGTCTCCAAGCAGATGATACGGCAGGCAGAACGTTCTTCGTTCCCTCCTTTGCAATCATCCGCTTCGAGTGAAAAGGGGGAGAACCTATGGCTACGAATGTGTTCAAGAAGTATCTGTCACTGCTCGCGTTCACTGCGCCTGCCTTTGTCATCTATGCGATTTTCCTGCTGTATCCCACGTTTAGTGGCCTGTTCTATAGTCTGACGGATTGGAACGGACTCAATCGGGATTACAGCTTTATCGGTCTGGGCAACTTTGTGGAATTGTTCAAAGAAGATCCCGACTTTCTGAACTCCCTGTGGTTCACGATGAAATATGTAATATTTATGTTGATTCTGCAAAATGGAATTGCCTTGCTGCTCGCCGTGTTCATTGAGTCACGGACGCGCAGCAAAGGGCTTTTCCGGACGCTGTTCTTCATGCCTAACATGATCAGTACAATCATAAGTGCTTTCATGTGGACCTTCATCTTCTCTCAGGTGCTGCCACAGCTCGCAGAGAAACTGGCTTTTTCGTTCCTCGACCAGCAATGGTTGGGTGATCCGAAGTTTTCATTTTACTCCATTCTGATGGTATCGCTCTGGAATGGTGTAGGGTATATGATGATCATCTATCTGGCTGCTCTCCAGGGTGTGCCGAAAAGCCTCAAGGAAGCGGCTGTTATTGATGGGGCCAATGCATTCCAGGTACTTCGCAATGTGGTGTTGCCGATGATTACTCATGCCGTGACCATCTGTTTCTTCCTGACGCTGAACGGAGCCTTCAAGGTGTTCGAAGTGGTCTATGGACTGACGGGTGGTGGACCGGGCCGGGCCACACAGGTTATCACAATGAACATCTATGAAGAAGCGTTCTCCAACAACTTCAGGTACGGCTATGCGAGTGCCAAATCGGTTGTGCTGTTCATCATCGTACTCATCTTTACACTCATCCAGATCACCGTCATGAAGAAGAAAGAGGTGGAAGCATGAGGATGCAACGACTGAACAGTTATCTGATTCGCCTGCTGCTGATCTTGGGATCTCTCGTGGCCATGCTGCCGATCTACATGGCGGTGGTGAACTCTTTCAAAACACAAGGAGAGATGTTCCAGTCCTTTATTGCGCTGCCGACGACGCTGCACTGGGAGAACTATTCGGACGCATTTAACAAAATCAATCTGTTGGGCAGTTCGATGAACTCGGCGATTGTATCCTTTCTGGGGATTGGTGGTATCGTCTTCTGTGCCTCACTTGCGGGATACAAACTCTCACGTACCTCTGGCCGCTTGAGTAACCTGATCTTCTTCCTGTTTGTTGCATCCATGCTGGTGCCGTTCCACTCCATCATGATTCCGTTGACTCGGGTAGCCAAAGGCATGGGTGTACAGGGAAGCACGTACGGATTGGCCCTGATCTATATCGGGCTTGGTGTGAACATGGCGATCTTCCTCTATCACGGGTTTGTGAAGTCTATTCCGCGTGAATTGGAGGAATCGGCTCAGATTGACGGATGTAATGAGTTCCAGACTTTTTTCCAGATTATCTTTCCGCTCTTGCTTCCGATCACAGTCACCATCGCGATTCTGGACTTCCTGTGGATCTGGAATGACTTCTTGTTGCCACTGCTCATGTTGACTGATGTGAATCGTTATACGCTGATTCTGTCCACAAACATGTTGTTTGGTGAATATAACAAGGAATGGCCGTTGATTTTGTCCTCTCTGGTACTGACTGCGATTCCGGTTATTCTGATCTATGCTTTCTTCCAGAAGTTCATCATGGAGGGGATTGCGGAGGGTGCGGTCAAAGGGTAAGCGAATAGCAGAATGATACGATGGAATCCCGGAGCGCTACTGGTATCGACCCGCTTTTGGTATTCGATCAAACTTACAAAACTAACGCAAAAAGCCTTGATCTGAAGGACATTGTCCTTTTCGGTCAAGGCTTTTTTTGGTTGTGAAATCAGGAACCAGCATTTGAAATCATGAGCCAGAATCCATGAGCCTGTGTACAGCTTCTACGAGGCATTGTAGTCCACGCTCCATCTCATCAGGAGAAGCATAGGCGTAAGAGAGCCTGATATGACTCGCATCCAGCCGGTCATATAGGTAGCCCGGGTGGATAAGTACATTCTGTTCCAGACAGGTATGGAACAATTGGCGGATAGAGAGAGGGGATACAGTGAATTGCAGCCAGATATAAAAGCCGCCAGCAGGTATTTTCCACTTTGCTATGCCATGAAAGTGACGTTGCAACATATCCAGCATGAAGTCTCTGCGTCTGCGTAGCTCAGGGCGAAGGCACTCCATATGTTCTGCATGATGCCCTTCGGCGAACCACAGGGCAGCGGCTTCCTGCGCGAGTGAACTGGTACCGTAGTCGGTCTGCATCTTGATATCCGTGAGCCGGCGTATGACCGGCTCTGGCCCCACCAGCCATCCGAGGCGTAAGCCGGGACTGACTGCCTTCGACAAGGTGCCCATATGCAGCACCCGTCCTTCCTGGTCACGCGCCTTCAGCGATGACGGAGGAGGTGTATCCAGCCACAGATCACTGTAGGCGGCATCCTCGAGTATGGAGATGCCTAATGTTCGAGCGGTGGTCATGAGTTCTTCCCGGCGGTGATCACTCATCACAGAGCCCGTGGGATTGTGAAAGCTCGGTATCGTATAGAGAAGCGAGATATGGTCTTGATCTTTTACATGCTGCGAGGCATTCTCCAGGCGTGCAATGTGCAGTCCTTCATCGTCCATCGGGATTCCGCTCATTTTCAACCCTGCCGATTGAAAGGCGTGAATGGAATACAGGTACGATGGTTTTTCCAGCAGAACTGCTGATCCGCGAGGGAGCAGTCCGACCGATATCAAGTGCAGTGCCTGAAGAGAGCCGGAAACAATCAGTATGGAATCTGGAGAGGCCTGAATGCCAGTCGTCTGCAAATGGGCGGATAAAGCCTCACGAAGCTCCAGGCTTCCTTGAGATTCCAGGTAGTTGAGGGTACGAGAACGCTGGGACAGGGAGTACAGAATGTCGTTAAAAGCATCCTGAGGCATCAGTTCCGGGGCAAGCTCCCCTGTACCAAGACGTATGATGCCAGGCCGGAATTCAGCCTGGTTAATCTGCTGGATCTCGGGCATGTTGGGATAATACCAACCCTCCTCGATGGCTTCGTTCCAGTTGGGCATCGCTCCGTGAGCCATACCATGCCAACCGGAGCCGGTAATAAAAGTTCCTCCGCCATGTCTGCCTTTAATCAGACCAGCGGCGGTCAGGTTATCCAGGGCAGTGACCAATGTACTGCGGTTCACCCCCATGGACTCAGCCCATATTCGCTGTGAGGGGAGACGATATCCTGCTGACCATTCGCCCGTTGTGATCTTCTTGCGGATATAGGCTTCAATCTGGCGATATAAGGGCAAGTCGAGAGAAGGATTCGGCTTCCAACCCATGTTTAGTCGAGAATCAGAACGTTCCATGACAGGCAGGATCACCTCTGTTTGTCTTTTTAACCAACACTATAACATTTGGTTGGGTCTGATGCCATCCAAGTGGTTGGTTACGTCAGCCATTATCTGCCCTACGATGGAATACAGAGATAAGGGGGAAGAACGATGGAGGTTGTTATTCATGCAGTCATTCTGGCGTTTGGTTTGATCTTGCCACTGGGTGTGCAGAATGTGTTTATTTTTAATCAGGGCATGAGCCAGAGACGTTATATACATGCTATGCCTGCTGTAATAACGGCAGGTGTCAGTGATACGTTGTTGATCGGGGCAGCTGTTGGAGGGGTGTCGCTTATTTTGCTGCAATGGCCAGTGCTGGCGAATGTGTTGTATGCAGCAGGAAGTTTGTTTTTGCTGTATATGGCATGGAGTATCTGGAGGTCATCCGAATTAGTCGAAGGTTCACAGGCGGTAATGTCCGCGGGGCGTCAGATTGCGTTTGCCGCATCAGTATCTCTACTCAATCCCCATGCTCTGCTGGATACGGTTGCCGTGATTGGCACCAGTTCACTTCAGTATGAAGGCGTAGAGCGCATGTATTTTGCCCTGACAGCCGCGGTTGTATCTTGGATATGGTTCTTGGGACTTGCAGGCGCGGGCAGGGTGATTAGGAGAACGGATCGAACTGGACGCATCAGTCTGGTGTTTAATCGGTTGTCCGCTGTAGTCATGGTTGGGCTGGCGGTTATGATGCTGTGGAAGCTCATCTATTCATAGATGACCGTGATGTAGCGGGCCCATCTTGTTAAAATAAAAAAAACTCCCCGTGACGTTAATCGCACGGGGAGTTCAATGTAGATGCTGAATTTGGTGATCAGCATAGCCTGGTGATCTGGTTATTGAGATGAAACATGTAGAGCTCGATACCGCTTCGGTGTAGCGTCTTTTATATATGGTTAATCATTGGAGTGAAGGTCATCGTATCGAATTTATTCTGCCTTCAACAGCATGGATTCAATAAACACTTTCAAATCACGGCTTACAGTGTTCAACTGATCAATGACCTCGCTGAACTCGGTTACCATCACAGCCTGTTGGTTGCTAGACTGTGAGATCGATGTGATCTCCTGCTCCATCTGCTGAATGGAATGCTGAACATCTTTCAAGGAACGTTCGATATTCACCGTTGCTTCTTTGGTACCCGTAGAAAGTTTGCGCACTTCAGATGCAACGACGCTGAATCCGGCGCCTGCTTCGCCTGCTCGGGCTGCTTCGATAGCCGCGTTCAAGCCGAGTAGATTGGTCTGTTCTGAGATTTCACGGATGAATGCGGCGACTTTGTTAACCTCGCCTGAGTTCTGCACAGCCATGCGAGTATTATCCAAAATCTGTGTAGATGAGGCTGTCAATTGTTCGGATTGAGCGGCTACCGTCTGTACCATATCCGTCAATCTGCCGCTGATCCCGCCGATCAGTTCAGTGAAGTACTCCAGTTTCTCCTCATTCTGAAGAGAGAAACCAATAGCAAGTGTGCCTACGATATTTCCTTGCTCATCCCGAAGAGGGGTGGCCGCCGAGTTGATGGATGTGCCATAGAATTTTGCATCAATTCGGTTCGCTGAAGTCTCCCCATGTATAAGTGCACGGCGGAGTGTAGGGTCATCGAGGGAAACGGGGTCTCCAGCCTTGATGCCCAGATCGAGCTCGTTGCTGGGAACATAATACCAGAACTTCTCGGTATCCGTTACTGCAATCATGATATCGTGTTCCTTGAGCATAATTTTAAAATACGGACTCGCTGCAACGAGTGCTTCAACAATGTTCAATAAGGTTCAGCTCCTATAGTGTATGTGTGCATATCATCTAGATGTATTGTATATACATCGTCAGAATTATGGGAATCTTGAAGACCCAACAAGGGCAATAAGATATATTAATTAAATTTTTAACAAATGAAACAGGAGAATTGATTATTTTCAGAAATTTATGAAAACATGACAAAAAAGCAGGCGAGAACAATCAAGTTCTCGTCTGCTTTGTTATCCGCCAATCTGGGACATGCGGCGTACCGTCGGTGTATGAGATTGCATTTTTTGTTCCAAAGCCAGAGCCATCTCATGATTCTTCGGTTTCGTACCCAGCGCTTTGAGGAAGAGTGCCGCCATGGCATCCGGATCATCCACGAAGCGGCGAACATTATACTCATCCGACCAGTACAGGCAGGCTTTGATATGTCCGTCAGCGGTCAGCCGAAGTCGGTTGCAATTGTCACAGAAATGATCGCTCACGGGATGAATCAATCCGAATGTGCCTTCGGAGCCCACAATTTTCATATTGCGTGATGGGCCATTGCCCGCAGGGCCTGTTGTATTTTCTACCGTCCAGCCTGCTTCAGCACATACATCTGTCACAGCTTCCAGCGGCAAATAAGATTTGCGCCATGAATCCGAAGCATGTCCAATCGGCATATATTCAATAAAACGCACATGAAGAGGTTGATCCATCGTCATTGCAATAAAATCCTTGATCTCATCATCGTTGATACCCTTCATCAGCACAACATTTAGCTTGATCGGAGCAAGGCCAGCGGCTGTTGCAGCTTCAATGCCTTTCAGCACCTTGTTCACATCTCCGCCGCGGGTAATCATGGAGAAGCGATCGGCGCGCAGGGAATCCAGACTGATGTTAATCCGGTTCAATCCAGCGTCTTTCAATGCCTGAGCTTGCTTATCCAGTAGAAGAGCGTTGGTCGTCAGTGCAATATCGTCAATACCGTCAATCGCCGAGATCATGCCGACGAGCTTATGCAGATCCTTACGCACCAGCGGTTCGCCCCCGGTGAGCCGAACTTTACGCATGCCCATCGGAGCAAGCACCTTCAGCACCTGTGCGATCTCTTCGTAGCTCATAATCTCATCATGTGGAGCAAACTCCATGCCCTCTGCAGGCATGCAATACACACAGCGTAAATTACAGCGGTCCGTAACAGAAATACGGATGTAGTCATGTATCCGGCCAAATGAATCCTGAAGCAATTCCATGCAGACCACCCTTTCATCGGTTCAGATTGGAAATCTTCTATTATAAATGATACGACAATTTCAAAAGGAACAGTTGCATCAAATTTTAGCTATTTCTCCAATCCGCGTCAACGATGACGTCAGATGACAGCATTTTTGGCGGGGTGGTTCAGGTGGAATTGTCCCACGACTTGTTGCAGAAAGACCGTAATGGCTTCCACATTATGCGAAGAATGCTGAACCTGTAACATATCACGGATTAGCTCCATCATCTCGGCCTCCACTTCAGCGGAAGTAGCCCGATTCTGATGGCTGATTGCAGCGATATTTTCCATCAGCATGACCACTTGATCCACGACTTGTGTGCGCTCAGGTTCTTCAGCGGTAGCATTTTGCAGAAGTTGCGAAGCGGCCTGAACCAGTGTCGTTCCTTCAGCAAGTACCTGATCACCCTCTGTGATTAATTGGGATGCAGCTCCTGCTGCAGTTGAGATTCGGTCCAGAATCTGATGAATATTTTCAGTAGAAGAACGGGATAAATCAGCCAGCTTACGAATTTCCCCTGCCACAACCGAGAAGCCTTGACCATGTTCACCCACGCGTGCAGCTTCAATGGTAGCATTCAGAGCCAGCAGATTGGTCTGAACTGAAATTTCATCAATGACAGCCAGTGCGTGGTAAATCTCTTTCATCGTATCTATGAAGGACAGGATGGTACGATTAGTATCGGATACCGCTCCTGAGATTTGGGTCATTTTATCGCCGATTCGTTCCACTTCCTGCTGGGCCACGCCGATCTGTTCGGTTGCAGAGGTCTCCAGTTGTTGCAGCGTTATGCGCATGTGATCGGCAGCAATTCTGGCCTGGTCGAGATCTTCCAGTTGGGTGCGGATGGCCTGGATCATTGAACCAAGCTTTTGGTTCACTCGTTCAGTCGTGCCCTGGGTTGTCTCTGTTGAAGTTCGCATCTGATACTGGTTGTCCATAACGTCTACCGTGGCAAGTTGTACCTTCAGCATAATGCCTTCCAGAGAATCAATCATGTTGTTGATCCACTTCGCCAGTTCGCCTGATTCATCTTGGGCAAAAGCAGACGTGTCCAGGCGTTGGGTCAGATCACCTCTGCCTTCGGCGTTAATTCGAATAAATCGGCTGATGCGACGCAAGTCTTCATGAACTCGTCCATATTGGCTACGATGCAGCTGTAATGCAGTGAAGAATCCAAATAACACATTAAAAGCGGCCATTGCTGCCGTGCTCCAACCACTACCAGTGAAGGCATAGACAAGAGCTGCTCCTGCAATGCCTGACAAAAGCGTGAAGAGACTGTGCTGCTTGAACTGGCGCCAGCCGATGCTTCGTATCCGATACACTTCCTCCAGATCCCCTTCACACATCATGCCCCAGCGATCAGGACAGTGTGGCAGCTGGAAGGTGATGCCTTTGCCGATTACAGAAATATGGCGATAATCCGAGTAGCCGGGAAAAGCTACGAACAGATTGGAACCATTCTGAATGGTGTTTGCTACTCCGGGGTGTAGTTCTCCGGTCGACGGATCAGTGAACATGAGTTCCAGTTCGGTATGCTCCTTAACGGAAACGATACCCCATTCGGTGGTGACACCATCTTTGAGATTTTCCCCATGTGTAAAAGTACGATCCTCGAAGCGGCTTCTGGACAAGGCGGTGCCGGGTTGCAGATGTGGCCTTAATATCGACTCAGCCATAAAGAGGTAATTGTCACCGGAATCGGGATAGATATGACCTGATTCTCGTTGGATCAGGTCACCCAGTACATCCCCGGGTACACGGCTACATAATGAACCGACATAGCGACCTTCCTGCAGAATTGGTGAGATAAACAGCAAGGTGACATCATCGTGAAAAGCGGACGAGCGTGGACCAATATCCAGCGTCAGTGGATCAGAGTAAGGACCATACAAGCATTTTTTTTCATGTCGATCTGCTCTGGAGTACTTCAATCCTGGTCCTATCAAAGCTTCGTGATCCTCATAGATCTGTCCAATATGTTTCTTATATGTAGAGAATACCACCTGATTCTGTTCGTTCATCATGAATAGCTCCGTACTATCAACGGCTCGAATATAACTGGCTTGAAACCATGCATCTAGTTTGCTTCGTTGCTGTGAACCTTGTAATACATCCTGTAATTGGACCGACTGTATCTGTTGAAGCAAACGGTCCAGGTGATTCCACTGTTCATCTGCCCAGTCCATCATAATCTGCCGTCTCGTTTCGGCAATTCCCTCAAAAATCTGTTCCACATCTTCCTTCATATGTGCGTTCAACCGATACGATTGCCACAGCGGCAATCCTTTTCTCCATCCCAGCCAATCAAACATCATGACCACCCCGATTTCTGGATTTGAAAGCTTCGTTCTATTGATCTTTGGATAGACCTATATATGTGGTTTTCAAAGTGATATGTGACAAAGGAAGCCAGCCTGCGTGGTGATTGATCCGGAATAGTGATACCGCCTTCATCATTCAGGAGCCTTGACTCACGTGGAGGTGGGAGCCCTTGTACGTCTATTCAATCTTTATACAAGAAAATGGACAAGAATACGAGGGCATATGTCATATTTTCCGAATATTTATTCAATAAATACAAATGATCGTGCGTTTGTTGTTAAGTGAAATGTATGTTAGCTAAATACGAGGAAAACTCACATGGATATATCTGAGAATACATCTCATTTTACATTGTGTAACATGAACAGGCCCATACTCAAAACACACTGTATAATGTAATCCCCGCCCAAAGCGATATAGTATTATCTAACAAGCAAAACCTGTTACGTTCGTGTATATAAACCTCCCATTCAGCCTTGGTGTGCAATGAAAATAACTTCCACAAAGGAGAATGCCCATGTCCTCCGCACCCTCAGCTACAGTCCCCGAAGCCTTCCATATTGATGTAGATCATGTGTCCGTTGTCTTTGGCACAGGTACACAACAAGTCACTGCTTTGTCGGATGTTACATTCCAGATCCAGTCCAATGAGTTTGTCTCTCTGCTGGGCCCTTCGGGCTGTGGCAAGTCGACCTTGCTTCGGTTAGTGGGTGATCTGCTTCAGCCCACCTCAGGCACTGTTCGCATTGCAGGTCAGGAGCCTGAGCGGGCTCGACTACAGCGACAGTTCGGTATTGTCTTCCAGACACCTGCCTTGTTCGATTGGCGCACCATTCGTCACAATGTGGAATTGCCCTTGGAACTGCTGGGTACCCCACGGAAGGAGTGCCGCCGCATTAGCGGTGAACTGCTTGAAATGGTAGGACTAACCCGCTTCGCCGACCATTATCCATGGCAGCTCAGTGGAGGCATGCAGCAACGTGTGTCCATTGCCCGTGCCCTTGCGCTTGATCCGCCACTGCTGCTCATGGATGAACCCTTCTCGGCCCTGGACGAATTCACAAAAGAGAAACTTCAATTGGAGCTACTTGAGATCAAGCGCTCAACCGGCAAGACCTTCCTCTTTGTCACACACAGCATCCCCGAAGCCGTATTTCTGTCCGACCGGATTATCGTACTCTCGGCACATCCGGGGCAAGTACATTCCATTCATTCCGTCAATCTGCCTTCCGAACGTCATAGTGAACTGAGAGAAACGGAAGCTTTCTACCACATGATTACGACCATCCGCAACTGCTTCTACGAGGAGCGTGATGAATCTCATGTCTCTGCAGTTCTTTAGACCGGGATATCGATCCTGGGTCGTCATCTGGATTATGGCCATATTGGTGCTGTGGGAAGGAATCGCCTGGATACTCCAACTGTTCTTGTCACCCCAGCAGGCAGTGTCTCGCCTTCCATATCTGCACGATGTGCTTGCAGCGTTGTTTCGTTACTCGGGTACGCTCGCAGAGCAGGGGGCTGTCACGTTTGGCAATGCAGCCATTGGTTTTGCAGGGGGAACGTTGCTGGGTCTGGGTTTGGCGCTGCTCATGAGCGCGGCTGTCTGGCTGGAGCGCACGTTATCGCCATATGTAGTCTCCTCACAGATGGTTCCGGTTATTGGTCTCGCACCAATTGTGTACGGCATCATCCACAACGCGGAATGGGCGCGGATTGTTATGGCGGCGTACGTAACTTTCTTCCCGATCATCATCCATACGTTAAAAGGATTGAAAAGTGCAGCACCAGAGCACCTGGAACTGATGCGTTCCTGTGGAGCTTCACTAACTGCACGATATATCAAATGCCTGCTGCCCTCAGCACTGCCGGGACTATTTTCTGGTATGAAAATAGCTGCTCCGCTGGCGGTGACCTCCTCCATCGTTGTGGAATTGATGGGAGCTCCCGATGGACTCGGCGTCCTGATGGTCAGTTCGTTATATTACGGCCATGCCCAAGTTGGCATGTTCTGGGCCACCATCATGCTTAGCATTGGCATTGGCCTGATCTCGTATCTGGTCATTAGTTTGGCCGAACGTTGGCTGACCCCCTGGCAGCCTGAATTCAGGGCCAAAGGAGGCAATGCCACATGAGTGAAGGTAGAGTTATGCATCGGAAGCAGGACGAAGGTGTGGCAATTGCTGCGATCAATGGCGCGGCTGCACCACTCACTGGTTCACAGATGACATCTGCTCCCGGAACGGAAATTCATGCACATCCGGGACAAGCCGGAAAGGCCAGACTGTATACCAGCGTTCGTGGGCGCTCGATTGTACTGAACATGCTTCCTTGGGGTGCAGGGGTGATGTTTCTCGCTCTCTGGCAGCTCAGGATGTTTCATTGGATATTCTCGCTGGAAAGTTACCAACTGCCTGTTCCTTCCGCGATTGCGATATCCATTCAGGAAAATGCCAATATGCTCTTTCGTTACGCAATGTACAGCGGAACGGAAATGCTGGGGGGATTCCTGCTCGGTTCCCTGTTGGGCGCTCTGGCGGCAGCAGGTGCATCATTCTTTCCCACAAGTGGCAGGGCAGCGGTTACGGTTCTGTCGGCACTGAACGCTGTTCCGATCGTGGCTCTTGCCCCGATTATGAATAATTGGTTCGGTGACGGGATATGGTCCCGTATTGCTGTTGTCACGGTGATTACAATGGCCGCTATGGCCGTCAGTCTGTTCAAAGGGCTGACTTCCATTCAGCCGCAGTACAGTGATCTGCTGAGTGGCCTTGCCGCGAGCAGGATGCAGTTTTTTTGGAAACTGAGACTGCCTCATGCGCTGCCTTCCCTCTTCGCCGGTCTGAAGATCAACATGTCGACCAGTATTATCGGGGCCATTGTGGGTGAATTTTTCATCGCTTCCCAGGGGCTGGGGTACTTGCTCTCGGATCAGATTCGACTGGCAAACATGCCTTTGGCCTGGTCCTGCATTGTCATCGCCGCCGCGCTCGGCATTGTGTTGTATGAAGCGGTTGTCCTGGCAGAAAAGCGACTCATTCCGTGGAATCGTGCACGCACAGATCACTAACGTGCTACTCCATTTCTAGCTTCATTCCCTCTTCTTGGTACTGAAAACCAGACTTTTTGAACACGGACTGATGATTGAAAAATCGTATATAAACAGGGGGTTGTTCTGTACATGTACAAAACGTTGAAGCCGGGTTTGCTGGTATTGGTCCTGTTGGTTGTTACGATGCTGGGTGCATGTTCTACGAAGTCTGTGCCGGCGGCTGAGCCTGTTGCTGCGAGTTCAGGAGGGGCGGGAGAAGCAGATCAACCCTTAACCAAAGTGAAAATTCAACTGAAATGGGTGCCGCAGGCGCAGTTTGCCGGGATCTATGCAGCGAAGGAAAAAGGTTTTTTTGCAGATGAAGGCATTGATGCCGAGATTATTCCGGGTGGCCCGGATATCGTGATTGAGCAGCAGGTGGTCAATGGCGCGGCCGATGTGGGCATTACGGGTGTAGACAGTTTGCTGGTCAGTCGGGATAACGGTCTGCCGCTTGTCTCGCTTGCCCAGATCTCACAGAAGAGTAGTTATCGCTTGATCGCCAAGAAGTCGCTAGGTATTACCGATCCCGCTCAGATGAAAGGCAAGAAGGTTAGTACCTGGTTTGGCAGCCAGCAATTTCAGGTGCTCGCGTTCATGGAGAAGAACGGCCTGGATCCGAAGAAAGACATTGAACTGGTGAAGCAGGGGTTCACGATGGATCAGTTTTTCAATGACCAGGTAGATGTGGCGACAGCAACGATCTATAACGAGTACCACGTGGTGCTGGAAAGTGGAATGAAAGAATCGGATCTGGATGTGTTCAATATTGAAGATGCTGGTATTGGCATGCTGGAGGATACGCTGATTGCCAAGAAAGATTGGGTAGACAACAACCGTGAGCTTGCGGTCAAAGTGACCCGTGCCATTCTGAAAGGCTGGAATTACGCCATCGATAATCAGAATGAGACGGTGGATATCGTGATGAGTAATGTGACGGAGGGCAGCACCACTCGTGAACATCAGGTCACGATGCTTGAAGAGATTGCAAAGCTGATTCGGCCGGAAGGATTTACAGAGCAGCAAGTCGGCAGCTTTGTGGATGAGTCATTTACCCGAACTGCGGATATTGCACTGAATTATGGATTGATCAAAAAAGCCGCCAACCTGGATGAAGCGCTGGAGAAAAGCATCTATGAAGAAGCAGTGAAATAAGCGTGTGGAGGAGGATGACGAATGAGTTCTGTGGATCAGCAACCTCAGCCGCTTGGCGGTACGAAGGAAGAATGGCTGGAGAAGGATCGCAAATACGTATGGCATCACATCTCGCCTCATAACGATCATCCGATGATTGCGGTAAGTGGGGAGGGCAGTTGGATCACTGATCAGGATGGTACACGTTATCTGGATGCGATGTCTGGACTATGGTGTGTGAATGTGGGGCATGGCCGTGAGGAAATTGCAAGAAGTGCCTACGAACAGATGAAAGCACTCGCTTATGTACCGATGACGCAGAGTCACGAACCGGCGATTTTGCTGGCAGAGAAGCTGAATGACTGGTTGGAGGGGGAGTATCGAATCTTCTTCTCCAACTCGGGTTCAGATGCGAATGAGGTGGCTTTCAAAATAGCCCGTCAGTATCACCATCAGAATGGTGAGCCTACTCGGCACAAATTCATCTCCCGTCACCGTGCCTATCACGGTAACTCTATGGGGGCACTGGGCGCCACCGGGCAAGCCGCCCGCAAGATCAAATACGAGCCGCTCGGTGTAGGTTTCTCTCATGTTCCTCCACCCTATTGTTACCGCTGTCCGTTTGGACGAAACAAAGATGGATGTGGACTCGAATGTGCAACCATCTATGAAGAGGTGATTCGCTGGGAAGGTCCTGAGACGGTTGCCGCAGTGATTATGGAGCCGGTGATCACAGGGGGTGGCATGATTGTTCCTCCGCCGGATTATATGCGCACCGTGCAAGAGATCTGTCAGCGCTATGGCGTGCTGCTCATTGTCGATGAGGTCATCTGTGGTTTTGGCCGCTCGGGGCAGAAGTTTGGTCATCAGAACTATGGTGTACAGCCAGATATTGTGACGATGGCAAAAGGCATGACCAGTGCGTATTCACCGCTATCAGCAACGGCGGTGCGAGCCGATCTGTATGACACGTTCCGGGAACCCGGACCGGATGCGCATTTTCGTCATGTGAATACATTTGGTGGAAATCCGGTGTCCTGTCGGGTAGCGCTGGCGAATCTGGAAATCCTGGAACGAGAGAATCTGGTCAGCCGTGCGGAGGAACTGGGATACCTGCTTCGTGAGAAGCTTGAACCATTGCTGGAGTTGTCCGTGGTGGGGGACATCCGTTCATTCGGATTCGCCTGCGGGGTGGAGTTGATTGAAGCGGATGGTTCTCCTGCGGAAGCGGATAAAGTGATGAAGGTGCTCGCCAGTTGTAAGCGGGATGGTATTCTGATCGGCAAGAACGGAGATACCGTGCCAGGGTTTGCGAATATTTTGACGATCTCCCCGCCGTTTGTCACCACCGAGGAAGAACTGGACCTGATCGCAGGAAGTTTGCTCGCTGCGTTGCGAAGTCTGGATGCGAGTTAGTAACTGGATATGGATGAGAACGCACTGTACGACAAGTACGACAGAAGTGTTGGCAGCAAAATAAAGTGTTTCAACACATGACGTGATAACTATTCGCAAGGAGGTGAGGGACGATGCAGACCACAACAGGCAAAGTCATTAATCAGCTGCGGCTGAATGAGCGAATTGAGCAGTTGTCACGTATTGGCCGAATAGCGGACACGGGCGTCTGTCGACTTGCCCTGACCCCGGAAGATATGGACGGCATCATACAGGTTCGTCTGTGGATGGAAAAGGCCGGTCTGACGACGCGACTTGACCCCTTCGGCAATCTGATTGGTCGTCTGGAAGGTGCGGATCAGGCACTGCCGATTCTCATGATTGGTTCCCACATCGACTCTCAGCCGTATGGCGGTCGATATGATGGAGCGATTGGGGTGCTAGGCGCACTCGAAGCCGTGCAATGCCTGATCGAATATGGCATTCAGCCCCGCATGCCGATTGAGGTGATTGCCTTTTGCGATGAAGAGGGTTCCCGTTTTAACAAAGGCCTGTTCGGCTCACGTGGTATAACCGGTCGGTTGGAAGAAGGCGAACTGGAGCGGCAGGATAAAAACGGAGTGACCCGCCGGGAGGCGCTGGAAACCTTCGGCTGTTCTCCTTCGGATTTTGAAGAAGCGATCTATCCGCCAGGTTCCATAGGCAGTTATCTGGAGCTGCACATTGAGCAGGGACCGGTACTGGAAGCATTGAATGCTCCTGTGGGTCTGGTGACGGGCATCTCGGGCCCGCTGTGGCTTACGGTTACGATGAAAGGTATGGCGGGTCATGCCGGCTCCGTTCCAATGAGCATGCGACATGATGCTTTGGCAGGCAGCGCCAGAGTTATTTCCGCTTTTGACGATATGGTGAGAGAAGACCCGGAAGCTCCAACTGTAGGTACGGTAGGAAGTCTGAGGGTGTTTCCGGATTCGCGTAATATCATCCCGGAGGAAGTCAGCTTCACGGTGGATTTACGAGACATGGAGATGAAACGCAGGAACCGGCTGGAAGTCCGATTGATGAACATTTTGGATGACGTGAGTTCCCGATATGGTCTAACGTATTCGCTGACCGAGGATACGAACAGTGAGCCAAGGTATTGTGCAGAGTTAATCAAGTCAGTAATTCGTTCATCTGCGGAAGAGATCGGGATTACTTTACCAGAACTGATGAGTGGTCCGTTCCATGATGCGTTGGCCCTTTCGCGTGTGTGTGATTATGGCATGATTTTTGTCCGCAGCAAGGACGGCATCAGTCATCATCCCAGCGAATATTCCTCTCCGGAGGATATTGGACTTGGCACGGAAGTGCTGTATCGAACCATTCGAAGGATGTGCGGTGGAGTGAACCAACCAACCATTTTACCTGAGGAGGCGTTGTGACGATATGGGCAAAATCAGCATCGGATTAATCCAGGCTTCACATGAGATTGAAGGTTCGGCTCCCGTTGAGGTTCACAAAGAGGCTGCGGTTCATAAGCACATCACGCTGGTCCGTGAAGCTGCTGCAAGAGGGGCCAAGATCATCGGATTGCAGGAAGTATTTTATGGGCCGTACTTTTGTACAGAGCAAAATCCCAAATGGTATGCATCCGCTGAACCAGTGCCGGAAGGACCTACTACCAAGATTTTTCAGGAGCTGGCGAAGGAGCTTGCGGTGGTGATTATTTTGCCGGTGTACGAGGTGGAGGGCATTGCTTCGTATTACAATACGGCAGCCGTTATTGATGCAGATGGTACGTATCTGGGCAAATACCGCAAACATCATATCCCGCATGTGGAAGCAGGTGAGGGTACGAATGGGTTCTGGGAAAAGTATTATTTCAAACCAGGCAACCTCGGGTTTCCGGTATTTGATACGGCCTACGCCAGAGTGGGTGTGTACATTTGTTATGATCGTCATTTTCCGGAAGGGGCACGATTGCTCGGGCTGGCAGGGGCGGAGATTGTGTTCAATCCGTCCGCTACGGTTGCAGGTACATCGGAATATCTGTGGAAACTGGAACAACCCGCTCACGCAGTAGCTAACGGCTATTATGTGGCAGCCATCAACCGGGTCGGCGTGGAAGCGCCGTGGAACATGGGTGAATTTTATGGGCAGTCGTACTTGGTCGATCCACGAGGCAGAATGGTAGCGATCGGCAGTCGGGATCAGGATGAGGTCGTCATTGGCGAGATGGATACGGAGATGATTCGTGAGGTGCGTAATGTATGGCAGTTCTACCGCGATCGCAGGCCGGAAACGTACGAACATCTGGTTAGTCTGTAGGAAGCGGCAACACGTGATCGGTAAGTGATTCTGTCAGCGGGGTGGAACGTATAATGCACGCAAGTTTGTTCGAGTTTGAGATAGCGTAGATCATTCTCCAGGAGGTGCACGACATTGATGAACAGCTCAGGAACAACGTTATCCGATTATGGGTGGGAGAGTCGTTTTGCCGAGATGAAACCCGCCATGACAGGAAAAGAAGCGATGGAGGAATCGAACCGCTGTCTGTACTGTTACGATGCACCTTGTATCAAGGCCTGTCCAACCGACATTAATATCCCTTCTTTTATTAGCAAAATATCAACAGGGCACCTGAAAGGATCGGCCCGCACCATCATGGATGCGAATCCGGTGGGAGCCAGCTGCGCACGCGTGTGCCCCACAGAGGAACTGTGTGAAGGCGCGTGTGTGCTAAATGAATCGTCGAAGCCGATTCGCATTGGTGACTTGCAGCGTTACGCCACCGACTGGGCGCGGGCGAAGAATGAGCCG
This sequence comes from Paenibacillus sp. CFBP 13594, assembly GCF_014842675.1. NCBI lineage: Bacteria > Bacillati > Bacillota > Bacilli > Caryophanales > Paenibacillaceae > Paenibacillus > Paenibacillus sp. CFBP 13594. The sequence goes on from NZ_JACYVQ010000007.1 coordinate 224,168, forward strand.
TTATTCCAGGCGGCACCTGCCAATGGGAGAACCGTCGCTGTTGTGGGAGCGGGGCCAGCGGGACTATCGGCGGCACGTGAACTGGGGCGCGCAGGGTGTGAGGTGACGATCTATGAAGCCAAACCCAAAGGCGGTGGGCTAAACACGTACGGCATCGTATCCTTCCGTCTGCCCGAATCGGTTGCGTTATGGGAAGTGGAGCAGGTGGAAGCGCTGGGTGTGCAGATCCGTTACGGGGTGCGCATTGGTGTAGATATTCCTGCTACGCAGTTGCTGGAGCAACATGAAGCGGTCATTCTGGCTTGCGGCATGGGATCGGTGCCCATGTTGGGCATTGAAGGAGAGACACTGGAAGGTGTCTATGATGCGATTGAACTGGTGGAGTCTACGAAGCAGGGTGTTCCGCCGGCACTGAATGGTCTGAAGGTCGCCGTGATTGGCGCGGGCAATACGGCGGTAGATGCAGCGACCTGTTCGGTGCGTCTGGGTGCCGAGCGGGTGCAGATGTTATATCGGCGCGGGGAAAGCCAGATGACGGCGTATGCGTTTGAATATACGTTTGCCAAGCAGGAGGGGGTGGAATTCCGCTGGTTTACGATGCCGCAGCGTATTATCGGAGACGAGAACGGTCGGGTTCAGGCTGTAGAATGTGTGAAAATGGAACTGATTACTCCGCCTGGAGGTGGGCGTGCATTGCCTGTGTCCGTGGAGGGATCGGAGTTCATGATTGAATGTGATACGGTCATTCGGGCGATTGGACAGCATCGTTTATTACCATTAATCGAAGCGTTTGGACTGCGTCACCACTGGGGCGTCGTCGAGATTGAGCCGCATACGTACCGTACCTCGCATCCTCAGATCTATGCGGCAGGAGATGTTATTTTTGGTCAGGGCCAGGGTGAGGCGATGGTTGTCTCGGCTGCACAGCAAGGTAAGTTGGCCGCCGCCGCAGTCATGAAGGCATTGCCCGGACAGGTGGAAGAGACGGCGTGAGTGGTGAGGAAGGAAAGGGAAGTAAAGAGCACGGAAAGTGTGCAATGAAAGGGTGCGAGGAAAGAGTACGGGTGGGAGGACGCCAGGGACGGCTAGAGAGATGAGGTGTAGATCTGAGCAAGAGGTCTGGTATGCATCGAACCCTCGCATCCTCGCATCCCTGACGCGCTAACGAACCCTGCACACCTTATAGTGGCAATTATGGAGGATTGAAAAATCTAACGAATCTCACACGTCTTATTTTGATAAAAAACCGTCGAAATAAAGCCGAAATAAGCTATTACAGCCCAATAAGCTTTCTACGATTCGTTAGATTTTGAAATTGCTGCATATGAGTCAAATAAGAGGTGTACGGTTCGTTAGATTACAGGTGCTATCCAGCAACACCGTTACTACGCAGAAGTCATGACTGCGACCAAATATCCAGTGCTAACGATATGAATTGAACTAAATTTTTACACGAAACGGAGAGGACAGCAGCAATCTGAAGAAGCGGAGTGTCCAGTGTAACTAATAAGTTCAAACAACACCAAGGAGGGATCGTTATGGCTGACTTATCCATTAATCTAGCAGGTATTCGATCACCCAATCCATTCTGGTTGGCTTCTGCACCACCGACCAATACGGGGTATCAGGTTCAGCGTGCGTTCGAAGCGGGCTGGGGCGGCGCGGTGTGGAAGACACTGGGTGAGCCGATTATCAATACATCCTCGCGTTTTGCGGCAGTTCATTTCGGTGGACAGCGGGTGGCGGGGTTTAACAATATTGAATTGATATCCGATCGTCCGCTGGAAGTGAATCTGAGGGAGATTGCCGAGACCAAGAAGCGCTTCCCGGATCGCGCGGTTGTCGCTTCACTGATGGTGGAACCTACGCGGGAGAAGTGGCATGAGATTGTGAAAAAGGTGGAAGCCGTCGGCGTCGACGGTCTGGAACTGAATTTTGGCTGCCCGCATGGCATGGCTGAACGTGGTATGGGAGCCGCCTCTGGTCAGCAACCTGACTTGGTCGAACTACAGACGATGTGGGTGAAGGAAGTGGCAACCACACCGGTGATTGTGAAGCTCACGCCGAATATCACGGATATTACGGCGACCGCCCGGGCAGCTGTACGAGGAGGCGCGGATGCGATCTCTCTGATCAATACCATTAACTCCCTGGCAGGTGTGGATCTGGATTCGTGGAATACCGTGCCGCATGTAGGGGGCAAAGGAGCACATGGCGGATACTGCGGCCCAGCGGTGAAGCCCATTGCACTGAACATGGTTGCCGAGTGCGCACGTAATCCGGAGGTGGGTGTGCCGATCTCGGGGATTGGTGGCATATCCGACTGGCGGGATACGGCAGAGTTTTTGCTCATGGGTGCTACAGGGGTCCAGGTATGTACCGCAGCGATGCATCATGGATTCCGCATTGTGGAGGACATGATTGATGGTTTGAACGATTATTTGGACGAAAAGGGTCTGAGCAGCGTAGCAGAACTGGTAGGTCAGACGGTTCCGCGTTACTCGGATTGGGGCAATCTCGATCTGAACTACAAAGTGGTCGCCCGCATCAATCGCGATATCTGCATCAATTGCAACAAATGCCATATTGCTTGTGAGGACACCTCGCATCAGTGTATTGATATGTTGACCGACCCGTCTGGCTCCTATCTGGAAGTGGTGGAAGAGGACTGTGTTGGCTGTAATCTGTGTTCGATCGTTTGCCCGGTGGATGGGGCGATTGAGATGGTGGAGCTTGTGCCTGAGCAGGAACCTGTAACCTGGAATGAACGTCAGTCTGCAATTGCCATGCTGCAATCGGTTAGAGATCAATCAACCAAGGAGGCGATATCATGAGTACCCGCAAATTGATTCGTAACGGTGTGTTGGTGACAGCGTCAGATACCTTTGAAGCAGATATTTTGATCGAAAAGGGTAAAATCACACAGATTGGCATCGGGCTTACCCCGGATGAACATATGGAAGTTGTGGACGCTTCAGGCTGTTATGTTATTCCTGGCGGTATCGACCCGCATACGCATCTGGATATGCCATTTGGTGGAACGGTAACGGCAGATGATTTTGCGACGGGAACAACAGCGGCAGCCTTTGGTGGTACAACAACGATCATTGATTTCTGCCTGACACAAAAAGGCCGTCCATTAATCGAATCCCTCCAGGAGTGGCATGCCAAAGCCGAGGGTAAAGCCGTCATCGACTATGGTTTCCATCTGATGATCGGGGAGATGAATGATCAGGTGTTGGAAGAGTTGCCGCAGATCATTGAAGAAGAGGGTGTGTCATCCTTTAAGGTGTTCATGGCGTATAAAAACCAGTTTCAGGCCGATGACGGGATTCTCTTCCAGACGTTGCAAAAGGCAAAAGAGTATGGCGCACTCGTCATGGTGCATGCCGAAAACGGAGATGTTATTGACCTGCTGGTTCGACAAGCGCTCGCCGAAGGGCGCACGGAGCCGATTCATCATGCGCTGACTCGTCCATCCATGCTGGAGGGAGAAGCGACAGGTCGGGCGGCACGGTTGGCTGCACTTGCGGATTCACAGTTGTATGTGGTGCATGTAACCTGTGCAGAAGCGGTGGAGCAGATTGCGCGCATGCGTGAAATGGGTTACCGAATCTGGGGGGAGACCTGTCCTCAGTATTTGACGTTGGATCAGTCGATCATGGATCAGCCGGACTTCGAGGGTGCAAAGTATGTCTGGTCCCCACCACTACGGGAAGCAGCGCATCAGGAAGTACTCTGGAACGCACTGAAAAGCGGTCAGTTGCAGACGATTGGCTCTGATCATTGCTCGTTTAATTTCAAAGGGCAGAAGGACCTGGGCAAGGATGATTTCAGCAAAATTCCGAACGGTGGGCCTGTCATCGAAGATCGCCTCAGTATTCTGTATTCGGAAGGTGTAGTGAAGGGGCGGATTACGCTCAATCAGTGGGTCGATCTATGTTCAACAAGAGCGAGCAAGTTGTTTGGATTATTTCCGCAGAAAGGGACTCTGGCTGTAGGGACAGATGCGGATATCGTTATTTTTGACCCCTCTGTAAACAGGGTGATCTCGGCAGATACGCATCATATGAATGTGGATTACAGTGCATTTGAAGGCATGCAGGTACAGGGTTGTCCGGTGACAGTGTTGTGCCGCGGGGAGTATGTCATTCGAGATCGGCAGTATGACGGAACAGCAGGGGCAGGACAATATGTGAAGCGCAACAAGTATGATTCAGGTGCACCCATACCGATGAAACAGCCTGTGACGGCAGTGAATGGAGGGAGAAGCTGATGTCGGATCATGATGTGTTTGAGGCCGAGAGGGTCGCCATAGAGCGAATGGTTGCACAGGGTTATCGGATCTATGCGGTACGGGAACATCTGGAGGGTGCTCACGTCATATGGGAGCACCCGGATCTTCCCGAAGAGAAACAAGAGCAATACGTGGGCACGGCGTCTGGACGGAAGTGGTTCAGTCACATCCTGATTCGCCAGCTTCAGGAGCAGCGGGGAGCTTAGACGATGCTGGAGTTCCTCATGCGATTGGCCCATGAACGTACTCATAGGCGTAGATGGCAAGTTCGATCGCGACCCTTTTCTCGGGGAGGATGTAGTCTTCTCCCAAAAGTGCTTCGATTTTGTCCAAACGGTGATACAGCGTCTGTCTGACGATATATAGAGCGGTGGCCGTCTCTTGCTTAGAGCAGCACAGGATCAAATATTGTTTGAGTGTGCGCAGCAACTGACCTCCTTTCTCTACATCGTAACGGATGAGCGGCCCCAGATATTCTTCAATGAAATCATCCAGACTGCCGCTTTGCTTCATACTGGCGATGATGCGGTAACAATGAAGATTACTGTAAAAGGGCTGTTGCATCACACCGATGTCCTTTTGAATTCGCAGTGTCTCCTTTGCGGATTCCAGACTATCTTTGAGACGGGAGAGGTCTGTGCAGTTATGACCGATACCGATCAAGCCTGAGAAGAGATAGTGGGTCTGTTCCTGCTCGTGCTGCTGCAGCTGTTCGATGCAGCGCCAGAGACTGCTTTTGCGCTGAGATCCAGGTAGTGGGTCGAGAATGATAAGAATGATCTGGTGATTCAGAACGGTGCTGTAGAGTGTGAAATTCTCCCGAGCGAACACGGAACGGGCAACGATGTTGCGTTGGATCAATAATTTCTGAAGTTTGAGGCTGTCTGTATATGAGGGGTTGCTGTCAAATAAGATAATCGTGGCTTTGCTCGTTGCGAGAAGGGGATTAACGGTGGATACATATTCATGGATTTCCTTCGTGGAGTGATGTCCGTTAAGCCAGTCAATGACCCACATATCTTCTTTGTAGCGGCGTTTCTCTTCCATGTATTTGGTTCGCATCCAGTCCTGGGCAATCGCGGCCGCGCACCGTTCCAGTGCCTGAATGACGAATTCATCCGATGGTTTGATCGGTATGCTTGAATCTTGATCCGTCGGCTTTTGATACATCAGCACAAGGTCGGCAAAGGTGTAGTCTAACGCCTGAACAGGCATGCTGAGTGCATGCAATGTGTTATCTGACAGCCGCATTATATTCGGAATAACTTCTCCCGCCAAATGTTCCCGCTGCAAAAACCAATCCTGCCGACGAGTCTCCAGCTGCTCTGGAGAGCGATAGGGAACGGCACTTGCTTCCCCTTCAAGTGGATATAATGCCACGGCACATCCGGTTGTTCGTGACAATAATCGAAGAAGAGGTTGTACGCCATCTCCATTCAGAAGAAGTTGGTTAAAGGAGGTGGTGAGACTATCGAGTTCCGCAATCATCCGCTGATGACTACGAATCAAGGTGAAATGCAGGTCTTGCGTAATATCAATATAACGGACTTGTTCGTGGAACCAGATCAGCGGGAAATCCGCGGCGACTGCAATTTCTTTCATCGCACCGAGTTGCGATTTGGTGTGATCCCCCAGCTCCATGCAGAGTCCGGCAGCCCCACGTGCAATTAACTGACGCAGAAAAGACAGACCATGCTGCTCACCTTCCTGCCAGCCAATGCCTGTCGTCAGCACCAATTCCCCGCCATTGAGCAAGTCCCCTACCTCAGGAACCTCCATGATATGAACCCAGCGAACATACCGCTCCAGCGCACGATCACTGGCCAAGATTTCTGCCTTACGAAACACGGGTCGTTTTAACATGTCTCTGACTTGAATATGAAGCGTTGTCTCCCCCACACAACCACCGTCCTTCCCCAATAACATGTGATCTATCTGGAGTCTGGAATCCGTCAACTTGCATAATTAATCCATATTATAATTCCATTTACAGCCGGTGGGCTAAAATCTCACGTTCATTTGTTTTAAATGACAAATAGGTCTCTTCTTTTTGTGATTTTGATTAAAAAGATGTGTTTCTATGTCAGTCTATGTGACGGATTCTCTACTCCAATGAGAGCGAGGCATATGCTCCTGAAGTAGTCGATATCTCGTTTGAATTTACATAAAAAAGCCCCTTAGCATTACATCGGAATTCAATCATTCCAATATGTGCTAAGGGGCGAGAGGTTAGAGCGTATAGTCTGTATTTAAGATGTAATCGAACCGTTACATGAGCACGATCAACTACTTCTTAATCTTCGATTCTTTTCTTTTTAAATTTCATCAGGAACTCATACACAATCGGTACGATAACCAGCGTGAGCAGCGTGGAACTGATCAGACCGCCGATTACGGTAATTCCCAATCCTTTGGAGATGATACCCGCACTCTCTTCGAGACCCGTAACCAGTGGCAACAGGGCACCGATGGTTGCGAGAGCGGTCATCAGAATTGGACGCAGACGTGTTGCACCGGCTTCCAGCAAGGCTTCACGGGTAGGCATACCCTCTTTTTCCTTGTGAATAACACGGTCGATCAACACGATGGCGTTGGTGACCACGATCCCGATAAGCATCAGTCCACCCATCATAGCGGAGACGTCAAGTGTACCCCCAGCGATGAACAGACCTACCATAATACCAATCACCGTAAATGGCAGGGAGAACAGGATGGCGAATGGTGCCAAACCGCCGCCGAACGTTACAACAAGCACGAAGTACACAATGGCGATGGCTGCCAGCATGGCGAGACCAAGCTGAGTAAAGGTATCATTAATCTGTTCAGTTGTACCGCCGAACTTCACTTCAACGCCGTCAGGCAGATCCAACTTGTCGATCTCAGCCTGTAAGCTACTTGAAGCCTTCGTTACATCCGAAGCCAGGATGTTGGCTGTCACTTGTACAACCACCTTACCATCAATTTGCATGATGGAGTTCGGGGATGTGCCTTCTTCCACTTTGGCAACATCTTTAATCGGTACTTCGATGCCAAGCGGTGAAGTGACGGTTTCATCCTCAATCTCATTAATGCTGTTGAATGTTTTATCGTCGGTCTCTACATATACTTTATACGTTTTGTTATCAATATCGACTTCCGTGAGCACAGGACGTTCGCGTGCCGGACTCAGTGCCATAGCCAGTTGGCCTGCAGTCAAGCCCAGGGAACTTAATTTCTCCTGATCTGCCACGAGCGTATACTGCCCGTAGGTGTCAGCGAGAGTCGTATCTGCTTTTTCAAAATTATCCGTATCCGCTTCAACCAGTTTCAGAATTTCGTCCGATACAGGTTTGAGTTGCTCTACATTATCGCCATAGATGGATAGGCTCAGGCCACTGCCACCCAGACCGCCGGACATGTCGAGCTCATTCCAGGTTCCTACGGTAACTTCTTTTTTCAGACCTTCTACTAGTTGTTCTTTCACTTTTGTAAAGTCTTTTGTATCTTCGTTATATTCAATATAGAAGAGGGCCGAGTTGGAACCACCGCCACCCATGCTGCTCAGTGGGTTACTTCCGCCGATGGAATATTGCATTTTCTCCAGACCCGGTTGTTTCAGCAACCACTTCTCTGCAACGAGTGCTTCTTTTTCTACATCTTCACGCAAAGCTCCTGTTTGTGGACTGTACGTAATGGTCACATATTTATCCTGTTGTTCCGGCAAGAAGCTTGCACCGATGAATGGGTACAGGAACAAACTGCCGACCAGCAGGATCACTGCAATACTGACTGTGATGAGTTTGTGTGATAGTGTCCAGTTCAGCAGGCGTTTGTAACCTTCCGCCATCTTGCCTGGTTTTTCTTCGTGATTCTGCTTGTTCTTGAGTCCTTTACGGAACAGGGAATGTGCAAGCATCGGCACGATGGTAATGGCAACGATCAGGGATGCCAGCAAGGCAAATACCATGGTCAATGCAAATGGCAGGAACAGCTCGCCCACCATACCGCTTACCAATGCCAGTGGCAGGAATACCGCAATCGTTACGATTGTGGAAGAAAGGATTGGCACAAACATCTCGCGCGTTGCTTCGCGAACCAGTTCACGACCTTTCAGTTTCTCACCTTTGAGTGTTAATCTGCGGTAGATGTTCTCGATAACCACGATGGAGTCATCGACAACCCGTCCGATGGCAACCGTCATGGCACCCAGTGTCATCATGTTCAAGGTAATATCCATTATATTGAGCGCAGTCAATGCCATGAGCAAGGAGAGCGGGATCGAGATTATGGAGATAATGGTTGAACGAATATTACGCAGGAACAGCAAGATGATCAGGATAGCAAACAAAGCACCAAAAACAGCTTTGCCCAGCATCGTGTTCACCGAGTCCTGGATCGGTTTACCTTGGTCAAGCAGTACAGTCAGATCTGCATTTTTGAACTGCTTCTGCAATTCTTCCGCTTTGTCTTTGACTGCATTCACGACATCAACCGTGTTGGCGTCATTGGATTTTACAACGGAAATACCGATGGATTCCTTGCCGTCTGTCCGGGAAATGGATTCCGCTTGACCGATGACTTCGATCTTGGCAATTTCACTTAGTGTTACAGTTGGAATACCAGGCGCATTGGCAGCACCTGTAGGGCTACCCGCACTGGCATTACCGCCAGCTGCTTGGCCTGCGGCCGGGTCTGTTCCTTGGGCAGAGCCAGGAGCGGTAGCTTGACCTGCTCCGCCAGCCGAGCCTTCACCTGTTGGTGCTCCAGATCCTTGTGGGGCTGCACCTGAACCATTGCCTGCAGAAGCGCCGGCACCGCCGGGTACAACTGGAATGGCAAGGTTTTTCAGATCATCGATGTTGACGATGTTGCCATCTACGACAACGGCTTTCTGGGATTTATCCAGTTCGAACAGTCCCAGGGGAACACGAATGGATGAACCTTGAACGATGCCGTTTACCGTATCTTCCGTTAGGCCCAGCTCGGCCATTTTGGCTTGATCAAACTTCAATTGAACTTCTTTTACATATTGACCGGAAACCTGAACCTGAGCTACACCGTCAATGTCTTCGAGTGCAGGCTGAATATCCGATTCAACCAGTCGTGTCAATTGTTCCAGGTCACCACCGTCCTTGTCGGACAGGCTTAGAGATACAACCGGGAAAGAGTTAATGCTGAACTTGGAAATGGTCGGCTTCTGTACGCTGTCAGGCAGTTGTACTTCATTGAGTGCCTCACGAACGGTTGCCGTCGCGTTGGTCAGATCTGTTCCATAATCAAATTCGAGTGTGATGGATGCTGCATTCTCCATGGAAGTGGAGGTAACCGTCTTAACGCCATCAACATTCCGCAGTTTTACTTCCAGCGGCTTCGTGACATCTTCAACAATTCCCTCCGGTGCAGCCCCCGGATCAATGGCAGTGACATTCAGAAACGGTACGTTGATGTTCGGAATGGTCTCTTGCTTCATCGTCAATCCGCTGTACAAACCTGCGAAAGAGATGATGATTGTCAGAATCCAGATCGCAAACTTGTTGTTCAGGGAAAAATTAATAATACCTTTCATACGATGGTTTCTTCTCCTCTCTGTTTCTCCTGTTTATGTGTGTGACGAGTCAGCAGGGATGAACCGGCTATACATGGCATCCAAAATATGCTGAAGCTCGGAATGCAAGGGTTGAATGGCAGTTACGTTCTCCAGATTGTGCATCATGCCTAGAATAATGGCACGCCGCGGCGTGAATTCCATCATCTCCTGTCTGAGAATGGCAATGGTTTCAAGTGCATCATTCTTCGGTTGCCCTGCGGGCAAATCGGAGACGGCGATATCCTGCATTTGTTTGATGATATGGATAGGATGTCGCATCACCGTGGAATCTGGTTGGGCCTCTGTAATCCAGGCAGGCCATTCCTCCAGAGGAATCAAAGGCTCAGGTCGCTGGTTAAGAAATCCATGTGTGGCATAGTCCATCATTTGCAGCAAGTTTGTTGCCATTTTGGTAACAGTGAGAGATGGCATCTCTGTAAACCAGATTTTTACATAGGAGAGGAACAGTCCGTGTGTCAACAAAATAAGATCAATCGTATATGGTTCAATCTCCCGTCCATACTGCTCTTCCAGCTTATCCTTAAACCAATGTAAGGTACGGATCTCCAGATCTCTTTGCTGTGGATGGCACTGTTCCTTGCGTTGCTGTTCATCATCCATCATCATGCTTCGCAATTGTACCCGCAAAAATTCCTTGAATTCGGCTACATGAATGAGCAGTGTTTCGATCTGCTTGTGCAGGCGTTCTCGCGAGGAGAGGCTGGTTTCATGCTCAATCTGCGTCATCTCGTCCATTAGTGTGTACATGCAGTACTCCAGGGTACTGGCTTCTAATTCCTCTTTGGATTTGAACATGATATAAAGGCTGCCTTTGGACATCCCGCATAGTTCGGCAATCTCTTGCATGGATGTTGCAGCACTGCCTTTGGATGAGAATAACTTGAGTGCTGTAGTAATGATGAGCTTTTTCTTCTCATTCATCTCATGTATAGGGTTCATTAACGATGCATTCACCTCATCAGGGAACTTGTGAGTTCTTGAATTGACTTTAAGGTCAAACCAAGTATAAACGATCTGGTTGAAGGAATTCAAATGGGAGTAAATTGGAAAACTAATATGGAGGAAAGAGGACGATCAAAGGGAAAAACAACAACATGTAACAAAGTGTAGCCTGTATGTACGATAGGGTGTTGCTATCAAGAACGTTTAAGTTAGGCTCCTCCAGTGAAGGCGTACAAGGCGAGTATGATAATGGCGACTAGCGCGAGGAGATAGAAGATGGCCATGCCGATCAGCAGGGCATACCCTGTATAAGAGCCCATGCGTGCCAATAATTTTCTCATGATTACAACATCCTTTCTTACGTGGCAGAGTATAAAGAGGTTCCCTATCTATATCATATCCCAAAAAAGACGACTTCCTGATCGAAGTCGTCTTTTTTATTTTACTAAATTTAATAGATATCCTAATGGAAGCTAAGAAGTACACGATACCGGAGATTGCAGAACCGACTTGAAGAAACGAAGTGTTCGCCTTAAAGCTTTCTGTAAGAAAGCTTCTTCGGAAGCATATGCTATCACCGGATTTATCCCTCTTCAAAGGGAATCAAAGAAATCTGGGGATAACAGCGATCAGAAAGTGGTACTGGAATCGGAGTTATAAAGTGTAATTCAGTTGTTCCATTATGTGATCAGTTTCAAACCAACGGCTGCCACCAAAATCATCGCGATAAACAGGAGACGCTTCGCTTCTTTCCGTTCACCGAACAGGAACATGCCTGTAAGCGTACTGCCGACCGTCCCGATCCCCGTCCACACGGCATACGCTGTGCCCATCGGGATGGACGTCATGGCGTAGGACAGCAGCGAGAAGCTGAACACAAATGATACCAGCATCAGTACGATATATGGCCATCCTTTCTTGGTGGAAGCACCATTAATACCGATTACGCCGAAAATTTCACATATCCCTGCACCTACAATTGCCATCCAAGCCATTATACTGCACCTCCTTTGGCTTCTTGCTGATCCGTAACCAGCTTCAGTCCGATTACGCCGCAGAGCAGCAGCCCGATGAGCAATACTTTGGCCAACCGGAACGGCTCACCGAACAGTACCATCTCCGTAAGGACGGTGCCCGCCGTACCAATTCCCGTAAAGACGGCATACACCGTACCCACAGGCAGCCTTTTGGAAGCGGCAATGATCAGTCCAAAGCTGATCACGATGGCAATCCCCGTCAAAGTCCACTCCCAGGCATTCGAGGCATGTTTCAGCCCGCTTACCCAGACAATCTCAATAATTCCACCAATAAATACATATAACCAGTTGCGGTTCATGTTGTTAAATCTCCTTCCGGCACAACGCTTTGTGCCTCTTCGTTCAAATGATGAATGCCATGCCAAAAGACAGGCCAGGATGCTTCCAACCGTCTCTTGTACCGACGGGAACTTCCATAGATAATCTCCACGGTAATCCCGTCGAGGAACGTCATAAATGCAATGGCTGCCTGTTCCGCAGGAATGGGCGGAATATCTCCATGACGCATTGCCCGTTGCAGCAAACGAGTCAGCGCACGTTCCATACCATCGATAAACGGATACACTTGATCCATCACTTCGCCATACAGAGAAAGGGGTGGGTAGAAACAATTGCGCAGCATCAAGCGGGCTGACGCATGGGCATTGTATTCTTGTTCGAACCAGATCAGCAAGCCCTTCAGCCTCTGCTCCAATGGCAGATCCTCATGATCACGGAAATATTCGAGTGTGTGCCGTGTTACTTCGTGAAAAGCAAACGATAGCGTGTGTAAAAACAAGTCATCCTTGCAGCTGAAATGTGCATATATGGACGGTTTTTTAATCCCGACTTCATCAGCAATAGCTCTCAGAGAAGCCCCCTCATAGCCATCTCTGGCAAAATGGAACAGGGCTGCATCCCGAATGGATTGTGCAGTCATCAGATCACCTTCCTAACGGTCGTTAGGTAATTATATTTTCACACTTCACATCCCCTGTCAAGATGAAAATATCCGCCTGCACAGTAGAGTACAGGCGGATATAACAGGTATGAATGTGGTTTTTGATCAAAAGGTTGTAAAACCCAGAATCAGTTGCAACTTATATAGGATACCTTTCAAAAACGTAGTCTTCTCCTGGAACTCATCCAGGTCTAACGTGAATTCGGCATCATTATTATTCCAAATACGCTCGAAATAATTCGCGATATCAAGCGTGAACTTATTGTCTGGAGGAGCAGCAATCCATAAATCATTTTCCAGATTGTAGTCATTCAGGTTTCGAGGTGTGAAGTTGGTTGAACCCCCGAGGACAATATGATCACCAGTTGCTTTGGCAAGATAGATCATCTTGGTGTGGTATTGCTCCTTGGTGGTGTTATACCAGCGGATCTGAATTTTACCGTCGGATTTATCATGCAATTCAGCAGCGACAGGGCGGTTCGGAATACCGATCTTTTCCTGACCAAAGGCATTTTCATTTGGATCCAGTACAAGCCGGATCTCGGTTCCTCGTTTTGCCGCTTCCAGCAGGGCTTCCAACACTTTCGGAGAGGCCACATAGAACATGCCCATCCATAAGGTGTCACCTTTGCCAGCTTGATTGATCTCATGGAGTACGGCGTCATTAACCTTGCCTTCAGTTAAATAGCGAATTCGTAGGTCTCCCGTGTTTGAATCCGTGGAAGGGTCCGTGTAGGTTGGAACCTGGCCTCCGCCTGAGATATCCAGTACAGCTTGCTCTGACTGAAGAATATCGCCAATGATTGGACCTGTTACTTCAAATGCAATATTCGAGTGGTAGGCACTCGCATCATGGATATTGCCAGAAGAGACAATCGCCGTCTTCTCACTAACCACAACTTTGCGATGATTGGCCTTCACATTGAGCAGCTTGAGATAGGAACGCACAGTGACATCCGGACCATCCGTGGCCATCAGGTTTTTGATCCAGCCATCTCCAGATTGCCCAAACCATTGGAAGAAGGTCCGCCAGACCGCAGAGTATACTGGAGTTGAATCACGCAAAGGGTCCACATCCGTGATTACCACATGAATGCCTGCTTGTTTCATTTGTTCCAGCAACGGATTAGGTGCTGAGTTATAGTTGGTATTTACTTCATCAGTAATAAACCAGATGTCCATATCAGGATGCTGATTTTTTTTGGCGACCAGCGCTTCGGTGAATTCAGTACTCACGGGAGGAAAGTTCTGTCCCTTATGCTGATAATTATTGAACAGGAACATATCCACCAGGACAAATTGCTCTGCTTCCTCCACAATTTGCATCATGCGCTGGAAAATCTGCTGTTCGTGCTGCATCTGTCCGTCGGAGGAAGGATAAGTGAGGTCATGCAGGAACTCGACTTGATCCACCCGATACTCCGGACTTTCGTAGGAAATGCCCGCTGGTAATGGTTTGTAGGTTTGATAGAGCATGACGGCGATGAGCCATAGGACCAATAGGACGATTCCTGTTCGTATGTATGGAAATTTGCCGCGTGAAGACTTGCGGTCTGATGTATGGCGGCGTAATGAGACCAACGGTGGACTCCCCCTTCTATACTTGCTGACTTCTATTACCACACGGATGATAACGTTGACGCAGGAGAACCCGCTAGCATAACGAATGTAGCGGTAAAATGCATATGGCAAAATTGGCAGGATGCAATCGACAGGTGTCTGAGCGTTGTGTATAATGAGTGTATTATTTTTGTAGAATGTTAGGGTTTTCATATGCCTGACAAGGACGGGGAACCAATGATATAACCTGTGAAATCTGGACATTTAGGAAAGAAAGTGGGTAATAAGGTGTATTCCATCAAACAAGTCGCTGCCATGCTCGGTATCCCGACGGTGACGCTCCGGGCTTGGGAGAATCGGTATAGTGCGGTCACCCCTGAGCGGACGGAATCGGGTTATCGAATGTATACCGAAGAGAATGTTGCGGATCTGCGCTGGTTGAAAGAACAGGTTGAGCTACATCAGACCAATATTTCGGAAGCGGTACGGATGCTGAAAGTAAACAAATTAAATCCGCCCGAAGCTATACCCACGCCGATCATGGCTCCGGTGCCTACGATGGAAGAAGCCTACGCACGCATGGCAGATCAGATCTATGACTCGCTCTACAACTTTCAGGGTGAACGTGCCAATGGTCTGATTGATTTTGGTTTCACCATGTATGGATATGACTCGATGTTCTATCATGTGCTGGTGCCCATACTGGTTCGGGTTGGAGATGCATGGGAGCAAGGCAGGGCTTCGGTGGCTCAGGAACATTTCATGACACAGCTGATATCACAGCGGTTTTATCAGTTTTTCCATCTGTTCCCGATCTATCCGCATCTGCCCAAAGTTCTGGCGTTGTGTCCGGAAGGGGAGCACCATCAGGTTGGATTACTGCTGTTCTCTCTTTTTATGCGTAAAAATGGAGCGGAAGTACTGTATCTCGGTGCGAACACGCCAGAAGAAGGCATCTTCCCGATTATTCGGGAGCAAAAGATCAAGTTGGTCTGCCTTTCGATCACAAGTCCAGGGCTTCTTGAACGGTGTGATCAGCTTATAGAGCGAATTAAAAACGAGTTTCCACATATTCGCTTTGTACTTGGTGGAAAGGGCTATGAGCGTGCAGAACATGCTCGTTACCCGGAATGGATTATGCCAGAGGATTCAGCGGATTGGCAGTCATGGATAGAACGTGAGTATCTCGCAAATCGACCACCTGGTGCGAGGTTTGGACAGGCGAATAATTAAACATATCTTATTATTCAATGAATAAGCTAGTGTATACAGGACATCCTTTGACGAAAGTGATCAAGGGATGTTTTTTTTGCGTTTATGAATGGAGTATTCACGTGTTTTGACCGACGGGTCATTTTTTGGTTTACAAGGTCGTATAATATTTGTATTATATTTGTATAATGTTTTTGCTGGTTACCGCTTAAAGTGTTCTTGGGCGGTTTAATAATAGGCTAGGGGCTAGAGAACTATAGGAATTCCCTACATAGAGAGGTGAGTGGCATGATACCGAATCAACAACGCAAACGTGCAGCTGTGATTGGCGCGGGTCCGGGTGGACTTGCAGCAGCGATGTTATTGTCCGGTCAGGGGTACGAAGTAGATGTGTATGAGAAACAGCCGGTCATCGGGGGGCGTTCTGCCAGATTGGAACTGGGCGAGTATCGATTCGACCGGGGGGCAACATTTTTGATGATGCCTCAGCTGATTGAAGAGATGTTCGACGTCGTGGGACGCAAGTTATCCGATTATGTGCATATGAAAGAACTAACCCCGCTGTACGCACTGAACTTTGGTGATACGGTGTTCACACCTTCTCGTAATCGGGAAGAT
Source organism: Paenibacillus sp. CFBP 13594 (assembly GCF_014842675.1). NCBI lineage: Bacteria > Bacillati > Bacillota > Bacilli > Caryophanales > Paenibacillaceae > Paenibacillus > Paenibacillus sp. CFBP 13594. Next base: position 240,361 of record NZ_JACYVQ010000007.1, read on the forward strand.
ACAGCTGCACAGATTAAGGAATTGTTTCCGGGCAATGAAGACAATTACCTTCGGTTCATGCAAGAAGAGGAAGTGAAGTTTGGCAAAGTCATGCCTTTGCTGCGCCGTCCGTTTGGCAAGCTGACTGACTATCTACGCAAAGACGCGGTAACTGCTCTACCTAAGCTTGATGTCCACAACACCGTCTATGGGATCTTGTCCCGCTATTTTACAGATGAGCGTCTACGCTGGGCATTTACATTCCAATCCAAATATCTTGGTATGTCTGCCTGGGATTGTCCGGGCACCTTTACCATATTATCGTTTATTGAGCATCACTACGGATTGTTCCACCCCATTGGTGGCGTGAATCGGATCTTCCAAGCCATGGCTGATGTCGTGGAAGAATACGGAGGACGCATACATACTTCCACCCCGGTGAAACAGGTCATCGTTCGCAATGGTCGTGCAGAAGGTGTGTTGCTTGAGAACGGTGAACGCATCGACGCGGACCATGTGGTGGTGAACGCTGACTTTGCACATGCGGTGAACCATCTGTTCGAACCGGGCGTACTTAAGAAATATACCCCGGAGAAAATGAAACGCAAAAAGTACTCCTGCTCGACAGCGATGCTGTATCTGGGTGTGGATGGTGGAGTGGATCTGCCGCATCACTCGATCTATTTTCCCGAGGACTACCGGTTAAACGTGGATGAGATCACAAAGCACAAAATGTTATCAGCCGATCCATCTCTATATATTCATAACCCTTCCAGACTCGATTCGACGCTGGCACCGGAAGGGAAATCCGCTTTATATGTTCTCATGCCTACGCCTAATCTTACCGCAGGCATCGATTGGGAAGCAGAACGTGAAAATGTGCAAGAGGCCATGTTGAAGCGCATGGAAGGTATTCCTGAGCTGGCAGATATTCGCAGCCGGATCGAAGAATGTATGCTGTTCACTCCACTCGATTGGGAGAATGAACTGGATGTGTACCGCGGAGCAACGTTTAACATGGCGCATAATCTGGGTCAGATGATGTACCTGCGTCCCCATAACCAGTTTGAAGAGTTGAAAAGTGTATGGCTGGTAGGCGGCGGAACACATCCGGGCAGCGGGTTGCCCACGATCTTCGAATCGGCACGGATCAGTGTCAGACTGATTCAGGAAGAGGACGCGCGTACAAGCTCCAAACGATCCTCGTATGTGAAGACGGCAGAAGCCAGAGGGCATTCATGAAGCGGGCCGCTATTGTAGGCGCAGGGATTGGCGGACTTACTTCGGCGCTGTTGTTGAACCGTCAAGGTTGGGATGTCACTGTCTATGAACGGGGTTCTCGCGTTGGCGGACGCATTGGATATGAGCAGGAAGGGGAATACCGGATCGATCAAGGGCCGACGATTGTGCTATTGCCTGAGATGTTGCTTGGCATACTGGAGGAGGCAGGCGTAGATCGTTCGAAGATTGAACTGCTTCGCTGTGATCCGTTATACAGAGTGCATTACCATAGTGGTCGTGTCATGACCAAGATGACGTCACGTGAAGAGCAGACGGCGGAGATTGAACGTTTATTCCCGGGAGAGAGCCGGGGATTCACACGATTCATGAAAGATATGGACACGTTATTTCCAGCAGGCCGGGCAGCGTTTCTGGAAAGGGCTTTTCCGCGCAAAAGGGATTTCTTCACCCCTTCGCTCATGTCCCTCATGGGCAGATTGCGTGCACACAAAAGTGTTCGGAAAGCGGTAGGCGATTATTTTGAGCATGAGGAATTGCTTGATGCATACTCTCTGCAAAGTCTATACATCGGTGGATCACCGTTTGGAACGCCAGGTATCTATTCCCTTTTGCCTTACGCAGAGCATGAATATGGTATCTGGATGGTGAAGGGCGGGTATGCAGCATTACCGGCCATTCTGGAACAGGAACTGATCTCACGTGGTGGACGTGTTGTGCTGAATGCGGAAGTTACCGGGCTCACGATTAAAAACGGTGTATGTGAAGGTATAGAAACGGTAGCAGGCGCAGAAAATGTGGATGCAGTTATCTACAATGGCGATTTCCCCCATCTTTCGGGTTTGCTTGGTCAAGCACCAGAGGTAGCGCGTAAAAGAAAGCCATATCTCCCCTCTTCCGGATGTGTATTGCTCTATGTGGGCGTGGACAAAACCTGGGAAGATGCAACGACGCACCAGTTCTTCCTGCCACCGAGTCTGGAAGGTAGTTTACAGGAAGTCTTCAATCAGCGACGCATTCCGGCAAAGTCCTCATTTTACGTATTTAATCCGGTCGCATTGGATGAGACAGCAGCGCCTTCAGGACAGAGTGTATTGTATTTCCTCATTCCCGTGCCCGATGCCGAAGGTGTCGACTGGGATCAGGAGAGCGAAGCATTGGCAGAACGTGTATTGGAAGAAGCGGAGCAACGTGGATTCCCGGGACTTCGTGCAGCGATCAGGTGGAAAAAGGTGCGTACACCCGCTGACGCAGAGCGAGACGGGCTATATGGAGGCGGAAGCTTCGGTATTGCGCCAGTGTTGTTCCAGTCCGGTGTATACCGACCACAACCCAAACCATTCCCTAATATCAAGGGGTTATATGCCGCAGGAGCATCTGTACATCCTGGAGGGGGAGTGCCGATTGTGATGCAGAGTGCACGTATGGCCGTCAATCAACTCACGAAGGAGATGGGAACATGAATGAAGCGATTTTGAGCAGGTGTGAAGAGTTGATGCAAAAGGGTTCTTCCTCTTTTTATCAGGCCTTTAGAGGGCTGCCAAGTCCACGTCGGGAAGCGGTATATGTCATTTATGCCTTCTGCCGCATGATTGATGACAGTGTAGACGAGCCGGAGCATTCGCCCTATACAATTCACGAAATCCATGATTTATTTGGTCAGTTGGACGACGCGGAAGGACATTTTATCTGGCCAGCACTGAGATGGTTGTTCAGCAGTTTTCCTCATCTGGATAAGAGGCCATTCTTCCGCCAGATGGAAGGGCAGCTCACGGATCTTAAAGTAACGCATTATACAACGATGAAGGAACTGGAGCATTATTGTTATCTGGTGGCCGGAACCGTAGGCGAGATGTTGTTGCCTGTATTGCGGGATGATAACGGCGCAGAAGTAGCCGTGAACGGGATTGCTTTGGGTAAAGGGATGCAGATCGTCAATATTATTCGGGATGTTGGTGAAGATCGGGCCAGAGTGCGCCGGTATGTTCCGCTGGAGATCATGGAGAAGCATGGTTACACCGAACAGGACTTTGAAGACGGAATCGTGGACGAACGCTTTATTGCCATTGTTCATGAATTAAAAGCGGCAGCATTGAACTGGTTCCGTATTGGCATGGATCGTCTGGATACGTACCCAACGGAAAGTGCGTTTTCGATTGAGCTGGCAGCAGCCTTTTACTCCACCATTCTACACGCGGTTGAGCGCAACGACTATGACGTATATACCAAACGGGCATATGTTAGTGATGAATTGAAACTGGAGATGCTGGGTGCGATTGTGAAACGTTACCCGATGCTGGCCTATCAAGCCTCCCGAACGGCGGTATCCTAATGATCCAGTGGCTTTACTGGGCTTGGTATGTCATTGGAGCAACCTTGATGCTGACGATCGGCGTGCCGGATGTGTTGTCCTTTTCAAATGGATTATTTCTAATCTTCTACGCATTGTATGTGCTGGATCTGATCTACCAGGGGCGCAATCGGACAGGTCTGTCCGACCAGTCAGTCATCTGGTTGAAACCCGGGCTGTGGATCGCTTCCGTGATCATCTGGTTGGGTGGTATGGGCGTGGAGTGGGTAGGGGTGCATACGCATTGGCCCTTTGGTGAGTATGCTTACTCTGACTTTTTCGGGATTCATCTGTTCAGTGTGCCTGTTACGCTGGGTTTCGCCTGGATCGCAGTGGTGGGTAACTCGGCGCTGTTAAGTGGCGGGGGTTCAACCTGGACTGGAAAACTGCTTCGAGCCGTGAAGACCGGGTTCTGGGCGGTGGTTCTTGATCTGGTACTCGATCCTGTCGCGCATGCAAGAGGATTCTGGGAGTGGCAGGCTCCAGGTGGATTCTACGGGGTCCCGTGGACCAATTACATAAGCTGGTTTATCATGGGCGCATTCCTGTCCCTGTTCCTTCCGGCCATGCCTGGTGACCGTAGCTCATTACTGCGTGCAAAATGGTTGTATCAGCTCTTTATTCTTCTATTCGGCCTACTCGCCCTGAAGGAAGGAATTACAGGCAGCTTTATCATCGCCATTGCAGGAGTGCTTCTTGCGGAAGGGAGCTGGCTGTATGATTCGCGCCGTAAAATCAAAACCGTTTAACCATATTTTTGCCTTATACAGTCACTATTATCTGCTGCGTCGGCGCTTCCGCTCCTTCACGCTCACGGGGTCACTGGACCCGCAGGTGGACATCAGGGACAACTCCCCGATTGATCCGACTCGTCCGGTGATCTATTTCATGAATCACAGCTCCTGGTGGGATGGTCTGCTGCTCTATCATGCGGCCAGGCAGACATCGCGGGGTGATCATTATGTGATGATGGAGGAGCAACAGCTTCAGCAATATGTTTTTTTCCGTAAATTGGGTGCGTATTCGATCAATAAAGAGAGTGCGTCCGGTATTCGGACTTCTCTACAGTACACCAGTGAGCTGTTGAATTCGGGCAAAAGGGTCTGGATTTTTCCGCAAGGAGAAATATTGCATCAGGAGGCCAGACCGATTCAGTTCCGTCCAGGCATCGGACTATTGCTTCGTCGCTCTCCGAATGCCATTGCCGTACCGGTAACCTTGTGCCATGGGATGGTTCAGCATGATCTACCGGAAATCTCGATGCAGGTAGGCCCGCCTGTGATGGAAGACTGGAAGGCATGGAAGAGTGAAGAGATTGCCACCAGACTTGGTCATGTGCTGGAACGGCAGTTAGACAATCACAGATCAGAGCTTGTACGGCTGGGGCAGGGAAGTTTGCCAGATGCGCTTCCGCTGATTCGTCATGGACGTTCGACAAGTGAAAAATACGATGCCACGCGAAAGCGGGTGAACCGTTAGGATGAATACATCTGAAATCTTCTGGATTGTGCTTACAAGCATATTGGGAATACAGTTGCTGTTCGCTCTATGGAACGTCTCCTGTCTGCCCAAAGTACGTTCATTCCGGTCAGACAAGATACAACCCCCAGACCTGATGGTCTCGGTACTGATCCCGGCCAGAAATGAAAGACTACATATCGAAGGATGTCTGGAAAGTGTGCTCGCGAGTGATACGTCGGGATTCCGGATGGAAGTGCTGGTGCTGGATGATCGCTCCGAAGATGAGACAGCCGCCATGGTCCAGGCAATCGCGGAGCATGATGAACGTGTGCGACTGTTGCATGGTGTCGATCTTCCCGAGGGCTGGATGGGGAAATCCCATGCGTGTCACAGGCTGGTTCAGGAGGCCAAGGGAGAATGGTTTATGTTTGTGGATGCGGATGTCCGTCTCGAGCCAAGTGCCATTCGGCAGACGCTTGCGGCAGGGTGTGAGCAGAGCGGGGGGCTTATAACCGGTTTTCCTTATCAGGTAACAAAGACATGGATGGAAAAGCTTGTTGTGCCCATGATGGTCTTCACCATCATCAGTCATCTGCCCATTTTCATGATACGCAGATCATCCAGTCCGATGTTTGTGGCCGCTACGGGGGCTTTTTTGCTGATTCATCGCTCCAGTTACGAAGCATCCGGCGGTCATGCTGCCATTCAGGCACATCTGGTGGATGATATGAGTCTCGCCAAAGCAGTCAAGCGTGCAGGTCACCCGGTGATGCTGACCGATGTGCATGATGTAACGAATACCCGCATGTATCAGAACGGTGTTGAAGTATGGAACGGATATAAGAAAAACATGTACGAAGGTATGGGGCGCAAAGACGTACTGCTGCTTGGCACGATGTTAATGTATACGCTGATGTATATTGTGCCTCCCATGGGCTTGATTATAGGATTAATCTCAGGTAGTTCGACGCCCATTCTGTATGGAGTGTTAGGAACATTACTAGGTATGGCTGTGAAAAGAGTAGCGGATCATGCTGGCGGACAGCCCTGGTGGCTTGCCCTTCTGCAACCGGTCAGCATGGCCTGTGTCATTGCCATCGGACTTGCTTCCTGGCAGGCAGGCCGCTCCGGCAAGGGGTATGTATGGAAAGGTAGGCGGTATAATTGAAGGGTCACATGAGAGGTAACGTCACAATTATTGGTGCAGGATTCGGAGGTCTGTCATGTGCGATCCGATTGGCTTCACAAGGTGTGCAGGTGACCATTCTGGAACGACAGGATCATGTAGGTGGCAAACTGCAACAGATTGAGCGGGACGGGTATCATTTTGACCGGGGACCGAGCACAATCACGATGCCATCCACTTTTCGTTCCGTCTTCGACTATGCAGGTGTAACAATGGAAGATTACGTACAGCTATATGAGTTGGAGCCACGCACGCGTAATGTATTTGCAGATGGCACAGTGGTCGATTTGTCAGGTAATCGCGGGTGGATGAAGGAACAGATCGCGGCGTACAGTCCGGTGGATGCGGCTCATTATGATGCATTTATGGATGAGTCTGCCGCACTGTATGCGGAAGCCAATCGTCATTTTCTCGGTAAGTTGTTGCTATCTCCTTCTGACAAATACAATCTTCAGATGCTGCGCAGTCTGCTCCGCGTGCGGCCAACGGTGAAGCTGGATAAGTTGCTGCGTTCGTATTTCCAGCATCCGCATACACTCGCTATGTTCGGGCGGTACGCGACCTATGTGGGATCATCGCCGTATCAGTCTCCTTCGATCTTTGCCATGATGGGTCATGTGGAAGCAGAGTTGGGCATCTACGGGGTCAAAGGAGGAACCTATCAACTGATTGAAGGCATGACTCGATTGGCACAGGAAAAAGGTGTACAGATCATTACGGGCATAGAGGTCCGGCAGATTGTTGTTCGGAATGGCAAAGTGGCAGGCGTGGATACGGATCAAGGCTTCCGGGAAGCCGATCAGGTGGTTGCCAATGGAGATGTGCTTAGCGTGAATCGACTACTGCTCGCACCGGAACATCGGAAAGAGATGAGTGATGCCCGCATACGGAAGTATGAACCATCCATTTCGGGATTTGTGACGTTAGCAGGTGTGCGAAAGCAATACGATGCACTGTTGCATCATACGGTTTTCTTCCCGGAACGGTATGAACCGGAGTTTGACCATATTTTCCGTGAACGTAAAATGCCAGACGATCCGACGATCTACATCTGTTACTCTGGTTATTCCGAAGCAGGCATGGCCCCGGCGGGAGCCAGCAATCTGTTCATTCTCGTTAATGCCCCCTACTTGTCGGATTCATGGAATTGGGAGCAGCAGACGGAACGTTACGGAGCGTTTGTACTGGAGCAATTGGCAGCGTGGGGAATTACCGGGTTGAACCAATCCGATGTGCTGATTCGATACACACCGCGAGATATCGAACGGGATACGTTGGCGCATCAAGGGTCGATCTACGGCATCTCCTCCAATTCGGTAAAACAGACCTTCATGCGACCGGGCAACCGAAGCAAAGATGTACAAGGACTTTGGTACGTAGGCGGTACAACACATCCAGGCGGCGGAACCCCGATTGTGACCTTATCCGGGCAGCTTGTTGGTGAGCAGTTGGCATCGGAAATCTTGAGATAAGTAGGCATGAAATAGTGGTGCTCCGGGATTTAAGTGAGACATTTGGTGTCGGGGCATTCTTTCAATAGCTGGTTTGGAACGTTATACTGGGTAGAGTTAAACTGCTGAGCTGCAATGCTTATAGGATTATTGTTTTTGTCTTTTGCAAAAGACGTATATACATAGAAGTAAGGGACGGGCAGGTTATCCTGTCGATCCGCACGATTCTCACATAGGAGGTCTCATCATGAATGAACAAGAGCGAGCCGGCGAACGGCTGCTTCCCGAAGTGGCTACGGGAGAACGGAAGCTAGAGCACGTGCGCCTCTGTCTTGAGGAGAATGTGGCAGGAGAAGGGGTAACCAGCGGTATGGAGCGGTATGCGTTTCGCCATCACCCACTGCCGGAGCTGGATTTTGAAGAGGTGCATCTGGAGACTTCGTTTATTGGCAAAAAAGTACGTACACCCTTGCTCATCAGTTCGATGACGGGTGGAAGCAAAACAACGGGCGCTATCAATGAGCGCCTCGCCCGAGTAGCGAACGCCAGAGGCTGGGCGCTCGGCGTAGGTTCGATCCGGGCTGCCGTGGAACAGCCGGAACTTGCGAGTACCTTCGATGTGCGGCGCTGGGCACCGGACATCCCGGTCATTGCCAACCTGGGCGCTGTGCAGCTGAACTATGGTTTCACAACAGCTGATTTCCAGCGTGCCGTAGATATTGCGGGTGCGGACATGCTCGTGCTTCATCTGAACACGTTGCAGGAAGTTTTCCAACCAGAAGGTAATACGAACTTCAGCGGATTATTTCAGCGGATTGAGAACTTGTGTCGTGAGCTAGATGTACCTGTTGGCGTAAAAGAAGTCGGTTTTGGCATCGATGGCGTGACAGCTCAACGCCTATATGAAGCGGGTGTTGCGTTTATCGATGTAGCTGGTGCTGGTGGTACAAGCTGGGTGCAGGTAGAGAAGTATCGTAACAATAACCCGGTACGCCGGGCGGCAGCTGAAGCTTTTGCTGACTGGGGCACTCCGACAGCGGAGTGTATTCAGGAAGTACGAGGGCTGAATCCAGCGGGGGCCCTGATTGGCAGCGGTGGACTGTACACTGGCGTGGATGCGGCCAAAGCCCTCGCTCTCGGTGCAGATCTCGCCGGCTTCGGTCGATCTCTGCTCGAATCCGCAGTCGCTTCCGATGATGCGCTGGATGAGCGGTTAGAACAGGTCGAATTCGAGCTGCGTACCGTGATGTTTGGCATTGGGGCTGGGCGGATCGAGGATTTGAAGCAGACGTCACGTCTGGTGGAACGGCGGTAGATAAACCAGACATGGCATCTTGCTGAACAGTCTGACTTGTGAGCGGCGTATTCGCTGGGTCTGATGGAGCAACGTTCGCTAACGAACCTGTAACACCTTATTTGGCGATTTAGGCGTTAGTTGGGAATCTGACGAATCTCACACACGCTAAGAGGCCAGAAAACAGCGATTTAAAGCGGATGACGCCAAAGAAAGAGTAGTTAACGAGTCTATAGTTCGTTACATTTTCAATATGTATGAAAAGTGCTGAATAGTGTCTCTCAGGTTCGTTAGATTGTGAGGGAATGAACTTAGCACATCAACTTTGGACTGCGGTAAGTCAATTAATTAATATTGGTGTATTACTTTGAGCATGTCGACGATAATTAACGGCATGCTTTTTTGTCATGTATAACAAGATGAAGATTTAATTCAGAGTAAAATTTTTTATTGTTTGTTAATACATTACACATTATGATTGATGAGTCTTAAGGAATGGTTTTTAATGACTTTTTTAGGTAAAAAGACTCACTTATAATTAAGGGAAGGATGGATTGATTTACGACTAAAGGTTAACACTTTGAACGTATAAGTATATATTTAAGTTTTAGATAGCCAAAGTAATAACGAAGGTTTGTTAAGATTATTTGTTAAACTCATACATATAAGGCATACTACACAAATTCTAAGAGGTGATACATAACATGAAGTTCAAGAGGCTATTAATTTTCATGCTAGTTATTAATTTATTATTGGTTAATCTATTGATTACAGGAGGAGGTACAGAAGTAGCTCATGCGAATTATGAGCCTCGTACAGATAGAATAACTACGAAGTCTTCCAAGTCGAATGATAACTTCATAGACTCGTATAATTCCAACAGTACTAGTACGTCTACATCAATTAAAACAATAAGCGACACTATTACTACGTCATATTTGCCGAAACCTAACGTAACGGTAACCACAACGGATAACTCCATAACGTTGTCTTGGGATGAAGTTCCGGGAGCGGTAAAATATGCCGTCACGGTTAATCGAGATGGCAGAGATGTGGGGGAACTGAGAACATATACAATAACAAGAGCGGTACCTGAGTATACATATAGGATCACGGTTCTCGCTCATGACGGAGAAAAATATGGAGAACAAGAGTTACTCTTCGTTAGATTGAAAGACCCTGCACCAATTTACGATGATGCGGGTAGAATTGATTTTACTGGAAAGCTCGCAGGGAAATTAGATCGAATTGATGATGGCTTCAATTATGTAAACTGGGGGCTTGTGAATGGCAATGCGATCAGTCTGTTTTACAAGCAAGATACCAATGTACAGGCAGAGGTGTACGTCAATGACGTGAAAAATACTGATCTGAACAGCCAATCCAGTTCGAGTACTTTCATTAATGATCTGAAACCAGGTGAGAAAAATGTGATCAGGTTAGCTTGGACGAATCCTACAGACTCCACTCAACGTTCATTAGAATTTATAATCACGCCTCCTGCACAGGATGCTTATACTTTAGGAGATTCCAAGGCAGGATTTGGCGCCGTCGTTGATCTTAAGAAATACGGCAAATGGTACCTGGTGGATAATCAGACCTTAATCTCTCAAAATACAGTTTCAAAATATATTGATACACAAGGTGACAGCGCTAAATGGAGTGTGGACGAGTACTCCAAGTTCACGGATAGTGTGGGCTATGAATTAAACAAAATAAAAGAAGATAAGCAATCTCCTTTTCAGACGTTATGGTGGACAGTCAATGCGTTTGATAATGGGGAGTACGTTCATGGTTATTCAACTCCTGTAGGGATCGTTACCAAGGAGGATCTAGAGAAATATACAGGGATTGTTTTGTATGATCCTAAACGTCCGAATCAGATGATATCCAGCCTGGCTTTGGCTAATCCTAGTACATATAAGCATGCATTTGGAAAGTCGGGGAATCAGGGGCCTGTTTTTACGGAGATAGCCACTGGATCTGATGAATTCCCAAATAATCATATAAACTTTGTTCCAGCAGGCAGCGCGTTACAGAATTTCAAATACAAAGCCTTCTTGAAGTATGATGGTGCATTTAAAGGACAGGGGACTTCTGAAGATCCTTACGTTATTCCGACGCTAGCTGATGGGGAACCTGTGATCACGAAACTAGATAGTCCTAGATACTCCCAGTCGAGTGCTGTGGGTAATAATGCGATTCGGTTGCAGTGGCATGCAGTGGAAGGTGCTGAACAATATATTCTCAAGCGTGGTTCTGAAATTCTATATGAGGGTCCGCTTTTAGAATATGTGCATGAAGGTGTGAATTTTAATTCGATCACTAAGTATACATTAGTAGCTCGCAAAGGCGATGTTTACAGTGAAGAAGCGAAATTTACAATCGGAATTAGAAATTTTATTCCATATCCACCTGATTTCCGAGCTGAAGCACTGGATTCCACCAAAGTTAGACTTACGTGGAGCAAGGCAGACTATGCAGTAGAGTATGTGATCACCCGTAATGATCAGCCTCTAGCGGTAACTAAGTCAACCTCATACGAGGATGTAAATGTAACACCTGACACCACATACATCTATAAAGTGGTTGGCAGGGACGGAGACAATGAAGGTTCAGCCGCAGTTAAAAGTGTGAAAATTCCTAAAGTGACTGAGGACGAGGCACCGAAAGGCCAAATTAACATAAGAGTCAATCGAGTGTACGATAATAGAGTGGACCTACAATGGAATCTGGTGGAGGGAGCAACCCAGTATGAGATCTACCAGGATCAAGTGAGTAAAGTATGGTCAGGTCATTCAAATACGATGATAGCGTACACGCTCCAGCCAGGAAGAACATATACCTATCGGGTTGTAGCGAGTAACAAATACGGAAAGGTTGAATCTAGTACAATCGAAGTGCAGACGGCGGGCATACCTCAACCGATGAATGTGGCTCCAATGAATGCCTCGAACGCAACGATTGCCTTTGAATATCAACCTATTGAAGGAGCAGTTCATTACGTTGAACGTAATCCACAAACGAAGTACGAACCTCTAGGAAACGGTGTTTACCGTAAGACGTATTTGAATACTGCCACTGGAGAAACACGTGATGAGGGTATGGTGACTGCTGTGAACGGTAAGTTGCAGTTTAGTGAAGTGGGCGTCGAACGAAATAAATATTATGAGTATAATGTCATCGCTGTTCGTGTCAGACCTGATGGATCAGAAGAGGTCATTGGCAAGCAGACGGTTGCTGTAACAACTCCAGCAGATGGAAGTGGTGCAACGGTATATGGATATAGTTATCCTGTTCCTCCTTACCATAATGTTAATAATACCCCTATCCCTAGTACGGTTACGGGGAAAAACGACAGCATTACAATTGATACTCAAGTTGTGGCTTCGAATGGAGAAGTGAAAAATCCAGCAAGTGTTACTTTTAGAGATATAGAAAGTAGTTATGCTAAGGAAGCTATTATCTACTTGGCACAGAAAGGAATTGTTAAAGGTTATTCAGACGGTTCGTTTGGTGGACATCAAAAAGTGACGAGAGCCGAATTTGCAATTTTCTTACAACGGGCCCTTGGATATAATTCTGTGGTTCCTTACATTAATGAATTTAAGGATGTTCAATCTAACTCTTGGTATTATTCGGAGATAACTCCTGCATTACAACAAGGTATACTTAAAGGATTCAATGATGGTACGCTTAGACCGAATGTGGACGTTACAAGAGAAGAAGCATCAAGTATGATTGAGAACGTAATGAAAAAACAAGGGTATGTATTATCATCATTCACACTCTACGATGACAACCAAATGATCTCCAATTGGGCTAGAAATAGTATCAGTCTTGTAACTCAAGAATCTGTTATGAAAGGATATCCCGATCAGAAGTTTATGCCTAAAAAGCAGCTAACCCGACAGGAGGCTGCAATGATAATCTATAACCTATTGCATAGCAAGAAGTAAAAGGCCCGTTACAGTTCTTTTTTACAAACTTATAACTGTGGTGAACGATGTGTTGAAATAAAATAGAACCAAAACTGCAATCTTCTTAAGAGGGAGATTGCAGTTTTTTTGATGATTGACTGATATACCCTTTTACATACATTCATCTTTCACGGTGACATTCTCATTGGTTACAGTAACGTAGGAATTGCCGGACAAGTATTCCGTATAACCGCAGACCGTTTTATTATAGGTTTTTCCGCGGCTGTCCGTAAACGCCAAGGATACGGCCCCCTCCCCAGAGAGTTTCAGCTGTGGGGCGAATTTCATCTTTGCTCCGCTGGAAATATCCTTATCGACTACATAGGTGGAGCCATTCTCATTGTTGTTTAACGAGTTGTCGCCTTGGACCAGGCTAGCTTGAATATTGGTGAGGTCATAGTCGGACTGATTATGGATTGTGATCCTTAAGTGGCGAAAGGGATCCATTGCATTCAGAAAGCTCATAAAAGCGACGATGGCGATTCCGAGTATGATAGCGGACAAGATAATAATTTTCTTTTTGGAGAATCGGCGACGTGTGTTGAATATAATGCACTCCTTTCCTATGAGGTATAAACGACGGGAGGAGATCAAAAGTTATAGATAAAATGGATACATATGAAAATTGGAGTTCAAATCGTCAGAATTACTTCATGCGCCAAGCGGGAGAACAGGATACAATAAGATACTAGCAGTGCAAAAAGGACTTCACAGGGATCCTACATAATGAAGATCACTCAAAATAAGGAGGGGAATAAATGGAACTTTCTCCCATGAATCAGGAAGATTATGCGAGTTTTTGCATTCGATCGATTAAGGATTTTGCACAGGAAAAAGTAGAAGCAGGCACTTGGGCTGAGGAAGAGGCGCAGCAACTGGCGGAGGAATCTTATGAACGTTATCTGCCAGAAGGCTTGAACACACCCGGAGCGTATCTCTACAATCTGATGCATCCTGTAGACGGAAATGTGGGGTATATCTGGTTTAACATCACGGATAATCGTCGTGGCAAAGATGCATTTTTGCTAGACATTGTGGTTGAAGAAGCACACCGCGGTAAAGGGTATGGAACAGAGACGATGGAGGCGCTTGAACAGACGGCCTTGAGCCTTGGCGTGGATCGCATTGGTTTGCATGTGTTTGGACATAATGTGCGGGCGAGCAGCCTGTATCGCAAGATGGGATATGAGGTAACGGATCTGACCATGTACAAGGAAATCAAAGGGTAAACCAATAGCGGATGGGACTCTGGTCGAATTGGCGAAGTTCCTTGATGCCTTGAGGTTTGTCATATATAATGTATAGGATTATCCATACCGAACAAGTAATCAATGAGGAGTTGTCATATACATGGCTTTGAAAGCTGGAATCGTGGGTTTGCCTAACGTTGGTAAATCTACATTGTTTAACGCAATAACACAAGCAGGTGCCGAATCGGCAAACTATCCGTTCTGTACAATTGACCCTAACGTGGGGATCGTTGAAGTACCCGATGAGCGTTTGGACAAACTGACAGAACTCGTTGTACCTAAGAAAACAGTGCCAACGGCGTTTGAGTTTGTAGATATCGCTGGTCTTGTTCGTGGTGCGAGCAAAGGCGAAGGTCTTGGTAACAAGTTCCTTGCCCACATTCGTGAAGTAGATGCAATTGTACACGTGGTACGTTGCTTTGTAGATGAGAACATCACACACGTCGATGGCAAAATTGACCCGGTAAGTGACATCCAGACGATCAATCTGGAGCTGATCTTGGCCGATATCGAGAGTGTTGAGAAGAAAATCGATCGCTCCAAGAAAAACATGAAGGGCGGCAACAAAACTGCCTCTCAAGAAGTAGAAGTATTGGAGAGAGTGAAGGCTGTTCTGTACGATGACAAGCCGGCACGCAGCATGGAACTTACGGATGATGAGCTTCTGATCGTACGCGATCTGCACTTGCTTACACTGAAACCTGTTCTGTACGCAGCCAATGTAGCTGAGGACGAAATCGGCGATGTGGCGAACAATGCTTACGTGCAAAAAGTAAGAGAATTCGCAGCTGCTGAAAACGCAGAAGTGGTGCCAATCAGTGCGAAGGTTGAAGAAGAGATTTCTGAGCTGGAAGGCGAAGATAAACAAATGTTCCTGGAAGAACTCGGTATCGAGGATTCCGGTCTGAACCTGTTGATCAAAGCGGCTTACAAATTGCTCGGTCTGTACACATACTTCACAGCAGGTGTACAGGAAGTTCGAGCTTGGACAATCCGTAAAGGTACAAAAGCGCCTGGCGCAGCGGGTGTCATTCACACCGACTTCGAACGTGGATTCATCCGTGCAGAGGTTGTTTCCTACGACGATCTGGTTGCAGCGGGTTCCATGAACGGTGCCAAAGAGCGCGGTCAACTTCGTCTTGAAGGTAAAGAGTACGTTGTAAATGACGGCGACGTTATGCACTTCCGTTTCAACGTATAATTCCTAAACCGTTCACTATGGTTTAAAAAATGGTTATAGCAGCCCTGTTATCTTCTTTGGAAGATAACAGGGCTTTTTATGTTTTTGATCGCTATATATTGTGTACAAGCACTGGATTGATCGCGCGTAGTGGATATAATAAAAGGAAAAGACACAATCCGAAATATGTAAATAGAATTATTTTTGTATTGCGCGCCGAACAGTTACTATTCAGAACCATAAGAATATGCTATAATTAAGAGTCGTATACCACGTTAAATTCGCGCTGTAACAGATGAGTTGAAGCGAGTTTCATACAGGGTACACGATTTCTTGATATCAACTTTAAAAGTAAAGGATTTGATGACGTTGTAGCGATGTTATACGTCGATCATACATGAATGTGAATACATGCTGCGGTCAGGGGATTCGTGAGAATCCTGTGCGTTGTGGAATATAGATTATAAATGTAATTAATGTTGAATTGAAATAATTATTGAAAATGTGATGTGCTTGGACAAAATAATGCGTGAGGTGACTATACATGTTGGATAAATTACAGGCGTTAGCCGACCGTTATGACAAGTTGAGCGAGCTTTTGTGTGACCCGGATGTGGCAAGTGACAACAAAAAGTTGCGGGAATACTCCAAAGAACAATCCGATCTGCAACCGACTTATGAAGCGTACAATGAATACAAGCAGGTAAGTCAGGATCTCGAAGCTGCAAAGGAAATGCAGGGTGAGAAACTGGATGATGAGATGCGCGAAATGGTCAAAATGGAAATAGACGAACTGAGCACTCGTCAGAAGGAACTGGACGAATTGATTCGTGTGCTTATGCTACCAAAAGATCCGAATGACGACAAGAACGTTATTGTTGAGATTCGTGGAGCAGCTGGTGGAGATGAAGCAGCATTGTTTGCAGCAGATCTTTATCGGATGTACACGCGTTATGCAGATGCACAAGGCTGGCGTGTAGAGCTGATGGACGTTAACACAAATGATCTCGGTGGATTCAAAGAGGTTGTTTTCCTGATCAACGGACGTGGCGCATACAGCAAAATGAAATACGAAAGCGGCGCACACCGTGTGCAGCGTATTCCAACAACTGAGTCTGGCGGACGTATTCATACGTCAACTTCAACGGTTGCGGTTATGCCTGAAGCCGAAGATTTTGATATCGAAATTCATGATAAAGACATCCGTGTGGATACGTTCTGTTCCAGTGGTGCCGGTGGACAATCGGTTAATACCACGAAATCCGCAGTACGGGTAACGCACGTTCCAACGGGAATTGTTGCGACATGTCAGGATGGAAAATCACAGAACTCCAACAAGGAAAAAGCGTTGCAGGTTCTGCGTACGCGTATCTTCGATATGAAACGGATGGAAGAGGAAGCGAAGATCTCTGTTGAGCGGAAGAGCAAAGTGGGAACGGGTGACCGCAGTGAGCGGATTCGTACGTACAACTTCCCACAAAGCCGTGTGACGGATCACCGGATCGGCCTGACAATGCACAAGCTGGATCAGGTGATGAACGGAGAGATTGAAGATATTTTGTCTGCACTGACCATTGCTCAGCAGACTGAGATGATGGATAGAGGAGAATAATCTGTGACCCGCGCGCAGTTTGTCATGACGCCGGAACAGAGCTGTCGGGAAGCCTTCGTGGAGGCTTCCTCTTTTTTGGAAAAGTGCGGCGTGTACGAGCCGCAAAACAATGCTCGGCTGCTGCTGGAACATGTACTCGGCGTCTATGGCGCCGCGTACTACATGATGCAGCCGGAGCCTTTTCTCAGCGAGCATCGCAGCCGCTGGGAGGACGCCGTCACGCGCAAGGCTGCGGGTGAGCCGGCGCAATATATTATCGGCAGCCAGGAATTCTATGGGCTGCCGTTCGAGGTCACGCCGGCCGTGCTGATTCCGCGGCCGGAGACCGAGCTGTTGGTCGAAGCTGTGCTGCGCGAAGCCGACCGCGTGTTTCCTGACGGCGCTCCGCTCGCCGTCGATATTGGCACGGGCAGTGGTGCCATCGCGGTGACGATGGCTTCACTGCGCCCGCGCTGGCAGGTCGGCGCCGGGGATCTCTCGGCGGCTGCCCTGCAAGTGGCCGCGCGGAACGCGGCCGCGAACGGGGTACAGATCGACTTCCGTGAAGGCGATCTGCTGGCCCCGTTCGCCGGGGCACGGGTGGACATCTTGGTGTCCAACCCGCCATACATCCCGGCGTCGGATATCGCCGGGTTACAGCAAGAGGTGCGCGATCATGAGCCGCGCATGGCATTGGACGGCGGTCCGGACGGGCTTGCACCGTACCGTATCATGCTGGAGCAACTGTCGCTGCTGCCTGCGCCGCCGCAGATTATTGGTTTTGAGCTGGGCCAGGGGCAGGCTCGCGACATCGCGGCTCTGCTTGAATCGGCGGGACATTGGTCGGAGATTATCATTGTACCGGACCTTGCCGGAATCGAGCGGCATGTCCTGGGTGTTCGTACTTCGGAACAGGTGACGAAAATGTAAGGTTCCGCGGGTTTTCTTTTTACCGTGAAATCCTCTACAATGAGATATACCGAAGATTTCTGAATGCTTGGGGGAACATAATTACATGCTGCACAAATTTAAAAAGATAGACTATTCTATCGTGTTTATACTTGTTATTCTGATGGTTATCAGTATTTTGTCGATTTACAGTACAACGTTTGGTCGTCCGAAGCTGGAGGGACTCCCGAAAAGTGCAGTGATCTTTTATATTTTGGGATTCATCGTCTTTTTTGGAATGTCGATGATCAACTATAAATTCATAATCAAAAATTATTTATATATCTATGGCGTGGGTATGTTACTGCTCATTTTCGTAATGTTTTTTGGTAAAGAGTATTACGGTGCAAAAGGTTGGCTGTCCATCTTCGGGGTCAGTTTGCAACCAGCTGAGTTGTTCAAGCTATGTCTGATTGTGTTTTTATCGGCCTTTTTGGCCCGAAAGAAGAATCGTCCGCTCTATTTCGGACGTGATGTTATTCCGATCTCACTCTGCGTTCTGCCGCCATTACTACTCGTATTGCTTCAAAATGACTTGGGAAATGCGTTAAGTTATGTTGTCATTCTTGTGGGCCTATTATGGATCGGCAACATTAAATTTACGCATGCCCTCATTGGTTTTATTATTGCTGTGGCTACCTTTATCGGTGGTACACAGGCATATATTCATTATCATGATGAGATTGTTAAATTCCTGAATGACATTGGACGTTCGCACTGGGCAGATCGTTTTGACCCCTGGCTTGTACCAGAGTTGACCTCAAGAGATGTACTCTGGCAGACGTATAATGCAAAGCTTGCGATTGGTTCTGGCGGGATTACGGGCAAAGGTTATATGGAAGGCACAACGATTCAGTCGAATCGGGTGCCGCTGGCCTATGCTGACTCCATCTTTGTGCAGATTGGGGAAGAATTTGGTTTCATCGGTGCCTCGGTACTGCTTCTCCTGTACTTTATCCTGATTCACAGGCTGGTGCTGATTGCACTGGAGTGTAAGGATCGAGCGGGGCCTTATCTCATTGTTGGGATTATAGCGATGCTGCTCTACCAGATCTTTGTTAATATTGGCCCATTTATTGGTCTGATGCCACTGACAGGGATCACACTGCCATTTATCAGTTCGGGCGGTACCTCCATTATGCTCAACATGATTAGTATGGGGATTGTGATGAGTATCAAGGTTCACACGGAAGAGAACGAAGATATTCTCGGCTCTTCGGAACAACCGAGTATTACCGATCTGGTGATGAAAGTGCTGAGACGCAAGCCATCCCAGCAGGAGCAATAACGTTCTCGAATCAAACCTTGAAATAGCAACGTCAGATATTCGTATATAAGCCGCTTAACAATAGAACCCTTAAACAGATCAGCCCTATTCACTTAGGGGTGAAGGTTTTGGGGTTTTTATTGTTTTAAGTGTGGGAGACAGGCCGTTGAATGGTTGAAAGTCATCCTGAAAAGATCCAGATTTCCATTTTATTATCCAATTATATACAATGGTAATATTGAGTTCAATTGGAAATGATAGATTGTTAGATTTCAGGGGGATGGACGGAGTCATGTTGAGAATGTTGAAAAAGATGGATGGTGTGATTCTCTTTGTAATGCTGTTGCTCATGATTATTAGTGTATTTGCGATTTACAGCGGAACACAGACAGATGCCAAACTGGCGAATCATCATGTCAAAACGATTTATTTCTATGTGGCTGGGTTCATTGCGGTGCTTGTGATCGGGCTTGTGAATTACAAGTTATACGTGAAATATGCGTTTTATTTGTACGGGTTGGGAATTATACTACTGATCCTGGCTAATGTCCTGGGCAGTTCGATCAATAACGCCAATGGTTGGCTGAAGCTGGGCGAGAACTTTTCTTTTCAACCGGCAGAGCTGTTCAAGATGATTCTGATTCTGTTTCTCGCCCATTTGATCGTGAAGAGACAACGAGGCACGCTGAAATTTTGGAGAGATATTGTGCCGATTGGCTGTTGGGCGTTTATTCCGTTTGCCCTTGTTATGGCTCAGAATGATTTGGGGAATGCGCTGGGGTATGTAGTAATTTTGGCTGCGGTATTCTGGATCGGAAATATGAGGCTGAAGCACGCATTGATTGCATTGGCGATCGTGGGGGTAGCGTTCTTTGGTTTTGTTAAAGCCTATACCTTCTACCATGATGAAGTTTTCACTTTTCTTGAAAAGATAAAACGGGAGCATTGGGCGGAGCGGATTGATCCTTGGCTTGTACCGGAAAAGGCTACCTCCAAAGCTTCCTGGCATACGAAAAATGCAGGTTTAGCCATTGGTTCAGGAGGTATCATCGGCAAAGGTTATTTGCAAGGAACATCCGTTCAGAGCGGACGAGTCCCCTATACGTATTCTGATTCCATTTTTGTTGTGATCGCAGAGGAGTTTGGCTTTGTTGGTGCATCCGTACTGATTCTGTTGTACTTTATTCTGATTCAACGTATGGTGCTGATTGCTCTGGCATGCAGAGATCGTGCTGGACCCGTCATTATTGTAGGTATTATCGGAATGTTATTGTATCAGGTGTTTGAGAACGTGGGGGCGTTCCTCGGACTGATGCCACTCACAGGTATTACGTTACCGTTCATCAGTTACGGCGGCACCTCTTTGCTTATAAATATGGCTTGCATCGGTGTAGTCATGAGCATTAAGTTGTACGGGCAAGAAGAGGAGGATGAACTTCTGATGGGAGAGCAGCAACCCCGGTTGTCGGAACGTTTATGGAATATGCTCAAGAAAGAGAAAAGTGCTGTGTAACTGTTGAGTCGGTGTAGGTGAAAAGTAAAGCGGTGAGACGTATAACGTGATCGTTTATAGGAATGAAGAGGTTGATTTGCCCTGTAACCAGGTGCGGATCAGCCTTTTTAACATGATGGGTGAGAAAGTGTAAATCATAGAAACGATTTAGTAGATTTATTGCAAATGCTAGGTTTACTTCCGTCTCTACCGGGCATACTGATAGACATGAGAGAGTTGCAGGCAACGTGATCAGAGAGCCGAGGGGGAGAACGGAATGAGCAGACGAATTGTAAAGCAAATTGGACTTATTATTGTATGTCTTATGATGATTATCATGATGTGGGAAGGTCAGAAAACGGATGCAGCTGTGGCGGCAACAGCAATTCCTGAACAATCGATTCGCTTGCGGATTCTAGCAAACTCGGATGCACCGGGAGATCAATTGGTGAAACGCGAGATTCGGGATGCTGTCGTTGCTCAGATGGGCGAGTGGGTAGCCGAACTGGAAAATCCGCAAAGTCTGGATGAAGCGCGCAAGGTTATTCGTGAGCATTTGTCCGAGATTGAGAATAGAGTAGGAGAAGAGTTGGCCAGTCGCAGTTTAAATTATGAGTATCAGGTGGAGCTGGGTTCTGTTCCGTTCCCGACGAAGCTGTATGGGGGTACCGTCTATCCTGCCGGAGATTATGAAGCGGTTCGGATCACGCTGGGCGAAGGCAAAGGTCAGAACTGGTGGTGTGTGTTGTTCCCGCCGTTGTGCTTCATTGATGCAGGGACCGGGGATGCACTGGCGAAACCTTCAACCGTATCAGCCGCAGCTGCTGAACCAGGAGATGCCGAGGCATCTGTGCAGGGAGACACACCGGAAGCGAGATTCTTTCTGTGGGATATGGCTGTGAAACTGTGGAGTTGGGTAACTGGATTGTTCTCATAACAACGTATTTATAATATAGTAGAGGGCGACTTCGATTCAGGGAGCTGCCCTTTTGATATGAATTAGTGGTGAAATTCCGAGCGAAGTATGAAGGGCATCCGAGTTGGGATAGGTATGTTATAATTACTTATAGTGCGTGTTCAAAAAGTCTGGTTTTCAGTACCAAGAAGATGGAATGAAGCTAGAAATGGAGTAGCGGAGCGTAGGCAAACTACGTGAGCAACCAAAATGTTTCCTTCGGAAACATACTTCGTAAGCCTCCCGCTTATTTCGGCTGAATTTCATATTCGACGTTGATGATGCTAGGCATCTATCGTAATCAAAAGCGTACTTTTTAAACAACCTCTTATATTGAATATGGATATGAACTAACCTACTTGAAGTTTAGGAATGATGATATATGAGCAGAGAAAACGAACCAGTGCAACACACCTCTGAGATGAGGGATGGTAGAGAAGAACGTGATATGAAAGCTCCGGGAGAGCTGGTCACCGAGATGTGGGATGTACGTGTCTTGGTGAGCGCTGAGAACGATCACGGATTGGGTAATATTGAATTAATGGATGTGAAAAAGGGGAGCGCCGATCAACAGGCGCTCGCTGACTTGCAGGCTGCCGCAGCCTGCATTCGTCAAGGTCAGACGGTGGCCTTTCCGACCGAGACGGTCTATGGCTTAGGTGCCGATGCGCGTAGCACAGCAGCCGTGGAGGCTGTATTTGTCGCCAAAGGCCGACCTTCCGACAATCCACTGATTGTGCATATCGCGCACCGTGACCAGTTGGATTCGCTGGTCACGGAAGTGAACGAAACGGCGGAAGCGCTGATGGCGGCCTTCTGGCCGGGACCACTGACGCTGGTGTTGCCGGTTAGGCCAGGGGCGGTGTCCCCGCGTGTCACCGCCGGTCTGGACACGGTGGCCGTGCGCATGCCGGACCACCCGGTGGCCTTGCAGTTGATCGCCGCGGCGGCATGCCCTGTGGCTGCGCCAAGCGCCAACCGCTCCGGGCGGCCAAGCCCCACACTCGCGTCTCATGTGCGCGAGGATCTGGATGGCCGCATCGGCGGCATTGTGGACGGCGGCCCCACCGGGGTGGGCGTCGAGTCCACGGTTGTGCAGGTCGGTGACGACGGTACCGTCACCATCCTGCGCCCTGGCGGCATTACGGCGGAACAACTGTCCGCCGTTGCCGCCCGTGTCGCCACGGACCCCGCGCTGCTCGCGGAGGGGGCCGATGGCGTGGGTAGCCCGGCGCCACGCTCGCCGGGCATGAAGTACACGCACTATGCACCCGCAGGGGCGCTGTGCGTGGTGGAGGGGCCGCCCGCAGTGGTGGCGGCCTGGATCAGCGCCGCCCTCGCAGAGGCGGCGCAGCGCGGAGAGCGCACCGCTGTGCTGGCGTTCGCCGAGCACGCGGAGCAGTACCGCGCCGATGCCGTGTTCTCGCTGGGTGACGCCAGCGAGCTGGAAGAAGCAGCGCGCCGGCTATACGCCGCGCTGCGCAGCTGCGATGAGCAAGGCGCCACATATATTGTGGCTGAAGCCTGCTCACGCGAAGGGCTGGGAGCAGCCGTCATGAATCGGTTGCTCAAGGCTGCGGGGAACCAACTCATACAAGTTGGCAATCAGCAACCCTCATAACCTCTCCTGATCATACAGTCAGGAGAGTAATCACTCTTTTTCCAAAACAAAATCAAGATTCTATAAAGCCAGCAACTGACCAGACATCCGTCGCCGTTTGCCTTTCATCGGTCATGTTTAGGTCCTTGTCCGCATATCGTGTACAAGAACCTTTACGTGACTTGGGGGTATGGGGATGTGGGATGTGTCTGCCCATGTAGGGCAGTTGGTAACCATTTTGATCATGGCTATTGCGCTTGGCCTCGATGCGTTCTCACTCGGGATCGGAATTGGCATGAAGGGCATTCGGCTGCGGGATGTATTGCGAATCAGTATTGTAACGGCGCTATTTCATATCATCATGCCGCTCATCGGCATGTATATGGGCAAATACGTCAGCTCCCTGCTCGGTGACATTACGACGTATGCGGCAGGTGGATTGCTTGTTTTGCTGGGTGCTCATATGATTCTGAATGCATTCCGTGAAGGCGATACAAAGCTGGTGGACCACCGTTCCCTGCTCGGCGTTGTTTTGTTCTCCCTCAGCGTAAGTGTGGATTCATTCTCCGTTGGCGTATCCTTAGGGATGTTCAGCAGTGATCTGATCTTAACTGTACTTGCTTTCGGTGTGTGTGGCGGGGTGATGTCGGTTATGGGTCTGCTATTAGGCCGTCGGGTGAGCCAGAATCTCGGGGATTACGGCGAAGCCATTGGTGGCGCAATCTTGCTTGCGTTTGGACTTTTGTTTATATTTTAGAATAAAACTTGAGATATCATATCATTCGCATCATATGTAAAATGGGGAGGCTAACACAATGAAACATATTTTATTCGTGTGTACAGGAAATACGTGCCGCAGCCCCATGGCAGAGGGGCTTTTGAGAAAACTGGCATCGGAGCGTGGCATTCAGGTAGAGGTTCGCTCCGCAGGTGTGGCAGCAACGTCGGGTATGCCGATCTCCCGACATGCTGAAGCGGTTTTGAGAGATCATAACGTTGAAGGTCCACCTCATTCCACACAGCTTAGCTCTAACCTGGTAGGTTGGGCCGATCTGGTTCTTACATTAACACGGAGTCATAAGCAGCATGTCATGCAGGTTTTTCCCGATTCAGTCCACAAAACCTATACATTGAAAGAATATGTGGAGGATGATGAACAGGTATTAAGTGATGTTCAGGAGTTGGACAGCCTGTTTGCAACGCTTGAGATGAAACGTGCCCTTGGCCAAGAGATCCTGGCATCGGAGCGTGAGCGAGCCATTGAGATTAGACAACGAATTCCAAGTTTCGACATCTCCGATCCGTTTGGAGGAAGTCGTGATGATTACAATATAGCTGCAGCTGAGATTCGGACGGCATTGGACCGGCTTTTGGATAAGCTGGGATAATTCTGATCCTGCGAGGCAGGTTATAGAAATAGGACACGTGATGTAAATTAACCGTTGATTTTAGCCGCGGGTTGTTTTATGATGAAGGGGAAAACAGGGATCCGGTGTAACTGGCGACGAAGTGGGCATAACCACGATGGAGCACCGGAACAAACGGCCGGTCGCCTGGGCAAAAGAGCAATTCTGCGTTACCCGCAGACTGCTCTTTTTTTCGTCTTTCATCTGATTATTCGCTATAATAGTACCTGAGATGCCGTGCAAGAATACGAAGGACAACCAAGAGTTAGCGGGCATGATTTTATCGGGAGGCGATAATAGGATGACTATAGAGTTAGATTCGGAACAACCCGGATTGCAGGAACAGACCGCGTCTATTCTGCATGAACTGGCGCTTGCCGGACAGCTTGGGCCTGGACAGATCGTTGTGATCGGTACAAGCACAAGTGAAGTCGCAGGCGCTCGGATTGGTACGAGTGGTGCCATTGAAGTGGCGCAGCAGCTTCTTGCGGGTATACGCGAGGTGCAGGAAGAGTTCGGTTTTGACACGGTATTCCAATGTTGTGAGCATCTGAACCGTGCGCTGGTAATGGAACGTTCTGTGCTTACTCGACTTGGATTGACCGAGGTTGGTGCAGTACCCGTGCCCAAGGCCGGAGGTTCAATGGCATCCGCAGCATATCGTTCGCTGACCGATCCATGCCTGGCTGAACATGTGCAGGCCCATGCGGGACTGGACATTGGGGAGACGATGATTGGGATGCATCTCCGGCATGTAGCCGTACCCTATCGTACAGCGCTTCGCTATGTTGGAGATGCTCGTGTAACCACAGCGTTGACCCGTCCGAAGTTGATTGGCGGCGAACGCGCGGTGTATCGTATGGAAGAACAACCAGATTCGACATTTTGTGACTAACATATAAAGCGAGACTAATTGGGTTACACTCCTGACTTTGATTGCATCACCATCTTCCGATCGCTGTTATCCCCAGATTTTTTAATTCCCTATTTAAAAGGGGAAATCCGGTGATAAAGGCGACCACTTCGTTTCTTCAGATTGGTGTTGCACTCGCCGTTTTCGTGTAAACATTAGTTTCACTTTATAACTTCACTTATAACTGGGAGGAATTTAATCATGGAACAATTGCGCAAGAATGACCCGGCAGTACTGGAAGCGATGAATCTTGAACTGAAACGTCAACAGAACAACATCGAACTGATCGCATCCGAGAACATCGTAAGTGAAGCAGTAATCGAAGCAATGGGATCTGTTCTGACCAACAAGTACGCTGAAGGATATCCAGGTAAACGTTACTATGGCGGTTGTGAGCATGTGGACATCGTTGAAGACATCGCGCGTGATCGTGCAAAAGAATTGTTCGGAGCAGAACACGTGAATGTTCAACCTCACTCCGGTGCACAAGCGAACATGGCAGTTTATCTTGCAGCGTTGAAACCTGGTGATACTGTACTTGGTATGAACCTTGCCCATGGTGGACACCTCACACACGGTAGCCCGGTTAACGCATCTGGTTTGCTGTACAACTTTGTAGCATACGGCGTACAGGAAGATACATTCCTGATTGATTATGATGAAGTACGCAAAGCGGCTTTCAAACACCGTCCTCGTCTGATCGTTGCAGGTGCAAGTGCATATCCACGTACCATTGATTTTGAAAAGCTGGCTTCCATCGCCAATGATGTAGGCGCTTTGTTCATGGTGGACATGGCTCACATCGCAGGACTGGTTGCTGCTGGTTTGCATCCAAACCCGGTTCCACATGCGCATTTCGTTACAACAACTACACACAAAACGCTGCGTGGACCTCGTGGTGGTATGATTCTGTGCCGCAAAGCATGGGCAGCAGCGATTGATAAAGCCGTATTCCCTGGTTCCCAAGGTGGACCTCTGATGCACGTGATCGCTTCCAAAGCGGTAGCATTCGGTGAAGCTTTGCAACCATCGTTCAAAACGTATGCAGAGAATGTCGTGAAAAACGCACAGGTTCTGGCTGAAACACTGATCGCTGAAGGATTGAACATCGTATCCGGTGGTACAGATAACCACTTGATGCTGATCGACACACGCAGTGTGAACATCACAGGTAAGGAAGCTGAGCATGTGCTTGATTCCATCGGTATTACCGTGAACAAAAATGCAATTCCATTCGACCCTACAAGCCCGTTTGTAACGAGTGGTATTCGAATTGGTACACCTGCTGCAACTTCCCGTGGCATGAACGAAGAAGCGATGGTCGCTATTGGTAAGATCATTGCTAAAACGCTGAAAAATCCAAAAGATACAGCGAAGCTGGATGAAGCCCGTGCAGAAGTGACTGCACTGACAGACCAATTCCCGCTCTATACAGATCATAAATACTAAAAAACTTTGCTCATGCTGTTTGTATTTGAGATGTTCTTAAAATGGGATACAAAAAAACGAAGCAGACAGAATGAGACCGCAGAAGCGAAGCGCTCGCCTTTATCCCCGGATTTTTCCCTTGTTAAAAGGAGAATAAAAAAAATCTGGGGATAACAGCGATCGAAGGATCATTCTGTAGGCGGAGTGCCATTGTATTCATCATTTTCATTTTCTCAACGACATAACAGCAAGAGCAAAACAGGACCGGATGGATCATTTTCCGGTCCTGTTTTTTATAGGATTCGGTAATCTGTAATGATTGGGTGCCCTTTGATGGTGTAATTCGTTGTTGGTGATGATATAATATACAGGATTTATCGAGCCCATGAATGGTGGCTAGGTATATTTGGAAATGCTGAACATGAAGAACTTACCGGAGGGACAAATTAGATGGGAAAATTAGTAATATGTGATCACCCTTTGATTCAACACAAACTGACGTTTATACGCGACATGCGTACGAATACGAAAGATTTTCGTGAATTGGTGGATGAAGTAGCAACGTTGATGGCTTATGAGATTACAAGAGATGTTGAACTGGAAACGATTGATGTACAGACACCTGTAGCTGCAACACAAGGTAAAGTCATCTCTGGACGTATGCTCGGACTGGTGCCGATTCTGCGCGCAGGACTCGGAATGCTGGATGGCGTTGTGAAATTGTTGCCAGCGGCAAAAGTTGGACATGTGGGTCTGTTCCGTGACCCGGAAACACTGCAACCGGTAGAATACTACACCAAACTGCCTACAGACGTAACAGAGCGTCAATTGATTGTAATTGATCCGATGCTGGCAACGGGTGGTTCGGCAATTGCAGCTATTGATGTGCTCAAAAAACGTGGCTGTACCCAAATCAAGATGATGAACCTGGTTGCAGCACCGGAAGGCGTAAAAGCTGTACAAGATGCACATCCCGATGTGGACATCTATGTAGCAGCATTGGACGACCGTCTGGATGATCATGGTTATATCGTTCCAGGGCTTGGAGATGCAGGAGACCGTCTATACGGCACTAAATAAGCATATCGCATGCTTTGTAAGAGGTTGTTCAAAAAGTCCAATTTTGATTACGAAGGATGCCCAAGGGCATCATCGGCATCGAATATGAAATTCAGCCGAAATGTCCGTTGCTCACGTAGTTTTCCCTACGCTCCGCTACTCCATTTCTACCTTCATTCCATATTCTTGGTACTGAAAACCGGACTTTTTGAACATGAACTTATAGAAAAGGGGCTTTGCTCGAATGTCCAACAAAATTAAAGTCATGACGATCTTCGGGGTGCGTCCGGAAGCCATCAAGATGGCTCCGCTTATTTTGGAATTGCAGAAACACCCTGAGTCTATTGAATCTATTGTTTGCGTAACTGCGCAGCATCGCCAGATGTTGGATCAGGTACTTGAAGTTTTCGACATTCATCCCGATTATGATCTGGATGTGATGAAGGACCGTCAGACATTGAATGAAATCACAATTCGTGTGCTTGGCGGTCTGGAGCCAGTGTTAGCCGAAGCTAAGCCGGATATTGTACTGGTTCACGGGGATACATTAACTACCTTTGTAGCGAGCTATGCAGCATTCTTGCAACAGATTCAGGTAGGACATGTGGAAGCGGGGCTGCGGACGTGGAACAAGCTGTCTCCATATCCGGAAGAGATGAACCGTCAGCTGACGGGAGTACTGGCTGATCTACACTTTGCGCCTACGGATTGGTCTTCTTCCAATCTTGCCAAAGAAAATAAATCGGAGTCTAGTACGTACGTCACAGGCAACACGGTAACAGATGTGTTTCAATATACTGTACGGGAGGACTACACACACCCGGTACTTGATTGGGCCCAAGGCAAACGCCTTGTGCTGATGACAGCTCATCGCCGTGAATCTCAAGGCGAGCCTCACCGCAACATTTTCCAGGCCGTCAAACGGATTGCCGACGAATTCGAAGATATTGCCATCGTGTACCCGGTGCATCCAAGTCCTGCTGTGAAGGAGCCGGCTCACGCGATCTTGGGGAATCATCCCCGTATTCAATTAATTGATCCACTAGACGTGGTGGATTTGCATAACTTTTACCCGCACACTCACTTGATTTTGACCGATTCAGGCGGTTTGCAGGAAGAAGCACCTTCGTTTGGTGTGCCTGTGCTCGTATTGCGCGATACAACAGAACGCCCGGAAGGTATTGAAGCCGGAACGCTGGAATTGGTAGGTACCGAAGAGG
Source organism: Paenibacillus sp. CFBP 13594 (assembly GCF_014842675.1). Classification (NCBI taxonomy): domain Bacteria; kingdom Bacillati; phylum Bacillota; class Bacilli; order Caryophanales; family Paenibacillaceae; genus Paenibacillus; species Paenibacillus sp. CFBP 13594. Next base: position 269,610 of record NZ_JACYVQ010000007.1, read on the forward strand.
AACGTGTGTATGAACGGACCAAAGCTCTGCTTACAGACAAAACCCTGTATGCAAGCATGAGCCAGGCTGCCAATCCATACGGTGATGGACATGCTTCGGAAAGAATTGTCAATGCGATTTTGCATCATTTCGGTGTAAATAGTGAGCGTCCGGAATCATTTCACAGAAAATTCAAAAAATAATACATTTTTTCTGACGGATTTATAAAGGGCAAGCATACAGTTAAACTGTACGGTTTACGCGGGTTTATGGGCTTTGAGGGTCTGTATTCCCGTCGTTTCCCCCTTTAAAACGCTAAAATCATTCAATTGACAAAGGCTCTCATCATTCAGTAAAATTAACTGGGATTGCAAGGGTGGCGTGGAAAATGGCCGATTCGAACAAACCAAATTCATCCCGTAACCATGACGATAATGTATGGAAAGCGATGGGACTCGTGACAGCTTTTGGGATCGAGATTGCCATTCTCGCTGTTGCCGGATATTACGCTGGCTCCTGGTTGGACAAGACCATCGGAGGTAACGGAATATGGATCGCCGTAAGCGTTCTCTTTTTTCTTGCGGCAGGCGGTGTAAGCATCTACTTTATCGCGAAAAAAATCATGGGGGAAAGTGATGAGTGAACTAACCAGATACCGCAGATCGATGACTGTTTTCGTCATGTACTTTCTTATGATTTGTTTTCTCGCAGCGGCCTTTATGCCACGTGTGGAGACAATTGCTTTGGGACTGGCCCTGGGTACAGGAGTTAGCTGGATCAATGCATTTTACCTGGGCTACAAAGTAAGGAAAATGTCTGATGATGCGGCAGAAGGTAACTTGAAGCGTGTCAACTTGGGATTTTTGACAAGAGCGGCATTCGCTGTGCTCGGTATATTCATATCGATGCGCTTTCCGCAGTACTTCAATACATATGCGGTTGCAGGCGGTCTCGTCATTGCACAATATTCCTTATTGATTATAGGGATTGTCTATTCCCGCAGAGCAGAATGATGTTAAGGGCTGCAGCTTTCAAGTCGAGAAAGGGGTGAGAAAAATATGCATGAAGCTCCAATTATTATGCTTGGCGGATTTCGACTGGATCTATCGGTTCTGTTGATGCTGGTAGTTACAGGTGCAATTGTTTTTATTTTTGCTGTACTGGCAACACGGAGATTATCCGTTGAAAATCCCGGCAAGCTGCAAAATTTTATGGAGTGGGCAGTAGAATTCGTCCGCAATCTGATTTCCAGTACAATGGATATGAAGAAAGGTAAACATTTTATCTCTCTCGCTCTTTCCATGATTATGTTCATTTTTGTAGGGAACATGCTCGGCCTTCCGCTCGTGGCTGTATCTGAGGTAACAGATGTTAATCAGGCACAGGTATTCGGTAAGCCGATTGTTACAGCGGTGGAGGCGTTTGAAAAAGCGCATGCCAAGGACCCTGAAGCACACCCACACGTTGAACTGGCCTGGTGGAAATCACCAACAGCCGACTTGTCTGTAACGATGGGACTTGCTCTCGTAGCGTTCCTTGTATCTCATGGACTTGGATTGTTCCGTAACACGAAAGGGTATCTCCAGCATTACTTCAAGCCATTCGCCTTGTTCTTGCCAATCAACTTGATTGAGACGGCATCCAAGCTGTTGACACACGGTATGCGTTTATTCGCGAATATCTTTGCAGGTGAGGTACTGATCGCAACGATCCTGAAACTGACCACATTCAAAGTGTTTGGTGCTATTGCAGCGATTCCGCTACTTATGGTGTGGCAAGGCTTTAGTATCTTTATCGGCGCGATCCAGGCATTTGTGTTTGTTATCTTGATGATGGTGTACATTTCACAGAGCATCGAGACGCATGACGAGCATTAAGTTTCAAGCCCTACGAAGATTTCTTCACCAGGCTGAACAATAAAAAATTCGATTTATCATTTTAAGGAGGATATACAAATGGGAGCAATGGCATTAATCGCAGCAGCAATTGTTGCAGGACTGGGCGCGTTTGGCGCAGGTATTGGTAACGGTATGGTAATCAGCAAAACGGTGGAAGGTATTGCCCGTCAACCGGAAGCAAAATCCACTCTTCAAACAACAATGTTTATCGGTGTAGGTTTGATCGAGGTATTGCCGATCATCGGTGTGGTACTCGCGTTCATGTTCTACGGTATGGCTTAATCAAATTTTAAAGGTTTGGCGGGGAAGGCCATAGCCATCCGCGCCTTCTTTTTAGGTAATGTCCGTTCTAACGGATGACGTTTCAAGGATACCTCCAGGAAGGAGTGAACAGATTGAGTTTCATATGGGAAAATACGCTTCTTGCGATTGTTGCATTTGCAATTTTATATTGGCTGCTTAGCCGTTATGCCTTCGGGCCTTTGTTCTCCATTATGGAAAAACGTCGTGAACTCGTGATGACGCAGATGAATGAGGCTGCACAGACTCGGGAACAGGCCATTGCCTATGTGGAGGAACAAAAACAAGCTCTTGAGCAAGCACGTCAAGATGCTTACGACATCATTGAACAGTCCAAACAAACAGGTGGCAAACAAGCTGAATCGATTTTGGCTGATGCAAAAGCTGAAGCTAATCGTCTGAAAGACGATGCAGTACGCGAAATCGAGAGCGAGAAGAACAAAGCAGTCGCAGCACTTCGCAGCGAACTGGGTACAGCTTCCGTTCAGATTGCATCCAAGTTGATCAAAAAAGAAGTTGAGAACGGTCCTGCACAAGAAGAGCTTGTGAACCAATACCTCAATGAGGTAGGAGGCCGACAATGAGCCGCGATACGATAGTTGCCAAGCGTTATGCGAAAGCATTGTTCGAAGTTGCTCTTCAGCAACAGCAGGTGCTTGAGGTTGAACAGGAACTGGTTGCAGTAGTCAGTGCATTGACCGGAGATGCAGATATCGAGAAGTTTATCGTATCCCCTAACATTTCTGATGAAGCCAAACAGAACGTAATTCACTCAAGTCTTGATGGCAAGGTATCCGATTCAGTCCTTCGTACAGTCTTGTTGTTGATTGAGCGCGGGCGCGTTGAATTGCTGGGAGACTTGCTGAATGATTATCGGAAGATCCAAGGTGAGTCGCTGGGCATCGCTGATGCGCGTGTCTACTCGACTTATGCGTTGAATGATGAAGAAAAAGAAGCGGTAGCCCGTGAATTCGGTGGCCGTGTGAATAAAAAGATTCGTATCGAGAACATTGTTGATCCGACTCTGCTGGGCGGATTGAAAGTCGCCATTGGCGATACGATCTATGACGGCAGCTTGGCTGGCAAGCTCGAACGTCTTGAGCAGTCTTTTAACAGACGAGTACAGTAGATTGGGGTGAGGACACTTGAGTATCAAACCAGAAGAAATCAGTACATTAATTAAGAGCCAAATCGAACAATACAAGACCGATATCGATGTAGTCGAAGTCGGAACGGTAATCGAGGTTGGTGATGGTATCGCTCGTGTTTACGGACTTGAGAACGTCATGTCCAACGAGTTGGTTGAATTCCCAAGCGGTGTTATGGGACTCGCCATGAACGTCGAAGAAAGCAATGTCGGTGTCGTTATCCTGGGACCTTACTACGATATTCGTGAAGGTGACCAAGTGAAACGTACTGGTCAAATCATGCAAGTGCCTGTAGGCGAAGCATTGATTGGACGCGTTGTGAACCCGCTCGGTATTCCTGTAGATGGCAAAGGGCCAATCGCTACAACGGAATTCCGTCCGGTTGAAGGTAAAGCACCAGGCGTAATGGATCGTAAATCGGTTCATGAGCCGATGCAAACAGGGATCAAAGCCATTGATGCAATGGTTCCAATCGGTCGTGGACAACGTGAGTTGATCATCGGTGACCGTCAAACAGGTAAAACATCCATCGCGATTGATGCGATCCTGAACCAAAAAGGTAGCGGCATGAAGTGTATCTATGTGGCTATTGGTCAGAAACAGTCTACGGTTGCTCAAGTTGTGGAAACTCTTCGTCGTAAAGGCGCAATGGAGTACACAATCGTTGTAACTGCAGCAGCTTCCGATCCATCACCACTCTTGTACATCGCACCGTATTCCGGATGTTCGATGGGTGAGTACTTCATGTACAAAGGCGAGCACGTTCTGGTTATCTATGATGACTTGACCAAACAAGCCTCTGCATATCGTGAGCTTTCCTTGTTGCTTCGTCGTCCACCGGGCCGTGAGGCTTATCCGGGTGACGTCTTCTACCTGCACTCCCGTTTGCTGGAGCGTGCTGCGAAGCTGAATGATGAACTGGGTGGTGGTTCTTTAACCGCACTGCCGTTCATTGAAACACAAGCCTCCGACGTATCAGCATACATTCCAACGAACGTAATCTCCATCACGGACGGACAAATCTTCCTGGAAGCTGACTTGTTCAATGCTGGACAACGCCCGGCAATCAACGTAGGTATTTCCGTATCTCGTGTCGGTGGTTCTGCTCAGATCAAAGCGATGAAAAAGGTTGCAGGTTCCCTGCGTCTCGACCTCGCTCAATATCGTGAGCTTCAAGCGTTCTCCCAGTTTGGTTCCGATCTGGACAAAGCGACTCAGGCTCGCCTGAATCGTGGTGCACGTATGATGGAAATCCTGAAGCAAGGTGTAAACCAGCCTCTGGCCGTAGAACAACAGGTGGTCAGCTTGTACACAGCCGTTAAAGGATTCCTGGATGAAATTCCTACAGGTGATGTGACTCGTTTCGAAGGTGAGTTCCTTGCCTTCATGGAGAGCAGTCATCCGGAAATTCTTGCATCCATCCGTGATACTAAAGAATTGACTGCAGACAACGAAAATGCACTGAAAGGTGCAATTGAGAAGTTCAGAAAGAGCTTTGCTGTCTCTGTCTAAATAAATGACTGCAGGTGCGGAGTTGTCTAACCGATTCCGCATGTCTGCATGTAATACTTTGACTCTGTCAAAAAAGATGATGCTTACGATGTAGTTTTGACTTTGTCAAAACTAGTGGTGATGCTTACGAAGTAACTTTGACCCCGTCAAAGTTTTGAGGTGGTGAAATCATGGCAAAAGGCATGCGCGAAATTAAGCGGCAAATTAAAAGCGTACAAAGCACCAAGCAGATCACCAAAGCAATGGAGATGGTAGCTGCTGCAAAACTGCGTAAAGCGCAGGAAAAAGCGGAAGCAGCCCGTCCTTATTCGGAGAAACTGAAAGAAGTTGTAGCTAGTATTGCATCAAGCACGCAAGGTATACAGCATCCGATGCTGGAGAGCCGTCCGGTCAAAAAGACAGCTTACCTGATCATTACATCGGACCGTGGTCTTGCAGGTGGATACAATGCGAACGTTTTGCGTCAGGTTAATCAGACGCTCAAAGAGCGCCACAACTCCCAAGATGACTACGAATTGTTCGTCATTGGACGTAAAGGACGCGATTACTTCAGACGTCGTGAAATGGCGATGGCATCCACAACAACGGATCTGTCGGATTCGCCTTCATTTGCAGATATCAAATCCATCGCACACGAGGCTGTTCATGGGTTTGAACTGGCTGAATTTGATGAATTGTACATTTGTTATAACCGCTTTGTGAATGCGTTGACCCAGATTCCTACGGTAGAAAAACTTCTTCCGATGGAAACACCTGAGGTAACTGCTGCGGAAGGACCAACGGCAAGCTACGAATACGAGCCGTCTGCTGAGGCTGTACTGGAGGTTTTGCTTCCGCGTTACGCGGAAACGCTGATCTATGGTGCGCTTTTGAACGGTAAGGCGAGTGAGCTAGGCGCGAAAATGACGGCGATGGGTAATGCAACCAAAAATGCATCCAAAATGATTAACGAATTGTCATTGACCTATAACCGTGCCCGTCAAGCGGCGATTACGCAGGAGATTACGGAAATTGTGGCAGGTGCCAACGCAGCACAAGGCTAACTGTTTTTATTAATGAAGGCTTGCAGAGCAAAGATAAACGAACGGTACATTATTTTTGCAAAAGTAGCAGGCTTGTAGGAGGGGAACGTTAAGATGAACAAAGGACGCGTTGTGAGCATCATGGGTCCGGTTGTTGACGTCGAGTTTGATCGCGGCGGTCTGCCGGAAATCCTCAATGCCATTACGATCACTACAGTAAGTGAGAGCGGCGTAAGTGTGAACCTTACACTCGAAGCTTCGAGACATCTGGGTGACAACCGAGTACGTTGTATTGCGATGTCCTCCACGGATGGACTTGTTCGTGGTATGGAAGCTTTAGATACAGGAGCACCAATCTCTGTACCCGTCGGAGAAGCAACACTGGGTCGTGTATTTAACGTACTCGGCGAAGCAATTGATACTGGCGGTGCCGTAGCTGCTGAGCACAAGAACCCGATTCACCGTTCAGCACCTGCATTTGATGAACTGACTACCCAAGCAGAAATGCTGGAGACAGGAATCAAAGTTATCGACTTGCTCGCTCCCTACGCTAAAGGTGGTAAAATCGGTCTCTTCGGTGGTGCCGGTGTAGGTAAGACGGTAACCATTCAAGAATTGATCAACAACATCGCACAAGAGCACGGCGGTATCTCCGTATTTGCGGGTGTTGGTGAGCGTACACGTGAAGGTAATGACTTGTATCACGAGATGAGTGATTCCGGCGTTATCAACAAAACAGCAATGGTCTTCGGACAAATGAACGAGCCTCCAGGCGCACGTCTTCGTGTAGCCCTCACAGGTCTGACGATGGCGGAATACTTCCGTGATGAAGAAGGCCGTGACGTGTTGCTCTTTATCGATAATATCTTCCGTTTCACCCAAGCGGGTTCAGAAGTATCTGCCTTGCTTGGACGTATGCCTTCCGCGGTAGGTTACCAACCTACGCTGGCAACAGAAATGGGTCAACTGCAAGAACGTATCACATCAACGAAAAAAGGTTCTGTAACATCCATCCAGGCCATCTACGTGCCTGCGGATGACTACACTGACCCGGCTCCTGCAACGACGTTTGCCCACTTGGATGCAACGACGAACTTGGAGCGTAAAATTTCCGAGATGGGTATCTACCCTGCGGTAGATCCACTGGCTTCCAGCTCCCGGATCTTGTCCCCTGAAGTTGTAGGTGAAGAACACTACAGCGTAGCTCAAGGCGTTAAACGTATCTTGGCACGTTACAATGAATTGCAAGATATCATTGCAATCCTGGGTATGGACGAGTTGAGTGAAGAAGATAGAGCGCTTGTATACCGTGCTCGTAAAATCCAACGTTTCTTGTCCCAGCCTTTCCACGTTGCTGAAGCATTTAACGGTATTCCAGGTAAATACGTTCCGGTTAAAGAAACGGTGCGCAGCTTTAAAGAGATTCTCGAAGGTAAGTATGATGATCTTCCGGAAGCAGCTTTCCTCTTTGTTGGTACAATTGAAGAGGCAGTGGAGAAAGCCAAAACACTGGTTTAGTCTGAATCCAGGATTGTCCTTATGTGGGCTATCCTTCGGATAGTTTCAGGAGGGATGGAATTGAGCACCTTTTTGTTGGAAATCGTAACACCCGAGCGTTTGGTCTATTCAGAACAGGTGAATAGCATTACGGCTCGTGGTATTGAAGGGGAACTGGGCATTCTGCCAGGTCATATTCCTATGGTTACACCTTTGCAGATTGCACCAATCTATATCCATAACGGAAAAGAAAATAAACGAGTTGCTATCGGTGGCGGGTTTATCGAAGTTCGTAAAGATAAGGTTGTTGTACTCGCAGAGAGTGCTGAATTCCCGGAAAGCATTGATGTGGATCGTGCGCGTGCGGCGAAAGAGCGGGCAGAACGTCGGCTTGCAAGCCAAAGCAATCAGGACCACTTTGATCACCGTCGTGCAGAGATTGCGCTGCAAAAAGCGGTTAACCGGATTAATGTGTTCGGCAAATAAACGATTCTTGGAAGCCTGGCGGCTTAGTCTGCCGGGCTTTTTTGAGTTTGTTTAATAGAATTGTTTTATCGAATATATCAAAAGGGCTGACCACAAATCCATCCTATCCCTTCAGTAAACAGAAGTATTTTAAGCAAAATATTCACCGATTATGATTATTTGAATAGAATGTAGGACTAAAGTAGTGGGCGCATTTACCACTAAGAGAACCATTTTTTTCATGAGTAAATTTAAATTATTTCCGAGGAAATGACAGAATCGATATCGAAATAGCGCTCTTTTATGTCGTTTTAGTCACAAAATCCCGGCATTTTAAAATTAAAATATTTTAGAAGTGGAAATCAATGTAATTGACAATGTATGATGAAAGAGCCTATATTCCATAGAGTCAGCAGAAGCAGGAAGCTGCGTAGTAGATTCCATAGTCATGCACAGCCGCATTGTTGCTGCTCGGTGATTGGGCATCAGGAGATTCCTGCCTGGCAGGAGTAAATCTGACAGTACGCTCAGTATGTTGTGCTTAAGACATTCCAGTATACTAACAAGTTATGGGTGCCGGGCATATGATATGCTGATCGCTGCAACAAATGTGGAGGTAAAGAATATATGGATACTGATCTGACGAATCAGGTGAACCAGGCGTTAAGCACCAACGGCTTGGTCTCAATCATCGTCTCCCTGTTATGTATTGCGTTGTCTTGGTGGGCTTTGACAAATCTCAAACTGGATTTAATCATCAGGCAGCCACGAGGTGCCCAGGGAAGACTGTTGCATTTGTTGCTCGCCATCATTTTGGGGCATGCCGTTGCTGGCTTTGTCATTGACTACTTGTCCTGGACTCAAATGTTGCGTAATTTGTTTTAATGTTGAGATGGTTGGTTAATCATCTGTTAGGTTCTTCAAGCTGCTCATTGTCGAATAACATCGATTAATTGTGTTAACAATTAGAGTATGAGTTGTCGGTAAAGAAATTAAGAAAAAAATGTGACGTAAAATTGGATGAATTTGAGATGTTTTATGTAAAAATGCTTGTATCGTACAATTCAACAATGTTATGATGGAAGTTAGGGAATTCACAATTGTTCACTTATTTTGTAGTTATAAACGGGATATCCGGTTCATGCCGGCTAATAACCATCCCACTCTGTCTGTTCTGATGCTCTGCTGGCTTGTAAGACACTGATTTTTACATGCTGAATAGCAAGATGCACGGCACATGGTATCATTGATATGGATTATAAAAACCAATTCTTTTCTGAACAGACATCTGTGGCAATATGCCAGAATATGTCGAAATTCCACACACAGCAACAGTCCTTTCTAGCATAGTGGGGCTTACGTATTCCGGAATGAAGAAAAGGGAATAAAAGCGCGGAGGGAACCATGATGAGCAAATTTATCGTCCGCGGTGGCAAAAGGTTGACCGGAAGTGTCAAAGTTAGCGGCGCTAAAAATTCTGTTCTTCCGATCATCGCTGCCTCTCTCTTAGGGGAAGAAGGACAAAGCGTTATTATTGACGCGCCTCCTCTAGACGATGTGATGACGATTAACAAGGTGTTGGAATCGCTGGGAGCGGGAGTTACATACCGGGACGAAGTGATTACCGTAAATGCGGAGAAACTTACTTCCTATGAAGCCCCGTATGAATGGGTAAGTAAAATGCGGGCGTCTTTCCTGGTCATGGGGCCTTTGTTGACTCGTATGGGTCATACAAGAATCTCACTTCCTGGTGGATGTGCCATCGGTACACGGCCTATTGATCAGCATTTGAAAGGTTTTGAAGCCATGGGCGCAGAGATCAGCTTGGGCCAAGGTTATATCGAAGCTCGTAGCCAAGGTCGGTTGCGTGGCGCGAAAATTTATCTGGATGTGGCTTCCGTAGGTGCCACTCAAAATATTATGATGGCTGCAACATTGGCCGAAGGTGTAACTGTTCTGGAGAACGCGGCAAAAGAACCTGAGATTGTGGATCTTGCCAACTTCCTGAATGGAATGGGTGCCATCGTACGTGGTGCTGGTACTGGAGTGATCCGCATTGAAGGTGTGGAGAAACTGACAGGTGTTACACACACCGTTATTCCGGATCGGGTAGAAGCTGGTACGTATATGGCTGCTGCTGCAATTTCGGGTGGTGACGTGTACATTGAAGGTGCAATCTCTGATCATTTAGGCTCCGTTATCGCGAAGCTTGAAGAGATGGGTGTTACAATCCAACCGGATGAGAATGGCGTGCGTGTAATCGCAGATCGCCCTCTTAAGGCTGTGGATGTAAAAACATTACCATACCCAGGATTCCCGACAGATATGCAATCCCAGATGATGGCACTTTTGCTTGCATCTGAAGGAACAAGTGTCGTGACAGAGACTGTTTTTGAAAACCGATTCATGCATGTGGATGAATTCCAATTGATGAATGCGGAGATCAAAGTTGAAGGACGTTCGTCCATCGTCACAGGTAATGCCAAACTGAAGGGTGCCAAAGTAACGGCTACCGATCTGCGTGCGGGTGCCGCACTCATTATTGCCGGTCTTGTTGCTGAAGGTACAACGGAAGTGGGCGGTGTTCATCACATCGACCGTGGCTATGTACATCTCGCTGAGAAGCTTAACGGACTTGGCGCTGACATCTATCGGATCTCGGTTGATGAGCCTAAGCTGGAAGCAACCAAAGCACCTAGTGAAAAAGTGGAGAAAGAAGTACCGATGTTTAAGGTGCAACCAACTTTGGCTTAACACTGGATTGAATAGAAAAAATATGGTCCCTCTATTATAAGTCACACGGTTGTGTGGATTATGAATGCGATGGAACGTAATTGTCAAAAATGATAAAGCTAAGCCATCTGGCTTGGCTTTTTTTGTGTTTACTTTTAAGAAGACAACGAGATATTTGATACCTGATTCTATTAATAGCTGGTCCTAACTTGTATAGCATAACATCGTATTCTGTATCGATTCTGAACCAAATGAAAGAGCATACTTTATATGGGTGTCGGATCCAGCTAAACACCGGTATACAGCGACAGATCAACGTTTCTAAGATGTACATAGCAAAAGAAAACAAGAAATTGAACAGAACGAAAAGGGCCTCGTTTCTCTCAAATCAGGTTCTATCAGATCAAGCCAGCTCATAACCTAAACTATGGATTTGAACAACACGACCGGCACATGACCGGCCATAGATAACGGAGGGTTATATTCGAATGAAAGAAGCTCGTGTACAGGTAAAGGTACCCCTTGTCCCTCGTCCAGATATGCAAGAGCCGGAGGGAAATACCGTTTCTGGAGTGGAAAAAGACAAGTCTGCCCCATTGAACCTGAGGACTGTTCCATCACAGCCTGCAAGATTATCCAATCCAGGACGGGTGTCGGCAGATGAACTGAACCGAAAGACAACCGAGCATATTCATATACCTGTTATTGAGCTGGACCAGTTCCGCCGAGTGAAGCGTCGCCGAATGCGGACATTTGGACGAAAACCCCGATGGGGACGTAATACGACGCGATGGCAACCTGCTGCCGCTGTATCTGCCTTATTGGCAATGGCGTTACTGATTCCGGTAATTCTGGTATGGCCGCGGACAAGCGAATCACCAAAGCCGATCCCTGCTCCAACAGATTCAAGCAGTACAAGAACCCCAGCTCCTGCGCCAGCCGTTCCTGTTACGTACCCTGAACCTAAAGTGCGCGTATACCTGTCTGCAACGGGCACAACGATGAATCTGCCATTGGAAGACTATGTTACCGGGGTTGTGGCAGCTGAGATGCCAGCGGAATTCAGACTGGAGGCGTTAAAGGCGCAGGCAATAGCAGCTCGTACATTTATCGTGCGTAGGTTAGCTGCGAGTGATACAAGCGGTGTTCCATCAGGTGCGGCGGATGTAACGGATACGGTCAGCCATCAGGTGTTTATTCCGCCAGATCAGGTGAAAGCGGATTGGACGCGTCTAGGGAAGGCGAAGGAATGGGAGAAGCTGCAACAGGCTGTGCGCGAAAGTCGAGATACGGTGATGACATATCAGGGCAAGGCAATCACCGCATCCTTTTTTTCCACAAGTAATGGGTATACCGAGAATGCTGAGGATGTATGGGGGAACGCCGTGCCGTATCTGCAAAGTGTAGACAGTCCGTGGGACAAAAACCTGGCACCAGGATTCAAACAGACCGTCACCATGAAGCGTAATGATATTCTGCAGAAGTTAAACTTGGATGCTATTCCGGTTACCGCCCAGAAGGGTGGATCGTGGATGGAAGTATTGTCTACAACCAAAGGGCATCGGATTAAAGAAATGCAGATCGCAGGTGAAACATTCAGCGGACCCGAGGTGCGTAAGCTGCTTGGATTAAGATCCAGCCAGTTCAGTTGGAAGACCACAGGTGAAGAAATCCAGATTACAACGTACGGTTACGGTCATGGGGTTGGCATGAGCCAATGGGGAGCAAACGGCATGGCGCAGGAGGGACACACGGCCACCCAAATTCTCAAACACTACTATACCGGCATTTCATTCGGACAGGCATCCAAGATGCTTGCATCGAAGTAGGAGAGATGAACACGGATGGATAAAGCGAAATAATTCGAATGAGTAGGAGTATGTGCGAATGTATATGAATAAGAGCAGTTTTGGTTTGGAACTCATCAGGCTTCCTTTCCACCAGTGGGGCGCTAACGAATCTGAGAGATCTTATTGGGCGTTATCACAACGAATGGAAATTCTAACGAATCTCAGACACGTTATATCACGACATACCACCGAACTGATCCGATAATAGCGCCCAAAAGAGTAATTAGCGTGTCTACGGTTCGTTAGAATTCCTAAGCCGCGATTTCCCCGCCCATAAGGCCGTCTGAGTTCGTTAGAAATATTTTATTATTCTAATCACTAACAAAATGGTGGATACTGCCATTCACTACATGCTCATTCGCAATAAGCAAGCCGAACCAGAACCAGAACGTTGAAATCAAGTTTCCAAGCCCTAAGGTTAAAAAATTGATTTATGTTCCCTGTCTACCAAGCAACTTCTAACTATACTGTAACCATTCATGATCCAGTTTCTTTTAAATCAAGATGTTAGATGGAACATTCAGTATTGGCGCGCTTTGTCTATCTCTAATCTCACATCTCACTTTCAAAGAACCTGGGTGGTTTAAATCTGCATTATCCAGTCACATCCTATATCCTTTCTCTCACCGATAAATGCACTTCATAGAAAGATTGACCCCTACAGCCAATCCGGACCAGTCTACCAACACCCATTCCGGAGCTTTCGAGATTTGGCTATATATGCGGAGATTGCTAGCCGTATGGAGAGCGCAGGGGACAGAAAAGACCTGTAGAAACAAAGTGTCCGCCTTTACTACCGGATTTCACCTTTGAAGAAGGTGATAGAAGAAATCTGGTAGTAACCAGCGGTCGAAAGGTTTTCTGGCCCCGAAGCGGCGCACGCACTAACCACTCACCCTTCACATATATAGCACTCTCTGAAACCTCCCTGAAAATAATTAGAGTCGCGCGTGTATAAAAGAGTTGCACCCGGTAACACTTGTTACTGAGGTGATTAACATGAATGAACAAAACAAAAAAACAAACCAAGAAGAAACTCCTAAAACAACTCAAGGAGTACCGGCTAGTCAGCCCTCTTCATGGAAAAGAGCAATGTCCAAACGCTGGGTCTTCCCGGCAGCCTACATCGCAGCAGCAGGCATTATACTAACCTTAGTGTGGGTCTATCAGGGCACAGGCGACAAAACGCTAAACTCGGACCCTGCTAGCGGGGTAGTAGAAACAGGTGCATCGGCGGGTACAGAAGGAACAACAGTAGGTGGAGAAGAAGAAAGTGTGGAAGTTGTTGCAAAGTCGGAGAATTTTGTATGGCCGGTAGCGGTACCGTCCGAAATTTCGGTAGTGAAACCTTTCTATGATAGCGAAGCTTCAACCGAGGAACATGAAGCGGCAATGGTGCAGTACAATGATACATTCATCCCGAACACGGGTGTGGATCTGGCACGTGGGGATAACAAAACGTTTGAAGTCAAAGCAGCACTCGCCGGTAAAGTTACCCGGGTTGAGCAAAATCCGCTCACAGGTCAAGTTGTGGAAATCACACATAGCGATAACCTGAAGACGGTGTACCAAAGCTTGGCAGACGTCAAAGTGAAACAGGACGACGAAGTGAAACAGGGAGATGCGATTGCATCCGCTGGCGTCAATGAATTGGGTAAAACGCTTGGCAACCATCTTCACTTTGAAGTGTACGAAGACGGACAGCCGGTTAACCCTCAAGGATATCTTCCGGAAAAATAAATGAATTTTACCGCAGCAACATGACGGGCAGGGGGTTAAACCTCTGCTCTTTTTGTGCTTTTCAGAAAATAATGGGACCTTCGAAGCTTGTCACACCTCTAAACCGCGAATATATAGGCATGCTCCTCATATAATGTACCAAACTATCCACACAGTAGGGAGGCGGGAGCGTGCACGATTACATCAAGGAACGGACCATCAAAATTGGTCGCTGCATTGTTGAGACGAGGAATACGGTCCGTACCATAGCCAAAGAATTCGGCGTGTCAAAGAGTACTGTGCATAAGGATCTGACGGAGCGTCTGCCGGAAATCAACCCTGATCTTGCTGACCAGGTGAAACACATTTTGGAGTATCACAAGTCGATCCGCCATTTGCGGGGCGGTGAAGCGACCAAAATTAAATACAAAAAAACGAGTGGCAAGAAACGTGAGGTGTTGGCTTCCGCCAAATCGTAAGCATCTTCACAAAGACGTAGGCCAAAAAGCTCACACATGCATTGAATCCCTCCCCTGAAGTATGATATGTTAAATGCTGGTACAGGATCGAATTATGACATCTTATCAGCCCGATTTTTACATATATATGTTGCACTTTGTCGAACGAGCGGTGACGTGATAAGGGACTCTTTTTCACAGGATACGCTGACCAAATAATATCACTTTGGGGGCTCTTTTATGTTTAGCAAGGATATCGGTATTGATCTTGGCACGGCCAACGTGCTTATTCACGTGAAAGGAAGTGGGGTTGTCCTCGATGAACCTTCCGTCGTGACCATTGAAAGAGATACGAAGCGTGTCCTTGCTGTTGGGGAAGAAGCGCGTCGTATGGTGGGGCGTACTCCAGGTAACATTGTTGCCATTAGACCGCTGCGTGACGGCGTTATTGCGGATTTCGAGATTACAGAAGCGATGCTCAGACATTTCATTAATCGTGTGGGTGCAAGAAGCTGGTACAGCCACCCTCGAATTTTGATCTGTGCACCAACGAACATTACTTCCGTGGAGCAGAAGGCCATCCGTGAGGCGGCAGAACGCAGTGGTGCCAAAGAAGTGTTTCTAGAAGAAGAGCCGAAAGCGGCAGCGATCGGTGCGGGAATGGATATTTTTCAGCCGAGCGGCAATATGGTCGTGGATATCGGCGGCGGTACGACTGACGTTGCAGTCCTTTCTATGGGCGACGTGGTCACCGCCTCTTCTATTAAAGTCGCAGGGGACAAGTTCGACGAAGCCATTATCAAGTTTATCAAAGCCAAGTACAAGCTCATGATCGGTGAACGGACCGCTGAAGACATCAAAATTGCGATTGGTACCGTACATCCGGGTGGACATCAAACAGAGATGGACATTCGCGGACGCGATATGGTATCCGGCCTTCCTGTTACCGTAACGATATCGGGAAATGAAGTACAGGAAGCACTTTGGGATTCCGTGCAATCCATCATCGTGGCAGCCAAATCGGTATTGGAACGTACACCGCCTGAATTGTCAGCGGACATTATCGACCGTGGTGTTGTATTGACTGGCGGAGGTGCATTGCTGAACGGACTGGACGAGCTTTTGTCCAATGAATTGCATGTACCGGTATGGGTGGCGGAAGATCCAATGCACTGTGTCGTGAAGGGGACAGGCATAATGCTTAATAATTTGGATCAGGTGGTTAAGAAAAAGTTCTAATCTGCCGATATAAATAGCAAAGGTTCGCCATGCTCGGAAAGCAGAACGGACAAGCAGCCAACCTGTGACAGGTCAAGCGCTTGAGGAGAGGGGTTAATTCATGTTAAGAGGTCTGTACACCGCTACTGCGGGAATGATTACGCAACAACGCCGCCATGACACAGCAACACAGAATATCGTAAATATGAACACCACGGGATATAAACAGGTGAACAGCGTAAGCCGTTCCTTCCCGGAAATGCTCATTACTTTGGTGGGCGGAGATGCAAATCTTCCAACAAAGCGGCTGGGCAAGCTGAACACGGGGGTGTTCGCGGAAGAGAGTTTGTCCATGAATTTGCAGGGGACCATTATGGAGACTGGGCAGAAAAATGATTTTTCCATTTCATCCAATATGACTGTCAATGATCCGCAGACTGGACAACCTGTCCCGTTTGACGCATCAGGCAAATTTGTACGGGCCGACGGCACGGTGACTTACCAGCCTCAGGCGTATTTTACAGTTCAGGATGCAGAAGGTAACACCGGATACACACGCGATGGTCACTTCGAGATCACTGGAACGGGACAATTGCTGAGTTCAACAGGTTCACAAGTGTTGGATAATAATGGACAACCTGTAGTGTTGACAGGTTCTGTGGAGCAATTTAAAGTGGATGAGCAAGGCCGTTTGGTAGATGCAGCAACGGGTGCACCAACAGGGGTTACTCTTGGCATTAGTGTCATTGACCAGCCGAATCAACTGGTTCGTCAAGGTAATGGCAATTTCAGTCTCAGCGATGCAAACGGGGCAACGTCCCGGATGATGGCTGCCGGTGATAATGTGCAGATCCGTCAGGGTTACCTGGAAGGTTCCAATGTTGATGCCTCACAGGCAACGGTTGATATGAACGCTGCATTCCGTGCGTATGAAGCGAACCAGAAGGTCGTACAATTCTACGACCGCAGTCTTGATAAAGCCGTCAATGAAGTCGGGCGTGTATAACGCAGACGTTTAAATATAACCGCGCAGCGGAGAGCCAAACGCCCTTTGCGTAGCAAAGCAGAGAGGCTCACGCGAAGCGCAAGAGCCTAGACGTAGCCGAGCCTATGCGAGGAATGCGTAGCAATACCTGAGCGCAGCGACGGTCTCGACAGCCCTTTGCGAAGCAAAGCAAGGAAGAGACCCCGCGGAGCGCAAGAGCCTAGACGCAGCCGAGCCTATGCGAGGAATGCGTGGCAGTACCTGAGCGCAGCGACGGTCTCGACAGTCCTTTGCGGAGCAAAGCAAGGAAGAGACCCCGCGGAGCTACACGCCGCATAAAGAGCGTGCCCGACTATGATTCAGCCATGTGAAACGATGGCGGGAATCATAGTCGGGCAGTCGCGGCGAACACACACCACCGTCACTTAGCAAGATCGTACCCCACTTACCTAATCCGCCTGTTTCGGGAGTCCAGAGGGCAGCGCCATCTGGGGCCCTCCCTACTAGGGAGGGTTTGGGAGGGTGGACAGGACACAAGGGAGGGTATACCACCAATGAATAATTCCATGATTAGTGCCAAGGTTTCCATGACTGCCATACAGCAACGTCTGGATGTCATTTCCGATAATATTGCCAACGTGAATACGGCAGGCTATAAGAGCAAACAAGCGGCCTTCGAGGATGTGCTAACCCGGGTTCAACAACAACCGGACAAGTACAAACTGGATGGGCGTTCCACACCGATGGGATATAACCTCGGTTTTGGTGCTCGTTTGGCAGATGTAACGAAGGATATGTCTCAAGGCCCCTTGAACGAGACTGGTCTTCCGACCGATCTGGCCATTGAAGGAAATGCGATGTTTGCAGTTGAAGCGAATGGGGAGAAAATGTGGACACGTCAGGGTGCATTTCATTTTGTACCTGATACAAGACCTAAGCCTACTCCGAATTCACCTGATATGATGGTGATGGTCAATGGCGAAGGCCACTTTGCCCTGGATCGTCAAGGCAATCGTATTACGGCACCGAATAATAGCAAAGTTGCTTTTGATGAAAATGGCAACCTGTTAATCCGACGCGGTAATGCGGCAAACGCAACCATTGGAGCACAGCTGCAAGTGGTAGACATTGAACGTCCTGAGGGGCTGGTGCAGTTTGCGGATAACCTGTTTGGTCTGGATGCGGGATTAACCGAAGATGATGTATTTGGCGCTAATGCAGCTACACGTCAAGCAGCGGCCTTGATCCGACCAGGATTTCTGGAGCAATCCAACGTTGATCTGACACAGGAGATGTCTTTGCTTATGCAAGGACAGCGGACATATCAGCTGGCGGCAAAGGCGCTAACTTCAAGTGATTCCATGTTGGGTCTTGCCAACAATATGAGAGCGTAAAAGGTGAATGTGATGACAGAAACACAGCAGCAGAACAGTAAGCCGGAGAAAAAGGAAGTCAAGAAGAAGAAGAGTGGATGGCGCATCGCAAGATGGTTCCTGGTTCCGGTCCTGCTTGTTCTTGCCCTCGCTGGCGGAATGGTAGCTGGATATGTGGTACTGGGCAAACAGGATATCGGTTCCGTATGGCAATGGAGTACATGGGAACATGTATATAATCTGGTATTCGCTCCATAATGTAACGAGTTAAGCGAAAACTCCTGCGCAGGCAGGAGTTTTCTTTTTGACGTTGAAAACAGTATAATGATGGATGACGTTTGACGTCACAAAAGAGGCCTCCCCTGCGAAAGACATTCGTCATCGCGAAGAGAGACCCCTTATCTTAACCTTCACTACTGCAGTCATGAAGGATATAACTAGTGTTAACCGAAAATATGCTTTCCATACAAAATTTAAAATTAAAAACCTTTTATATGAGCTTCGACTTTGTCATGTGGGGGTTGACCTTGCAGCACCGAAGTAAGTGGAGGGAACGGAATCGTTCAGAAGAAGCGAAGCGCTCGCCTTTGTCACCGAATTTTGACCTCTCTGAGGTTGATCAAAAAAATTCGGAGACAACAGCGATCAGAGGGACGATCCGTAACCGTAACGACCACCAAAGCGCTAAGAGTCAATCCATGATGAAGAACGCTCATATAAACATCCCGAGAGGAGATTACACTGTGCTCGATATCAAACAGATTCAAGAAATTATCCCGCATCGTCCGCCGTTCCTGTTGGTGGACAGAATTTTGGAGATGGAAGATGGCAAACGTGCGGTTGGTTTGAAAAATGTAACGATTAATGAACCATTCTTTATCGGTCATTTCCCTGAGTATCCGGTAATGCCGGGTGTTTTGATCACCGAAGCATTGGCTCAGGTTGGTGCAGCGGCTATGTTGAACCTGGAAGCTAACAAAGGAAAAATCGGATTTTTGGCGGGACTGGACAACTTCCGATTCCGTGGACAAGTTGTGCCCGGAGATACGTTGATTCTGGAAGTGGAGATTACACGTCTGAAGGGTTCTATCGGTAAAGGTAAAGCAACTGCCCGAGTGAACGACAAAGTGGTCGCTGAAGGCGAGATTATGTTTGCACTGTCAGACCCAAGCTGATTACATACGTGAGCATTGACATCATGCAGGAACGTAGACGGACCGAATGATGCAAGATGTTGAAGTAACTCAGCACACCTGAATTTATATAGACGGAAGGGGTTTATCGGAATGGAACAGTTAAGCACAGCAGCAGCAGAGACGTTGCAGCAATGGTTGGAGGATGCTTCGATTGATGAAGCAACGAAACAGGAGCTTCGTGACTTGCAGGATCAGCCGAAAGAGCTGGAGGAACGTTTTTACAGAAACCTGGAGTTTGGTACAGGTGGATTGCGCGGAGTCATTGGTGCCGGAAGCAACCGGATGAACCGCTACACCGTAGGTCGGGCAACGCAAGGATTTGCGCGTTATTTGCTTGAGCAGCATGGTGACCAAGAAGGCAAACCTTCTGTTGTCATTGCTCATGATTCCCGTCATTTCTCACCTGAATTCACACTGGATGCTGCGCTTGTACTGGCTGGAAACGGCATTGTAGCCAAGCTGTTCCCATCCCTGCGTTCAACTCCTGAGCTGTCATTCGCAGTGCGTCATCAGAAGGCAACTGGAGGGATCGTTGTAACAGCGAGCCATAACCCACCGGAATATAACGGCTACAAAGTATACAATCATGAGGGCGGTCAATTGGTACCGGATGAAGCTGAAAAAGTCATTCAGTACATCCAGGAAGTGCCTTCCCTTGCTGACGTGAAAAAGCTGACGCAAGAAGAAGCAGAAGCTCAAGGGCTCCTGATCTGGTTGGGTGAAGACCAAGATCAAGCGTTTGTGGATACCGTAGCAAGCCGCAGTCTGAGCCGCGAACTGATCCAATCCGGCATAGGCCGTGATTTCAAAATCGTTTACACACCGCTTCACGGAACAGGTAACATTCCTGTACGTCGCGTGCTGGAGCAGATCGGATTCGAGCAAGTGCACATTGTAGCTGAACAGGAACAGCCGGATGCTGAGTTCTCTACCGTGAAATCCCCTAACCCGGAAGAACGCGAAGCGTTTACGCTTGCAATGAAGCTGGGAGAATCCGTAGGCGCTGACATTCTGATCGGAACAGATCCGGATGCAGACCGTATGGGTGCTGTCGTGAAAGACAACGATGGCAAATATTTCGTCTTGTCCGGTAACCAGTCTGGTGCCATTATGGTACATTACCTGTTGAGCCGTCTTCAAGAGACCGGAACACTGCCAAGCAATGGTGCGGTTGTCAAAACAATCGTAACAAGTGAGATGGGTGCTGTTATTGCTGAACATTACGGTGCAGAAGTGATGAACACACTGACGGGCTTCAAATATATTGGTGAAAAAATGAACCAGTTCGAAGCAACAGGCAGTCATACATTCTTGTTCGGATATGAAGAGAGTTATGGCTACCTTTCAGGCAACTATGCCCGTGACAAGGATGCTGTCCTTGCCTCGATGCTGATTGCTGAAGCAGCTGCGTATTATAAGAGCCAAGGCAAGACGCTGTATGATGTCTTGCAAGAGCTGTACAACCAATTCGGATATTTCTTGGAGAAGCTGGAGTCCCGTACGCTGAAAGGCAAAGACGGCGTGGCTCAGATTCAAGCCAAAATGACGGACTGGCGTTCCAATCCGCCACAAGAAGTAGCGGGAATTGCGGTACAAGATGTGCTGGACTATTCCCTTGGTCTGGACGGTCTTCCGAAGGAGAACGTACTGAAGTTCATTTTGGCAGACGGTTCATGGTTCTGCTTGCGTCCTTCAGGAACAGAACCGAAGATCAAAGTATACTTCGCCGTGCGTGGAGAGAATTTGGAAGATGCGGAAAGCCGGATCGAGCGTCTGGTGACAACAGTGATGTCGCGTGTAGACGCACAATAATACAAATGCAACAATGAGCAAGAACATGAGAAGGCCTCTCCGCACCGTAAGGTTGGTTGGCGGAGGGGTTTTTCTTTGAAATAAAAGTGTAGATGGTTCTAGCATATAAGAAGGCTTGTTGACACAAGCTGTTTGTAACCTATTGTATGAATGTTAAATGAACGAATTACTTGAGCTGAACGTGCATTTGGTTCCAACACTTGAGGAGGTACATGTAGTGCGTCAAAAATGGCTTTATTGGAATAACGCTTCTCGGAAGTGGTTGTGGCTCGTCGTTATTATCGGTCTGGTCGCGTCCATCCCTGTAATCAGTGATCGGGTGCAGACAGAATCTTCTGCCAAAAAGGTGGAGCTTGTCTTCAACTATCGAGGTCTGCTGGATATTTCCGCCTATCAGGCACATCCGCAAGATTTCATGAATGAACAATTGACTCGTCTAAAAGACGCAGGCGTAACAACGATGGCTGTGTTCGAAAGTACATTGGACGAGCTGAGAAAGACACGCCGACTAATGGTATATAACGGCCAGGATCTCGCGAACCTGACCAAAGATGTGATCCCTTCTAATGCGAATTACACGTATGTGTTATTTACATCGGAGGAAAACGCACAGACGTATACCCCTATTATTGAACAAACGTTCGCTGATCGGCAGATTCCGGTAGTGCCTTGGGAATATGAAGGTCGTAGCGGCTTAATATTGCAGACTCCTCCGGAGAATGCCAACATGCAGCCTTTGCAGCCCGATCCGGTTGCCGTGAAGATGCTACGTGATAAAGGGTTCTACATTTTGCCGCGGATCTCGGACAGTGTGCCATACAGCCAGGAATCGATGGAGCGCTTGCTTACCTTCTTCGAAGAGAATGGCGTAAAGCGCATCTTGTTTGATGGTGATGCTGTGAAAGGGTACAATGATAATGCAGAGATGAAAAGTCTCGACCAATTTGCACAGTTGCTGAACAAGCACAATATTGGTCTTGCAGCCATTGAGAACTTGAAGAAACCGCAGTCTGGATTCCAGACCCTTGCATATAAAACGGATTACAACGTTACGCGTCTGTACTCCCTTAGTGATGGAGATGCCAATCTGGACGTAGACACAATTGCTGACCGTTTTGTTCTCGCAACCAAGGATCGCAATATTCGTATGCTCTATATGAATGCATCGCCAAGCCGGAATACAGCAAAGGCCATGATTACAGATCCAATTGAGAATCTGATCAATAGCTTAGGTGAGCCGGGTCATGCGGTAGAACGCATGGCGAAGCATGGATTCGAGTTAGGACAAGCTGAAGCATTTACAGTTAAGGATTCTTCGATTCAGCGTTATGCCAAGCTGGTTGCTCTTGTTGGTGCAATTGCCATGATTGCACTTATGGTTTCTTATTTTATCCCACTACTGACTTTGATCGCATTTGTGGTCGCTTTGGTGGGCAGTGCAGGATTGTTCCTTTTGAAACCAACGCTGCTGGAGCAAGGAATTGCCTT
Source organism: Paenibacillus sp. CFBP 13594 (assembly GCF_014842675.1). Classification (NCBI taxonomy): domain Bacteria; kingdom Bacillati; phylum Bacillota; class Bacilli; order Caryophanales; family Paenibacillaceae; genus Paenibacillus; species Paenibacillus sp. CFBP 13594. Next base: position 292,263 of record NZ_JACYVQ010000007.1, read on the forward strand.
GCTTGTGGCAATCGCCGCGCCGACCATAGCGATGGTGCTGGCCGTTCGTACAGTGAACTATCAGCAACAGCGTCAACCCGACGCATCCGCGGGTCGTCGTTTGAAACAAACGTTAGTTTTATATGTAAGAACTTCGATTCTGTCATTTCTGGCGGTACCTTTTGTCATCGCATTGCTTAACAGTATTACGTACAGTCTGGTGATTAACCAGTTCCGCGGCGTGAGTCTGTTGCACTTTGCGCCTATGGCACTGGTGGCGATCTATATTGTGTTTTACCGGGGTTCGGGATCGTTCTCTATTAAACAAATTAAGAATATTCTTCGTACACCGATTACCGTTGTAATGGTAGTACTGGGACTTGTTGCTGCCGTTGTTGGATATTACTATTTGAGTCGTACAGGCAACTCGGGTTCGGTTACACCATTCGAGATGTTCCTACGTGTTGTGTTGGAAGATACGTTCGGTGTACGTCCGAGATTCAAAGAATTTATGCTGGGACACCCGCTGTTTATCGTTGGCGTGTTCGCCGCTTTAAAATATCGTAAAGTCATCTTTGTGCTCATTATTGCAGCGATTGGACAGTTGTCCATGGTGGATACGTTCGCGCATATCCATACGCCGGCTGTATTGTCACTCATTCGTGGAGTGATGGGATTGGGACTTGGCTTAATCTTCGGTATCATTGCTGTGGGTGTGTGGCAAGTAGCGGAAGGATGTTGGAAAAAATGGTCACCACTTCTCAAAAGTTAGTCATCTCGGGGTATTACGGATTCCGCAATAGCGGAGACGAAGCGGTGCTAAAGTCGATTTTGACAGCGCTGGAAGAGGAAAGCCAAAGGTCGAACATAACCATTGAACCTATTGTTCTCTCGGGTGATCCCGAGTCAACAACCGCCATGTACGGTGTACGCTCCGTGCATCGTATGAAATTGAAGGAAGTCCGTGAAGCGCTCAAGGAGAGCGACGGGTTAATCAGTGGCGGAGGAAGTCTATTGCAGGATGCAACTGGACTGAAATCCATTCCTTATTATCTGGGTGTAATCAAGCTGGCCCAGTGGCTGAAAAAACCAACGTTTATCTATGCACAGGGGATTGGCCCAGTGAATCGTAAAATTTTCAATCCGATGATCAAATCGGTCTTTAAGGCCTGCACCTATGTATCCGTTCGGGATGAACAATCTGCAGATTACCTGCGTGGGCTCGGGTTACAGTGGAATCAGATCCATGTTGTACCCGACCCCGTAATGGGTTTGCCATTACCTGAAACAAAAGTTGAGAGGGGCGTAGGTGCTGTCTCAGCAAATGCTACTACTCAAGCTAATCGAGTGGAACCTTCAACTGGAGGACATACCAAGCTTCCTGTGATCGGCGTTTCGGTACGTTTTTGGGAGTCAGACCGGAAGGAACTTACAGCTATTGCAGCAGGATTAAAAAAGCTGTGCTCCAAAAGAGCGATGCACTTGCGTTTTCTGCCATTTCATCTGCCAGTTGATGAACAGGCATCACGATTCCTTATGGAAATGCTAGGTGATGTGACCAGCAAAGGCAGCGAGATTAGCATCACAGAAGATCTGACCGATCCTCAGCTTATGCTGGAGGAAGTCAGCAAGTGTGATCTCGTCATCGGTATGCGTCTGCACAGTCTGATCTATGCAGCTTCGCAATATGTGCCTCCGGTGGGTATCTCGTATGATCCGAAAATTGATCAATTCCTGCTTCGTCTGGACAGTGAACCAGCAGGAAATACGGATACACTCGATGGAGATAAACTCGCCAAGACTGTTGTTGGACTGCTGGATCAACGTTCACAGTGGTTGAAGGAACATGAAGAAGGCATCACCCAACTGAAGCAGGAAGCCAGAGTGCCTGCACAGCAGATTATTAACTATTTAGGCCGCAAAGGATGAGATAAAGATGAGTCAGACCGGATCAATACCTACCGTTTCGATCTACGGCATTCCTTTTTCCAAACTGACGATGAAAGAAACGGTAAAGGTTCTCCAGGAAGCTGTGCTGTCCAAGCAGACACCACATCAGGTCATCACAGCCAACCCCATTATGGTTATGGCCGCATTGGAAAATCCCGCAATTATGGAAGTCATGCAAGCTGCGGAATTGATTGTTCCTGATGGAACAGGTGTCGTATGGGCTGCGAACTATTGTGGAGATCCTGTAGCTGAGCGAGTGCCGGGTTTTGAGCTTTTACATGAATTGCTGCGTGTTGGAGAAAACTATCGATGGGGCGTATATCTGCTGGGTTCCACCCCTGAGGTGATTCAAGAAACGGCAGTTCGGTTACAACAGCAATATCCGGCGATTCGAATTGTGGGTTATCGCGACGGTTATTTTGGTCCGGCTGAGGATGAACAGGTCATCGCTTCCATTCGGGAAGCGGCACCTGATCTGTTGTTTGTAGCACGTGGGGCGGAGACCCAAGAACCGTGGATTCACAAGCACAAAGATGCACTGCAGGTTCCCGTAACCATGGGCGTTGGCGGAAGCTTTGATGTGATTTCGGGTAAAACTAAACGTGCGCCTGTCCTGTTTCAAAAGTTAAGACTGGAGTGGTTTTATCGCTTATTGCGTGAACCAAGCCGGGCTGGCCGGATGCTTGCGCTTCCGAAATTCGCTGTTAAGGTGATGCGTGACAAAGAAAACGTGACGAAAGTCCGTTAAAAACAGGTAATTGCGAGATAAATGCGTGTTTTTGCTAGAAATTGAGGATGGCTTTTCGGGTGTGATGAGCGTATAATTCATTCCGGATTACATGTGTGCCACTCCATGAAAACAGAAGCGTTACACTTGGCACTACGATTGCAAGGCAACCTGTCGATCGCCGTTATCCCCAGATTTCCTTTTATCCTTTTCCAAAGGATGAAATCCGGTGATAAATGCGAACGTTACACTTCTCTAGTTTTCCTTGTACTCTCCGTTATCGTGTAACAAAATTTTTCATCAAAAGTGACTAACAAATAATTTTTTATATATAAAAAGAGATCAGGGGATTTATAATTTCGTACAGGTATTATAATTGGGGGTCGAATGTTCAAATGGTAGCGATCTTTATCATTGGATTTATCGTGTCAATGGGACTGGCTCTTGCCCTGACACCACTTGTCAAAAAGTTCGCAGTCCGCATTGGCGCAATGGATACGCCGAATGCACGTAAAGTACACACACGGATCATGCCTCGTCTTGGTGGTCTGGGGATATTCCTGGCCTTTATTATTACAGTTGCTGCATTGCTTCCGTTTGTATCGGCATGGTTCACGACTCGGGATATGAGTTTTGTCAGCGCGTTTCTGATTGGTGGAACAATTATTGTACTGATCGGCGCACTCGATGATCGGTTTGAACTATCGGCCAAAGTGAAGCTGCTTGGTCAGATCGTTGCTGCTTCTGTCGTTGTATTCGGATTTAATATCCGGGTAGATTTCGTTAACATTCCGTTTCAGGATTCCTACTCTTCACTCGAAGCTTGGGTATCCATACCGCTGACGATCTTCTGGATCGTTGGTGTAACGAATGCGATTAACCTGATTGATGGTCTGGATGGTCTGGCAGCCGGTGTATCTGGTATTGCAATTGGTACCATTGCCGTAATGTCATTCCTCATGGGTAACATGATGATTGCCTTGATGTGTCTTGTATTGCTGGGTAGTATTATCGGATTCCTATTCTTCAACTTCCACCCGGCCAAGATCTTCATGGGGGATACCGGATCACTATTCCTTGGTTTCTCTCTGGCAATGCTGTCCATGCTGGGATTCAAACAAATTGCTATCGTGTCCTTTATTACACCGCTGATCATTATCGGTGTGCCGCTCTCGGATACCTTCTTCGCGATTATCCGTCGTGCGGTACAACGGAAACCGATTTTCGCACCGGATAAAGGTCACCTGCATCACTGCTTGCGTGAACTTGGATTCAGTCACCGTCAGACGGTACTGATCATATACGGAATTGCCGCGTTCTTCGGAGTTCTGGCCATTATCCAATCTTCCGCTGCCATGTTTGAAGCGAACTGGGTAACGTTTGTGGTCATCTGTATCATGATGTTCTTCCTCCAGGTGGGGGCAGAAGTTATCGGGCTTGTTAGCAAGACGAGAAGACCGGTTATTAACTTCCTGATGCGCATGCGCGTCAAGCTGAATCCGGAGACCCGTTCGAAATCATAAATAGATAAATGTAATGGTTATAGCTATTCTTGAATATTATTCCAGACCCAACCTTATCCCTTGTGGATAAGGTTTTTTGTTTATTTTGAGATTTTTACTAAATAATTGGATCTTTTTGCCGATATATAAAGGTAACTGACTTAAAAGAGGAGAGATGATATTTAATGCAACAAAAGAAACGGCCGTTGGTCTGGATCATGTTGGTCACCATGGTGTTCTCATTGTTCCCACAGGGTCTATTCGGTGGGTCCGTTGCTTCGGCTGCGGATTCATTTACGACTTATTTTACGCCATCCGATCGAACGATTCGTGAAAGCTCTAGACTTTCGTTAGTTTCTAACAAAGGTGAGTTTATCACTCGGGATAATGTGTATAAAAGCCCAACGTCATCATTAACGATAACAGGCACATTTGCTATGGTTAATGGAACATCGCTTAAAGTGAAGGTGGAGCAGTTGAATCTTGCTCAGACTGGAGCTGTCCAAGAATGGAAAGTTGATGAAACACGCACGACTACGACTGCAATAACTGACAATGGTAACAATCGTTTTACAGCAAATAGTGTAGGTTTGTTTTCCGGATTTAACAAAGTTACATTTATCGGGACACAAGGACAGAGTACCGTGGAAAGCTCAGACACATTCTATGTTTTGTATGATCCTGCCCCATTTATTGAAAATTTCACTCTTTTCACAGATCCTTCAGCTGAGGGAGGTAGTGTAGCTTACAATTTAAATGAAGGTACAGAGACTGTAGTTGACACAGAACGGGTGGATTTTCAAGGTAATGTGAAGAATGCAACTCAAGTTATCGTGTCTGTTAATGGTAAGGACGACATTGATACACCTGTACGGCCAGATGGAAGCTTTTTTGCGGCACAAATGAAATTGTTGCCAGGAAAAAATATATTGAAGTTCAAAATTGTAAGTGAAGCAAATCAGATCGAAACAGAGCGTGTGGTTTATTATTTTGATAAAACTAAGCCGTTCGTTCAACTTAATGTAAATATCGGTAGTGAGACGAAATCGGTATTGAGCAGAAGCGAACCGGCAACGTTCACAGATCCAGATAAGACAACTGCAACATTATCTGGTGAAGTATTGATTCCGTATGAGGAAGGTAGTAATAATTTTGCTACAGATGGAAAAGTAACAATACAGCCTGGAGGAAAAACAACCTTTGACGATTATGATGTTACAGTAACTGAAGAGAAACTAATTACAGGTCCCGACGGGAAATCTGTGAAATACAGAATGGTTAAGTTTCAAGGGGTTCCAACCTATGATTTAACACCTGATGGTTCCATAATAGCGAAAAATCAAATCCTTAAAGTTAACGTAACCCAAGGAACATTCAGTGCAGAATATGCAGCGAATTACGTATATTCATCGGATGCACAGGATATTACTAACATTTACTACCTACCTAATTACAAGGGTGGAGTTATCGACTCCAAGGTTCCAATTAACGGAACAATGTTGCAGGATGATGAAGTATTTATATTAGTTGAGTCCAGCAGACCAATCACAAAGACGCTAAAAGCTGTATATCTGCCTTCAGGGGCTAATGAGCTTGATATTACAGAATATACTGGCACTCCGGCTGCTAGTGGCTTAGAGTCCAATCAAAAAGTATACGTTATTAAGAAGCTTGCGAGCGGTAAACAACAGATCCGCTTCTCATTTGGAACGAATGTTTCACCAGAACTCTCAAAAGTTGTTGAGCTGACTTATGCTACAATCAGTTCGATCTATGTAGAGAGCCTACAGAATGGTAGAACATATACATTTGACTCATCTAAAGGCACACAAAACCTGACTCTTAAAGGGGAACTACTTGGTTTTAAGTCCTTGACTGATCTCAAGGCTGAGTTGATTGTAAATGGTCAATTAAAGGCAACGACAGATGTAAGTATGGTGAAAGATCCGGTTCTTGCTTTCCCTAAAACTAAAGACTTCAACTTCAGTCTACCGATTCAGAGAAATGGTCCTATCTATTATGGAGAGAACACTATCGAAATACGGGCTATTGAAGAAGATGCGGGTGGGCTACCGAGAACGATATCCACGATTTTGAAAATTAATGTAGTGGATACGAATAATTCAACGATTTCTACATTCATGCCTACATTGATTCCTAAAGACTCCAGAAGTGTTTTTGATAAAAACACAGTATCGACATATTCTGAAGATGAACTGACTAAAATCTTTGCCGTCACTCCAGACTTTGTATTCAAAGATAACAAATACGTAACAAGTGAAAAAGAATATGATTTGGTATTCCGAGGTAGTGGTGCACAGAACATTAATGTGACATCTGGATCAAAAGTGATCTTCAGCAAAACCGTTAATACAACACCGGTTCTGGATATCATCAACAGTGGATCAGTTGGAGGAGAAACAACTGGCTCTGACTTTGCGGGTAATGAAGATCAGTTTATTGCGAGGATTCGCGGTTTGAAGTTCGATGCACCGGGAACCCAAGTTTATACACTCGAATTAATTAATAGTACAGGTGCCCGCTCTACACAGAGAATCGAGATTGTCCGTGAACCTGCGTCCTATCGAATTGTTGCGCCTCAGCCAACAGTAGGTAATCAAATTGTCGTAAATAAAAACTTTATCCGGTTCGATATCGAGGCAGAGGGAGCAACGGAGGTTCTTATTGGTAAAGAAGCAGCGGTTAAACGGCCTGACTATAACAATCGTTTCATACTGGATTATGTGGGATTGAAGGCCGACAAAGAAAACAAAATCAAGATTAGCATTACGCGTGCTGGTGGGACTACGAATGATACGGTAACTGTGTATTACACCAGTGCGGTTACAACAGATTCGCAGTATATGGCTCCTAAAGTAGCCAATAAATACACGGTGTTCAATAAAGAATTAACGTTGTCCTTCCCTAAAGGGACGGTTCTTCAGTCGGAGAACTCGATAGGAATCACGAAATTTTATCCTAACAACAAACTTTTGTTTGGTATTGCAGAACCAGCAAAAGGTATTGTAGAGCGAATTAATGATTATGGAAATTCAATCGGCGTTGATTCGGATGAAAGAGGTACAAATGTTCAAAAAACACCAATACAAGTGTCTCCAACGATTTCTGGTAATTTCGCATCTACTTTAAGTACAGGTGATTTTGCACTGATTTCGGATATCTACTGGATCAATGGTGGCTTAGGAGAGCTAGGTAACAAAAGCGACAATGGATACAAACCTGGTACAAACGGTCTAGCTCCTTATAGCGTAGAAGGGACATTTACTAATTATGCTGCAGAACGTATCCTGACACCTTCACAGCGGGGAACATTAACTCTGAATTATGATCCATCTATTGTAGATGATGTAGGGTCTACGATTACGGTTTACAAATACTCAGATAAAACAAATCCAGGTAACTGGGTATCCATCGGTGGTAAAGTAGATACGAAGAAGCATACGATTACTGTACCGTTTAATGAGTTTGGTTATTACAAAGTCATGAAGCAGAGCAGAAGTTATTCGGATATCACGAATCATCCATGGGCAAGAAATGTACTAAATGCGATGTATTCCAAAGGGCTGATGAAGCCGTTGAAGAGTAATTCATTCGGTGCAGATGATCAAACAACACGTGGGGAATTCGCAACATTGTTGGTTAAGGGAATGGATATTCCATTGATAAATCCAACCAAACAAACGTTCAGTGACGTAGGGAAAGGCACTGGAGCTGAGATTTGGAGCTATGAAGCCATTGAGACAGCAGCGCGTGTGGGGATTGTACAAGGACGCAGTGATGGATTCTTCCAGCCACAATTACCAGTTTCCAGAGAAGAAGCGGCTGTTATGATTGCACGTGCAATGAACGCGAAACTTGCGGCCAATGATAGCAAGTTATCTTCAGCGCTAGGTAAGTCGTTCCTGGATTCATCTTCAATTGAGTATTATGCTCGTCCAGCTGTACAAGCAGTGACAAAAGCGAAGATCATGGAAGGAAGCCCTGTGACTGTTCCGGGAGCTAAGAAACCTTCATATCAATTCAATCCAAAAGGGAACATGACTCGCGCGGAAGCGGCGAAGATTGCTGTGGAATTGCTCAAAAAGAGCACAGGTCTATTCCCTAAAACCTTGAGTTAATTCATTTGATACATGGAATCAATTTAGGAAGGACCTGTCCCTTACTCTAAAGGGGCAGGTCCTTTTCATGGCTGTCAATGAATTGACATAGAGTACTTTTATAATAGAAGAAACAGAACTTTTACCAATAACTATTTTTGTAATTTGCTAGAGTTTAAGATACAATAACGGTAAATACACAATGATCTAGAGGGTGAAGTTAGCTAATGAAACCGATTTATTCGAAAGCCCAGCTGGGCTACATGAAGGCAAAGACACAGTTTGAGAAGCAGGCAGTCATTCTGGAGAAAAAGTTGGAAGATACACGCAAGACTCAGGAGATCTCTCAGGAAGTTATGGAAGGGCTTGTACAGTCCACTGGCTTCCATGATGCGTATAACAATCTGGTTCTGGCTGAGAATGAGTTGATTGAATGGTCTCACACAACGATGAAGCATGAGAAAACGTACCGTGAGAACAGACAACCAATTGACGATATGTATCTGAGATTGAATAGTGATCCAAATATGCGTGCTCAAATCATTGAACTCGCGATGAAGATTAAATAACTTATATTTCCAGAAATGCAGGAAAAGCATCCCAATAGGGGTGCTTTTTTATTTTATTTTTTGTGAATTTTGTCGCTTCATGGGCTGAAGTTGCGGGTATAAATAAACGTTGGTAGCACAGGTAAACCAGAGATCACAATTCCAGATTCACTGCTGTATCAACGGTTTGAAAAGGTTTTGAATGGCTTCAATACCCGCACTGTACCTATACATAAAAAAAATCAAAACTTTTTTTGTGCAATCCGCAACTTTTTGAAATCTACTGCGTTTAAAGTGTAGAGTCGAAAACATTGGGCCTGTTACCAAGAATGACCTCGTGAAGAATCTTGTCTATTTTTTAGAAAAAATTGCTTTACGGCACGAGAGACCCATTGTATAATACGTAAGGTAGGATTAGGAAACTACTCTATTTACGTGTGATTCTGATTTACAAACTAGTTTACAAGTTTCTGTGATATGCTCACAGACATCATTTATATTAACTTGCTCACAACTCTGGAAAGGGGGTGCAACAATATATGAGGAATACGAGCGACCCTATTAAAAAAGAAAATTCAAATGTTATGAACGCCCAAGGAGGAGAAAAAAAGGTTATGAAGAAAATTTTATCCGTAGCATTGTCTACAGCAATGGCATTCTCAATGTTTGCATCTGTAGCATTCGGTGACACAGCAGTTTCCCCGCAACAACAGTTTGATGCATTGAAAGCAAAAGGTATCTTCAACGGTTATCCGGATGGTACAGCAGGTCTTGACAAAGACATGACTCGCGCTGAGTTTGCAAAAGTTATCACTAAATTGCTGGGTCTGAAAGAGATCACTGGAACTCTTTCTTACACTGACAAAAACTACACAGCTAAAAACTGGGCTGTACCTTACATCGAAGCAGTAACAGCTGCTGGTATCATGGAAGGTAAAAACGTTGAGAAGAAAATCTTCGACTTCAACGGTAAAGTGACTGTGTCCGAGATGGCTACAATCCTGACTCGTGCATTGGATCTTGAAATCCCAGCTGAAACAAACAACACTGCTCCAGCTTGGGCTAAAGGTTATGTTCAAGCAGCAATCAACGCTGGTCTGGTTGATGCAAACACTAACTTCACAGCTAACGCTTCCCGTGAATTGCTTGTAGGCGCTGCTTACTCAATTGACCAAGCGCAAAGCTTGAAAGTATCTTCTTACACAGTAACTGAAGGTGGAAAAGTTGTTGAATTCAAAATCAGCGACGGCGAAACTGTAAAAGTTACTTTGGATAAAGCTCTTGAAGCTAACAAAGAAACTGAAGTGAAATTTACTTACAAAGATAAGAACTTCACTGAAAAAGTTACTTATGTTGTAGAAGCTGCAACTAAAGTACAATCCGCTACTTCCACTAACCTGAAAGAAGTAGAAGTTGCTTTTGACGGTAAAGTAGACAAAGCTACTGCAACTGACAAAGCTAACTACACAGTGGACAGCAATTCCAAAGGAATCAAATCCATCACTTTGTTGGCTGATGGTAAAACAGCTCGCCTGTTGTTGAACGAATCCAGTCAATTCACACAAGGTACTACTTACAAAGTAGTAGTTAAAAATGTGAAATCTTCTACAGGTACTGTAGTGCCACAAGGTGAAGTTTCCTTCACATCTTCTGATAATGTACTGCCTACAGTAACAGAAGTTAAAGCTCTGGGAACTAAAGTTATCAAAGTAACTTTCTCTGAGCCGGTTAAATCTCCAACAAGCAGCAACTTCCAATTGGATGAAAAAGCTTTTGTTGGATCTGTAACTCAAGGTGCTAACCAACGCGAAGTGATCCTGCGTGATTACACAGGTTCGATCTCCGAAGGTGCGCATAAACTTACAACTTCACTGATTGAAGATTATGCTGGTTTGAAATCTTTGGCAGCAACAACTGATTTCACTGTAGCTGCTGATACTGAAGGTCCTAAAGTGACTGAAGTTTCTGCTACTTTGGAAAAAGTAACTGTTACTTTTGATGAAGAAATCGATCCACAAAGCGTATCTAATGAGAGCTTCTACTGGAAGTCTGGCGATACGAAAAAAGTAGGTAAAGCAACTCAAATCTCTGGTAACGTATATGAAGTTGATTTCACTGAAAACCGTCTGCCAGGATACGAAACTACTTTGTTTGTAGAAGTTAAAGACTACTCCGGTAACGCTAATGCTACTAAAGAGCACAAAGTTACTGCAAGCGTTGATTTGGTTCAACCACGTGTGCTTGAAACAACTTACGGCCCAACAGTTGAAGGTCTTCGTTTGACTGTTCGTTTCGATAAGTCTGTTACTGCGGCAGATGCTAAATATTACACTGTTAAAAAAGGTAATGATGTAATTCCTGTTAAGTCCGTTAAAGCTGCAGGTGGATCCGACAATAAAGTGTTCTATGTAGAATTCTACAGTACTGACCTTAAAGGGACTCATAGCCTTAAAGTAGCAGATGTTCAAGATACTACAGCTTTGCGTAATACCTTGGTAACTTATGAAGGTACTTTCGTAGCTAGCGATAGTCAAGCTCCGCAACTGGAAAGTTTCGGTATTGATGCTAACAATGATACTAGACGTGTTGCTTTGACTTTCGATAAAGAAGTAGACTTGGCAACTTTGAACAATCGTGCTAACTACTACTACACATTCAAAAAAGACAACTCTACAGCACAAAAATTGTCTTTGCCGAATGATGTACAAATCAATGTAGATAACAGTGGAAAATCAGTTATTCTTGTTTTCCCACAAACAATTGATGGAACAACTATTAAATTTGGTGGAGCTGAATCTGTTCAAGCAATTAACATTGTTGGATTGAAAGCTAAAGCTAACCAAGTAGTTGGTGGAGTTGATGCTCCACTCGCAGTTGCTGATCTTACTTTGAACTCTGTAGTATTGAAAGATGCTAAAACAGTTGAAGTCACTTTCAATAAAGCAATCTCTAATGCTACTAGAAATGACTTTACTTTGAATGGTGAAATTCCATCTACTGTAACTGTAAAAGACAATGTTGTAACTCTGAAGTCTACTTCTGATCTTAGTGGTGCGGTTGATGTTGAAACTGTGCGTAACAACTCTATCCAGTCTTATGCAGGATACAAAATTGGTTATGTGATTGAAACTCCAGTAGGTGTTGTTGCGCCTCGAGTTGACGAAAGTGCATTGCCATCCAACAAAGTTATTGTTCAAACAGGTAAGAAATTTGTAATTCCTTTCACTGAACAACTGGAAACTGCAAACCAAGCATCTGTTGCAACTGATTTGGTAATTAAGAAACTTGGCGAAGAGAACACTCCAAAACTTGATCCAATCAATGACTATCAAACAACAGTTGAGGGTAAAAATGTTATTGTAACAATTGACCCTTCTGTAACTTACAACCAAGAGTTCTCTGTACAAGTGAAAGATGAAGGTGCAACATTTATCCGTACAGTAGGTACAGATAAAAAAGCAGCTAAATCAAGTGTTTACAAAACTACTGCTAATGAAGCAGCTCAACCAACAGGTGTAGCTACTACTGCACCAGCAGCAACAACAACTAACGGTGCTGCTCAAGTAACAGGTGCTAATCAAGCGGTTGACTTGCCAGTTAACGCTAATATCACTACTGCAGGTTTTGTAATTGTTACTGGTGATGTTAACGGCACAGTTGTTAATCAACAAGTAGCAGTAGCTCTGGCTGATGATTCTGCAGCTGTAGCAACAAAAGTTGCAAGTGCTTTGAACATTGCTGGTTTTAATGCTACTGCAACAACTAACAAAGTTGTGTTGACATCTGCAGAGAAAGTAGCTAATAAAACTGTAACCCTTACTCTAAAAGATGATACAGCTGTAGGCGTGACTCAAGCTAATGCAACAACAGTAACTCCTGGTGTTGCAGCAGTTACGGGTGTGGCACAAGTTGTAACAGTTCAAGTAACTGGAGCTACAAGAGATGGAAGCAACAAAGTTACATTTACTGATGGAACTAACACTGTTGTGAAAACTATCTCTGTTAAAGCTGGTGATTCTGCTGGCGTAGTCGCAGCTAAAATTTCTGATGTATTCGCTGGACAACTTAACGGATTTACTGTATCTTCTTCATCCAATGAAGTTAAATTTACAGCTACCGTTCAAGCTACTGACAAACCAGTTCAAGTAACAATTTCTGCAAACTAAAATTGTTATTGGTAAAAAAACCTACCCATATGGGTAGGTTTTTTTTATTGTTAAAAATTATATTATTATACACTATATGTACAAGCATACCTCAAGCAGCCGCATATTATATGACAAAGAATATGGATACGATAATGTGATATTTTAGTAGTCCACTATATTGTTTCAGTATTTACTTCACTAAAACCAACAACATCGTAACTTTCTCTCCATCCCAAACGTTTATACTATAAAGCAACAAGCAACTTATGGGAGGTTTGGAAGTGGATCATAAAAAGGTCATAACGACTTTGATAACTAGTATGTTATTCATCAGTTCAAGTGGAGGTTTAGTAGCTGCTGCAAGTACACCAGCTAACTCAGGTAAACCTGCTACAAATAACAGCGCAACAACAAAGAAGCAACAGACAACAACCACGAACAAAGTCGTACATACCCTGGCTAAGGTACCTGCGGTCAAAGTAACTGCACGTAGTACCGTGAAGTTAACAGACGTCAATATCTTGTCGCAAGACGACGGGAATACGGTGACGTATACACTGACGTATAAAAATAATGACAGCACACCGATGATGATGCTCGATTATTGGAGCAAAGTGAAAACAAAAGGTGGAACAAGCTTCTCTCCAAAGCTGATCGCCAAGGATCAAGAGAAGAAGACAGTATCACCGGGTTCCACGGTGGATCTCACATACGTTATGAAGGTTGGACGTGAAGTGAAATTGAGTGATCTGAACTTCCTGATTGTAAAATGGGATTTCAGTAAACCAAATTATGAAAGCACGTTGGGGAAATTCAATGTTCCCGCATCATATAGCATCACTACACCTGTAGGTAAAACAAAGACGGTTCGTCTGAGTGATTCAGCCGTCAAGGTTAAAGTCTCGGGAATTAAAGTGTATCCAGGTGAAAATAAGAAGCAATATGTCAAAGTTGGCGTGAACTTGAACAATATCAGTTATAAGCTATTGGATAATCCAAACATCAAGTGGATTCTACGTACACCAGGTGGTACGAATTATCCGTTGACCCCGGATAAGGATAGTACGGGTGTCAGTATTCAGGCACAGGCCAATAAAACGTTAAATTTAATGGCTTCTTTGCCTACAGCGTTGAAACTGGAAAAGTCCGAATTACTGCTAGTGGAAGAACAAGGTGAAGAGAAGACAGCTCTGCCAGTGGCTGCATTACAGCTTCCTGAAGCTAGCCAAACGAATGTAAACGTAGTAGCGAATCAACCGAATATCATCTCGATTGATGGACAACCTGTATCGACTCTATTGGAATCTGCTCGTGTCCGTGGTGAGGATGAAGAGTTTGATCTAACGATGCAGTGGGTCATTAAGAACCAAGGGAAAAAAGAAGTTAAGGTTCCCAAATACGCATTAGAGATCCGTACAGAAGATGGAACTTCCTATCCGATCGAGACCAAGGCATTAGATGATCTGAAGTTGAAGCCAGGTGCGACTAAAACGATCAAACTGAACTCTACGATTCAAGGGAATGGCGATACCAGCAAAATCAAATTATATGCGATGACACCTACAACCAAAGATGAGAGCAAAGAAGGGGAAACATCTGGCGGAGGCACGAGTGGCTTTGAGTTCTCTTATCCGATTGGCATCTATGCTATTCCTGAATCCGTAACAAGTGGAGATGGACTTACAACAGAAACGGTAATTAAGAATAGTAAAGGTACATTCGGGGTATCTGTTGGCTCCTTACAACGTCTCCCATGGACAGACAGTGATATTATTGCTGCCAAGGTCACCATCCGTAATGCATCGACCAAAACGGTTCAATTGCCTGAGCTGGAAGCAATGTTTACAATCGATTCTGCACGTATTGATGGAGATACGAAGCTGATTCGTGCAGAAGGCGGCAAGTTACTAGGTTCTGGTATGGTCACCGAAGCTTATCTCCTGACGAAGATTCCATCTGAACTCAATATGAGCCGTCTGGAATTAACTTTGCAGGAGAAAGTAAGTGAGGAAGAAAAGAACGATTGGATTACCCTTAGTACGTCCGGTTTAATTCAGCCCCTCTCTTATGTAGGCGAAGGGAAAACCTATACTCAAGGAACTGCAGATAAAGAAACAGAGCTGGGCATACGCAGAACATATATATATCCGGGATCTTCGTCCGATATTGTATACACCGAATTCGAGATGACGAATAAGTCTCTGCGTCAGAGTGGCCTTGCGAAGTTGGTAGGATACTACAAAACAGCAGATGGTCAATATTACAAAGCAACAGCCAAGCAGGCAAACCGTGTACCGGGACCAGGTCAGAAGAGTATCGTTACGTTCTGGGCCAAAGTGCCGAAGAGTGTAAAAACATTATCTGATATGCGTCTGATTGTAGGTGAAGGGGTTGCTGACAACAAATTTGTAACCGGTGAAGGTGATGCAACGGCTTATGTTAATGCCATGTCATTTGAAGTACAGCCAAAATCATTATCTGTTCTATCTTCTCTGAATGATATCGACTTGTATCCGTTCAAATTCTCGGGTAGCAATATTAAAGCTTACCTTACAGGTGGAACGGCAGTACAGATTGAGATGATCTACTCCTTAACACAGGAGGAAGCTGTGGATAGTGGAGAGTATGGACACAAGCTGATTCTGTCTCTAACCGATGGGTCAGGTAAAGTGTTTGATAAAGAGATCACACCAGGAACTGATCTGAAAACAGGCATTAACCAGACGCTGAACTGGAGTATTGATGATACGGTATTTGATAAAATACGTGGTGGCTCATATCGCGTAGCCTTGTATGATGTTTTCGAAGGTCAACGAATTCGTCTTGCGGAACAAGGTTATAGTTACGATGTATCCAAACTGCCTAAAGAAGAACCGATCATCCCGGAGTTCCCGGAAGAGGGTTCTAATAATCCCAATAATAATCGGTAATTTGTACGCAAATTAAGATATTTTAAAGCTAAGACCTCGCTTCCACATCTACGGAAGCGAGGTTTTGCTTGTCGCATGTCTATTTTTTCTCTATAGTTAAAGTTAATAGATTACCAGAGGAGGAAAATGATTCACATGAAACCTTATATGAAAGTATCCCTCGCTGCGCTCGCCATTGGTGTTGGCGTCTGGGTTGGGTCGGTATACAGCAATACAGCCATTGGAGCAGGCACCAGCCAACCAGGAACAGCGGATGATCCGGTTGTAACAAAGAGTTATGTAGATCAGCAGATCCAACAGGCTTTGGGTGGTAAAATCCCGACTGGAGTAGGAAGTACCAATACGGGAACAGACAGCAATGCAGGAAATGGTAACAACACCGGCTCTACAGGAACTGGAAACTCCGGTAGCACAGGTGGAGACACATCCCTTCCTCCACTGGTCTCGGGCGCTTCTGAAGCCGTTGAGATCGTAACCGTGAAGCCGGGTCAACAGCTGATCGGAAAGTCTGGCGCGGAGTTCATTGTACGTAGCGGCAAAGCTGTGATCGTCAGTGAAGGTACGAATGGTGTAGCGGATCTGACGGACGGGATTGACCTGACGAATGGACAGGTAGCGCCGACCAATCACCTGCTCTCTTTTCCAAGGGATGGACGGGGGATCACGGTCTTGGAAGGAAACAAATACAGCTTAACTGTAATGGTTCGTGGTGGATATACTCTGAAATAGGATTTGTAGCTGTTAAAGGAATTATTCATTAGTTATACATTTTATTTGCTCAGATTACCCAGTTCTAACAAACATTAATACGGCTAGCCAGCCTTGTTCCTGCTCACTCTATAACTGTTGACAATCAATTAATGGAGGTGCAGGAATCATGGCTAGAAGCAATCGCAAAGTGGTACCCGAAAGTCGTCAAATGCTGGATCAGATGAAGTATGAGATTGCTGCAGAGTTTGGTCTTAATGTAGGTTATGGTGGCAGAGGTTTAGCTGGTGCGGATACAGAATTTGGATCTGAACTGGGTGAAGTGAGTGATCACTCCTATGGGCAATACAAAGGGTGGGGACATCTGACTTCCCGCGAGAATGGATCGGTTGGTGGAGAGATCACGAAAAGGCTAATTCGCCAGGCAGAACAGCACTTATAGGGCATTTTCCTTACCCCATTTCGTTTGACACGTCTTGACAAATACGTTAAGATGGCACTTGAGGTATGCAACCTTTTCCACTAGGGAAAGGTTGATTTTCGTTTGAGGCAATTACCTGAAAAATCCTTATCTTCGGTACTGCGGACCCTGCGTCCTTATTCCATTTTGGAAAGCTTCGAGGGTACAGTGAACGAATCGCTGTCATGTTTTGTTCGGGCAATCGCCATACTATTAGTTATGGGAGGTTGAAACTTCATGTCTGTTAAAGGCCGGCATCTATTTACATCGGAGTCTGTAACCGAAGGACATCCGGATAAAATCTGCGATCAGATCTCAGACGCCGTATTGGACGCGTTCCTGGCGAACGATCCTAATGCTCGCGTAGCTTGCGAAGTTTCCGTAGCCACAGGCTTAGTGCTTGTCATCGGTGAAATCAGTTCAGCTTCTGAATACGTGGACATTCCGTCCATCGTTCGTAATACAATTAAGGAAATTGGGTACACCAATGCCCAGTTCGGTTTTGATTATAACACTTGTGCAGTTCTGACTTCTCTGAATGAGCAGTCTGCTGATATTGCCCAAGGCGTTAACGCAGCGTTTGAGAACCGTGACCCGGAACAAATGGCTCGTGAGACAGAAAACATTGGTGCAGGTGACCAAGGTCTGATGTTCGGTTTTGCAACGAACGAAACACCTGAACTCATGCCTTTGCCAATCGCTCTGTCCCACCGTATCGCGCGTCGTCTGGCGGAAGTGCGTAAGAACGGTACATTGGAATATCTTCGTCCGGATGGTAAAACGCAAGTAACGATTGAATACGACGGTGACAAACCGGTACGTGTGGATACAATCGTTGTGTCTACTCAGCACGCTGAAGAGACTACGCTGGAGCAGATCCAAAAAGATATCAAAGAACATGTAATCTTGCCTGTTGTTCCAGCTGGATTGCTGGATGAGCAGACTAAATATTTCATCAACCCAACAGGACGTTTCGTTATTGGCGGACCTCAGGGAGATGCAGGCCTTACTGGACGTAAAATCATCGTAGATACCTACGGCGGTTATGCACGTCACGGCGGTGGTGCGTTCTCCGGTAAAGATCCGACAAAAGTAGACCGCTCAGCAGCATATGCAGCTCGTTACGTAGCGAAAAACCTTGTTGCTGCAGGTCTTGCAGACAAATTGGAAATCCAGCTCGCTTACGCGATTGGTGTAGCCAACCCGGTATCGATCAACGTGGATACATACGGAACTGGCAAAGTCAGCGAAGAGAAATTGGTTGAGCTTGTGCGTAACAACTTTGATCTTCGTCCGGCTGGCATCATTCGTATGCTGGATCTGCGTCGCCCAATCTACAAACAAACCGCTGCTTACGGTCACTTCGGCCGTACAGACCTGGATGTACCTTGGGAGCAAGTGGATAAAGTAGACCTTTTGAAAACTCAAGCAGGTCTGTAAGTTAGGTGCAATAGTAATGGAGCCCTTGATTCCGTTAAGGAATTAAGGGCTTTTTTGTGCTTCCATCGATTTCACTGCTTGTCATGGACAAAGGAAAAATTATGGAATAAATCCCCAAATAACTAAATGAAATCCCTTCTCTAACCGAAATACATAATGAGGTCTGTGCATCAGACAGGAGAAGAAATGCAGATAAGGGGGAAGATCAGTGGAATTGAAGAGAATTGCAAGAAAAGGCATGCTTGGAATCTTAATTGTTATGCTGACCGCTCAAGGTTGGCTTACGGGTTGGAGTGGAGTCGAACAGGGAGCATATGCTGCACACGTATTAAGTGCAAATGGAATAACGAATACTGTTCCTGCCGTGAAAGGAACGAATGTGGATAGTTCAATACCATTCGTTATTGATTTTGATAAACCTGTTCAGAAGGCACCAGGTACACAAAGTTCAATCTTGATTAAGCGTTTGGATGACAATACAACGATGGGTTCGGTGCTGGTATCCAGTGAACAAGTCGTGATTGATCCCACACCACCGATTACAGATCCTACGACACCGGATGCGGGAGACAGTACGCCTGTACCAGCTATTGGCCTACGAGTGACGATTACACTGGGCAAGACTCTACCGGGAGCAACATACTACGTAGAGATAGATAATAAATCATTTGTTTACGCGGACAATACTGCATTTCCGGGACTGACTAACAAAGAGTGGACCTTCAGTACTTTGGGGCTAGGCTCAGCTTCCCTTGTGAGTAGAGTTCCTGATAACGCAGCAATGGTATCCCCTTCAACTAAGGTAGTGATGACGTTCGATAAGCCTGTAACCGCAGGTAGAGGGAATCTCATTATTTATCAGGGAAGAGTTGGTGGTACTGTATTTGAGCAGATTCCAGTAAACGCAGGAGCACCTCGAATTACAGGTTTTGGAACCAATACGATTACGATCGTTCCCACGAATAACTGGAACAACAACACTACATATTACATCGTAATGCCAGAAGGTTATTTGAGGGATAGCAATGAGAATGATATCAGTGCAATTAGTGGGAATGTTTGGGGATTCAATGTCATATCCGATCCGACGTCCCTTATGGTATCTACTGTATCTCCCGCAAACGGTACTACCAATGCACCATTAACGGGAAAATTAACAGTTACGTTCAACAAAGAACTTGATCCGAATTACATTCAGAATGTAACGCTCAAAAAATCAAATGGAGCAACCGTTGCATCCAAGACAGTCATGAATAGTGCAAACAATAGACAATTGCTGATTACACCTGCGAACGCATTGGACAGCAACACGAATTATGTGGTAGACATCCCAGCCAATACGTTTCGTGATAAAGCAGGAAATACATTTACAGGCCTTAATGGGTCTACATCATGGGCCTTTAAAACATTAAGTGCAGATACAACTGCACCTGTGTTGAAGAATGCTAAGATGCATAGCAATAACACCATTCGCCTGACTTATGATGAGTGGCTGTACAGCACTAATTCGCTGAGTAGTACTTATGCTGTAACTGTAAATGGTGAAAAGAGGAATGTCAGCTCCACTTATATCTCAGGTGACAGTGTATATGTTGTCTTGGATACGGGTGTAGCAGTAGGACAGGTTGTGCGGATCGCATATGCACCCGGTACTACAAGTAATCGTCTTACAGATCAGTCTTCCAATGCTGCGGCTGCTTTTGGCGCAAGAGATGTGGAGAATGGTTTAGATTCTGTTATGTCCAAGCCGCGAGAAGGTAACGTGTATTACAGTACAATGACGTTGTACTATCCTGAGACGGTATATATCACTTCAAGTGATGCAGCAAGACAATTCAGTGTAACTGCGGATCAGTCGGCTGTAGGCATCAATAGCATATCAATCAATGGCAGCTCTGTGGTTACATTGAATCTTAGTCGGTCAATTACGGATGGTGAAGTCGTTCGTGTTGCATACACGCCAGGTTCATGGCCTGTAAAAGATACACGTGGACAGGCTCTTGCTGGATTCAGCGGCTTCTATGTCCGTAATTCAATTGATACCAAACCACCTGAGTTTAAGAGTGCTGAGGTGAGTGGTAACAAGTTATGGATGCGTTACAATGAACCACTGAACACGACGAATAAACCGCTCAACAGCCAATATTCTGTTCTGGTCGATGGTAAGCCAGTCTTCGTTAATGCTTCCGAGATCGAAAATGATCTGGTTACGTTAACGCTGGCTTCAGCGGTGAAGGATACACAAAATATATCTCTATCATATGTACCTGGGGCATTGCGATTAACGGATCTGAACAATAACCCAGCAGGATATCTCAATCTGACTCCAGTAACGTACACATATGGAAATGGCAAAATCCTTTCGGCTACGCTTCAGGGAGACACGGTTCAGATTAATTTCCGTGATTCAATCCAGTCCCAGGCTGCACTAACAGCATCTCAGTTCAGTGTAGTGATTGGTAATTCAACCACAACTGTATTGTCTGCTTCAGCTTCTGGCTCTGTGGTGACGTTGAAAGTGGATACTTCAGCAGTAACATCGACAGCTACTCAGACGGGAACGGTGAGTTATGTACCTGGGGCAGTGCCGTTACGGGATGCGTCGAATGTCACGATAACAGCATTTGGTCCACTTACGTTACAACAGACGAATAATAGTTCGAACAATAATCAGTCGGGAAACCGTCCTTCCTGGTTGTCGGAATTGGATGCAACGAGCTATGGTCAGTCTTTACTTGTGATGAATAATACTACGGCTTCTGCTGTATCTGCGATGTCCCACTATAATCGGCCGACTCGTCAATTCAACGTGGATGCAACCAAGTTGATTCAGTCCTTTGAATACGCTGGAGCAATCGGGAAATTGACTCAGCCGGTGGTATTTGAGATTCCGGACAGTGAATCGGCTGCGTATGTTGGATTCCCATTAAATGCACTGACTCAGATTGCTGCAAGTTATCGCACAGGCACTATTGGTGTGAAGTATGGCGATCTTCTCTGGACGGTGCCGCTGTCTAATTTAGATATGGCGGCTATGAGTCGGAGTGTAGGAACGTCAAACACAAGTACAACGACAGGAGCAACGGTTCCATCCTTATACGTTCAGTTAGAGACGGTACCTGTCTCTTCATCGGGGACGATGGAAGGCTTGATTGCAGGTGCAGGAGCGCAGAAGCTTGGCAACTATACGGACGTATATTTGTATGCCGGTAATGGAACAAGCGATCAACGTGTAGATCAGAATATCAAAAGCCAACTGGCCATGCAATTGGCTGCCAATACCCCAAGTGTAACATCTGGATTTACGTATATCGATCCAGTTACGTTTAGGTTATCCAATGTACCTAGTTCCTTTAAAAATACGACAGGTGGTGTAGTTGTTCAAGGACAGCTGAATGGCAATCAGTCAGTAGTCCCTGTTAACAACATCGTTAGTTATCCGGATACGGCGTCACACTGGGCTAGTGAGGTCATTAAGGAGCTCTCTGCCAAATGGATAATTAACACACCGGGTGGTTCCTTCTACCGACCAAATGAGAACATAACACGTGCGGAATTTGCTGAATTGGTCGCTAGAGGTCTAGGACTGAATGGAGAACCTACTGCAGCAAGTCGTTTCCAGGATGTTCGTAGCGGTAGTGTGACAAGTGCCTATATCGGTGCTGCTGCTGAAGCGGGAATCATTACAGGAAATACCGATGGTACGTTTAAGCCAGATCGCCCCATTACGCGTGAGCAGATGGCACTTATGATGGTACGTGCGATGAACTACGGTGGGAAAACAGTCTCTCTTCAATCTTCGGCTGCTACCACTCTATCCAAGTTCAAGGACAGCAACAAAATCCAGTCCAAGGATTCTGTTGCCAAAGCTGTGCAGGAGGGAATCATTCAAGGCATGACAGCCAGAACATTTGAACCTCAGGGAAATGCAACTCGTGCACAGGCAGCAGTGATGTTGAAGCGGGTTTTGGACAAATTAGGATATCTATAATAGTAATTAGCTCTTTATCTTAGTGAAGCGAAATCGATCAGGGGAATAAGTTCAACTGGTTGGTTTCGCTTCTTTATATTATAAAGTCATAAATTTCATGGATAGAGGGTGTAAATTTGCTTAAAAAAATGCTAGTTTTTGTCCTCGTTCTGGGGTTAATATCTATACCATCACTGGCGTATGCTCAAGATAATAAAGAATCCATACAACTGTACGTAAATGAAAAGCCAACAAATATTAAACTGATGACAAAATCAGGAACGGTGTATGTTCCGTTTCGAGAGTTTATTCAACTAATGGGGTACCAAGCGGATTACTCAGTGGTAGATCGAGAGATCTCAGTTAAGATCGGGAAATCAAAATTTATCTTTCTACCGGACGATGGTTACATTAGTGGATCGGGAGATTACTACGAATTACAAAGGCCAGGTATTCAGATTGATGGAAAATTCTTTTTACCTATCCGTTATGCCGCCTGGTTAACCAAGCATGCGGTTAAGTATGATAAAAAGTCGAATACGGCGTGGATGGTGCAGTATGGGTATGGTCAAGAGAAAGAGATACTTGATTTGATAACAACATATGATAGAGCTTTCACTGTAGAACTACTAGCTTCAGATCATATGCAGAGATCTTATTTGACGGATAGTAAGATAGCACCCCAAGTGAGCGAAATCCCTGATCGAATCTACAATGTCGATATCACAAGCATTACATATGAATCTGCGAACCAGGCATTATTGTACGTTACTTATATTCATAATAATCAGGTAATGGACGACCAGCATGAGATCGTATTCAGAATTAAGAAAGAAAATAATATGTGGAAAATACTTCAGGATCGATATCTTTCCAGTAATACTACGCTTCCAGAAGATATCGATAAATCTGTACATACGATAAAAGAGAATTTTAATGAGAAGCAACAAAATGTCCTATCTGACCTCAGGCAATATTATAGAGCGTTTTAATCAGAAAGACTTTGATTTAACGTATAAATACACTTCGCCATTTGATATTGGACGAATGAACGCAAATGCAGTTGATGAATGGAGAACATGGGAGCACATTACAAGAGCTTCCTTTGAGTATGGAGACACTACGTATCATATGTCTAATGAACGAGTCGTGTTTCTTGGGGAGAAGCAAGCTGTTGTCCATGCTACGATGCAATGGAGTAGTGTTTCAGAGAAGATAGAGCAACATAGTTCTGAATATAACGCACTAATCTATCTTGATTATGCCAATGGGCACTGGAATTATAGTGATGAATTTAACATTGATGCTAACTATGAAGAAACCAATAGAGAGTTACCTGAAATATTTTTTCCAGAATTATAATAGGATTCAACATAAATCAATATTGTTCTAGAACTCAGGTGTGCAGTTAATGCCGCGCCTGGGTTTCTTTTTGCCAAGAATACCCTCAAAGTTAGCTGGGGGCGTAACTTTTTCCACAAAAAGCAGTCTATTAATAGAAGAGTATACTAGAGATCTCGCTATCGGCTGCCCACTTGGCAGTGTTCGTGATGTCTAAGATTGATATACAAGATGGGAGAGACGTTTCAGACATGCTGGGGAAACATGAGAAACAGCTGGAAGACGTTAAGGGCAGTAAGGTGAAGAAATGGGCGATTGTGACGCTGGCGGGTGTGATCTGGATTGCACCGGTGATGAGCGCAGGTGGGCAGATGTGGTCAGGCACTTCGTGGCAATCGGTGGCCGCTGCAGCATCTACAAATACAAGCAAGTTGAGTGAAGAAATCCTGACTTCGGGTGCGAAGCTCATGAAATACAGATATACAACAACACGTTCCGGTTCCAAGGTCAACGTACTGGCGGATGTAGTCCAGGTGGATCTGCTGAACCCGTATGTGAAGCTGGATGTAATGACAGGCAAGGGCGGTAATCTGAACAGTAAACAGAGCACAGGTGCCATGGCCAAGGAAAACGGTGCAGTAGCTGCTGTAAATGGCGATTACTTCAATGTATCCGGGGAACTCTCGCCAATTGGTGGACAGGTCTCCGATGGCGTGCTGGTCTCCACACCTTCCGAACTGTCAGGCATGTATGCCCTCACGGTGACCAAGGATGGCAAACCGATGATCGACGAGTATTCTTTTGACGGAACTGTGAAGGCACAGGATGGTTCAACCTTTGCTTTGCGTGGGATAAATAAAGAGGATTATACGGTAGAGTCGGGTGCGGTGAAGTATAGTCATGCCAACTCGATGTATATTTATACACCGGCATGGACATCGAGCAAACGACCAAATGATCCTTCCACAACTCCAACAGAGGTTCTCGTGCAGAACGGAGTAATCACCCAAATCTCGGATAAAAAAGCGCTAAACATGACGGTGCCGAAGGATGGGTACATTTTGCGTGCGCATGGAACAGCGGCGACATGGATCATGAGCCATCTATCCGTTGGGCAAACCTTGGATGCGGATTACAAGCTAAAAGCCAAAACAACCGGGCAATCGGTTGATCCTAGTAACCTGGAGATGATGATTGGCGGTCATACCATTTTGGTGAACGGTGGAAAGGCAGCTTCCTTTTCCCGTGATATCGCATCTTCCGGCATTGGTGGCATTCGTGCCAGAACGGCAGTAGGATACTCCCAGGATGGTCGGTATGTCTACATCATCGCAGCGGAGAAAAACAGTAACAGCAGCGGGATGTCGCTGACGGAACTGCAATCCTTTATGACCAGTGTGGGTGTCTGGAAAGGCATGAACCTGGATGGAGGCGGCTCCACAACAATGGTAACACGTCCGTTGGGTGAGCAAACCGCTGGTCTGACGTTCAACACAGAGTATGGCACCGAGCAACGTCAGGTTGTAAACACGCTAGGTGTGTTCTCTACGGCTCCTGTAGGTAAACTGAAGGGCTTTGCCGTGAGTGGTAGCCAAACGTTGCTGGTGGGTCAAGAGGGCAAGTACACAGCCAAAGGATATGACACCTACTACAACCCGATCGCAACAGGCGATATCAGCATGTCCTGGAAGTCCAGCAACAACAGCATCGTGAGTGTCAGCAACGGTACAATCAAAGGCGTGAAGCCAGGCACAGCAACGCTGACGGCAACGAGCAATGGAGCTTCATCCTCGATTAAAGTATCGGTATTGGGTGGAAGTGAATTGGCTTCCCTGACAGCAGGATCGGGTCTCGGTTCGCTCCAAGCAGGCACAACGATGTCCATTCCTGTAACGGCAACAACGAAGAGCGGACAAAGTGTGACGGTTCCGGCAGACTCGCTGACATGGGAATTTATCGGGTTCAAAGGTAAAGTTACTGCTGACCAATTAACGGTATCTTCCGTTAATTCTGGTGCACAAGTAGGATATGCGATTGGTCGTTATGATGGTTACAGCACAGTCGTTGTACTCTCGGCTTCTGCAAGTGAAACGATCTGGGAGAACTTCGAAAACGTGAATTATCCGATTAACTTCACAACGAACGCAGCGGGTGTAACTGGTACGGCAACAGTCACAGCAGGAACTGGTGAAAAAGCCGGCTCCAATGTACTGCAACTCGGTTATGATATGACTGCTGGAACAGGCAAAATGTACGCTTATGCACAACTGAATGGTTCTACTGGCAGAGAGGTATCTGCAGCGGCTACGTCGATGTCGATGGATGTTATGGGAGATAAAAGCCTGAACTGGTTACGTGCCGAATTCACAGATGCCAATGGCAAAACGGTATATGCCGATCTCGCCAAGGCGATTGACTGGAACGGGTGGAAGAAGCTGAGCGTGGACCTAAACGGACTGAACATCGCCTATCCGGCGAAGCTGAAGCGGGTCTATGTGGTGAACGTGGAAGAAGGTCAGGATGAGCGTGCGAAATCAGGTACGGTTGCTTTTGACAATATCGCATTCACGATGCCTTCCAAGTCCAGTGAAGTCGGATTGCCTACGGGTACAGCTTCGCTTGTGCTTGGACAGAAATCGATGACGGTGAACGGAACGAAAAAAGTGATTGATGCAGCACCGGTCCTGAAAAATGGTACAACGTATGTGCCAATCAAACATGTTTTGGACGCTTTTGGTGGTCAGGCAAGCTGGGATAGCAAAAATCAGCGGATCACGGTATTACGTGGTGGCAAGCTGATTGATTTGATTGTAGGGCAGAAAGAATTCATTCTGAATGGTAAAAGACAGAGCGCAACTGTTGCACCATACGTAACGGGTGGTAGGACTTTAGTCCCGCTAAGACTCGTTTCCGAGCAACTTGGTCTGACTGTAAAATGGGAACAGAAAACGAAGACCGTTACCATCTCATCGTGATATGGTATGATATATACCGGAAACGATAGAAATGGAGTCGAACAAACGTGGATTTACAAGCCGATGCCATAGACCGCGTCATTAAAAACGCCATACAAGTCATGGAAAACAGCAAATATCAAATGTTCGAAATTATGGACGCAACTCGCGATGAGCTGAAAACACTCAACGAAGAGTTAAAGTCGGTACTGAAGGAGACGGCGGAAACGATCGAGAAAGTAGATCAATTGGAGCTGAACTACCGCCGTTCCCGGATCCGGCTGACTGAGGTTAGCCGCGACTTTGTCCGTTATTCCGAACATGATATCAAGCAGGCGTACGAGAAAGCAACACAGCTGCAGCTGGATCTGATGATTTATCGTGAGAAGGAAATGTATCTGAAGGCTCGTCGGGATGATCTGCAGAAGCGTGCCAAAAATGTGGAAGCTTCTGTGGAGCGTGCCGAGACCATCGGTTCGCAGATGGGTGTTGTACTCGAGTACCTGTCAGGTGAACTGGGTCAAGTGACCCGGATCATCGAATCTGCCAAAAATCGACAAATGATTGGTTTGAAAATAATTTTGGCCCAGGAAGAAGAGCGGAAACGTATTGCTCGTGAGATTCATGACGGGCCTGCGCAGATGCTCGCCAATCTAGTGCTTAGGACGGAAATTGTAGAAAGAATGCTCATTAAGCAGGATTTTAAGATGGTCCAGGCCGAAATAGTAGATTTGAAAGGCCAGGTTCGTTCCAGTCTTGAAGAAATGAGAAAAGTTATTTTCAATCTGCGTCCTATGGCACTGGATGATCTGGGACTGATTCCAACGCTTCGGAAGTATGTGCAGGATTTTGAGGTAAAAACGAAAATCCGGTCGCTTTTTGAAACAAGAGGTAAGGAACATCGTTTATCTTCAGCCATGGAGGCTGCAATCTACCGCCTCGTGCAGGAAGGTCTGTCGAATGCTGCAAAGCATGCTTATCCCACTTATGTTGTAGTGGAAATTACATACCAGGCTCAGCTCGTCAAAATTGTCGTTCAGGACAATGGGCTTGGGTTCAAACCGGAGCTTCTTGCCAAGAAAAGCAAGGATCATACCCACTTCGGTCTGATTGGGATGAGAGAACGGGTTGAACTGTTAGAAGGAAGAATAGAGATTGAATCCGCAGAAAATCAAGGAACCAAAATAGTGATTCATATCCCGACAAACGTGGATAAGGGAAAGGAGTAGCAGGATGATGGAAAACCGTGATACTGGTAAAGCATCGATTAAAGTTCTATTGGCTGATGATCATCAGCTGTTCCGTGAGGGACTGAAACGCATTTTAAATATGGAGGACGACATTGAGGTCATCGGCGAATGCGGCGATGGTATTCAAGTGCTCGAATTCTGCAATCAGGATAAACCTGATATCGTATTGATGGATATCAACATGCCAATCGAAAACGGGGTTGAAGCAACGGAGAAATTGCGTGAGCTGTTCCCTGATGTCAAAGTCATTATCTTGTCCATTCATGATGATGAAAGTTATGTATTTGAGACGCTTCGTAAAGGGGCTAACGGATACTTGCTGAAGGATATGGAGGCCGAGTCTCTGATCAATGCGATTCGTTCCGTGCATGAAGGACATGCGTTCATACATCCGAAAGTAACAGGCAAACTGATCATGCAGCTGCGTCGTATGACGTATCTTAATGAAACAGGGGCAATGAGTGAAGGGGCTTCGAAGGAAGCGGGTGTTAAATTTGTTGCTGGTGACAATAACCCGCTTACACGTCGTGAGGCTGAAGTACTTCGCTTGATGGCAGAAGGTAAGAGCAACAAAATGATTGGTGAATTCTTGTTCATCAGTGAAAAAACAGTAAAAAACCATGTCAGCAGTATCCTGCAGAAGATGGAAGTGGACGACCGTACGCAAGCTGTTATCAATTCGATCAAATATGGTTGGGTTACGCTCTAATAACTTTCTGTTTTTCGTAAAGCAGTATTCTTACGGTAAGTCAGTCCATTGGTTGATTCAACCTAGACGAAGTATAGATTGGTGTTCACTCGCGCCCTTTCCAGAATGTTGGATTGGTCTGCGGGTTAATGGACTTTATCACTGCAAATGAGCAAAGTGCAAGGTTGTGCGGAACATATGTTCAAGCGTAGGCGTGAATGAATGACCTGGCCTGTCTTTCTTCGTCCGGTGTCGATCAGCGTGGAATATGAGTGATAGGAAATGCAAGTGTAACCCTTCAGGAAGTACAGCATATACTTGTTGTATACAGGGATGTTCGCCATGGGTGAGCATGACCTTCCGAGGAGGTGCAGTTGCCATGGTTGCTCATCTGACTATGATTCTGCTCATATACTTCCTGGCGGCAATGGCCGTTCATGCCATGCACCAGCGCCATCTTTCCCGTCCGGAATCTGAAGGTTTCGAGCAGATTCTGCTCATCCCTTCCAATCAGGCAGGGCGGATCGAAGGCATTGTAAGAGAACTTTGCCGGGAATTATTATACCGTGGTAAGAGCTTCAGATTAACCGTTGTTGCTGATCGTACAGAAGCGGAAACGATTACGATTATTGAAAAGCTTATGCAAAGGCAAGGCATGGAGACATCTTATCTGCCTGCTGTCCCTGCTGATATTGAACGGGTAGCACAGACCGATCACACGTTTCGACTGATTGATTTGCGTGAGTCAGAGCAATAAATCATCATGTGAGCGGGAAATGGGATTAACATTTCGCAGATCTACAGTGAAAAGATTACAGCAGAAGCTGTAGTCTTTTTTTGTAATTGTAGCCAAGTCTGCTTTTAAATTAAAAATGGGTTTTTATGCAATCTATGGTTATTGTCTGGGTATGGTGAGTTCATGAGCACTAAAATAAACTTTTCGAAGTCAGAACTCTTAATTTAAAAGTATAGACGATTCAGATTGGAAAAAGTTTCGCAACTTTAAAGAAAGATTCTGGTTATTAGCAGAATTGGTGTGAGTGTACTAGAGGGGATAGATCGGCCCATAAAATGAAAGCAGACTCTTCCATTATATTGACCAATGGTATATTAAACCATATAATTACTTAAAATGGATGTTGGACGTGAGAAAAGTGTGTTTCTGGAAGGGGGTATCTTCTTGAGTATAATAGATAAGACGATCCGAACAGAATTTTTACATTACATAGAGGAAAACAAAATCCTTCTTTATCATTTTGCAGAGAAATCAGGCATTAACTCTGGAACGCTAAGTAGAGTGATTAATGGTTCACAGCCTATATCGGTAAAAATCCTGGATATTATGACAGAATATATGGGGTTGGAAGAAGGATATTTTTATGAACAGTATGTGAGTGAGTTGTTTGATGATTCTACAATGAACTGGAGACGACTGCGTCCGTTTATCACTCGCTGTGCAGAGCTTGGGAAAAACGATTGTATTGAAAGAACAGTAGATCTAATGATGGAAAATCCTTCGTATATCAAACCTTTGTTTGATTGTGCCGAATCATTTAATGCCGAAGGGAGCGCGGAAGCTGCACTAATTATATATCGTAAAGTGTGTGAAGGGGAACGGTACCAGCATGCCGAAAGATTGGCGATCTGTCAGTATCGAATATTCAAGCTCTCGATTAATGATGATCAGCAGAATAATCTGGAATGTGCTGTGCAATTTGATCCGTATGTCGCGCGCCTTAATGAGTTGGATCAACTGGATGCGCTGAAAGATCTGATGAATCTATACCTCTCATTGCGTCGTTGGGACAAAGCGGAACAACTGGCAACACGAATGGGCAAACTGGCGAGGGTGCAGTACAAAATCAAACAGCAACGGATTAGAAGGGGGAAGAGTTATCAGGAGCCTTCCAAACCTTTGTTTGGTTATATTTTATACTCGGATTTGATCATAGCATCAATATATGGAGAAAAGAATGAATATCAGCAGGCGTTATACTATGTCTCATGCTATGAAAATCACGAATGGATTATTGAGAATGATCTTGAGGCGGAGCTTACAAAGAGTCAGTTTCGGGAGTGGGCAACAGCAAATAGGTACCTCTTTGAAATAATGGCAGGAAGAATTGAGATTTTAGATGAGTATGTGGATTATTTATCTACAAAAGAAAATGAGATTCTACGTGGGTTATTTAAGCTTATTAAGGCAGCACTAAATTATAATATGAATATGGATCATGTGTTGGAGCGCTTTAAGACCACAATATCATCATTTATGATCACACATGAGAAGGTGGGGTCTTATACCAATCAGATTATAGATGATCAGTTCGTGAATTTCTTGGCAGATGTAGCGGATTATTATCTAAACTCAGACCGGATTCGGGTTGGGATTCAATTTATACTGGATAGTTTGGCAATCTCAGCTAGAATTAATAATGATGCTTGTATGGTCAGAGGGTTCTGTACATTTGATTCCATTCGGCATTTAGCAACAAACGAAGAGCTTCATAAGTACACTACACTGCTGAAGGAGGTTCGAAAAGAGAGATGAAGATAAAATTCATAATCATTGCTACCATAATTACCATCACAACAATGGTGGTACCATTTAACACGTCTTCTGCTACGGAGAATGTACCACCTGAAGTTCCAGAAATTTTGACGACTAATTCTCATGGTCAAGGTGGTTGGTAGATCTTATTTTATAGATTATAGAGAGTTACCTGTGAGAGAATGGCCACATTTCATTTTCTTATAGGTTTTTTGTATATCTGACATGAATCTTGGTTTTTACATAAGAGGTTACACTATTTCATAGAGGTGAGGATGCTATGAAATATGTTGTGAACAATCAGGAAAGTGACTTGGAACGTGAACGGGAAAGTTTGCACGCGTTGGTTGCGATTTATGGTTTACAACATCCAATCGTAATTAAGCAATCCGAGATTTTAGATGAGTTGATTAATCGATATAATCGAATGTTCTCAGGCATCTCCAAACTAAGTAATACATAACTGGTTCCTGGACATTTCAGACCAATATGATTGAAGTAAACATACATCGTAGAATAAGGTTCATCTAAATGATATATATATAATAGTCTGGTTAGAAGTTGTTCAGCACTTGATCAGCAACCTTTAATTCGAGTTGGGAAATAAACTTTTTGAATGGCTGAATTTGTAGAGTCGAGATTCAATTGGTATAGTGATAAGTAGATTGATCATAAGAAGATTGAATATGGACATGAAGCACATGCTCCGGCGAACAGCCGGGTTGGCATGTGCTTTTTTTGCGTTCAGGAGAAAGTACGATGGGGGAGGAGATTAAATGAAGGTTGCTTTGTATGTGTGCCGTGTAGGGGAAGGGTGGAGCATGGTGTTATCACTCGATATTCGAGTGGATGTGGCTTGGTGGCTAGAGGGAGGAAGTGGGCGACATGTGCTGCGCTGGTTGCTGTTAGACAAGGCGTTACCGTTAAGTCAGGCGTCCTGGTTGGTTGAACATTTTGGGATGGAGCGAGGTATGGATCAGTGGGGCCAGCGCGAATGGCAGAACTATCTTGCGCGGAAGCTGGATGTGTATGAATTGGCCTCGGGGGAAACAGAGGCCAGAAAAGGTATAGCAGGCAAAGCGGGGAGTGCCGCTGCGCGTGGTGCGTTGGTAGGCGGGATGCCAGAGCCGTATCCCGCCGTGCAGTGGGCTCAGCTGGAGCGGGACGCGGCCCTGCTGGCTGAGCGGATCAGCGGCCGCCAATTACTGGCGGCCGAGGCGGAGGCGTTGCTGGCGGATACCGCCCAGCCGCCAAGGGAGTGGCGCGCGGCTGCGCAGCTCGCGCGCTTGCACGGGCGGCTGAGTATCACAGCCGCCCTCGAAGGGCCTGCCACGCGCCGTCAGCACGCGTGGCTTGGACGCGCGCGGAGCGCGCCCCGCTGCCACCGTTGTGGCAGCGAAGCCAGGCAGCGCGTGCCCTGCGCTGCCTGCGGCCTGGCGGCGTGCGCCTACTGCGAGGCTTGCCTCGCGCTGGGGCGCAGCCGTGCTTGTGCGCTGCTGCTACGCAGTGCAGCGCAAGAGGCCGTGCCACGATGCGGCGAAGCACCGCGTGGCACGGCCTTGGCCCCCACCGGCGGCGGA
Organism: Paenibacillus sp. CFBP 13594; assembly: GCF_014842675.1. NCBI lineage: Bacteria > Bacillati > Bacillota > Bacilli > Caryophanales > Paenibacillaceae > Paenibacillus > Paenibacillus sp. CFBP 13594. The sequence continues at coordinate 325,107 of NZ_JACYVQ010000007.1, forward strand.
CTCGCCCGGTGGGGGCTTAGTGCAGCGCAGAGCGCGGCAGCAGCCGCGGCGCTTGCGTTTTTGGCCCGCCCACCCGCAGGGGATGGGCCGGGGCGGTTCTTGCTGTGGGCCGTGACCGGGGCCGGCAAGACCGAGATGATATTCCCCCTACTCCAACATACATTGGATCGTGGCGGACGAGCGCTGGTCGCTACACCGCGCAGGGATGTGGTACTGGAACTGGCCCCGCGTCTGGCGAAAGCTTTTCCGGACACCTCACTTGCTACCCTTTACGGAGGCAGTGACGAACGCTGGAAAGATGCTCAGCTCACGCTTGCGACCACACACCAACTGATGCGTTTTTATCAGGGATTTGATCTCGTCATTATCGACGAACTGGATGCTTTTCCTTATCACAACGATCCCATGCTCGCTCACGCGGCGGCATCCTCCTGTAAACCGGAGGGGAATTTCGTCTATCTGTCTGCTACACCGCCAGCTCGGCTGCAGAAGGAAGCGGCAAAGGGGATGCTGGCCCATGCCAAAGTCCCGGTACGTTTTCACCGTCATCCTTTGCCTGTTCCGCGCTTGGTCAAGATGGTTACCGTTGCTGAATGTATTAAGAAACGAAAACTTCCTTCTGCCTTGAAGACTAACGTCCAAATCTCATTGGAGCGTGACGCTCAGGTATTTGTCTTTGTAACACGCATTGCCCAAATTGAGGCGTTTGTGAATCTGGTGCGTTGTACCTTTCCCGGAATTCATATCGAAGGAACTTCATCTCAGGACCCTGATCGTGCTAACAAAGTTAAAGCCTTTCGTGATCGCAACATTCGTTTGCTCGTAACGACAACGATTCTGGAGCGTGGCGTGACCATTCCGCGCAGCGATGTCTTTATATTGGATGCAGACAATGGTCTCTTTGATGAAGCTTCACTGGTCCAGATGGCGGGTAGAGCAGGGCGTTCCATGGATGACCCAGCGGGTAGAGTGGTTTTTGCATCGTCGCGTCGGACACGTTCACAGGTGAAGGCCGTTGCCCAGATTCGGAAAATGAACACCATAGCTCGTCGCAAAGGCTACCTTCAGCCGCCATCTCAAAAATAATTGTCATCTGCTACGTTCGTATCCACATTTCACATTACATTCCCAAGACTGGAGGTATGCCACCTATGTTCAACTGGCTCAGCAACATAACCGATCACGCGCAACTCCTGACCCAGCGTCTCCATCACCTGCTCGCCCCACCGGGAGCGACTTGTCTGACATGTGGCACCCGAGCGATTCTGTCTTCAACTTATCCAGGCATATGCCCACGTTGTGTGAAACAGATTCCATGGATCCGTTCCATCCGCTGCCTGCGTTGTGGTCGGGGAGTCGGTTGCCCGGACTGTGTTCGTCCACACATGCAAAACCGTTCTTTTGTCTCCAATCGCAGCGCCGTACAATACAACCCTCTTATGAAAGAATGGATAGGCATGTACAAATTCAGAGGTCATGAAAGATACGCGCCGCTCTTAACCGCGCTGTTGATTCAAGCCTTTCAAGCGATGAGCGAAGAACGAAATTCTACTTTGGCAAAAGAACCCCCAGCCCCCGTGGCTCATTCCGCCACACATGCTCAACAAATGAAGCCACAATGGCGGCCTGACGCGGTCACCTATGTCCCGGTGAACAGCGAGCGTCTGGCCGAGCGTGGCTTCAATCAGGCGGAGCGGCTGGCTGCTGGGCTCGCCACCGCCTGCCGCCTACCTATCGTTGATCTGTTGCAGCGCCAGATCAACACCACCAAACAAAGCTTCAAATCACGCGGTGAGCGTATCGAAACGATGAAGAATGCTTTTAGCATCAACCCGGATGGCATGAAGTTAATTGAAGAGCTATACAGGGCATCTAATCTGCCAACATATATGGGCATATCGCATGCCAAACCCATACAGCTACTGCTGATCGATGATATATACACAACAGGTAGCACCTTGGACGCTTGTGGGCGGATTATTCTAAATGCTGGCTTCTACATGGAGATTCCGGTCAATGTTTACACGCTGACACTGGCAAGATCCTAGACAGTAAATCCAAGTAATAAATGACGTGCAACATTCTTCAGCCACTTTAGGTGGGTGATCTATACTGTATAATTAATAGTAGACAGGAAAATATGTTCCTTTATTAATCATTGGTACGTTAATGCGTGTCTCCATTCCATTTATTCCGTTTGAAATATAGTTGTTTGATGAAATTATAAATGAAAGCGTAATAAGAAATCTTTTACATGTAAAAAAGAGGAATTGGTTTTCTCGCGCAGAATAGATAGTTTTGCCGTTCACCACAGGTGACAGCATAGGGAGTGGCACAACATATCTGTTGAAGGGGAGAACAAAAGTGGTCGCAGGAAAAAGAAAAAATGGATTTTACTTATGGACCGTCCGTCTACTAGTATTCATGCTGGTATTCGGACAGTTTGGCGTGTACGGGGGGAACCGGGCACATGCAGCAGTAGGAAGCGGGATAGTCTCATCAAGTAATGATTACCAATATGTGTTGACCAACAACAACGGCCAATTACAGGTGAATCAAAAATCAGTTAAGCTGGGTTGGGTGAGATCATATGAGATTTCAACATCAGGATATTCTTTTAGGAGAAGCCAATCGATTAATGGAGCAGTTGAGGACATAACCAAGATTTCATTTGGCTCCTATACATCTACTTATGCCGGTAAAGTTACCAATGCCTTTATCATCGACTTTGCTGAGGTATGGGAGTATTACACGACTATGGAATACAGACAATCCGGAACCAATGTTGGAGTATGGAATAATTCCTCCGTTGATGAATTTGGAATGACTACGCCAAGATATGTGCAAAGCTATGAGGCTACACAGTTAAGTCTTGTGATTAATGCCGATACAGGAGCGGTGGTAGATTTTGTATCTAACCTGAATCCGTATTACATACGGAAAGCAGAATCATTCAGTTTTGTAAAAGAGCCGGGGACAACACAGCCTATTACTACAAATCCTGCTGTTCCAGCTAATTTGGCGGCTGATGCCAGTGATGTAGCTATTAATCTCAATTGGTCTGCTGCTCCACAAGCTGTTCAATATGAGATTGAAGAGAATGGCGTAGTCAAAGGGCCTTTTTACGGAATCAATTATACACGTTCTTCACTTACACCCAATACTACATACACCTATAGAGTACGTGGAATTAACAGACTAGGAGCTAGTGAGTGGAGTGAGCCGGTTGCAATAACAACCTTGCTTGAGAAACCTGTTTTGGCCGTAACGCCAGAGGAAGGCAAGAATACGATTCAGTGGATGGCGGTTGAGTCTGCAGATCGCTACCAGTTGCAGATTGATGGTGGTACACCATTTGAATTAGGAAACGTAACTTCCTATGTACATGAAGGGCTTGAAGCTAATTCAACGCATACCTATGTGCTAAAAGCCTTCTCGGCTAACAATGAGAGTGCGTGGAGTAAAATGGTGAGTCAGTTAACAGTACCTGATCGTACCAACGGGCTGACGGTTACTGATGCCACATTCAATAAATTAACGGTAGCTTGGACTGCGGTAAAGGGTGCTACAGGATATGATTTGGAGATTGATGGCACTAATGTTGCTGTAACAGGCACCACTTATAGTAAAACTGGCCTTGTAGCTAATACAGAGTACACTTTTAGAATCAGACCTAAAAATGCTGGTGGTGCAGGAAGCTGGAGTGATGTAACTACAGGAATCACCCAGATGAGTACACCCGTTATTCAGTCCAACCCTTCACAAGAAGAAGTTGTTCTCATCTGGTCACCAGTTGATGGTGCAACGTCATATGAAGTTGAGGCAGATGGCGTTGTCGTTGGAGATATATCAGATTCAATCTATACGCACACAGGGCTCAAATCTGGAACGGCCCATAAGTATCGTGTACGAGCTATAAGTGACAATAACGTTAGCGCATGGTCGGCAGTAAAATCACAGAATACGTTGCCTGATTCCGTTAATGGATTGGTGGTCAGTGCAGCGACCAATGCAGCTGTAACTGTGAAATGGACAGCAGTAACCGGAGCCACAGGTTATGATCTCGAGATCGATGGAACAGTTGTCCCTGTAACAGGAGTAACCTACACGAAGAATGGTCTCGCAGCAAATACAGATCATACCTTCCGTATTCGCTCAAAGAATGCCGCTGGTGCAGGGGCATGGAGTGATCTGATCAGCGGAATAACGCAGTTGAACACACCTATCTTGAAAGCAACATCAGAAGAAAATGCAATCAATCTGACATGGGATGATGTAGCGGACGCAACGAAATATGAAATTGAGGCTGATGGAGCAGTAGTGTCAACAGTAGAAGAACCTAGTTATAGCCATACAGCATTGCTGCCAGGAACAGCCCATAAGTATCGCATTCGTGCGTTGACGGATACCAATACAAGTGCATGGACAGCAATCCTGACGCAGAGTACATTGCCTGCAATAGTATCAGGTCTCAGTTTAACATCCACAACAAACACCACAATTGCCTTGAAATGGAGTGCAGTGACCGGTAGCTCTGGATATGACTTGGAGATTGATGGAGTGGTAGTTCCAGTTACTGGTTTAACATATACGAAGAGTGGTCTTACAGCGAATACGGACCATACGTTCCGTATCCGTTCCAAGAATACTGCAGGTGTGGGTGTGTGGAGTGACGTAGTAAGTGGCATGACTCAACTCAATACGCCTGTTCTGAAAGCATCTTCCCAAGAAGATGCAATTACAGTAACTTGGGCAGATGTTACTGATGCAACCAAATATGAAGTGGAGGCAGATGGTATTGTTGTAGCTACGGTTACGGCGCCAGTCTATACGCACGAGAGTTTGACTCCAGGAACAACGCATAAGTATCGTGTACGAGCCCTGACGGAGATGAACGTTAGCCCTTGGACTGCACTTCTCACTCAGAATACTTTACCGGGTTCAGTCACAGGATTGAGTGTAACCTCTGCAACCAATGTCGCTATCGCGCTTAAGTGGAATGCCGTAATTGGAGCAACGGGTTACGACTTGGAGATTGATGGCACGGTAGTAGCTGTAAGTGGATTAACATACAACAAGACAGGTCTTGCAGCCAATACGAATCATACGTTCCGGGTTCGCTCCAAAAATACGGCAGGTGCCGGAGTATGGAGTGATATCATTGACGGTACGACATTGTTGAATACCCCTGTTTTAAAAGCTTCCTCGGAAGAGACTGCTATTACAGTAACATGGGCAGATGTATCAGATGCGATCAAGTATGAGATTGAAGCAGATGGCTCAATTGTTGCAACAGTTAATGAGCCGAAATATGTGCATTCAAGTCTTCAGCCAGGAACAGCGCATAAGTATCGTGTACGAGCACTGGCAGATACAAACAACGGGGCTTGGACTGCTGTCTTAAATCAAAATACACTACCAGGTTCAGTTACTGGATTGGGCATTACCTCTGTAACGAACACAACAATGGCTTTGAAATGGAATGCTGTAACCGGAGCAACAGGTTATGAACTTGAAATTGATGGCACAGTTGTAGCTGCTACTGGATTAAGCTACAACAAGACCGGACTTGCGGCTAATACGGATCATACGTTTCGCGTTCGCTCCAAAAATGCGGCAGGTGCCGGAGCATGGAGTGATGAGGTAAGTGGTACAACATTATTAAATACCCCTGTTCTAAAAGCTTCCTCTGAAGACACTGCGATTACATTGACATGGGCAGATGTAACAGATGCAACCAAGTATGAGATTGAAGCAGATGGAGTCGTTACTGGTACAATTAGCGAACCGAAATATGTGCACACTAGTTTGCTTCCAGGAACGGCGCATAAATATCGTGTACGTGCACTGACGGACTCTAATACAGGTGCCTGGACTGCAGTGGTGACGCAAAGTACGATACCTGCTTCAGTTACTGGTTTAAGTATTAGCTCGGCTACGAACGTAGCCATTGCATTGAAATGGACGGCAGTAACGGGAGCAACAGGATATGATCTTGAGATCGATGGTACAGTTGTACCAGTAACGGGAGTAGCTTATACGAAGAGTGGGCTTGTGACAAATACGGATCACACGTTCCGTATTCGTTCTAAAAATACAGCAGGTGCAAGTATATGGAGTGAGATTGTAGATGGCACAACTTTACTTAACACACCTGTGCTAAAGGCTTCTTCTGAGGAACAAGCGGTCACCTTGACATGGCCTGAAGTTAAAGATGCAACCAAATATGAGATTGAAGCGGATGGAGTCTTAGTGGGTACTGTTAAGGTGCCTACTTATACTCACAATAATCTGATAGCTGGAACAGCACATAAATACCGCGTACGCGCTCTGACCGAAACCAATGTTGGAGCTTGGACTGCGGTCTTGACACAAAATACGTTGCCTGGTTCTGTGACCGGGCTAACGGTAACAAGTGTAACGAACACAGCTGTTGCTCTGAAGTGGAACGCAGTCTCAGGAGCGACGGGATATGACCTTGAAATTGATGGCACGGTGGTACCTGTTAGTGGAGTGGTTTACACCAAAACGGGACTTATCGCCAATACGGATCATACATTCCGTATTCGTTCCAAGAATACTGCTGGGGCTGGGGCTTGGGGAGATGTAACAGATGTTACAACCCAGTTAAACACACCTGCTCTGAAAGCAACATCAGAGGAAACAGCTATTACTTTGAATTGGCTTGATATCAAAGATGCAACCAGTTATGAAATTGAGGCAGATGGAGCAATTGTTTCTAAAGTAACCGATCCCTCATATGTTCATAGTGATTTGCTTGCAGGAACATCGCACACCTATCGTGTGCGTGCATTAACGGATAAGAACAGCAGCGCTTGGTCTACGGTCTTGACTCAAAGCACTATACCAGGCAGTGTGACCGGATTGAGTATGAATTCTGCAACAACAGTAGCCATTGCTATGAAGTGGAATGCAGTTACGGGAGCAACAGGATATGATCTGGAAATTGACGGTAAAATAGTCGCAGTAACCGCTTTGGCTTATACCAAAACAGCACTTCTAGCCAATACAGAGCATACCTTCCGCATTCGTGCCAAAAATGCTGCTGGCATTGGTAGCTGGAGTGAGATTGTAACCGCCTCGACCCAATTAAATGTACCAACAACGCTGAAAGCTGTACCTGAAGAAACCGCAGTTACGCTGACATGGAATGAAGTTGTTGGTGCAACAAAATATGAGATTGAGGCAGATGGCATAGTGGTTGCTACTGTAAGTGATCTCTTGTATGTCCATAATGGAGTACTTGGTGGAACCATTCATAAATATCGTATTCGTGCCCTGACCGACACCAATGTGAGTGCATGGACAGCAATATTGTCGCAAACTACGTTACCTGCCAGTGTCTCCGGTTTAAGTATTAACTCTGCAACCACAGCGGCTATTGCGCTGAGATGGAGTGCTGTAACTGGAGCTACCGGGTATGATCTGGAGATTGATGGTACGGTGGTTGCCGTGAGTGGAGTAGCTTATACGAAGAGCGGACTTGCACCAAATACGGAGCATACTTTCCGGATTCGTGCCAAAAATGCTTCTGGTGCGGGAGCTTGGAGTGAGATCATAACGGGAATGACTCAATTAACTACACCTGTGCTGAAGGGAACTTCGGACAAAACAAACGTTATTCTGACATGGGAGGCGGCTATGGGTGCTTCGTCTTACGAAATTGAAGCAGATGGGCAAATTGTGGCGACTGTCAATGACACAACGTTTATTCAGTCTGATCTGTTACCGTCCAGTTCGCATAAATATCGTATTCGGGCATTCAACGATCAGAACACAAGTGCATGGTCTTCTGTACTAAGTATTAGAACATTGAATTAGTGATATATAATGGGGAGCAGGATTGCGTATATGTGCATCCTGTTCCCCTCTTTTGTTTTGCAAATAGACTATGGCTTCATCAGAGAAAATAAGGTAATGTATAGTTATTATCTATTCGGAAATGGAAGTTTGAGAGGGGCGTTTTAGCGATGAATCTAGGTAATTGTCCTCGCTGTGGTAAATTATATGCGTTGAATTTTCGAGATGTATGTTCAAACTGTATTAAGGAAATAGAGAAGGAATATCAGATCTGTGTAGATTATTTACGCGAAAACAAGGGCACCAACATACAGGAGCTATCCGATGCAACGGAAGTTTCAATAAAAAACATTACCAAGTTCATCCGTGAGGGACGAATTTCCATCGAGAATGCCCCGAATATGATGTATCCTTGTGAAGTATGCGGAACATTGATTCGTGAAGGTCATATGTGCGACTCTTGCCGTAATCGTTTAACGAAAGACCTGGCAGGAGCTGCTCGTGAAGTAGGTCAGAAGGATAACAACAATTTAGGCGGACGAACCTACAATGCTGTCGACAAACTACGCGATTCATAGGAGCGAGGGCTCAAATACATGTTTTGCTATAACAAATGTTTTGAAACGTACCGATAAACTTATTAAAGATTATCGGTTTTTTTTATTATCCTAATCATTTTGAAAACATAAAGATTGAAGTGAGAAAAACGTATATCAACATAAATTCCTAATCATGGAAGGAAGTGCATTTTAAATGAAAATCAATGAACCGAGTAGAATTGGAGCAATCAATTCATATCAAAGGAACGTTGAATCCAATCAGCAGGCTGATGCCAAGAAGAGCCGCCGTAAGGACGAGGTATCCATTTCTCCGGAGGCGATGAAGATGCTTGAAGAACAAAGTCGTACACAGGATGCAGGACGCATACAACGGATACAGGAACTGAAGGAACAGGTGAGTTCGGGAACGTATCAGGTAGATAGTAGCAAGCTTGCTGACAAGCTGCTGCCGTATTTTAAGTCTTTTGATAAGGAATAGGTGATCACGTAATGGCAGCACTGGACAGATTAATTGCAGTTTTGCAGCAAATGGAACAAAGTCACCGCGATATGCTGGCACTCAGCGAGGTCAAGAGACAGGTCATTGTCAAAAACGATGTGGATGAACTCATTGCCGTTCTGAACAAAGAATCCCGTTTCATGAAACAACAAGAGCCATTGGAGATTGAACGGCAGAGCGCAGTTCACGAATTGCTTCAGGAGCGGGGCATCAAGTCCATGCTGAACCTGAATATCACCGAGATCTCGAAGCTGATTTTTGATCCGGCTGACAAACTGCGATTGCTTGAAGTCCAGAAGAAGCTGGCGGGAACACTGCAGGAATTAAAGGAAATCAATCAACTGAATCAAAAGCTGATCGAGCAATCGTTGATGTTTATTGATCTTTCAATGGATATCTTTGCTTCTCGGCCAGAACAGGATGCCACATATCAGCATCCTGCTGATAAGAACGGTAATCCAGGGCGAATCGGTCTGTTTGACACGCGTGCCTGATTAAATTAGGGGGAAACCAGAGTGACATCAACATTTCATTCAATCGAAACGGCTAAACGCAGTTTGTTCACACAGACGACAGCTCTTAGCACAACAGGCCACAACGTAGCCAATGCCAACACCGAAGGGTACTCACGCCAAAAGGTAAACATGCAGGCATCCATTCCAATGGAGCCGTTCGCATTTCTGCATAGCACAACACCAGGACAGCTCGGTACAGGGGTAGAGTTCGACTCCATTACCCGTGTGCGTGAGAAATTTCTGGATGACCAATATCGTAATGAAAACACCAACTTTGGGAGTTGGTCCATTCAAAGAGACACGCTTGAGAAACTTGAAGCTATTGTGAATGAACCATCGAACACCGGATTTCGGACCGTTATGGATAACTTCTACAAATCATGGTCAGACCTGAGTAAGAATCCTGAGGATGTTACAGCACGTCGTATTGTCAAGGAAACAACACTGGCTCTTACGGATGCGATGAATCAGATTAGCCGCCAATTGGGTGCGCTTAGCGAAGATCTGAATAGCAATATTGCTGTGAAAAGTAATGAGATTCAGGGCTACCTTGGTAACATTGCAAACCTCAATAGTGCCATTGTAAAAGTCGAGTCTCTTGGCGACAATGCCAACGATTTACGTGACCAACGTGATCTGATGACCGATAAGCTGTCCAAAATCATGAATATTACTGTTACGGATTCTCAACAAGGATACCAGATCCAGATGAATGGACAGGCACTCGTTACAGGCGGGGCTGTACAAGTGGCGGTCGATCCTGCTTTTCTGAATACAGCATATACAGCGGGAACACTCACTAATGGTGAGGTTTATGGCATGATTAAGTCGAGAGACACTTTGGTAAGTGATTATAAGAAGCAGATGGATGAACTTGCTAACACGCTTGCAAATGGTGATATTGAAATCACACTTCCAGCAGGATCGGTTATCCCTGCTACGAATGCCTTAGGACTTGCAGGGGGGGCGTTAGCAACAGACACGAAGGTAACCGTAAAGGGACTCAATGGTCTGCATCAGCTGGGGTATACGATGGATGGTACAACCACCCCAGGTCTACCTTTCTTCACAGCAACGGATGGTGGAACAGCAATTACAGCTGGAAATATCTCATTGAATGCAGAAATTTTAGCTGATCCGAATAAAATTGCTACTTCTTTGCGTACTACAGATGCGTCCGGCACAGAGACTGTAATCAAAGGTAATAATACACTTGCCATCTTGCTCGCCAATCTGAAAGATACACCAATGAAGTCTGCCGACGGCATGCGTAATGCAGCTATTGGCGCACAGTTTAGCGCCATTGTTGGACAGTTAGGGGTGCAGTCTCAGGAAGCCGCACGTCAGACATCCAACTCGGAATTTTTGGTGGAGCAGGTGGAGACACGTCGCCAATCGGTTAGCGGAGTATCATTGGATGAAGAGATGTCCAATATGATCAAGTTTCAACATGCGTATAACGCATCCGCACGATTTATGACCACTTATGATGAATTACTTGATAAATTAATTAACTCTACTGGGACAGTAGGCAGATAATAGAAGGGAGTGACATAACAGACCATGAGAATAACAAATAATATGCTCAGTTCACAGCTACTATTGAACCTAAACCGGAACGCACAACAGATGAATAACACCCAGACCCAATTAGCTACAGGTCGGAAGATTAACAAACCTTCAGATGATCCGGTAGGAATAACGTACTCCCTTCGTTATCGTGCAGAGTTATCCTCCAATGAGCAGTATCAGAAAAACGTGGACAGTGCAGTTTCTTGGCTGGAATTCAATGACACTGTTTTGAACCAGGCTGGAAACGTAATGCAACGTCTTCGTGAGTTAACGGTGCAAGCTTCGACGGGAACAAATCCTCAATCGGCATTGGATAGTATCAATGAAGAAGTACAACAACTTAAGGAACAGCTTGTGGATATATCCAACAGTAAACTGAACGGAAAATATATTTTTAATGGCGAGACCTATGATATTAAGCCTTATGATTTCCCTTCTAATCCAGATGGCTCTTTCGACACAACCAATGCTGCTTCTGTTGTAACGGATAAAGGTAAGGTTAATTTTATTGTTGGTGAGAGTGTACAATTACCAATTAACGTGGATGGTAATGAAGTGTTTGGTACAGGTACAGAAGATGACAATTTATTTGTTATTATGAATACAATTATGAAAGCCTTGTCGGATGGTGACCAAAAGGAACTTTCAAATCAACTTGACAACATTGACAGTCGGATGGACAAAATGCTGGCAATTCGCTCTGAGATTGGTGCGAAGACAAATCGTGTTGATCTGATGATGGGAAGATTGGATGATCTAGGCATTAACTTAACTGATCTTCAATCTAAGGTGGAAGATGCAGATTATGCAGAGTTATCCATTCAATCTAAAATTCAGGAAAATATCTACAATGCTTCTTTGTCTGCAGGTGCAAAAATTATCTCTCCATCTTTGGTGGATTTCCTTAGATAAAGGGGGATCTAAATCATGAGGTCTCTTCCTGTAGTTCAGATTAGAACTACACCTTCTATCCTAAATATGGAGACTAGTCCTGGTCAGTACTCTATTCGTCAGCCTAAGGCAGAAGTTCAGCTAAACACCAGACCTGCCAAGCTTACAGTGGAGAGTCATCCAATCACTCTTCATGTAGATCAGAGCAAGGCATTCTCTGCCTACAATGGTGGCAATATGATTGACATGAATGCCCGGATTTACTCAGGCATTGAACAACAGTTTTTGCAAAACATGGCTGAACGCGTTCAACAGGGAAATCAGTTGGCTGCTATTCATAAACCGAGCAATACGATAGCTAATATTATTGGTATGGACTGGCAACCAAAGACTTTTCCAGAAACAAGGACTCCTGCTTCATTTGATAACGTAGATATTCAAATTGATACGAGACCGCCAGACATTAGCTATGAACCAGCTGTCTCCGAAATGAATGTTATTGTGAATAAACCAGAAATTGAGTATCAACGAGGTAAGTTGGATATCTATGTGAAACAATATGCATCAGTTCAATACACCCCACCTGCCATAGATGTGGGGTTGTGAGTTATAATGTAGAGCTATAGACGGTCTCGGATGCAGCCCTCTATGGCTCTTTTTGTATAATTTATTATTCGCCAAGGAGGCGTTCGTTATTATTATTCATACAAGTACGTGGGGAGAATTAGAGATTAGTGGGGAAGACGTTTATAAGTTTCCCAAAGGTTTGCCTGGATTTGAAGAAGAGACAGAGTTTGCGTTAATCCCATGGGAGGAAACGCCGTTTATTTATTTACAGTCTGTACGAGAGCCAAATTTATCGTTCTTGTTGGTAAGTCCATTTACGTTTGTGTCCGATTATAGTTTTGAGCTGAGCGAGATAGACAAGGAAGAGATGGGAATCATTGACCAAGTATCGGTGTACTCCATGGTTACGATTCATTCACAAACGAATAAATCTACCATGAACCTTCTTGCACCTGTTGTCCTTAATCCCGAAAATCGTATGGGTAAGCAGGTTATACTCCATCAAACCAGCTACGATACACGTCATCTTATCTGGGCAGAAGATGAAGCGAAATCAGAGAAAGGTGGCGTTTGACATGCTGGTACTATCACGAAAAAAGGGAGAGTCCATCGTCATTCAGGATCATATTGAGGTGACTGTACTTGCTGTAGAAGGTGATACGGTTCGAATAGGTATCACTGCACCCAAGCATATTGATATATTTCGACAGGAGATATATGCATCGATCCAGGAAGCAAACCGTGAGTCTGCAACACCTATAGCAGCCAATGTTGAAGCATTTATGGAACGCTTGCGGAATGATAGTACTAAAAAAGAATAAAAAAATTCCAATTTGCTATAAACAGTTGCTCCTCTTCTGTCGATATATTATTTAGACGCTGCTTCGGCAGGGCGGCCGACCTTAATGTCGCGGCGTTTACCACAAGGATGTGGAACTAACTTATTTTCAGGGAGGAAATATCAAATGATTATTAACCACAATATCGCGGCGTTGAACACTCACCGTCAACTGTCTGCAAACACTGCTAACACTAACAAAAATATCGAGAAACTGTCTTCCGGTCTTCGCATCAACCGTGCTGGTGACGATGCTGCAGGTCTGGCAATTTCCGAAAAAATGCGCGGTCAAATCCGTGGTTTGGATCAAGCATCCCGTAACTCGCAAGATGGTATCTCTTTGATCCAAACTGCTGAGGGTGCATTAAACGAAACTCACTCCATCCTGCAACGTATGCGTGAACTCGCAGTTCAATCCGGTAATGATACGAATACTGCTGGCGACCGTAAAAACCTGCAAGATGAAATGAACCAATTGAATGAAGAGATTGATCGTATTCAATCTACTACGCAATTCAATACCAAGAACCTTCTTGACGGTTCTATGGGTAAAGCTGTTAACACTGCTGTTGCGAATGTTAATACTAACAATGCTTTGAAAAATAGTACTGGTGCGGCACTTACTGCTGGGACAACAACTTTGGTTAGTGCTACAGATAAAAATGGTAATAATCTTGGAATCACCAAAGGTGACCAAATTACTGTTTCTTATGTAAAAGATGGAACTACAGTAACTAACACAATCACTGTAACTTCTACAACTGCTTTGACTGGTCTGGCTAACACATCAAGTGGTGGTGCGGATACTAACTTGGCGCTCACTGTTTCTACTGGCAATGTTCTAGTTACCGCAGCTAATAACGGAGCAACAGGAGCAATCAATGGTTTGACAATTTCTGTAAAAGACTCTAGCGGTAATATTCGTACATCTGCTACTAACGCATTGTCCTCGTTTAACGAAACAACGGCTGCAGCTAATGTCCGTACGGATGGAACTGCAACATTCCAAATTGGTGCAAATACAGGCCAAACAATGAACTTGTCTATTGAAGATATGGGATCTTCCGCTCTGGGCGTGAAAGGACTGCAAATTTCCACTCAATCCCAAGCGACTGTAGCAATCAAAGTTATTGATGTAGCTACTCAAAAAGTATCCAGTGAACGTTCTAAACTGGGTGCTGTTCAAAACCGTCTGGAGCATACAATCAACAACTTGGGAACTGCTTCTGAGAACCTGACAGCAGCTGAATCCCGTATCCGTGACGTTGACATGGCTAAAGAAATGATGCAACAAACCAAAAACAATATTCTGGCACAGGCTTCCCAAGCTATGTTGGCTCAAGCTAACCAACAACCGCAAGGCGTGCTTCAACTGCTCAGATAATTTGTTTAAGCTTAATACATGTGCCCCACTTTCTGTGGGGCTTTATTTTTATAGTTTGATTTACAATGAGTTTTTTAAATATGTATTTAAGGAGAAAATGTAGTGAAATTAATTGATGAGAATATTAATATTTTGTCTATGAATACTTTGCATTGGATTGGTGAGCCCAAAAACGAAGATATTTCGTTTAGCCTCTATGAGAAGGATCCGGATAAGGGGGATTTAATTAAAGTAAATAATCAAATCATATATTTGAAGAATAGCTATGATGCTACTGTTTTACCTAATGTGTTGAAGAAAGAACTCATTTTTGCCATAGGTCTATACTCAGTTTCAGAACTTAAGCAATTAATTCAAAGTATGAGCAAAGAGTCTTTTCTGATCATTATAGAACCGAGTTTCTCATTTTTTAATCACGTTCTGAATGAAGAAGAGCTTTCTTTTATCCGATCTTCGAACGTGATTCTTTTTGCTGATGATTTGAGCAATATGCCTATGTTTTTGGAACATTTGTTCTCTACTAACCTGATTTTTTACGTTAAAAATATTAAATTCTATTTCACCACGTATTACCGGGATTTTGATGTTGATTCTTGTATTTCTGTTGTTAAACAAATTAAAGAAGTAGCTCAATATAAAACAACATTGTATGGAAACTCTGTAGACGATAGTTTAATAGGGTTCAGACAGAATATGCTGAACATTAAAAGTGTCGCACGTTCGAAGGATGTTTCTCAATTAAGAGATTTGTTTAAAGACTTGCCTGCTATTGTTGTAGCAGCTGGCCCATCACTTAATAAAAATATAAAAGAATTGAAAAAAACTAAAGGTAAAGCCGTTATTATTGCAGTGGATACGATTGCTGAGAGGCTGTGTCAGGAAGGGATTGTGCCAGATTTTATTTGCTCAATTGAAAGAGGAGAATTAACCTATTCCTATTTTTATAAAGATAAGTCGTATCCATCTGAGGTTACATTAGTGGCACCCCTGTTAGTTTATCCGGAAATATTCGAAGAATTCCAAGGAGAAGTTATTATTCCAATTCGTGAAAACGTTGGAGAGTATAACTGGCTTAAAGAAATATTAAATCTAACACAAAATAATTCAATAAGCATTGGTTTATCTTGTGCTCATATTGCTTTTGGATTTGCTGAACATTTAGGAGCTTCACCTATTGTTCTTGTTGGACAAGATCTTGCATATGGTAACACTCTAGCGGAAACTCATGCCAGTAATACTATCTATGATCAGAAACCTATAAATGCTGATAATGTGGCCAAGAGAGTGTATACGAAAGGATATAGTGGCGGCGAAGTCGCGACAACTGACACATGGAATGCATTCCGTAATTGGTTCGAAGCAGAAATATATAAAAAACAGCTAAATGTTATTAATGCAACAGAAGGTGGGGCTTTGATCAATCATACATCGCAGATGAGTTTGAAAGAAGTGTATGACCAATATTGTGGCCCTAGTTCTTACTTATTGAACGTTTCTCAGGAGTTAAAGAAAATTAATAATTATTCTGTAGATATTAACCAAATTAAAAATAGCCTAAAGGGAGAATTGGGAAATTTCAAAGAAAAAGAAATGAAATTAAAAAAACAACTTAGAAATCTCCAACAACTAGTCATTCACAAACAACGTTCTCAATCTCAACTTTTGAAGTCGTTAAAAATATTAGAAAAGACCGATGTTCTCTTTGGAGAGCTAATGAGTAACTGGCTCTTACGTCATAATTTACAAGCCGTTTTGATTACTAGTGTTTGGAGATTGTTTGAGATAGAGCAATTTTTATCAGCAGATAATTTAAGCAAGAACAGGGAAATTCAAATCGAATTTGTGAAAACAAGCCTACTTGTTCTCTCGGAAATTATAACAGTGTTAGAAAACCAATTGGAGATTGAATAAACGGGAGTATACAAAAATTACCTAATGTAACTTTGAGAATATACCGATAAACATAATAACATTAATTATTGTGGAGGCGGGCATTCATGAATATAGAATTATCATTAACGGCAAATACTACTATAAGCAGACAGCATAACTCTGAATACAACGATCAGCATTCGTTGACTGCACAATCGAGTCCTTTGGTCTCTAACCCTAAAGAATTGAAGACCTCAGTGGTTCAGAATTCTGTAGTGAATGAACAACTTGTTAAAACAATAGAACGGGCAATTAAGTCTTTAGAAGGGCCACAAACTTCGTTGGAAATTAGTGTTCACGAAAAGACGCATGATATTATGGTGAAAGTATTGAACAGAGAAACTGGAGAGTTGATTCGTGAGATCCCACCTGAAAAAACGCTAGACTTAGTAGCTAAAATGATGGAAATTGCTGGAATTCTTATTGATGAGAAAATCTGAATCTAAGGGGGCAAAGTAATTATGGTAACTCGTATTAATGGTTTTTCAGGTATGGATATAGATAGTCTTGTGAAAAGTATGATGACTGCAAAACGTGCTTCATACGATAAAATTACCCAAAATAAACAATTGGTAGAATGGAAGCGTGACAGCTATCGGGAGATAAATAGCAAGCTCTATGATTTCCGTTTTAATAAACTTACGGACAAGTATGGTAAAGATTCAGCATTAAATGCTAATAAAGCTATTATTACGGGGAATAAGGATGCACTTAAAGCAGATGCCACTGCTGATGCTAATGGAATTGATATGAAAGTTCAAATATCAAAACTTGCAACAAGTGCTACCGTTCAAACTACAGGTACGGATAAGGTTTACAAAGGTACTTCTACTCTTGCAGAAGTTGATGGTGTTAATTTGGCGGGGATGAGTGAAACTGACCGTAAGGATTATCTTGATAAAGGCTTCGATCTAGTCATCAATGGTGTAAGTTTCAAAGATGATAGTGGTAAGCCATTGTTCAATGGTCTTACATCAATTTCAAGTATGATTTCTACAATCAACTCAAATACCAAGGCGAATGTCAATGCAAGTTATGACGAATTAACAGGCCAGCTGATCATTCGTTCTAAGACAAGTGGCCCTGCTGGTAAGGTAGATATCGGAGGGAACACTGGTACAAATTCTGTTATTAATTTATTTGGTGGTACACCTGATAAAACAGTTATCGAGACCAACGGCACAGGTTCAGGTTTTTTAGGAAGTACCAAGTTGTCTGCACTTACTGGGGCCGCTGAACCTTTTTCTCTCAAGATTAACAATGAAACTTTTAGCTTCGCTGGTTCTGCTTCTATTGATGATGTTATAGCAGAGGTGTCAGCTCGTGCAGGTGCGAATACAACAGCAAGTTTTGATAAGGAGACTGGTAGGTTGGTCTTCACTTCCAAAAGTGGAGATCCAATTAAACTTGGAACCGATACAGGAGATAATACCTTGCTGGCTTTATTTAAAGGAGAGCAAAATTTCAAATCTGGTGAAAATGCAAAATTAAATATTAACGGAGTAGATGTTGAGAAAGATAGTAACAACTTTATTTTAAATGGAATTACATTCAATTTACTTTCAACAACCCCCCCTGGGGAGACCGTTAATATCACAACTCAAAGAAATCCCGATAATGTTCTGGAAACTATTAAGGGATTTATTGAAGATTATAATTCTTTACTCAGTACATTGAATACCAAAACGAGTGAAGCCAAATATCGTAGTTTTTCACCACTTACAGATGAGCAAAAGAAGGAAATGAAAGAGGCGGATATTAAAGCCTGGACAGAAAAATCACAAAGTGGTTTATTGAAAAATGATGATATATTGACATCCACGGTTTCGCAGATGCGGATGATTATCACCGCAAATTTAAGTGATCTTAGTGCTATGGGGATAACTACAGGTAAGTACTATGATGAAGGTAAACTTATACTGGATGAGTCTAAATTGAAGAGTGCTATCTCTGATAATCCTCAAAAAATATTGGATTTATTTCAAGGGTCGGCAAGTTCTCCTTCTACGGGAATTTTTGATAAGCTAGCTGAGAAAGTTGGTAATTCAATCAACATGATTTCTGACCGGGCGGGTACTGACCGTTTTTCCGGCTCAATCACAGGAGCTTATAAACCTGAAAGTGTTATGGGGCGTGAACTGAAATCATATGATAGTCGTATGGATACAATGCTGAAAAATCTTACTATTGCTGAAAACAGATACTACAAACAATTTACTGCAATGGAACAGGCCATGAGCAAATTAAATTCCCAGTCTTCCAGTTTGTTATCAAGTCTGGGCTTGAATTCATAGTTAGAGGTGAGCGAATTGATTAATTCTCCTTACAATAAATACAAGCAATCAGCAGTCCAAACTTCAACTCCAGCCCAACTTGTTGTTATGCTGTATGATGGAGCAATAAGGTTTATCAAAACTGCGCTTCAAGGCCTACAGCAACATGATCATGAGAAGACAAGTACAAATCTTGGTAAGGCCCAATCTATTGTCAGTGAATTGATGGGTACGCTTAATTTTGATTATGAGATATCAAAGAATTTGTATTCTCTTTATGAATATACTAACTATCTCCTTATCGAAGCTAATGTGCGTAAAGATGATCAAAAGATAGAAGAAGCTTTAAGTTATCTAGTTGAATTGCGTGAGACCTGGGTCCAAGCTAATAAAATAGCATTAGGTCAAACGGAAACTGCTAATGGATAATTATATCGAACAATTAGAAGAGTTAACTAATTCCTTTATGGATAGTATTAAGACATGTTCTTATGAGGAATTTGAAGAATTTATTACAAAGAGACAATCCATTGTGGATTTGATTAATTTCGAATTGCAAAATAAAGAAGTTTCCACTGACGATCAAAAAGACAGGATTAAAAGAATACTGGGATTGGATCCGGTTATACTGCGGAGAATGGACTCACTGCGTCTTGAAGCTCAGGAATGGTTGTACAATCGTAGGCAAGCTGCAACTCAACGTAGTGCGTATGAATCTAATCTCTCTCCGGGTAGCATACTTATGGACCGTAGAAAATGATAGAAATGTTATTAAAAGAAACCCACTCA
The DNA here is from genome assembly GCF_014842675.1 of Paenibacillus sp. CFBP 13594. Lineage (NCBI taxonomy): Bacteria > Bacillati > Bacillota > Bacilli > Caryophanales > Paenibacillaceae > Paenibacillus > Paenibacillus sp. CFBP 13594. The sequence continues at coordinate 344,748 of NZ_JACYVQ010000007.1, forward strand.
GTTATACACTGAGTGGGTTTTTTTGCTCTAAGGATTCATAGAAGATTGTTTTAAACCGATATATGATAGTAAAGTATTTAATCTGATAATACGAAGTCGGGCCCCTTGTTGTGAAAAAAAGTTTGTGTGTAGACTAGAATATTCACAACACTTTAATATATGAGAATCAGCCTAGGAGATATTAAAAGGTTGATTTATCTATAAATTTAATATTTAGTATTTAATAATTGAACTTCTTCAAAATTGTAGTAAAGGAATTCTTAAAAAGTGGTGGGAATATATATGAGTACCAAAATTCATAAAAACAGATTGATGAATAGAATGTGAATTGGACTGGAGGTTAATAGTATGTTTAATAACAAAATAATATTAATTACTGGGGGAACTGGATCAATAGGTAGCGAAATTGTGCGGAGTTTATTGACCTATCGTCCAAAAGCAATACGGATTTTCAGTAGAGATGAAAGTAAGCAATTTGACTTACAACAGGAGCTTAAAGAATTTGATAATATAAGATATTTAATTGGTGATATTAGGGATAAACAAAGGCTTGGGTATGCGATGGAAGATGTTGATCTTATTTTTCATGCAGCTGCCTTAAAACATGTTCCTTCTTGTGAGTATAATCCGATGGAAGCCATCAAAACGAATGTTATAGGTGTACAAAATATAATCGAAACAGCTATTGAGCACAATGTTGAGAAGGTCATTGCTATAAGTACAGATAAAGTTGTAAACCCGACAAGTACAATGGGTGCGACCAAACTATTGTCTGAAAAACTGATCTCGGCTGCGAGTTTCTACAAGGGTAGCAAACGAACCATATTTGCATGTGTTCGTTTTGGAAATGTAATGGGTTCGAGAGGGTCGGTGATTCCTTTGTTCAGGAATCAGATTGTTGAGGGTAGACCTCTAACGGTTACGCACGCGGAAATGACGCGGTTTATGATGTCCATTCCACAAGCTGCTCAATTGGTCATCGATGCTGCAAAATATTCTCAAGGCGGTGAGGTATTTGTACTCAAAATGCCAATCCTTAAAATTACGGATCTGGCAAAGTGTCTGATTGATTCATATGAACAAGCGGGAACTCTAAGTTATTCCGGTGAGATGATTGAAACGGGTATTCGACCTGGAGAAAAATTATATGAAGAGCTTATGACCCTGGAAGAATCGGAAAGAGCTTTAGAGAATGAACAAATGTTTATTATTCCGTCTCTATTCCTGGCGAACGAATATCACTATGAAGGTTTTAGAAAAGCAGAGCATCAAGAATATTCTTCCAAAACAGCCAAACAAATTTATACAGCAGAAATTAGAGAACTTATTGAAGCTAGTGGTCTAGGTTTCTCAAAAGTTGTGCTATGAATAAAACAGCTAAATGTCTGGCAGTGATCCCTGCACGGGGGGGATCGAAAGGATTGCTTCGAAAAAATATAAGAATTCTTGGCGGAAATCCGTTAATCAAATATACCATTGAAGCTGCTCTTAAAAGCAGATGTATGGATGGAGTAGTTGTATCCACAGATAACAATGAAATAGCGAGCATAGCGAAGTTGGCTGGGGCTGATGTTCCTTTTCTTCGTCCGGAAGAGCTGGCTACTGACCAAGCAGCGAGTATTGATGTTTTACAACATGCAGTTCATTTTTATGAGCTTAAACTGAATCTTCATTTCCAATATATTATGTTGCTTCAGCCTACCTCTCCGTTACGAAATGATTACGATATCCGTGAGGCCTATAATTTATTTATAACCCAAAAGGCGGATTCATTACAAAGTGTTACGTTAGCCGATACCCATCCCTATCTTTTAAGGGAATGGAATCAGGGAATAATTCAACCTTATTTGAAAGATCAAGTCGAAAACCTTAGAAGGCAGGAGTTGCCTGACCTTTACATGTTAAATGGAGCAATATATATAATTAAAAGAGATCTGCTGATGATTGAAAACTTGATGATAGGTCCAAAGAATATCGGCTATGTCATGCCAAAAGAACGATCTGTAGATATTGATGATGAAATGGATTTAAAGTGGGCAGAATTTCTTATGCAAAATCGAGTGTAATATAATTCATATAACGATGTATCAATTTGATAGAGAGGAAGTATACATGAATGGGCAAATATTTATCAAAAATTAACGCTGGTTCGGTGTATATTATTGCAGAAGTAGGGGTGAATCACAACGGAACTTTGGAACGTGCGCTTCAGTGTGTGGATCAAGCTGCGATATGTGGGGCAGACGCAGTTAAGTTCCAAACGTTTGACAGCAAAAAACTAGTAACTAGGCATGCTCAAAAGGCAGAATACCAAGCTGAAAACACAGGGATTTCAGGCAGCCAATTGGAGATGCTACAAAAATTGGAGTTAAGTCATTCCGAATTTATAGATATCAAAAATTACTGTGACAAGAAAGGAATTGATTTTCTTTCAACCCCTTTTGATGAGGAAAGTGCTCAATTTTTAGATTCTATTGAAGTGGATGCTTTTAAAGTCAGCTCTGGCGATTTAAATAATACTCCCTTTCTCCAGCAACTTAATCAGTATGGCCGACCAATTATACTTTCTACTGGTATGTCTGATATGAATGAGATAAGGGAATCAATAAAAATTTTTACAAAAAGTAATGTTTCTTTGCTCCATTGTACATCAGATTACCCTGCTCCTTTAGAGGACGTTAACCTACTTGCAATGAAAGCAATGGCGGATGAATTTGGCAGAATCATTGGTTACTCCGACCATACAGATGGTATTGAAGTGGCTGTTGCTGCTGTAGCAATGGGTGCAAAGATTATAGAAAAGCACTTTACATTGGATCGTAGCCTTCCTGGCCCGGATCACCTAGCATCTTTGGAACCATCAGAGTTCTCTACTATGATCGAGGCCATTCGAAGAGTGGAAAAGGTACTGGGTAATGGAATTAAGCGTTGTATGCCATCTGAAGAAAACACTAAGGCAGTTGCAAGGAAAAGTCTTGTTGCAGGCCGATCATTACAAGCGGGTGATACACTTCAAGAAAAAGATATTCATATTAAGCGTCCTGGAACAGGAATTGAACCTAAATTTTATACTGAATTTATTGGTAAGAAACTCACCAGGGATATTGTTGAAGATCAATTATTATCATGGGAAGATTTTCGATGAAAAAAATTGTAGTGGTTACCGGAACTCGAGCCGACTATGGCATTTATTATCCTGTTTTAAAAGCGATTAATGCAGAAGAAACCCTTGATCTGCATCTTTTAGTAACGGGCATGCATTTGTCTCCACAGTTTGGTAATACCGTGGAACAGATAAGACAAGATGGATTTCAAATCTCAGCACAGGTGGATTGTCTGCTGCAAGGCTCCTCACATGCCAACATGTCTCGTTCTATAGGATTGGCTATTATCGGAATGACTCAAGCGTTGGAAACCATTCAGCCAGATGTGGTTGTAGTGCTGGGAGATCGGGGAGAAATGCTTGCAGCAGCTATCGTGGCTTCTCATACTAATATTCCCCTCGTCCACCTGCACGGGGGGGAAGTGACAGGCACTATTGATGAATCCGTTCGCCACGCGATCAGTAAATTGGCACATATACATCTGGTCGCTACCGAAAAGAGTGAAGAAAGATTAATTAGACTCGGTGAGGATCCATGGAGAATTCAAGTCGTAGGCGCCCCCAGAATCGAAACGATAATGAATACTGTACTTCCTAACTATGAGCAAACCGCAAATAAATACAATATTCACCTAAAAAGTAAATATGTTTTATTTGCATATCATCCTGTCACTACCCAATCAACAAATTTGCAGATGTTGGCTAGGATGCTGCAGGTGTTGTTGAACCAGGGATACGAGATTATATGTATTATGCCCAACTCAGATGCAGGATCAGATGCACTAGTTGATATTTATAATCAGTTTGTTGGAAATCTTGGTGTGCATCTTATAACCAATTTTGAGCCGTTGGATTATCTGGTGATGCTGAAGCATGCAGAGATTTTAGTAGGGAACTCATCCTCAGGAATCATTGAAGCCGCCTCATTTAATAAACCAGTTATTAACATTGGTGTTCGACAAGGGCACAGAGAACGTTCTTCTAACGTGATTGACATTCAAGAGGACGATATTGAGCTTCAAATGGCACTGGAAAAAGCAATATCACCAGACTTTCAGAAGGATATCTCTGAAACAAAAAATGTATATGCTAAAGAGAATACAAGCAGTCTCATCGTCAATATTCTCAAGAATATTAGTTGGTCTGAACAACTGATTCAGAAAACAATTACGTATTAATTGTGAATGGCACTCCGTGGTATTTGTATTTTAGCATGAATAAGGAGGTCTTTTTCTGGGCTATATTATCTTTGGTGCGGGTGGTCACGGAAAGGTAGTGTTGGATAACCTACATTCATGTGGTGAAAAAATCATTGGAGTTATGGATGATCATATGAGAGGGACTGATTGGAGGGGAATCCCGTTGCTCGGTGGATTAGACCGGCTAGAAAAGATTAACCTTAAGTATCCACAAAGCCTCTATATCATAGCAATTGGGCATAATGCTACAAGAGTCAAACTAGCTAACATTTTTGAACAGAGCAATGTTCAATTTGGAAAAGCGATACACTCAACTGCGATTATAGGATCTAATGTTGTCATAGGCGATGGAGCCGTTATTATGGCTAATACAGTAATTAATGCTGATGCTCACATAGGTAGACATGTTATTGTGAATACGGCTGCTACGGTTGATCACGATTGTCTTATAGGTGATTTCGTCCACTTGTCACCTGGTGTTCATCTGGCTGGTGGTGTGGAGATCGGTTATTCTGCTCATGTTGGGGTTGGTGCGAGTATAGTTCCACAAGTTAAGGTTGGTAGAGGGACTATTGTGGGTGCAGGAGCTGCTGTTATTCAAAGTCTTCCTGAGCAAGTATTGGCTGTAGGGTGCCCAGCGAAAATCAATAAATATTTCAAAAGCAAGGGATGAAAAGCACATGTCAGAGCGTAATCGTATTTATTTGGCCTCTCCCCATATGAGCGGGTTGGAACAACGATATATCAATGAAGCATTTACGAGTAACTGGGTTGCACCGCTCGGACCCAACGTAGATGCTTTTGAACAGGAACTGGCTGATTATGTTGGTAGTGCAGGAGCCGTTGCTTTAAGTTCCGGAACGGCTGCTATCCACCTGGCTTTAGTTCTACTTGATGTACAAGCAGGAGACATTGTTTTTTGTTCTTCTTTGACCTTTATCGCTAGTGCCAATCCAATCTTATACCAAAAAGCAAAACCTGTATTTATTGATTCTGAACCTGATAGCTGGAATATGTCTCCACTTGCTCTGGAGCGTGCCATGAAGGCTTATGCATACAAAGGTCAGAAACCTAAAGCGGTCATTATAGTGAACTTGTATGGGCAGAGCGCAGACTATGATTCACTGAAAAGAATATGCGATGAGTACGAAGTACCCATTATTGAAGATGCTGCGGAATCTCTTGGTGCTACATATAAGGGGCAAATGAGCGGAACCATTGGTAAGTTTGGTGTGTACTCGTTTAATGGTAATAAAATCATAACCACCTCAGGTGGTGGCATGCTTGTTTCAGATGATGTTCAGAGCTTGAATAAAGCAAGATTTTATGCTACTCAAGCAAGGGACATAGCAAAGCATTATCAACACAGTCTGATTGGTTACAATTATCGGTTGAGCAATGTGCTCGCAGGTATTGGACGTGGGCAGCTTCAAGTGCTAAACGAGCGAATTGAACAGAAAAGAGCAATTTTTGACCGATACTTTAGAGAACTCTCTGATATTGGTACTTTTAATTTTATGCCAGAAGCTAGTTATGGAAGCTCAACTCGTTGGTTAACAACAGCTATAGTCCGTAACCATAAAAAAAATGATATTATCGAGTCACTTATTAATCATTTGGAAAAAAACAATATTGAGTCCCGTCCTGTATGGAAGCCGCTTCATTTGCAGCCGATTTTTGAGGGTACCGATTATTATTGTCATTACGATAATGAAGATGTGAGTAAAATGTTATTTAACTATGGGATTTGTCTGCCCTCAGATACCAATATGGGAGAGGAAAATCAACACTTTGTTATAGATCAATTAAAAGAGATAATAATTTAATAACTTTTGAAACGCACAAAAAAAGTTTACTTGAAGTGAGGGGCATTGATGGAGATGAAAAAAGTTGTTTTATTCGGAGCGGGAGATGGGGGCCTACGTGTCAGCTACTCCTTAATTGGGGATTTTGAAGTTATAGCTTTTGTGGATAACGACTCTAATAAACAAGGAGAGACTCTGCTAGGAAAACCGGTATTAAGTCCGGAAAAATTATCGGAAATTGACTATGATTTTATTATAATTGCTAATATTCATGGTGATGCTATCTATGAACAGCTGACCATGGATTTGGGAGTTAAAGCAAGTAAGATCATAGATTATTATAATAATCAAATATTTGATTCAAGATTAGCCGTTTTACGGCAGGTAGCGGATGAAATTTATTATAATAACATTTCTGGAAACGTAGCGGAGCTTGGTGTTTTTCAAGGGGAGTTTGCTAAATATATTAATAAAACTTTTCCTGATCGTAAGCTTTTTTTGTTTGATACATTTAGTGGTTTTGATGAGAGAGATATAGTTGTTGAAAAAACTAAAGGGTTTTCTAATTCCCAGACTGGTGAATTTATAAACTCTGACATTGAAATCATATTAAAAAAAATGACAGTAAAAGAGAATTGTATCTTTAAGAAAGGATACTTTCCTGAATCCGCAATTGGTATTGAAGAAAAATTTGTGTTTGTAAGTATAGATGTTGATTTATACATGCCTATCCTAGAAGGGTTAAAATATTTTTATCCACGTTTAGAAGTGGGTGGATATATATTTGTACACGATTATAACAGCACTCGTTTTTTTGGAGCTAAACAAGCTGTTAGAGAGTTTTGTCTAGAAAATGGGGCGAGATTCGTACCAATAAGTGACCTGTGTGGTAGTGCTGTTATAGTAAAATAATTCATAGGCTCGATGGAGGGGAGAAAAGTCATGAATAAACAGAATATGATTATACTTTCTGATACGAACGTAAATCCACTTATTCGGTTTTTATCAGGAAGTTTCCAAGGTTTGTCTTTAGAAGTGACAGAAGGACCCTATGATCAAGTTTACCAATCCCTCATGGACACATCTCATTCTGTTTGGAATAAACCTGCAAACATGTTATTTTTATGGACCGTTCCTGAAAAAGCAATTCCTTCTTTTAATAAATTAATTGATTTTAGAAGTGAGTTTAATATAAATGATATTTTAAAAGAGGTAGATTTTTTTTGCGAGCTCGTTTTGAAGCAGAAAAACAAATATAAGCATATATTTATTTCCTCTTGGTCCATTCTACCGGATTTAAGATGGATCCAAACACTTACTTGTAAACATAATAGAGGGTTAAGCAATATACTAATGCAAATGAACTTACGTTTAGCAGAAAGATTGGGTGATAGTGATCATATCATCATATTAGATACCCAATATTGGTATGCCTCACTTCAAAAAAAGAGTTATGATGCTAAAATGTATGCTTTAGGAAAAATTCGCTATTCTAGAGATTACTTTGAATTGGCTGGAAAAGAAATTCGTAGTATTATTTCTGGTTTATACGGACAATCTAGAAAGCTCATTATATGTGACTTGGATAATACTCTATGGGGAGGGATAATAGGAGACGACGGTATATCAAACATTAAGTTGGGAGGGATAGACCCTGTTGGAGAAAGCTTCCAACTATTTCAAAAAGAATTACTATTTTTAAAAAGACGTGGAATTATCTTGGCTATATGCAGCAAAAATAGTCAGGAAATTGCTATGGAAATGATAGAGACACATCCTGAAATGATACTTAGGAAAGAGGACTTTGCAGCTCTGAAAATAAATTGGGAAGATAAGGCGGGAAACATTTTAGAAATAGTGAAGGAACTCAATTTAGGCTTACAATCGGTTGTTTTCCTGGATGATAATCCCACAGAACGTGAACGAATAAAGCAAATTTTCCCTGAGGTGCTAGTACCTGAACTTCCGATAGAATTCACTCGTTATCCAGAGTTTATCCAACGTTTAGATTGTTTCGAATCTCAAGTGGTCACCAAGGAGGATCTCATTAGGACTGAGTGGTACGGCCAAGAAAAAGAAAGAGATTTAAATAGATTAAAAGTAGATTCTTTGAATGAATGGTTGCATTCCTTAGAAATCAATTTAACCGTTCATAAGCTTGATGAAACATCACTCAAAAGAGCGGTTCAGCTGTTAAACAAAACGAACCAATTTAATATGGCAACTCATAGGTATTCTGAGAAAGAGTTCTGGACTTGGAGTCTGATACCTGGGAATTTTGTTTTTATTTTTGATGTGAATGATAAATTTGGAAGTTCTGGCTCTACAGGCCTTATCTCTGTTAAACTACAACCCTATAATAAAGTGGAACTTCAGGATTTTGTAATGAGCTGTAGAGTGATGGGGAAAAACATAGAAGAGGCAATGTTGGCATACATTTGTAAGTACTTCAACACTTCAAACATAATAGCAAACTATATAGAAACGCCTAAAAATCAACCGTTTAACATTTTTATTTCTAATTGGCTAGAGATTAATGAAGAAGAACAAAAATTGTTACTTGCCGAATTGAAAATGCCAAATTATATAGCATTAATAGAAGGAGTAAATATAGATGGATAAATTTAATCGTGTACGTGAAATTGTTTCCAAAATACTGGAGGTTCCTATTTCTGAAATAAATATAGATTCTAAAAAAGAAGATTTTGAAAAATGGGACTCCTTGAACCAATTGAATTTAATAATGGAATTAGAAGCAGAATTTGCAGTGTCAATACCGATGGAGGAAATTGCAAATATTAATTCTTTAAAAGCAATATTAGGTGTTATATAAGCATGTAACAAGTGTTTATTATCATTCTGACTAGGACTAATTATAATTTAAGGAAGAAGTGACTGGAATGGAAATTATAAATTATAACGATGCGTGGTATGAAAAATTGGTTTCTTTTCTTAAGGTGAACTGGTCAGAAAAACATGTTATATACAATCAGGAGTTATTTAATTGGCAATATAAAATTCGAAATACTGAAGAATCATCATCATTACTCCTTGTGAATAATGGAATGATCGTTGGATTCCTCGGTGTTATTCCAAGTTTATATGCAGTTAATCAACGCTACGTTAATGGAGCAGGGCTTGCGATGTGGATTGTAGATGAAAAATATAGAAATAGCGGTATAGGAATTTTATTACTAAAGGAAGTAGAGAAAAACAGCTTATTAACGCTGACTTTGGGTTGTAATCTACAAGTAGCGCCTATGTATCAAAGAATGGGCTACTCTTACTCTCCGAATTTAAATAGATATGTGTACCCTCTTAAACTTGAAGGTTATGTCAGTCTGCTGCCGAAAAAAATAGACAATTCAGTCATTTATGAATGGATTCAGGAGAATCTTCTGACCCAATCCGAAATGGTCGAACCCAATGAGTTTAATGATCTGAAGGAGCTTGAAAATCTATATTTAAATAGTATTGCAAAAAAATTTTCTTTATCTCAGGTACGTGATGCTTTATTTTGGAAATGGAGATACTTGGAAAATGAGGGATATAGCTATATCATGTTTGGAGATCCTACACAGGAAGGTCTTATTGTAACTCGTTTAGAAAGTGTATATGCCCCTGAAAATCCAAAACTGGATGATTTGAAAGTATTGAGAGTTATTGAAATAATTCCTTCTTTAAATACTGTGTGGAATGGATATATTGACGAAAAATTAATTAAATTGATAAAGGGAGTATTAATTTGGGCTGAGGGTAAGGGGTGTGTGGCTGCTGATTACCAACTTAGCTCAAATCGACTGGAACATATACTATTAAAAGTAGGATTTCGATTACAAAATGCTGATTATACTCCAACTGAGTGTGGGATAGCCGGACTATTTCAGCCATTTAGAAATCTTGTGAATCCTATTAATCTTGTTTGGAAATGTAACAATGACACGGAGAATTCCATAGATATTAATGATACTTATTTAGTTAAATCGGATGGCGATATGGATCGGCCTAATATATGGCCCTTACCTGAAAGAGGTGCTAAGCTTGAATAATGTGGCCGTTATGTATCATTATGTTCGTGAGCCGGATCATTGGAATGGTATAGTACCTTTATCTCCTAAACATTTTGAGGATCAAATCGATTATATAAGTAGAACTCATAACATTATTTCTGTAAATGATATTAGAAGGAAGCATACCAAACCATGGTGCGTACTAACATTTGATGATGGGACAAAAGATCAATATACATTCGCATTTGATATTTTAAAACGCAAGGGGATTTCTGCATATTTTACAGTTATGTCAGGGCCTGCAATAAGTCAAGATATTCCGCTTGTGCATCTTGTTCACTCAGTTCTGTCATTCATATCGGATGAAGAAATGTGGGAAAGAATAAATAATAAGTTCGATACCCGAGGAGTAGAAGGAGAAAGTCAGATTTACAGCTATGAAAAAAATATTCTTCGTAGATATAACAAATATATGCTTAATTTCAAATTATCTGAGACAGAGGTCGGAATGTTTCTTAAAGATATATTTAATATTCACTTTCTTAGTAAGGAAGAGTTTATTAAGGATTTTTATTTAAATGCTGCAGAAATTAAAGAAATGCATAATGCCGGTATGGAAATTGGAATACACGGCAATCGACATTTACCATATAATCTCGATCCGCAGACGTTTTATCGAGAAGAAATTGATACATGTAAAAAATGGCTATATTCAATCGGTATAGAACCTCGTTGGTATACACCTCCATTCGGTGGAGGTAAGAACTTTCATGATATGAGAAATCAGTTAACTTCGATCTTGATTAGTAACGGTATCAATGGTGCATTTACTACACAGAAGGGTTTTATTTCTGACAATCAGGATTTTTGGATGAATCGTATTGATTGTAACCAAATTAAACAATTAATTTAATTCTACAATTGAGAAAAAAACGATAAATTAATGTTTTATAGTCATGAATTGTAATGTGAAGTATAATACATGCTGGAATAACGGCGCGATCATGTTGTTTGTCAGTAGTCTTCATATACTATGGTGTAAGGTTTTCTTCATCTTGAGTAAAATAAAGACCGTATTTGGCGTCTGGTATCCACAACGAAGTGTGGATGACAGCCAACTAATTTCTTTTTCTTTCAGTTCCCCTACAGGTAATTGATTCTCTTGAGCATCTACATGATCGGTTGGAGTAAATCTCCAATCACAAAATTAAAAGATTGACGGTATAACATAGGAGTCCAATTTAGGCTTTTAAAGTGGGTAAAAGTTCATGAATAACAACCTTTTCCTAATTTGATTTAGTAGTCTGGTTGATATGTTGAAACATCCTTTACCATTACTATCTTGGAGAAATTATTTCAACGGAGACACAAAGAGTGCGGTTATATATTGAAACTATTAAAGACCAATCTGATCTTAAAATGGCTAAAAATAGACTTATCAACCCGCCATTTACCTGATATATTCAAGATATCCCACCTTTCAACACAATCCCCAATTAATCTACAAAAAATTCCAAGAAAACATTTACTTTTCCAATTGACAATGGATAACTTTGGATGGTATTATCTGAATTGTGGGCAGAGGTTAAGGCCGAAAGCTTCACTTCATTTGATGACGAAGGGAATGTTAGTGCATGCAAGGTAAAGTAAAATGGTTCAACGCAGAAAAAGGTTACGGTTTCATTGAGACTGAAGATGGCGGCGACGTATTCGTACATTTCTCCGCAATTCAATCCGAAGGATTCAAAACTTTGGAAGAAGGTCAATCCGTAGAATTCGACATCGTCGAAGGCGCGCGTGGACCGCAAGCAGCTAACGTAATCAAATTATAATCATCCGGACAATCCGACCTACATATATGGTTAGATGGTTACCAAATTGAATTATCGCTAGCATCAGACTCCGGTACTTTCCGGGGTCTTTTTTTGTTTCAATAGATGAGAGATTTGAGAATCATCCGAGGAACATTTTTCTATTGAATTTAATAGATTTAAAAGATAGATTGAAGTTCATTTTACATATTAGATTGAGCTGGCCCAAAAACGGTTAAATACATCATCAAGCGCCTAATAATTCATACCAAGTAAATATTCGATTATGGCTGAATATGATGAAATATCGCGAAATATGGCGTTATGCCTACGTTGGCAGATGTGGCTTGAACAGATGTCATTATTCGGTCACCGGGAGTTTTTACATGGCGCTTACATTCGTGTTATAATGAAGTGGCAAAGGAAAAAGGAGGAGTGCCCTATGAATTTAAGTATTCGAGGTCAACAAATCGAGGTTACTGATGCTTTGAAGGATTATGTCGACAAAAAGTTGAGTAGACTCGAGAAGTATTTCGATGCACCCCTTAACTCTGACGGTGCTGTTACATTGAGCACGACGAGAGGTTTGCATACGGTAGAGGTGACGATCCCTTTGAAAGGCATTGTGCTCCGCGCCGAGGATGAGAGCGACGATATGTACGCATCGATTGACTCCGTGGTGGACAAGCTGGAACGTCAGATCCGCAAACACAAAACAAAAATTAACCGTAAGTTCCGCCAGGAAGGCAGCCTGAAGACACTCTTCGTTGAAGATCCAACAGGTACTGTAGCTACAGCTGAACTGGATGCGGACACGGATGACGATGATCTGGAAGTTGTACGGACGAAACGCTTTATGTTGAAACCAATGGACGTGGAAGAGGCCATCCTCCAAATGAACATGGTTGGTCACAATTTCTTCGTATTCTCCAACATTGACAGTGAAGAAGTTAGCGTTGTTTACAAACGGAACGATGGTAAGTACGGATTGATCGAACAAGGTTAATCTTAACGTACAGGATCATCGGATCGAACTTGCATATGAATATCTAATAATAATGAAGACAGGGACTGTAGTTTCCTGGATTAGACTTAACAAGAGCTTCCATCCCTTAGGGATGGGGCTCTTTTGTGCGTAGAGGAGCTGGGAAATAACCTTTGGAAATAAAATGGTGAAACTATTCCCTATGCTGCTGCGTCTAATAGATAGTAAGAATAATCATAATTGGTACAAGTTTATCACCAGATTCGGATGTTTACGAAAATATTCGTACGCCTACATTCGAGAACTGGATATGAGATTTCCATCCAAATTCACCATCAAAATTCGTTGACAGAGCTGTCTAGCCTGCAAAACGAAACATGACAATCGGACGCTTCCGCTAACGACTATGATTTTTTGCACTTAAACTCCATTTGATATGTCTCATAAGTTCAAAGAAGTGTGCCGTGGCGTGTTGCGGCGGCCCTTACAAACTGTTACAATTTATGCAAAGAGAATCATTGTCCTGATGAGGAATTGTCAACGAATGATCGCTAATCACAATCAATGACAGGCACAGCACCATGAACATGATTCGCAAGGCTCGGGCTTCGGCTAGTTTTTAATAACCGAACCCGTTTGAATACCGAATCAGCTTCATGAGGAACCCTTGGCAAGCCTGGAGTTGATTCATCTATATTACTTTTTATATTGTTTGTCACCCCCGGGCAAGTGGATGCAACATCCATCCGATGGTGTCGCGTGGCGGCAACAGGGGGTCTATTCTGTTTTGCACGAAAGGGGTATACCATGCTAGGACTTGTCAAAAAGATCTTCGGCGACATGAATGAACGTGATGTTAAACGTCTGATGAAGACGGTCGATGTGATCAATAAACTTGAACCACAATTTCAGGCGTTGTCTGATGAACAACTGAAAGGTAAAACGGACGAATACCGTGCTCGTATTGAAAAGGGAGAAACGACAGATGAACTTCTTCCAGAGGCATTTGCAACCGTACGTGAGGCATCACGTCGTGTACTGGGCAAACGTCACTACGATGTACAGATGCTGGGCGGTATCGCTCTGCATGAAGGCCGTATTTCCGAGATGAAAACGGGTGAAGGTAAAACGCTGGTAGGAACACTTCCAGTATATCTGAACGCGTTAATGTCCAAAGGTGTACACGTGGTCACAGTCAATGACTATTTGGCACAACGGGATAGCCAGGAAATGGGACAAATCTATGAGTTCATGGGCATGACGGTTGGGGTTAACCTCAGCGGTATGGACCATGCGTTGAAACAACATGCATATGCATGTGATATTACGTACGGAACGAACAATGAGTTTGGTTTTGACTATCTGCGTGACAACATGGTGCTTTACAAAGAGCAAATGGTACAACGTCCATTGTTCTTCTGTATCATTGATGAAGTAGACTCCATCCTGGTCGATGAGGCGCGTACGCCACTCATTATCTCTGGACAAGCTCAGAAGTCGACGGATATGTACTATGCAGCAGATCGTTTTGTGAAACGTTTGGTGCCGGAAGAAGACTTTACGGTAGACATTAAGGTGAAATCCGTAGCGTTGACTGAGGCGGGCGTGGCAAAAGCAGAGAAAGCATTTGGTATCGAGAACTTGTATGATCATGCCAATGTAACTCTCAACCATCACATTGTACAGGGCTTGAAAGCTAATGCAATCATGCGTCGTGACGTGGATTATGTTGTCAGTGATGAGGAAGTCATGATCGTCGATGAATTCACAGGTCGTCTGATGTCCGGACGTCGTTACAGTGATGGATTGCACCAGGCGATTGAAGCCAAAGAAGGCATTGAAGTACAAAACGAGAGCATGACGCTTGCTACGATTACCTTCCAGAACTATTTCCGGATGTACCGTAAACTTGCGGGTATGACGGGTACAGCGAAAACCGAGGAAGAAGAGTTCAAAAAAATCTACGGTCTCGAAGTACTGCAAATTCCAACCAACCGTCCGAATAAACGCGATGACATGGCAGATGTCGTGTATAAGAGCATCGATGGCAAGTTCAATGCCGTTGTAGAAGAGATCGTGGCACGCCACAGTAAGAATCAACCGATTCTGGTAGGTACAGTGTCCATTGAGAACTCTGAACGCCTGTCTGACATGCTTAAACGCCGTGGTGTCAAACACCAGGTACTGAACGCCAAGTACCACGCGGAAGAAGCAGAGATCATCTCAGGAGCTGGTCAAGCGGGTGCAGTAACGATTGCAACCAACATGGCAGGACGGGGTACAGATATTATCTTGGGTGATGGTGTAGCTGAAGTAGGCGGCCTTCATATCATCGGTACAGAGCGTCACGAATCACGCCGGATTGATAATCAGCTACGTGGCCGTGCGGGACGTCAAGGTGACCCGGGTTCAACACAATTCTACCTGTCACTGGGTGATGAATTGATGAGACGTTTCGGTGCAGACAATGTATTGAACATGATGGAGCGTCTTGGTTTTGAAGAAGACCAACCGATCGAGAGCCGGATGATTACCCGTGCAGTAGAATCAGCGCAGAAGCGTGTTGAAGGTAACAACTTTGACGTGCGTAAAGTCGTTCTCCAATATGATGATGTAATGAACCAACAACGTGAAATTATATATAAACAGCGCCGCGAGGTACTGGAGTCCGAAAATATCAAACAAATCGTTATGGATATGATCAAGCCTTCCATTGAACGTATCGTTGAAGCACATTGTAGTGTCGATATCCCGGAAAACTGGGAGCTTCAGGAAGTTGCTGATTACATGAACAGCAAACTGCTGGACGATGGTTCCATAACTAAAGATGATCTGTGGGGTAAGGAAGCAGAAGAGATCATCGAGTTCCTGTTCACGAAAGTTCAGAACAAGTACAATGCACGTGAAGAGCGAATTGGCGAAGAGATGGTTCGTGAGTTCGAGAAAGTGGTTGTGCTCCGTGCAGTAGACAGCAAGTGGATGGATCATATCGATGCAATGGATCAATTGCGTCAAGGTATCCACCTTCGCGCCTACGGTGGTACAGATCCACTGCGTGAATACCAGTTCGAAGGCTTCGAGATGTTCCATCAGATGATTGCTTCGATCCAGGAAGAAGTAGCGACTTATGTGATGAGAGCACAGATCGAGAGCAATCAGGAGCGTCAAGCGGTTGTTGAGGAAAGTCAGATCTCGACAAGCGGTGAACCTGCTGAGAAACGTCCAGTGAAGGTTTCTGACCAAATCGGACGTAACGATCCATGCCCATGCGGTAGTGGCAAGAAGTTCAAACACTGCCACGGTCAAGAGTAGTTAAAGGGTTCATTTATACACGAATGACATGAATGGCTCCTTGCAGCCGGGTATTCCATAGGATGAAGTGAAGGATGCAAAACCGATTAATGGTGCATAGTTATAATAATATGACCATGATCACGGGGAAGAGATATACTGATACAACAGTATTCTCAACACCAAGGTGACGCATCGGATACTTGATCTGGAGGAATGCCCTGGATGCGGGGAGCTTATCTTAATGAAAAGAGGAATTGCACATGATCGATCCAAACGTGAAGCATGACCTGCGTGAAATAGGCAAGAAACTAACCAACCTTAGGGGGTCTCTTTGACTTAGATCTGAAGCAAGAGATGATCGGCAACTTCGAAGTGAAGATGTCTGCCCCGGATTTCTGGGACGATAGTGACAAGGCGCAATCCGTAATCGCTGAGCTAAATGCGGTGAAGGGATCTGTGGATCAATACACCAAACTCCAACAGGATTATGATGATGCGGTGATGATGGTAGAACTGGCTGACGAGGAAGGCGACGAAGACCTCGCTGCAGAGATCGGTAGAAGCGTCACAGCGATCGTGAGCAAGGTGGCAGAGTTCGAACTTCAGCTGCTCCTGAATCAGCCGTATGATAAGATGGATGCCATTCTAGAGCTTCATCCGGGGGCAGGTGGTACCGAGTCACAGGACTGGGGACAGATGTTACTCCGGATGTACACGCGTTGGTCCGAGAAACGTGGCTTCAAGGTTGAAGTGCTGGATTATCTGCCAGGAGATGAGGCGGGAATCAAGAGCGTCACGCTATCGATCAAGGGGCACAATGCTTATGGTTATCTGAAAGCCGAGAAGGGTGTACACCGACTGGTGCGGATATCTCCTTTTGACTCATCGGGCCGTAGACATACGTCCTTCGTATCATGTGATGTGGTTCCTGAGATTGATGATACGATTGAATTGGACATTCGAACAGAGGATCTCAAGATTGATACCTACCGTGCGAGTGGCGCGGGTGGACAGCATATCAATACCACCGACTCAGCCGTGCGGATTACCCACCTTCCAACAGGTGTAGTTGTAACGTGTCAGAATGAACGTTCACAGATCAAGAACCGTGAGCGGGCGATGAAGATGCTTCGTTCGAAATTGTATGAGCGTAAAATTGAAGAGCAAAAACAACAGCTGGATGAAATCCGAGGAGATCAGTCGGATATTTCATGGGGTAGCCAGATTCGCTCCTATGTGTTCCATCCCTATAGTATGGTAAAGGATCACCGTACAAGCGTGGAGACTGGAAATACAGGGGCAGTAATGGACGGCGACCTCGATGCATTCATCGATGGTTATTTGCGTAGCCAGATTAAAGTAGAAACCGATTAATATAAGTTCCTGTATGGACCCATACGTGTAGGCGTATGCTGGTGTATACAGGAGCTTTTTTTTGAATCATTTTATAAGATATAGAGAATATGAACAAACAACTGATCAGTCACAACAAAGGAGAGCACGAGAACATGCAACAACGATCACAACTTCACAACAGCCGCAAAAAGAGGATAACTAGCCTCATTCCACTCAATGGTCCATGGAGAAACGTCGTGGACACGGTATCTATCATTTTAGGTTCGTTTTTAATTGCAGTGGCCTTTAATTTATTTTTATTACCGAATCAGATCGCTTCAGGTGGGGTGTCCGGGTTATCGATCCTGGGCAAGGAATGGCTTAATTGGGAACCGGCATATACCCAATGGGCGATTAACATCCCACTTCTAATCGCGGGTTTTCTGCTTATTGGTAAGCAGTATGGTATTCGTTCAGTCCTGGGCAGTATTGTCCTGCCGCTCTTAGTCTATCTCACAAAGGATTGGGCCATCCCAACAACGAATCCACTCCTTGGTTCACTGTATGGTGGGATTGGTGTTGGTTTAGGGATTGGAATTGTATACCGAGGTAGAGGATCAACAGGTGGCATGAGCATTCTTGCCCGAATCGTACAGAAATACAGTGGACTGAGTTATTCTCTGTGTGTCGTAATTATGGATGCTACAGTTATTATTATGGCTGCTTTTGTATTGTCATTGGAGCAATCCCTCTATGCGCTGATTGGGTTGTATGTTACCGGTAAAGTGATCGATGCCGTTGAGATGGGGTTGGGTTTCTCCAAGGTGGCTTATATTATCTCCAACCAGACGGAAGCGATTAGCAAAGTGATTCTGGATGATCTGGATCGCGGATTAACGAAGCTGGAAGCCAAAGGCGGTTACACTGACGATCAACGAACAGTACTGATGGTAGTCGTTGGGCAAAATGAGGTGCCAAGACTTAAAGCGTTGATCCGGTCTGTGGACCCAGGAGCTTTTGTCATTATCAGTAACGCGCACGAAGTGCTCGGCGAAGGTTTTAAGCGGGGAGAACATGTGTGAACGGGTTGAAAACTAATGAGTGAGCCGTGTAGGCTCATACGTTCGGAAGTTCAAGACAAGAAAAAAACAGGTACATCTTTCTCCGAAATGACGGGAGAGGATGTGCCTGTTTTTTTACTATAAATATTGACCGCTACAAAATCGGAGATAACAGACGGGAAATGGCTTCTTTGAAGCGGATAATGAGACTACGTTTTTGGTATTCATCGAGCGTCATTTCTCGCGATACATGCAGGTCGTGCTCAAAGGTTTGTACAAGTGCTGTCGCAATCGCTTCATCGTACATAAAAGCATTAACCTCAAAGTTCAACCGGAAACTGCGGTAGTCAATATTGGCGGTTCCCACGGATGCAACCAAACTGTCAATGATAAGTGTTTTGGCATGAATGAAGCCATTATCATATATAAATACTTTGGCGCCAACTTTTAGCAACTCACCAATATAAGATAGCGTAGCCCAATATACAAAGGCGTGGTCGGGTTTATTTGGAATCATAATGCGAACATCTATACCGGACAGACACGCGAGACGAATAGCTTCGAATACACTGGCATCCGGGATAAAATAAGGCGTTTGAATCAGAATCGAATGTTTGGCCCCGTTAATCATCTTAAGGTAACTGTTCTTGATATGCTCGGTCTCTGCATCAGGTCCACTGGAGACAATCTGCATGGCAATCTTTCCTGTGCCCTCGATATGAGGGAAATGCGCCGGAACATAAGGTGTGTCGTGTTGCTTGGACGCTTCATTCCAATCCAGGAGGAACCGGGTCTGCAACGCATGAACGGCATTCCCCTGAATACGCAGATGTGTGTCACGCCAGTAACCGAATTTGGAGTTCAAGCCAAGATACTCATCTCCGACATTAAACCCGCCCGTATACCCAAGGTTACCATCGATGATGACAATCTTACGGTGGTTCCGGTAGTTCATACGCAAGTTGATCAGACTGAATTTGGAGGGGAAAAAGACTTCAACCAAACCGCCTGCTTCGCGCAATTCTTTGAAAAAACGTTTTGATACCCGCCGTGATCCGAGCGCGTCATACAGCAAACGAACTTTGATGCCTTCCCGCGCTTTGCGGATGAGTGCATCCCGAATTCTTTTGCCCAGACGGTCGCTTCTATAAATGTAGTATTGTACGTGCACGTGATCCTGAGCCGCTTCGATGTCATCCAAGAGCCGCTGAAATTTATCTGTTCCATCCGTAATGATCTCGACCGCATTATCTTCCGTCACCAGAGCACCGTTCTGCTTCAGATTCATATAGATCATGTCCTGGCTAGTCTCGGTTGCTTGGTTGCGGAAAGGCGTGCGATTATCGTGCAACTGCGTGAGCTGGGCTTCAATACGTTCCTCTAGCCCGAGCTTCTTACGTTCTTTCCACTGGAAAAGCCGGTATCGGGTCAAGTTTTGACCGGTTAAAAGATAAAGTAAAAAACCAAACACCGGAATAAAGTTCAAAACGAGCAGCCAAGCCCAGGAAGCACTGGCGTCCTTCCGTTCGAAGAAAACGACTGCTGCAGCGAAAATAATATTTAGGCCCAGGAGCACAATAAGTAAAATGGATTCGATATGCACTATAGTCCCCCACGTCTCATAATGACCATCATGAATCTATTCATATGTCCTTGACTAGCAGGTTAGTTATGAATGAGACCCTGATTGTAATGTTTCCTACTAATACGTATTTTAACAGATGTATACCTGTTCGTCCCGGATGTTAAAAAAAGATATGTTCGGATTGGATGGAAATCCATGTGAAATTGATGATAGAGTGTTGTATTTATATAACCAGAGTCGTATAATAATACACAAATATGCATATAAGCGACGGAATTGCTGTGTTCAAGTATCCTTCAGGCAAGGACATAGCACAAGTAGCGCATACATCGAGATTGGGGGAGCGAGAGTGAATAACAAATTAAAAGTAGCAATCGTCGGTTCCACCGGCTACGGCGGGGTGGAGCTGATTCGTTTTTTCCAGAATCATCCGCTGGTTGAAATTACATCGGTGATCTCATCATCGAGCAGTGGTGAGTCCATCGCAGATGGATTTCCGCATTTGACGGGCGTGATTCACAGGCCACTCGACGGTGTAGATCCGGCTGAAATTGCGAGCCGTGCGGATCTGGTATTCACAGCGACCCCGTCCGGCGTAAGTGCTAAGCTCGTACCAAGCCTCCTGGCAGCAGGACTTAAGGTGATTGACCTGTCTGGCGATTTCAGACTTAAGGATGGAACAGTGTACGAAGAGTGGTACAAACATCCGGCGCCTCCAGCTGATTTGCTGGAACAAGCGGTATACGGCATGGCTGAGGTGTATGGCGAAGAAGTGAAGGGGCAGAATTTTATATCCAACCCGGGCTGTTATCCAACGGCTACACTTCTTGGACTGATCCCTGCAGTAGAGGCAGGCTGGATTGATCCTTCTACTATTATTATTGATGCCAAATCAGGCGTATCCGGAGCGGGACGTGGAACAAGTCTGACAAATCATTATGCAGAGATGAATGAGAATCTCAAAGCCTACAAACTGAATAAACATCAACATATTCCCGAGATCGAACAAGTGCTTGGCAGTATAACGGGAACGCCTGTAACGGTTACCTTTACAACACATCTGGTGCCAATGACACGTGGAATCATGAGTACGATGTATGCAAAACTCATTGGGGAACACAGCGATCGGGAGATCGTAGATTTATACCGCAAATATTATGAGAACAGACCTTTCGTACGTGTACGTGAACCGGGCATCTGGCCTTCTACCAAAGAAGTGTACGGATCCAACTATTGTGATATCGGATTTGCGGTAGATCCTCGCACAGGGCGTTTGACCATTATTTCGGTCATCGACAACCTGGTGAAGGGTGCATCCGGGCAAGCGATTCAAAATATGAACCTGATGATGGGATGGGAGGAGAACCTCGGGCTGAACATGACACCGGTATATCCATAAGGGATTGGAATTCAGGAGGAGTACTGGAACATTCAGTGTAAAGTGCTTTCTCGAAGTCATTTATGGAGATTGGATCAGGTTAAGCAGGCGGATCATCGGCATATAGCTGAACGCATACGGGGGATATGATATGGGAACGAATGTGGAGCAACAGAGTTTTACCGTGGTTGAGAACGGAACAATTGTAACCCCTGGGGGATTCACTGCTGGTGGACTTCACTGCGGATTGAAAAAGACATCTCGGAATGACATCGGAGCGATCCGATGTGATGTACCGGCTACAGCTGCTGCTGTATATACAACGAATGTGTTTCAAGCCGCACCACTCAAAGTTACGCGCGAAAGCTTAAACAATGGCCGACTTCAAGCCGTTATCGTTAACAGTGGTAATGCCAATGCATGTACAGGGCAACAAGGTGAAGAAGATGCTTATGCGATGCGCTCGGCCGCTGCGCGTGAGTTGGGTGTGGCAGAAGAGGACGTTGCAGTGGCCTCCACAGGTGTCATTGGGGAATTGCTCAAAATGGATGCTGTACATTCAGGCATCACCGGACTTCCAGCGCATATGGGCAAGGAGTCGAATGAGGCGGAACAATTTTCACAAGCGATTCTGACAACGGATTTGGTGAAAAAGGAAGCTTGCGTCTCCGTTCTGGTTAACGGCAAGACGGTTACGATTGCGGGTGCCGCCAAAGGCTCGGGGATGATTCATCCGAATATGGCGACGATGCTCGCTTTCATGACCTCTGACGCGGTCATTGGTGCAGAAGCGTTGCAGCGCCTGCTGCGCCAGGCAACCAATCACACATTTAACATGATTACCGTCGATGGCGATACAAGTACAAACGACATGCTGGTAGCCATGTCCAGTGGATATGCAGGCAATGAAGAGCTGACAACAGAGCACCCGGATTGGGACGCTTTTGCAGCTGGCTTCACCTATGTATGCCAAGTGCTGGCCAAAGCCATTGCTCGCGATGGTGAAGGAGCAACCAAGCTGGTAGAGGTAGAAGTGACTGGTGCGGTAAGTGATGAATCCGCTCAAGCGATTGCCAAAACCGTCATCGGGTCCAGTCTGGTCAAATCAGCCATGTTTGGCGCTGACGCTAACTGGGGACGGATTATTGCAGCCGTAGGGCGTGCAGGACAACCAGTGAACCCGGATACGGTAAATATTCGGTTGGGAGAGATCTCGGTACTTGAACAATCCCGTCCAGTCGTTTTCGACGAAGAATTGGCACTGGCGTATTTACAGACCGATACAGTTCGCATTGTGGTGGATCTGCACCACGGCGAAGGAACGGCAACAGCCTGGGGCTGTGACCTGACGTATGACTACGTCCGAATTAACGCAGCATACCGTACGTAATAAGCCTTAGCATTTATTCTATTGAAGCTAACAGCTTCCCTATGAGAAGCTGTATGGTAAATATATAGAAAATCTATAAGGATTGAACTTTATTTGGTCTTTGAGATAACTGGCGAAGGCAGTGGAGAAGACGGAATCGATTCTGTAGAAGCGAAGCGTTCGCCTTTGTCTCCGGGTTTCCCCTTTATAAAGGGAATCAAAAAACCTGGAGACAACAGCGATCAAAAGAACGATCCGGATTCGAAACGATCAGCCACCGAATATCTCTTCAATTAAGTGTTAAGCCTTTTAGAATATTTGAACGAAAGGAGCTTGCCCCCATGAATTCAACAATGCCAAACAAGAGTACCGCAACGGAAGCGAGCACAGAGAAACAGATGTTTGTCATGAAATGTGGAGGCAGCACGCTGGCAGCATTGCCTGAGTCCTTCTTTGCGGATCTGCGTGATTTGCAGTCTCAGGGCACGCAGCCAGTAATCGTGCATGGCGGAGGTCCTGCGATCTCGGATAACCTGGCGAAGCTTGGTATCGAAACTGAATTCGTTAATGGCCTGCGCAAAACAACTGAACCTGTGCTGGACGTAGTGGAGATGGTGCTTGCGGGCAGTATCAACAAACAGATCGTGCGCCTGATCCAACGTGTGGGCGGTCGTGCACTAGGCTTGTCTGGCGTGGACGGTGGCCTGATTCAGGCTAAACCTGTTACAAACCACGCAGAGATCGGTTGGGTAGGCGATGTCACGGGTGTGAACGCAGAAATTATCCAAGGCATCGTGAACATGGGTTACATGCCGGTTATCGCGCCAGTTGGTGTGGATGCCACCGGACAACGCTACAACATCAACGCAGATACAGCTGCGGGTGCTGTGGCGTCTCATCTTGGCGTAAGTCGGATGATTGTCGTGACCGACGTTCCTGGCATCATGAAGAACGTAGGCGGCGAGAAAAAAGTACTGCCATCCGTATCTGTACAAGAGATCGAGGATATGATCCAAACCGGAGAAATCTATGGCGGCATGATTCCCAAAGTGCGTGCAGCAATCGCATGTATTCATGGTCAAGTACGTGAGGTCATCATCGTAGACGGAAGCGAACCACAGATCCTGAGCCGAGTGCTTGGTGGAGAAATCATCGGAACAAAAATTATCCGTATGCAATAATTATTCTCAGTGCGCTAGGGTCTTCATGGTTTGATAGTAAATAAAAAATATGTGCACGGCTTTTTTATGTGAAGATTGAACATCACACAATAACGTAGAGGACAGAAATAACCTGAAGAAGCGAAGCGTGCGCCTTTATCCCCGGATTTCCACCTTTAAGGGACAATCAAAAAAATCCGGGGATAACAGCGATCGGAAGGTTGTTCTGTCATCGAAGTGACAAGTGTAAAGTTAAGGTGTTCTCATAATGAGTGTCGTTGCACCAACCAATAGGAGTGATATGGTCATGGCAAAAGGCAACGAACAGCCAGGTTCTGGCACAGCGGTAGCGGGCGCAACAGCAACAAGTGCAGCGGCACAGACGGAAAGCTCGCTTTTCCAAACGTATGCACGTTATCCAATCAGTCTGGTCAAAGGTAAAGGCAGCTGGCTGTGGGATGATCAGGGCAACCGTTATCTCGATTTCATGTGCGGACTCGCTGTAACTAGCCTGGGCCATGCACCGGAGAAAGTTGGAGCCAAGCTGAAAGCTCAGATTGATGAGTTGTGGCATGTGTCCAACCTGTTCCAGATTCCGGGCCAGGAGAAGGCAGCAGCATTGCTGACAGCCAATACATGCGCTGACGCAGTGTTCTTCTGTAACAGTGGTGCCGAAGCGAACGAAGCAGCTATTAAAGTAGCACGTCGTTATCACCAGAAGGTGAAGGGCACAGATCGCTATGAAGTGATCACATTTGCCCAGTCCTTCCATGGACGGACACTCGCTACACTGACAGCAACCGGACAGGATAAGGTGAAAGAAGGATTTTTGCCATTGCCAGCCGGATTTGTAACCGTACCTTTGCATGATATCCCTGCCCTTGAAGCGGCAATTGGACCCAACACAGCAGCGATTATGCTGGAAATGGTTCAGGCCGAGGGTGGTGTATACCCGGTTGAACCAGAATTCGTCAAACATGTACGGAAATTGTGTGACGAGCATGGGTTACTGCTCATTGTTGATGAAGTACAGACCGGAATGGGACGTACAGGTAAGCTGTTTGCACACGAACATTATGGCATTGAGCCGGACGTGTTCACCGTTGCCAAAGGTATCGGTAGTGGTTTCCCTGTAGGCGCGATGCTGGGTAAAGGCTTCCTGCGGGATGCGTTCACGCCAGGTAGCCATGCGACAACATTTGGCGGAACACCACTTGCTTCATCCGTTGTGATTGCTACAATTGAAACGATGCTGGAAGATCGTTTGCCAGAGCGTGCAGCGGAGATGGGTGAATACCTGATGAGCTCCCTGCGGAATCGTTTGGCAGGCAATTCCTTTGTAAAAGAAGTTCGTGGTTTGGGATTGTTGGTCGGCATTGAATGTGCTGAGCCGGTAGGTGATATTGTGCTTGCTGGGCAAAAACGCGGTATCTTGTTTGTCTCTGCAGGACCGAATGTGATTCGTTTGCTTCCGAACCTGTATGTGAGCAAAGAAGAGATCGACGAGGCAGTATCCCTTGTAGCTACATTGATCGAAGAGCACGTAGCGGCGAAAGCCTAACATAAAAATGAGAACCTTTCTGTCTCGGGGCCATTACCGGCCTCGAAGCAGAACGAGATGATGAATCCCTGTAGCCGCGCGGTGAACTCGCAGAAGGTGGAAATGAATACATTTGAGAAGCACGAAGCCAAAGTGTCAATGTTGCTCTCTCTTCTGCCCATGCGGGTGCAGGGAACCGGAAATAAGGAGGACATTATAGATGACAGCACAACAGACGGAAAAGATTCAGAAGATTGATCTGAGAGGCCGGGATTTTATCGAATTCACGGACTACACGGCAGAGGAGATTCGTTATCTGCTTGATCTCGCGATCGAGATTAAAGGCAAGCAAAAAAACGGTGTACCTTTTCAACCGTTGAAGGGTAAAACGATCGGACTTATTTTTGAAAAATCATCCACACGTACGCGTGTATCCTTTGAAGTGGGCATGTTCCAATTGGGCGGACACGCACTCTTCCTGAGCAAAAATGATATCCAGCTGGGTCGCGGGGAAACAACACATGATACAGCCAAAGTGTTGTCCCGTTACCTGGACGGCATCATGATCCGTACCTTTGGACACCATAATGTAACTGAACTGGCAGAGCATGCGGATGTTCCGGTCATTAACGGCCTGAGCGATGCAGCGCATCCTTGTCAGGTTCTGGCAGACTTCCAAACGGTGCTGGAACACAAAGGCAAGCTCGCAGGTCTGAAAATGGCTTACATCGGAGATGGCAACAACATGGCACATTCCCTGATGCTCGGAGCAGCGAAGATGGGTATGCATGTTGCTGTAGCAACGCCAGAAGGTTATGAGCCGGATAGCGCAGTTGTGGAGCAGGCACGCATTATCGCACAAGAGAGCGGTTCTGAAGTGACTGTAACCTACAGTGCACAAGAAGCAGCCAAAGATGCAGATATCGTGTATACGGATGTATGGGCTAGCATGGGCTTTGAGGAAGAGCAGAAGATTCGTGAGCAGGCATTTGCGGCATATCAAGTGGACGAGGAACTGATGAAAGGCGCGAAGCCGGAC
Organism: Paenibacillus sp. CFBP 13594; assembly: GCF_014842675.1. Taxonomy (NCBI): domain Bacteria; kingdom Bacillati; phylum Bacillota; class Bacilli; order Caryophanales; family Paenibacillaceae; genus Paenibacillus; species Paenibacillus sp. CFBP 13594. The sequence continues at coordinate 371,422 of NZ_JACYVQ010000007.1, forward strand.
TACATGTTCCTGCATTGTCTGCCAGCACACCGCGGCGAAGAAGTGAGTGCCGGTGTAATTGACGGGCCAAACTCCCTGATCTTTGATCAGGCGGAGAATCGCTTGCATGCACAGAAAGCATTGATGGCTGCGTTAATGAGCGAATAGCTGCTATTTCATTGAATGGGTTGATTTTAGGCGCAGATTTCGCGATGATAGATTAAAGTTTATAGTAACTGATCTTGGGGAGGACCACTGAACATGGCTAAGGAAAAAATTGTGCTCGCGTATTCAGGCGGGTTGGACACATCTGTAATTTTGAAATGGTTGAAAGAAACATATGATGCTGAGATTATCGCTTTCACTGCGGATATCGGACAAAAGGATGAATTGGATGGCTTGGAGGAAAAAGCACTGGCAACAGGCGCTTCCAAAGTATACATTGACGATCTACGCGATGAATTCGCAAAAGATTTCATCTATCCGATGTTCCAGGCAGGTGCCCTCTATGAAGGACAATACCTGCTTGGCACAAGTATTGCTCGTCCACTGATCGCTAAACGCATGGTGGATATCGCTCGTGCAGAAGGCGCTACAGCCATCGCTCACGGCGCTACGGGTAAAGGAAATGACCAAGTTCGTTTTGAGCTGAACGCGGCTGCGCTGACACCCGACATTAACGTCATTGCACCTTGGCGTCTGGAAGAATTCCGCAACCAGTTCCCGGGACGCGCCGAGATGATTGCTTACGCTGAAAAACATGGCATTCCGGTAACCGCATCTGCGGCTAAACCATACTCCACAGACCGTAACTTGCTGCATATCAGCTATGAGAGCGGTGTGCTAGAAGATCCTTGGTTCGATCCAAGCGCGGACGAGAACAAAGACATGTTCCTGCTGAGCAGTGCACCTGAAGATGCACCAGATCAAGCGGAATATGTTGAGCTTGAATTCGAACAAGGCGACTGTGTTGCTCTGAACGGTGAGCGCTTGAGCCCGCTGCAAGTAATGGAGCAACTGAACGAGCTGGGTGGCAAACATGGCATTGGCCGTGTAGATATGGTTGAGAACCGTTTTGTTGGTATGAAGAGCCGTGGCGTGTACGAAACACCAGGTGGAACAATCTTGTTCACTGCTCATCGCAAAATGGAATCCATCACGATGGACCGTGAAGTGATGAACCTGCGTGATAGCCTGATCACACGTTACAGCACACTGGTATACAACGGTTTCTGGTTCGCACCGGAACGTCTGGCGCTGCAAGCGCTGGTGACTGAAAGCCAGAAGAACGTAACAGGTACCGTTCGTGTGAAATTGTATAAAGGCAACATCATCGGCGCAGGTGTGAAAAGTCCTGTCAGCCTCTACAATCCGGACATCGCAACGATGGAAGCTGATCCAACGCAAGCTTACGATCAAGGCGATGCAACAGGCTTTATCCGCCTGAATGCACTGCGTTTGAAAGTAAACTCCGGTGTGGAGCAAAACAAAAACTAACTTCAACCCGCATACTAGAGCGACACTAATATAATTGACAAGACAGGCCGTTCTTGCACATCTGGCAGGAGCGGCTTTGTCCATGAGCGAAAGGGGAGTACTCACTGTGAGCAAGCTGTGGGGAGGACGTTTTACGAAACAAACCAATCATTTGGTTGAGGAATATACGGCATCGATTAACTTTGACAAAGCTTTGGCTGAGGAAGACATTCAAGGAAGTCTGGCCCATGTGACGATGCTGGGCAAATGTGGTATTCTTCCGGCGGAAGATGTAGAGACCATCAAAGAAGGACTGATCACCGTTCTGCACAAAATCCGTGCGGGTGAAGTGGAATTCTCCGTATCGGACGAAGACATCCACATGAATATTGAGAAAAACCTGATCGAGACGATTGGCCCTGTAGGTGGCAAGTTACATACAGGCCGTAGCCGGAACGACCAAGTTGCAACGGATATGCACCTATACTTGCGTGAGCGCGTGGTTGGATTTGTAGGCATGCTGCATTCCTTACAGGAAGCACTGATTGGACAAGCAAAAGATAACCTCGATACCATTGTACCGGGTTATACGCATCTTCAACGGGCACAGCCGATTCTGTTCGCCCATCACCTGATGGCGTATGTCTCCATGTTCCAACGGGATGCGGAGCGTCTGATGGACAGCTACAAACGCATTAACATCCTGCCACTGGGCGCAGGTGCGCTTGCAGGCACAACATTCCCGATTGACCGTCATTTTGTGGCGGAACAACTGGGCTTTGATGGCGTGTACGAGAACAGTCTGGACGCAGTAAGTGACCGTGACTTTATCGTTGAGTTCCTGGCAGCCGCTTCCCTCATCATGACTCACTTGTCCCGTCTGAGTGAAGAGCTGGTGCTGTGGAGCAGCACGGAGTTTGGATTCGTTGAACTGGACGATGCGTTCTGCACAGGCAGCAGCATTATGCCTCAGAAGAAAAACCCGGATGTTCCTGAACTCGTTCGTGGTAAAACAGGACGTGTGTACGGCAACCTGATCGGTTTGCTGACGGTATTGAAATCTCTTCCACTGGCATACAACAAAGACATGCAGGAAGACAAAGAAGGCATGTTTGACACAGTGGCGACGCTGGAGGGTGCGCTGCAACTGTTTGCTCCAATGATCGCGACAATGACCGTGAACAAGGATCGGATGCGTCAAGCGGTCAACCAGGATTTCTCCAACGCTACGGATATTGCCGACTTCCTCGTGGGCGAAGGCTTGCCTTTCCGTCAGGCACATGAAGTGATTGGTAAAACGGTACTGTACTGCATCCAGAACAGCAAGTATTTGCTGGATCTGACGATTGATGAATTCCGTCAGTTCTCACCACTGTTTGATGAACGCATCTATGACGTACTGCAACCAGAAGCTGTTGTGAACGCTCGTAATGTTTACGGCGGAACAGCTTCGGGTCAAGTTGCTGAAGCGATTGGACGCAGTGAGAAGGTACTGGAGATCACCGAGGAATGGATTACGAACCGCGGTTAATACCACCGCTACTATAAGGAACCCTTACAGATACAACAGTATAACAAAGAAGCAGGCCAGAGAACTTTGTTCTCAACGGCCTGCTTTTTTGTGTTTTACAGCGATGTGCTCTAGATATATTGAACTCAACCGCGAACGGAAGGTAGGTTGTTCTACTATCGGAGTACCAGTTTAGTTATTCGCGGTAGCTCCATTGCAATTCTCCACTAATCGCGCTTTTGTAAAGGCAACCATTTCAATACATCCTGAATCTTGGTATCCCAGTAGCCCCACTCATGTTCGCCAGGCCCTTCCTCGTATGTTACTTCGAAGTTCGTTTGTTCACAGGCATGCCGGAAATTTTGATTATCCTCATATAGAAAATCTTCCGTTCCGCAACATTGGTAGAGCAGAGGTCGAGGACTTTCGCTAGATTGATTTTCTTTTAACAGATGAATCAGATCATTCTCAGTGCCTGCCACCTCTGGTCCAAAAATCCGTTGTAACTCAGCCTGTTGCAATGCTGAGGATGCGTTTCTATCCATATGTGCAGACATATCGAGTGCTCCGGACAAACTTGCAGCTGCCGCGTATTGATCCGGTTTACGAAGGGCCAGCTTGAATGCGCCATAACCACCCATGGATAATCCAGCAACGAAGTTATCTTCACGCTTTGGTGATAGAGGGAAGAAAGAACGAGCAAGTGAGGGCAGTTCTTCGCTGATAAACGTCCAGTATTGTCCGCCTTCGACCATATCTGTATAGAAGCTGCGATGTACCTGCGGCATTACAACGGCGATTCCAAGGTTCGCTACATAACGTTCAATCGATGTGCGGCGCAGCCAGATGGAATCATCATCCGATAGACCGTGTAACAGGTACAGGGTTGGATGAAGTCCTTTGCCTGTCACGTTCTCCATACCGATCTGATTGTGGGTTTGTTGCGGCAGAATGACATGCATGCTGGTACTCAGCCCAAGTGTATCGGAGTAAAAATCACATTTAATAAGTGCCATGAGTATAAGAAACCCCTTTCATAAGTTCGTTAACCACGTGTTTTTGACTTGAGAGGATGAGCCGGGATTGCTCCCTATTAGCTTTTAAGTGTCCATATTTAACAGGTTATACGCATTGCTCGTGCAATGCAATAACAAGATGCACATTAAAAAATCATGCAGAAGTATCTCTAAATTGTAAGGTTTCAACAGGCTAAGTTAGATGAGTGGAATGGAGGGAAGATCAACATTGTTACGACGTTGTTTACAACGTAACAATGTTATGTTACACTCATTTCAATAAAAAGGGGGACCATATATGACGGAAGATTTGATCTCCAAGAAAGAATTGTTGGACCTGACAGGAATCTCATACGGCCAGTTATACCGTTGGAAGCGGAAAAATCTCATTCCGGAAGAATGGTTCATTCGGAAGTCGTCCTACACCGGACAAGAGACCTTTTTTCCAAAACAACAGATTTTACTGCGCATTGACAAGATTCTCAATATGAAAGACGGATTATCGCTGGATGAGCTGGCAGACGTGTTCTCACCTACGTTGGGTGAAGTAGAGATGTCTGCACAGCATCTGTTAGAGCGAAACATTGTTTCACAGATCTCGCTAGATCTGTTAAAAGAAGCAGGTCGAGAACAACCACTGTATGCTTTGGAGCAGATTATGATGCTCTACGTCCTTGATAAGCTGTTAATGAGCGGAGATATTACTCGGCAAGAGGGTGCGTTGCTGATCGATGTGATGTCTGAACATTATTATCGTTTTACAGGCAAACCCAGCGAACTCGTGCTTATTCGTAAGATGGGTGTTCCTTCATTCATGCTGGTAACAGCAGGAACGGAGTTTTATTTTGACAATGGTGTGAAAGTGGTTCTTAGGCAGCCGATGGGAACATTTATGGAAGAATTAAAACTCAAATTGGGATAAGGAGAGGATCATCTATGGAAGAGCGGAATAAGCGGAATGATCTGAATGTGGCGGGCATAAGTCAAACGGCAGGCGGGAATTTTCACCGTGTATCTATTGATGGCATGGCTAAGGTGAACGGTAACCTGGACTGCACCTCTATGGAAGTGAATGGAACATTGAAGATGCACGGCGCTTTAAGCTCCGAGAGTGCAACGATTAACGGCATGTGCACGTTGAACGGCCCCTTGACCAGTTCGCGTGTTCGTGTGGATGGTATGACAACAATTAACGGAGATCTTCATAGCCTTGAGCTTGAAGTGAACGGGAAATGCACCATACGGGGAAGAGTGGATGGGGAACGTATTGATATTGGCGGTGTGATTGATATTGAAGGGGATGTGCAATGCGAGTCCCTGAATGTACGAGGCAATATTAAGATCAGTGGCTTTTTGAATGCAGGAACGGTGGAGATCCGACTTCACACATCTTCTTCGGCTAAAGAGATTGGCGGAGAGCGTATCGATATTCGTCGCAAGGAACAACAGAATGGATTTTGGAAAAGTATTGGCCTGGGCGGGACTCCATCGTTTAAGACATCCTTAATTGAAGGTGATGAGATTGTGCTGGAAGATACCGAAGCTGATATTGTTCGGGGGAGTAACATTTTTATCGGTCGCGGCTGTAACATTAGGCTGGTCGAGTATTCAGGTGAACTTGAGGTAGATCAGGATGCCAAGGTGGGCAGCAGTCAGCGAATTTAAATTTTGGATATGGAGAGAAAGGGATGGGATCGACATGAATAACAATCCTGGGCGTTCTTTGGACAAAAAAATGGATATCAGCATCGTTGGTGATGGCAGTTCTGCTGGGGGCGTGTACGGCAAGGTCAAGGTCGTAGGGGATGCAACCTTCAACGACAATCTATCTTGTGATCGCTTCAAATGTACGGGTACATCGGTCATATACGGATCGCTTGAATCCACAGATATTAAAATTACCGGAACCCTGACTCTAACAGAGCGAGAGACCAGCAACGATGGTGAGGATGGAATCCAGGCATCTGGCCTGCATGCCAAAGCTGAGCATATAAAAGTGGTAGGTGAACTTCATCTGTCCGGGGATTGTCAGGCGGAAACTATCAAGCTGAACGGACGGTTGACGATAGCGGGGATGCTCAGCGCAGAACACATGACACTCAAAATCATGGGTCCATCCGAGGTCAAGGAAATGGGCGGTTCCAACATCTCGGTGAAGAGCGGCCGGTTGAATGACTTGTTTTCGGGGAATAAGTCAATTCTCAAGGCACAGATTATCGAAGGTGATGATATTGAATTAGAAAATACGGAGGCCGAGATTGTGCGTGGCGATAAAATAAAAATCGGTCCTGGCTGCCGGATGGGTACAGTGGAATACCGTTCATCTCTGCAAATTCATCCGCAATCGGAAGTTTTGCTGCAAAGCAATCGGTCCTTGGACTGATTAACGTAAACTTCTTTTCGGATATACTAATGCAGTCATATGAATAGAGCGTGAATGGAGAGATTGAGTACAATGGTTGCACGTAAAAACAGTATTGGATTGGTGCTGGCAGGGTTACTGCTCAGCATACTAATGGCTTCGATGGATAATACCATCGTGGCAACAGCTATGGGGGATATTGTCGGGAAACTGGGTGGGCTCGACAAGTTCGTCTGGGTTACCTCCGCGTACATGGTGGCTGAGATGGCAGGGATGCCGATCTTCGGTAAGTTATCCGATATGTATGGACGGAAGAAGTTTTTTGTATTTGGTATTATTGTGTTTATGCTCGGCTCAGCACTGTGCGGAACGGCAACGTCTATTGTGGAATTGACGATGTACAGAGCGATTCAGGGTATTGGTGCGGGTGCCTTGGTGCCGATTGCCTTTACGATTATGTTTGATGTCGTTGCACCAGAATCTCGTGGTAAATTGGGTGGGTTGTTTGGAGCGGTCTTTGGTCTGTCCAGCGTCTTTGGACCATTGCTTGGTGCTTATATTACTCAGTATGCGACATGGGAATGGGTATTCTATATCAACCTGCCACTCGGCTTGATTGCATTTGTGTTTATTGCATTCTTCTACAAAGAGTCTCATCAGCATCAATCCCAACAGATCGACTGGCTGGGTGCTGTAACGCTGATCGGTGCTGTTGTGTGCCTGATCTTTGGTCTGGAACTGGGCGGCAAAACGTTTGCCTGGGGTTCCTGGCAGATTCTTGGCTTGTTTGCCGGATTTGTAGCATTAGCGCTGCTTTTCCTGTTTGCAGAAACAAAAGCCAAAGAACCAATCATCTCCTTCAACATGTTCCGCAACCGGGTCTACTGGTCCAGTAACGTTATTGGTATGTTCAGTGGTGCGGCGTTCATTACAGCATCCGTGTACATTCCGATCTTTATACAGGGGGTACTTGGTGGTAAAGCGACCAACTCCGGTCTCGTACTTTTACCGATGATGCTGGGGTCCGTTGTGACGGCGTCCCTGGGCGGTGTGCTCATGACCAAAATCAAATATCGCAATATCATGATTCCTACGTTGGCCTTACTTGTCATTGGACTCGGATTGCTGACTACGTTGGATGAGAGTTCTTCCCTCTGGACGATACGTATTTACATGGTGATGGTTGGTCTGGGTGTCGGGGCTTCGTTCTCGGTACTCAGCAATGCAGCCATGAACGCATTTGAACCGCGAAGACGCGGAGCGGCAAGCTCCACGCTTAACTTTTTGCGGTCCCTCGGAATGACGATGGGTATTACGATCTTTGGTATCGTGCAGAGCCAGGTATTTACGCGTAAAATGAATGACGCTCTCGCTGGATCAGCTGCGGAGACAGGTGGTGCTTCCGCGGGTGGTATGCCTCAGGGAATGGATCTGACCGATCCACATGCGTTGCTCTCACCAGAACTCAGACAGGCGATTCCGCCTCAGGTGCTGGATAGCATCACACATGCTCTATCTTCTTCCATCGTGCAGTTATTTGCCTGGGCTGTGATTCCGGCTGCACTCGCGTTGGTCGCTTCCTTCTTCATGGGAAAAGAGAAGATGGTTGTAGGCGAAGAGCAAGGCGAATACACCGGCGGTCACTAAACCGTAATGCAGTAAATCGTGAGTTACGGTAGTAAAGTTAATCTTAGATTGGTAAAACTCGATTAACTTATCTTGAAAATGTAGAGACACACTTCTCGCTTATCCTCAAAAGGGACGTGAAGTGTGTCTTTTTGTTTTCGTGTGATCAGCTTATGCTTATCCATGAATTACGGCAGGACCTTGTTTGTACCATTCCGTGATCTGTAAGTTGTCGGTTGCTTTGAACAAAATTAAGGCTGCTTCGTATCGCTGATCCCGTCCTCGACCACAGAAGGCCCTTGCGGGTCAGGTAGGCTGCTATGACCGGAGCGGGCAATGAGGCGATTCTGAGCTTTGTACGTGTCCCGTGTAATCGTTTTGGATTCGACCACTTTGCCGTCCAGCCTCTTGGTTCTTACCGTCTCCACAATATATCCAGGCTGTCCGTCTTGCAGCACCTGCTGTGCACCATCAGGCAGTACCGTACTAGACACATATTTTACTGGAACACTTAATGTTTCAATGGTCCGAGATTCAAGTGCATAGCTGACGTTCTCCGGGAAGGTGCCGAAAAATTTCACCATCAATTGGTGATTCTTCACCTCTGCATGAATGAGTAAGGATTTTCCAGTATTATTTTTGAAGCGAAAGTTGATGGCTCCCGACGCAAAGGTGGCATCCAGTCCTTTGGGCAAATATTTGACCGGCAGGGAATGGTTGCGACGCTCAATAATATCAAGACCCGTCAATAGCGCTGCATTATACACTGTACTTGATACCTGGCAGATTCCCCCGCCAATTCCGGGGGTTAGTCTTCCATTGACAATGACCGGGGCCTCACGAAACCCATAATCTTTTTCAGCCTTACGGATGACTTTCTCATAATCGAATGTGGCATCCGGTGGTAAAATCATGCCGTTAATCGCTTCCGCCGCTGCGCTGACATTATGTATGCGGCCTTCACTACTATTACCCAGACCCGTGGAGAACTGGATGATCTTTCGGTCAATGCCTTCCTGGCGCAGCGAATCAAGGGTTACTTCAGGCTTCAGCGTATACAGTGGTACATGTATTAGCAATGGGGCAGGTTTCTCATCCGGGTTCAGTACACTGAAATCCCTGTGCAGCTTCGTTTGTATGAGATTTGTGAGTGTATTCCAATCAATGCGGCGGACGCCCTTTTCCGGGATATACTGGACTTTGTCACTTGTGGTAATGCGGCGAACAGCGTCCGCAGGTGTACCGAAGGTTTCTTTTTCCCAGGCAGGGCTGAGATGTTCTTGGAGTGGTCTGGAGTCGTAGTTCATATCGAGAGAGAACTCTTTCGAAAAATGATAACGTGCATAAGCGCGTTCCCACAGGTTACCTTCCTCCAGCTGCTGTATCGCGGTTTTCAAGCTGTTAACGTTGTAGCTCACCCCCACCTGAGCTGCGGTATACGACATCGTCTGGGGGGTGGGTTCAGTCACTTCAAAGGTGACAGGCCAGTCCTCCAGCTTTTGGATCTGTTCATCCAATTCATGCAATACGTTCTTGCGATTCTTCCCCTCCACCAGCATGCCGCCAACATGAACATCTTTGGGCAGGGCAGGTTGATTCACGTACATATACAGCAATCCATAAGACGCGGAGCCGATCAAGAGGATGGAGAATAGAACAATGACCGTCAAATGTATTTTTTTCATAACCGTACGCTCCTTTATACTTCAGTTGTTCCCGACTTTGTAACACTTTCTATATATATGATCCAATGCAGGAAAACTTTCGGGTACTCAATAGGTAACAAATTTGTTACAATAAACTTCATATGAATCCATGCTTCACCATTGAAACAGGAACGAAGTGGATTTTTCCCTGATGAAATTCAGGTCTTTTTAAAGGAAATGCCGGGATTGTGTCGAAATGATAATGGCTAACTATGCGAGCAGGAAGTGATGATGTGATAGAAATGCAGGACGTGTGGAAGACCTACGCCAATGGGACCCACGCATTACAAGGGGTGTCGGTGAAGATCGACCGCAATGAATTTGTCTATATCGTCGGTCCGTCCGGCGCAGGTAAATCGACATTTATGAAATTGATGTACAGAGAAGAAGTTCCGACAAAAGGACAAATATCCATTAACGGATTTAATATTGGTAAGTTGAAGCCAAGAAAGATTCCTTATGTGCGTCGTAACATCGGCGTTGTGTTCCAGGATTTTCGTCTGCTGCCACGGATGACAGCATTTGAGAATGTGGCATTTGCGATGGAAGTTATTGAAGCGCCGAAACGTCATATCAAAAAACGGGTGATGGAAGTGCTCGACTTGGTGGGACTGCGGAGTAAGGCAAATCGCGAACCTTCACAGCTCTCGGGTGGAGAACAGCAGCGTATTGCCATTGCACGGGCTATCGTCAATAACCCGTCGGTTATTATCGCGGACGAGCCTACAGGGAACCTCGATCCGGAGACGTCATGGGGGATTATGCAACTGCTGGATGAGATTAATTTTCGGGGGACAACCATTGTTATGGCGACCCACAACAAAGATATCGTAAACACGATGCGTAAACGGGTAATCGCCATTGAACGTGGACAGATTGTACGGGATCAGATGAGAGGGGAATACGGTTATGAATTTTAGTACTCTCTTGCGCCATCTGCGGGAGGGATTCAAAAACGTATTCCGCAACGGCTGGATGTCTGTGGCCTCCATCATGTCCATCATTGTGTCGCTATTGATTCTTGGTGTGTTTATGCTACTGGTGCTCAATGTGAACTCCATGGCGAATCAGGTTGATAGCCAAGTGGAGATCAGCACGTTCCTCGAGCTGAATGTGGACGAGAACCTGCGTAACACACTGGAGCAAGAAATCAGCGCGATGCCTGAAGTAAGTGAGATTCGTTTTGTTTCCAAGGAAGAAGGACTCAAGGAGTTCCGTGAGCGTCTTGGAGAGAGTGCAGATAACGTGCTTAGCGGTTTCGATGTGGACAACAACCCACTGCCGGAGACCATTGAAGTTGAGGTCATTGAACCGGAAACCGTCACTTTTGTGGCGCAAAAAATCGAAGCTTTGAACGAAAAACACCCGGAGAAGCCGATCATGAAAGTGAACTACGGCAAGGAAACGGTGGAAGTGTTGTTCAAATTTACGAAACTTGTTCGTAACATCGGATTTATTTTTGTCGGGGGACTGGGTCTGATGTCCATGTTCCTGATCTCGAATACGATTCGCGTAACGATTCTGGCACGTCGCCGGGAGATCGGAATTATGAAGCTTGTTGGCGCAACCAATACCTTTATTCGCTGGCCTTTCTTTATTGAAGGTGCACTCATTGGATTTATTGGATCGGTCATTACGGTTGGGGTGCTGTTTGTTGGATACAGTCAGTTGATGAAGACGATTGGTCAGGATGTCTTCATGCAGATGCTTAACTTGATTCCGCTCGGCGAAATCTGGTTGCTGTTTGGAACACTGTTGATTGGACTCGGTGTGCTGGTAGGTATTTTGGGAAGTACACTGTCCATTCGGAAATCACTCAATGTTTAATTTTGTTTCAACGGTCGAATTGCAGAATATGTCGAAAAGAATGGTAAAGCAGGTTCATTAATGGACGCTGTTTGACGATATGTAGGAAAGACGGAGTCTTTTAAGATTGAAGAAAGCAAAGAACATGCTGTTCACCACCTGTGCAGGTTGCTTTCTTGTGAAATCATAGGATGGGGGATCATCATTTTGAAAAAAACCGCTTCGCTGCTGGCCTTTACGTTATTGGCCAGTTTGACGCTTCAACCTTCTGACGGATATGCCAAGAGTAGCATCAGCGATATTGACCAACAGATTCAGCAACTGGAGAGCAAGGCGGCTTCTGCCAAGCAGGAGCAAAAAAAAGCGGCTTCCAACAAAAAGGAAGCACAGCATTACAAGAACAAAACCAACGCTTATCTGAAGGTTGTCATGGAACAGATCAATGTCGTTAGTGATGAACTGGCGAGTGTATCCTTGCAGATCGAGAACACGGAGGAAGATCTCCGTACAACGAAAAAAGATCTGCAAGCGGCAGAAGAACGCATTGTTGCAAGGGAAAAATTGTTGGAGTCACGCGTGCGCCTGATGTATACGGACGGTGCTGTATCCTATCTGGATGTATTGTTGTCCTCTACTAGCTTCACTGACTTCCTGACCCGTGCGGATTCACTCAAAACGATTGTGGATCAGGATCAGCATCTGCTGGATGAGCACAAAGCGGACAAGCAACTGGTCGTGGACAAAAAGGCAGAATTGGATGTGCAATATGCGGAAGCCAAGAGCCTGTATGCACAGAAGAAACAGCGCAAGTCCCAATTGAATGAAAAAGAAGCGGAAAAGCAAGTGCTTCTCGCTTCATATGATGCTAAAATTGAAGAGTCAGAAGAGCTGACACAAGAGCAGGAAGATGTGTTAATGCAGATTGCCAGCAAACGTTCGGCCCTTCTTCAAGAGAAAAATAAATTGCGTGAACAGCAGGCAGCCGCAGCGGCTAAAGCAAAAGCCGCAGCTGCTGCCCGGGCGAAAGCTGCAGCCAAGGCACCAACCAGAGTAAGCTCGGATAGCAGCAGTGAGGTTACCTATTCATCCGGTAATGGTATCTTCTCAAAACCAGTATCTGGAGGACGTATTTCTTCTGGATTCGGCCCCCGTACCCATCCAATTACGGGCGTAGTGGGTAAGATGCATGCAGGTGTCGATTTTGCTGTTCCTCAGGGAACTTCGGTTCACGCTGCTTCTGGCGGAATCGTGATCATGGCTGAATGGTATAGCGGTTATGGTTATACGGTTATTGTGGACCACGGCGGTGGACTATGGACGTTATATGGTCACTTGCGCGAAGGTGGATTCAAAGTCAGCAAGGGAGACACAGTAAGCAAAGGGGATACCATTGCTGAGTCAGGAAATACAGGGAACTCTACTGGACCTCACTTGCACTTTGAAGTGAGAGATAACGGTACCGCTGTAAATCCGATGAACTATTTGTAATTATTGCTCCATCGTTCGAATGGAAAAAACATATTCCGTACAAGCTAGACATATAATAAGCTGGCATGTTCAGGGAATGGATTCTGGCAACAATGGAATCGGACACGCTTCAAAACTAAAGGCGGTGACAAACGGATGATGAAGAAAAGATCGGCGCTACTGCTTGTCATTGTGGGTCTCCTGGGTGGTAGTTTGCTAACCCTGGTACTAATGACTTACCCGGGAATAGCAAACCAAACCACAGCTGGCGAAGGTTTGCTGGCTAGTGTAACCGGCAATACACAGCAGAAGAACGATTTGAAAAAGATTGAAACTGCGATGGATTTGATCTCAAGCAACTATTATAAAGACGTGGATCAGACCAAATTGATTGACGGTGCGATCAACGGCATGATGGAATCGCTTGGTGATCCGTACTCCAACTATATGGGGCAGGAAACGGCTGCTCAGTTTGAAGAGTCGATCGAAGGTTCATTTACCGGTATTGGTGCAGAGGTATCCTCACAGGATGGAAACGTTGTTGTTGTTTCCCCAATCAAAGGATCACCTGCCGAGAAAGCGGGTATTCGTGCCAAAGACATGATTATGTCAGTCAACGGCGAATCCCTGCAAGGTTTGGAACTGAACAAGGCTGTCAACAAAATCAGAGGTCCCAAGGGCAGTGAAGCGAAGGTACAGGTCAAACGTGCCGGATCTTCCGAGCTGATTGAATTTGTGATTGTACGGGATGACATTGATCTGGAAACCGTATATGCTCACATGGAAGATGGCGGAATTGGCGTTATTGCCATTACTCAATTCTCTTTGAATACAGGCGATCGCTTCAAGGAAGAGTTGGCGAAGCTCGAGAAGCAGAACATGAAAGGTCTGGTCATCGACGTACGGAATGACCCAGGCGGTGTATTGCAAGTCGTTATTGATATTGCTGAACAGTTTGTTCCTAAAGGCAAGGTTATTGTGCAAGTTGAAGACAAGAACGGCAAAAAGGAACAAAGTAAATCCAATGGATCAGCTAAAGCTTATCCAGTCACAGTCCTGATGAACAAAGGTAGCGCGAGTGCGTCGGAGATTCTGGCCGGTGCATTACAACAGTCAGCAGGTGCGAAGTTGATTGGTGAAAACTCCTTTGGTAAAGGAACCGTGCAGACGAGTTATGACAAGCAAATGGGTGACGGCAGCTTGCTGAAGATCACCATTGCCAAATGGCTCACTCCGAACGGAGACTGGATTCATGAAAAAGGAATCAAACCGGATATTGCGGTAGACCAGCCGGATTATTTCTCGGTGGCACCGATTAACAAAGAGAAGTTACCACTTAAATATGACAGCAATAGCACGGATGTGAAAAGTGCGCAGACGATGCTGAGAGGACTCGATTTCAAACCGGATCGTGTGGATGGATACTACGACCAGAAGACAGAAGAAGCGGTCAAGGCATTCCAGAAGCAAAAAGGCATTCAGGCTACAGGCCAGATTGACGAGAAAACCGCTGAATCACTGGAAGCGGCTCTGATTGAACGTATTGCCAATCCTCAATATGATGCACAGCTGAAACGCGCGATCGAAAATGTCTCAAAGGATATTTCGTCCGCTGTGTCGAAGCCATAAAGAAGGCTGATTTTCAGCCTTCTTTTTTTCTGAACCGGCTGAAAGAGAGGGGTGACCGACCACAATGGAATGGGTATGGCCGTGGTTAACTACATTAGGGGAAGCTTTGTTGCAGTTGTTTATTCAGCCGTTTTATTATATTGCGGTGATCCTGATTGCGCTGATCTATCATCGTCAGTTACTGCAGGAGCGTAAATTGTTTCATGTCCGTTTGCAAAGCTCGATAACACAGACGATTCGTGCGGTGCTCGGAGGCATACTCATCGGTACCATTGTCTCGATCTTGTCCCTATTCCTTGGTGCACATCTTACACTGGGAAGTCTCATATGCATATGGGCTGCAACATTAATTCTATCCTTGTTCCGTATCCGGTATCTGTGCTTTGCCTACGCGGCCGGGTTGCTGGGTGTGGTGCAATTTGGTTTGAATCTGGCTTCAGGCTGGCAACCATCCGGTTGGATGGGCACTATCACGGAAACGCTTCGTGCCCTGGATATGCCTGCACTGCTTGTCCTGGCGGCGCTTCTACATATGGGTGAAGCCCTGTTGGTACGCATGCAGGGGGTATCGATGGCATCACCACTTCTCTTCGAGGGGAAACGTGGGAAACTGGTTGGTGGATATCAACTGCAACAGTTCTGGGCCATTCCTCTACTGATTCTTGTTCCCGTCACAGGAGGTGGCGCGGAGCTGGCATGGAATCCACTGATGAATGCAGGACATAGTTATATGCTGGTTGCATTGCCCATCATGCTCGGATTTGGTGAGATAACGCAGAGTATGCTTCCGGGACAAAAGGTGCAGATCTCATCAAAGCGGTTGATGATATACGGGGCAACTTTGCTCGTGTTCAGTTTACTTGCTGCATGGTGGTCTCCACTCATGGTGGTTGCTGCAATGATCGCTTTTATTGGACATGAATTTCTGGTATGGTACAGCGCGTTTGAAGAGCAAAACCGGAGTCCGGTATTTGTCCATCCGCAGCATGGGCTAAAGGTATTGGCTGTTATTCCGGAGAGTCCTGCTGCAGATTTGGGGATTGAAGCAGGAGAGACCTTGTACAAGGTGAACGGTAAGTTGGTTCATTCACCAGAAGAGTTACATCGTGCCCTGCGGATGAACCCGGCTTTTTGCAAACTTGAGGTGCGAAATCACCAAGGAGAAAGCAAGTTCATGCAACGAGCGATCTATGAAGGGGAGCATCATCAGCTTGGGGTCATTATGGCACCGGACAATCACGAGGTCTGGGCGATTCGGTTACGTCCACTGACGCTGTTCCATATCATCAATCTCAAATTGTTTGCCCGTCTGAAAAAACCACAAAGGGACGAAGCCCCATTGGCGTTACCGCCAGCCCCTGTGGCCAGTGATAAAGGATCCATAGAGATGTAACTAAGCATACGTGATGAAGTATGTTGCATACATCAAGCAATGAAAAAGGTATTTCCTAACGCCGTCACTGGCAAGGGAAATACCTTTTTTGTTATTGTTTTAGCATAAAGATGGCGATTTGAGTCCGATCACGCAAGCTCAGCTTACCGAGAATATCCGTGACATAGTTCTTGATCGTGCCTTCACTGAGGAACAGTTTGGCGGCAATTTCCTTATTGGATAGCCCCTCCGATATGGCTTCGGCAACCGCCAGCTCCATACGTGTCAGTCCATAGGCTTCGATTGGATTCTGTGTCAGGGGAGTCGTAGCAGGACGAAGAAGTCCTGTTAGCTTGCGAGCAATATCCGGATGAATTAACATATCACCATTATGTACGGTCTTGATGCCTTGAATGATCCGCTCGGGTGGAACATTTTTGAGCAAATAACCGCTTGCTCCATCCTGTAATGCCTGAATAATATACTCATCGTCGTCAAACGTAGTCAGCATGAGCACCTGGATTTCAGGAAAACGTGACTTGATGCGTTTGGTACCTTCAACTCCATCACATTCCGGCATCCGAATATCCATTAAAACCACGTCCGCAGGCGTCCCTGCTTCAAGCAATTCCAACGCTTCCTGTCCATTTGAGGCTGTACCTGTAACGCGAATGCCGGAGTCCAGTCCGAGCAGCACTTTCAGGCTCTCACGAATGAAGTAATCATCGTCTGCGAGAATCAGCCGAATAAGTGGGAGCTGGCCTGAATCATTCTTGTTGTTCACATCATTACGTTCGGACATGAGAACATTCACTTCCTTTTTTCAGAGTATATCCATCTGGTTCGTTAATGGAATGCGTGTAATCACTGTATACGGATAAGCATATTGAATCTCCAAGACTCCTCCCACCATTTGTGTGCGCAGAAGCATGCCTTCCTGTCCTATGCCATTTCGCTTGGAAGAATGGGGATTGATTTTGCCATCATTACTTACACTCATACAGACTTCCTGATCCCCGAATACCAACTCCACAGTGATCGAAGAAGCATTTCCGTGTCGCAGGGCATTGGTCAAGGCTTCTTTGGCATTTTTGAACAGAACGATTTGTATGCTGGGATACAGCACATGGGATGGGCCATGAACTTCATAATTTGTCTTCACGCCAGTATCTCTACCCACTTCCTCGAGAAGACGATCCAGGGCGTAGGCTTCGGATGCATAGGAATTCGGTTGCAGTTTGTGTAGTGTGTTGCGCATATCATCCATACTATCGGCCAATTGATCGCGAATCTGTCTCACCATTTCCGTTCCTTGTTCCATATCGAGAGGGAGGGTCAGCAGGGCGGCATCCGACATCATTTTGGTGCGAATCAGTCGATGCCCGATATCGTCATGAAGCTGTCTGGAGATACGGGTACGTTCCTCTGCCTGAGCCACTCCTTCAAGTTGCTTTGTAAATAACAGCAGCTGCGCACGCGCTTCTTGGAGCTCGTAATGTTTGCTGCGAAGTTCGTCATAGACTTGTTCCAGTTGTCCGCGGCTGCTCGCCGTTCTTGATCCCTGCCAGGACAGAGCCGCTGTGATAAGTAGAAGCAGGTTGCCAAGAACCATCGCAGTTGTCTCTGTGGAGAGTAAGGTAATGTCGGTTGTATTTAGTGTGGTTAACCCTGGCTGTGGCGCCTGTGAGTCAGAATAATGCCAATGCAAAGCGACATTGTTAGCGACAAGCTGAATGGCAAACATCAACCATCTCCGATTTCCCTCCAGTCTGTATATATACACGTAGAGCACGGAGAGAGAGAGGAAAAACATAAATGGTCCATATGAAGCAATCAGCCAGCAGCTCCAGAGTATTTCGGCCAGAAGCAACAGCCATTGCTGTGTACTTGAACGGTTGAAATCTTTCCACACGGAGAGTCCAAGCGCGATGATGATATACAGGGTGTAGACGGCTTCGTTTTCCAAGGGCAGCATCAACAGGTACAGTACGGCTGGAACGATAATTAATCCGTATTGCAGAAACCGCATTGGCATATGTAAATGACATCCTTTATATAAAAAAATGGAGTTAGAAAATCTCTCGGTAATGCGCCCTTGATTATACCATAAGCAGCATTCGAATCAGGAGATGACTTAAGTCACCTTCGATTCATGACTTTTCGTACCTTCGCTACAGAGTGCGATCCGTTACAATAAAATTATGAAATCCAGCGGCGAAGGCCGAAACGGAAAAGGGGCGTAAAAGGGATGGGCATACTTGAAGTAGATCATGTAGTAAAACGATACGGCAGCAAGCTGTCCGTGGATCATTTGAACCTTAGTGTTGGCAAAGGCGAAATTTTTGGATTGCTTGGTCCCAATGGAGCAGGAAAAAGTACCACCATCAGCATGATTGCAGGGCTCCTGAATATGGATCAGGGTGAAATCAGATTAGATGGGATATCGGTCAAGGAGCGACCGCTTGAAGTAAAGCGCAAGATCGGACTCGTTCCGCAGGATCTGGCTTTATACGAAACCATGTCTGCTGCGGAGAATGTGACTTTTTTTGCCAGACTGTATGGACTGCGTGGAAAATTGCTTAAGGAAAGAGTGCAGGAGTCTCTTGAATTTGTAGGGTTGCAGGATAAAGCAAAGGATGCCCCCTCGACCTTCTCTGGCGGTATGAAACGCAGGTTAAACATCGCATGTGCGATTACACATCGCCCGGATCTCATTATCATGGATGAACCGACAGTTGGCATTGATCCGCAATCTCGAAATCATATTCTTGAATCGGTACGGACACTTAACAAGATGGGTTCAACGATCATATATACAAGTCATTACATGGAGGAAGTGGCGGCGATTAGTCACCGGGTTGCGATTATGGATCAGGGGCGAATTATTGCCTGTGGGACTGAAGCAGAGCTGAGAGAACGAGTAGCATCGGAGGAAAAAGTAGTGCTCTCCACTTCCGGTATCGGTCCCGACGTCGTGGAAGAACTGAAACTTCACCCCCGTGTGCGGATGGTAGACGTTTCAGAGAATACACTGACCATTACGCTGCCTTCGGCACAGCAGGATCTCCAGGATATGCTCTTCATTTGCAGCAAACATGAAGTATCCATTCAGTCGCTCAAGGTCGAAGAGCCGGATCTGGAAACGTTGTTCCTCAATCTGACCGGGCGTACGCTTCGGGACTAGGGGGGAGCAAGAGATGAATATATGGCATATTTGCATCTTTGAATTAAGGCGTATTCTTAAGATTCGATCTGTAGTGTTGAACCTGTTCATTCTGCCGTTGTTACTGATTTTTATATTGGGCACGGCACTTTCCAGTACGATGGGTACGGCGGAGGATGTTATTCCGAATACTGTACGTGTGGGAATCATCCATTTGAGCACTGAATCTGGTGGAGGATCAAGTACGGTTAATCAAGCGCTAGATACATTCGTTGCATCCCCGGAAGTGGCTGAGATGGTCAAGGTGCAGAACTTTACGACTGAAGAAGAGGCCGTTCATGCGCTGCGTACCGGTAAGCTGGACTTTGCTGTAATGATTCCTTCGGATTTTGAGCAAAACGTGATGATGGGGAAAGAGGCCAGGTTACAGTGGATACGAGGAAAGGACAACACACTTAATACCTTGGGTGAAACTTTGTTTACACGTTTTACGGATGAATGGAACCGACAGATGGCGATTACCAAAGTGTTCGGTCCGCAAGTCATTGCTGCCATGGCCTCTGTTTCGGAGTCTGGTACGGCGAATTCTACCTCCATTACTGTCACTAATCCCGGTAAGACAGGTACGGCGTATAGTGCCTCCCAATACTATGCAGCTTCCATGCTGGCGATGTTCATGTTGTACTCAGGCATGACAACCAGCACCAGCCTTTTTGGAGAACGGGATAACCGAACGTTAATCCGCCTTCAGGCTGCGCCGATAGGTAACGGAGTCATTTTCGCTGGCAAAATTGCAGGCAATAGTCTGCTCGCTTTTTTACAAGCAACAACGATTATCCTTATGACATATTGGCTCTACGGTGTGGATTGGGGAACCCATCCTTGGTATATTGTGCTGACTTGTGTATGCATCACATTGGCATCCATGACTCTTGGCGTAATCGTGGCATTGGTATGCAAAAGCACGGCATCGGCCAGCGCAACCTTACAAGGTATCATCGTTGCCATGACATTCATCAGCGGTGGGTTCATGCCTATTCCGATTGATTTTGTACAACGGCTTAGCCAATTTACGGTTAACCACTGGGCGCTCCAAAGTTTTCTGAGAATGATGCTGGCCGCACCTGTAGCAGAGATTGTGTATAACATTCTAATGCTAGGCGCAGTATGCGCTGTATTACTGCTTATCTCAGGAATGATCTATAGAAAGGCAGGATACCGATATGAATAGTCTACACATCGCCTGGTTGATGATTAGACGTACACTTGGCCGTAAAATGGGCTTCATTACGTTTCTGCTTCTGCCTTGCCTGGTGGTTACAGGAGCGGTTGCTCTCTTTGGAAGCGAGCAGAGTACACGGACGGTCATTCCCTACGTCAATGAGGATACAGGGGTAGCAGGAGCATGGATGATTCAAGAACTTGCTGGCAACGAGCAGTACCTGCTCAAGCCGATGACAAATGAAGCAGAAGTGAAGGAATCCATCGCTCAGCAAAAAGGAAGTTCTGGCATCATTATTCCGGCACATTATACGGAAGATCTGTTAAAAGGAAAGCCAACCGAGATCCAATTGGTGGAGCTGCGGATAAGCGAAGCTTCCTACACACTGCGAGCAGCAGTTGAAGGTTTGACGAGCGGATTGTTACAATCTGCTTCAGCTGTTAAGGTGGCGGCAGGTCCTGTCTCAAGTGAGACTGACATACTATCGAGTATACAGAAGCCCTTTGAACAGCTTTTACAGGAGATAGGAGAACATCAGGTTGCTGGTGAAGTCACCGATCTGCAGATCTATCCCAAGCCAGGCCTGAACAATGTGACTGGATTTACAATCATGTTTATGATGGGACTGCTGACCAGTGCAGTGGCTGTGATCATGGAAGATCGCAGGAAACGTACGATGGCCAGGGTATATACGGCACCCGTCCGTGCATATGAGATTGCGCTTGGTAATTTCCTCGGAAGCTTTGTCATTGGCATGATTCAAATTGTTATGGTTTTGGGAGTCAGCAGGTGGCTGCTGCATTATGATGCCGGTATTCCTTTTGGCATTCATTTCATCATCTTGGCCGCATTCATGCTGGTCTCCATGGGGATCGCAAGTACCGTGGCCGGATTAATCCGTAATCCCAAAAATGCCAACATGCTGAATTCACTTGTCATTATGCCAACTTGCATGATAGGTGGTTGTTTCTGGCCGATCTCGTTGATGCCGGATTATATGCAAAAGCTCGCCAACTTTGTTCCACAGAAATGGGCAATTCGGGCGGTGGAAACGATCTCTGCTGGTGGTACATTGTCGGATATCACATTGCCACTATTGATTTTGTTTGGCATGGCTGCCATTTTGCTGACTGTTGGCTCTGCGATTCTGCGCCCTAGCCAGCCAGGAGTAGAGGCATAGGGTAAATACTAATTTTGAAGAAGCCGAATGCATAAGGGGGCATTCGGTTCTTTTATATTAAGGGCTCAGTGAAACAGATGATTTGACTGAATTTATTTATACACTAGACTTGTACTTCATTGTATGGAGTTATACCTATGTTCTGTTGCTTTAAATCTATGGTAGATTATTTGTGTAGGGCTGAACTAGACAGGTTACGATCTGTCACGTATGATATGTTGCAGTCGGCGCATAACAGCGCGTGGTCTCTTCTATAGCAAGTGTAGATGTTAAACAGAAAGAGGGTTAGAAGCTTTATGACAATAATAGGAATAGATCTTGGAACAACAAATAGTTTGGTATCATGCTGGGTCAACGGGGAATCCGTTATTATCCCGAATGCTCTTGGGAATCGTTTGACACCTTCAGTGGTGAGTGTGGACGACAATGGGGAAATTTTAGTAGGGGAGATTGCCAAAGAGCGATTAATCACGCATCCAGAAAAAACAGCATCTGTATTTAAAAGATACATGGGAACAAACAGAACGTTTAGTTTGGGTACATATCAATTTTTGCCTGAAGAGTTATCCTCCTTTGTCTTGAAATCTTTGAAAGCGGATGCCGAAGCCTATTTAGGTGTTGAAGTAACAGAGGCTGTTATCAGTGTGCCAGCATATTTCAATGATACTCAGCGAAAATCGACCAAACGTGCTGGACAACTGGCAGGAATTAAAGTGGATCGACTGCTCAGTGAACCAACCGCCGCAGCGATTGCGTATGGCCTGCATCAACAGAAACCAGAGACAAAATTCCTCATTATTGACCTTGGAGGTGGAACCTTTGATGTATCCATCCTGGAATTGTTTGACGGAATTATGGAAGTGAAGTCAGTAGCAGGGGATAACTTTCTGGGAGGGGAGGATTTTACCGAACTGATTACGCATTGGTTTTTGAATCATCACCAAATTCAGCAGAATGATCTGTCTGACAAGACACAGATGGCGCTTTGGAAACAGGCAGAGCTATGCAAGCAGGCATTGAGCGAAGGGCGTGAAGGAACGATAACCTTGACACTTGAAGATGGTGTGAAAGAGGTGAGCATTGATCGCACCCAATTTGAACAGTTAGCGAAGCCGCTGCTTGCCAGGTTGCAAAAGCCTGTGGAACGTGCGCTCCGTGATGCTGCCGTGCAACTCGATGAATTGGATGCCGTTATTCTTGTTGGAGGAGCAACCCGCATGCCTGTAATCTACTCGTTTACGGGTAAATTATTTGGCAGACTGCCAGCAAATTACTTGCATCCGGATGAAGCCATCGCCATTGGCGTGGGAATTCAAGCTGCTATGAAAGCTCGCCATGCGGATGTGCAGGAAGTTATTCTGACAGATGTATGTCCATATACTTTAGGGATTTCCATCTCGAAACCTTTAGGTGAAGGTCGATATGAATCGGGTATTTTTGACCCAATCATCGAACGGAATACGGTTGTTCCGGTAAGCAGGGTTCAACGTTACTGTACATTAAGGCACAATCAAACTAAAATTACAGCTGATGTGTATCAAGGCGAAAGTCGCCTGGTCGAAAACAATATTAAACTTGGTGAACTGACGATTAATGTACCACCTGCACCGGAGGGGGAACAGGCTATAGATGTTCGCTTTACTTACGATATTAATGGCATCTTGGAAGTGGAAGTGTCTTCCGTGGATACGGGTGAAAAGAAAGTGGCGATCATAGAAGAGAAAGAAAGCGGTTTGTCCCACGAAGAGATTGCCCAACGTTTCAAAGAGTTGGAGTCTATCAAAATACATCCTCGTGAGCGGATGGAAAACCGGCATTTAGTGGCGCGTGGAGAACGCTTATACGAAGAATCTCTGGCAGAGAAACGTTTGGTAATCTTAGATGCCATGTTGAAGTTTGAAGAGAAGTTAAAACAGCAAGAAGATCGTGAAATTAAGAAGGAAGCAGAAAAATTGAAAGTGACGTTGGATGAGATTGAAAACAGTCACCGATTATGGTGAGAAGTGTAACATCATAACGAAAAGCACGGTCTTGTTCGAAGAGGAACAGAGATCGTGCTTTTTCGATAGTTATAAAAGATGAGATAACATTAGACCATTTTAAGAAGTGAAGATTAAGGTTGGAGTTGACGCAAGACAGTTATTTCGACCCGACGGTTCTTTTGTCTTCCGGCCGCTGTGGTGTTGTCACCCGTTGGGCGAGTATCCGCATATCCGGCATACTGGAAGCCGTCCGGGTTAAGCTTCTCTGTATCCAGAAAAAATCGTAATACAGACAGTGCACGTTCCCCAGAAAGCTGCCAGTTATCGGTATAGGCGGAGTTTGCTCCGACAGGAACGTTATCGGTATGACCCTCAATGCTGACAACGGTATTTAGATCACGGAACAAGCTGGCAAGCTTACTGAGTGTTGGTGCTGCACCGTCCTTTAGAGCGGCCTGTCCCTGGTCAAACAGGAAGCGGTCACTAAGTGTAATGGATAGGCCCTGTGGCTTGTCCGCAACAAAAATCTGATTTTCCAGTTTATTATCCTCGATATATTGGGTAATCACATTGAACAGATTTTGCAATTCCTGCTCCTGCGATCTGAACTGTTCTTCCCGTTCTGTGAGGGGCTTGTTGTCATCATCTGGTGTTACAGTCCCGGAGTCTTCACCCTGCACCTCGGATGGTGGAGTCTCTGTAATCGTTTGACCGGGTTTCTCACCGAGTCCCTCACCAAGCTCAAGGACAGAGTCGGACGCATTAAATGTATTTTGTAACGATTGAGTAACGACGTCATATTTACCGGAATCCAGATTGCTCATGGCATACATGATGACAAAAAAGATCAAAAGCAGCGTTATGAGATCGGCATAAGTAATCATCCAGCGATCCCGATGATCGATTGTTTCACGTTTTCCGCGCCGTTTACTGCGCCGACTCATCCAATCCCTCCTTTGCTAGGGGGCGTATAGACTGACGATGCGTAAGGGTGAAGGACTCCAGTCTTTTGCGTACAAGCTGGGGATTCTCACCGTTCTGAATGGCAAGTACACCTTCAAGAAGCATTTCCATGGTCTGCACTTCGTCGGCACCTCTGGATTTGATCTTGGAGGCAATGGGCAAAAAGATAAGATTGGCACTGGCGACCCCATACAGGGTTGCGGTAAAGGCAACAGCAATGGCAGGTCCGAGTCCGGTTGGATCGGTTAAACTGCCAAGTACCTGAATAAGTCCCATCACGGTTCCGATAATGCCCATGGTTGGGGCGTAACCACCAGCAGATTCGAATATTTTGGCGTAGCCCTCATGTTTTTGTTCAATTGAATCAATCTCCATCTCCAGGATCTGGCGAACCACATCCTGATCGGTACCATCAACAACCATCTGAATACCGTCTTGCAAAAATGGATGCGGATGATCCATAACCTTGCGTTCCAATGCAAGTACACCTGAGCGGCGTGCGATAGAAGACATCTCCACCAATTCTTCAACCCACAAGCCTGATTCGTTATTGTTACGTCCAAAAGCCATACGCAGGGCAGCTGGAATCGTACGAAGGCGATGCGCCGGGAAACTGGCAACCACAGCAGCAATCGTTCCACCGAATACAATTAAAGCAGCCGTTTTTTGCAGGAGACCAGACAATTGACCGCCTTCCCACAAAAAACCGCTAATGACTGCGGCAATTCCGGCAATAATACCGATAAGTGTCGCAATATCCATAAATTAACCCACTCCTATCTTCATTTCACGTTTGCATCACTAAAACGAACGAGGTATAATTAAACGGGAACAAATATTCCTATTACTATAAGTTTTCCCATATGAAAATTCGGGGAACTTCGACAATATATAGTGACTATTATTTTAGACGATAGGGTGAGATACGGCAATGAGCGATATTATAATGAGCGACAAAACGTTCGAAATCGAGTCAGAGTTTTCTCCCCAAGGTGATCAGCCTGCAGCCATTAAAGAATTGGTGAAGGGTGTTCAGGAGGGGAAGAGGTACCAGACACTGCTGGGTGCAACGGGTACGGGTAAGACGTTTACGATCGCCCAGACGATAGCCCAACTGCAACGTCCGACGCTGATTATTGCACACAACAAAACGTTGGCAGCGCAGCTTGCAAGTGAGTTCAAAGATTTTTTTCCGAATAACATGGTTGAGTATTTCGTCAGTTATTACGATTATTTTCAGCCAGAAGCATATATCCCGTCCTCCGATACGTATATCGAGAAGGATTCAAGTATTAATGAAGAGATCGACAAACTGCGGCACGCAGCGACAAGTTCGTTGTTTGAGCGCAGGGACGTTATCATTGTAGCGAGTGTTTCCTGCATTTATGGCTTGGGTTCACCGCACTCGTATTCAAGCATGTTGCTGTCACTTCGGGTAGGCATGGAGAAACCCCGCAATCAGATTTTGTCCCGTCTGGTAGAGATCCAGTATCAGCGGAACGATATTAACTTTGTGCGGGGGACGTTCCGTGTTCGTGGGGATGTTGTTGAGATTTTCCCAGCTTCCAAGGGTGAACATGCAATTCGGGTTGAATTGTTCGGTGATGAGATCGAGAAAATTACGGAGATTGATGTGTTAACCGGAGAACTGATTGGCGAACGTGAACATATTGCCATCTTCCCGGCGTCTCACTTCGTAACGCAAGAAGAGACAATGAAGGTTGCGCTGGTGAACATTGAGCGTGAACTGGAGGAGCGTCTAGAAGTGTTGCGTGAACAGGGAAAACTGCTGGAGGCTCAGCGACTGGAGCAGCGCACACGGTACGATATCGAGATGATGAAGGAAGTTGGATTCTGTTCGGGAATTGAGAACTATTCCGGTCCGCTGACTTTCCGCGAACGCGGCGATACCCCATATACACTGATGGATTACTTCCCGGATGATATGTTGATTGTGGTCGATGAGTCTCACGTGACACTCCCACAGA
Source organism: Paenibacillus sp. CFBP 13594 (assembly GCF_014842675.1). Classification (NCBI taxonomy): domain Bacteria; kingdom Bacillati; phylum Bacillota; class Bacilli; order Caryophanales; family Paenibacillaceae; genus Paenibacillus; species Paenibacillus sp. CFBP 13594. The sequence continues at coordinate 397,869 of NZ_JACYVQ010000007.1, forward strand.
TCCGTGCGATGTACAATGGTGACCAAGCACGGAAGACGGTATTGGTTGAGCATGGTTTCCGCCTGCCGTCAGCGCTGGATAATCGTCCGCTCAAATTCGAAGAGTTCGAAGGCAAGATGGATCAGATTATTTATGTATCAGCCACACCGGGTCCGTATGAGATTGAGCATACCGATACGATGGTGCAACAGATTATCCGTCCAACCGGTCTGCTTGATCCAATTATTGAACTGCGTCCAACCAAGGGGCAGATTGATGACTTGATCGGTGAGATTAACGACCGGATTGCCAAAGACGAGCGTGTATTGATTACAACATTAACGAAGAAGATGTCTGAGGACCTGACGGATTATCTGAAGGAAGTTGGAATCAAGGTTCGTTATCTGCACTCCGAGATCAAAACATTGGAACGGATGGCGATTTTACGTGATTTAAGGTTGGGCGTTTTCCATGTCCTGATCGGAATCAACTTGCTCCGGGAAGGTCTCGATTTGCCCGAAGTATCCTTGGTAGCCATATTGGATGCCGATAAGGAAGGATTCCTGCGTTCCGAACGCTCACTGATCCAAACGATTGGTCGTGCAGCACGGAACAGCGAGGGTCGTGTTATTCTATACGGTGACAAAGTGACGGATTCGATGGATAAGGCGATAAAGGAAACAGAACGCCGTCGTGCAATTCAGATCGAGTACAACGAGAAGCATGGAATTACACCACAGACAATTCGCAAAAAAGTGCGTGATGTGATTGAGGCAACCAAAGTTGCCGAATCCAAGAAAGACTATCTCACAGGCGCAGCCGAGAAGATGTCGAAGAAAGATCGCCAGGCGCTTATTCAGCGCTTAGAGGTAGAGATGAAAGATGCAGCCAAAAACCTGCAGTTCGAGCGTGCCGCCGAGCTTCGTGATGCGTTGCTGGAACTTCGCGCTGAATAAGATACTGCTCATTCATATGCTCCAGTAAAGATGGATCTGTAACAAGAGAACGGCCAATTGGCCGTTCTCTTGTTGAGTAAGGAAATCGTTGATATCTACCGATAATAAGAGATGTTGAAATCTTGAAATCAAGTCTATACTGATAGAAATGTTGAAATTGGTTAAAAGGTTTATAGGAAAGCAATTGGGAGTCGTGTCCCCCTGAGAGCCAAGAAGCGCCTGGTAGACCTTGGAGCCGAGCCCAAAGGCAATGGCGACCTGTCGCGACCAAGGCGAAGCCGAGAGCGTCCCGCTCTTGATCTTGGAGCCGAGCCAAAGGCAATGACGACCTTGTCGCGACCAAGGCGAAGCCGAGAGCGTCCCGCTCTTGATCTTGGAGCCGAGCCAAAGGCAATGGCGACCTTGTCGCGATCAAGGCGAAGCGGAGAGCGTCCCCTCGCAGTAGAGTGGTCTGATAAGGTTCCGGCAATAGGCTGGAACCTTATCAGAAACCGCGGGCACACGACAACCCTTCACATAGCAAGACCCGACCCCTCACCGTTGCACCGCTTGTTTCGGGTGTCCAGAGGGCTGCGCCCTCTGGGGCCCTCCCTTGGAAGGGAGGGTTTGGGAGGGATCGAAAAGCCTTTTAAAAGGTTGGATAGTAAATTTGAGAGGATGAATACTATTGGCGAGCGATAACATTGTCATTAAAGGCGCACGAGCACATAACCTGAAAAATATCGACATTACCATCCCGCGTGACCGCTTTGTTGTATTGACCGGCCTGAGTGGCTCAGGCAAGTCCTCGCTGGCTTTTGACACGATCTATGCCGAAGGACAGCGCCGGTATGTAGAATCATTGTCAGCTTACGCAAGGCAGTTTCTTGGACAGATGGAGAAACCCGATGTGGATTCGATCGAAGGATTATCTCCTGCCATTTCAATAGATCAGAAAACAACAAGCCGTAACCCACGTTCCACGGTTGGAACCGTGACCGAAATCTATGATTATCTGCGTCTGTTATTTGCACGTGTGGGCCATCCGCATTGTCCGGATCATGGCGTGGAGATCAGCTCCCAGACCGTAGAACAAATGGTTGACCGCATTATGCAATATCAAGAGCGTACCCGGTTGCAGATTTTGGCACCCATTATCTCGGGTCGTAAGGGTGAGCACAAGAGTGTGTTTGCTGATGTGTCCAAGCAGGGCTTTGTCCGTGTACGGGTGAACGGGGAACTTCGTGACCTCTCAGAAGATATTCAACTGGAGAAAAATAAAAAGCATACGATTGAAGTCGTTGTTGACCGGATCGTTGTTAAGGATGATGTACAGGCACGTCTGGCCGACTCTATTGAAACAGCACTTAATTTGTCCGGTGGACAACTCCTGGTGGACATTATGGGTGAAGAAGAGCTGCGCTTCAGTTCCAACTTTGCCTGCCCGGTGTGTGGATTCAGTATTGAAGAGCTTGCACCACGGATGTTCTCATTTAACAGTCCCTTCGGCGCTTGCCCGGATTGTGATGGGTTAGGTGTCAAAATGATCGTTGACCCTGATCTGCTCGTACCGGATCGGACTAAGACCATCGAAGATGGAGCTTTTGATGCCTGGACAGGTGGCACATCCACCTATTATCCACAGTTCCTGAAGTCAGTATGTGAGCACTTCAACATTCCGCAAAATGTACCTGTCGAAGATCTGCCAGCTGAGCAGATGAACAAGTTGTTGCAGGGTACAGGTACGGAGAAAATCCGTTTCCGCTATGAGAACGATTTTGGACAACGTAAGGAAGCACTGGTTACCTTTGAAGGTATCGTGAATAACTTAGAGCGTAGATATCGTGATACAGCATCTGAAGGTATCCGTGAATTTATTGAGGGTTACATGAGTGCGAAGCCTTGTGGTACATGCAAAGGTCAGCGTCTGAAACGCGAGAGTCTTGCGGTTACGATTAATGATCACAACATGGCCTATGTGACTAGTTTGTCCATTGGTGAAGCTGGCCGGTTCTTCGATACATTGGAATTGTCGGAGAAGGAGCAGACGATTGCCAAACTGATTTTGAAAGAAATCAACAGCCGCCTCGGCTTCCTGGTGAATGTTGGTCTGGATTACCTTACACTGAGTCGTGCTGCCGGAACATTGTCCGGTGGGGAAGCGCAGCGGATCAGACTGGCTACACAGATCGGTTCCAGCCTGATGGGTGTGCTGTATATTCTGGATGAGCCGAGTATCGGTCTGCATCAACGGGATAATGACCGTCTGATCTCAACACTTGCGCATATGCGAGATATTGGTAACACGTTGATCGTGGTTGAACATGATGAGGATACCATGATGGCTGCCGACTATATTATTGATATTGGCCCAGGTGCAGGTATCCACGGAGGTACCATCATGTCACAGGGTACACCGGAGGAGATCATGAACGATGAGAACTCCTTAACCGGTCAATATCTGAGTGGACGAAAATTCATTCCGATTCGTACAGAACGTAGAAGTGTAGGAGACCGTTGGTTGGAAGTACGTGGAGCCAAAGAAAATAACCTGAAGAATCTCAATGTGAAGATCCCTGTAGGTGTATTTACTGCGGTAACGGGCGTGTCCGGATCAGGTAAATCCACATTGATCAATGAGATCCTGTACAAAACGCTGGCTCGTGATCTGAACCGTGCTCGGGTACGTCCGGGTCAGCATAAAGAAATTCGTGGTCTGGAGCATATCGATAAAGTTATCGATATTGACCAATCACCGATCGGGCGGACACCACGTTCCAACCCGGCTACGTATACAGGAGTCTTTGATGATATCCGGGATCTGTTTGCTCAGACGAATGAAGCCAAAGTCCGTGGATACAAGAAAGGCCGGTTCAGCTTTAATATCAAAGGTGGACGTTGTGAAGCCTGCCGTGGAGACGGTATTATCAAAATCGAGATGCACTTCTTGCCGGACGTTTATGTTCCTTGTGAAGTCTGCAAAGGCAAACGATACAACCGGGAAACGCTTGAAGTGAAATATAAAAACAGAAATATTTCCGATGTGCTGGAAATGACGGTTGAAGATGCTACCCAATTCTTCGAGAACATTCCGAAGATCCATCGTAAAATGCAGACACTGATGGATGTGGGTCTGGGTTATATCAATCTGGGACAACCTGCAACCACATTGTCTGGTGGTGAAGCCCAGCGTGTGAAGCTTGCTTCCGAGCTGTATCGCCGCAGTACAGGGAAGACCATCTACATCCTCGATGAGCCGACTACCGGTTTGCATGTCGATGATATCGACCGTTTGCTGAACGTATTACACCGTCTGGTTGATTCTGGGGAGTCGGTGTTAGTGATTGAGCATAACCTGGATGTGATCAAAACGGCAGACTATGTTGTTGATCTGGGTCCAGAAGGTGGTAGCGGTGGAGGTACCATTGTTGCAACCGGGACACCTGAGGATATCGTTAAAGTGGAAGCTTCCTATACCGGCAAGTACTTGAAGCCGGTTCTGGAGCGGGATACCGAGCGTAGCAAGGCACTGCAATTAGTGGACTAAGATCCTCTAAACCAGTAGTTATATCAATATGAAGTGGCAATATAGGCCCTTCCTTTCGAAAAGGTTGAGACGTTGGATTATGATCTGATGTGCTCTGCTTCCGAGAAGAAGGGCTTTTCATTATGAATTATGCACGGTGTTTCTTTCGGACTAAGGTTATTTCGTGAAAGTGTTTACATATGCATTATGACGAGCGTTACAGGAATATTCGGCCAAATTGGATTTTTTTCATTTTTATGGATGATAGGGCTTGCATTACAAGCAGGGTACAGATAACATAGAGGAAGATATTAGGGTATGCGTTAGCTGTTCAACTATGGTAAGGAGGTCTGTCTATCCATGCTGTTTGCAGAAGCTGCCACGGCGAGTACGTCGAATTTTAATGCATTTGATATTTTTGTCATCTTATTTACGATCCTGATTTTCATCGGAGTTGTTCGGCTTCTTCGGGCACCGAAAAAGAATCTGTTTGCGATCGGATTTGCAGTAGTCAGCCTACTGGTATTTCTGATGACAGACTATGCGATGATAACGGGTTGGTTTGCTCAGTAGGAATGCCACTGAAGTGAATGGAATTTAAGCCAAAAGAGGTACAGACGAACACTTTCCAGAGAGACATGGAGGGTGTTTTTTTCATTTATACTGAAACGATTGAACAAGATTCTACCTTCTCTACTAAAATAGGACTTAAAACAATTGTATATCCAGATTCTGTATGATACATTGAGGGATACCGGAATTGCAGATGAGAGAAAGAGCGAATAGATTCAGCGATGAATCCGATGTCGAGTCGCGCAAGAAGGATGTATAGAGAGGGTCAGGTGAGAATATGAGCGTGTTGGGTAAAAAGGGGATAGCCATACTGATGGCTGCTGTACTCTCGATTAGTGTAGCGGCAACGGCCGGTGCAGCTGAATCCAAAGCGGCAATGCAAGCGAAAGTGGTAGACGGTCAAGTCTATGTGAACACTAAAGATTTGCTCAAGGCAGTTGGTGGAAGTGGACAATATGATGCAAAATCCGGAACGTACACGTACAAGGGAAGTGAAGCCATTCCCAAAGTGATCGAAAAGGTATCTCCTTCGGTCGTAGGCATTATTGGGAAATCTACCGAAGTGCAGGACGGTGCAACATCAGACGACCGTTATAATCTTGCACATGGTACAGGTGTCATTATCCGGTCGAACGGATGGATCGTAACAAATGCACATGTGGTCGACGGATTAACGAATCCGGTTGTCGTAACGACGGATGGCAATACATACAAAATTACGAAAACATACAGTGATGCACTCAGTGATCTGGCGCTAATCAAAATCAATGCCAAATCACTCAAACCGGCGAGCTTTGCCAAAGCCTCACAAACTACTGTTGGAGAAACGGTGATCGCCTTGGGTACGCCGATTTCCTTTTCTTTGCGCAACTCGGCAACGGTAGGGGTAATTAGCGGCTTGAATCGTGGTGTTGAGGCGACCTACCGGTTGATTCAGACCGACACTGCCATTAACCCAGGAAATAGCGGAGGACCACTGGTCAACCTGAAAGGTGAAGTGGTTGGTATCAATTCCATGAAATTCTCTGCGGTAGGCGTAGAGAGTTTGGGGTTTTCGATTCCGGTGGATACCGTTCAATATATCATCGATCAGTTTTTTAAATATGGCAAAATAAAACGTGCAAGTTTGGGGCTACAGCTGGAAGAAAGTTGGTCTGCGATTGTGGGCCTGCCTACAGATGATCCCTTAACGATTACGGGCGTACTGTCTTCTGAAGCCAAGAAAGCCAAAATCAAAGAGGGCGATGTCCTTTACAGTGTCGCGGGCACACGTGTCTCTTCAGTAGTGGATATCAATGAGTTACTCAAAAAGTATCTGCCTGGACAAAAGGTAAAGCTGTTAATGCAAACGGATGGTGATATCGTCACCCGCACGTTGGTGCTTGCTGATCGCGCAGACATCGTAGACGAGGAAGATGAAGCGTTCCTTGCAGATGAAGAACAATAAAGCCCGGCGATCAGCCCGGATGGAGAGAGGACGAAAGAACGGAATGAAAAAGTCATGGATACGTGTGCTAAGCACAGGTGTATTAACCGGGATGCTGACCATTGGCGCGGCATTGCCTGTATGGGCATCTGATCTGACGACAAGTGAACTACGGGTCAAAGCGGGTAGCACGAGCGCCTACATTAACGGTGATAAGCAGGCCATAGCCAAACCTTACAAATTCAAGGGTGTTACGATGGTGCCTGTTGGTGTGTTCAAGAAAGCATTTGGCAGTGAAATCCGGCTGGAGAAAAATGATGTCGTCAAAATCAAGGAAGGTCCGCACACGGTTACCCTAACGATTGGAAGTCCAATTGCCTGGGTGGATGGTGTGAAACATGAGATGGGTGCCGCTCCCAAGATGGTGAATGGCGTACTCATGGTCCCACTTCGTCCGGTTGCTGCCGGTATCGGAGCGACGCTAGCTCCAACCAGCTCCGGAGAAATGGTCATTCGTCTGTTGCAAACCGATGATTCGGTGGATGACGAGGATGGCATTCATCCGGATGAAGGCAAAACCAGAATCGGCAACAGTTTTTACGGCTGGTCCATTAACTACCCGGCAGACCTTATGGTTTTCCAGACCGGTGAGCAGGAGCGCATGATGACTTTCGGCGCTGCAGACAACAGTTATTATCTTGAGGTGTACGTCAGCGATCAGGATGTGGCTCTGGATGCGGATGATTTGTTGCAGCAACTCGTCCAGGAGGCCAAACAATCGGGAGATACGGTGCTGGATCGTGAAGCGGTGTCGAAAGGCAAAACGCCTTATGCACGGATTATCGTGAAAGATGTAGACGGTATGTTATGGGAGATGCGTCAGTATCTGAGCGAAGGTCGTCAATATGATGTGTATCTCGCGGATTACGAAGCATTGAATTATAAAGATCTGGGCAAACGTGCAGCTCTACTCAATTCATTCCAGCCAACCTATGCGGAATCGGATCGAACGATCAAGGATCTGTCTACCGTAGATCATGGCATGCGCTCCGCGTGGAACGATGACTATGGTATTGAGTTGATGATTCCTGCCGGCTGGTCGATTGACAACAATCAGATGATCTATGAAGCCAAGGATGGTGCATATCTGCAATGGCGTGTCACATCGGCGAAGGCAGGTACTACGGTAAAAGACTGGAGCGGCCAACTGGATAAGTGGATGCGTGAGACATTTACACCAGAGAGTTACGAGCCAATTGGTTCATATACGATGGATATCTCGGGAGAGACTGCTGAGGTGAATGAATTCCGTTATAACTTTGGCGGAGGCTGGCAGACGGAGTTCGATGTTCTTTTGCAGAAGAATGGGTATCGATATTATGCAGAGTATACGTTTCCTGAGGAGCAGATTGCAGATCGGGCATGGTTTGAACGGATTATGAAGAGTGTGGAGATTGATTTTGATACGGTTGCCGATAATTTCGGTCAGCTGGATGAAGATCCTTATCTGACAGACAAAACGAAGACACTTACACGTACGTCCAAACGTTATAAATACAGTGTAGATATTCCGCGTTACTGGACACCTTACAGTGATCGATTCGAATATTCACCTGTGGTGTACACCTTTACCGGCGGAGAATTCTCCATTGCGGCGAGTGAAGACAAGTCGATCGAAATGACGGTCAGCCAACTGAGAGAAGCTTATGCCGAAGCCACCAAAACCCGTAAGAACTTCAAATTGCTTGGCAGTGAGGAGCTGACGTTTGCGGGTGTGCCTGCATTTTCCTTTACGTATCATGAACTGGACAAAGGCGTGCCATATGCGGGTCGCCAGATCGTGTTTGAAAAGGATGGAACAACCTATACGATCACAAGTGGGTTGAATGATGCCAACAAGACAGAAGTTCAGGCGGCAGCCTTGGAAAAAGCAGTGAACTCATTTACATTTATTAAATAATAGTGATGCATGCCGGAGGGTCAGAGGACCTTCCGGTTTTTTCGTTGTGCTGGAAATGAAAATGGTAAACGGTTTTTTCAGGAAAACGTAGAAGAGTCGGTGCAGAAGTGGTACACTATACTAGTTCAGGAGTTATGACTGCTGATCTGGTGAATATGAATGACTGTAAGCTTGGAGTTCAGGCAATACAGACATAATAGATAGATATTGTAATACCGTGACAATGTAGGTGTACCCGATAAGGTGCAGTCTTAGGCTTGGTATGTTCAGGCGTTTAAGGATATAGGGATGAAATCCGGCGGATAGCCGGTTATGGGGAGGATCTACATGAAAACAGCAACAATACGAAGAGAAGACGTTGAACTTCTGGCACCTGCTGGTGACTGGGATTGTATGCGTTCGGCGGTAGCCAATGGCGCAGATGCAATTTTCTTCGGAGTCGAAAAGTTTAATGCACGGGCACGGGCGAACAATTTCCGCATGGACGAGCTGCCGGAGATTATGGCGTTTTTGCACAGTTATGGCGTAAAAGGTTTCTTGACCTTTAATATATTGATTTTTGAAAATGAATTGACGGATGCCAAAGAACTGATTGATGCATGTGTCGATGCAGGTGTGGACGCTGTAATTGTTCAGGATTTGGGTTTGGTGAAGATGATCCGCGAGATCTCGCCGGATTTCCCGATCCACGGTTCAACACAGATGACGATTACGTCACCGGAAGCGGTCGAGTTTACGAAGCCGTTTGATATGGAACGTGTCGTTCTGGGACGGGAGAACAACCTGAAGCAGATCCAGAAAATCGGCGAACAGGCGAAGCTTCCAATGGAAGTATTTGTTCATGGTGCATTGTGTGTATCCTACTCGGGGCAGTGTCTGACTTCTGAAATGTGGGGAGGACGTTCGGCGAACCGCGGGGAGTGCGCACAAGCTTGTCGTCTACCATACGATCTAATGGTGGATGGAGTGCACAAGCCGATGGGTGATGTAGCCTATCTGTTGTCTCCGAAGGATCTGGCAGCAATTGATCTGATGCCGGAACTGATCGAAGCAGGAGTAACTTCTTTCAAAATTGAAGGACGTCTCAAAACGCCGGAATACGTAGCAAACGTCGTAAGCAAATATCGTAAAGCGATTGACCGTTATTTTGATGGAGATAACACACCGCCAAGCAAGGAAGAAGTTCGCGAATTGCAGCAAAGCTTCTCCCGTGGCTTCACGCATGGTTTCCTGAGCGGTACAAACAACAAAGAACTAGTGGATGGAACGTTCCCGAAAAGCCGTGGTGTCTACCTTGGTCGTGTAGATCAAGTGTTGCGCGATGGTGTGGTCCTGAAGCTGGATGCACCCGTGAAACGTGGAGACGGGATTGTATTTGACGCGGGAGACCCAACGAAGAAGGAAGAAGGCGGACGGGTATACGATGTACGTCGCAAAGGTGTAAAACTCGAAGGCGAAGCCGAAGAGGGCTGGATCGTTGACGTCGTGCCAGGCCGCAGTGATGTGGATCTGCGCCGCGTGAAAGTTGGCGACAAAGTCTGGAAAACGAATGACCCAGCGCTGGACAAACGTCTGCGTCAAAGCTTCGAAACCGAGAAACCGTACCGTGTATTCCCGGTGAAGGTGAAGGTCATCGGCAGCCCAGGCCAGCCGCTTAGCACCTGGTGGACAGACGTACAGAAAGGTACGACTGTCCGAATTGATTCCGAGATGGAACTGGACATTGCGCAGAAGCGTCCAATGACGCATGAATTGCTCGAAGAGCAGTTCGGACGTCTGGGAGGCACCGTGTTCCAGTTGGAGGGAATGGACGTCAATCTTCACGGTGACGTCATCATCCCGATGCGCGAGTTGAATAACATTCGCCGTCAGGCGGTAGAACAACTTGCGGGCGAACGTCCTAAACCACCTGTCTACGTGAAACGGGCGGTCGATGTGTACGGCGATTCAGTTAAACCGGCATCGCCAGTCGCTCGCGGTCAAGCAGAGCTGACTGCGCTCTGTCGCAGCCTGCCACAAGTGGAGGCAGCGATTGAAGCGGGCATCGGCATGATCTATGCCGACTTCGAGTTTATCAAGCAGTTCCCGGCAGCCGTGGAAGCTGTGCATGCCGCTGGTCGCAAGATCGCGCTGGCAACACCGCGTATTCACATGCCTGGGGAGAACGGATATCATAACAACATCCTGCGTCTGAAGCCGGATGCGGTATTGGTACGTAATACAGGTGCACTGTACTTCTACCTTCGCCACCGGATGGAAAACCCGGATGCAACGCACCCGGAACTGATCGGCGACTTCTCATTGAACATCGCCAATCACAAAGCCGTTGAATTGTTCCTGGAAGCCGGATGTGACTGGATTACGCCATCCTATGACCTGAACATTCAACAAATGGTTGATTTGCTGGGCCACTCCCGTACAAGTCAGACCGAAGTGGTTATCCATCAGCATCTGCCAATGTTCCACACCGAGCACTGTGTGTATTGTACGTTTATGAGTGAAGGAACGGACTATACGAACTGTGGTCGTCCTTGTGAGGAACAGCGTGCATCACTGCAAGACCGGATCGGCATGTCCCACCCGGTACGTGTGGATGAAGGCTGCCGTAATACGGTATACAATGCCGTGGAACAGTCAGGTGCCGAGTATCTGACCAACTTTATGGATCTGGGTGTATCCCGTTACCGTGTGGAATTCCTGGAAGAGACACCGGAGCAGGTACGCGAAGTCATTGATCTGTACAACCGTGCACTGCGCGGCGAGATCAGTGGTACACAAGTGTGGAAAACACTCAAAGCAACGAACCAACTGGGCGTTACACGTGGTCAATTGGTGAAATAATTAGATTGTATGGTACAACAACAGTTACAAGCATGAAGGAACCCCAATCTCTGCTTCAAGGAGCTCTTGGGGTTTTTTTACATCATGATACAGGAGGCGAAGAAGCGTGGCGCCATTCACAATTATGGATATCAAATTGCTGTGCGGGGTCACGGCATTCAAGCGCGGAGAAGATTATAACCAATCTGGCAGGGTGACCAATCTGGTGGTCAGTAACGATCAGCTTCATTATGAAGCACAGGTGCGTGGATCGGAGCGCTACCAGGTGACGGTGGATATAGATGAAGCTGGAGAGGTTGTGGCAGGCTGCAGTTGTCCGGGTGACGGCAGACACTATGACTATTGCAAACATGTTGCTGCTGTCCTGTTGGCTATTCACGAATGGGGTGAGCAGCAGGAACGGAATGCCACAGTTGCCTCTGGGAAGCCTTCTCAACCTGCTACAGGCCAAGGAGCCAATACCAGTTCCAGCATAGGTTCCAAGTCCAGGGTCGGGACGTTAGTGGAAGAGAGCAGGTGGGAGCGACCACAGTCTGATTCACAACGAGAGCAACCGAATGATGTTCCAGAGCGTCCTCCGGTTCATTTTGCCCAAGCAGGTCGGCCAAGCTCAGCTTCGGGGTGGGGCCGCTCGGCAGATAAACCTTCTTACCGTACGGCGGATCAGATTCTGTCCATGTTTGCCAAGGATCGGAGACCGCTGCATGGAAATGATCGTAAATACACTGCCCCTGTCAGCCGTTCCTTCCTGCGGGAAGAATTGCAGGTTCAGTTTATATGTAAGCTGACACAGGTTCACAAGGGTGGTGGGAAACTTGCTCTTGAATTGAAAGTGGGTAACAAACGTCTGTATGTGGTGCAGAAAGTGAAACAATTCCTGAACTGTATCGAGAAGGGCGAGCCAATGTCATTTACCAAGCTGTTCCACTATGATCCATTGATGCATGTTTTCACTCCGCAGGATCAGGCCATTCTCTCGATGCTTATTCGAATGAGACAGAGTGAAGAGGCATACCGCGAATCCATCTCCGGTTATTTGGGAGCGTCGGACGGACGGGATATACTGATTGCTCCGCTCGTATGGAAGCCATTGCTGGAATTGCTACTACAGGCCGACAGTCGGATGGAGGGTACAGGATTTGCCAATGGACCACTCACGCTCGGTGAGGGAGTATTGCCTTTGTTTTACCGGATTGCCCAGGGAACGAATGAAGGGTATCAGCTTGAAATTTCGGGACTGCGTGAACTGATTCTTCTCCCTGCTTATGATGCCGCTGTGGTGGAAGGACAGTTGCATATGTTGGAGCCGATGCAGATGCGAAGTCTGGAGGACTTGAGTGGTGCACTCACTTCATATGGAATCAAGGAAAGCATCGATATTTCGCCCCAGCAGGTGGACGAGTTTGTACAACATGTGGTGCCAGAACTGCGTACGCTTGGACATCTGTCCATTGATTCGCAGGTGCGTGAACAGATTGCGGAACCGGAACTTTCACCGAAACTATACATCGACTTCTATCGTGAACGCATTACAGCACGTCTGGAATTCGACTATGAGGTCATGGTTATTAATCCGCTGGCAGAGTACTTGATTGATGAAGAAGAGAAAAAGGTTATTTTGGTGCGTGATCGATACAAAGAGCGAAACTTGATTGAACGGCTTGATCGATCCTTTCTCGAAAGAGACGGTAGTGTTTGGGCGAGCGAACGCGAAGATGCCATCTATGATGTCATGTATCATCTGTTGCCTGAGCTTGAGAAACAGGCAGATATTTATATGCCAAACGCCGTGAAGGCGATGGTGCAATCCTATCCAACACCGCCGAAAGTACGAGCAGATTTGGGAAGGGGTTTGGACTGGCTGGAGATTTCATTTGAGATGGAAGGTGTGGACGAGCAGGAACTTCAGGAACTCATGCGCCGCATTGTGGAAAAGAAACCATATTTCCGTCTCAAGAGCGGTGTCTTTCTTTCGCTTGAAAATGAAGGTGCAGACAGCTTCGCTCACATGGCTGATTCGCTTGGACTTGGAGCAGATGACATCAAGAGCAGCCATATCCGGCTGCCAGCTGTTCGGGCGTTACAGTTGCCGGGCAGGGATGAAGTTTCCGGTCATGTGAAGTGGGGAGGCTCCCTGAAACGTTTCCTTGATGATCTGCGCGATCCTGAACGGATGGATTTTGCATTACCAAAAGCATTGACCCCCATCCTGCGGGATTATCAGAACAGCGGATATCAGTGGCTGCGTACCCTCGCTTATTATCGTTTTGGCGGCATTCTCGCGGATGATATGGGACTTGGCAAAACGTTGCAAAGCATCGCCTATATCACAGCGGTTCTTCAGGAGAAACCCGAGTACAACATCGACCATACGGGCGTTGATAAATACCGGGAGAGCGGATCATTATGGGACGTTGAAACGCTGGTGACTTCCGACATCGATCTAGAAACTGGACTCCCATTGAATAAGATGACTTCAGAGAATAAGGATGGTTTATGGTCCACGATGCAGCAGGATGGACTGACAATCCGAACGAGGGTCATTCATCCCCCGGTACTTGTCGTGGCGCCTGCCTCGCTGACCTACAACTGGGCTAATGAGTTTGCGCGGTTCGCCCCGCATCTGAAAGTCCTGATCGCAGCCGGTCAGAAAGAAGAACGAGCCAGCATGCTTTCTGGAATGGATGAGGCAGATGTGATTGTGACGTCTTATCCTCTGTTGCGCCGGGATTTGGACACCTACCTGGGCCGAACCTTCCATACGCTCATTCTGGATGAAGCTCAGGCAATCAAAAATGCTTCTTCCCAGACCGCCCAGGCAGTGAAACAAATTCAGGCCCCGCGTCGTTTTGCACTTACAGGAACGCCTGTAGAGAACTCGCTGGATGAATTGTGGTCCATTTTTGAAGCCGTATTCCCTGGGTTATTTCCAAGTTACAGAAGATTCCGCGACCTTCCTCCGGAACGGATCTCGCGGATGGTGCGTCCGTTTATTCTGCGCCGCCTGAAGAAGGATGTGTTGGAAGAATTGCCTGATCGAATTGAAACGGTACAGCGCTCAGAGCTTACGGTTGAACAGAAGAAACTGTACGCCGCATACCTTTCCCAGCTTCAGGATGAAGCATCGAAGGACATGGAGGATAACGGATTCCAGAAGAATCGTATCAAAATTCTGGCTGGCATCACGCGTTTGCGTCAGTTGTGTTGTCATCCGGCCCTCTTTGTCGAAGGATATCAAGGCGATTCCGGGAAAATGGAACAGTTGCTTGAAACGGTCGAGGATTGTTTGACTGCAGGCAAACGAATTCTCATCTTCTCCCAATTTGCGAGCATGTTGAACCTGATTCGTCAGACCCTTGCGGCAAAGGGAAGAAACCTGTTTTACCTCGATGGTCAGACCCCTGCACAGAGCCGGGTCGAGATGTGCCACAGATTTAACGAAGGTGAAGCTGAACTGTTCTTAATCTCCCTGAAAGCTGGCGGGACCGGACTCAACTTAACAGGGGCAGATACCGTTATATTATATGATCTGTGGTGGAATCCCGCGGTGGAAGAACAGGCGATTGGCCGTGCCCATCGCATGGGACAGAAACAAGTGGTACAAGTCATTCGCTTGGTTACCGAAGGTACGATCGAAGAGAAGATTCTGGAACTCCAGCAGAGGAAAAAGGACTTGATTGCCGAAGTGATCGAACCGGGAGACGGAGGATCAACGACCTTATCGGAACAGGATATCCGCGAATTGTTGATGGTATAATGGAGTCCAAGCATCGTAGCAATAAGAATCATTAAATATATGAATCTATACAAGTTGGACTAATCATTTACACGAGAAACGTAGAGGACAGAAAAAAACTGGAGAAGCGGAGCGCTCGCCTAAAAGCTTTCTGAAAGAAAGCTGCATCGGAAGCATACGCTATCCCCAGATTTTCACCTTTGTAAAAGTGAATTAAAAATCTGGGGATAACAGCGATCGGAAGGTTGTTCTGTCACCCGGAGTGGTAAGTGTAAATATGCTTTAGTTCAACTTGTTTAACAAAAGGAGTGGGTTCGTGTGCGTATTCGCAAAGCGATTATTCCAGCTGCGGGGCTGGGTACCCGGTTTTTGCCTGCGACCAAGGCAATGCCTAAGGAAATGCTGCCGATCGTGGACAAGCCAACGATTCAGTACATTATTGAAGAAGCCGTAGCTTCAGGAATTGAAGATATCATTATTGTGACAGGTAAAGGGAAGCGCGCCATTGAAGATCACTTCGACTACTCTTTTGAGCTGGAGCAGAATCTAGCGGATAAACAGAAGTGGGACTTGCTGAATGAGGTTCGCAAACCCTCCGAGATGGCAGATATCCATTATATCCGTCAAAAGGAACCGAAGGGACTTGGTCACGCCATCTGGTGCGCACGCAAGTTTATCGGTAATGAGCCTTTTGCCGTCCTGTTAGGGGATGATATTGTGGAAGCGGACCATCCCTGCCTGAAGCAGATGATCGAAGTCTACGATGAGCTGCAGTCTCCAATCGTTGGTGTACAGCCTGTTGATTGGAGCGAGGTGTACCGCTACGGGATTGTGGACGGAGAGTTGCTGACCCCTACCGATGATCGTGTCTTTCGTGCCCGCCGCTTAATTGAGAAACCGAAGACCGAGGACTCTCCCTCCAACCTGGCTATTATGGGGCGTTACATTCTTACACCGGATATCTTTGAGATACTAGGTCAGCAATCTGCTGGTGTAGGGGGAGAAATCCAACTCACGGATGCCTTGTCCCGATTGAATGAACAGCGGCAGATTCTCGCATATCACTTTGACGGACTGCGTCACGATGTTGGCGAGAAGTTGGGTTTTATTGAGACATCGATTCACTACGCATTGCAACGCCCGGATCTACGGAAAGATCTCTTAAAGTATTTGGAACAGGTCGTAAAGGATCAATAAATGGTTTTTCGCATGCCTTGAAGTCCAGCCGAAGAATGATATCGCGGCTGGGCTTTAATTTATTTTATGGAAGAGTAAATATGAGTGTTATACAGGCCAATGAACAAACACATACTCGACACTTTACATATACATAGTCAATATGAAGAGATGATGTCAACAGCAAAACGGAGGGATGTCATGAAGGTACTTCCGCTGTTTATGGATGGTGCTGCCATCTTGGAACCCAAGGTTTATGGTGATCACCGTGGATATTTTATGGAGAGTTATAATGAGCAGGTTCTGCATGAACAGGGGATACAGCACGTCTTTATTCAGGACAATCAATCCTTGTCGGCTGAAGCAGGTGTTCTGCGTGGGCTTCATTACCAGCTTCGGCCCAAAGCACAGACTAAATTGGTGAGGGTTATATCAGGGGCAATATATGATGTGATCTTGGATGTCCGCACTTCATCCCCAACCTTTGGTCAATGGAAAAGTGTCATTCTAAGTGAGTATAACCAGCGGCAGCTGCTTGTTCCTCAAGGATTTGCTCATGGATTCTGTACCTTGGTTCCTCATTCTCAGGTAACTTATAAGGTAGACTCCTATTATTCGCCTGAACATGACCGTGGAATTCTGTGGAACGATCCGGCGCTCGCCATTGATTGGCCTGTGACGAGTCCTATATTATCGGAGAAGGATCAGAAGCATCCTTTACTGAAAGATGCTGAACTGAACTTCGACTAATTAATCAGACTTTTCAGATACTTCTGTATCTGGAGGCAGAGGGAGAGAGACAGCATGAAACTACTGGTTACGGGTGGGGCCGGATTTATCGGCAGCAACTTTGTGCTATATATGCTTCGTGAACATCCGAGTTATGAGATTATCAATGTGGATGCATTAACGTATGCGGGGAACTTGGAGAACTTGCATACGGTAGAGTCCAATCCCCGATATACCTTCATCCAAGCAGATATTGCAGATGTACAGCAGATGGAAGCTGTTTTTTCCCAAGGCATCGATGTGGTTGTGAATTTCGCTGCCGAGTCTCATGTGGATCGAAGTATTCTGTCCCCGGATATCTTTGTACGTACCAATGTGATGGGTACTCAGGTTCTGCTGGATGCGGCAAAGAAGTATCAAGTCACCAAATTTGTTCAGGTATCGACGGATGAGGTATATGGATCACTAGGTACAACGGGTTTATTTACTGAAGATACACCTCTGATGCCAAACAGTCCTTACTCTGCAAGTAAAGCTGGCGGGGATCTGCTTGTAAGAGCCTATCATGAAACCTTTGGACTTCCCGTAAATATTACACGTTGCTCCAATAACTACGGGCCTTTTCAATTCCCGGAGAAACTGATTCCGCTGATTATATCCCGTGCATTGAATGATGAAGCCATCCCGGTATATGGTGACGGGCTCAATATTCGTGACTGGCTTTATGTCGAGGATCACTGCAGCGCGATTGATCTGGTGATTCATAATGGACAATCTGGAGAGGTATACAACATTGGTGGTAATAATGAACGTACTAATATATACATTGTGGAGAGCGTATTGGAGCAACTGGGTAAGCCAGCGAGTTTGATACAATATGTACAAGATCGGTTGGGACATGACCGACGTTACGGTATAGATCCTACCAAGCTACGTACAGAGCTTGGCTGGCAACCTGCACACAATTTTGAGACAGGGATCAAGGAGACGATCCAATGGTATCTGAAACATCAAGATTGGTGGACGAGAATTCAATCAGGCACATATCAGGACTATGTTCAGCTTCAGTACGGTAAGCGGATGGGTGATTCGTCCAAATGAAATATAGAGTTATGGTGACTGGTGCAGCCGGACAGCTGGGTTATGATGTGGTGAAGACCTTCGAAGCAGAGGGTCATCAGGTATTGGCCTGTGACAAGAACCAGATGGATATTACCGATCAACAGCAGTGCACAGATAGGATTACAACGTTCCGACCTCACATCATTATTCACTGCGCTGCTTACACGGCGGTCGATCAAGCTGAGGTAGATGAAGATACAGCATACGCAATCAATGCATCAGGTACTAGAAATATCGCTGTTGCCGCCGAGAAAGTGAAAGCAAAACTGGTATATATCAGCACCGATTATGTATTTGATGGGAGCGGGAGTGCACCATACCGAGAGTACGATGTAACGAATCCGCAGAGTGTTTATGGCAAGTCGAAGCTTGCCGGGGAAAGGCTGGTTCAAAGTTTGTGTACGCAATGGTTCATCATTCGAACATCATGGGTGTTTGGCGTGCATGGGGGTAATTTTGTCAAAACCATGCTGGAACTTATGGCAAAGCGTCCACAACTGCAAGTTGTTCATGACCAACAAGGTTCGCCTACCTATACGATGGATCTTGCACGATTCATCCATACTCTTTCTACGAGTGAAAAATATGGTATCTATCATGCTTCCAATTCAGGAACTTGCACATGGTACGAGTTTGCAGAGGCAATAAGAGAGGAGGCCGGTAAGCAGAGTGGGTTCGAGCCGACAGCCGAACTTACGCCATGCACAACCGATCAGTTTCCGCGTCCAGCCCCTCGTCCTGCATACTCGGTGATGGATCATCTGGCGATTCGAACGAACGGTCTGGAACCTCTGAGACCTTGGCGTGAGGCGCTGATTGCGTTTTTGAAAGAGTTAAGTGTACAACAAAAGGACTGAGCACGTGGAGGTCCGTGCTTTATTCCCAAACTGTACCCACCATTTAACAGCCGCCTTCGAGCGGCTGTTTTGTTTTACGCCTCGTCAATTGGGGTAGTTAGCTAACAAAAAGGTACTGAGGATGTGAATGTGATATGAAACGCATTGCCGCCGTGTTAATACTACTGATCGTTACCGTGGGCACACTCTTTTTCGCCTATGAAAGCGAGAGTGAGGAACAACGGGACGGATTTACCGCTTATAGATTAATCGCCCATGCGATGGGCAGCATCAGGGATCAACCATATACCAACGCCTATGAAGCAATGATTGCCAATTACGAGAAAGGCACACGTGTATTTGAGATCGACTTTATGCTGACCTCGGATCGCAAAGCTGTAGCCAGACATGAATGGACCGCG
The DNA here is from genome assembly GCF_014842675.1 of Paenibacillus sp. CFBP 13594. Lineage (NCBI taxonomy): Bacteria > Bacillati > Bacillota > Bacilli > Caryophanales > Paenibacillaceae > Paenibacillus > Paenibacillus sp. CFBP 13594. The sequence continues at coordinate 417,130 of NZ_JACYVQ010000007.1, forward strand.
AATATGAGCAAAATGTTAGGACAAGACGAAGAACTTTCGGAGGATAAACAGGCCGGGGCGCTGACACATGATGAGTTCATGAATACGCCTATTCTGGGTATGTACCAGCCTATGGATGCAGACGGCATTATAGATGTACTGGCTAAATACCCGGATATGTATATCGTAACCGACACCAAGGAACAGAAGGATGAGGATATTCAGCAGGTGTTAAGATCCCTGGTGGATGCTGCCAAAGAACATGATCCCTCTGTGCTGGATCGCGTGGTTGTACAGATCTATAACGAACCCATGCTTGAAACGGTGAAAGAAGTCTATGCATTCCCTTCCATTATCTATACGTTATATGCCACACAGGATACAGAAGATCAGGTTGTTGATTTTGTTCAAAAAAATGATATTGATGCCGTGACTATGCCGGAATATAAAGTAAACCAGAATTTCGTCGCCAAGCTCAATAGTGCAGGCTCAGTCACCTACGTGCATACCATCAATGACACTGAACAGGTGGCTAACTATGAGAAGTGGGGCGTGTACGGGGTGTACTCGGACGTGCTGACGGAGCAGGAGCTGGATGAGATGAATACACGGTTTGCCTGGAAACCGTAAAATGTCGAAATTATAATTATAACAAAATCCAAACCACAGGCTTTTCCCTAACCAGGAGCGGGAAATGTCTGTGATTTTCTGTTCCCCTTTTTATACGAACATTGACACTCACTGCCTGCTGACTTAGACTTAGTTTACAAGCTTTCTAGGATGCAGAAGAACCTCTGGAGGAATGTTCGTTGATAGACATGATTAAGAAGTGGAGACATGTATTTAAGCTTGACCCGGACCGGGAGATTACAGACGAAGAACTCAATCTGGTCTGCATGTCGGGGACCGATGCAATTATCGTCGGTGGATCTTCAGGAATTACTTATGATAACACGGTAGACCTGATGTCCCGCGTGCGTCGCTATGAGTTGCCCTGTGTGCTTGAAGTATCCGATCTGGAGGCTGTTGTTCCCGGATTTGACGGATATCTGATCCCGATGGTCCTGAATGCAACGGACAGCAAATGGATGATTGGGCACCACCAGCAAGCCATAGAGCGTTACGGTTATCTGATCCCATGGGATCTGCTGATTGCCGAGGGTTATATTGTGCTTAATGCAAACTCCACGGTAGCGCGGTTGACGGGTGCAGATACGGATCTGACGACAGGAGCTGCGGTGGCATATGCCCAAGCCGCGGAGCGTCTGCTCAATCTTCCCATTATATATATGGAGTATAGCGGAACGTTCGGAGATATGGAGCTTGTTGGTGAGACACATAGACAATTGGAGCGGGCACACCTCATCTACGGCGGCGGAATTGATGATCCGGAGAAAGCCGCGCAAGCTGCTCAGGTGGCAGATACCATCGTTGTAGGTAACATCGTGTATAGTGATCTGAACAAAGCACTTGAGACGGTGTTGGCCGTAAAAGGTACCGATGAAACGGTTTAGTTTACCATTCCCCCATTTTCCCCTTATGATCTGTTAAAATAGAACTTTGCCCTTACTAAGTAAAGAAGTTATATGAGCGTAATGTCGTTTACACGAGTACAAATAGGATCGAAATAAGCTAGAGAAGCGAAGCATTCGTTATAAGCTTTCTGTACAAAAGCTAAATTCTAAGCAATCTCTTATTATCCGATATTGTTCTTTTACTAAGCAATTCGTATACAGGAACTATGTTTCCACAAAAACGGAGAGTGCAGAAGCAATCTGAAGAAACGAAGTGTTCTCTCTTGTGAATTCAACTACCCTTAAATATAAGCTAAACTAATTTTTACACGATAACGTAGAGGACAGAAATAAGCTGGAGAAACGAAGTGCTCGCATTTATTACCGGATTTTCACCTTTGAAAAAGTAAATTAAAAAATCTGGGAATAACGGCGATCGGAAGATTATTCTGTCATCGGAGTGGCGAGTGTAACCTATTAATTTTGCTTTATAGACCAACCAACGAAAGGAGCATGCATGCATGCAACCTGTAAATATACATGATGCCGTTGCACGGCTTAACACCCCTCAACGGCAAGCCGTCGAGGCGACGGATGGCCCCCTGCTGATTATGGCCGGAGCGGGATCAGGCAAGACCCGGGTGCTGACTCACCGGATTGCCTATCTCATTGCAACACGGAAGGCACCCCCGTGGGGCATTTTAGCGATTACATTTACGAACAAAGCCGCGCGTGAGATGCAAGACCGTGTATCCCAACTCGTAGGTGGATCTCAGGGCCGCGACATTTGGGTATCCACATTCCACTCCATGTGCGTGCGTATTTTGCGCCGTGACATTGAACGTATTGGCTTTACCTCCAACTTCAGTATTTTGGACTCATCGGACCAATTATCTGTAATTCGTAGCTGTATGAAAGATCAGAATATTGATACGAAGAAATTTGAGCCCAAAGCAGTTCAATCGATGATGAGCACGGCCAAGAATGAACTGATTAGTCCGGAGCAATATGAGAAGCAGTCGGGAGATTATTTCGAAGGTATTGTGGCGAAGGTATATAAGATGTACCAGAAACGGTTAAGAGCCAACAACTCACTTGATTTCGACGATCTCATTATGCAGACCATTCAACTGTTCAAAGAAGTGCCGGAAGTCCTCGACTTTTACCAAAAGAAATTCCAGTACATTCACGTGGACGAGTATCAGGATACGAACCGTGCACAGTACATGTTGTGCCGCATGCTCGCGGACAGTCACCACCACATCTGCGTTGTAGGGGATAGTGACCAGTCGATCTATCGCTGGCGTGGGGCGGATATCAGTAATATCCTGAACTTTGAGAAAGATTACCCTGAAGCAAATACGATTTTGCTGGAGCAGAACTACCGTTCTACTTCCAATATCCTGAATGCAGCGAACGAAGTGATCGGCCTGAATACAGGGCGTAAACCGAAGAAACTGTGGACGGACAAAGAGGGTGGTTCAAAAATCAAGGTGTACCGTGCGGATTCCGAACATGATGAGGGGTATTTTGTAACCTCCGAGATTAGTAAAAATGTGAAGAACGGCAAATCCTATCAGAACCATGCCATTTTGTACCGTACCAATGCCCAGTCCCGGGTTATAGAGGAAATTCTGATCAAGTCTGATATTCCGTATCAGATTGTCGGCGGCATCAAGTTCTATGATCGCAAAGAGATCAAGGACATTCTGGCGTATCTGCGCCTGTTATCCAACCCCGACGATGATATCAGCCTTACCCGGATCATTAATGTACCGAAACGTAGCATCGGGGATACAACAGTAGGGAAGCTAGCGGCTGCTGCAGGAGAGCGTGGAATTTCCATTTTCCGAGTACTTCAGGTCGTGGATGATCTTGGTTTTGCTGGTCGTACGCGTAATGCGTTGGTGGAGTTCTATGACATGATCGCTGCTCTGCATCAGATGGTAGAATATCTGTCTGTAACTGAACTGACCGAGAAGATCCTTGAGATGAGCCAATATCGTCTTGAGATGCAAAATGAAAATACACTCGAATCTCGTGCACGGCTGGAGAACATTGAAGAGTTCCTGTCGGTAACGATGGAATTTGAGAAAAATAATGAAGACAAAACTCTCGTTTCGTTCCTCACCGATCTGGCATTGATTGCGGACATCGACAGCATGAACGATGATGAGGAGGATCAGAGCGACGCTGTTACCCTGATGACCATGCATAGCGCCAAAGGTCTGGAGTTCCCGGTTGTCTTTATCGTGGGTATGGAGGAAGGAGTCTTCCCGCATAGCCGTGCCTTTATGGACAATGAAGAGCTGGAGGAAGAACGCCGACTTGCTTATGTAGGGATCACCCGTGCGGAAGAGCAACTTTTCCTGTCTTGTGCACAGATGCGGACGTTGTTTGGACGTACCACAGCGAACCCGCCTTCCCGCTTCCTGGATGAAATTCCTGATGAGCTGAAGGAAGACACCTCTATGGCTCGTGATCGTTACCGTCGCGGAAGTAGCGGAGGCGGCTCATATGGTGGACGTGGACTAGGTTCCAGTGGAGGAAGTAACTTCGGTGGTGGCACCAAGCTCTTTGATCACCAAAGCAAGAGCGGTTCATCTGCTACCTCATCCACGCCAACTTCGCGTGTGACCACAAGTACCTACCGCCCAACATACTCTACGCCATCGTCTGCTTCCAAGCCGGTAGCTTCTGATGGTGAAACAGGATTCAAGGCAGGAGATAAAGTACAGCATGGCAAATGGGGGACAGGCACCATTGTTGCGGTCAAAGGGACAGGTAATGATACCGAACTGCAGATTGCCTTCCCGGCTCCGGTGGGTGTGAAACGTTTGCTTGCCGGCTTTGCCCCAATTACGAAAGTAGAATAAGAACGAAACTTCCTTTTGCATGATAACGGAGAGAACAGAAATAACTTGAAGAAGCAAAGCGTTCGCCTTTATCCCCGGATGTCTACCTTTTAAAATGAATTAAAAGAAATCTGGGGATAACAGCGATCGGAAAGTTATTCTGTTATCGGAGGTTAAGTGCAAGAGGAATGTTCGTTTACATATATAGATCAAATTAACGGAGGGATGGCCCTGTATGGACCCGATGCACCGGATGGAGCAACTCGTTACCGAGCTGAACCAGCATAATTATCAGTACTACACGATGGATCAGCCACAGATAAGCGACAAGGAGTATGATCTTCTGTACGACGAACTGGTTACGCTGGAACAGGAAAGCGGCATGGTTCTGCCTGATTCTCCAACACAGCGTGTGGGCGGCGAACTGCTCAAAGGGTTTACCCCACATCGCCATTTATCTTCATTATGGAGTCTGGACAAAGCGCAAAATATTGAGCAGTTGCGCAGCTGGAATACCCGTGTACTGAAACTGATCAACGACTATAACAGCAAAAATCCCGATACACCTTTACCGGAACCAGGTTACGTCATTGAGTTGAAATTTGACGGATTGACGCTGAACCTGACGTACACCAACGGTGAGTTGGTGCAAGCCTCCACACGAGGGAACGGTACTGTAGGCGAAGGTATTTTGGCACAGGTGAGAACGATCAGATCTGTACCGCTCAAAATTCCTTACACAAGCGGCACGATTGAAGTACAGGGTGAAGGTATCATGAACCTGTCTGTCCTGGAGCGATACAACGAGACAGCGGCAGAACCACTCAAGAATGCGCGTAATGCAGCAGCAGGAGCACTGCGCAATCTTAATCCGAAGGCAACGGCTGAGCGTCGGCTGAATGCTTATTTTTATAATGTAGGTTACTCGGATGACATTCAGTTTGCCAATCATCAGCAGATGATGGACTTCCTGCGTGAGAACCGCTTCAAAGTTAATCCGTCGATTACTTATTTCCATGAGTTTGATGATGTGATGGAACAACTGGCCGCGATTCAGGAGAACCGGGGTCAGCTGGACTATCTGATCGATGGAGCTGTTATCAAAATTACGGACATGCGCACCCGCGAAGTGCTGGGTTATACCGATAAATTCCCTCGCTGGGCGGTGGCATATAAATTCGAGGCTGAAGAGACCACAACGGTTCTTAACGCTGTGGTATGGAATGTGGGCCGTACTGGCAAAGTCACTCCGCTGGCACGCGTAGAACCGGTTGAACTTGCCGGGGTAACGGTACAGAACTGTACGCTGAACAATGTCGGCGATATTGAGCGCAAAAATCTGAAGTTTGCTCTGGGCACTCGGGTCTTTATCCGTCGCTCCAATGATGTCATTCCAGAAATTCTGGGTAAAGTGACAGAGGAGAGTGATGGCGAGGAGATCGTCTTCCCTGAGCAGTGTCCTGCATGTGGATTCCCACTGGAGCAACGTGGAGCGCATCTGTTCTGTAACAATAGACTTGCGTGTAAACCGCAAACGGTGGCACGTATTTCCCATTTTGCTTCCCGTGATGCCATGGACATCGAGACGTTCAGTGAGAAAACGGCGATTCAGTTGTATGATGAATTGAACGTACGTGAGCCTGCCGACCTGTATACGTTACAGTTTGATGATCTGGTGAAGCTGGAGCGGTTTGGGGAAAAGAAAGCGAACAACCTTATCGCTGCGCTGGAGCTTAGTAAAGATAGAGACTTGGCTTCCTTCTTATACTCACTGGGTATTCCGAACACAGGTAAATCGACAACGCGCATGCTCGCTGATCATTATCGAGATCTGCACGCCATTATGAATGCAACCGTGGAAGAACTGGTTGAACTACCCGATGTCGGTGGTATTGTGGCAGAGAGCATCGTAACTTTCTTTGCAGATCCGTTTACACAGGCTGCGATTGAGAAAATGCTTAACTTGGGTGTGAAAGCACAGGCACCTGAGGCACCAACCGTTGCTGTTGTGGAAGATTCCTTCTTCAGTGGTAAAACGGTCGTCTTGACCGGAACGCTGCACCAATTGACGCGGGAAGAAGCAACGCAAAGACTGGAAGCGCTCGGAGCGAAGGTGACTGGCAGTGTGTCGAAAAAGACAGATTTGGTTATTGCCGGAGAGAAGGCAGGTAGTAAACTAACCAAAGCCCATGATCTCGGTATTCGTACGATTGAGGATGAGGACGAACTTGTACGTCTTTTGAACCCACAGGGTTAAAGTGTAATCAGAGAGTTCATAATGAGGAAAAAGAAAAAGGCCCCCGAAGACACGAATATGTGATCGGGGGCTTTTGCTGTTTATTGAATTATTTGATACAACGAATGAACGCTCATCAATCTTATCTGATCATGATCCACTTAAATTGTTAGGGATGCGCTGAGATGCGCCTGTAAGCCATGCATCCTTATCATATCCTCGCTCTTCCCAGTAACCAATATGTTCGCTGTCGATGAGTTCAATGCGATTTAGCCATTTTACTGATTTATAGGCATACATCTGAGGAATGACGAGCCGTACCGGACCGCCAAGATCAGCCGGGATGGGTTTGCCATCATGCATGACAGCGACCATAATATCTTCCATTTGTGCTTGATCCATCGTAATCGCATCTGTGTATACACCATCACCGGAATAAAACTTCACACTATGAGCTTCCGGTTTGACCCCGGCTTGTTTCAAAAGCTGTGCAAGAGAAATGCCTTCCCAAGTATTTTTATATACAGACCAGCCCGTTACACAGTGGAAATCACTAACCTGTACGGTACGCGCGAGCTTCACGAACTGTTCCCAGTTCCAGACCTGTGCCCGTTCAACCAATCCATCAATACGGAAAGACCAGTTAGCATTGGAGAAGGACGGTATGGGCGTAACCGTATATACGCGGAAATGACCTTCAGCCCCGCCTCCAAGGGGAGGTGAAGAGGCGGACAGCGGTTGTGGCAGAGGAACCATACGGTTAGGATCGTTCTCCAGCATGCTATCAATACTATTATCGATCTTGAGATTTCGTCCTACCCAGGATATAAAAGTAGGACCAAGAGTCACGGCGAGACCAACCCCCACAGCAGAGCGGATAAAAGCTCGTCGTGTATACAACGGTTGAGGTCGCTCCACAGATTTGAGGGGATCTCTCTCGGAACTGCGATCAAACTGGGAAGAAGATATAGCAGCTGGAGTTTCTTTTTCATCCGATATTGAATCAGATGGATCAGCTGTATTTTGAGTTCGTGTTGAAGCTGTAGTGGTTTTAACCGCACGACGTGCAGGGTCCTTTAACCATTTGGTCCGAGTGATGGAGTGATAGATAATATAAGGTAAGCCCACCCAAGTCAGCAGGTCATGGAACAAAAGTGCAGCATTCGACCATCGAGGTCCAGCCAGCTTGAACTGCCATAATACAATACCCGAGAGGAGCCAGCCTACCAGCAGAGCAAGAACAAAGATGGTGTTCACCCTCTGCCATGGTCTGTTACGAAGCTGTTTCCAGTGCTTTCCGGCCAAAATCAAGTAATATACTACGGGTGCCAGCATAGCTAGCCCAACGATGATATGTAGCCATTTTAACCAGACACGTCCAATTCCGAGTATCTCGCGCCAAAAGCCGCCTACCAGCATAAGACCTGTTATAGCAAGGATCACAACAATCCAGGCATTCCAAGCATGGATGGAAACCAACTTTTTGCCGTAACCTTTGCGTCTGTTCTTTAACCATTGCTTCAAGTGCGATCACCCCATATAGGTTAGTAATGAGTTTATTCAGAACTTTAATATGTAATAGCTAGCTGTGAATGGAGTACGTGATCTGTGTAAAGGTGCAATGCGAGATGGTTATACGATTGTTCATGGGCTACTTATGAAAGTAGTACACGTGACTGCTTAACCTTATCTCTATATCTATATACCTTATTATAGAGTTTTTGGATCACTTTCTTCAAACGAACAGAAGGGAGGGGATCGTTATCCCATCTTGGGTTCAGAGAATGTGCTAATCTGTCGAATTCAGGTTGGAGACAAGACACCGTAGATGAAGATATCATGATATCAAAAGGTTGATTAAAAATGCTTGCTAAATAAATCACTACGTGATATATTATTTCTTGTCGCTTCAAACGAATGATTGTCATAATCATTTGAAAGATGACGAAAACAAAGTGTTGACAGTAAGTTAGTTAACATGATATGATAAGATTCCTGTCCGGTTGACAAACATCAACATAAACGGACATACAAGTTCCTTGAAAACTGAACAAATGGATAGTAACTTTTGATTCACAATGAATCGTCAGATTCAAAATGAGCTTATCGCTCTTTTCAATACTTTATTGGAGAGTTTGATCCTGGCTCAGGACGAACGCTGGCGGCATGCCTAATAC
>NZ_JACYVQ010000008.1:0-285519 GCF_014842675.1 Paenibacillus sp. CFBP 13594
GCCTGCCGGGCTGCTTGTGGCTCAGCGCCCACAGCGCCAGGGCCGCCTCTGGCCCGTGCTGCGCATGCGCCGCCCAGGGCTGCAAAGCCGCCCGAGCCGCGGCGTCCTCGCCCAGCTGGGCCAGCGTAAGCCCGGCGGCAAGCGGCTGTACACGCAACGGGGCAGCAAGCGCCGCCGCATGGCGCAGCAGCCACTCCGGCCGATGCATGGCAAGCGCGGTCGGGATCAGCGCTTGCCATGCCGCTGGCGGCAAGCTTACCCGAGCGGCAACGCTGGCGATGGAATGCGGCCGCCCTGTGGCTGCGGCCAGCAACAACAGCCGCTGCCATGCAGGCAAGCTGCCGGGTTGTATGCCCAGCGCCGCTATGTACGCGGCTTCTGCCTCTGCCCAGCGGCCAGCCCGCTCATATGCCATGCCTTCCAGCGTCAGGCTGCGATAGGTCCCGGCACCAGAGACTGATGTATACCTGCTGGCTGTGGAGGCAGCTGATTTAGCCTGATTTAACCAGTCTAAGGCCACATCCTCTCTCCCTTGATCCAGTTCGAGTACAGCACCAAGCTCCAACAAATCCGGAAAATCCTCATACACGGGCGCCCATGCTTCCACTACAGCAAGTGCCCGTTCTGGACTACCAATCTCTCGCCAGGCGTAAGCCGTTTTCAGCACCAAATCCGAGTGATATCCACACTCCGGCATAAGTTTTGCCAATAATGGCTGTAACAACCGTAGTGCTTCATCATACTTCGCTTGCTGAAACCACTCGGCAGCCAGAGCATACAACAACTCCGGTTGATCTACCTCCTGATTCAATGCGGAACGTATCAACTGCATGTTGCGTGCACCTTTATTTTTGGCGGTAATCGCCTGCTCCAGATATCCGTAATGAATGACCTCAAGTCCAGAATGAAGCACACCTTGCGGAGCCAGTGCCATGATGGAAGAAGCAATCTCTTCATGAATTCTGCCCTGAAAGGCAATTCGGGGATCATTTCGGAACAATCGACATACCGCATCCGTCACACGTTCTTCACCGGACACACCCAGCAGACTCGTGACTTGTAGCCAATATCCCCATACATCGTCTCTGCTTGCCGCTAACAACTGCACGAGTTCTTCCTTCATCTGCGGAGTCTGTACCCATACTTCATCCGCATCAAGCACCAGAATCCACGGTTTCGTAGCAGCGGCCAGCGACAGATTACGGGCTTCACTGAAATCTCCGTTCCATTCCGTCCGAATTACAACGGCACCATGGAGACGCGCAATTTCGATTGTATTATCTACCGATCCGGTATCCACGATGATGATCTCATCCACAACATTCCTGACTGCATTCAAGCACCGCTGAAGTGATCCGGCTTCATCCTTCACGATCATACACAAGCTAATCCCTATGCCCATATTCATCATCACCCCTCACCAACGGAGTTCAGCCCCACCCATTAGCCCGCTGAATTAAGTTGAACTCCCGGACCTGCCTGATCCCCTCTCAGCTGTCAAACCCGTCCGCTCCCGGCAACTCCAGCCGAATATGTTGAATAACAGGCCAACATCGATGCCGCTGTCCATCTGTATGCTGAGCGAACAACCCCAGATGATGATCCGCAGCGCTAACCAATCCTTTCACCAACCAACTGGTTCCCACCAGCGTATCCAAAGATCCAGGGAATGCTCCCATATCTTCTCCTTTTTCCCTATCCATATCCTTATCCTTCTCGCTCCTCTTCCCTTCCTCTTTCTCCTTCTCTCCCACTCGAACGCTCTCTCCCGCCGATAATCCTGCTCCCGCCAATTGGTGTCGACACATCTGAATCAGGCCATGCAACTCTTTCCATCTCCCTGACTGTACACATCCCTCCATCATCAGTCCAAGGGCCTGCCAGCCATCATACTCTGTTCCTGCAACCGTTCCGTCTATGCTGGAGCCCCTGTCCTTCTTCGTTGTTACTCTCAGACCCACCGTTCGCCCTGTCTGCACAGTAGATTCCTCATCATCAGTTACTGCTGCACCTCCCTGAGAACTACGCTTCAACCACAACGTCAATGGATCATCTCCGTTGACTTCCTTCCCCTCGATCCACTCCAAACGTTCGAGCCACCGGGCAGATGAAGTTGCGAGCAACCCTTTTTTGCGCTGCACAGGTTCCAGTTTCAGACGAGCCTTGTTCCATCTTCCCTGTTGGATTTGGAGCATCGCCTCCGCCACAGATAAACGCTCCCTCATCTCTGCGGAGGGTTGTGAGGATACACTCGGTAACAATTGCAGAGCCGCTTCATAACAACGACTTTGCTCCAAAATGCCCAATACTTTGTGTGTAGCCTCTTCCGAACCGATTGCAAAGCGCTCCCTCACCAGCTCTGGAATCTGATGTTCCTGCCCGGAGACTCGCATAATTCGGAATATCCGATAGAGCGGCGGTAACAGACTCGATTTGGCACGTACCGCTTCCACGTAAGCATCCACCGCACCCTCCAGATCTGCCCTTCCTTCCAGTAATCGTCCTAACATATACCACGTCTGATAGGTGCCGATGCCTTCTTCCGTATGATATATGGGTGGAGGCGGTCCCATACGGACAGCTTCACGCAGCGAATATTCTGCCCGATCTGCATCACCCAATGCGTCTGCACATACCCCGCGATGGTGCATCAGATCCGTGTACTCTGGAAAGAGTTCAAGCGCAGCATCAATGCGATCCAATGCCTCCTGCCAGCGATTCAGATGCTGGAGACAACGAACTTCATATTTGAACAGCAAATGCGCGTAACTGGTCACCGCAGGCTCAATCCCCATCCGAGCTACACCAAACGTCTCCAAAGCCCGCTCCGCTTCCCCCACACGCAGATACTCGACACCCAGATTATAGTGATGGAACGGCTGATCCGGTTCTTCCTGCACTGCCTGTAGCAGCAGGCGAACATTACGGTTCACCTTATCTTTGCGCTCCACAATCGCGGTCTGATACCCATAATGATGGATAATCATGTCTGTCACATGAAAAGCAGCCTCTGGGTTCCTGCGGCAAATCGCCGCCGCAATCTGCTCATGAATCCGACCTTCGAACCGATGCTCCGGGGCATTACGGAAGAGACGCAAAACCGGATTCACGGTAACCCCCTGCTGACCCGTACCTGTATAGTTATGAATGTTTAAAAACAATCCGTCACATCCGATGACCGACGTCCAGCTCCTGATCTGCTCCCGCGCAGCCCTATCAAGCACCTCGTCCGCATCAAGAAAAAGAATCCAGTCGCCGGAAGCCTGCTCCAGGCCAGCATTCCGTGCTGCGGCAAAATCTTCGCACCACTCAAATCGCACCACCACCGCGCCATATTGCTGCGCAATCTCCGCACTGCGATCCGATGAACCGGTGTCCACCACAATCATTTCGTCCACCGCTCCCTGGACACTGGCAAGACAATGAGGCAGTAACTCTTCCTCATCCTTCACGATCATGCATAGGGAAATTCGTTCCGCTCGCAAGCTGATTCCTCCTTTCCTTTGCATGGAAAAGCGTACGCCACGGGATGCCCCCGGTGGTTTGCAGCCTTTGTTCCAATGCGGTATATTGTGCAGCGAGTACCCCTGAAGACGGAGAACGTACCAATTCCTGCTGAATCGCCTCCATTGCCAATCGCATGTAACATACAGCTGCTCCAGCTCGGGCCTGCCACATATCAGGCTCCCGCTCCAGGGCCTGCTCGAACAGAGAAAGCGCTTGATCATTGTGGCCTTTGGCATACAGTGTTTCACCCAGCCAGAATAACCCTTCGGCATCCAGCTCACTCTCGATCATGCACTGAATCAGGATGTTCGCGGCTACCATGGTGTACCCCTGACGATACAGCAGACTTGCAAACTCCCGTCGTAAAGTTATAGCCGTTCCCCAATGGTCACACATCATCATGGCCCGCAACTCATGCAGTTGCTCAGCAAGTGTAAGCTGTCCTGTCTTTATGGCTTGCCGCACAACCTTTTCTGCTACCATCTCTGAATGCGGACCCCATTGCATAAGCTTTTGTTCATGTGAAGCAGGTTTCATGCTTCGCGGCTCTTTGGTTAACTGATTCAGCAGTCGATCCATGACCTTCCAAACGTTCTTTTCTTGTGGAAGCGAAGTTGCGAGGAACGCCTCGGATAATGGTAATCCGTTGGTCCAACAAGCCAGTGCCCAATCCATTCTGTGCTCAGCCAGCAGATTTACTTCATGCACACACCCCACGCTCCAGTGTTCTTCTGCCAGTTGAAGCGCTTCGGAAACCCTATTCGCACACAACATCCAATGTATTCGATCCGCTACATGGATACGAGCAGTACACGAATCTGCATCCAGCATTTTCAGTGCCTGTTCATATGCTCCACAGCCTGTTAAAACATAAATCACTTGCAACAGATGATCCTCATTTGTCATTGCATATGAATGGGGCATTTTACCACGAATCAAATCACCTTGATCTAACTCTCCGATTCCGCTGCTTCTGGAAAGTAATGTTTCTGCTATGTTCTCATCGGTTTCACCGGATTGTTGCAGCACGTCTGCCAACCCGGCCCATGCCGGAGCATATGTGAACATACTGTTCAGAGCCAGCCCGTACAGATGTGCAGACTCATTCAGGAATCCCCGTTTCTGTGCAAGTCTTGCCATGGCAGTATAGGCTCTGTAACTGTTAGAACCCGCTTCCGTTACATATGACGCGTCTAACATGCTACCGCCATCACTCTGTCCAACACGGTTCGTTCTCTCCCAGCAGTCCGTTGCTCGGGCATACGATTGATATGCACGCTCCTCCAAACCTTGCTGCTCCAACGTCTCCCCATACAGCAGGTGCAGATCAGCATAAGATGGATAACGCTGTCTTTCCACAGCCAGAATTGCATGCGCCTCGTCGTAATGTTCCGATCCCACAAGGGTCTTTGCATAATCTCTAACCAGTGTTGGTCGATATGGCGCGAGCAACTCTGTCAGGTGTAATGATTCACGGAACGCTTCAATTGCCTGTTTTATCTTACCAAGCTGGCAATACGTTACTCCCAGATTGTACAGGTGAAAAGGCTGTGCAGGCTCATCTGCGAGTTCCCGCTCAATCAGCTTTAAATTACGTCTTGGTTTATGTTTCTTCAAAATCGTTGAGGCCAGATATCCATCATGAACCAGACATAGTGGAGCAAGCGGTTCTGTTTCGATCAACATATGTTCCTCACCTGTAAAGGTCTCGCTCTTATCCATATCACCAGCCTCTTCCTGGACAAGCTCGCTTGGGCCACTACGAACCAATTGCTCATGAATACGCCCCTTGTATCGATATCCCTGATGAGCACGGAACAGCCTCACTGGCTGAAAAATAACACTCTCTTCTACCCCTTCGCCGTATCGATTCTCTATGGTAATACGTAATCTCGAAATGCTTTTATGGACTTTAGGTAAAAAATTCAGCAGTTCTTCCAATCCCTGCGTAACGTACTCATCCGCATCCAAACACAGGACCCATTCCGTGCTCGCCAGAGGCAGACTGATATTTCGTGCATGGGCAAAGTCATCTTGCCAACAGGCGTGCAACACCGTTGCTCCGTACGTTCTGGCGATCTCGGGTGTACGGTCAGATGAACCGGTATCGGTAATAAAACATTCCGTGCTGATATGCTTCAAGCTGTCGAGACAGCGGGGCAGGTGATGTTCTTCATTTTGCACAATCATATGGATCCCAAGTAAACGGTTCTTCAATGCAAACACCTCCAATACAAAAAAAATACATGAAGTCCATCAAAGGAACTCCATGTACCTATATGACAAATAAATGGGTTATGTGCCTTGTCCATTGAAGAACACATCAATCGTGCTTGGTGCACCGATTAGGCTGGAGCGGTAGGAAAGACGCGTGTATTTGAGAAAACGCTGCGGAACCAATACATCGACTGACCCGGACAAAATGCCTGTTACCGTCGTTACATCCGTGTACCAGTTCGTTCCGTTGGCGCTGATCTCAACAAGAGCATCTACCCGGTTTACACCCGGCCCCCGGTTATATACAAAGAAAGAATACGTGCCAAATACACTGGTCGTAACAGCTGGGAGCGCTGTGAAGGTGTTTGCGGTCGGGGTGCTTATGAGTTGGGACTCCTGAAAACTCTTCTGTGAAATGGACGTCACACTGCTAAGTGTTCCCGCGGTAATTGTAGCACCTAGCACGCTGGTGATTGTACCATTCAGCAGGTTTGTCAACGTCCCTGCAGTCACGGTTGCGCCAAGTACGCTTGTGATGGTTCCGTTCAATAAGTTTGTCAGTGTTCCTGCGGTAATCGTTGCTCCCAATACACTCGTGATCGTACCATTCAGCAGGTTCGTCAGTGTTCCGGCTGTAATTGTCGCTCCGAGTATACCTGTGATGGTACCCGCTGTAATCGTTGCTCCAAGCACACTGGTGATCGTTCCGGCGGTAATCGTCGCTCCCAATACACTTGTGATTGTACCATTCAGCAAGTTGGTCAGTGTTCCTGCGGTCACCGTGGCTCCGAGCACACTCGTGATCGTTCCTGCGGTAATCGTCGCTCCCAATACACTTGTGATTGTACCATTCAGCAAGTTGGTCAGCGTTCCTGCGGTCACCGTGGCTCCGAGCACACTCGTGATCGTTCCTGCGGTAATCGTTGCTCCCAATACACTCGTAATCGTACCATTCAGCAAGTTCGTTAGTGTTCCGGCTGTTACGGTTGCGCCGAGCACACTAGTGATCGTTCCCGCCGTGATCGTCGCTCCCAATACACTTGTGATTGTACCATTTAGCAAATTCGTTAATGTACCTGCGGTTACGGTGGCTCCCAGCACACTATTAATCGTACCTGCCGTGATGGTCGCTCCAAGTACACTCGTAATCGTTCCGTTCAGAATGTTGGTAATGGTTCCTGCGTTAATTGTAACGGTAGTCAGACCTGAGATATTACTAATGGTCCCGTCCAAAATAATGCCAACCACATTCCCGCTCGTATCGGTTCTGACAGGCTGGGCTGTCCCTGCACTATCCTGGCCGAAAATCAACGTTCTTAGATTATCCGGATTCGTATTAAACGTCGTAAAGTTAGGCATGTGCCTCGTCCTCCTCCCTGGTCAAATCTGTGAGATCATACTCCCTTACGGCATACGTTGTGCCTGAAAGTAAACGTCGAGCCGGGTCGGTTGATCCGGTTCAACGGATCGAATGGCAAGCCGGGTATAGTGTAAAAATCGCAATGGTACCAGCGCTTTGGTCTGGCCTCCCGCGACCACCTCCTGGCTGTCCACAGCATAATCCACGGCATTGGGGCTGATCTGGATCTGTACAAGAGCCGGATGTTTTCCCCGATTCACAACGCCATAGGTATACATGCTGAGTGATGAGGTGTCTTGTGCCGGGAGTGAATCCATACTGCTACTGGTTTCGGCTCCGACATACGTATGCTCTGTAAAACAATGAATAGCACCAGGGAGTTTCGTACGTGAGGAAGCACCCTGCTTGAACCGGGGACGAGTAATCCGGGAACAAGGGGGTTTCAGCAATTTAGCGCGGCAGGAATGACGGGAACGGCGGCGACTGACATATTTAGTTGGTTGCTTCGTTCTCTTCTTGCTTCGCTTCGCTGTTCGACTCATCTCGATTTCCCCTTAAAAAATGTGCTTACGCATCGTATGCCCGGATCGGATTTACGGGCACGGCATCTGCCGTTATTTTGGAATTTGCAGTCCATTCCCAAACGCTTTCTCTTGTTCTTACATACAATGCAAGTAATGAGGACATGCGAAACAAATAGTATCGCCAGACCATTTCCATCTATTCAGAGGGGGGACAAGATGACAAACTCTAATGTATTCAACCAGTCTAATGGGCCCCTGTTCACTCAAATGACCAACACTTATGCAGCCCCGGGTATTGAAGCTTCAGTAGATACCGGTGCGGCTGCGGCAGGCAGTTTTTTTGCCCTGACGACCAATAATATAGCGATTCCTGCCAGTCAAAATCTTCTTCTTCAGATCCTGAATGCAACTGGAAGTGGCAGAACAGTACGTATTGCCAGCCTTTCGGGAGGTACAACTGCTGCAGCTACTCTGGTCGTTTATTCCGGCGGCACTGTAACCGTAGGAACTACACCTGTACCCGTTAATACGTTGCTTGGTAACACCAATACCAGCATCGTTACCACCCGGCAAAATACCGGAACGCTTGGGGGGACTTTCACAAGCTTGCTCAGCATACCTCTCACTGCTGGAATGTACTCTTTGAATTTAAACGGTTCCATTCTTGTTCCACCGGGACAATCACTATCCATCAGTTTAGGAACTGGCAGTCAGACGGCAGCCATTAATCTCTTCTGGTGGGAATTCTGAACATGATTCTGATAAAAGGAGGTGCACACTGTGCCGAACAACAATGTATTTAATCCATTAAATCTGCCCGTCTATACGTCCAACACGAACACATATATTTCTCCCGGCATTGTTGCTCCTCCGGAGAATAATGCTGGCAGTACAGGCAATCTGTACAATGCAGGTTCCACCAACTCTACAACACTGGGGTTGCTGGGAGGAACGGTTATCGCCACCGTACAATTGGCCAATCCTGTAGGGAGCGGGAAAACCCTATACGTATCGCGGCTCTCTGGTGGAATTACGGTCTCACTTAATCTGTTATCTTCCTTCAGCGGTTCCATGAGTCTGAGCGCTAATGGAACACTGTCATCGCCCACCACACTAACATCGGTAAACAGCAATCTTTCCAGCAGCAATACCAGTGCAGCCATCGTACGATTCTCTGCTGCTGCACCTTCAGGAGCAACCCCATTGATGGCTATGCCCCTTCAAGTGGGACCGTTTCTATCCAATGAATTTGGCCGTTATGTGGTTCCTCCAGGTCAAGCCATTAACCTCTCTGTCAGCGGATCACTTTCGGTTGGTGGACTGCTGGCCTCTACTGCTTATTTCGCTTGGTGGGAAGTGTGATTCGCTTAATTGTGCTTAACTATGCAATGTGCAAACAGCCGCCTTCGGATGAGTACCGAAAGCGGCTGTTCGTTATATTGTAGATATAATGATGATTAAAATGTCCGGGCAAAGGCTGTCAGACCGATTCCTGCGGAATGATCTCTTTTGCTTCAGACACGAGAGGCTGCTTTCCCTCCCACAAGATTCGTTGCAGCAGTATGCCAGCAAGACCAATCGCCAGCGTAGCGAGACCGATATATTGAAAGGTAGGGCTCGGACCCGCAACTCGAATGAGCGCTCCACCTGCAAGTGGCGCTACAACCAGTACAACACTGGATAGTGAACTTTGAATGCCAAAGACGCGCCCTACATAGGCAGGAGGGGTTTCCTTTTGCAGCAAATAATTCAGTGTTACCATAAAGAGCCCATTGCCCAGCCCAATGCAGAGGCCCCAGATAATAACCCAAATTTCGGGTGTTTGTGGGCCGATCCACCCCAGCGCAGCGATTCCGGCACCCACGAACAGATATCCTCCACCCAGTCCCCACCCATACCCAATTCTCGGCAAGCGATTTAACAACAAAATGATGACGACTGCCCCGGCTCCTGCCGACGACCCCAACCAGCCGAGCAGTGATTCATTACCTGGCTTGATCTCCCGAAACAGGGTCGTAAACTGATAATCAATCATGAGAATGGCCATGAGTCCAAAACAGCCGAACAGAATCGTACTCAGCACGGTGCGACTGCTCTGTATAAAACGCCAGCCTTGCTTCCACTGGGAGAACAAAGATTCCGATCCATCCTTTTCATTAGTAACACTTCCGTCTGATTCAACGAACTCCGACTTCTCCACCAAACGCCGCAAGGGCCATAATACCGCACCTGACAACAGGCGGGTACAGGCATTAATGACAATACAGATTTGTGGTGAAAAGAAAGCCAAAATGACTGCACCCACAAGTGGCCCCGCTACTTTCGAACACTGACTGACAAAACCGTTTAGGGACGATGCCTGAAACAGATGCTCCTTTCGCACCACCTGACGGGTTAACGCCTGCTGAGCTGGAACGTGGAACACTCCCATCATGGCACGCAGAGCGAGCAGTGGAAGCAACCATGCCGGGCTTGGTGCGAATAAAATAGCAACGGTTAATCCCACGGTAATTACATCACACAAAATCATGATTTTCACTTTGTGCAGTCGATCAGCCAGAGCACCTGCAAAGGAGCCAAGCAGTATACCCGGGACAGCCATACATACAGGAATAAGTGCAATAATCAGCGGATCAGCACCCCAGCGGTAGGCCACCATCACCTGTATGGCAAGTGCATCGAACCAATCTCCAAACGTAGCTAGCGAGTATGCAATAAACATGCGGACAAACCGGAGGTTAGTCCATAAGCTTTTGGAAGATTGTGCAGATGAGGCGGGCGATTCGGTGGATTCATTGGATGTGGATTCAGTTGAAATGACGGTCATAAATGTACTTCCTCCCTTGATTACAGCCGTTAGCGATCTGTATGTTCCTTGGCTGTAATCATAAAGAAGTTATATCAGAGGAAGATCAGAGGATGGGGGGATAGGGGATAAAAAGTTACGTATTTCATCTACAATTTGCTGTCCATATGCGGGAACACCGTAACTTTTGCCGATCTCAGCATACACTTGTCGATACTTACTCCGAAGTCTGCCTTCAATTCGATGATGACCCAGGAATAGGAGAATCTGATATGCAGCATTCAGATATAGCGGTGCGTTCAGCGACATTTTCAATACATCCAGACCGTCATCCATTCTTAACTCTGCCTCACGAATCCGTCCCTGCCGAAGTAACCATAATCCTTCCATCACCTGAAAACGTCCGATCTCTCGCAGATAGGGTTCATCCTTTAATCCTGACCGCAGAACTGCCATCTGGGCCTCAACAGCTTCACCGCTACCACCCCACAGTTCCACATACAACGCTGCAAGTGCCACAGGCAGTCTGAAATTCTTGAGCTCGTCAGTCTCTATTACACGATACGTTTCCTCCAGTTGTGCTTTGGCCCGTTGATATTGGCCCACCTCTACATAGACTTCAATGATGTTCAGAATGCGGAGTTCGCGAAGCTGATCGGCAGACAATGCCGATGAATTCAGCGCCTGTTCATACAACTGAATACTATCCGCCGGCTCGATCAGGGGGTGCACGAAAATTAGTAGCCAGTATAGTCGCTCCTCAAAGGGAATTTCCTTTGTTGTAATCAGCCATTCCAGATCTCCCTGTATAAAACGGATATACAACTGATAATAAGGGGCGATCTGAATGCCGAGTGCTTCCTGCTGTTGAACCAGGGTCTGTATGGCATTTCCCTGCCCAAACAAGTGATATTTACGAAGTAATCCGTGAATGACTTCCTGCATTTCTGGGTCCTGAGCAGAAGGGCTAGCGGGTAGAGCGGACTTGTTCTCATGCACAGCAAGCCGATATCCGTAGCCCCGTACTGTATCCAGACGGATCTCATCCCAGCGTTTCAGCTTCTTGCGCAGGCGATAGATATGATCGTCCACGGTGCGTTCAACCGGATATTCCAGTGGCCATACCCGATCCAGCAGTTGGCTGCGGGTGAAGGCTTTTTCCTTGTTTTCATACAGAAAATGCAGCAGTGCAAATTCCTTGGCGAGTAGACGAATGGATTCCGTTCGCCGTGTTACCGTATATGTCCCTTCATCCAATTGCAAAGACATGCCTGGTTCCCCCTACTATGTATAATTCGCTAATCCGAAATCGTATAGATTCATTCCATTTTTTCAACGTGTTCAACATACCATAAAAACCCTTTGCGAGAACGCAAAAGGTTTTTATCGTCTATCTTATAGATAGCTAGATTGTAGACGCTACGTATATGGTATTACCTTGCCTTAACCCAGCACGACACGATCATCCGCCATTTTTTTGCCGCTAATCCGCTCGAATTCACCAAGCAACTCAGGTACAGTCAACGTACGCTTGCGCTCTTCGCTGACATCCAGAATAATTCGGCCTTTGTCCATCATGATCAGACGGTTACCCAGACGAATGGCCTGCTCCATATTGTGCGTCACCATCAATGTAGTCAGTCTCATCTCACGCACAAGTGTCTCCGTTAGTTCCGTGATCAGTTCAGCACGTGAAGGGTCAAGTGCAGCCGTATGCTCATCCAGCAGTAGAATCTGCGGTTGGGTAAAGGTCGCCATCAATAGACTAAGTGCCTGCCGCTCCCCACCTGACAAGAGACCGACTTTCGCGTTAGGCCGCTTTTCCAGTCCGATTCCCAGCTTCTCCAATTGCGTGTTAAAAATCTCACGTCTGGCACGGGTAACTCCGAAGCCCAGTCCGCGTCCTTTGCCACGTTTGTATGCCATTGCCATATTTTCTTCAATGGACATATGTGGTGCTGTTCCTGCCATTGGGTCCTGAAACACCCGGCCAATCCAGCTGCTACGCTTATGCTCCAGCAGGTTTTTAATGGAGCGGTCATTGATTAGTACATCGCCCATATCCGGCTTCATCACACCCGAAATGATGTTCATCAGCGTGGATTTCCCGGCCCCGTTACTGCCAATCACCGTCACAAAATCTCCCGGATTCATCGTCAGATTCACGCCAACCAGCGCGGTCTTCTCGTCCGTTGTGCCTGGGTTGAACAGCTTGGTTACTTGCGTAATCTCCAGCATGCTCACATACCTCCCTTCGCCTGATGACCCCCGGATCGCATCAACTCTTCCGTTCGTTTGCGAGCCAGACTACGCTGCTTCATGGAGCGCTGCATCGTTGGGAATACAAGAGCAATAATGACAATCACCGCGGTGATCAACTTCAGATCAGATGTATCAAACCATTCGACCTGTAGGGCAAGGGCGACCACAATTCGATAAATGATTGAACCAACGATCGCTGCAAGTGTAGCCCAGAATACCGTTCTTGCTCCAAGAATGGCCTCACCGATAATCACTGAAGCCAGTCCGATGACGATCATACCAATACCCATCGTGATGTCTGCAAAGCCTGATTGCTGTGCAATGAATGCACCAGACAAGGCAACCAATCCATTGGATAAGCTGACCCCTACAATCGTAGTCACATCCGTATTTGCACCAAAGCTGCGAATCATGCGTTTGTTATCACCTGTCGCGCGGAGTGCCAGTCCAACATCTGTTTTCATGAACAGATCGAGCATGATTTTAAACACCAGCACCACGATGATAATTAGTACCATGACATGCTCACCTGAGAATGGATTATCCATACCCATAATGGATTTATTCGGTGCGCCAAGAATACGCATATTAATGGAGTAGAGCGCGATCATCATCAAGATCCCGGATAACAATCCATTAATCTTGCCTTTGGTATGAAGCAGGCCCGTACAAGCTCCGGCTACCATACCGCCAGCCATTGCCGCCAGACAGGCGAGCCAAGGAGAAAAGTCATTGGAGATCATCACCGCCGCGATTGCGCCCCCTGTTGTAAAACTTCCGTCTACGGTAAGGTCAGGAAAATCGAGTATGCGAAACGTAATATATACACCAAGTGCCATCAGTGCATATAAAAGCCCCAGCTCGATCGCCCCTTCAATTGAATTCCAGCTTATACTCACACTACTTCCTCCCTGTCTATCGAAAAGAATGAGGCGAACCCGTTGCATGTTCGCCTCGCATCCATACTGCCGGATTTACACGCCGGTCAGATTATTGAATAATGTTGTTTTCCTGGTCTTTTACTTCCGCTTTCATCTCATCCGTAACCGTGATACCTTGGGCTTCAGCCGCTTTCAGATTCAGGATCAGATCCAGTTTGTCCGGAACGGTGACTTTCATATCACCAGGTTTTGTACCATTTTTCAGAATGTCCGCGGCCATCTCACCAACCTGATATCCATGGTCATAATATTTGAAGCCAACCGTTGCGAAAGCTCCTTTTTCAACGGTATCCCGATCACTGGAGAAGAACGGAATTTTATTACTGTTCGCCGTTTGGATGATCGTATCAACCGCACTCACGACAGAGTTATCAAGCGTGATGTAGAAAGCGTCTACTTTGCCAACAAGAGAATCCGTTGCCTGTTTTACTTCAGATGTATTTGTAACCGGTGCTTTCACCAGCTTGATATTATGTGTTGCGAGCGCTTTTTCTGCATTATCTGCCATAACCACCGCATTTGGTTCACCTTCGTTAATGACCAAGCCCACCGTTTTCACATCCGGCAGATTTTTAGCGATAAAGTCAGCCAATTGTACAATAGCTTCCGGATTCGTATCGGATGCACCTGTAACATTGCCACCCGGCTTGTCCATATCGGTCACCAGTTTGGCACCCAACGGGTCCGTTACCGCTGCGAACAGCAATGGCTTGTCCTTCACTTGTTGAGCCAGCGCCAGCGCAGATGGTGTTGCGATGCCGAGTACAAGATCATTTTTGGAATCACCCGAGATTTTCTGTGCAATGGACAGGTTGTTCGTCGAATCACCTTGCGCGTTATTGTAATCGATTTTGAGGTTCTTGTTCTCTTCAATGCCCGCTTCCTTCAGGGCTGCAATGAATCCTTCACGTGTAGCATCCAGAGATGGATGTTCAACAATCTGCGAGATGGCAATCTGGTATGATTTTTCCTCGCTTCCTCCACCTGTTGTGGTCCCTGATCCTTCGGATTCCGAGCCTGTACCGCTGTTATTTCCGCAACCTGCTGCAACGATCATTGAAGCAACCATCATCAGTGACATCCAAAATTTCTTTTTCATGTGTGAGAACCCCTCTCCATCTTATAAAATGTGGTTACCCTTATCGAGATTCCATTGACACGATAGGGCGGGACAAAACAAACGCTTCAACGCATTGTTGCTTTGATCGACAAAAGCAGACAAATATAGACTTTTCTCATGCGACTGAAGTCCATGACCCGTGTTGGTGTTTTATTGTTCCCCTAATATTAAGGGGCGTCCCGATATCCGTCAATGGTTGAACCGCTTCCAATTTAGTTTCATCGTATGGTTGTGATAGAAAACATTACATAAGATCAAAAAAGGCAACCCACATGTTATGCGAGTAGCCTCATATAGATAGCTTATTTTTCTTCTTGAATTGCTTTTAGCTCAGCAGAGGTTAGTCCCGTCGCTTTGACAATGGTCTCATGATCAAGACCCAAGGTGAGCATATTCAATGCAATTTTCCGCTTGCTCTCAGCTTCACCTTCTTTAATTCCTTCTTTAATCCCTTCTTTAATCCCTTCTTCGATTCCTTTTTGAATTCCTTCCTCCATGCCTTTCTTGAGACCCTCTTCTCGTGCGCCCTCAATCATGGAAGCTTCGTCCCATAGAAATTTTTGTCGGTCGATATATCGTTGACGTGCTTGCTCATCCTGGCTCAGAAACTCTAATACACTCATGGCTTTTTTCAAAGCCGGTTCCGGTTCGTGCATCATTAACGCCTCCCAGCTTGATTTAGTCATTCCTTTCAGAAATAACAGCCAACGCACCAATCCATCCTGTATTTGAATATTTTCATCATTCAGCTTTGGTATTTCCATAAAATGAATCTCTATAACATCCGTCAACGGAATATCGGTATGGTCTTCTCTTAAATGAAATACGTTGTGGTACTGGTCATTAGCGAGCATTTTGAAATTAACAATGTTGATTGCAACACATTTTTTGAGTTGACTATATCTCTGTCCTTCAAGTAACTGTCCAGAATATTGTTTACCCCAATAGAACAGAGTCCTCTTCTCTAAATCATACTGATTAAACAACTGCATTTCAACATTAATTAGCTCACCTTGATCTGTTTTGGCCCGTATGTCAAGAATGGACTGTTTATCCCTCGGGGTATCCTTGTCCAGATAAGGATTGATCAATACAATCTCAGTCAGTAAAGATTCACCTGCATTTTTGAAGGTGTGATTCAGAAAAGCCAGAAGAACATCCTTATTCTCTTCACTTCCAAAGATTCGTTTGAACACATAATCGTTCTTGGGATCAAGCAACTCTGTCATCATTATTCACTCCTACGCACAAATTGAACAGGATATATCTGCTGAAATATCAGCACATATAAGGATGCGAACATGCACTAGATGTTAGCTCTATTATAACACGCATCCCTATATAGAAATAGCGCATATGCGTAATTTATCATCAAAAAAAGAGACCATCTCGACGAATCGCCGAAACAATCTCTCTTGTATTTATACTAATTTCCCGACGCTTCGCGAATCTCATACTTGCACCTTTTGCCGCCATCGGCGTAACATTCGGTACGCTCCACCTCCGCTTGAAGCAGCGAGCGGAACAATTCCAGTTCACAGCGGCAAGCCTGCTTGTAGACACTCGCTACTTGCACAATCGGGCAGTTCATTTCCGTAATGACGTAGGTTCCATCTTCTTCTCTGGACGCATCCGCCATATATCCGTTGGCATTCTGGATTCGCGCGAGCTCCTCCACCCGTCCGGCCAGATCCTGGCCCTCCATCTGGGGCAATCCGCTGCGAAGCAGCTTGTCCCGGCGACTCTCGAACAATGCGTCCACCACACCGTTCCCGGCTGAGTCAGACAATTCTTCAAGCAGTTCCAGCGTAAGGGACGAATATGATTTTGGAAAAAAGCTGTCCCCGCGTACCGTCAGTTGGTACACCGAGGACGGACGTCCGGCCGTAGCCCGGGCCTCCCGAACCTCGATCCAGCCGTCCTGCTCCAGTGCCGTCAGATGACGACGAATGGCCATGCCGGTCAGACCCAGATCAGCTGTCATTTCCCTCGCGGTCAATGTACCTTGCTGCTTCAGCATGAACAAAATCCGTTCACGCGTCGTTCGTTCCTCTTCGCGCTTCACGATCAGCACCTGCTCTCCTGCTTATGCGTGTACCGGTGCTGCCTCCCGGCAGGCATCCGAGCAAAAGCGGTTATGCGTCTCTTCGCAATCCTCACAGCTTACGTGCTGCAGGTTGCAGGTTGGACAATTAATATATCGGTCATGTGTCGTTCCACAGTGATAACAGCTGGCAATGACAATATCCTCGTCTGTCCGGTTAATCGGTACAGAGATCCGCTCGTCAAACACGTAACACTTGCCATCAAACAGATGTCCTTGTACTTCCGGATCTTTACCGTACGTGACAATACCGCCGTCTAATTGAGCTACGTCCTGGAATCCTTCATTAATCATGAACCCGGTCAGCTTCTCGCAGCGAATACCACCCGTGCAATAAGTAATGATCGTTTTGTCCTTCATGTCACCGAGGTTCTCGCGAATCCACTCCGGGAACTCGCGGAACGACTCAACATCTGGACGGATAGCGCCGCGGAAGTGACCAATTTCGTATTCGTAATCATTGCGGCCATCGATAACGATGACATCATCCCGTTGCAAATGCTCATGGAACTCTTTCGGAGAAAGGCGTTTGCCGCTGATCACATTCGGATCAAGATCTTCATCCACGCGGAACGTAACCAGCTCTGCTTTGTGACGAACAAAGATTTTTTTGAACGCATGCTCTTCCACATCATCAATCTTGAACACCATATCGCTGAACAGCGGGTTGGCATGCATGTCTTTCATATACTGTTCCGTCTGTTCAGGCGTTCCGGATACCGTACCGTTAATGCCTTCGGATGCGATCAGAATACGGCCTTTCACACCGAGGTCCTTACAGTATTGCAGATGCTCTTGTGTAAACGTCTCGGGATCTTCAATCTTCACGAACTTATAATATAAAAGCACGCGATACGCGCTGTTACACATGTATATCACCTGTTCCTATTCCATGTTGTTATTAGCCGAATCATTCGGCAAGACGACTACGTTGCACCCTTACTGTTAAAAAGAAAATAAACAGCCGCCCGAAACATCGTCTCGAACTGCTGTCTGACATTCGACTTTTATTCCTGCATTCTAGTTTATCGGAAGCGGAATAGCTTAGTCAATATAAATGTATAGAAAGGGATGAAAGATATGGAACATTTCTTCCGCAACAACCATCCTATTCCGAGATCGTAATGACCGAGGTCACAAAGTGATAGGACTCGTTCTCCAATACCGCCTGCGATAACAGGATCTTATTGCCTTCCGGGCTCCAGGCTAGCGGGTCAGAGGCGTTGTCCATATCCGCCGAGATCTGGAACTGCTCAGCCGACTCCGTGTTGGAGACGAACAGCCCTTTCTCATTGTCATTCTCGGAATTGATCGTATACGCAATCTTGGAATCATCACCCGACCAGCTCGTGCCGAAGATCTGCGTGCCTCTGGCGAGTGTGGCCTTCTCATTACCTTCCAGATCGGTGAGCACGAGCGCCCGTTTGGTATCCGCCGTTCTTTTCACAATCGCAAGCCTTGTTCCATCATTAGAAGGGATGACCCATTCCACACTTTTCAGCACCTGTTTCACGTCACCCGTCTTGACGTCGTATGCATTCAACTGGCCGTCCTCGCCCGTAATATAATAGAGCATATTGCCTGACACCTTGATACTCCGTACATTGAAATTGCCTGTCTCCACCAGTACTTTTGTTGTACCGTCCACACTTGCCGAGATCAGATCACCCTTCATATTGGGAAAAACGACATTTTCATTATCCAGCCATGCGCCCTCTTGGATAAATCCATCCTCCTTGCCAGCAGGGGTTGTCTCCCCATTATGCAGGTTCAGGAAGTAGCCTTTTCCCGTATTTTCCTCCGGCTCCCGGTAGAACAGGTACTGACTATCTGGTGACACCAACGGTGCACCCAGGCTAACTTCACTTTCCTTGAGCGGCGTGTCTGTACCTTTGGTTAGATCATACATATATAAGTTATGCGGATATCTTTCCTGGCCTTCAACGTTAACGGGTTTCAGGGATTTGTTCTCCTTGTCGGATACAATCCAGTCGTCACTTAGCCATGCAATTCCGCGCATATTCGGCAATTTATCAATTTTCTCCAGCTTAAAGCTCTGGTACACGGACGTGTTGGTATTATCTTTTACTGTAATGTCGGTGCCCGTTTTCCCACCTTGTGCGTTGCCCCCCGGCTCCGTTGTTCCCCCGCATGCCGCTGTCGTTAACAGGGCAATGGCTCCGAACGTGCCCAAAGCTGCTTGTTTCCAATTCATGATGGTCCCCCCTGGTTTCTCTTGCTATAGACCAAGCATACACATCGCATACTTCCAAAGTTATTCAGACTTGTTTCGAACTTGTAAACTTGAATCAGCCAAAGGGAACATGAGCTGGAACGTCACACCTTCCCCAGCTTCTGGATCGCCCGACAGCAGGGTTATTGTACCTCCCTGTTTTTCAACAAACTGCTTCACGAGAGATAGCCCCAGTCCGGTTCCACCGGTTTTTCTGGCTCTGTCTTTGTTTACGGTGTAAAAGGGTTCAAAAATCTTCTCCCGCGCCTCTGCCGGAATCGGCGTACCCGAGTTGTAGATGCGAATGATCGCTTGACGCTCCTGCATCCGTAGTTCGCTCTTCACCCGTATCACACCATCCGGAATGTTATATTTGATGGCATTATCCAGCATGTTGATGAAAATATGCATAAGACTCTCCCGGTCGCTACGGATCACCGCCGGTTCAAGATCCAGTTCCATGTTCAGCGCAAACTTCTCCGCTTTCCCACGCATCCGGCCACAGGCATCCTCCAGTAGAGCACTGACCTCTACATCTTCGGCCTGGTTCTCGAAGTCATACTTCTCCAGAGCAGATAAATGTAGTACTTTCTCCACCATCTCGTACAGCCGCTCCGTTTCTTTGCCAATGTTACTCGTGGCATCATCAAGGAGTTGCGGATCATCCTTGTACATGTCGAGTAGCTCCACATAAGCTTTGATCGATGTCAGCGGTGTCTTGAACTCATGGCTGATGTTACCGATATATTGTTTTTGCTGCTTTTCCAGCGCCTGAAGTTTCTCAATCGCCAGTTGCAGCTTCTGCTGCTCCGCATGCATGGCTGTGATATTTTGCTGAATGGATGTACTCATATAATAGATGCCCTGCCCCAGCTCACCCAACTCATCCTTGCGCTTTAAAGGAGACTCCGTAATGTAGTTCCCTTCGCGAATGGAATCTGCAGACTTTTTCAGCCGGGTAATCGCGACAGCAAACCGATTGTAGAACAGATACCCCAGAATGAAGCTCAGCGCCACAACCGCAATCCCTGCCCACATAAATAGTTGAAGGATACGGGCATAAAAATCTTGGTAACTCTGGACCGGATACTGTATCCACACGGCACCCATCTGCCCATCCGGACCGTCCAATGGTGCAGCGTAGAGCAAGGTATCCCCTTGTTCATGATAGGCAATTTTATTTTGCAGTGCATAGTTGAGCGTATCCTGAACAATCGCACTCTCCCCGGAGCTGATCGATGAACCGACTTGTTGGCCTTTCATATCATAGAGTGCTATCGGCAAGCCGGTAGAGTTGGCCAGTTCCTGTGCAAGCCTGCGCCCGTTTTGATGTAAAAAGACTTCCTGTTCAAGATGAACGGACTCGGTGTAGTAGGACTGTCGCACATTCAGATTCACCAGCCGTGTCTGCTGTGATAGAATACCTTCAATCTGTGACTGCTGATTGCGTTCAATACCGCGCAGGACCAGTGAACTAAGCACCACCACGGTCAGGATAAGCAATGCCGCCAGAAAAACACTGAACTTCAGCTTGATGCTGACTCTCATATGGCCCCGCCTGGTTCAGGTGCAGATGCTTTGTAGCCGATCCCATATACGGTCTGCAATTTTTGCTGATCCGTATCTCCGATTTTTTTGCGCAAACGCTGAATGTGAATGTCCACGGTCCGTGTGCCACCTGCATATTCCATGCCCCAGACCCGATCCAGCAGATCATCTCTTGTGTACACCCGCTCAGGATTGGACATGAGAATGGTCAGCAGATCGAACTCTTTTGGTGTCAGATCCAGCTTCTCCTCATTCACGGTCACCGTGCGGTGAGCAACATGAATACGCAGTGTGCCATTCACGATGGCCTGATTCTTCGAATCGTCAGGCGGTGGACTGCTTTTCTCAACACGGCGCATGAGTGCTTTTACCCTTGCGAGCAGTTCACGGATCTCGAATGGTTTGGTCATGTAATCATCGGCACCCATTTCCAGGCCAACGATCTTGTCCACGATATCATTTTTGACGGTCAGCAAAATAATACCGATATCCTCGCGGTCCTCCAGCCTGCGGCATACGCCGTATCCATCAAGCCTTGGCATCATCACGTCCAGAATCATGACCTGTGGGTGAAACGATGCGACCTTGACCAAGGCCTCTTCGCCGTCACTCGCAGTATCTACTTCATATCCTTCGCGCCGCAACGCGTAAGCAATGGCACTGACGATGCTTGATTCGTCATCTACCACGAGCACTTTTTTATTCATGGGATTCATCCTCTTTATCTATGTCATGAGTTCGTTTATGGGTCTATGTTAGCAAGGTCTATGTTAAATGGCTATGGATGAGTTGCAATTTGTATGAAAGGTGCATATCCTCTCAGCTTGGACTTCGCTTTACTTTCTTTATACCCCAAAGGCAACAAAAAGAGCCAACCCGTGATTGGATCAGCCCTGGATCTATAGATTCCCAATTCATGTTACTGATTTTGAGGCAACAACTTCTTGATCACCTCAGCATTTACTCCTCAAATGACAGATTCAGCGGCTCATCCGACATCTCATAC
Organism: Paenibacillus sp. CFBP 13594; assembly: GCF_014842675.1. Lineage (NCBI taxonomy): Bacteria > Bacillati > Bacillota > Bacilli > Caryophanales > Paenibacillaceae > Paenibacillus > Paenibacillus sp. CFBP 13594. The sequence goes on from NZ_JACYVQ010000008.1 coordinate 21,629, forward strand.
TCTGTCTCCATATGTGTTAGCGGTGTGTTCAGATCAACCTCCTCGAAGCGGAAGCTGTCAACCCACACATTTCCTTTACCGTTCAAAATAACCCCGAACGAAATGACCGCGCTGCCCTCCGGCACATCAAGCACAATACTATACTGGTTCCATGGCTGCGTACCCGTAATCGGCCGATCATGCATGTTATCAAATTGAAGTACATCATGGACATTATTATCCACACGCATCCATAATCCGCAGAACGCGTCCACACGCTCGGTCTTCACGAATCCCGATAATTTCATCCGCTTGCCTACATACTTGTCCGCTCTGAACTGTTGCATCATCGTTGCGAATTCGTTAGGCTCCATCGGCGTAACGGCCTTCAAATATCCTGAAGCTTTCCCCTGATGCACTTCGGCAGGGTCAATGCCCATCTCATAATTTTGCGGATGACTTCCCGTTAACATCCAACCTGTAATTGTTGACGTCTGATTCATCTGTAATTCTCCTCCTCTGGTTTTTCCTTCGAATAATTTCAGATCGAACAACTTGCGAAAACGTCCTGGTGGCATGCCATATAATTTGCGGAATGCGCGGGTGAAGGCTTCCTGACTCTCAAAGCCACATGCCAGCGCGGTGTCCAAAATACCCGCATCCGTCGATCGGAGGGTCGTGGACGCCAGACTCATCCGGCGATTGCGTATATAATCCACCACGGTCATGCCCACCTCATTACGGAAAATTCGATGGTAGTGATATGGCGACAACAACGCCTCGGATGCCACTTCTTCCAGCCCAATCTGCTCATGCAGATGAGTCTCAATATAAAACAAACTTTGCTGAATCATTGCACGGTAACGGCTCAACTGAGGTAAAGCCCCCTTCCATATCCTTACTATACGTGCTTCAGCATAAGGCGTTTTGATCATTTCTGCTACATATCGAGATAACCGTAATTGGAGAATTATTCTCTCATCGGAGTTGGTGTAACTAAGCGTTGGTTACAAGGGCATATATACGCCTCACAAAAACAAAAAAAGAGCCGATCCAGGGACAACATTGCCCCTTGACCGACTCTATACGAAAACTCAACAATCAGACAGCCGGTACCGGCTGTGCGCCAACCTCTTCGTCATCATGCTCCACCAGTTCATGTTTCTCCCAAGCTCTGCTCTTCCAGCGGAAGAACATAATGACCGCACGGGTCCACTCATCCGCCGCAATGGCAAGCCACACACCAGCAAGCCCCAGATGAAGCTGGAATATGAGCAGGTACCCCAGTGGCAGACTCATGCAGACCATGGAGATCAGACCCATGTATACCGGGAACTTCGCATCCCCTGCCGCACGCAGGGAACCAATGATCACAATATTGCAGGTACGCCCGGTTTCGAGCAAAAGACTGAGTAGAATCACTTGAGCCCCCAGCTTGATAATTTCCGGATTATCCGTAAAGATGCTCATCAGCGGCACACGGAAAAAAATGATGATTACATCAATGATGACTGTGGCCAGAAGCGCCCATTTTACACTGTCAAAAACACGTTTGTACGCATCATCTTTGCGTCGCGCACCCACAAGCCGACCTACAATGATCGATGTCCCCATACCAATCGCCATGCTGAACAAGTAGATATAGCTGGAGATGTTACCCGCATACTGCTTGGTTGCCATAGCTTCTGCGCCCAGATAGGTCACATACAGCGTGAACACGAGCTGGCAGGAATGATATACCATGGATTCCATCGCAGACGGAATGCCAATCCGCAGAATTTTGCCAATGAATTTCTTGGACAACTTAATGTAGTATTCGAAATCCACCCGTACCTCGCTCACACGATACAACAACCAGAAGAAGATCAGCAGGCAGATAAACCGACTCCCTACCGTAGAGATGGCTGCACCTTCCACCCCAAGCTTCGGCAGGCCGAAGTGACCAAAGATCAATGCATAGTTACCAACCACGTGAATCACGTTCATGAATACAGCGACGTACATTGTTTCTTTGGTGTAACCATGTGTACGAATCGTCGCAGCCAGGGCATTAATGAGTGCCTGGAGGAAGATCCCGCCACCGACGATATTTATATACGAACGGGCAAAATCATAAATTTCGCCTTGAATATTCAAGAGTGATAACAAATGTCCTCCGAATAGAAGAAAGATTCCGCTCAGGACCAGACCTACGATAAGGTTCAGCGTAATCGCATTACCTGTCACTTGTGCTGCTTCACTTAACTTTTTGGATCCAATATATTGTGCTACTACAATCGCAGCACCATGTCCAATGACTTCCAATACAAGGATAGCGATAGAAATAATCTGATTGGCTGCTCCAACGCCGGAGACCGCATTATCGGATACCGAGCTGAGCATGAGCGTATCCACGCTCCCCATCAACATAAATAAGAAGAGTTCCAGGAAAATAGGCCATGTCAGTCGAATCAGATTCAGATCCTTGGCATCAGAACGAAGGGACTCTTTGGTTGAGGATATTGCTGTCATTTTCTCACCTTTCCCATGTGGGCTTTAATTCTTAGGGTATGTTAGCACAGGTGGTTTGAAAATGCAGTAGTTTTGCGAAAAAAGTTGAAAGTTTTTTGTAATTCCATAAATAGGTATTTTCAGCGTTTTCATCTAGTCCCTTTTCCGTACGACTATCCAAGGTTTTAGAAGACAAAAAAGGCCCCTCCCCACTCGCTTTTAAGCAAGTGATGAAAGGACCTTCGACGCTCAACCTTTTAACCTTTAACTGAACCCGCAGCAATTCCCTCTACAATTCGATTACTCAGGATGAGAAAAGCAATCAGGATCGGCATAATGCTAATCATCAGCGTGGCACCAATGGCTCCCCAATCCGTTGTATATTGACCGATAAAGTTCTGTACCCCAACGTTCAGGGTCTTGTATGAATCCGTACTGATGAACGTATTAACAAAGATGAACTCATTCCAGTTATAGATCATGTTGATGATTGCCGTTGTGGAGATAACCGAAGCTGTCATCGGCAAGATAATTCGAAAGAAAATCCGATGCACGGAGCAACCATCCATCACAGCGGCCTCTTCCACTTCCCGAGGAAGTGCGTAGTAGAACCCGAGTAGAATCATAATGGTAATTGGCATATTAAAGGCAATATAAGACAAGATGACTGACAAAGGATGATCTGTGAGATGAAGCTTCAGGAACAAGCTGAACAGCGGGATCAACGTGGAGTGTACAGGGATCATCAGACCCACCATGAATAGCCCCAGCACCAGCGAACGACCCTTCCAGCGCATACGTGTAATGGCAAAGGTCACCAGACTGGCAAACAGCACGGTGACCACCACCGAGACCACGGTAATCCATACACTGTTGAAGAAGTACAAGCTGATATTTCCCTCTGTCCATACCTTGACATAGTTTTCCCAACGCGGGGTAGCAGGAAGGGAAAAAGGCGCCATGTCGAATACTTCCTGATTATTTTTAAGCGAGAATAACAGCAGCCATACCAAGGGTAAAATTTGCAGCAAAGCTACCAGGGACAAGAGGAAATACAGCAGAACATATCCAAATCTCCTTAACCAGGCCGAACCTCGGCTTGTCCCCGGGTAAGTTGGCAATCTAACGGCCGTATCCGTCTTCACCGGGATGGACCTCCTTTCATTTCACTAGGGCGTGTCTGGAAACTCCGAAGGTGGCAGATTTTGCCGAATTTTCGTTCCAAGCAAGGAAATTTTCCGCAGGCGTGCCGGGGCACGTCAAGGGAAAGTGACGCAGCAGGGGGCGAAAAGGCGGTAAAAGATGCACTTCAGCGAGTTTTCAGACACGAACTAGCGTCAGGAATACTGGATCGTATCTTTGGATGCCGTCGCTTTACGAAGCAGCCAGGTAACAAGCAGACAGATCAATAGCAGGAAGAACCCTACAGCACTGCCGTAACCAAAGTCGAAGCTACGGAACGCCTGACGATACATATAGGAGGCCATCACTTCGCTGGAGCCATTCGGTCCGCCATCGGTCATCACGTAGATGAGATCAAAATACTTGAGTGAGCCTACCACAGCCAGTACCACAGTCACCTTGATGACTTCAGTAATTAGCGGCAACTTGATTCGAAAAGCGATCTGCCAAGGGCTTGCCCCATCAATCCGGGCTGCTTCCACCAGAGATTCCGGAATATTTTTGAGGGCCGCATAATAGATCAAAATATAGAAGCCTGCATACTGCCATAGGATCGGTACGAACAGTGCATACAGCACCAGTGATGGCTCCGCCAGCCAAGCTGGCGGATTGCTGAAGCCGATCGCTTCCAGAAAGGTGTTCAGCACACCATTGCTGGGATGATAGATCTTCAGCCATAACTGAGCGATCGCGACCGAAGACAGCAGCATCGGGATCAAATATATTTTGCGGAACAGATTGGCACCCTTGATCTTGCCTGACAGCACCAAAGCAATCATCAGATAACCGATCAGACTCAGCGCAGAGAACAAAGCAAGCAAAAAAGTATGATTCGCACTCTGCCAGAATGTTCCGTCCTGAAGCAGTCTGGCGTAATTATCCAATCCAATAAAGGTCATTGCACCGATCCCGTCCCATTGCATCAACCCATAATACCCGGTGAGCACGATCGGGATGTATACCAAGACCAGCAGCAGAAGCAGTGCAGGAAGCACGTACAACGCAGCAACGAGACGGTTGGACATGACTTTGTCCATCACATTATCCTCCCTTCAAGCGTTCAAACGTGTGTACGTCAATTGCCTTTATCAATCGCAGCCTGATGATTCTTCACAAAGTCCTCCGGTGTAACCGCTTTGCCAAACAACGCCTGAATCATATCCAGATGTGCCTGAGCGGCTGCCGGTTTCATCTGTACGTCTGCAAAGAGCGTAAGGCTGCTGGCCTGATTCAATTCGTTCAGCAGGTCGATGTAGAGCTGTGGCAACTGTACTGCAGCCGTATCCACTTTGGTTGCCGGGATGACGCCTGCCTCAGTCACCGAACTCTCACCCCATTTTTCCACAAAGTATTGCACAAACTTCGCCGCTTCTTCCTTCACTTTGGAATTCTGGGCCACGAACAGCCCTACGCCTGGACCACCTACCCAGCTGTTAATATCGCTCTTGCCATCTTCCATCGTTGGGAATTTGAAAAATCCGATCTTGTCCTTGAACTCCTGTGGGATGTCCGGGTTAGTCGTGAAGTTTGGCAGTTCCCACGTACCCATCAGATACATGGCAGCCTTTTCGTTCATGAATTCGGATTTGCCCTCATCGTTGGACAACCCGTTGAAACCTTTGTTGAAGGCATTCATGTCCACCAGCTTTTGTACCTCGGCAGCAGCTTGAGTCAGAGCAGGATCGTCAAACTTGCCGGAGCCATTGATTGCCTTTTCCAGTGCATCTCCACCTAACCGATTTGCCAGATAAATATACCAGAGTGAGCCAGTCCAGCGGTCTTTATTGCCCAGTGCGATCGGAACCTCACCGTTCTCGGTCAGTGTCTTCAGCACACTCAGGAATTCATCGTACGTTGCTGGCGGCTGCAAGTTATATTTCGCAAAAATGGCTTTGTTATAATAAATGGGGGAGATATTCAACTCGATTGGTAGCGCATATGTTTTGCCGTCTATGGCATAAGCTTCTGTTGTTCCGGCTATGAATTTCTCGCCCAGCGAGTCGCTCAGCAGATCATCGACCGGTGCGAACAGGTTCCCCTTCACATAAGGCTCCAGAAATCCAGCAGCCCAAGTTACACCCACATCGGGAAGTTCATTGGATGCAGACAGGATTTTCAATTTGTTCTTGTATTGTTCATTCTCCAGCACTTCCTGCTTAATGGTCACATTCCGATGATCCGTCTGGTACTGCTTGATGATATCGTTGACCAATTTATTTTGCTGTGCAGAACTGCCTGCTGGCCAGAGGTGCATGAATTTGAGGGTTACTTTCCCATCTGTGCCGTTACTGCCCGTTTCACCCTCTTGATCCGAACTTGAACTGTTACATCCGGATAAAATTACGGCGAGAACCAGCGTCCATGACAGAAGAATGGCCATCGTCTTTTTGCTCATTATTCCAGACCCCCTTGGTTTTTTCGGTTAATGTAACCGCTTTAACCAAATTGTAGCACGGGCCTATTGCCTCTATAAGACCAGAACAATTTGGAAAAACTCCACTTTTTTGAGGTTATTTGTTATCTCGTTCAGATAGGGAATGCCGATATTTGCTTGGACTAAGCCCCTCAAGACTTTTAAATACCGTGATAAAATACTTATCCGTCTGATAACCCACCTGTTCCGCAATCTCCGAGATTGGCATCGTTGTCTGCACAAGCAACTCCTTTGCCCGCTGAATGCGTTTCCGGGTGAGGTATTCACTAAAATTGATGCCGATCTGTTCCTTAAACAATACGCTGAAGTAACTGGAGTTGAGATGGAGTAAATCAGCAATTTCACGCATGGTCACATGTTCACCCAGATGAGTATCCACATAGGCCAATGCTTCACTGATCTGGCTATTGAGCCTCTGTTCCCCGCGCTCCTTAACATCCAGCAACTTGGGGTCAACCATTTCTTGCATCGTTTGAATACGTCGCTGTTTTTCGCTGAACTTTAGGGCCTTTTCGACGGTCTGCAGCAACTGTTCCTTATCAATCGGTTTCAACATATACTCCACGACACCCAGCTTAATGGCCTGCTGAGCGTATTGAAAATCGGCATGTCCCGACATAATCAGGACAACAGGTTTGTTTGCAAAATGCTGAATGGCTTCAATGAGGGACAAACCGGAAAATTCCGGCATGCGAACATCCGTTATTAACAGATCTGCCGACTTTTTCTTGAGCCATTCGACAGCCTCGACGCCACTTTCTGCAGTCTGAATGTGATTTCGTCCTGCTGACCATCCTTCCAATGTTTTGCGAATACCCTCTCTTGTACGCGGCTCATCATCAACAATAAGAATCGTTTTGTCATGAATCATATTGCACCCTCCGTTCCCATGGGAATCTCAAAGCCAATGACGGTCCCTTCCCCAACCTTACTTGTTAAGGAGAGCTTGCACCGTTCGCCAAGTTGGCTGCCAAAGTAGAGCTTCAGCCGTCGATGTACGTTGATTAGACCTACACCTGTCCCCTTCTTGGACACAGCCGGCCCGCCATGTAAAGCATGAATAACAGATTGAAGTCGTGATTCATCCATACCCGGGCCATCATCCCGAACCTCAATGCGAACCAGATTCTTGTCGGTCGAAGCATCCACATGGATGCTTATCTTTCCAGGTCCCAGTTTGCTTTCAATGCCATGGAGGATCGCATTTTCCACCAAGGGCTGTATAAGCAGTTTGGGAATGGGGACCTTACGACCCGCATCACTCAATTGAATCTCCCATTGCATTCGATCCCCCAACCGCATCTGCATAATGCGAAGATACCGCTCTGCATGTTCCAGCTCGTCGGCAATCGTAACCCACTCATCCTGCTGAGAGCTGGAGATAATGTAACGAAACAATCGGGACATCGCCACAACCATACGTGCCATCTCCTCGTCTCCCTTTTCCTCCAGGGACCAATAGAACGCCTCCAGTGTGTTAAATAGAAAGTGGGGGTTAATCTGAGACTGCAACGCCTTCAACTCCGCCCGGGACTGCATGACTTCCTTCTCATGAACCACACGGGTCAATTCGTTCTGTCTGTAGACCATCTGGTTATACACGTTGTTGAGTTCATTAATCTCCATCGTTGCGCTGACCATTAGATTAGGTCTCATGGCTCCCGGTTGTGCACTGCGCATGGCCCGCATCAGGCGTATGAGCGGACGTGTAATCATCGTGGAGAGAAAGAAGGACATGATCAGGAACAGAACAACACCAATGATTCCCGAAACGAGAAGCGCCGTCCTCAGGATGGATACCCCTTCCGTTGTCTCCTGCAGCGGAGTCAGCACAGCAAGTGTCCATCCCGTTAATTCAGACTTTTGCCGGACGACGATATAGGATTCCTCCCCGTTCTGCACGACGGATTCGCTGTCCAATATGGCTTTTGGATCGAGATTAATCTCCAGATCAGAAGTCACCACCTCGCCTGCACCATCCAAGAGCATGATCGAGTCCTGCGAACCATCTGCCCCATTCGAATCATTGAGTTGAAAGAAACTGCGTTGCATCCGCACCACAATATAGCCTCCATGCTCAAAGGAATGTTCCAGCAGGTTAATGCGCCGAATAGCCAGAAGCACACCCGGATCTTCAGGGTCAGCGCCTGCCCATACCAGTCTGCCTTTGCCTTCGTCCGCCAGGCTGATCCAGTTGCGCTCCACTCTGAGATCGAGGGATCGGTCATCCATGGGAAAGATGCGGTTATAACCCGTAGTGTATATCTCCATACTCTGCGCGCCATTGATGAAAGACTGATAGCTGCCCGCAATCTGCAAGAGAGCTTGACGCTGATTAAAGGTGGCCGGGTTGCCTTGTTTCTCATCGCTGAGCAGACGCTGCACGTATGAATCATCCGCCACCTGAGCGGTCAGCGAATTCACTTGTGCAATGAGTGCATCCAATCTGCCACTGGCCTGGACGGCAGTTTGATGAATATGTTTCTCCGCATTGCTTTTTAGCAAAGCAGCTACCCGATCATAGGCCGATATGCCTGCGAGCAGCAGAACAACAAGCATCACCATAACAAAACCAATAAAGATTTGATTCCGAAGAGAGTTAAAATGTCCTTTTTTCCCGTGCAACTTCCCCATTCTCCTCTCTTTTTTGGCATGTAAAAGAACCCACCACCTTACGCCCGTGCTCTTGAAGACTGGGTACAGACGATGCCGGATTTATCTACGTATTCAGTTCCCCATATAAAATGAACGAAAGAATATTTACACTAGTCACTACGATGACAGATTAACCTTCCAATCGCTGTTATCCCCAGATTTTTTGATTCCCTTTTTAAAGGGGAAAATCCGGGGATAAAGGCGAGCATATGCTTCCGATGCAGCTTTCTTTCAGAAAGCTTTTAGCTCCGCTTTTTCAGGTTATTTCTGCCCTCTCCGTTCTCGTGCAAATGTTTAGTTCAATTTATATAGTTAAAGCGCTTGCATAATAAAACTCAATCTTCTTCTCTTCGTCTTTGTTTATCGATTAAACTAACGACTAAAAAATAGCATAGATTTACAGGTTAATCAATCCTTCTGACAGTTCCCAAACGTCAAATGACAAGGATCACAAAAGAGAGGGGACTCTTAGAGTCCACCTCTCTTGGTTCATATCCCATTCACACCTATTCTCTTCTTTAGCACATCTTCGGTTATTTTACAGACCCTTGTGTAACCCCGTTGATGATCCACTTCTGTGCAAACAGGTAGATGATAATCATCGGCAGCAACGCGAGCAGGTAGGATGCAAACGCAAGGTTAAACTCGGTATTGAACTGCCCTTGGAATACATACTGTACAAGCGGCAATGTGTACTGTCCCGGATCACTGATAATAATGAGTGGTAGCAAGAAGTCGTTGTACGTGGACAGACAGGTCAGAATACCAACCGTGGCACTGATTGGCGCCATGAGCGGGAAAATGATTTTCCAGAATGTGCCCCAGGTTGTTGCCCCATCCACAAACGCCGCTTCCTCCAGCGCTACCGGAATGGACCGGATGTATCCAACGTACACAAATACGTTAAATGCCAGGCCATATACCGTGTGCAGCAGGATCAGACCTACCAGATTTGTCATCTCCAGCGATGCGGTCAGTTTAACAATCGGCAGCATGATGATCGGGAACGGAATGAACATCGCGCTGACGAAGTAATAATAGAGTCCTTTGAAAAACTTGCGCTTCTCCATATTTCTCGCAATCGCATAGGCCACCATAGAGTTACTAAGTAACGTCAAAAGCACGGTTGAGGCGGTAACGATCGCACTGTTACGGAACGATTGGAAGAAGTTTGTCATGTCGATGGCTCTTGCGAAATTCTCCCAGTGAAGCGTTGTCGGAAGGGCAAAGACCGATTGGGCCATCTGCTCCGGATTTTTCAAAGCAATCGTAACGGTCATATACAATGGGAACAGGATAAACAGGGTACCCAGTACAACGAGCAGCATAACGAGCCAATTGATTCGTGTACGGCTTCTCATTACAGATCCATCTCCCTTCTTTGCAGGAACCGGATTTGCAGAATTGAAATCACCGCAATAACGATGAAGTAAATAACCGAGTTCGCAGATTGATATGCATATTCGCCGCCTTCAAATCCTCCGGTGTAGATCAGATGGGAGATGGACTGCGTCGCCCGTCCGGGACCACCATTGGTCAAGGCTACGATTTGGTCGAAGACCATCAGTGAGTTTTTCATCGCCAGCACCATATTAATGGTGAAGAACGGGGCAATAAGCGGGAAGGTAATACTCCAGAATTCACGCCATTTGCCTGCACCGTCGAGGTTGGATGCCTCGTACAGTGTCGTTGGTATCGTTTGCAGACCAGCCAAATACAGAATCGTATTCAGGGCCACGGATTGCCATACGGCAACAATGACGATACCGATCCAAGCCAGACTCTCGCTGCCGAGTATGTTCGTGGATAGCGCGTTGATGCCCAGATTTTGTCCCCAGATCGGGAATACGTTGGAGAACAGGTAGTTAAATATGTAACCTACAATCAGTACACTCAGAATATTGGGCAGGAAGTAGATGCCGCGGAAAAAGTTACGGAACTTAATCTTGGCATTCAGCCCGAGTGCAATGAGCAGGCTCAGAATATTGGTCAGGATCGTCACCACGATCGCGAATTTGAACGTAAACCAGTAGGCGTTACCTACATTGTCGTCCTGGAACAAGTTGAAATAGTTTTTGAAGCCAACAAAATCATACTCTTTCCCGAATCCATTATAATTCGTAAATGAATAATAGATGCCCTGGAGGGCCGGCAGTGTCATAAATACAAAGAACAATATAACCGCCGGAACCGTCATCCAGTAATAAGGTGCGATACGCTTGTTCATACTCCATCCTCCTTCAGACAAGGCTTAGCGCCGATTGGCAACCTTGTCCCATTCTTTGTCGAGTGTATCTAGATAGTTGTCGATGTTTTGGTTCTGCAAAAAGGACTGTACGATGGAATTCAGCTGCACCGCAGCCGGAATATAGTGATCGGGAAAGTCAATAACCTTGCCCTGCTCGATATAAGGCATCAATTCCTGTACCGCAGGATCATCCTGCTTCACATCTTCGACCGCAGAGAACAGCGTCTGTTCGTCAATGTATCTTCCGATATTTTCAGGCTTCAGCAGAAAAGCAATAAACGTCTCTGCCTGCTCGCGATTAGGTGTGTCCGCTGCAATCGTAAATAGGGAGTCGATCCCGTTCACCAGCTTGATCTTGCTTGCATCATTGCCCGTTGGGAACGGGAAGAAACCGATGTCTACATTCGGGTTCGCTTTGCGAATCTCCGAGATGGCCCAGGTTCCCTGGATGTACATGAAGGCTTCACCGTTAGCGAAAGCACGGTTACCGTCTGAATAGGCTTTACCAAAGTTATCGCCGTGACCGTACTTCATGAGCTCCAGCTGCTTCTCAGCTACCTCGCGGTACTTCTCCTTGAACGTAACTTTGTTATCGCGCCGTTCCTGATAGAAATCAATGCCGACCAGGTTGGAGGCCAGTGCATTGAACGGCAGGCTTGTCTGCCAGTCATCCTTGTATGTGAAATAAAATGGAATTTCGCCCGCATCCTTAATCTTTTGGGCAGTCGCGATTAGTTCATCCCACGTCTTGGGCACGTCCAAGCCCATTTCCTTAAACAGCGTCTTGTTGTACATGATGCCGTTTGCATTAGTCGCGTAAGGAATACCAGTCACTTCGTCCATGCCTGTGAGATCCTTCAGCATTTGTATGTAGTTCGGATCAATCGTCTGGAGCAGTGAACTGTCCGTCAGATTGGTGAAAATATCACTCTGGGCCAGAATGGAATAGGTGTCGGTTGCCCCCATGGCCATAATGTCCGGGATATCATTTTTGACAACACGTGTCTTCAATACAGTCTCCGCATCTGGCGGATTCACCTGTGTCACCTGAATATCGTCATTCTCCGCATTAAACGTTTTGATCAATTCGTCAAAGGTTGTTTTGGCTTCAGGCTTGTTCTGGAAAAATTCAATCTGCACTTTGCCATTCGCGCTATCTCCACTGGTACAGGAAGATAAAAGTACAGCCATCATTCCACACAGCAACATTGTCCCGAGAGCCTTGGTGAGCGTTGTTCTCATGTTGTACCTCCCTCAGCTTTAAAAATTGAACTAATGTGATTTACACGGTGTCACTCCGATTGCAGTACCATCTTCCGATCGTTGTTATCCCCAGATTTTTTTGATTTCCTTCCTCAAAGGGAAAATCCGGTGATAAACACGCACGCTTCGCTTCTTCAGATTGGTTCTGCACTCTCCGTGTTCGTGTATATCTTAGTTTCACTTTATATACGTAAAGATTTACCCATTCAGGTGGTGAAATAACCATTTGGTTAATCCTTCCACAAACTCATACTATGAGCGTTGGCTATACAAGCCTTTATTATTCCTAAAACGATTTCGGTAAAAATGAATCAAGGCATTTCTTCCCACGATTCGAATTGGGCATAACAAAAAGGACAATGGATGATATCCAATGTCCCTCATTTATTAAGCTAATATTCACCCACTGTAACGCTTTTATCCATGTTACGAACGTTCTGCTTTCGGCAAAGCATTGCGTAAACGTTTGGCCCGATAACTCTGATATGCACGAATCAACATGCCAATGATAATCATGACAACACCGATGTTAATTGCGACATCAGCGAGATTCAAAATCCCGCGTCCTGACGGAAATACGAGGAAATCCGTTACCCGGGCATAGATAAATCGATCGATCGCATTTCCTAAAGCCCCTCCGACCATAAAACCCGCGCCAGCTTGCATCCAGAAACCGCGAATCTCACCTTTACTCCGGTAATACAGCATGCCTGCTATGAACAGAACAGCAATCGCACCGAACAAACGCGCATTCCCCTGAAACATGCTGCCCGCCATTCCACTGTTCTCGTAATGCTGTAACTGCATGCCCGAGTTACCCAGTCTCATGACGTCGCCAACCTCCATATACATCCTCACTGCAATCTTGGTCCCCTGATCCACTAAAGTCACCAGCAGTGCTACAAAATAAAACAGCATCGTGCTTCTCCTCCTGCCTACTGAGCGCTAACTTATTTTAACTTTAAGAGTTTTGTATATTAGGTTACCTTCACTTTAACACAGCTGATGTACGGTCTCCAAATGAGCCATCCCCAGCCATACATATAGCGTCCAGTAACATGGTCCAGTCGCACTTGGAAGGTACTGTCCCCATTCATGTCGAATGTAGACATCAATCATATATGTAAAGGGGATGCCTGTAATTTGAACCTCACCATGATCGAAAAATTAAAGGAAATGAAACAGGAAGAATTAGAATCGGTATTTGCCACATTTGGTTCTGAAACGGCGCTTAACCTTGGCCTGCATCTGGTTGAAGAAGCGAAGCGTCGTTCACAGGCCGTGACCATCGACATTACCCTGAAGGGACATCGTCTCTTTTTGCATGCGATGGAAGGAACTCATCCCGACAACGAGGACTGGATTCGACGTAAAAACAACGTGGTGAATCATTTTTCCTCCAGTTCTTGGCATACCGCCCTGCGTTTGAGAAACGAGAACCAGACCCTTGAGCACAACTTCAATCTGCCTTCATCGGACTATGTACTGGCTGGTGGCGCTTTCCCGCTGATTCTCGAAAATGAGGGACAGGTCGGCACCATTACAGTATCGGGTCTGCCTGATGAGGAAGACCATGATCTGGTCACGACAGGAATTCGCTCGTTTTTGTTGCAGCAAGGGTAGATTAAACGTGTAAAAAAGCCCACCTGATCTATATAGTAGATAGGTGGGCTTTACTATCCAAAGCAACATGCTCAGGACGGATTTTTGCTTTTCATAATATGGTACACATTGCTAAAGCTGCCGGAGAGAATACCGGTAATCGGAAATATGGCCCAATTGATATCCCACCGTTGATATACAAAGCCTGTGAACAAGAAGATGGCTGTCGCCAGCGGCCATACAATCGCTTCCACGGCTCTCACAACCTTGACCTCCTGCTTCTTCTCTACCGTCAACTGGTGCTTCTCCAGCAAGTTTGTGTAAGCCCCCTGAATATTACCGTAATATACAAACAGGAATACTCCTACCCCAGCCATAACCATAAAGGCAGATACACCATAAGAGGCGTAGTTATCATTGATAGAAGAGGCTGCGAAAATAAACACAGGAGACAGAATGCACAGGCAGACACCCGTAATGATGGCTATACGGTAAGTTAGAGCAAAGCTCTCCCGACTATGCTGAATACTCATTTTAAGTGTATAAGGAAGTTGGAAGCCCTTCTCCATATAATTGAAGCGTTCCAGCTTCATACCGCTGTATATGAACATGCCTACCGCAATGGCAATCAATACGAACATGCCGATCAGGCCTAGTACAGCGCCCGTTTCCACCGAACGGTTTGCAGCTGAAATGGCATAATTCTCAAATAAGGCATCCATGAAAATTAGAAATGCCACACCTGACGCGCACAATAAAACACCCAGTCCAATCCAAAATCCAGCATTTCTCTTCGCAGTGGTATATGCGTAAATCTCTTCTTCCGTTAACACAGGTACTGTCTCTTCCGGGCTGACTGGCTGAATACCGAGTTCGGCTGTTAACTCCTCGATGTTACCAAATTCCGAGATCACAATGCCGATGGCTTCATTCTCCGACTTGCCTTCTCGCTTCAATTCCAGGTACTTATCTTCCATCCCCGAAAGGAGTTCCTGCTTCAGATGTTCCACCTCGGGTGTCTTCGGCAGACCAACAAACATGTTCTCCAGATACACCATAATTGTCTCCATTTTCCGTCACAACTCCCTGATAAATAGATTAACAACCTCCTGCGTAACCTTCCATTCCTCACACTTTTCTCTGTAATAGTCGAGGCCGGGCGGCGTAATCCGGTAATAGGTACGACGCTTCCCCAAACTATTCTCATCCAGGTAAAACGATTGAATATAACCGTTCTTCTCCAATCTGGTGAAGGCCGAGTATAAAGTCGTTTCCTTCATGACGTACTTTTCCTCTGTCAGCTGTCGGATGTTCTTGGAAATCTCGTAGCCGTACGACTCCCCTTCGAGCAGCATGTAGAGGATCAGCGTATCATTGTAGCCACGTATAACGTCACTGCTGATCACAAAAGATACTCCTCCTCGTTACTTCATCTGTCGTAGTAGTTGAAGTATAGCACAACTTACCACGACAGGTGAAGTAGTTATTCCAAAAATGGGCAATAAAAAATCCGTACCTATTACAGGTACGGATTCATCAGGAATGCTATGCTGTTCATTGAAATGCTAAGTCGCTCAATTATTGGATCGCTGAGAGAACGTCCAGAAGCATAGATTTGAACTTCGGCCGATCAATGGCTTCACAGACACGTACATTCGGCTCTTTGCCAAAACGTCCGTTAATATCAACCACACTGTATCCGCGTGTCAGCTCTCCTGCCGCTTCTACATCCACATAATATTGACCCGACTTGGTCATGATGGATTCATCCGCGGCTACAGCCATCAGCAACGTATCGGGATGAGTGGTGCCATTGAGTTTATGTACCGACTTGTTGAACTGCATAACCACTTTGTTAATGGCTGTAAAGAAATCGGCACCCGATGTACCGAGAGCGGCAATCTCTGCATGGTCGTCATCATCCATCACTGAATATTGCGTGCACATCTCCCAGCCAACCATTGTGATCGGAATGCCCGCATGCAGTACAATTTTCGCTGCTTCCGGGTCTACGTAGAAGTTATACTCCGCCGCCGGGGTGATATTGCCCAGTGCATTATTCGTTCCGCCCATGATGTACAGGTGGGCAATCTCCGGAATAATCGTGGGGTCTTTCTGAATCGCCATGGCAATATTGGTCAGCGGTGCAATTGCCAGCAGTTCAATTTCACCTGGATGTGCGTGCACCTTCTCAATGATAAAATCAACCGCATGCCCGCTCTCGGGACGCTGGTCCGCCTTCGGGAAATGCGCGCCGCCCATGCCGTCATCGCCATGCACGTCTTCCACTGTACGGTGCTGAGCTTTACCGTAGGCCATTAGCGGTCGCTCGCATCCTTTATACACAGGCACCTTGCCGCCATGTCCAGCAACCTGTACCGTGTACAAGGCATTTTCAACCTCTTGGTCGAATTGTACGTTACCGCCCGTAATGGTGATGCCTTCCACCTGAAAGTGATGCAATGCCGTCAGGATCGCAATCGTATCGTCTCCTGCGGTATCTGTATCTATGATGACTCTTCTCATGATGCCGCGCCCCTTCTTCCGTTTATATAGTACATTCTATAAAACACTATGTCTTATTTTACATTAAAAATGTACCGATGACGATGGAAACGCCGATGATAATTGAACGCAGCAGCTGCGCTACCGCCATATTTCCTCGTGCGATTTCATCGCAAACTCGCATTTTGGGCGTGAGGAAGTCAAATATAATATAGACCAGGCACAGCAAAATAATTCCAAACGCCGACCACAGCAGCATATCCAACCACGAATGCGTTGAGAAAGATACCATGCCCACAATAATACACAGTCCCAACAATTTGCTGCCCATGTACATGCCCGCCGCTTCGTTTCCTTTCGCGATCTCTTCACTATCGTTATACCGGGTCAATTTGCTAAAAGCGAAATATCCACATACCAATACCACTAGCAAAATGCCTATACCCACCACAACATTCAGCAAGTTCAATCCCAAGTTCTCCATTCCTTCTTCTCCTCCTCATCATTCATCCGTTCACGAACCGCAGCCGCGCAATAATAGGCCATATCTCCGGTTACTTTCTCCCCAACCCGTGGCAGCACTCCAGCCAAACGCCCACCGATAACAAATACCCCTGTAAGCAGATAACCGCTGTACGCTCCATTTTCCGTCTCAATCACGACCTGCTCCATCGGAACCAGCTGCTGATAGATTTTGGGCTGATTTTCGTAATAAGCTGTAATCTCTTCATCCTCGTCTGTTGTCGCAGTTGCACGATTGGATTCCAGCGTCTCGTTAAGAGGATGCTCCATATCCTGCTTTCCAAAGGCATTGTTCGTTCCTCCATCCAGCAAAAGAGTTCCTCTGCCTTCGCGCCCCCAATAGCTTTTGGCTACATATGGCATGGCGTTCAGATCGAAGGGTTCAGCTGAAAAATAGGTTGGCAGCAGATATCGGGAAATGACGTCCATCTCTGTATCATCAAAGAGGGTAAACCCGCAATATTCCGGGGTTTGCTCATTACGCTCGTAGAGCGACCAGATCGCTGCCATGAAGCCTTTGCTCTGCATCAGCACATGCTGAACGGGATTCATCAGGCCTAGCCGTCCTTCCCGTACAAGTTCAAGTAACGCAGCGCCAATGTCCACGCCTGTCGTCTCATCCCGATCATCGATCAGATATTCCAGTGGATAGAGGCGGTAGAGCAGATTAATCTCCCGACCTTTATGGTAAAGCGCCTCTCCCGGAACAATCTCCAGTTCATCAAGTGGAGCATAGAAAACCTCGTATCCCGCTTCCTGACATCGTCTCATCAGGTATTCCGTATTTGTTCGATCTTCGACATGTTCACCAAAAGAAGTGAACGTCACCGGACCCTGCAATCCTTGCTCTGCATAGAATTCCAGCCATATCTTGAAACACGCCTGAATACGTGCATCCATCTCGGCAGATGGTGCAGTCAACGCGGCAGGCTCAGCAAGACCGACCAGGATATTTTCCAATGCAGCAGCCTCCGGTATGCCCGTTGGAGTGTCCGTATTATTTTCAATACACTTGGGCCCAGCTTCTCCGATAATCCAGTCCTGACGGGTAATGCCTCCAGTCACCATCTCCATGCGTGCCGCCGGGATAATCCCGGGATGGATACCCAGCTGATGCTCCAAAAAGGAATCCGGCATATATTGCTGGATAAATCGCATCACTTTACAGTAAATGCCGTCTACCGCCTCGGCTGCGGTACGCAGCTCTTCTACCTCCGAGGGAGAATAGACCGTCAATGCAGGCACGCAATATTGCTTCCCGTACATTCGATGGTATGGAATCTGTTGTTCCGTTTCGCCCTGAAATACTTCTTCGTGACTAAACGGCAGTTGAACCACTTGTCTCATCCGGTTATCCTCCCGAACTGCGGAAGAAGCTACCGAAGCCGCTTGATTTGGACTTGGATTTGCTATAGGAGCTGTTACTGTCCTTGTTGCTTCGATACGACGACCCACCGTAGTAATAGTGTCCACTGCTGGAATCATATTCACATCCGGTATCATACTCCGGGTCACATTCATCATTGTTGCTGCCACAACCGGATAACACGGCAGGAACCGCCAGCATCAGGGAGAAAGCAACCAGCTTTGCTTTTGATCCGGGTTTCGATGCTTGCCCCCGCTCTTGCTCACTCATTACAGATCCACCTCTTTCATATAAAACAACACTTTCTTGCGATCCGCATCCAGGACGGAATACAGGAACTCATACGTCTTGCCACCGTGAACCATGTAATGGTCCAGCAGTTGCTCGGCAAGCTCCATCGTATAGGTGGATGACGCTGTGAGCTCCAACTCCTGAAACGAACTTCCATTCCACAACATATACTCTGCGCTGTACATGGAAGACATTTTGCACATGGCCAGCGCAGCATCCGCAATGGCTGCACCGTACTTGTCCGACATCTGTTGCTCATACGCCGTTACGTATACCGCATGTTCCCGTCCATCCTGGCATTCATTGGACAGATGCGCCCAGAGTTTATTTTTTACCAAGGTAGCATCCACCAGTTTGCGCATGAACAGTTCATCTCGTGTGACTGATGTCTGTTCCAGCACCCCCGTCTCCGCCTGTCGATCATCCGACCAAGTCCGATACGTCAATGAATAATAGATACCGATAACCTCCCTTTTTGCGAGCTCTTAGGTGAGCCGTTTCAATTCATACAAACGTATTTAACGCATGTGAAGGTAAAAAGTTCCACTAGTGAATCAATTTCACAATACCTTTAGCTGCTTCAATCAAGTTGACGATGCTACATCCGTGCTTTAACGCTCTCTTGGCTAACACAAAACGTATGGTATTTAACCCCGGTCAAAAAGGCCGGAAATGATTCTCCGACCTCGCTTGTTCCATCTTATGCTCATGCCATTCTGACTTATAACTCAGCCCACTGCGCCAATATATCATTATATTCAGCGGACAATTGCTCGCGATCATTCCAGATTTGTTCCAGTTCAACCGGATTGTTCTGTACGGATTCCAACTGTTGGTCCAGTGCCTGAATCTGTGCCTCAAGACGAGCTAACGTCTGTTCCAGCTTCTCCGCAGACTGGTTGTTGCCATTGCTACTTCTATGATTCGATGCAATTGCTGCCGAAGGAGTCAACGCCTTGCTTGATCCTGTGGAAACTTCATGATCACGACTTCCATCGGTAGCCGTAACAGTGGAACCGTTCAATGTCGAGGTTGCTTCTGGTTTCTTCCCTGATCTGGCAGTTCCGCCGGGAGCAGACGTTAAACCTGACTTCATCTCTGACTTGGCACTCCCACGAGAAGAAACTCCCACTCCTGCTGTAGCCTGAGTTGTCGCCGCCGCACGAGCTTGCAGTTCAAGCTTCTTCTCCCGATATGCCTCATAGTCTCCCAGATAAGCGGTCATCTGACCGTCCTCCAGTTCCCAGACACGGGAGGCGAGGCGATTGACGAAGTACCGATCATGTGAGATAGCAAGTACGGTTCCTTCAAAATCAACCAGCGACTCTTCCAGCGCTTCTCTGGATGCGATATCCAGATGGTTGGTTGGCTCATCGAGCAGCAGTACATTGGGTTTGCGTTGCACCAGCAGAGCCAAACGCAGGCGCGTCCATTCCCCGCCGGATAACTGTCCCACTGAGCGGAATACATCCGCTCCATAGAACAGGTATCGAGCCAGAATCCCGCGTGCTTCGCCTTCCTCCACGCCCGCTTCCAGACGGAAGTATTCAAGCACATTCAGCTTCGGATTCGTAGGTTCCTCCTGTTGAGCCAGATACCCTACATCCACGCGTGCACCCCACTCCAGCTTGCCCGTATTGGGTTGCTCGTCTCCAAGCAACAGCTTGAACAGGGTCGTCTTGCCGGAACCATTGCGGCCAATGAGTGCAATTTTATCCCCATATTCCAACAGACCCGAGATTCCGCGCAGGATTTCGCGCTCACCATAGCTCTTCTCGACCTGTTCCAATACCGCTACCCGTTTGCCCGTTCGATCCGTAGGACGAACATCGAACTCGGCATTGCGGCGCTCCAGCACAGGACGCTTCACCTGTTCCATCCGCTCGATTGCTTTACGCATCGAAGCCGCCCGTCTGAAGAACTTTTCATTCCCACCAATTCGGCCCCATTCCTCCAGTTGGCGGATCGTTTCTTTCATTTTTTTGATCACCTTCTGCTGCTCCTTGAACTCCTCGAATTGCTGCAACAGCCGTTGTTCCTTCACTTTCATATATTCCGTATAACCGCCAGCAGACGTTTCCGCTTCTCCATCCTCCAGCTCCAGTGTTCGATTCACTACCCGATCGAGAAAATACCGATCATGCGAGATCAGGACAATGGTGCCGGGATATTCACGTAAAAATCCTTCCAGCCACTCGACCCGCTCCAGATCAAGATGGTTCGTTGGCTCATCCAGCAATAACAGATCAGGTCTTACGATTAGCTGCGAGGCCAGCACCACCCGAGTCTGCTCCCCACCGGACAAGGAACCGAAGTGCCAACCATAGTGTGCCTTGGCGATATCCAAACCGTCCGCCACCTGATCGATCCGGGCATCCATTTCGTATCCACCCTCACGCTCGAACTGGTCTTGCAGTGCCGCATAACGTTTCAACAAGCGCTCCAATTGATTAGGGTCTGCTGCACATGCTGGATCGGACATCTGCTGCTCCATTTCCTTCATTTGCGTGCGACATATCATAAGCTCCTTGAATCCAAGACTCAGTACATCCAGTACGGTATGTTCATCCAATCCTTCTGGAACCTGAGCCACATATCCCATTCGTGTATCTTTCTTGATCATCAATTGCCCTTCATCCGGCTTGTTCAGTCTTGCCATCAGGCGCATAAGTGTGGTCTTGCCGCTTCCGTTACGGCCGATCAGGGCGACCTTGTCACCTTCCATAATTTCAAACGTAATGCCATCCAGCACCAGATGTGCTCCGTGGTATTGAGTCAGTTGTTGCGCGCTAATCATCATCATAATAAGGTTCCTCCTATGGTATGGAAGATCCTGACCGCAACACAAAAAGAGCCGCAGGAGGTTAGCTCCGCGGCCCTTCAGAATTCAAGCAATATCGCTTATCGTCCGAATGAGGTCAAGGCAGGCATCTTCTCGCAAATGTTAACTTCCGTATATTCAAAATTGGACAGACTTCTCCCGTTGGTCAGAAAAGTATGAACAATGCCAGCCATAGCAATCGGCAGCTGGCTAATACGGTTGTTAAGCATCTCGTGATTCACCTGTCTTCACCTCCCTTGTCATAATTAATGTCAATATATCACAGACGAATGCATTCCTGCAACCATCCCATCACCTGATTCAATCTTACTGTATAAAGGTTTCATTCTTCCGCTTAATTCCTGCCCCGTCGCCGAAGCACCACATCCCTGATCGCCACCGTAATGAGTGTTAACATTCCCGCGGTACCCAGCGATACGCCAAGCAGGGCATATCCGATGCCGTTCCACCCGCCAATATCGATGCTGATCATGATTACAACGGCACCGCTGAGCAAGGCCACACATGGCAATATATACTGAACCCATGTCATTCGCCGTCCTTGTAAACGGTAGATCAACCATTCAATCAGCAATAATGCGACCCAAACAAGGAGTGTCAATATAATAAGACCTTTCACTCATGCTCCCCTCCCTCACACATTCTCCCAATACATATTGACGCTGAGCATTCTGATACGTGTAGAGTTTATCACATAATGAAGCCCACCATTCACAAGAGATGAAGTTCGTGAATGGTAGGCTTCAAGGGGGCTCCGAGAGATGAAATGGGAGTCGTTCTTATGGTGACTTGCAACAGCGACCAGGTTTAGTAAAGGCTCACACTTTCAGCCTTACGCTGCTCATAACGCAGTCCTTTATACAAGTCTGCCTTGCCCACGGAATTGAACAGATTCATTTTATAACGAATGACGTTTTGAGCCTCAACAATGCAGTCTGGGTAAATGGCATTTGGGTCCCATAATTCCGTGGTGCTTAGAATTTCACGGGCCTTTTTGAAGTATGCATGTTTCATATCGCTGGAAATATTGATTTTACATATCCCCAACTGAACGGAGTCGGAGACCTCCTGATCAGGGTTTGCGGACCCCCCGTGCAGAACGAGAGGGATGTCTACCAATTGATTGATTTCTCTCAGAATATCCATTTGCAACTCCGGTTTAATATGTTTGGGATATATGCCATGGGCTGTACCGATGGCCACCGCCAATGTATCGATACCCGTACGTGCCACAAAATCTTCCGCCTGGGCCGGATTCGTGTAAGTTACTACGGATACACCGCCCTCGATAGAATTACCGGTCTGCCCAATCGTCCCCAATTCCCCCTCAACAGATACGCCGACGGAGTGTGCAAGCTCCACCGCCTGTTTAGTAATAGCCACATTGTCTTCATAAGGGAGCAGAGAACCGTCAATCATGACAGAAGTAAATCCACACTTGATCGCCCGGATGATATCAGCAATGGACCCACCATGATCAAGATGGATCACCAGTGGAACATGGCTGGCATGTGCACGCTGGCTGGCATATGCGAAAAATTCATCCGTCAAAAATTCAAGCTCCGTCGGGTGAATGGCGATGATTGCCGGGGAATTGGAATGCTCCGCCTCCTCAATCACAGCTCTCAAAAATGTACTGTCTGCCACGTTAAATGCTCCCACCGCGAATTGGTGTTCCTTGGCTACTTTAAGCAGCTCCTTCATCGTAATCAACATGAAACACATCTCCTTTAGATTGGTTTAATAAAATGTAAGCGCTATCTATATGGCGGGTATTACTCCACTTTGAACACAATGTCATCGAAGGTTACGCTTTCGTCTTCGGTATCGTCGAATTCTTCATCCATCGCCGTAACTGGCTTCTTTAATAAAGATAAGGTTACACCACAGATTCCGGTTCCAATGAGAAGAGACAACATAAACAGCCATGGATGGGTGAAGAGGGGTACAACGAATAATCCCCCATGTGGCACCGGAGCCTCAACGCCCCAGATCATAATCAATCCACCAGCTACCGCTGAGCCGATGACACAGGAAGTCACCACCCGGATCAGATCCCTTGCCGCAATCGGAATGACACCCTCCGTGACCATGCAGATTCCCATCGGGAATGCGGCCTTTAACGATTCTTTTTCTGCTGCCGTATATTTGTTTCTCGTCAGGAAATACGATAGGGTAATCCCTAATGGTGGAATAATGGAGCCGACAAACTTGACAGCCTCAGGCCCATAGATACCTTGGACTAACATCCCATCAGCAAACAGTGACATCGTTTTATTCACAGGTCCTCCGAAGTCAAAGGTGGCCATCAAGCCCAGAATGGCACCTAAAACAAATTTGGACCCCCCCTGCATCGATTCAAGCACCTGGGTAAGACTGTCCTGTAACCAGACAATTGGCTGACCAATGACAAGAAAGATACCTAAACCAGAGATCAATGTAGCCAGAAACGGAATAACGAGAACAGGCATTAATCCTTGCATGGACTTTGGCAGCTTCACATATTTACGGATACCGAGTACGACATAACCCACCAGAAATCCGCCCAGCAGCCCACCAATGAACCCCGCTTGAATCTGACTGCATATAAAACCAACAATTAATCCTGGAGCAATTCCGGGACGGTCCGAGATCGAATAAGCAATCGCTGCGCAAATTAAAGGGACAACCAGCCCCATGCCCCAACCGCCGATTTGGTTAATCATATACGGAATCGTACCTTCCGCCTTGCCCACATCGGCTCCTCCCAGAATTTGTCCCAGCGCGATACACAGCCCTGAAGCAACGATCAAAGGAATCATATAGGAAATACCTGTTAACAGATGACCTTTGATGACTGAACCTGCGTGATTGGATTTTGCGCTCATCGCCCTGCCTCCCTTGTTATGAGGATACCCCTAAAGACTGCTCCACCTTTTCAATGAATTTAATCGGGGCTTTAATGACCGTCTCGGTTTTGACTCGAATGATCCGTTTGCCTTTGAACCTTTCTTCTCCACCGATTTTGATATCTGCAGCCACAATGACAACATCAGCTGCCCCGATCTCTTCCCTGGAAAGCTCGTTTTCTGTTCCTATGGTGCCTTGGGTCTCTACTTTGATCTCATGACCACGCGCTTTTGCACCTTTGATCAATTTTTCCTTGGCAATATACGTGTGGGCAATACCAGCAGTGCACGCGGCTACGGCTACAATGTTCATCAGAATCCCTCCAAATGATGTATTGTGCTCCATATTAAAATCCTGAATTGCCATGTTCTACGATACGCTCTCTCTGCTAGCAAACAGCTCCATAATCTGGGCCGGGTCCGGCTCATGCATCAAACGTTCCAGTACCTCTTCATCAGCGAGCATACTCGCAACTTGGACCAACAGCTTCATGTGGGTTGTATTCCGGTCTACAAGCCTTACAGCAAACAAAATAACGACATGGACAGGTTTGCCGTCCAGGGTCTCCCATTCAAGCGGGTGCTCTGTTCGTCCGATGGTGAGGGAGGTCTTGAGGACCGCCGCCGATTTGCCATGAGGGATCGCAACGTGGTTCTCCAGGCCAGTCTGACCCTCTTCTTCTCTTAAATAGACGTCTTTGATAAACTCTTCTTTGGAGGAAAGGACACCTTCCTTTGCAAGCAAATCCGCCAATTCCTCGATGGCTTCATCCTTGGTTCGTGCTTTTAGATCCAGCTTAATCAACCGTTCGTTGATAATCTTGGTTATATCCATAATGGTCCTCCTCCTGATCGTGCTTGGACTGTAATATCTCGAAAAGCTCCTGTGGTGTAGTTACTCTCATGATCTGTTCATACATGCGCCTGCACATCAACAAGCTCTGTATTTCTATCAATAATTCAGTTAGTGGCCCATCCTGGAAGAAAGCGATTACAATTTCCAATTTGCAATTGGTCGGTTCGCCTTGAATGACATTAAAACCGACGATGGGATTGACGTTCACATCACTGCGGATCAGGAAAACCGACAAATGGTTATTCAGCTTAGCCTCGGCAAATGTCCGGTTCTCCAGATTAGCGCCTACGTGTTGGAGTATGGATGCAAACAGCTTCAGACGGGATGCTGTACCTTCTGTATATTGTTCCTTCGTATTCGTTTCAATCTGTACATAAGATGGGTGGAAGTACGCCCTGAGCAGTGGAAACGAAAACACCCTGTTTTGATGTTGATTCAACCTCGCCTCGTTAAACTTCGCCTTTATTAAGCTGACATCCGTGTCATTTAATAGCGCCGAGACATACACAACTGGCAAGTCATGATGCTCCAGTTTCACGGTTGATATAATCAGATCAATGTCCGTCCAATCCTCCATACGCTTGAACCAGCTTGTCGAAATGACATCAACGACTTCCCATTCGGGAAATGAACGATTGATCCGGTTTTTCAGCAAGTGAGATGTCCCTATTCCAGTGGAGCAGACCAGAATAACTCTTTTCTTTCTACTGCTTTTCTCAATGGATGCCTGAAAATAAAGGACCAGGTAACTTATCTCGTCATCACTAAACGAATTCAATCCGCAGGCTTGGGCCATGGGCAGCATCCCCAAACGGACCAGAGAGAATATCTCGGCATACGCCTCACGTATATCCTCCAGCAGAGGATTATTAATGGAAATGTTGTATTTCAGACGATTCAGCATCGGTTTGAAATGAATGATCAGACCCTTGTACAATTGTTCGTCTGTTGTGAGATCACGCCGGATCATCCCGGATACAGTCTGAATTAATTCCTTGACCATCACTTTAGACTCTGGACAAACCTTGTCCATCAGACCAGACAACTCAAGATTAAGGGACGGAACACTCATGCCTGATGAAATCAGATATTGATAGATGAAATAGATCTCTTCACTTGGTAATTCCAATCCGCATAGCTCACTGATTTGTTGGGCCATGGCTTTTGCGATGGAATGCACATGAGGGTCAGTTACGGGATGATCAGGAATGCCGTCAGCCAATCGAATGACCTTGCCACTCTTCAGTCTGCGGATACAAATTAGCAGGTGAGTCAGCAGGTTGATGTAATAGGGATCGCCTATGGTATATCCTAATTGCTGCTCGGTTTCTTCCAGAATACGTTGAATCCCTTGAACTGAATCGCAGCCAAAATGTTCTATCAACTCAACTAGTGTGTTACCATCAATCCGAGATTCATGCTCTTGTTCTCCCGCCCGTTCTTCACTCACAAGTTCATTAATGAGAGAAGCCATGGCTTTGCGAATGTTAATCTCTGAACCGATCAGACGGGTACCGAGCTGGCTTTTTTCCAGTCGGAGCTGAAAGGGTTCAATTCGTTCTTCAATGGCCTTGAGATCATTCACAATCGATGCCTTGCCGATAAAGTATTCTTCTGACAGCTTGTTAATCGAGGTTTCCTCAGGAGAATCATATAATAAATTCGTCAATATTTTGATTCTCCTCCCCTCTACGGAAAGGGTTGTCACCACCCTTTTTCCCGAAGCCCATTGCGTTCTTCTCAGCTCCATCGTCTGTTCCTGGGTTAAAGCCAGCGCAATACCTCTTCCCGGCTTCCGTTCGAGGCGAATGCCGCGAATATGCAAATTGTGTTCCAAGGCGTTTAGTTCCCTGTAAATCGTTTTTTCCGACCAGTTCATGTGACCGGCTATTTCTTTGACCGGAACGAAATCCCTACGCTCCAATAGAAAATGCAAAATCTGATATTCTCTCGGAGATAGCGCTTTCATTTGAGGATCACTCCTTCCTTACGCTCACAGCATAACACTCGTATTTTTTTTGTTAAATACTAAAATATGTCCATTTCATTCGGGTCAAAATAATATACCCCCCTGTTGATCGCTTTCAGAGCACCCGTTGATTTAGGTATAACGAAAAGGCTCCTGATCGGATTGCCTACCCGATTAGAAGCCTTTTCGTCTCTGTTTTCGATTCACCGACTGAATGTGTTATCGTTGCTCGTCCTACCCTTATTGCTCAAGTTGATTTACCGGAACCTCAAGCCGTTTATATCTGCATACATATGGCATCACTTCAACCAGTTAGCAAAAAATTCGCGGTACCCTTCTTTCATCTTCGTGCGCGAAAAAGCACCAAAGGCATACTCCCGGTTGTCTTCTGACACACTGCGCGGCGCAGCCGCAGCCATGTTCACCAGTTCAAACCAGTTATCCTCGTTGCCTGCAAAGGCATGCGTGGATCGAATGTGACCGTAGCAAGCATGCTCCGGTTTCACGACCATTTTGCCCATCGCCATCGCTTCCGTCAGCGGCATCGCAAACGTATCAAAGGCTGAACAGCTCCAATACACCTTGGCAGAGTTCATCAACGTAAATATCTCATCCTGCGTGAGCGCGAACTTCAGCTTCACGTTGGCAGGAATGTCGTACTTCTTCATGGTTTCCTTATAGCGAACACCGCCAAACACCATATATACTTCCTTGTCCGGGTTCTGCCGAGCATATTCCAGCACCAGATCCGGTCGACGATTCGCTTCATCCCTACCAATCCAGAGCACCCGATTATGCACGACCTGGCTCGGGTCATAGTGCCGGTTCGCCAGCTCTTCGCTAAAGCCAATCGGGATGACGTTCACGTCATGTACGCCGAAATTGCGACCCAGTTCTGTTTTCAAAAACTCCGTCTGTACAACTGCTTTATCCACCATCGTATAAAATGGCTTCATCATCTCATATCCCGTTAGCGCGGGATCGGGGAAACTGTGCGGGAACAGTACACTCTTGGGTAGGAACATCTTCAAAAACGTAAACCCTGATACCGTGTAGATGACATGTTCTATATTTTGGCTATGAATCTGGTCCAGCACGATATCGTAGTTCACCAGGTCACCTTTCTCATGCTCATACCCCGGCAACCAGTCGTATCCGCTGACATGACGCTCCGGCGAGATGAACACAATATCCACGCCCAGCTCCAGGCCGATCTGCTTCAGCCGATCCGCAAATACGCGCGGCCCCTGAGCTTCTGTGAATTGAATTTTACGCATAACAAGTCCGACTTTACGCAAGCTTCTCACCCCTCATTTCTATTCCTCACGCATGTGCTTCATGCACTGTTCCAGCGTCGCTGCCGTCTCATGCCACTGGTTACGCAACTGTCCCTTCGGCCACACACACTCCTCACTTCTCAGGTCACCATCAATCAAACGCAGCATCCAGAGCGAAAATACAATAGCATAGGCGTTGTACCATCCTGCAAAAGAATCCCGTTCAATCTGCACGCCCAGGCTCTCTAGTTTGTCCAAATAAATGTCTATAACCCGCTCCCGCAAAGCAGGCGTAACCGTTCTGGGAAACAACGGATGCGAGAGATCTACCAGATGGTACATGTCCCACAGCGGCGTATTCAGATGGGCATGCTCCCAGTCCAAGACGACCAGCCTGCCGTCAACTTCCGCCAGATTCCCGGGATGCAGATCTCCGTGACACAGAACGGTAGGAAGTTCTTCCTCTGCTGTGAGAATCAACATGGCAATCTTGTCCCAATCCGATGAAGACAGCCGCATATCCAGCCTGGACAACAGGCCATCCGTAGATTGTCTGTGCATCTGCAACTCATCCAACATGGCGCGAATAGACGGTTTCTGGCCCACGCGAGGCAACTCGCTCCATTCCGTAACAGGCAACGCATGCCACATTGCCATATGCACCGCTGTGTTAAGCATTGTCACTTCTTGCGAATCATGCACCAGTTGCCCCAGATCCTCATAGATCATCCAGCTCTGTGCCGGTGCAATGGTAGGGTCCGACGTTGCAACAAGCTGCGGATAGATCGGGGGTAGACCAGACATCACACGCTTGTACATCCATCGTTCTCGTCCGTGCTGTGCAGGATTCGTCAGCGGTTTAAAAATATAACTTTCACCGGTAGGAACAGTGAATCGCTCCACATATCGTCCGTTCATTCCTTTATACAACTGTTCGCGGCTTGTTATATAGTGATCATTCAGCATTCCTTCGGGCGTCACCCAGCTATATGCATCCATCTCATCTTTCACGCAATCCACCATCCGTTTCGTTCTTCCTGCTGCTCCGATGTTGATTTCTATTCATCATACGTTGCCTCTCTCAAGCCTGCAAGCTTTGGTCGTAAGCGCTTATTCCATGTCTCCATTCAGAGTTTCAAAATTGCTTATTGCATTTTGGTTAGTAATCACTTACTATAAAATCATGAAGAACAAATCTCATGTGGATAGCAAAAAGAAAGATATCCTACAAGCGGCGATGCGCTTGTTCGCAACCAAAGGTGTTGACGGCATATCCGTCAAAGAGATCGGTGACGCCGCCGGAGTAACAGATGCGGCGATTTACAAACATTTTAAAAACAAAGATGCCGTTGCCCTGGAAGCCTTCACCCAATACTGCGCGGACTATACTTCACTGATTGACGGGTATGTTCGCCAGGAAGGTCCCGTGTTGGAACGCTTCAAGCAACTGATTACCGAGGTTCTTCACCTGCACGATGAAGATCCCTATGGACTGCTGTTGATTTCACAGAATCATGAAATATTTATTGAAGCCGGAAGCAGTGATGATTACCGTCAACCATTGGATGCGTTAATGGATCTGATCGATCAGGGAATGATGCGGGGCGAACTGTCTCAGCAGGATTCACGGCTCACAGCCGTTCTGGTGATCGGTGCAATTACACGTATGGCGGTCTCGAGTATGCAAGGTGAATTGCCAGAGTTGTTGGTACCCTACACCGGGGAAACCGTTCACCGACTCTCATTGATGTTGGGGCACGTATCTCAGGAGTAGAACTGGAGAGGGGCAACCATTCTGGCCTCGCAGAACACCAAAAAAGGTTCAGAACTGCACGTTAATATAAGTACGTGTTCAAAAAGTGGACTCTTTGAACAACTTCTAAAAGAGAATCGTCAACATACCATCAGGATATACCGATGGATTACCGGGTCATACGTGACCTTTTCTTTTTGCACATGAGGTTAGTGTTCATTAACTAAAATAGTCAGGACGTGTCGTCATCATGAAGAAAATATTAATCATCCAAGGCAATCCCGTTTCCCCAAGTTACAATGGCGCAATTGCCGAAGCTTACCATAAAGGTGCGGTGCAGGCTGGTGCCGACGTCCGCATGATCACTCTGAACGAGCTGGCATTCAATATGAATCTGGAGGGAGGATATCGTAATAAACTTCCACTCGAACCGGATTTGCTACAAGCTCAAGAAGCAATCAAGTGGGCCGAGCATCTCGTATGGGTATTCCCGATTTGGTGGGGAGGACCGCCTGCCCTGCTGAAAGGATTCGTTGACCGAATCTTCATGCCAGGTTACGCATTCAAGTACCAAAAAGGAAAACCTTTCCCGGATCAGCTGCTCAAAGGCCGTACCGCTCGCATGATCACCACGATGGATGGTCCTAGCTGGTACTTCAAATGGTTCCAAGGTGAGCCCGCACACAAAATGATGAAAATCTCCACCTTTGCGCTGACAGGCATCAAACCAGTTCGGATAACACCTGTAGATGTGGTGGGAAAACAGTCCGAGGAACAGAGAAAGAAATGGTTGGAGAAGATCGAGTTGCTTGGTCGGAAGATGGGGTAAAAGATTTCTGCAAGAAATCCTCATCGGAAGTATAGGTTTCTCTCCAGATGTTCACCTTATAAGTTAAATCAACAATCTGGGGA
Source organism: Paenibacillus sp. CFBP 13594 (assembly GCF_014842675.1). Lineage (NCBI taxonomy): Bacteria > Bacillati > Bacillota > Bacilli > Caryophanales > Paenibacillaceae > Paenibacillus > Paenibacillus sp. CFBP 13594. Next base: position 52,663 of record NZ_JACYVQ010000008.1, read on the forward strand.
TAAGTGTAATTTTAGTTTAACTTATATCAGAAAGCAGGAAATGTGCCTATTCCCAGGTACAAAAAAAGGGTTGTCCCCTACGTCTTGTTCAAGGCGTAGGGGACAACCCTTTTAGCATTCATTTTAATTATGGTCTAACGAATCTTACACACGTTAATAGCTCCATTTCCGACAAGTCTTCCGTTTAACGAATCGTAGAAGCGTTATTCTCCCAATCTGTATGTGCTTTGGCAGGTTTGCACCGGAATAATTTCACTGAGTTTCGTTACGTTTTGCATTCCACGCTAAATCGCCATTTAACACTGACTCGGTTCGTTAGCGACTTCGCATCCATAATGCAATGGAAACAACCATGGTTAGCATCCCAATGAACAGCCATCTACAAATACAAACAACGCATTACCTAAACGAAATACGACCGGACGGATGCTCAGGTAAAATGGACGATACCAACTGCTGCACAACCGGATGATCCGACTGCATTACCGAATTCCCGGCATCACCGCTATAAACAATTCTGCCCTGATCCATTACGGCAATGCGGTCACAGATGGTCATGGCAGCCCGGATATCATGCGTGATAAAGAGATACGATAACCCATACGATGCTCTGAGCTCTGCCAGCAAGGATAGGATTTGCGTCTGGTGCACCATATCCAGACTGCTAATCGATTCGTCCAGTACGATTAACTTTGGCTTGAGCGCGATAGCTCGTGCGATGTTGACCCGCTGTAATTGGCCACCGCTGAACTGGTGCGGAAGCTTGCTCCCATCCTCTGGTGTAAGTCCGACCTGCTCAAGCAGTTGTCCAACCACACGAAGTTGTTCTTTTGCCGACAAACGCTCGTAATTATCCAGCGGCTCACCGATGATCTGCGCCGCAGTCATAAGTGGATTCACAGCCGAATAACAGTCCTGGAACACGACTTGCAGGTCACGTCGTAATCCCTTAAGCACGGATTTGCTGGATCGATAGATATCCTGTCCTTGAAATAAAACCTGACCCTGGCTGGGCTTCTCCAGACCAAGCATGATTTTGCCCAAGGTGCTTTTACCTGCGCCACTCGTACCCAACAGTCCCAGACAAACACCCTTTTCAATCGTAAGTGAAATGTCTGCCAGCACAGGAGGACGCGCTCCCGAACGATCCAGCCAATTGCGTCTGCCATAGCTATGGCTTACTTCACGTACCTGAAGCATCAGGTCATCCTCCTCTCTTGTACTTGGCAGAAGCAATCTCCGAAGAAGACGAAATTGCACATCACCATGTCCATTCCACCCCTACCCTACCCAATCAAAATACAGTTCATACCTGCTCTACACATACACTCACTGAACGATTCAACTCACCTGTAATTACTATCGCCCCAAAGACATTCTGGGTCTGGCATTTAACAACATCCGGGTATACTCATGCTGCGGGTGATCGAACAGTTGGTACACATCTGCTTGCTCCACAATCCGCCCCTTCTGCATAACCGCGACTTCATCCGCCATTTGCGAGATCACGCCCAGATCGTGCGAGATGAGCAAGATGGATGTGCCATATTCGGTACGTAGCCGATCCAATTCCTGAAGCACTTTCAACTGATTCACAACATCCAGTGCCGTCGTTGGTTCGTCAGCAATAACCAGGGCGGGTCGCAGGCACATCGATATGGCAATCATCACCCGCTGAAGCATGCCGCCACTCAGTTGGAAGGGATATCGCTTCATCAGTTTTGTTGGTTCGGACAAATTCATGTCTGCCAAGGCTGCAATAGCCCGCTCCCGGGCCGCTGCTTTGGACATTCCCGTATGCGTACGCAAGGTTTCAATGAATTGAGATCCAATCGTATATACGGGTGTAAAAGCATTCATCGGATTCTGCATAATAAATCCGATGTCCTTGCCTCGGATGCGTCGCATCTCCTCACCTGACAACGAGCCCAGCTCCCGTCCATTCAGACGGATGCTGCCCGACACCTCCATCCTGCGCGGATCAAGCAGATGGAGCAAGGCGTTACACGTAACGGTCTTACCGCTGCCACTCTCGCCGACCAGACCAAAGACACGACCTTTTTTTATTTCGAAATCAATGGGCGCAAGTAACGGGACGGAACCCTCCGCTGTTCTAAGATTCACTTGAAGACCTCGAACTTCGAGTACTTTCGCTGCATCATCCACCGTTACGTTCACCTCCGTGTGAGTTTGGTTCCGAATCAACTACCGTTTTGCAATGCCATAACGCTCAGATAATGCTTCACCCAGAATGTTGAACGTAATGACTACCAGTAAAATCAATGCCCCCGGGTAGATCATTAACTCCGGATGACTGCGAATATAACCCGTTCCTTCATGAATCATGGCGCCCCACTCTGCATTGGGTGGTTGAATGCCAAGCCCCAAGAAGGACAGTGCGGATATATCCATAATCGCCCAGCCCATCTCTAACGTGCCCATGACAACAATGGGACGCTGCACGTTGGGGATGATATGTTTACGAATAATCGTCCATGCAGAGGAACCACTAACTCGCGCCGCCGCGATAAAATTCCGTTCCTTCAGACTCACGACCATGTTCCGGCAGATGCGTGCATAATACACCCACTGTACCATCATGAGGGCTAGAAGCACCTGCATCAGACCTGGACCAAAAATCCCCACAATACCGAGCACCAGCACCAGATTCGGAAACGCCATAATGCCTTCACACAAGCGCATTAGCAGACTGTCCACCCAGCCACCAAGGTATCCGGAGATCGAACCCACAATGACACCAATGAGCAGAGAAGACAGAAAAATCAGAGTAGCAAATCCAAGCGACACCCGCGCACCATACATCAGCCTGGTGAGATTGTCGCGTCCGAGATGATCCGTTCCCAGCCAATGCTCAAGCGATGGACTCGCCAGCTTCTGCAACAAATTCACCTTCACCGGGTCATGAGGAGCAATCCATGGAGCTAATAACGCGACTATGAAGAAGAGCAATATGATCACAGAGCAGATCTGGATGGCTCTCTGTCCTTTAAATATCGCACGCCATTTGTTTATCAATGTTCTGCCCGTCCTTTCGCTGAAATCCGTGGGTCCATAACGAGCTGCACCAGATCAACGAGCAGATTGCATACGATGAACAGGCATGCCGCCAGGAAGACATAACATTGAATCACGGGAATATCCCGGTTAAATATCGCATCGACAAAATAACGCCCGAACCCCGGCCAGGAAAACACCTGCTCTACAATAATGGTGCCTGTGAGCAGCTTGCCCATACTCATCCCCATCCCCGTAATGAGGGGCGATATGGCGATTTTCAGGACATGTTTGAGCATAATCACTCTTTCGCGAATCCCGCGTGTTCTTGCATACTTTACATATGTCTCCTGCAATTGCTCCAGTACACTGGAACGTAACAATCGGGTGTAGACCGCAATCAGGATCATGGATAGTGTTACCGTAGGCAGAACCAGATTCTCCCACGATCCACGCCCCTCCACAGGCAGCCAGTCCAGCTTCACCGAGAAAAAGAAGATCAGCAGGTAACCGAGCCAGAATTGCGGAATAGATGCTCCAATATAGGAAATGGCCCGGCTGACCATGTCAATCCAGCTATTCTTGTACACTGCGGCCAGTATTCCCAAAGGAATACTTACCAGAGCCGATAACAACATACTCCAGAAGGCTAGTTCAGCCGTAGCCGGAAGCCTTAATTTCACTTCATCCCATACGGGTTTATTGGTGAGGTACGAGGTGCCGAAGTCGAGCTTGGCAATCTTCTGAATCGTATGCGCATATTGGGTTAACAAGGGCTGATCCAGACCGAATTCATGTCTCTTTTGCGCAAGCAGCTCCGGTGTTGGATAGATATGAGCTGCTGTCAGATAAGCCTCGGCCGGATCAACTGGTGAAATATGAATAAGCGCAAAGGTAACAAGTGTAGCGATAAAAACGATAGGAATGATTGCGATCATTCGTTTACCGATATAACTGATCACCAAACGTTCCTCCCTTTCATCAAGCTACATGGCCTTACCAAGGGCCATCCACTTCCTTAATTAAAGTAATTACTATTTATTGATTGCCCAGTTCAATGCCCACAAACGGATTCTCATCACGGTTCGCCGGGAAAATAAAGTTGGAGATTTTCTTCTGATATACAGCCGTTTTCTTAATATAAGAGATCGGTACGATCGCCGATTGCTCCTGAAGTGTTTTCAAGATGGAGCCATATAACTCCTGGCGTTTCGTCTCGTCTGTAGATGACAGGGCTGCATGCACCTGATCGTCCAGTTCCTTTTTCATCGGCAACGCACTCAGGGTCTCCGAAATCCCGAATCCAGGGCTTGCCACAACGTTAATGAAGGAATGAGGATCATACGGAGCGCCATAGTTATACCAGAAATACAGGTCAAAATCATTGGCTTTCAAACGTTTGATCTGTACCGTCAGTTCCAGTCCCGTGAGGTTTACTTTAACCCCCAGCTCGCTCCATTCTGCCTGAATGGTCTCCGCCATCGCTTTCTGAATCGGGTCCGTTTTATCAAAAATCATCTCGAAATCAAGCTGCTGACCGTCTTTCTCACGAACCGTCCCACCAGCCGGCAGCTTCCAGCCCGCTTCATCCAGTAATGCTTTGGATTTTTCCACGTCATACGTGATTGGTTCCAAGTCTACATTGGTGTACGGATAGTTTTTGGACAATACGGTATCGGCTGGTTCTTCCAATCCGGAAGTGACACCCTCAACCATCGCCTGTTTGTTAAACCCTTGCTGGAGCGCCATCCGCACTCTGACATCGGACAACTTTGGATTGGAAGAGTTCAGCAGCAGACTGCGTGTGCCCACCGGATCAGACAATTGCGTCACATATTCATCGTTGTCACGAAGCTGTTGGAATGCATCCAGACTGATCACACCTTCCCCGTAGATCAGATCGAGATCACCTTTTTCAAAAGCAAGTACACGGGTTTCACCGTCAGGAATGATTTTGACCGTAATCTGATCTACCTTCGGCGCTGTTCCCCAATAATTCGGGTTGCGTTTGAAAACAGCATATTCGTCCTGCTTGTAATCAGCCAGCATCCACGGACCAGTACCCACCGGCTCTTTGATGCCTTGGGATGTATCTCCGTCATCCGGGAATCCAGCTTCACCCAGGAAGCGGAAAGGACGAACTACCGACAAGTCCTGAAGAACCGGATAATACGGCTCTGTGAGTGTCAACCGGAAAGTCTGATCGTCCACAACCTCGGTCTTGTCTAGCACGCCTACAATGCCCAGCCAGCTATGTGTATCTTTATTTTTCATAACAGCATCAAAATTCTTTTTCACAATCTCAGCATTAAATGGCGTACCATCTGAGAATTTCACACCTTGGCGAAGCTTGAATGTATATACTTTGCCGTCATCGGAGATGGTCCATGATTCTGCCAGAGCAGGTTCCAGTTTTCCGTCCTTCTGGTAACTGATCAGCGGCTCATAGAGCATGGATTGGGCAAATAATTGCGAAGGATTGTACGTATGCGGATTCATTGTACCGATATCACGTGGCCATGACATCGTAATCGACTTCGTTGATGTTTGATCCGAAACCGCAGATGAGGATTCATCTCCACTTCCTGTATTGCTGCAACCCACGATAACGAATAGCAACAAGAGCATAGTTGCCAGCGTGAGCGCCGAAGATTTGCGATGTTGTACAGACATGGATGTTGAACCCCTTTTCTCTATTTCATGATAATGATTCTCATATTCATCCATTAAGAATAGGCAGGAGTCCTCCTTTTGTCAACAAAATTCGACATGGTATGTGTTGTTACTAAAATAGCCAAAAAACCTTTCCTGTGGGAGGAAAGGCTTCTTGACCTGAATGAGAGTTACAACTGGAAAAATGAGCTCCACCATAATCTGCTATTCCTTGCTCACAGCATGGAAATCACGAAAGTACATATAGAGATATATCACTAAGATCATCTCACATACACCTTCTTGTTTCTCGTTTAAACTTCTGCAGTGATGCCTTCATAGAACCGACGAATAATTTTCTCTGCAGGCTTACCATATACCCCGTATCCGTCGTTAATCAGTGCATCCCTCTCCGCGTGCAGATGTGCGCTCCAATCCCACAGACCGAACCCGCGCACCCAGTCACGCTGACTGACATGCCGGAACATGGCCTCATAGAAACGCTCCTGTTCCTCAGCACTCACTTCGCCTTCCAGTCCCCAATCGTTCGGTACCTGGGCTGATCCACTGCGGCTGGGACAGCCTGCTTCCGCGAAGAAAAAGGGTTTGCCATATGGAGCAATCACCTGTTCAATACGATCCAGCTGTGCCTCCCAATCTCCAATGGGATAATAGCCACTGGAAGAGATCACGTCCACAGCATCCCACCATTTCACATGACCTTCCTGATATTTGTCCGTGTTGTATGACACCAGTCCCGTGTACACATCACGCACACCAGCGATAACCTCTCGCCACTCTTGATCCCGACGCTCGGATTGCACCATCTCACAGCCTACAATGAACATCTCACACTTTTCCTGCTCTGCAATCGCTGCATAATGCTTCTGAAATGCCGTGTAGCTGCGGAACCAATCCTTCCACTTCGGCTCACAAGGCACATCGATATCAAAAAAGTTAATATGTGCACGCCATGTGCCATCGGTGCAGTTGACGGTTGGTTTCAGAATGACACGCAGCCCGAGTGTACGGGCATAACCAATCATGTCGACCAGTTCATCATCCTCGACCAGATGTTCACCCCGATACTTGACCTCTACCGCCTGCGGATGATCCTGATGTGCCGCCAGTGCAAAAATAACATGCGAACTGCCTGTACGTTCAGCCATCAGGCGCAAGGACTCCTTCGCTTCCGGCTTGCGGAAGTCTCCCCTGCCACTCATCCAGCCAAATGTAAATCCTTTGATGTACTCCATGTGCATTACTCCCCTGTGTTCCTGTTCACTTAATGTAAAAAGAATGGCCGAATGTATACACTTTCACTACGATTGCAGTACCATCTTCCGATCGCCGTTATCCCCAGATTTCTGTAGATCCCTTTTATACAAGGGAGAAATCCGGGAATAAATGCGACCACTTCGCTTCTTCAGATTGGTTCTGCACTCTCCGTTATTGTGTTAATTTTAGCTTTTAAAAAATTGGTTTCACATCGGTTACAGCTTGCCTTCCTCGTGATCTCCTGCAATGACTTCGTCCGTCTCGATCACATAGTTTACGATCTCTTCTACGGTCGTGTAAGCCACGCCCACATACGTATCGGCAGCGCCGTAATAGATGGCGATACGTCCGGTCTCTGCATCATGCAATGTTGCACACGGGAAAATGACGTTATCAACGAAGCCTTGTTCTTCATACCATTTTTCTGGTGTCAGCACGAAGTTGGAGGAACGATATTTTACTTTGGATGGCTCATCCAGATCCAGAATGACCGCACCCATGCTATATACCAATCCGTTACAGGTCCCCGTGACGCCGTGGTAGAACATCAGCCAGCCTTCGGACGTTTCGATCGGAGCAGGACCGCCGCCAATTTTGACCGATTGCCACCAGCCCTGACCGCCTTTGCTCATCACATGACGGTGCTTGCCCCAGTACACGAGATCCGGGCTTTCGCTCAGGAAAATGTCTCCGAATGGGGTATGTCCACTATCACTTGGTCTGGACAACATCACATAGTTATCCTTGATTTTCCGCGGGAACAATACGCCATTACGGTTGAATGGCAACATTGGATTTTCGAGGCGGACAAATGTTTTGAAGTCATCTGTTTTGGCCAGGCCCAGTGCTGCACCGTAGAAGTCTGTACACCAGATGATGTAATACGTGTCTTCGACTTTGACCAAACGTGGGTCGTAAGCATAGTTCGGCATAAACGGATCGCCATTTTCATCGACAAAGGCAATGCGTTCCTCTTCAATCGTCCACTCCAAACCGTCCTCACTCGCCCCCATGTGAAGATGCGGACGGCCATTAACGGTTTCAGCACGGAATACCCCAATGAATTTCCCTTCATACGGTACAACGGCACTGTTAAAAATGCGGGCAACGCCTTTAACTGGATTACGTGGGACGACCGGATTCGCCAAATGTCTCCATACCGGGCCTTCCGTTCCCTCCGGTTTGTTCTCCCACGGCATATTCGGCAAAGCATCCCCAACAATGTGTACGTTTTTCGTTTCAGCAACTGACATTTTTCATTTCTCCCTTCGGTTAGGCTTTATGAAATGAATACTTAAAATTGCACTAGACCACTTCGATGACAGAACAACCTTGCGATCGCCGTTATCCCCAGATTTTTTTGATCCTTTATAAAAGGGGAAAATCCGGTTATAGCATGTGCTTACGAAGTGAGCTTTCTTTCAGAAAGCTTTTAGCGAACACTCCGTTTCTCCAGCTTTTTTCTGTCCTCTTCGTTCCTGTGCATTCTCAATATGCATTTCATATAACCTCTCGTTTTTTTATTTAACTGAGCCTTGCGCGAAGCCATTGTAGATGTATTTCTGTAACAACAGGAAGATGATCATGGTTGGAATGATGGCGATCATGATGCCAGCGCTGATGACTTCCCACTGCGATCCGAAAGGTCCCTTGAATTTGAACAAGGCGGTGGATATAACCTGTAGATCGGTCTTTGGCATGTACAGGAACGGTGTGTAGAAGTCGTTATAGATGTTCACACCCTTCACGATAATGACCGTTACAATGGCCGGTTTCAGCAGTGGCAGAATGATTTTCCAGTAGATCGTGAAGTACGACGCGCCGTCCAGCATGGCGGATTCATCCAATGCACTGGAGATAGAGCCAAGGAACTGCAGGAAAATATAAACCGCGATGATATCTGTACCCAGATACATCACGATGGCCGCCCAGCGTGTGTTGAACAGGTCGAGCGCGTTGATGATCTGGAATGTGGCGACCTGTGTTGTAACACTTGGAATCAGGGTAGCGAGCAGGAATGCCGCGACCATGATTTTCTTGCCTTTGAATTTGAACCGATCCAGCACATACGCGATCATGGAGCCCGTTAAGGTCGCTCCTATAATAGAGATGACCAGGATAATAATTGTATTTTTGAAACCAACCAGCATGTTGCCATCCACAAAAGCCTTTGCATAGTTCGCAAAGTTCAGCCAGTTGGCTGGCGGGGCAAGCGGGCTGCTGGTAGCGTATTCCGCATTCGTTTTGAGAGATGCAAACAGGATGACCACGATAGGTAACAGTGCGATAAACGCCGCAAGCACCAGGGAAGCATATTTAACCACGCTCGCAAGGGTGTATTTGAGTTGTGTCACGTTTATTCCTCCCCTTTCATGGTGACGCGCTGCACGAGTGTAACGAGAATAACGATCATGAGCAGCACCACAGCCATGGCGGATGCCAGTCCCAGCTTGCCATATTTAAACGCCAAATGAACCGTCTGAATTACAAATGTCATACTGCCGTTGGAACCATCGGTCATGATATATGGAATATCGAACGCACTAATTGCGCCGCTAATCGCCAAGATCAGGTTGAGCTGCAGGATGCGTGTAATGCTTGGCAGGATGATGTGGCGGAATTGCTGCCAGCGATTGGCACCATCAATATCGGATGCTTCATACACATCCTTCGGAATGGAGGAGATTGCACCCAGGAAAATGATAAAGTTGAAGCCCATGTATCTCCATACCGATGCACCTGCAAGTGACACGTTGATAATATTGGGGTTACCGAGCCAGAGCTGCGTATATTGTCCCAGCCCTACAGCATGCATGAGCATATCGAGTGTACCATCCGGTTTGAAGAAAAAGAGGAAGATAAAACCGATAGCTACCCCATTCAGCAAATAAGGAAAAAACAGTATGCCTTTGAAGAAGTTTTTGCCTCGAACTTTGAAACTCAGAATGGTGGCAAAGTAAAGCGCCAACCCCATCTGTAAGAACGTAGCCACGAAGTAGTACAAGCTGACAATAAATACTTTGAAGTATTCCGGATCACTGAATATGCGCGTATAGTTCTCAAAGCCAACATAATCAAACCTTTTACTATATCCGTTCCAATCGGTGAAACTGTATTTGAACATGTTGATGACCGGTAAGTATGCAAACGTGAACAGCAACGCCAGGGGAATAGTTGAGAAGGCACAGATGATAAATATGCGTTGCGCTGAGTAACCCCAATTCGAAAGTTTTAAGTACTTCATGCTCTCCACACCTCCAAGCGGTTCTCCCGCCTATATATCGAAAGACTCCCGTCCAATGGAATCCTGGTGGAACACTGCCGGGGGAAGAGCATGGGTATTATGCTTTCAAATACCACATACTCCATGTTCCATTCATATATGGATTCCTATATCCCCGCAGTTCATTCATCACCTGATCCACTTACGTTAATCCCATTATTTCGTGAGTTCTGCTCGCGCTTTTACCCACTTGTCATTTAGGTCCTTCATGATGTCGTCATAGGATTCCTTGCGGTTACCAATACCTGCTTCGATAATGCGTTTCTTGAAGTCAGGCTGCCAGAGACCGATTTCACCTTCGTTATCAATCTTGTCAACGAGACCTTCCTGACCTTCTTTGGCAGGGGTAAGTGTGGAGAATTTAACGTCTTTATATTGATCCAAAATCGGTGGCAATTCAGCGTTTTTGTCGGCATCCATACCGCCGCCCTGTTCAACTGCATAGTTCGATTTCGCCAGGAACCAGTCAATCCAGGCTTTCGCAGCAGGTTTGTTCTCGCTGTTCACGTTCATGCCGATGTTATAGTCAGCGGAAAGTGGTACCACAACCTCGCTTGCATTCGTAGGGAAAGGAAGGAATCCGATGTTATCCGGTGTATCTGTCATCCCTTGAATCTGTGTGATGGCCCATGAGCCAAGTGCCATTGTGGCAATTTTGCCTTTGGCCAGATCCGCTTTGGAGCTTTCCCAGTCGGTTGTCGTTGGATCTTTCTCGATTAAACCGTTCTTGGCTGCATCATAGAGCACTTTATATAGTTCATAGTGCGGCTGACCAGGCACAAAGTTTTCATCTGTATTCGGTTGATCCACGTTCACGTAGTCCACGCTGCCTGCAACCGTTGGCAGGTCCGATTCCCATTGGGTGAGAGCCCAGCCGGATGCATAGTTGGTGTAGAGCGGAACCGCATCTGTATTGTCTTTGATCAACTGAAGCGCAGCCTGGAATTGCTCAGGTGTTTTTGGAACTTCCATAATGCCTGCGTCTTTGAAGACCTGTTTGTTATAAATGATTCCAGAGAACGTAATTACGGTAGGGATACCGTAGACCTGACCATCCACCATGCGTTCTTCAATGGCGGTGTATTTGTCTTTCAATTCATCGTACGTGCCGAGCGGCTCGAAAAAGTCCGGGATATCTGCGATCGGAACACTGGTCGGGATCATCAGTACGTCACCATAATCCTTGGTGCTCATACGGATCTTCACTTGCCCTTCATAATCGGCTAGTGCCTGGAAGTTTACTTTCACATCCGGGTATTCCTTATTGAACTCAGCAGCGTAATCTTTGAACACGGTGTCCACAATATCTGTACGTTGTGTAAGGACGGTAATTTCACCCTTGATATCTGCCGGATCTGTACTGATCTCCTCCCCTGCCTGCGAAGATCCACCTCCGGATGAACATGCAGCAAGTAGCGAAGTGATGAGCAGCATCGTCAGCAACATCATCCAACCTTTGTTTTTTCTCAATTGTTTCGACCCCTCTCTTAAATTAATTAAGTTATCGTTAAGGTTACAAAATGAATTCTATTATGGTAACGCTTACCTGTCAATTAAATTATTTATAACTTAACAAGAAAAATTGCGATGCATTTCGTTGACATCTGTTTTTTAGAGCACTAATATGAACTAATAAAGTTACCGATAACTTAACAAATTAGATTGATGCACTATTCTGAAGGAGCGCTCACTTATGAATACAAAAACAACCGAACTTCAATCTGAGATTAAGGCGCATTGGGAGAAGCAGATTTTACCCTTCTGGTCCAACCTTAAAGATACAACCCACGGTGGATTCTACGGCTGGGTTGGCAATGATCTTCAGGTGAATCCACAGGCACCCAAAGGCGGGATCGCCACGGCACGGCAACTTTGGTCTTTTGCAGCAGCCTATCGGGTTACCGGAAACGAAAGATGGCGCGATCACGCGGAGCACGCCTATCGTTTTCTCGCTGACCATTTGATGGATAACGAATATGGCGGCATGTACTGGATGGTAGATTACACAGGGGAAGCGCTGGACACGAGCAAACATGTGTATACGCAATCCTTCGGCGTGTATTCACTCAGTGAGTACTATCGTGCTACCGGGGATGCTTCTGCATTGGAACTTGCGAAAACGCTTTTTGCTCTCATCGAGGACAAAGGTTTGGATGCCGAACTACCTGCGTACAAGGAACAATTTGATCGCACATGGAAAGAACAACCCAATGAAATGCTGAGCGAAAATGGGGTGATTGCGGATTACACCATGAATACGCATATCCATGTGCTGGAGGCCTACACCACGCTCTATCGCGTGTGGCCGGATCAACAAGTGAGGGCGGCGCTGGAACGCCTGCTCGGAATTTTGTATGAACGTGTGTATGACCAAGACACCACGTTTCTCGGGGTATTTTTCAACAAACAGTGGGAATCCATCATTGACCTGCGCTCGTTTGGACATGACATTGAAGCCAGCTGGCTGATTGACGAAGCACTGAAAGTTCTGGGGATGGAACAACATCCGGAGTATGCGGCGATGGTAACGGATATTGCCTATAACATCTCCAATGTAGCCGTGAATGCGGATGGTTCCTTGTTAAATGAACAAGAAGGTGAACATATCGATGAGAAGCGAATTTGGTGGGTTCAGGCCGAGGCCATGGTGGGCTTCTATAATGCATATCAGCGTACAGGTGATCCATTGTTTCTGGAGAGAATGGAACGCTTGTGGACCTATACAAAAGAAAACATCATTGATCAGCGCGCTGGTGGGGAATGGTACTGGTCGGTTGATGGGAACGGAACACCGGATCAGAGCGAAATTGCCGGACCATGGAAATGCCCGTATCACAATAGCAGATTCTGTATTGAACTAATTGAGAGGATGGGATCAGAATGATACACCCGAAATACAAGGAGTTACTGGAGAAACAGGAGCAACTGCTTGCTCGCCCCAATGAGATCAATTCTTCATTCTACAACGGCGTATATGATCGGTATCAATATCCGGTAATCACTCGCCATCATGTGCCGCTGCATTGGAGATTCGATCTGGATGAGACGACGAACCCGCATTTTATGGAACGCCTGGGCATTAACGCAACGCTGAATCCGGGAGCCATCTATTTTAATGGCAAATACATCATGGTCATCCGTACGGAAGGATTGGACCGTAAGTCGATCTTTGCGCTCGTCGAAAGTGACAATGGAATTGATGGATTCCGTTTCACGGGTAAACCACTGGTCTGGGATGATATCGATGCGGATGAAACCAATCAGTATGATATGCGTCTCGTTCAACATGAAGACGGCTGGATCTATGGCATCTATTGCTCTGAACGCAAAGACCCGGAGGCTCCTGCATTTGATACGTCCAGCGCAGTTGCACAGGCAGGGCTGGTCCGTACACGGGATCTTACAAGCTGGGAACGGTTGCCCAACATCACCACCAATTCCCCTCAACAGCGCAATGTCGTATTGCACCCGGAATTCGTGGATGGAAAGTATGCCTTCTACACCCGTCCACAGGACGGATTCATCTCGACAGGCAGCGGCGGCGGAATCGCCTTTGGCCTGTGTGAGGATATCTTGAACCCGGTCATTCATGAAGAGACGGTTATTGATGAACGGCAATATCATACGGTCTACGAAGTCAAAAACGGTCAAGGCCCTGCTCCGCTCAAAACGGATCGTGGCTGGATTCACATTGCTCACGGGGTTCGGAACACCGCAGCAGGACTGCGCTATGTGTTATACACTTTCGCAACGGATCTGAATGATCCGACGCGTGTGATTGCCAAGCCCGGCGGCCATTTCATTGCCCCTTATGACGACGAGCGTGTAGGCGATGTATCCAATGTTATTTTCTGCAATGGTGCTGTGGTGAATGAGAAGGAAGAAGTCTTTATCTATTACGCATCCAGTGATACCCGCTGTCATGTGGCAACTACCACTCTGGAGAAACTGGTTGATTATACGTTTAACACACCGGCAGATCCATACCGCTCCCTGGACTGTGCCAGCCAGCGGGGTCAGCTGATTGAACAGAATGAGAAGCTTTTACAGAAACAATTAACGTAACATCGGTAGAGCGTCCTCTCAGGGAAACCTGCAATGTGCTGAAAATTAGCGAAACAACAGCCAGAATGGCTTTATTCCAAGTGGGTAACGATGTATACTGATATGGATTGTTATTATGTTGGAGGAAAGCACTCATCATAGTGACAGCACATTGTGCCTATACCGGCTTGAAGGAGGCGACCATACTGAAGAACAATATCACCATGCGGGATATCGCCGACAGGCTCGGGGTCAGCAGTGTGACCGTCTCGAAAGCGTTGAATGATAAAGATGGCGTGAGTGGCGAATTAAAAGAAAAAATTAAAGTGCTTGCTATTGAAATGGGCTATCGGTATAATGCCGCTGCCCGTTCGATGAAGGAAGGCTTAACTCATAATATTGGCGTAATTATCCCGGAGCGTTTTACCGGACCTACGCAGTCGTTCTATGTACGCGTGTTCCAGCGCATCACCAAACATCTGGAGGAACAGGGCTACTACGGCATTCTGCACATTCTGAATGTGGAGGATGAAGAAGAATTAACACTGCCCAAGCTGTACAGCGACAACAAGGTCGATGGTTTCATCGTGCTCGGACAGATCAGCAAAGAGTATATTGAACTGGTGCGATCAATGGAAGTTCCCAAAATGTTTCTCGACTTCTATGATGAACATTCGGACATTGATTCCGTCGTTACCGATAACTTCTACGCTGCCTATGAGCTGACGAACTATCTGGTTCAGCAGGGCCACCGTAACATTGCCTATGTGGGGAACCTATATTCCACGAGCAGCATCCAGGACCGATTCCTCGGGTATTACAAATCCTTGCTGGAACATCGGTTGCCGATGAATCCGGATCTGGTTCTGAATGATCGGGATGAACGCGGTACGTTTATTGAGATTGATCTGCCTAAACAACTGCCAACGGCCTTTGTATGCAACTGTGATCAGGTCGCTCATCTGCTCGTTCAAAAACTGAATTCGATGGATATTCAGGTGCCTGTCCAATGCTCTGTTGTTGGTTTTGATAATGATATCTATGCCATGCTCTCCGATCCCAAGCTGACAACTGTCGAAGTGGATGTGGAACAGATGGCGCGGACGGCGGTCCAGTCGATGCTCAAAAAGGTCGACAACCCCAACCGTAGTTTCGGCCGTGTACACGTGAAAGGCAATATCATCTATCGTGACTCGGTGAGTGCTGCGTCTGCCTCATCAGATACCGTGGATAGCTGAATAAAAGAATTAAAAACGAACACAGATGACTGGCCTCTATCTTACTGGCCAGTCTTTTTCTGATGCACCGGGGCTTAAGGACGGCGACGATCTGTTGAATCCATCAAAAATGTAGTCGTTCTCCAGATTGAGAGAATGAGAATCAGCTCATACACATTGGTTAACGCCCCACTCTCCACGGGCAGGGAGATTAACTGCCCTGCAAACAATAATGCAGTCCCAACAAACAGCCATACCCATTTATGTCTGAAAAGCACAATCAAACTAACAAACAAGAGTACAATGCCCACGATGATCACCATCATCGGCGGACCTCCATGACCTTCTGCCATATATCGCAGTACTCCATACTCTTCTATAGCAGTGAGGTTTTTAACCTCGGATAAAGTAAAGCCTACAATCTGGTAGATAACCAGACCCAGCGTTATCAGCCATGCTGCCACATTCGTTATACTTCTATTTGCAAACTTGGCACCTGAGCTACGCAAGATATGGTAGCCAACAAGAATAAGGGTAGGCGTAGCGAAGGCATGTAGCCAAAATCGAAGGCTACTAAGAACGGTTAACAATTCCCCTTCTCCTACCAGGTTACCTACAGCAATAATTCCATTATCATATGCCAAGCTAAACGCTACGAATAGCTGAAAACTGGAATATGTGAGCCATTGTTTCCTTTGGGTTAAAACGACGACCATCCGAAAAACAAGTATCAAATAAACAAGAGTCAGTGCGGAGTATATCCATACATCCAAGCTGCTTCACCATCCTTATTGGTCAATTCTAATAAATTATACTTACCGGTAAGTATAATTACAAGGCGTACTTGTATAAATGGTTAATTTGTCATAAATTACTCACTGGGGTAATGAAGATAAATATCAATTTACAACGTTTACCCGGGAGACCAACACATGCTTTAGCTGGAGATAATACACCCTTACAAGGAATCATTCTTCTATAGACCACCAAACAGTTTATGGAGCTAAATTATATAAAAAGAGCACTCCCGGCTATCGTAGCCGCAGGAGCACTCTTTTCTTAGTTTAAAGAATGAAAAAGCAATAGGTTACTCTGATATCAATAACTTGTCTTCAACCAATTGTCCTTGGACCAGGTCAGTTTACCTGAACCCGCGCCATCGGAAGCAATGAGGCGTGCATTCAACGTAGATGGATCATCCGTGGTATAACTGTAAGGAAGTGTCGAGAAACCGTTCCAGGAGAACGATTTTATCACCGCCGGGATTGGCGCCAGTGGACTGCCAGACGTATCACTACTGCCACGGAATGAGCTGCCATCCAAAGAATACATGGTATCGGTCACTCTGATTTTGCCGGTATAGGTTGGATCTGCCGGATCGGTCTGATTGTTGCGAACAGGATACAGAACGTCCTTGATGACTGATTTCTCAACCAATACGGCTCCGCTCTCTGTGGAGATTGCCCCATTGCCAATGATATCGAACTTATAACCTTTGGACGCAATCGCTGTTGCCATCGCCGTTGTAATTTTGGCTTTAGCGGCACGTGCCCCTGTCGAATCCATCACGATGTTGTAAGCATGTGCGTTGCCTCCACGCAGGCGTGGCATCCGGTCCTGAATATCTTTGTACAGATTATGGTGAAGCGTCATGGACAGGTTCGCGTTAGCTGATTCCAAGCTGGTCGAACCGACCAGATGTCCTTTCTTTTGCGGTCCCGAGATGGCGATAATATCGGCTTTGCTAAGACCTACCGCACTGCTGCGCAGGTAGTTATACATGGGATAGGAAGCCTTGTTTGCTTCCAATTCGTTAATCTGCTGGGTAACCCAGCTGTTCGAGCTGCCGTCATCCCCTTTGAAGAGGGACCAGGAGATGGTCACGCCGCTGGTTCCTTTTTTCGAATCGACGAGTCCGTCATAGGCTTTATTAAATGTGCAGTGATCAATCCATACGTTGCTGTTCTCCTCCAGGGTGATGTAATCCCAGTCATTCTTGTCGTAATCACCTTTGGTGGATTCATCCCATTCCCATAACTCATCAAACTCCAGATTACGGATGATGACATTCGAGCTTCGTTTCACGCTGATCGCTGCGTGTTTGATTTTGGAACCATTGGCGGAGAAAATCGTGAGTCCATTGAAACCGTCAATCGTGAGCTTGCTGACACCGGTCTGTTTTAATACGGGATGCGTCAGCGCATCATTATGCTTGGCAAAAGGAGAAGTCTGCGCTGCACTCGGAATTTCATTCCATCCCAGATTCAGATCGTTCATGATCTCAACGACTTTGACACCGGAGTTCTTTTTCAGTGCCAATGCCAGATCGGTCGCATTATACACTTTCTTATACGTGGCTGTGTTTGATTCGCTAATGATGCCGCCGCCCGCGTTCCCTTGGGAGAAGCCTGTAAGATTGTAATCTGCGTTACCCGCTGCCTGCACACTTGCCGGTCCGGACAATAAAGTTAACCCCAACGTTAGAGCCAGGGCTGTGCTGCATAAGCTTCGAAATTTAGTTTTCATCGATTCCATTCCTCCCAATATATGATGATGACATTCGTCCATCGCTGCCATGCCAAGTTACGAAGGACATGTTCTCAATGTAAGCGTTGAAAGCGATTACAACAATAATCCCTATCTCACATGTGGTTAGGAAAGGCTGGTATGGTAAGGGTTTGTACTGTAAGCAACCTTGAATCGTACAGAGTTAACTAGGGGAGTAAGGTTTCAGGGATATATCGTGGTAACAAGAAGGTGTCGGATAAAATGAAACCAAAAAAGCAGGACTGCATCTGCCGCAGACCTGCTCGATTTTACTTTTTGATGGAACGTGTCCAGAAGCCGCCATGGAACTGTTTGGGCTCCACGGTAATGACAAATGCTTTGGGATCCAGGCTGAGAATCGTCTGATAGAGCAGTTTCTGGTTTTTTCGTTTCGCCAGAATCTCCATCACAAGCCGATCTCCGTCACGTCCACTACCCACCCACGCAGTAACACCGTATCCTTTGTCCCGCAGGGCATTCGCAACGTTGCTTCCCATCTGGTTACAAATTACTTTAACGGTAACGTAACCGAGGGCAATCTTCTCTTCGATCCAGGCCCCGAGTAATACACCGAGCCCATAACCTACTGCGTAGACGATCAGGGCAGATGGTTGGGTTAAATACTTGAGTACCAGATTCAGACCGAGCACATAGATCACAATCTCACCCATGCTGATCAGTGCGGCGATATATTTCTGGCCTTTGAGTGTCAGAATCATCCGTAATGTATAAGCCGATACATATACAATCTGGATCAAAAAGATAAATACCAATATTTTAAACAATCACAATCCCTCTTTCCTGGCCTTCACAACGGAATTGGCCCTTTGCTGCATATCCTCGACGATTTCGTATCATCTATGCTTCCTGTACGTTCGCTCTATCTCCATCATTGGACGTTATACCCTCATTCTAAACGGTTGGATGTAAATCCGTAGGCATTTTCTGCTCTCTGGCATGCCGGAACTGCCATTATAGAACCGTTTGTACCGATTATCAACCCGGCGGAGGTCCCAGGGTCGAAAACGGGGGTCTTTGAATATGCTGTATCATCATAAAGCCAAGCACGCTGGCACAGGATATCAGGTCAGAACCAGGATGGATGGTCAATACAAAAGGGGGTACAGTCATGCAGCTATGGCAGGAGATGGAGCGGGAAGGCATGGAGGAACTCATTTTTTGCCATGATGCACATAGTGGATTGAGGGCAGTCATTGCCATTCATAGCACGGCTCTTGGACCTGCGCTGGGTGGATGTCGCTACTGGACATATGCGTCCGAGGAAGAGGCTGTTCGGGATGCCATGAAGCTTGCCAAAGGCATGACGTACAAAAATGCAATCTCCGGACTGCCGTATGGTGGCGGGAAAGTGGTCATATGGAATGTGCCTTTTGTGAAGAATACAAAACCGGATGAGGATGGTTGCAGATCTCAAAGTGGTGAGCAGGTGGCTGGAGATTTAGGAGTAGAGCAGCAAAAGGGCGCTACCGCTGAACGGAAAGTCGCCGCTGATGAGATGATTTATCAACAAGATAAAAGCCTGGATACGGACGTATCCAGGCGGGCGCAGCGCTTTCGCGCACTGGGTCGTTGTCTGGAGCGGCTGAACGGACGGTACGTGACCGGTCTTGATCTGGGTACCACGGCGACAGACATGGACCAGATCCGACTGGAGACCGCACATGTGACGGACACCACGGGTTCGCTTGGGGCGCAGGATGACTTCACTGCCGAGATGACCGCCTACGGCGTACACATCGGCATTGTGACCTCGCTGCGCCAGCAAGGCATTGCATCTTTGCAGGGCATTCCCGTTGCCGTCCAGGGACTGGGCAAGGTCGGGTATGCCCTGTGCCGTTACCTGCATGCAGCCGGGGCACGGCTCATTGTGGCAGACGTTGTACCGGAGCGTGTACAACGTGCCCTTGTGCAGTTCAGCGGCGCCATCTCGGCCGATCCGGCCCATATCCACGCCGCTGACTGCAAGGTCTTCGCCCCCTGTGCCCTAGGGGGCGTACTGACCCCGGCAACGGTGGAGGAGCTACGCTGCTCCATCGTTGCCGGGGCGGCCAACAACCAGCTGAGTGAACGACAGCTGGCTGCAGGCCGCATGCAGGCGCGCGGGATTTTGTACGCGCCTGATTATGTACTCAACGCAGGCGGAATCATCTCCACCGCCTACGAGCTGGAAGGCGCCGGGCCTGACCTGATCCGCCAAAAGGTGGCGGGGATTGCAGGCACGTTGAGCAAGGTATACGCAGAAGCTGCGCAATCTGCAATCTCCACAGCGGATGCAGCCGATCGGCTGGCGGAATCCATCCTCCGATCAGGCCATAAGAAATAGGGCATCCAACCCTGCTACCTATGTATATTCACACCGCCCACACATTCTTCGTCACTCTAATGTTCAAAGCTATAGCATATCTGGAACTCATTATAGCTTCACTGGATTTCGACATTTCGACATACTGAAAGAGAGCCTCCACTGCTTCACTCCATTTTAACGAACCTGATTCACGCTATTTGCCCCTTTTAGCATGGATCTAATATCTAACGAATCTCAGACACGTTATTGTGCCTAGTTTGGTCCTTTTTCAAGCTAAACAACTACTTTTCCGAAGGATAGCGTTCCTGAGGTTCGTTAGAATTTATATTTCAGATTTTGACCCTGAATAGGTTGTCTCAGGTTCGTTAGCGCTGCGGATGAAGTTTCTTTGGGGGTAGCATCACCTAACAAAAAGAGCTAACCCCGACATCCATGTCCAGGTTAGCTCTTCTTAGTTCTTCTTAGCACTCTTAACTCTTCTAGGCTCTTATCACTTCGTCCTTCTACTTTCTAATCCCTTATCGCTTTTCTTTTATTCTTCTGTCCTGCTGTAACTTCTCAAACTGCAACTGACCTCTTCTCCGCTGTCTTCTTCTCTCGAAACAGCAGCGTCCACAGCATCACATTCGCTACGATTAGTAGCGCACCATAGATCCATACGCCCCCCGATATCGAACGGAAGAAGACATGGACTCCCCATAACATGGCAAGCACAGGGAGGGCGGCGAATACATACCAACCATCACTTTGCTGTGCCATACTGAAAGATTGGGAGAACGGCGGCTTACGCAGCAACAATTTGCCTGCCAGTGGCACAAGCGCCGTAGCTGTTAGCATAATTATCGCAATATCCGGCAGTATCCGTAATCCAAATGTCCATGTGAACAGAATAGCATTTGCCAGAAATATAGGCAGGAACATGTTACACAAGAATGCCTTCAGAGCACCTTTATACAACGCGCTATCATTCGCCATCGGTGCAGCGCGAAAGGTCCAGAACGCCTTGTATTGTCCCGAAAATTTCAGCATGACTACCACCGTTACAACCAGAATCAGCACGATGTAAAAGGTGTATACGAACGAACTTTGCCTAAACTCCGCCCAGGTGGAGGATTGCAATTGGGTATACCAAATTATATAAGGCAAAACAAAGGATAAACCAAGCGATGGATACACCTTCAGCTTGAATTCCCGTTCGTTACGCATCATGCTGGCGGACAGACGGAAGCAAGCCTGCTCCTCTCTCGAACGACTGACCACCTTGGAGATCAAACGATCCCATGTTCCGCGTCTGCGTCCAGATGACTGACCCGAGTGTGCCATTTTCTCCAGATACATTTCAAAGGAAGGCATCAGCTTCACATATACGATCAGACTCACCACAGGAACCAAGACTGCCAGTGCTGTGAACGTATAGAGCCACACATTCCCTCCCCCTGCAAATAACCATTCATAGGCAGCCGCATACCATAACGGGGGCAACAGCAACTGCCACCAAGCCGGTGTAAATACCATACCAAAGTCAAACATGCTGAACGAACGAATGACCAGCTGATAACCGATCGCAATCCCCACCGAGAGAAGAATCTGTACCATATTGATCATATCCTTCAGCTTCTCGCCATCCAGAAACTTCATCATGAGAAGATAAATCAGGGATGTGGTCACCAGAATCAGCATGTTGATCAAAATTAATTCCACAAGGAAGATCAGAAAGAATCCGATGCCATGCGTAATCAACGCGGCAATTAGCGGTACACCTGTTAACGAACCCGTCAGCAGGAACAGATAGACACCTGCATGAATGGCTCGGGCCATACCTACCGTTCGTCCATTAACAGGCTTCGTCATGATAATATTACGGTCCCGGATGTCCAGCAGTACGGAGGAAAAATCCGAGATCATGGACGTCATGATCATAAACATTAAGATGCCGAACACCAGACCCATTTGAAGCATGAAATGCCCTGTATCCCACACGATGAAGGGAACCATCATCAGTCCCATTAATCCATACAACCACAGGGATCGATGAAACTGATTACCTTCCTTGCGCTCCTTTTTCCCTGAATTGTTGGATAAAATAGTAGGTACTCTACGTTGATCCATCTGGAACTTCACTCGCAAAATCAGGCGCAGCACATCATAATCAGCCCCTGTTCTGGCGATGAGCGGACGAAAGCGATCCAGGATCTTCAGCGTGCGGAAGTCGGAGGTTTCCTCCATATCAGTACACCTCCTGCACAATCGATACGAATCGCTCAGCAATGGCTTTGTGCTCATTGAAACCCGTCAATTGATTGAATACTTCCTCCAACGTGCCTTCCATGGATTGCTGTTGGAGCTGCTTAAACGTACCGTCTGCCACGACGCGTCCTTCAGCGATCAGTACAATCCGACTGCTGATCTTCTCCACCACATCCATGATGTGGGACGAATAGAAGATGGTTGTACCTTTGGCTGACAACTGCGATAAAATTTCTTTCACCACCATCACACTATTGGCATCCAGTCCGCTGAGAGGTTCATCCAGGAACAACACATCCGGGTCATGCAGCAGCGCAGAGATTAACAGCACTTTCTGCCGCATGCCTTTGGAAAAGGATGCAATGCGGGAATGATATGATTTTTCCAGTCCAAAACAATCCATCAATAGCTTGGCTTTGTAATCCGCATCTTCATAGGACATGCCGTATAACTCTCCCGTAAAAGTCAGATACTCCGCAGGCGTTAATTGTTCGTACAATTCCGCCACCTCCGGAACATAGCCGATTCTGCGTTTATACTCCACATCGCCATCCGCAATATCTTTACCAAAGATTCGCACCGTGCCTACATACCCTTCAACCAGCCCGAGTAAAATCTTAACCGTCGTACTTTTGCCAGCCCCGTTGGGACCAATATATCCAATCATCTCACCGCGATTCACTTCCAGATCGATGCCGTTCAGCACATAACGTCCGTTGTATCTCATACGCAAGCTTTCAATTGATAGCACTTGTTGTTCACTCACTTCGTTATCCAGCTCCTGTCTCTATCTTTTTCTACAATTCTACTAGTTTACCACAGTTTGGTATGGTAATGATCGGATATAGGTCACGATATGAGCCATCAGCTGGATATCCCCATCGAGTAAGAGCATCACATAACATGCGTGAATACATCACAAAGCCCCTGTCCCACCTTATGGTAAGAGACAAGGGCTTCCACTTTATGTTGAACTTTATTTTATAATATCTAAAACGTCTTACTGCACTTTAACAATCTGAAAATGCTGATTCGTACCGCCATTATCCGTCCACTGGATGGCCGCAGCCCCATCTGCCAGGGATTGACTAGAGATATCCAAGACCTTGCCTGTACTACGATTCTTCAGTTTATAATAACCACCACCTACATGGACGAGCTGCCATTGCTGGCTGGCCCAGCCCCCGTCATTCCACTGTTCAATGACAGCCCCATCGGTCGTGGAACCATTCTCCACACCGATCAGTTTGCCGCTGGAACGGTTGATAATTTTGACATAGCCCCCACCCGCATCGGTAATCTGCCACTGTTGACTTGTTGTTCCCCCATCTGCTCGCTGCTCCACATCCGCACCGTTGGCGGAAGAACCCCCGATGACATTCAGTAATTTATTGCTTTTACGGCTAATCAGCTGATATGAAGCATTCGATTCCCAGACATCCGGTGTATTCACTCCGGTCACATTCCCTGTTGCTGTATCAATCGTAATACTGCTGGCCCAGTTCATCGCCAGACTAGTTGCGCTAGGGAACGATAGGGGTAGCCAAACATACTTGGAATCCTGCACAGGTCCGCTCCATGCACCAGCCCAGCGGTCACCCATGTAAAGATAGGATGTGGTCTGTGAACCTTCTACAGGAACGACATAGGTGGATTGGGAACCATACGTTGTGCTGTCTCCAAAATTGCTAAGGCCGCTCCATGTGTCTGTAATGCTGGAGGCTGTCGCATATTTGGCCTGATTTGGATTCCAGCCGGTCGCACCCGAGGTGATCAGGAAGTAAACGCCGTCTTTTTTGAATAAAGCAGGTGCTTCACGATATTGTCCGGGCCACAGCGTTGTGACAAGCGATTCCACACCCAGGAAATCCGGGGTCAGCTTATATATATTCAGATCGGCATTCACTCGGGTCGCGGAGATCAGATAAGCGGTTCCGTTATCGTTGTACACCGTCATATCTCTGGAATCATATCCAAGGGGACGATAGCTGCCCACATACGTGTAGTTGCCATCAACCGTATTCGAAGTAGCTACGGCCACTCTGGCCTCGCCATAATCCAGACCATTCTCCTTGTGCATCCAAAGTACATATTTTCCAGTCGAACTATTGTAGATAACTTTCGGGCGTTCAATGTTGGAGATATTTAATTCGGCTGCCGAGCTGCTGGTCAGCACATCATTGCGATATTCCCAGTTTTTCAGATCCGATGAACGATACACAGATACCGCCTTGAACGTTCCATTCGGGTTGCGATTCTCCCCAAACCAGTAATAATACCCATTTGCCTTGATCATCCCACCCCCATGGGCATGAACGACATTGCCAGTGGTATCCTTGAACTGTATCCCGTTCGTTACACTAAGCGGAGCAGCTGAAGCATCCGGTCCGGGTGCAAGCAGCATACCTATGGATTGCAGCGCCAAAACCAAAGCAAGCAGATAACTCAAGCGGCGGGTAAAGCGACGTGAATGTGTATTCTTTTTCAACCATCTATCGTTCATAGCCATATCGTAATGCACCTCCACGTTTTTTATGAAGCGCTTACATAAAATTAAAATCGATATGTCTTATCTGCCTCCGATCGATGATGCATTTCAGCATTAGAATTCCTGGCAATACTGGCTGGGCGTTCACCTCCTTGATTCCGATTGTATCCGCCACGTTCCTGCTCGAATAGTGAACAATCCGGCGGAAGATGTACAATTATACACTCCGCTCTCTCCATCAACAGCAAAAAGACGCTTCCCCCGAAGCGTCCTCTGCTATCCCTGCCCTGCCCCTCCATGATGTAACGATCTCTAGCTGTGTGCGGCTGTTCGTGGGCAGGTTCGTTAAATGATGTTTTATCGGCATTTTCTCGCCCTTATTGCTTAATCTTGGTCGTCAAAATCCTGGTCGAACGATAACACTTTACCTGTGTTGGCATCGATATCTACATCTGCTTCACCTTGAGCAGTTCTCAGTTCGATCTCATACACATAGCGACCATCATCATGATCAAGTTCGACTTTGGTTACTTTACCACCCGTAACTTGTTTCAAAGCAATGTTTGAAGCTTGCGATGCTGTCAATTTAACCTGCTTGGAAGCAGAGCTGTTAGATGCGTTACCTGTTACAGTACCTTTATAGTCATCATCATCATCGTAGTCTTCATCATCCACGACTGCCAAGATTTTGCCTGTGTACGCATCCAGACGAACGACAACATCATTTTTGCCTTTTCGATCAATCTCGATTTCATAGAACGTTTGGCCGTTTCTGCGCTCCAGATCCACGTCATCCACTTTACCATCGGCTGCTTTTAACGCCAACGCTTTCGCTTGTGATGCATTCAGCATTTTACCTGTGCTGTTCTGATTCTGTGTTACAGATTGTGTTGTTGACGTTGGTGTAGTTTGCACCGATTGTCCGTTCACATTCCCGCTAGCCGCTACGGCCGATCCACCAAGTAATACCGCTGCTGATAAGCTGCCAATCCAAAGTTTATGTTTGTTCATCATCATCATTCATCTCCTCGTTGTTGTTGTTTTCGTTCTCGTCTACATTTATAGAATAACCTGCAGGAATGAGAGATCAGCGAGAGTTAGATTAGAATTTGATGAGAAAATGAGGAGAGTGCTCATTTAACAGGTATCCATGTCCATCTAATTGAAAAAGATGACCCCTAAACTAGGAATCATCTCTTTGAAGCGATTTTACCCTGTATTCAAAGGGGTTTCTTCTGAACTTTAACTTTTAATCATCGTCCTCATCCCAAGTCACCGAACGAATCGCTCCCGAGATGGCATTCACCTGCACAATAGCCTCCCGGCCATCCGCCAGATCAATTTCAACCAGATAATACGGATTCCCGCTATTGGTTCCACGCAGTTCAATGTCGTCCACTTCCCCCGGGACCTCCGCAAGTGCCTTCTGCTTGGCTTGTTTCTCGCTCAGAAACTGAGGTTTGGGATCATCCTTGGTTGGTTCAGTTGTCGGGGCTGTTATTGTTTTGGAAGATATCGTCTCTCCCGTATATGGATCAATCGTGAGTTCTTCACGGCTGTTATCCTTCGCCTTCACTACCGCAGTGTATACCGGACTGCCTTGCTGCTCTACAAGTTCAAGCGAGACCAATTGGTTATCTGTTTGTTGTTTTAACAATGCCGTCTTGATCTGCTCGCGGCTCCATAACGTCTTCTCTTCCGCTTGCGGGTTCGACTCCAGCCGTTTAATGGAATTCACAGCAGCTGTAACAGCATCCACTTGCACATCATATAGGCCGGTCTCCGAACGGAGCTGCATGATATACGTCCCGTCCTTCAACGTAGAATTCACAATCTCCCCTGGATATTGATCCAGTACGGATTGAGCTGCCGCATCTGCCGTAAGTACCGCACCCGTCGATTGCCAAGGCTTCCACCAAGCAACTACTGCTACAATCAGCACAATGAGAAGCCCTGAACCCCACCAGAGTGATCTTCGCGATTTCGCCCATCCACTGTTCCCCTGTTCATGCCGCTTCATTTCCGGTGGTCGCTGCTCATGCTCTGTCATCACGTTTCCCCCTTATAGCTCTCCCCATAGCCCAAGTTCAAATGCTATATATTCGGTCTGAGTTTAGTTTCCAATGGCTACTACATAAAATGAACTAATCTTTTACACAGTACGGAGAGGACAGAAAAAACCTGAAAAAGCGAAGCGTTCGCCTTTATCCCCGGATTTTCTCCTTTGAGAAAAGAGAATCCAAAAAATCTGGGGATAACAGCGATTGGAAGGTTGTTCTGTCATCGTAGTGTCAGTGTGAACAATCTTTAGTTCAGTTTATATAGTATATAAGAGAAGAATGAGAATTTCATGAGAGCGGCCCGTTCTGAACGGATATTGGCAAAATAATTGAAGCCTCGGTGCCTTCACCCTCGGTGCTGGTCAGTTCGATTCGTGCTCCAACTGCTCCTGCAAGCTCTTTGGCAAGTGACAACCCCAGACCCGAACCGCTTGCGCCCAAGCTGCGTGTTCTGGCCGGATCAACCCGGTAGAATCGGTCAAACACCTTCTTCAGCTCGTCCTCCCGTATACCAATCCCGGTATCCACAATCCGAATTCGGCACTCTTGTCCCTCGGCTTCCAGCCTGACTTCAATTGCATCTTCACTATACTTCCGGGCATTATCCAGCAAAATAAACAACAGTTGCTTCAGCTTGCTCTCATCGCTGATCGCCCAGATTGGACCTCGATCTTCACACCGGACTTCGCGGTGATAGGCTTCGCGAAACGAACGTGTGGAGTCTGTTGCAATTCTCGTGATATCCACACGCTCCAACTGTACATTCCATTGCTCTGGCTGCTTCGCGAGCAGTAAAAGTTGCTCGGTCATCTCCCGCATACGAACCGATTCGGACAGAATCGCTTCTACCGCTTCATCAAATACCTCGGGTCGCTCTTTTCCTCGCCGCTGTAGCAGACTAGCGTAGCTCTCAATAATGGTCAGCGGCGTTTTGAGTTCATGAGATGCATCCGATACGAAACGCTCCTGCCGCTCAAAGTTGGATTCGAGCAGGTCCATCATCCGGTTGAACGTCTGCCCCATCGTTTTCAATTCATCCTTCGATCCTTCCTCCAGTGGAAGACGCTTGAATTGGCCGCTGGACTGTATATCAGTCATCGTACGTGTCATCTGCTGAATCGGTCTGGTCATCCGGTTCGCGAGAATTCGGCTGGAGATAATGGCTGGAATGAGGGCAATAATCGTGACCGCCACAAGCACAGTTCGCAGTACAGACAGACGATTCTCCGTCTCTGCTATGCTCTCGGTGACCTGTACATTCACCACCTCACCATCAGGCCAGATGACCGGGACTGATACCCACACATACCCAATCTGTTCAACTTGGGTATACTCCGATTTCTTCTCACTTTCGTACTTATAGGGCAGCTTGCTCAGCTGCTCGGAGGCTGATGTTGTCGTCACCGGGGAACTGGTGCCGTCTTCATTAACGATCCGAAGCATGCCGTTCACAGGGGCGTAGGCCCGCAGCAAGTCATCCGGCGGAATGGAGCCGGCAGACTGACGTACTCCTTTGACAATAGACTCCGCTTCCGCTTCCACCCGATTAACCTCGTTATCAATCGACATTCGTTCAAACACGATATAGACGGACAGGTTCACCGCGATTAACAGCACAGCAAATAATACAGACGAATATCCGTAGATTTTACTGCGCAGACTCATGACTGTTCCTTCAGGACATAACCTACGCCCCGTACGGTATGTATTAAGGGCGGTGTGAATCCGTTATCCACCTTTTTGCGCACATAACGGATGTACACATCCACCACATTGGTATCTCCATAATAATCGTATCCCCACACGGCCTGCACAATCTGGTCACGACTGAGCACCTGACGTTGATTCTGCAGCAGATACACGAGCAAGTCGAACTCACGTGGAGTAAGCTCAATGGCTACACCATCTCGAGATACCTCTCGCGTTCCTTCATTTAGTTTCAACCCGGCTGCCGTCAACCAGCCCGCCTCAGCTTCATCCTGATGCCCAGAAGAGTCATTCCCCGTATCAGCAGTTGTAGACGAAGAAGCAGAAGAAACAACAGACGCCACTGCACTAAGCCGTAAAGCCGCCCGAACTCGGGCAAGCAGCTCTTCAATCTGGAACGGCTTGGTGATGTAGTCATTGGCTCCGAGATCCAGACCGGATACTTTGTCTTCCACGGAATCTTTGGCGGTGAGCATGATGATCGGAACCGTAGCATCTTTGGCCCGAATTCGCCGCAACACTTCAATTCCACTCAGACCAGGCAACATCACATCAAGCAGAATCAGATCCCACTGTCCTTCTGCATACTTCTCCAGTCCTTCTGTTCCACTACCCGCCTTGCCTACCTGATATCCCTCATACTGTAATTCCAGTTCCAGCAGACGTGCTATTTTGGGCTCATCCTCTATGACCAGCACGGCTTCGTTCATGCAGCGCTCCCCCTCATCCCCATCATTTCATTCTCCCGTTATCTTACAATAACATCTACAATTTGCCCAAGGCATCTTCAACCGGATGCTCCCCAGCAATCAGATCAAAGGCCATTCGGTACGTCTTCTCTTCCTGCAAAGAAGCCACAATTACACGGGCCACATCTTCACGCGGGATACTTCCCGACTCCAGATCGGTTCCTACTGCAATCTTGCCCGTACCCGGTTCATTCTTCAGACCACCTGGGCGAATAATCGTGTAATTGAGATCACTTGCAAACAATGCACGATCCGCGTAATGCTTAGCCACGTAATATGGCTTGATGGACTCTGACCATTTCTCCCGTTGATCTGCGCCATACGCACTGACCAGAATATATCTGGAGATTCCTTGCTGCTCTGCGGCTTCCATCGTTTTCACCGCACCGTCGAGATCAATCAGCAGTGTTTTGTCCTGACCGGTAGATCCGCCAGAACCTGCAGTAAACACAATGGCATTATGATCCTTCATGGCTTCAGCCAAGTCCTCCACACTACCCTCCAGGTCACCGATTATCACATCTGCACCGAGTTCCTTCAGTGCATCCGCCTGCTCCGGTTTACGGATCATGGCCGTTACTTTATGTTTGCCTTCCTGTGCCAGCTGCTCCACCACCAACTTGCCGATTTGTCCATTTGCTCCTATAACTAAAACGTTCATACGTCATTTCTCCTCTCGGTTGAACGGACCACTTGTTGCAGCTATCCGTTCGTTATATATATAGATACTCATCTATAATTTAAACGAAAGCCGGCGCTTCTAAGCGCCGGCTTCATGTTCATGCCCGTTCAGTTCATCTATGAAATGTGTGTCATCCGTTGTCCCCATTAATATGCCATATCCCCTAGGTGGTTTATACGCGACCTCACATTGACCGCTTCTGCCATACCTTTTTCACATCTGAATATCTGTGATTCCTTGCCATCGGGACAACTAAAAAAGACGCCCAAAAGGGCGCCCTTGAATAGCATTTAAGATTAGTAAGCCAGTGCGAACAAACCGTGAATATGAGCCAGGTAACGGATGTTACTTGCTTCTTTCATCATGGTTGCAGGCAGACCTTTCAGACGAGTCTGGTTGCCACCGATCATGCCGACAGCATCTTTACGACCCAGACTTCCCAGCGTACCGGAGAATACTGGTGTGAAGGATTCCATTGCGCCACCTTTGAACATAACACCCAAGTTGTGACCAATAGTCTCACCCATTTGCCAAGCCAATTGTGCTGTTGGAGGGTATGGGCGAGCGCCTTCGCTAGGGAAGACCACTGCGCTGTCACCAGCAACAAACACGTCTTTGTGAGAAGTAGATTGCAGAACTTCCGTAACTTTCGCACGGCCACGATCCACTTCAATTCCGCTGTTAGCAACAACAGCGTTGCCTTGTACGCCACCTGTCCATACGAGTGTGTTCGTAGGGATGGAGCTGCCGTCTTTCAGCAGAACTTCGTTTTCTTTCATCTCGGTAATCGCTACGCCAACGATGAAGTTAACGCCACGTTTCTCAAGACTTGCTTTCGCACGGTCAACCAGCTCTGGCGGGAATCCTGCCAGGATGGAAGGACCTGCTTCAACGGTGTACAGGGATACTTCTTTGAAGTCGATGCCTTTTTCTTGACATACTGCAGGAAGCAGGTCAGCGAATTCGCCAACAAGCTCAATACCTGTCAAGCCGCCGCCACCAATAACAAACGTAGCGTCTGCTTTGTTGCCGGACTGTTTGTAAGCATCAAGACGTGCTTCAACGTGTGCACGAATACGGTTTGCATCGCTAACCGATTTGAGCGTGAAGCTGTACTCTTGCAATCCCGGAATTCCGAAGAATGCCGTTTCGCTGCCCAAGGCAACAACAAGTGCATCGTAAGAGTATGTGGAGCCGCTGGTCATCAGAACTTTCTTCTCGTCCGGCTTGATTGTATCCACCGTATCGATTTTCAAGTTCACGTTTTTGCCACGCAGCAATTTTTCAAGTGGAAGAGCAACAGCTTGTTCAGCAATGCTTCCCGCTGCAAGACGGTGCAGTTCCGTGATAATTTGGTGTGTAGGGTAACGGTTAACGACAGTAATTGTCGCTTCTTCCGGAGACAAGTATTGACGTGCAGTCAATGCAGTCAACAGACCGCCGTATCCTCCACCCAAGATCAAAATTTGCTTCGACATATCCATCCTCCGTTCTTCTAAGTCTTAACGTTTCGGTTGTTGACGCTCGTTCAGGATGCTCAGGAAAGATTGAGCAAAACGAAGCGATTGTTGTACGTTTGGATCTTTAAGCATTTTCAGCATAGCGAACAAGCCAACTGAAGTTTGCTCTGTTTGCGCACGGTCATTGGCTTCGATGGCAGCAGAAGCTACCCCTTTAGCTTTGTCTACAACAGGCTTAGCGAACTCGCCCATCGCGCTCATTGTGTCGCTGATCAGAACTTTGTCTGTTGCTACACTTTGTGCAAAGTCATAAGCTTTCGTCATAGCAGTAACCATTTCAGCCAATTTAGGCAGGTTCTCCACCAGAACGGTTAAAGACTCCTGTACCTCAGGCTTCATCAGTTGATCCAGAACGTCCAAGGACTGGCGCTCGGAAACGTTGGCACCTTCTGTAACTGGCACCTCTTGTTGAGTAGGCGATTGTGACATAAGAGAAAGTCCTCCTTTACTTTGGGATAGAAGTCCGCGACTTTCATGATGCCTGTCAAGCAGAGCCGAACCACAAAATACATCGAATACATCTAAATGTACCAAATTTCACACAATAGGATGAGCGTAGCTCAGGGCCACTCCCATATCATGCATTGTATCTTGGATCTATTGCGGACAACATGTGTTGACGCACAAAACGACAAGCAGGCCGAAACCGAACTCTATACCCCTATATTACACCTCTTACACATGAACATGAAAAAGAAATTTTTTACACTTGTGAAGATATTGTGAACATTGTAACAAAATCGATCTTTTTGTCAACCCATGAAGACAGACTAAATCCGCCGATCCTCCTGTCCAAGATCCGTATTCCTACCACATGTGGTATTAAGACAAGATCACATATGACCAGATGTGCGATATGTACACAAGGAAGGATTCGTTTATCCAAAATTTCAGGAATTGTTTTCCAATATCTCGATAATCATGCAACGAAATTGGTCACTGTCGTTATTATGCAGCGTTGGGCTCGGCCTTATTCCATCATTGAGACACTTTTCTATTTCAAGTATGAACCTCTTGCGTCACGAATGCAAAAAAGTCAGAAAGAAGGCCTGACGGATCGCCCTGCCTCCTGATATTTGTTTTCGCTGTTTGCCCAATCTGATCGTTATAATTAGGTCACATCATAACTTTTTCTGGAGAATGCTGATCCATTCCTTCAAGCAACGCTTTTATTACAACGACGGCGGCTCGCTCCAATTCCTCCACTTCCAGAAGTATCGAGATAGCCTGATCAGCATGAAGCTTCTCATTGGGCAGTCCTCCATCTGGAAAAGGAAATAATGCCGCGAGTGTATTTAACTTTTGGGACATGTTTCGATATAATTCTTCTGCCTGAAGACAGAATGGAATCAAGCTGGAATAGCAGGCAGTCGAAGCCCACTTTAGAGAAAGTTCTTTGAAAAACTCACTAGCATAACGTCTTGCATCCCACAAAACCGCAATGTTATAGGCGTGACCGTTTGGTTCTACCCGTCTGTGTTCTAAGGCTTCTCTCCAGACTGCATAGGCAGCCACACCACTGACTGTGTTAGGCAAGGTATACGGGTCCTCTCCACGATAATGAGCCAACACAGCTGTCATTGCCGCGTGCAAGTTCATTTCTCGTATCATGCCATCCGATTCCGCTGCCAGTACAAATACTTCCTGATTCACCCCCCGGCCTACATGATCATAGGGAATTGTTCCTGATTTAATGAAATCGGTACCGTATAGGGTCCGGGCTGCATCATCATAGCCATAGATCAACCCGAATTCGGGAATATTCAGGTCCCACACAACGGCCGGAATTCCCCGATGAATGGCGTAACGTATCAGGGAGAGGGCCTGGACAAGTCTTGGATTAAGCAACCTTTTCCCTTTC
Source organism: Paenibacillus sp. CFBP 13594 (assembly GCF_014842675.1). Classification (NCBI taxonomy): domain Bacteria; kingdom Bacillati; phylum Bacillota; class Bacilli; order Caryophanales; family Paenibacillaceae; genus Paenibacillus; species Paenibacillus sp. CFBP 13594. The sequence goes on from NZ_JACYVQ010000008.1 coordinate 86,339, forward strand.
GCTTTCTCCTCTAGCATTAAAGGATCGACCAGATTGGCATTGAGACCCGCTTCGCTCGCCAAAGCCTCAACTGCATGGGAACGATAACCCATATGTTGCAATCCTCTTGTAAGCACCTCTTTGAAGTTATAGGCGGTAGGTCCAGCGATATGTATGTCCTGAGGCAGGATGGTCAGACGAAAAGAAAGTCCACTCATCCCCATAACCATGGGGAGGGACGGAGATGGACCGATATAACCTAACATCTCGTGAATGGACGCTGCTGCCGAGTTCCAGGTTTGGGGAGCACGAAACGAAAGGGGTTCCTCCAGAGTCACTCGATTTTGCCCGAGTGAATTCCACTCTGCCAGCATTTCTTCTACAGATAAATGAATATGAAGCTGAGACACTTTTTTACGTGAACGGGACAGAATTTGATACACATTGGCAATTGTCAGATTGAATTTGCAGGCCATTTCTTGCGGTGACAGCTGCTCCATCCAATATGATGTGAAGACCTGTTGTTCTCTTTCATTCAGACAAGCCAACAGCCTGTGGAGATTGTTCCTCATTTCCTGCTGAGCAACAGCTTGATACGGATCATAGCCTGTCTCCTGCGAACTCCGATTTGAGTCATTCAAAAGATGATTCAGCATGATGTCGAGCGAGTCTTGATCGCTCCATGAGGCATCATCGGCTCCAAATCCAAATGCAAAGAACGAAGAAAAATGTTCTTCCCGCTGCTGCTTTTGGCGCTGCATATGTGTGTATGCCTGATTACGCACAATGCGCTGCATCCATGCCATAAAACGCTCAGCATTCTGAAGCTGTCCCATATGAATGAACGCACGAATAAGCCCATCTTGTAAAATGTCTTCTGCGAGATAAGAATCATACGTAAGTGCTCGCACATAACGAAACAATTGCCCACGGTAACGGTAAATCAACTCTCCAAAGGCCTCTGTATCCCCAGTTTGGGCTCGTTGGATAAGCGCGATATCCGGCTCCTTTTGACGATCCTCTAATATCTCATCTTCCCCTGGCCTGATATGGCGATTGTTAGTTAATCCATCCATGTATATCTCCCTTTCTTATAGCGCCGCTTCACTTTCATTACTCCATCTTCAAAATAGAAGCTTCGATCATGGCTTCCGTCTCCGCGAGTGCCACCATGATTGTCGCAGCAGCCTCCCAGTTCCGAGAGACAAGACGGGATTGGCATTCCCCGAATTGGCGGGATTGTGCGTATTTCAAAGCAGAAAGGTCAGGATGGATTGTTTTAAAAAACAAACCATAATCATGGGCACGACGCGCGCCTACTGGCAGAGCAAAATACACATAATGAGCCCACTCATTACCATCGATTGCTCCAGCACGAACTTGTGCAGCCTTATGCAGAATGGCTGAAGCTCCGGCTCGTCCTTCCTGTGCAGCGATATCATGGGTCTGTTCTGTAAGGGTTGATTTGAACCAAGTAAAAGCCTGGCGGTTAATCTCCTCCAGATCAGGATGTTCAATGCGTTCAGGACTCCACCATCGTCGATACACACCACTACTCCATGGGAATTCAGACTTCCATGCTTCCTCAAGTTTATCCAGTGTCAGGAAGACATTCGGAAATCCAGCCGGGTCATGCAGGCATATTTCATCGCCCCTCATATTGAGCGCAACTACATAATGATCGCTACCACCCAGGTTGGGAGAGTTGGGATTGTAAACGAGTTTGCCCATATCCAGCGGACCCATCATTACAGGGCCCTGCTTCAAAGCCTCTCTTAGCTCGTCTACAGGCATCTCTGTACCCCGTGCTTGCACACTTTCGCACACCCTAAATCCCAGAATGCTCATCGCCTTGCTGATGGCCAGATCAGGACTGGATGTACAGTTATCAAAAAAAAGCATATCTTCCTGCGTTCGAAAGGCCCCTAGTGAAAAGCCACCGATGGTTTCGAGCAGACCGGGATCTATCTTTTCTCCAACGGACGACAGCAGCATTGAAGCTGAATTGGCGTAGCAATACGCACCATTTCCAATATAATTGCTCATATCATAACATCCTCTCATTCCTTTAATGAAGCACGCGATTAAGCAATGCCTATACTTATACTGACTCTTCGTACAGATCATTTCTGACAGAATATCCAGAACAAATTTCTGACAGCCCTGAAATAATGAACGTTTAGAATCCGGACATCCCGGTTAATAAGGACTACACCAGAAACGAAGGAGATGTTCGATATGAGTAATTCAACTGGCGATAAAATCAAAGCAGGCGTAAACAAGGCCAAAGGCGAAGTGAAGGATCAGATCGGTAATGCAACCAATAACAGATCCCTTCAGGCTGAGGGTAAAAAAGACAAAGCCAAAGGTGCTGTACAGGATAAAATTGCTGACATTAAAAAAGATCACTAGATCCTTTTGATGTAAAACTCAGAAAGCACGAAGATTTCGTGCAATAGATCGTTTTAAAATAGCCTGACCGTCCGTGTTCGGAAGCTATCCGAAAATGAGACGGAGGCGCAAAAAAGCCAAGGAAGGTGTTACTCAATACACCCTTCCCTGGCTTTTTTTGTGCATTTTATACTGCTGGAACTGCGTATCTTGCCATATCGATAATGAAACTGCGCGTTTCCCTTGTTGTATGGTATTCACGGCTGAACTGTCTGACCCATTCGGGATGTTCCCGATACCAACGGAAAGTTTTTTCCAATCCCTTTTCCAACGTGGTTTGCGGTAACCATCCCAATTCCGCTCGCAATCTGCCTGAGTGCACGACCAGACTCGACCCTCTGGACTGGGTTGGTTCTTGCTCCCGGATCTCTACAGCAGCTACGGATCGATCCATTGGTTTCAATATCTCCCCGATCTCCTGCATGGTTGTTCCAAGCCCTGTCGATATGTTGTAGACCTGTCCGTCTTTGCCTTTCAGCATAATCTGTTCAATGGCCCGGAGGGCATCATCCACATACAAGAAATCACGCACTGCCGATCCCTGAATATCCAGAGGCAGTCCGTCCAACATCCGACCAAAATTTCGGGGAATAATACGGTCTGGTAATTGCCAGGGTCCATAGAGGTTGGTCAAACGAAAGAGTTTGACTGGAAGCTGGTAACATTGAGCGTAGGAGTGAGCCAGCATTTCACAGGCAACTTTGGATGCGGAATAAGGAGAGACGGGTGCATACGGATCTGATTCGTGATAGACTCTGCCCCAATCACCGCCATACACTTCAACGGATGAAGCCAGCAAGACTGGAATGTGATGTTCCGTAGCATATTGCAGGATGGCCTGTGTGCTGAGTGTATTATTGCGGAAAACTTCCCCTGGCTGATGATACGAATAATCCACGTGTGGCATGGCCGCCAGATGAATGATGTAATCTGTTCCTGGAGGTAGATGAATCCGGTCCGATGCAAGATTACAACAGATGAACGGCATCTCATGCAGAGGAGAGATATGAACCAGCCTCTGACAATAATCATCCCGATCCAGAAGGGTAATTCGATGCCCCTTTTGCGCCAAATACTGTGAAAGATTAAATCCCACAAATCCAGAAGCCCCTGTAATCACAATGTTCACACACGATTCCCCCTTGCGATTTATACAACGAGTGCATTGAAGAGAGTTTATGTACTGAGTATAACCTTAAAATGATACATTTTGTATCATTTTACAATTGTTTTTTGTTCGTCCTTGAGGTTATCGGGTAATTTATAGTGAGGTGATGTGAGATGAATGAACGAAAAAAGGACATAGAGACGTTATTCCTTCAGGATGACGGTGTAATTCCCAATCATCCGACCCTGCCTGTGCTTTTGTATAAAAACGTATGGGCTGAAGAGGCTTTTCATGCAGAATCGTTGCTGAACCGTCATGGATGGGGAAATAGCTGGTTGAATGGTGTGTTCAATTATCATCATTATCATAGTAATGCTCATGAAGCTCTTGCTGTGGTGAGTGGATTCGTGAAACTGATTCTGGGCGGAGAACATGGGCAGAAAGTTTATCTTCAAACAGGCGACGTTGTCGTGCTTCCTGCCGGGACAGGGCATAAACGTCTGGAGGCCAGTACTGATTTTCGTATTGCCGGTGCTTACCCGGGCGGCATGAGTTACAACACACGCACAGGTGAGGAAAACGATCGTGCCAAGGCTCTTCAGGAAATCCGAGAGGTTCCGATCCCGGATACCGATCCTGTCTATGGTCAGGATGGGCCACTAATCGAAATTTGGAGTGGGAAGAATTCATAACCGATATGAAGAAAATGAAGAAAAGAATACTATTGGACCATGCACAGTTGAAGTTGGTTCAGTTTTTAACGAGAAACAAATAGACTGTTCTCCGGACATGTAGGAGTTATCCACCGGTGGAACAGTCTATATGTTTTTCTTTAATCTCTAATCTATCGCACGCCAGCAACTTTTAGTTCCGCTCCGTACTCGCAAGCCGGATACTGTAGTACCTCATCGCATGTGGCCTACCTTCCATCTCCAGTCGTCCCTGCAGTACAAGTTGACGTATTCGATATTCAATAAATGCATCTCCCACAGTTTGTTCTAAATATCCAAGTACTTCACCTACAACACGGGCACATATTATAAATTCATCAGATTGTCTGGTTATCGTAAGATCTCTCACCTTTTGCATAATGAAATCATCAATTCCGTCCTCGGACACGCTAAGAATCTTACTATCCTTCATTATTCGCAGATGGCCTGGTTGTTTAGAGAGATGATCCCACTCTTGCTCCATCTGCTTGCGTTCTTTTGAAGACACCGGCTCTGCATTTGCACAGTGGTTCCACATGGCTAACAACTTCTCAGATACGATCTCTCCTGTTCTCCAAACATCATACTCGATGTCAGGGTTATGGAATAACTCCTGATACAGTTCACTTGTCTCGATCAGATAAACAGGACTCTTCCTGTTACGCAGCAAATGCATAGCATGCAGAAGACCTGTTTTCTCATGAGCGTTATTAGCATACCAGATGGTTATTCTGGTCTCTTCATCGATGGAACTCATCACGGTATTTAATTGAATCAGTTCATCTACGCCTTTGATAGCGTAACTTCCGTGTTCACTCAAATAAAGTCGCTCCAGCAACCAGAGGTGTCTACGTTGTAGAACTATCTTATCAGTAAGATCTCCCAATGGGCCAATCGCATAGTAGTCATTCATAGAATAAAAACGCCGCTCCAAGCGTCCAGGAACGCTACCCATGGCAACCTTAATGCTACCCAACGGCGATTCGCCAATCGCTATATGAATTTCACGCGGCTTCTGTGTATCAATCAATTGCTGCTCAGCTTGCTTCCTATTCCTTTCCTCGTCTAACCCCTCAAAAATCCGCTGTACACTCACTGCAAAATGAACTGAATGTTCTTCTGTCTGATGACTGACTGCCATGTCCGCCCTAAGATAGAGCATACGCAATAATGAACGAAGCTCTTCTTCATTCATGCGATATAATTCTTTATCAAAGTCAAAGACATTTTCAATCATACTGATCCCCCTTAAAAGGTTCATCTCGAGTTAATTCATAAATACCACACAAATATACCACTGTACCCCGAAACTAGGAGGAAATCGATTTTCCCGCTGGTTGATTCAGATCATGTAGATCTTCACTATCTGACGATGACCGGGTAAAATGTCGCTCCAGTTTGCGGCTTGCCCACAGTGATACCGCAATGAACAGTAATACACCTACCCAGCGTACAGGGTGCTCCAGAAATTGTTCCACATTGGAACCGATATACGTCACAGAGAAAATCATGATCGCTTTACCACAGCCCACTGCCAGCAGGAAGGATAACAATCGCATTCGCGCGATACCTGCCGCCACATTAATAATGACAAATGGACCTACCGGGAAGATACTCAGCAGAAAAACATAACTGAATGCATTCCTTCGAATCCACACCATGCTGCGTTGCACACGAGGTTTGCGTGCCCATCGTTCCACAAAAGCGGATTTCCCAATCTCCCGTACGATCAGGAATGTAACAGTGCAACCGAGGACCATGCCGATCCATGAATATAAAAACCCTGCCCACAGACCGTATACCGCGCCGTTTACGCCCACAATCAACAGCGTTGGAAGTGGCGGTACAAATGATTTCATAAACGTAAGCAAAATTCCCGGTAACGGGCCAAGGGAGCGAAACTTCTCCAGCCAGAAACGAATATTTTCTTCCGTAATATATGACATAATATCCAATGCTGCTGGGGTCATCTGCATCCATCCAATCTATACAGTCTAAGTTCTTAGGCTTGATGCTCACTATACATTTCATCATTCAACTGAATGATGAAGCTTCTTACGCAACTCTCTCCCAGTATAACGTACATCTTCGATGAACACCGTTGTCAATTTGAAGAAATTATTGCACAGTGAACAAACTTTCCACCGAAATCTAAATGAAATCCAAAAAGCACACCCCGACCCTCTTGTGGTCTTGGTGTGCTCTTCATATTAAAAACCGATTTTATCTTCGGGAGTATATCATCCTTATTCCAGCTGCGCTTCCTGCATTGCGAGTTCAATTAATTCTGCCTGATGGGCAGCATTCCATTCGGGAATCCCGGAACGCATGAACTCTTCAGCATCCATTGCCGCTTTGGACTGGTTACAGAGATTGCAGGCGCAGACACAGTTAAGCGGGGTGGTATGTCCACCTTTGGCACGCGGCAGCAGATGGTCGATTGTATCCCCATACGATCCACAGAAGTAACAAGTGTAGTGATCCCGCGTCAGAATATACCGCTTGAAATCCTTGTTGCTGAACAATCGGCGAATCGTGTACCGATTGACCACCACAGCAGCTTTTTCCTTCACCAGTGTGACCGCGAGTTCCATGTCCACTTCCTGATGCCAGCGACGTCCCTTGTCCGTTTTGCCACGCATCCGTACCATGCCTTGTCGGTTGGTCCGGAGCGAAGCCGGATCTTCCGGATCGATGGCTACCGGAGCCACCGGCGTCTGGCGGCGGGGACGGCCATCCGTGCCAGCCCCGTGGCTGCGGCTGGCATGCGCGGGTCGCTGCCCGGATGCACCGCGGGCAGCGTCTTCGCCGTTCGCCTTGGGCGCACGCTCCTTGCGCGCCTGGCGCGGCTTGGACCCTGGCGAGCCAGGCTGGCGCACAGGCGCTGGAGGCCCTGCCTCCGCAGCAGCCCCCGGCGCTTGCCCAGGCTCGCGCCTGGTGGCGGCAGGCTGTGCCTCCGCCGCCGTTGGTGCAACGACCGTGGTGGCATCGCCACGGTCGCTCAGTGCCGGCGCATGGGCCTCAGCAGCTACGCTGCGGGCCTGCCCTGCGCCGGGCGCGAGCGCGGCAGCACGCTTGCGGCGCCGCTTGCGCTTGCGTTTGGCTGCGGTCGGTTGATCCGCAGCCATGGGCTCTGCTGCCGGGCCTTCCGGCTCAGCAGGCAGCAGAGCCTGGTGGGCCGCCGCAGTCTGTTCGGCGGCCTGCACTGCAGCGGCTGCGCGCGCGCCAGCCCGCTGTGCAGTGCCTTTTTCATTCGCAGCAGCATGCCCCTGCGAATGCCCTTCTTCCCCACGCCAGTGCTCACCTGGCTGTGGCTCATCTCCTACCTCACCCGCCGAGCCATCCTGCTCCAGACTCGTCTCTCTCAGTTCATTTCCCGTTATGCTCTCCGATCGGTTGCTCTTCCTCCGTCTTCTCCTCTTCTTCCGTATACCCGAAGAAGAGGGGGGCGAAGTCACCAATTCAGCGCGTTCATCGTCATTCGAAGAACTTGAGTCTACTGACGATTGAGACACCAGACTTCTGTCAGACTGAGACACCGTAGCAGCTCCATGCTCCATACCGTGGGAGGTATGACCTGCCTCATTTCTCGCAGATGCAGAGGGTCTGGCAGTAACAGCACGTGTCTCCAAGCCATCCCGTTGACGCTCCATCCGTTCATTCGTTCGTCCGACGCTTGAACCTGACTCGTGATCAGCAGCCTGTCCACCAAGCTGGCGACAGCTGCGGCAGGCTCCCCGCCTGGCTCCGGGACCTGCCCGCTTTCCGGTTCTGCGCCGGAATTCGGACATCGGCCGCTGTTGTCCGCAATACATACACGTTTTGCTCAGTCGCGCTTCTTGTTCCGTCTTTCCTTGCCGGAAAGGGGCTGGACCCGTCTCCATGTTGTCACCTCGGTTCCGTATGAATCCGGTTTCTTTCTATTGTATCACATCTGCTCGCGAACACCCTCATGGCCAAAGGCCTGATAATCTTTCGAGTTGTACTCCTGTATCTGTTCACTGCATTCGTGAAGAATGTGTTCCACATATTCCAATATATCCTGCATCGGTCTCCCGCATTTTTCGCATGTTGTCATGTTATTCACCTTAATCCTGTTATCCATAATGTATTATCGTTCCGCCTTATGATTACCCATCAACCATGAAAAAGAAACACTCGTTCCCCACATTACACATATCTGCATACATCAAAAAAACCGCTTCCTGCTCTCCCCTAAGGTCGACCAAGAAACGGTTTATTATTCCTGTGTTGGAAAAGATCTTATCGAACGTCCAGTTGTCCCGAGTTCTGCTGAGGTACCAGTCGCGGTTTCGGTTTCGGCAGATTGCCAAAGATGACCCATGCATAAGGAACGAACCTTGCCGTCAATCCAACGACAATCCACGAAGCGATCAGAGCTACACCAAACCCTCCGGCATACCACAGATGCACTAACCAGGAGACTCCTGTTTGCGGTGGAAATTCACGATACACCAGCAGGAAGAAGGGATGGATTAGATAGATCCCGAATGACAGAGCCCCAAGCCGGTTTAAGGGCTTCACGATCAGTGATGGCCCTTTGCGGTAGAGCAGATAAGCAATCTGGATCAGTACAAGCGCACAGGCGAAAGTATGAACATTCCAGAAGAATTCATACCATAGTGTGTTATACGTTGCGATCTTCATACGCAGCAGATAATAGATATACACATGGCCAAGTCCGGCAATGATCCACACCGCCCAGAGCAGAATCCATGAAGCTACGCGCCCTTTGGTTGCATTGGCCCGACTGATGACGAACCATTGCTTGATTTTAGGGAAATACACCCCGATAAAAGCACCCAGCATGAAATAGGAAAAATACGAGAACGCCCAGCTTCCCTTGTTGGGTACCTGGAATCCATATTTATTACTTACGATGAATGCCCATTGAATCAATAATCCAATCGGTACAGACCATTTCACCACAGAAGGATACTTCTTAAGCAGCCATAACACCAGTGGGAATAACAGATAGAATTGCATGTTAATGAATACAAAGTACAGATGCGTATATGCTTTCCCCGTAAACAGCTTCGTTATGAAGCTTACAGTCGATTCGCCGAACGGTCGACCCTGATAGTGCGTGAAGTGCAGGATAACAAAATACATCAATGAGAACAGGAAATACGGAAGCAAAATATACACGAATCTTTTCTTGTAGAAGTTACTCACGAGTTTCTTGTCCAGTGGACGGGAATAATAGTTATAAAACAGCACGAAACTACTCATAAAAATAAAGGTTGGCGTACCATATTTCATAAATATATTGATAAAGTTGTACAGCCAGTAGTAGCCTGAGCCCGTCATGTCCACCGTCGCATAAGACGTGGAATGCACGCACAGTACGCCGATAATTGCCATGGCACGTACCAGATTCAGCTCTGGAATTCGCTCTCTTTTCAGTGTTTCACTCATGTTCAGGTTTCTCCTTCATGTGTTCGTCAATATGTCAGATATGACTTAATACATTAAAGCTCTCTATCTATTAAAAGCCATATTGCTTAAGAAGGGTAGTCCAATTTCTTAATAATTCCTAAATTTTCAACACATTTCACACTATTTTCATGTCTATATATGTAAAAAAGACCGCGAGTACGCGGTCTTTCGAACATCCTGCTTTCAACCAAATTATTGTTGGTTCGTCCGGATGAGAATGGTAAATCTGGGTTAGACACTTACTCGCCCTGCCCGAGTCTACTTCCCACGACTCGCCAGAATCTGTTTGTACACCTCAATTGCTGCCTGTCTCGATGCCTTCAGATCCACAATTGCATCTTTGCGCGGCTGATGGATGTCTTTGCTGTGCAAATCTTTCAATTCGGGCAACCACTTGCGAATATAATCGCCTTGCGGATCATATTTCTCGGACTGCGTTACCGGGTTGTTCACCCGAAAATACGGAGCCGCATTCTCCCCAAGCGAGGCACACCATAGCCAATTACCACGGTTCTGAATGTTATCATAGTCACTCAGCTTGCGCCTGAAATAGGCTTCACCCAAGGTAAACGGACATTTCAGGTTTTTGGTGAGAAACATCGCCGTGAGAATCCGCAACCGGTTCGGCATATGACCGGTTTCATTCAGTTCCGTCATCGCTGCATCAATAATCGGAATGCCTGTCTCCGCCTTGCACCACCGTTCAAAATGATCGTCATGGAGGGACGAGAGATCGTACACCTTTTCATATGTAAAATAGTGACTCTCATAGACCGCCCGATACAGATAGAAGTCGCGGAAACACAGCTGCCTGATCCACTCTCCAGCTTCCGCCGTGCGATTCGCGGCATCGTACATTTTGCGGATAGACACGGCTCCAACCGCTACATACGAACTGAGATGGCTCGGCTCGTAAGCCTCATATTCATCTCGATGATCCCCATATTCAGCAATTCGATCCGATAAGAATTCATCCAACAGCAGATGCGGGTCCTCGTCATTCGAACCACTGCCCTCCAGCAACTCCGGAGGTACCTGCATTGCATCAGGCCATTCAATCTGACGATCATTCACCTTCAACTCTGCAACGGTTGTTGCCGAAGGAGGATTGGGATGTTCATTCATGAATTCCACCCACCGCCGATGGAAAGCCGCAAATACTTTATAAGGCTCCGACTTGCCCGTGAAATTCGCGAATCCATTCAGATCCATCAGCAGATGATCCGTCAGTTGTGTGAACGAAACCTCGTGCACCTCACTAACTTTGCGTATGGCCCTATCCCGCTCGATTGCATATGGCGTCATGTCCCGATGGACCACAATCTCGTCAATCTCACCTTTGAATTCGTTCAGGATGAATTCAACCACTTCAGCCGGTTTGCCGTAAGCAACATGCAGTTTTCGTTTGGCTTCAAGATACTGCCTGCCTAATTCCGCTGCGTGCTGCCTGAAATTCACACCGCTGTGTTCCTTCTCTCGGCCTTGCCGCAGGAGGAATGAATCATAGATGAGAATATGCACACTCTCTTCTTGGTGTTCCCGCAAATAGTCGAATGCGGCCAGATCATCCGTACGCAAGTCTTTGCGGTGTATGAATAGCTTCATGCCCCACCCTCCTGTCTGATCTTACGTCTATTTATCCGTCAGGCTCTGATATAACCTGCTTGTTTCCGGCTCTGGCTGATGTCCCAGATCCTCATTTAATGTCAATGTAAATGAATGATACAAACGAAGTATGCCTTGCTGATCATCCATGGATGCATACACTTCCATCATGAGTCGGCAGATCTCTTCCGAATAAGGCTCCCGTTCCTGCAATATCGTTAATTGCTCAATCGCTTCCTTGCCACGCCCATGCTCCATGTCCCATCTCGCGATATCCATAACCAGCGCTGTATACTTGCGTCTGAGTTCCCTTGCTTTGGCCTGTGCCCAACGATAATCATGCTCTTCCAGATAATCGCCACGATAAAGCGGAATCATATGCTTCAAGTCACCAATATTGTCTGATGTGATGACGTTGTAGACCATGGCTTTTTCAAATTGATCCACATCACTTACCAGATTGCCTGATAACAGACGATAACGGTTCATATTGTACTCCAGCTTGCCTGTCATGTTCCATTCCTTAAAAAGCTTTCGAATCTGGTACACGGAAGTATGTAGATGGGTTAATCCCTTTTCCTGGGAAACATCACCCCATAGCTTATCCAGCAGAATCTCCTTGCTTACCCATTCTTCCCTGTGATGAAACAAAAAAGCAAACAATTCCTGTGATTTGGTTGTTCGCCACTTATGTTTCTTGGCACCCTGATCCAAACTTCTGTAGATATCCAGATGTTTGAACGTTAGCAGCCCTGGAACTTCAGTATCCAGCTCCACAGGTACGGGCTCCGATCCCTGTACCTCGGCGGTGGCTGCAATTTGGGAATGATGCGACATTATGCCCGCGATTCGATCAACGGTTTTGGCCAATCGGGTCGAGCTTACCGGTTTCAGTACATAATCCAGTGCATGCAGTTCAAATGCTTCCACTGCATGGTCCGCATAAGCCGTAACAAAGATAATACGAATACTCTGATCCAATTGCTGTATATATTCAGCCGCTTCCAGGCCATTCATCTCCGGCATTCCAATGTCCAAAAATACAACATCTACACGTTCCTTTGCCAGAAAATGCAGACCATCACGAGCTGTCGAAAAACATTGCACGGGTGTAATTCGTCCGTCCGTTCGTAGTAGTCGCTCCAGATGAAGCTGCGCTGGCTTCTCATCATCGATCACAATGGCTCTCACCGTTCTTTCAGCCTCCTGCCATGAAAGATTCAATTAGAATGCCGATTTTATCGGCATCCGCTTTATTAGTCTGTTAACCATAATTGCTTAACTCGGCACACTATTTGGCATAATCCACCTTTTGCACAGGGATGCGGAACCGAATCTGTGTGCCTTTACCCACATGGCTATGAATCTCCAGTCCCTGACCATAGAGGGACATCAGGCGACGGTTTATATTTTGCAGCCCGACACCTCCAGGACCTTCGGTGTTCCCAGACTTGACCTGAGCCATACGCTCGGGAGGGATACCCACACCATCATCCTGAACCTGTACAACCACATGCTCACTCTCTTTGAAAATCCTAAGATGAACTGTCCCGCCGGTTGCCCGCTCCATCACGCCGTGTCGAATGGCATTCTCCACAAGTGGCTGGATACTTAGAGGTGGCAGATAGAGCTGCACATCCGGTTCCACCTCATATTCAACCACCAGTCTTTCCTCAAATCTGGCCTGTTCCAGATGCACATACGATTCCACCAATTCCAGCTCTTTGGTCAAAGGAACAAGCTGCTCCCTGTTCTGGAAGTCAAAACTTCCGCGCAGGTAATGACTGAGTTCAATCAGCAGATCGGTTGCTTTGTCCGGATTCACTGCACAGGTCGCGATAATGACATTGAGTGCATTATATAGGAAGTGAGGCTTGATCTGGGCCTGCAAAAAGGCCATTTCGGTCCGGATAGCTTCCTGCACCGAACTCCGCATTTCAATTAACGTCCGAACTCTGGCTCGCAATTCACCAGCATCCACCGGTTTGCTCAGAAAGTCATTGGCTCCCGCCTGAAATCCGTGTTTGATATCCTCAGGCAACCCTCGAGCAGTGAGCATCAGAATCGGCAACTCAGACAAGGAACTGTGCTCGCGCAACTTGCGACATAACTCAAGCCCGGACATCTTAGGCATCATCCAGTCCGTAATAACAAGATCAATGGACGGGAATTCTTCACGGAGTTTCAATGCAGTGGGCCCGCTGTCCGCTGCAATCACACGATACCGTTCCGTCGATAACAGGTTAAGCAAAACCTGTCGATTGACGGGATCATCGTCTACAATCAGAATCGTGTGCTCGGATTCTGCAAGATCTTCCTGCTCATCTGACTCTCTTGTCACAAACTCCTTTGCCCCCGCCCCCTGTGCAGCAACATATCGTGCCACAGTTGGTTTCGAATGAGATTGCAGCAGAGGCAACTTCATCACAGGCAGGGTGAAATGAAAGATCGAACCTTGCCCCGGCTCCGATTCAACCCAGATCTCACCACCGCCAAGTTCAACGAGTTTTCGCGTAATACTCAGACCCAGTCCGGTTCCATGATTCAATCGCTCAATCGTGCCGTTACTCTGCTCATACGCCTGGAAGATATCCTCCTGTTTGTCCAGGGCAATACCTACCCCTGTATCAGCGACTGATACCTTCACCCAATCCCCTTCAACACTAGCGTACAATCGAATCTCACCCTGCTCAGTATACTTATAGGCGTTACCCAGCAAGTTATACAGAACTTGCCTTAGGCGATCTTCGTCTGCCTCAACAAGTGGCAAGGACTGGGGCCATTGTTGAATCAATATAACCGGCTTGTCTTCAAACGTGAAACCCGAGACTTCAACCACAGTACGAGCAACGGATTCCAGATCAACAGCTACCCGTTTCAACTCAATTTCACTATTTTTTAATTTGGCAAAATCCAAAATGTCGTTAACCAGCAGTGACAGGCGCTTGCCGGTTGAAGTAATCATGGACAGATTTTTGGCTTGCTTGGGCGTAACTGCTCCGGCAGCTCCTTCCAGCATCGATTGCGCAATATTAATAATGCCGTGCAGGGGAGTTCGCAGCTCATGCGACGTGTTCGCCATGAACTCGTCCTTGAGGCTGTCAATGGCAAGTAATCGCTCCGACAGGGCTTCCACGTCCCGGAATGATTGTGCGAAACGGATTGCGGTCACAATCATCTGGGCAATTACAAATAATAAAAGTTCAATCAGCGCGAAGAATGCTGTGTCTACGGCAGTAAACGCACCAATCGTGTGTAGCACAACAACCATGAGTATGCTCATCATGCTCACCAGTGCAAAATGGCTGTCATTGGGACGTCCTTTTAACCAATAGAACATGGCTCGCAGTGAATAGAACATGACAACAAGCGAGATCAGCAGCATAGGAATCTCAAAAGTCGAGAAAAGCGTCGGAGGAAGCGTTAGACCCACAATGGTTTGGGCAACGATTAGCACGACAGCCAATCGAACAAACCACTGATGAACCGCTCCCGGTACACGGGCATCCATATACCGAAGTAAAAAGTAATACGCAAAGGCTGAACTAAGGAGTTGAATCCGAAGCATCTCATTATTGGTCAGGAACGGTACAAACGTTCCCAGTAACTTCTCCCCATGGGTCAAAGCGTATACCGCACCAGAAAGGCTGAATAATCCGAGGAAACGAAGCTCCCTCTCCGTACGCCTTAATCTGAACAGAAGCAGAAAAAAGGCGGCTGGCAAGATAAAACCAAATAAGGTCATCAGATCCTTGAGCCAATCTTGTTGCTGGCTTTTCAGAATACTATGCTCGTCTCCAAACAAAATGGGCGCCACAATGCCCCCGGAAGAATAACTATAGTTCGATACCTGAATGATAATGTCAGCCGTGTTGCCATCAATGGACGTGAATCCCGTAAAGGGCAGATTTAATTGTAAATCTGTTCCCGGTGTCATTCCTGGCAGGCCTTTGCCGCCAATCTCTTTACCATCAATAAATACCCGGTGTGCCATGCGTATATTCCGCGTGCGTATACCATAATCGTTTTTCGTCGTTCGGGGTGTAAGCTGGACTTGCAAATGATAGGTCCCATACCCATGCGCTTGCCCCAGAGATTGGTTCCATCGGGCCGGAACCTGAGTACCAGACGAAGCAGGCAATGGCTTACGGCCAGATACACTCGCTTCAATATCTGCCGGGCTCAGCAACTGACCGGGGTAGAAATCCCAGTCTCCCTTTAAAGACGCTGCACCCATACGATCAAAGTTCCATTGGGTCAGGTCAATTTTTCCATCCATAGCCTGGGGATTACCACGCTCGTTAATTAACGTCTGGGCAATCCAGCCTAGCGGAACAATGACAATACATATGAAGCTTATGGTCAGCATAATCCAGTGTTTTCTCATCTATGTATTCCTTCCATCCACAATGGCGAGAGACGTCTAATTTTGTCGATTTATCACTAAAATTCATGTTACACGTTTCTGGTGCTCACGGAAATAGTTTCCGTATCATAATCGGTCAAATTCGTTATAATTTGAAGGATCTCTATCTGTTTTCGCCAGCTCTTGGTACACCAAGAAACCCCAGGCCGAATTTCACCGGAATGAACGGGCGAAATTGCCTGGGGTTGATTGAATGAAGATTTATTTAACAACTTGGGCAAGCTTCTGAACGATTCCGGCCCATCCCTGTTCCATACGTTCGCGTACGATGGCGTGGGCCTGTCCAAACTCAGTCAGTTTATCCGCATCCCAACCGCTGTGAATCAGTGTGAAATCCGTACCTTCGGGCTGTTCATTCAGTTGGAACGTCAACGTCCAGTCCTTACCCCAGCGGAATGACAGCTTGTGCAGCGGAAGAACTTCCGTCACCTGACATGGTGATTGGCCGAAGGGGCCTGCTTCCAATATAAACTCATGACCCTCCACAGGTTCCAGATTGCCCGGCATGAACCATGCACCCAATCCTTGCGCTGTCGAGACCATCTCCCACACCTTCTCTACAGGTGCATGAAGCAATAGTTCCTCCCGGATATCCGGTAATGCACTTGATGATGATTCCAATCGTATCGCCTCCTTGGATATATTTATTCATTGTTTGAGATTTTAGGATTCATATCAAATGGGTTCACATAACGACCAAAAAAGGTGTTGACCCCAACTGTGACACCACCCATAATTGGAATATACTACATATAAGGTGCGTGATTTCTATGATAGTCTGCTCTGAAAAATCCAATTCCAACCGTTGCCGGAAGGGATTATTTTAACGTATTCCCTTCCCCTTTTGCAATTCATTACATCAAAATGTGGGGGATACTTACACGATGTCTTTCAGTTATTATGGTCCATTGTGCACTGCCGTTTATGATCTAACCAAACCCGTGGGACACTCCTTGGGAGGAGACATCGAATTCTATCGTCACTATCTTCAGCGCTGCAAAGGACGGATCCTTGAAGCCATGTCGGGATCAGGCCGAGTGCTCATTCCTTTGCTTGAGGCAGGCCTGAAGGTGGATGGACTTGATTATTCAACCGATATGATTGACTCTTGCCGTTCTCGTTGCACCGAGCGGGCATTACCTATACCTGAGCTGTTCGTTGCCGATCTGGAGAAGCTTGACCTTCCATATCGATACGAGGCAATTATCATTCCCGGAGGTTCTCTGCTCCTCATCCAAGACAGACAGGCGTCGATTAACGTATTACGTAATCTATTTCAGCATTTAGAACCTGGCGGCAAGCTCGTGTTTGATCTGTTTCTGCCCGATGTGACACAACCCTCTTCTGTGGAAACATCAACCGTTTCATTACCGGATGGCGATACAATCACGGTAGAAGTGAAAAACATTGAAGTGAACCTTCTTCAACAGTACAAAGTGAGTCTGATCCGCTACGAACAATGGCATCAGGGTTCTCTTGTTGCTACGGAGCTGCAACAACTCACTCTACGTTGGTACGGCATAGAAGAGTTACGCCTAATTCTCGAAAACATTGGTTTCTCTGACATTAAAGTGTACGCCGATTTCAACCCGAATCAGCCACCTACACAGTCGAATCAAAAATTCGTCTATGAAGCAACTCGAAGAACGTAGTCATCCGTAATTTAGTCTACATGCTTCTCATCATACAAATCAGGCCACAGCATGAGTTTTAACCCATGCTGTGGCCTGATTTACTATATAAGATTTGCAATAACATTTACACGAGAACGCAGAGGACAGAAATAGCCTGAAGAAGCGACGCTACAAGCTTTCTGCAAGAAAGCTGCATCGAAAGCATACACTTCGCCTTTATCCTCAGATTTGCACCTTTGAAAAAGTGAATCAAAAAATCTGAGGATAACAGCGATCGGAAGGTTATTCTGTCATCGGAGTGGCAAGTGTAACTGTTAGTGCAAATTAGTATCCACGAGAATATTGCTCCGCAATGGCAGCTTGATCCTTGCTGACACCCAGTTCCAGAGCGGCATGGTTCGCCCAGTACGGATCACGCAGCATGCCTCTGCCCACGGCAACCAGATCCGCGTCGCCGTTTCCAATCACCGCCTGAGCCAATGCTGCATCCTCCAGCATACCCACTGCGATGACAGGAACGCTAAGTTCTTCACGGAAGCGACGGGCAAATGGTACCTGATACCCCGGATAGTTCCCCGGTTTCCGCTGTCCCGAAGGTCCTTCGCCACCTGAACTGATATGGAACATGTCCACGCCTGCGTCTTGGTAAGCACGAGCGATATTGATCGTATGGTCGATATCATACCCGCCATCCGCGTATTCGACAGCCGAAATCCGCATAATTAGCGGCATATCTGCTGGCATTTCTTTTTTCACTGCCCGAATGACTTCAACGCCGAAACGGGACAGATCCTGCCCATATACATCCTCACGATGGTTCATCAGCGGGGAATGGAACTGGTGGATCAGGTATCCATGGGCACCGTGCAACTCAATGGTATCGACTCCAGCCTGGACTGCGCGGCGAACACCGTCTGCGAACTTCTGCACCATAGCTTCTACCTCTTCCGTACTTAATGCACGAGGTTCCTTGTACTTTTCTCCCGGGAATGTGACTACCGAAGGAGCAACCGGCTGCGCTGCATCCTCTGCTTTTCGTCCTGCATGTGCGATCTGAATAGCTACTTTGGAGCCGTAGGCATGAATTCCATCTACAAGTTTGGTGAAGGCAGGCACATGCTCATCTGACCATATACCCAAGTCATTATCCGTAATACGACCATCCGGATCAACATCGGTCATCTCGATCACGATGAGTCCTGTTCCTCCAACCGCACGGCTCACATAGTGAACCTGATGCCAATCGTTCGGAATGCCGTCCTTCGCAGTGACAGAATATTGGCACATTGGTGCCATGACGACACGGTTATTTAATTGCAGACTCTTGAATTGATAAGGGGAAAATAATTGCTCAGTCATCGTTGCTGCATCTCCTGTTCCTTGATCATGATATATATGAAGCCTTCCTTATTTGTCTAAGTCCGAAAACAGTTTTCCGTTCTTACCGTAATTGTCCTTCTCCAAATCCTCAATGAAGATAAAGACTTTGCTCGGATCAACATCCAGTGTCTCACAAGCCACCTGAGTCATACGTTCAATCAACTGACGTTTCTGCTCAACCGACTTGCCTTCCAGTACCTTAACCGTGATAAATGGCATGTCTAGAACCCATCCTTTCTTCATCATTTATTATGAACCTGACGTATGGAAACACAAGTACGTACATTTTTGTGCCTTGGTACCCTTTTTGATACCTAGTCATCCTCCTATTTCCGATCTACCCCATTCTGGAAATGACTGCAAAACATGATATGATAACCGTAGAGAACCACAATAATTACTATACCCAATTTACATAAGTTGTGACTAACGGTTACACGATAACGGAGAGGGCAGAAATAACCTGTAGAAGCGGAGTGTTCGCCTTTATCCTCAGATTTTCACCTTTGTAAAATTGGATCAAAAAATCTGGGGATAACAGCGATCAGAAGGTTATTCTGGCCTCATAGTGGATCAGTGTAAAAACAAGTAGCTCAACTTAAATACTACTCAAGCTAGGGAGAGGTTATTATATGAAAGATATATTAATTCAAAGACTGAGTACTTATGTTCAGATGGATACCCAATCCGATGAAAATAGCGAGACATGCCCTTCCACACACGGCCAACTGGCCTTGGGCAAACTGCTCGTTGAAGAATGTACCTCCATTGGTCTGCAAGATGTGACGATGGATGAGAATGGTTATGTCATGGCTACACTGCCATCCAATACCGACAAGGATGTTCCCGTAATTGGTTTCCTGGCTCACCTCGATACAGCGACCGACTTTACTGGCAAAAATGTTAAACCACAGGTTATCGATAACTACGACGGTGCTGACATTGTGCTGAACTCGGAACTGGATGTAGTGCTGTCCAACAAGGATTTCCCGGAACTGCACGAGTATAAAGGCCACACCCTGATCACAACCGATGGTACAACGTTGCTTGGTGCAGATAATAAGGCAGGCATTGCCGAGATTATGACCGCGATGGCCTATCTGATTGAACACCCGGAAGTGAAACACGGTAAGATTCGGGTTGCTTTTACCCCGGATGAAGAGATTGGCCGTGGACCGCACAAGTTTGATGTAGCTGCTTTTGGAGCCAAATATGCGTACACAGTCGATGGCGGACCGCTTGGTGAACTGGAATACGAGAGCTTTAACGCAGCTGCCGCTAAAATTACAGTACGAGGCACCAATGTGCATCCCGGAACAGCGAAGGATAAGATGGTGAACTCCCTGAAAATTGCGATGGAATTGAATCGACGCCTGCCTGTGGAGGAAGCTCCTGAATTCACGGACGGTTATGATGGTTTCTACCATTTGTTGTCTCTGGAGGGTGACGTTGAACTGACAAAGATGAGCTACATCATCCGTGATTTCGACCGGGAGAAGTTTGAAGAGCGCAAAACAAATCTATTGAATATCGCGAACGAACTGAAGACCAAGTATGGAGAGAAAAGCATCACGGTTGAATTGAATGACCAGTACTATAACATGCGTGAGAAAATTGAACCCGTACGCCAGATCGTGGACATTGCCCATGAAGCCATGACACGATTGGACATCGAACCTGTTATTCGCCCCATCCGGGGAGGAACAGACGGTTCCCAACTATCCTATATGGGCATGCCCACACCAAATATCTTCACTGGTGGTGAGAACTACCACGGCAAATTTGAATATGTATCGGTAGACAATATGGTGAAGGCCACCCGTGTCATTGTAGAGATCGCTCAATTGTTCGAGCAGCGCGGAGATATCTAATCCACTTGACGTGCAGTACACAAAGAATACAAAGAGTACCCCTTCGTATATTCGGGAGGGTGCTCTTTGTTATGCCATATTGTATTTTGTTGTACCGCGTCATGTCGTACAGATATGCTGGCTTGATCTTTATTTTAGATGCCATTACTCATATATATTGCCCCCCGCGATGGCACGCAACTGTTCCAGATCACAGATCAGAAGCTTACGCTGCACTTTGCGAATAATATTTCGATTACACAGATCTTGAACAACTCTATTAAGATGTCTATAGCTGGTGCCCAGCATATCGGCCAGTTCGGTGAGCTTGGAAGTCTGGATCTCTTCCGAAGAAGACTCGTCCTGGCCCATTGTGGACAACAGATAGCTGGCAAATCGACTCTCGACCGGATATAACATATTCAGACTCGACAGGTTGGAAAAGGTATACAATTTGTGCGTAACTTGGCTCAGCATAAAGTGGAGAAACTTAGGGTTCTCTGCATAGGTATTCTGGAGAGCGCGATAGCTGATACCCAGCAGCAGGCTTTTACTCACAGACTCTACCGTATTCATAGCCTCCTTGCCATTTACCAGTTCCAAATCTCCCACAAGCGCAAGTGGTGTACTGAAACGAAGCAACAGAGACTTTCCGTTAGGCAGGGTGGTATAGATCTTGAGCTTGCCCTGCACGAGAAAATACAATCGCTCGGGTCGCTCACCTTTGGCACAGATCATCTCGCCCTTCGCAGCCTCAAGTAGTCGCAACTCAGCGAGTGCAGGCTCGTCCAGCACCTGATCCAACCCATTCTCACGGGCGAGTTGCCGCACAAGTCCAAAGTCCATGATTTCTTTCATTCCGACTTCCCCTCCGTTGTCGTATATAACCTATGTAAAAGGACATATGTCCTATATTTGATATACATCCGTACAAATATCTTGATATAAAAATAGTTACAACTAACACTTATATCCAATAAATCATTTCAAATGGTAAATACTTTAAAATTTAATCATAAAATGTTCATTCTTTCATGCAAAATGCCGTTCACGAAAAGTCATTTCCGTCCGATGAAAGATAGAGCATTCCATAGATCGTTAAAAATAATACATTCAAATATTGAAAGGATGGTCCTCTTCCATGAACGTTGTAGATGCCCTGCTTAAAGTAATGCCTTATATCAGCAAGATCCTTAGAGAACCAGCTAGTTTAACTGTATATGATCACGAAAAGGTATTGGAGGTTATTACCACCGACAAGTTTGACCTTGGTTTTGAAAAAGGAATGCCACTCTTGGAATCGTATCAAAACTTTTCCATCTTAAAAAACGGAAGAGAAGCTACTCTCGCTACTCTCTCCAAGGATGTTTATGGTATCGAACTGGATATTCTGAACATTCCGATCTTTGATGATCACCAGAAAGTTGTTGCTGTTTTCTGTGTATCTTACGACCAATCTAACCAGAACCAACTTGAGGATATTATACAAGAAAATCAAACCATCAATGGTAACCTCGTTGATATGGTGCAGCATGTCGCTGCTCATGCCGAAGAATTGCAAGCAACCAGTGAACAGATCTTGCAGAACACAAGACTTGCTGTTCAGAACTCTTCCCAAATCAACAAAGTAGCCGGGTTCATTCGTGAAATCTCTGAGCAAACCAACTTGCTTGGCCTGAATGCCGCTATTGAAGCCGCTCGTGTTGGTGAAGCTGGTGCCGGCTTCGGTGTGGTTGCTTCCGAAGTACGCAAACTCTCTGTGGATGCCAAACAAGCTACAAGTGATATCGATACCAGTCTGAGAGATGTACAACAGGTCATCAAACAAATGGAAGTTGAAGTCTCCCAGATTGCAGCCTCTTCACAGGAACAAGCAACGCTTGTATCCTCCTTTACGGATGTGATTGAGCAGCTTAATGAAACAGGGGAGCGAATGAAAGCTCTGTCCGAACAACTGATCAGCTATTCCGTTAAAAAGTAATGCAACAAACAGGACTCGGGTTGCCCATGATGGATAATCCAAGTCCTGTTTTTTTGTTATGTCCATTTGTATATAACCAACGGTATTCAGATGAAATCTTAATTGGCTACATGTATTGATTTATCTCCAATAACCTCTTCTTCCGACTGCCAGCATTCGACTTCACCCGGAATATGAATCCGGTCCCGGGTAAAGACGGGATCACGTCCTTCAGCCTTCTGTTTCTTGTAGTCCTTCAGCGCTTCAAAGGTTACCTTGGACAGCATCAGGATGGCAATCAGGTTCACCACCACCATCAGCCCCATGAACAGGTCAGCCAAATCCCACACTAGCTGAACTTTGGCAACGGCGCCAAACACCACCATCGCGATGACGCAAATACGGTATACCCACAGCCAAACTTTGTTGGATTTGATAAACTCAATGTTGGTTTCTCCGTAGTAATAATTTCCGATTAGTGTACTGAAGGCAAACAGGAACACCATAACCGCCAGAAATCCCGATGCCCATGAACCAATATGTACACTTAATGCTGCCTGAGTTAATTCAATGCCACCCAGATCGGAACCTTTGTATACCCCGGATAACAAAATAATCATGGCAGTGCTTGTACATATCACTAACGTATCTGTCAGCACACCAAACGCCTGAATAAGTCCCTGTTTCACCGGATGTGTTGTATCCGCCGTTGCAGCAGCATTCGGGGCGCTACCCATGCCTGCCTCATTGGAGAACAATCCGCGTTTCACACCGTTCATCAGTGCAGCGCCCAACGTTCCGCCAGCAACCTGTTCGATGCCGAAGGCACTTTTCACAATTAACGCAATCATGGCCGGAAGCTGGGTAATGTTCGCCAGCACCACAAAAGCCGCTACCCCAATGTACAATACGGCCAGTACAACGACGATGTATTCCGACGCTTTTGCAATCCGTTTGACACCGCCCATAATAATTCCTGCAAATATCACAGCCATAATGATACCCACCGTTAACCGATCCGTACCAAATGAGTTCTCAAATGCAACGGTAATCGTGTTAGACTGCACCGCATTAAAGACCAATCCAAATGAAAGCGTAATGAGAACGGCAAATAAAATCCCCATCCAGCGTTTGCCCAACCCACGTTCCATATAATATGCCGGACCCCCACGGAATCCACCTTTATCCTTCACTTTATAGATCTGGGCCAACGTACTCTCCACAAAACTGGAGGCTGATCCGATAATTGCAATGATCCACATCCAGAATATAGCACCAGGTCCCCCCAGTGCGATAGCCAGTGCAATACCGGTAATATTCCCTGTACCTACACGGGCCGCCATACTAATACAGAACGCCTGAAAAGGTGAAATTTTGCCTGGTTCCTTGCTTTTCGGCTCTAGAAGCACCTTCACCATATCTCCAATCATGCGGAATTGCATGAACCGGGTCTTGGTGGTGAAGTATATACCACATACTACCAATAGTATAATTAACACTTTGGACCATAGAAAATCATTGAAAATGACGACAATATCTTGTATTGTTTGCTCCATCGGTATGCCCCTTTTTATGGTGTATTTCAAGCACAGAGATGGACACGTGAAAAGTTTGTACCATTCTGCACAACACTAGCCCCAGACTTTGGGATGTTACTTATACTACAAGGGCATCTACGGAAATCGACAAATACCTACATGCAATTTATACATTTATTTTAAAATCGGGCTTTGACCGCCCAATCATTGTCATTTAACCTGACATGTCAGGTTCTATGCAAGAAGGAAAGGAACGATTACACTGGAACGAGAGTTCATCGCGGCGTTAACCGCCTTTACCATAGATTTATCAATCACACCATTCACAGAGAAAGGGAATGACTGACATGCGTTATTTTATCGTGGATGATGATCCTGGCGTTCGTTCCATGTTGATGGATATTATTGAGGATGAAGGCCTTGGCGATATTGCCGGGGAAGCTGAGGACGGAGCACATATTCACGCGGAACTGTTGGAACTGCATAAGGTGGATGTCCTGCTGATTGATCTGCTGATGCCCCAACGAGACGGGATTCAGACTGTGCGAGCGCTTGAAGGAAGGTTTGAGGGCAAGATCGTCATGATCTCCCAGATCGAGTCGAAAAATATGATCGGTGAAGCCTATTCACTAGGCATTGAATATTATATTACGAAGCCGATTAACCGGCTGGAGATTCTATCTGTTCTGCGGCTGGTGAGCGAAAGGCTGCGGATGCAGCAATCCATCGCAGATATCCAACGGACATTACAGGGATTGTCCGGTTTGAATTCTACCGAACGTGCTGCGGCTCCGGTTCCGGACAAAACAATCACGACTGCAGGACATTTCCTGCTGTCCGAGATGGGCATGATCGGTGAAGCGGGCAGCAGGGATCTGCTGGACATGCTGGAATATCTGGAGCAGGTAGAGACAGATGAGCATAAGCTGTCCCCCTATACGTTCCCATCTCTCAAAGACATCTTTCAGAACGTAGCGATACGCAAGCTGGGAGAGAACGCCACACTTGCAGAGATTAACAAGGAGATCAAGGCATCGGAACAACGTGTTCGCAGGGCCATCTTCCAGACGCTGAGCCATGTGGTTTCTCTGGGATTAACAGATTATACACATCCCAAGTTCGAGAACTATGCATCCAAATTTTTCGATTTTACCGAAATTCGCAAGAAAATGCTGGAGCTGCAAAACAATGTGGAGCCTTCCTTGTCCCAGACACGCATTAATACAAAAAAGTTCGTACAGGTATTATATTTGGAAGCCAAACGGTTGCTGCATTAAACAGATGCATGATGGATACGATGCAAAAACAAACGGGCATGAATATGACGCCGGTAGGATACCGCCTCTTCAACTGAGGCTGTCCATACCGGCTATATTCATGCCCGTCTGTACGATCAAGCGTTACAATCTATGTGATTTGTTCCATGTATAAAATTTAAATCGCTTTGGGTTCAGGCCCGTGAATGGTTTCGGCTAATTCGGTTATACTCATTAATCAATTCGTCCAATGCCATAGACTGCCGAATCACATCGGGATGCCCAAGACCACCCTTGTTATGCTCTACCAGCATATGAAGGTTATGTCTGGCCTTTTCTATTTTAATTTTCAAATCCAAACTCATAACCATGACCCCTGATACCTCCTTATTCTGTGAACCATTTTAGTTTTTCCTGTCAATCTATAGTTGGATTAACATATGGCATAGGAGACAAGGATGTTTTGTATTCTTCTCCAAATTTTGATAAAGATTATTTTATCACACAAGAGCTTATCCGAAAATGGCTGATATGACGCAATTTTAGTGGTATTATCGAGGGTTGGATTCTAGCGTCTGACCTCATCATTCACGGCCAGAACGGATTGTGTCGTAAATGTGTATATTAAAAAAACAAAAAGTCTATTGGTTCAAAAGGTAATAAAATCCCTTTCCATAATGGGGTCATTCAGGTACAATAGGGCGATGTGTGTGTCCGGACCCGGCGGATACAAATGATGTAATTTAGAGGACGGCCAACGACGGCCATTGATCCTGATTTGATATTATTGGAGGCTTATCATCACCATGCAGACCGATTCACAGACCAAAGTCAAAATTGTTAACGCCGATCCCAGCGCAATGGGATTATTTGGGTTGGCTATCGTAACCCTGGTCGCTTCTTCCCAAAAGCTTGGCATCACAGATGGACTTAGCTACGCTATTCCTTGGGCGATCTTCCTGGGCGCTTTTGCCCAGTTATTCGCATGTATTCAAGATTCCAAACGCAACAATACTTTTGGCACAACAGCTTTTGGTGCGTACGCATTCTTCTGGTTTGCAATGGCTGCCAACTGGATGATCAAAATGGGCGTATTTGGCTCCACTCTCGCTGAACAGGCCGATGGCAAGCAGCTCGGATTTGCTTTTGCCGGATACCTCGTATTCACCCTGTTCATGACGATCGGTGCGATTGAAGCGAATAAAGTATTGCTTATCATTTTCATTCTGATCGACTTCTTGTTCCTTGGCTTGACGTTTGACGCTTTCGGCGTAGCTCCTCACATTTTCCACACCATTGCAGCATACGCTGAAATGGCTATCGGAATTGTGTCCCTGTATGGTACAGGTGCTTCGGTACTTAACGCTCACTTCGGCTATGCGTTCTTGCCGATCGGCAAACCGTCCGGCATTTTCAAGCCCAAGGCTTAATATACAGCAGTAAACCGCCAGCGCGCCGGTCCGCGCCTGGCGGTTTTTTTGCAGTCCAAACTTCATTTGAATATGGTTCTGACCGACACTTATACTAAAAGATACTATATAAGTCAAACTAAACATTTACACAGAACGAAGAGGAGAGAAATAACTTGAAGAAGCGGAGCGTTCGCCTCAAAGCTTTCTGAAAGAAAGCTGCATCGGAAGCATACGCTATCCCCGGATTTTCACTCTATAAAAAGGAATAATAAAAATCTGGGGATAACAGCGATCGGAGAGTTATTCTATCATCGGAGTGGCCGATGTAAATAATCTTTAGTTGAACTTATGTCACAGCAGCCATACTGTAAGGAGGAAAAAAGCATGAGAGAGATACCGAAACCAACGGAGATGGATCAGGTGGAGAAAAAATATGTACGCGAAACACGTTGTTTCAAGACGGCAAGGGTGTTCCCAACCGATGTCAACAATCATAATACGCTATTCGGCGGGAAGCTGATGTCCTACATCGATGATATTGCATCCATCGCCGCTTCCAAGCTATGCCGGGTCAATACCGTAACGGCTTCAACCGACTCCGTCGATTTCCTGTACCCGATTAACCCAACGGACTCGGTTACGCTTGAATCGTTCGCGTCCTGGACAGGACGAAGTTCCATGGAGATTTTTGTGAAGGTGATTCGAGAGGATCTGAAGACCGGAGAGAAGAAAATTGCGGCGACTGCATTTCTGACCTTTGTAGCCCTGGACGAAAATAATCGTAAACTGATCGTACCTCGTATTATCCCGGAGACCGAAGAAGAAAAGAAACTATACGAGACCGCTCCGGATCGGGCGGCCATGCGGAAAATGCGGCGGGAAGAGAGCAAGAAATTTGCTGACTTCCTGACCGTTACTTATCCTTGGGAGTAAGAATACGCTAAATATGCACAAGCTTAAACAACGATTTATCGGGACGATGCCGGATAGATGGACACCGCTCTGTTATCCGGCAGTTCGCCACCCATCGAGACACACCACTGTTGATAGATACGATACGCTGCACCACTCTCCAGCAACCCCTGACAAGTGTATATGCCCTCTTCGATGGAATTCACACGCCCCGCCGCATACAAGCGGAAACCTCCATTTAACAAGACCTGATTCACAAAAGCAATATGCCCGTCACCACATAATACACTTTCCACCACTTCGAGCTGCTTGGCAGCTGTCCATACCAGTTCAGGCACAGGCATATCCAGTTCATAAGCTGCGGGGTCAATCAGTTCCAGCTTCATCTCTCCGTCTTCTACTGCGTATACGCGGGTTGGCCGATCAATATACAGATCCTCAGAACCTTCCATTCCCTGTACAACATAAGCACGGCGATAGTTAAACCGGGTGAGCAGCTTCGCAATCCGATCCAGAAAGGTATTATGAAACACACCAAACACCAAATACGGTGAATGGTTATAATCAATGAGTTTCTCTGCTGTGTTAAACACCGTGCGGAATCCCAGCTCTTCCCGTAACGGACGAAGCTTGCGAAGAGGCTCACACCACTCCTCGGAAGATACGTACATGACACCTGAACGGAGCGCAGCACCTCGGGCATCTTCCCGATCCATCTTACCGGTATCTATTCCTGCTTCCTTCAACAGTACCGACAGCGTAACGCCCCACTTGGGCGGTAAAGGATCACTCCCGTGCAAAGTCACCGGCAACCCGGCCGCCGCGAGTACAAATGCAACCGGAAATGTGGCCATGAACGACTTTGTCCGTCCATCATAAGGACCGGCGCAGTCCAATCCATCCTGAAATATGGAGAAACGTTCCGCACTGTTACGACATGCATGAACAAAAGCTTCCAGTTCCTCAACGTTTTCCATTTTCATTCGTTCAGCCATGAGAAACGCAGCCGTCTGGGCAGGGGAAACCTCCTGTTTCAGGATTTTCTCTGCAACGGTCAGTGCTTCTGTATAATTCAGATCACGCGAGCCTCGTTTTCCACGTCCGACCTCTCGAAGTATGTGAGACATATCCATGGAGAATTCTCCTTCCAAATTAAGACTGGAGCAGTTGATGTGCCTTCACAATTGCCGTAGCTACATCGACCATCCGTTTGCGTTCATCCATCGCTTTCTTACGTAACAGGTCATAGGCTTCGGCCTCGGAGATCTGCTTCAGATCACTAAGAATGGCCTTCGCCATATCAATCCACTTTCGATCCTCCAGCCTGGATTGCAACTGCTTCCGTTCTTGCTCCCACTGTTTACGTTCCATGTAGCGCCGAGCTGCAAAGTGAAGCGTCCAGTGGATCTCGGGCCCGGTCATGGATGGTGTAAGTATCCCATCAAATGAAGTTTCGACCTCGCAGGATTCTGCGGAGGAAGAGGCCGTATCTGGCCCACACCACCAGAGCAGCGGGGAATCAGCCTTCCCCTTTCCCAGGCAGTTCACCCAGTACTCCACATCAGCCAGCGACAGATGCAAGATGGACGCTTCCGCCTCACGGGCGAGCTTCAACGCTTCCGCTTCACTACCTGCCACCTGTACATGGTACCCGTTCGCCCCCAGCAGTCTCTCCGGTGTCAGAGGGATTGCATCGGACGAATCAGCTATCGTCGACTGTATACGAATGACCAATAAAGATCGCATGATGGAGCAATCCCTCCCTAATTACGTATAATTAGAATCACATTATTTAAAGCGTTAACACAAGAAAGCGCTATATATGTTATATTACCTGACAAAAAAAACAGATCAATCTGATTTTATAACTGATTTCGAGATAATAAATACAACAATCATGACGGATCGTCCTAGTAGCCCAAAAGAGTGAAACACTAATTATGATACGTTTTCTATGCTTTTTGTAGTGCCCAGTGCACTATATTTCACCAAAACATTCATTTTCATGAATATATATCCTTAAAACCTCTTCGATCATTCGTGTTCCAATAAATTCATGTAAACATAATTAACTTTAAATTTCAAATACTTTTTTATGTTAACTATCTTGACATGAATGGATCGATCTTTTATAGTTAAGCCATAACAACTCCATATTTGAATCGATCACAGTTACAACGGCGTAGCTGGTTGAAACGGCAATGAAGCCTGTTTTGCAATCTCGGAGCAAGGGATGCGTATGTATATGCGCAGTCCTCCGAGGCATAACAGGCTTTTTCGATTTTAGAGACAAGGTTTTGAGGCAGTTTGCAGAATGGACCTAAGGGGGCTAATCATAATGAGTACAACGAAAAAACTGGTGCTGGTCGGCAATGGCATGGCGGGAATCCGCACAATCGAACATATCCTTAAGCTTGCTCCACACGCTTATGAAATTACAGTCTTCGGCGCAGAGCCGCATCCCAACTACAACCGGATCATGTTATCTTCTGTACTGGCTGGCGGAACATCCATCGAAGATATCGTAATCAATGAGTGGAGCTGGTACGAAGATAACGGCATTCGGGTGTACCCGGGTGACCCGGTCGTTCAGATCGATCCCAAGCGCAAAGAAGTTGTATCTCAAAATGGTGTACGCGCAACCTATGATGAGCTGATTATGGCAACCGGTTCACAAGCGTTCATCCTCCCTCTTCCCGGCGCTAACAAGGAAGGCGTTATCGGATTCCGCGATATTAAAGACTGCGAGACCATGATGGCAGCATCACAAAAGTATCGCAAAGCTGCCGTTATTGGAGGCGGATTGCTAGGACTGGAAGCAGCGCGGGGGCTGCTCAATCTGGGCATGGATGTCACGGTCATCCATATTAACGGTCATCTGATGGACCGGAACCTGGATCTCCCGGCAGGACTGATGCTCCAGCGTGAGCTTGAAGAGCAAGGTATGAAGTTCCTTTTGAACAAACATACCGAAGAAATCACAGGCAAACATCGAGTAAAAGCCATTCGTTTCACTGATCAAACGGTACTTGAAGCGGATTTGGTTGTCATGGCTGTCGGGATTCGCCCTCAGATTGAACTGGCTCGCAATACCGGCCTCGATGTGAATCGTGGAGTCATTGTAGATGATTATATGCATACCAGCATCCCTGGTATATCTGCCGTCGGCGAATGTGCAGAACACCGCGGTATTGCCTACGGACTGGTTGCTCCATTATATGAACAAGGTATGGTGCTCGCAAAACGCCTGGCTGGTGCGGCAACCGAAGGATACGCAGGTTCGGTCACGTCCACGAAGCTCAAAGTATCTGGTGTGGACGTATTCTCTGCCGGACAATTCAAAGACGCTGCAGACACTCGCAGCATTCGCATTCAGGATGACGTTGATGGTGTGTACAAAAAGATGGTGATTAAGGATGGGCAGCTCATTGGAGCTGTATTGTTTGGGGATACCACGGATGGCGCATCGCTGTTTTCTCTCATTAAGAGTGGAGAGAACATCAGCGGTCGGGAGAAAGAAATTTTGCTCGGTGTACCTTCCGGTGGTTCAGGCTCGGGTCCATCTGTCGCAGAACGCATGGCAAGTATGCCAGATGACGAGATCGTCTGTGGGTGTAACGGTGTTACCAAAGCTTCCATCGGGGACGCTGTTCTGAATAAAGGCTGTAATACACTCGGTGCAATCAAATCCTGTACCAAAGCTTCCGCTTCTTGCGGTGGATGTAAACCGCTTATCGAAAACCTGCTCACGTATTATGCCGGTGATAATGTAGGTGAACAGACCAAAGAAGGCATATGTGGCTGCACATCCTATGATCGGGATGAGATTGTTGCACAGATCAAGGAAATGGGACTCAAAAGCGTGAAGGAAGTGATGAACGTTCTCGGTTGGAATGAGCCGGAAGGTTGCTCCAAGTGTCGTCCGTCCCTGAATTATTATCTCGGTATGATCTGGCCGGCAGAATACAGAGATGAGCGTGTATCCAAATTCACCAATGAACGTTATCACGCCAACATTCAGAAGGACGGTACCTACTCCGTTATTCCAAGGATCTATGGTGGTGTTACTTCTCCAGCGGAATTGATCAAAATTGCAACTGTCGCGGAGAAATACGATGTACCGATGGTGAAGTTTACAGGCGGACAACGGCTCGATCTGCTCGGAGTACAGAAAGAGAACCTTCCGAAGATCTGGGAAGAGCTCGATATGCCTTCCGGTTTCGGTTATGGCAAGGCGCTGCGTACGGTGAAGACTTGTGTAGGTAACACATTCTGCCGATTCGGAACACAGGACTCCATCGAGATGGGGATTCGACTGGAGAAAAAACTCGACAAAATGGTTGCTCCGGCAAAAGTGAAACTTGCTGTATCTGGATGTCCGCGGAACTGTGCTGAAGCAACCATCAAGGATCTGGGTGTTGTCGCCATCGATGGTGCATGGGAGATTCATGTTGGTGGTAACGCCGGAGTTAAAGTTCGCACAGCTGAGTTGCTCTGTACGGTGAAAACTGATGCGGAAGTGGAAGAGTGGACCTACTCTTACCTGCAATATTATAGAGAGAACGCAAAATGGAATGAGAGAACAGCGGCATGGATTGAACGGGTAGGTCTGGATCATGTGAAGGAAGCATTGGCGGATCGGGATGTACGTCTCGCTCTGATCGAACGCCTGGAAGTTACGCTGGGTCACACGGTTGATCCTTGGAAAGAAATCATTGAAGACGAGAAATTGCGTAAAAACTTCACCCCACTGTCCGGTGCCGAGCCGGTAACTCACTAGAAACGGAGGAACAGCGATGAACAAATTCCGGATTGGACACTTGACGGATATTGATGAAAAGGGTGCACGGACCTTCCTGATACAGGATACCGAAATTGCAGTCTTCAAACTGAGCGACGGGAGTCTGCACGCCGTCGAGAATCGCTGCCCTCACAAGGGCGGCAAGCTGTCGGAAGGCATGGTATGCGGGACAGCGGTTCATTGTCCTTTGCATGATTGGAAGATTGATCTGCGTAACGGTAAGGTACACGAGCCGGATGAGGGCTGCTTGAATACCTACAAAACAGAAGTGGACGGCAACAGCGGAGAAATCTTCATCACAATTGCGGGTTAAAGGCTAGAGATACCCTGACATCAAGGAGGCGTGCGCTATGGATTTTGTTAAACCTGCAGAAGTGCTGCAATCGATGGTCGAAGCTGGTGAGAGCAAAGCCAGAATGAATCGGGTACAGATGCTGATCCGCGGTTTTCTGGCAGGGGCTATCCTCGCCTTTGCAACCACATTGGCATATACAGCTGTATCTCAAACTTCCGTTGGTTTGGCAGGTGCACTGATATTCCCGGCTGGATTTGTCATCATTATTCTGCTGGGTCTCGAATTGGTGACAGGAAACTTTGCGATGCTTCCACTCGCAGTGTTGAAACGCAGAATTACATGGATGGATATGCTCCGAAATTATTTCTGGGTGATCACAGGACATCTGCTCGGATGTGCATTCTATGCTCTGTTATACGGCTTGACCATTACCAAGATGGGTACGGATATGAACAACCCTCTAATTCAAACGCTAATCCAGACCAGTGAAACCAAAACATTGGGATATCAGCACTTGGGCGGGGCTGGCATTGTACTGGTCATCATCAAAGCCATTCTATGTAACTGGATGGTCACACTCGGGGCAGTGATGGCAATGACGTCCACTTCTACACTGGGCAAAATCGTAGCGATGTGGCTGCCCATTACGATATTTTTCGCTCAGGGATTTGAGCATGCTGTGGTAAATATGTTCGTCATTCCGGCAGGCATGATGCTCGGTGCACAGGTCAGTATGGCTGACTGGTGGCTGTGGAATCAGATTCCGGTATTGCTGGGCAATCTCATAGGCGGAGCCGTATTTACAGGCCTCGGTCTATATGCTGCACACCACTGGGGAAATCCGGTAAAGCTCTCGTCCAAACTGGCAGCCATTCAGGGTGGTCGTTCAGGATTGGCAAGTTCTGATGCTGCACCGAAATTGGGGACACGATCATGAGCCGGGGCCTGGTTAGTATTGTTGGCGCTGGTCCTGGAGACCCGGATCTGATTACGGTAAAAGCCCTGAAACGTATTCAGTCGGCAGATGTCATTATGTATGATCGGCTTGTGAATGATCAATTGCTCGCTGAGGCTCGCGAAGGAGCAATCCGCATCTACTGCGGCAAAGCCCCAGGGCTTCACTCCATGAGTCAGGAGATGATTGGACGGATGCTGGCTGCACATGCAGCAGAAGGCAAACAAGTTGTACGACTCAAGGGAGGCGATCCGTTTATCTTTGGCCGTGGTGGTGAAGAAGCGCTTGTGCTGGCGGAAGCAGGGATTGCATTTGAGATTATTCCTGGCATCACTTCGGCTGTTGGCACGTCCGCTTCCTCCCTTATTCCGTTAACCCATCGCGGGATCGCTTCATCCTTCGCATGTGTCACGGGAACTGGCAGTGACGGAAGTGTATCATCGGTTCGCTGGGACCTACTCGCCCATAGTGTAGATACGTTGGTCATCTACATGGGTATTAGCCAACTGTCCCAGATCCAACATGAATTGCTTCACCATGGGAAAAGTGGACACACCCCTGCGGCTCTAATCGAACGGGGAACCACTTCGGAGGAACGCATTATTACCGGCACACTTGCCGAACTCCATTCCCTCGCCCTGTCACATCAAGTGAATAACCCGGCATTAATTATGGTCGGAGAGTCCGTCCTGATCCGCGAACAACTGCTTCAGATGCAACAGGCCGCTAATGCCTCCATGACCGGATAATCCGGTACTTTAATCCAACAGCATACGCTCGTGAATAGTCCGACCCTTCTGCCCTGGTTCAATCAGCAGACGGGTCGGTTTGATGTTAATCAGCGCCGTAAGTTGCTCTCCCATATAATGCGCAGAATATTTGAACCCAATCTCCGCCCAATGCATGATTACGCCTACAGTTGCAGATACCAGATAACTTAACATGATGTCGTAATTAATAGTCCACTCACTATCCTCGGTCACCAATACAAAATCTTCGGTTAGATACGTTCTAAACATATTGCACAGCCGGGAACCCATATCCGAATGCATCGTTATTAATGCACGAAAGATATCCTGATGGGCTTCAATATATTCGAATACAGGCATCGTGGATGGCAGCAACACAGTCATGTCCACTTCCTTAAGCTGTGCGTATGGTTCTGCATAAGCTCGCCCCACTCCCTGCATGAAATCATCCAGAATGAACTGCAACAACTCCGGTTTGCCGGGAAAATGTAAATAGAAGGTTCCACGGTTGTAATCCGCCCGCTCCGTAATATCCCGGATTGTGAGGGCATCCGCTCCCTTCTCCAATATCAAAGAAACCGCCGCAGCGATGATCGCATCCTGTGTTCTTCGTGCTCTCCGGTCCTGAGGATGTTCAATAATCAACATTTTCGCCTCCTTTGTTCATTATTGTAATATAAATAAACACCGCCTACACCTCTGTCCGATAGCTGACATATGCGCTGTCAATGATTATTGTCACATTGCTATGTATATCTTAACATTGAGACAGGAAAGATAGACGACAGGTTGAAACTTTTTTTGAGAAATACCTGCCAATAATGAATAAGGAGCGAATATATCATGAGTACAACGTATACACATACAGCCGTAATTACAGGAGCAGCCGGAGGCATTGGTAAAGAATTGGCACGCCGCCTTGCAGAGCGCAAAATCAACTTGGTTCTGGTGGACCTGAATGAAGAAGCCATCCAACAGACGATTACTGATCTGAACCTCGACAAAGAGCACGTCATCGCCGTAAAAGCAAACGTATCCCAGGAAGCAGACGTGAAAAACTATGTGCAAAAAGCACTGGATGCATTTGGCCGAATCGATTATTTTGCCAACAATGCCGGAATTGAAGGTCCAACAGGGCTGATCGAAGACCTGAGTGTTGAAGCACTCGACACTGTATATAACGTCAACATTCGTGGCGTATTCCTGGGTCTGCA
Source organism: Paenibacillus sp. CFBP 13594 (assembly GCF_014842675.1). NCBI lineage: Bacteria > Bacillati > Bacillota > Bacilli > Caryophanales > Paenibacillaceae > Paenibacillus > Paenibacillus sp. CFBP 13594. The sequence continues at coordinate 122,034 of NZ_JACYVQ010000008.1, forward strand.
AAATGTCATTCCAGTGATGAAAAAACAAAAATCCGGTGCGATTCTAAATACCTCTTCCCTTGCGGGTCTGATGGGCGCACCTGCCGTATCTCCATATATTATGTCCAAACATGCCGTAGTTGGTCTCACGCGTACCGCTGCAAATGAATTGGCACCTTACAATATCCGGGTTAACGCTGTATTGCCAGGCACAATCAACACACGTATGATGCGCCAAATCGAAGCCAATTCCGGCAACGTGGAAGATTATCAATCTGCTACGGTATCTGCCATTCCAATGGGCCGTTACGGTGAACCGGAAGAAGTCGCTGCGGTGATGAACTTCCTGTTGTCCGAAGAAGCATCCTATGTAACAGCTTCCCTCTACACTGTAGATGGCGGTATGATGGGTCAATAAGAAGCTGTAAACTGAGAGTTACACCGACAAGTATCCCCCAAGGGATGCCTGGTCACTACAATCTAAAAAAGGCCTCAACACCACAGAACGTGGAGTTGAGGTCTTTTTTACAGTACGATACTTAGACTTAGCATGCTGAAGGCTGCACATATAAAATGTTACTTTTGAAACAGCCATTAACGCCTCGTTGCACATTGTGATCACTCTAACGAACCTAGGACACCTTATAGCAGCTAATAGAGCTTAGTTCCCGAACTAACGAATCTCCAATCGAGCGAGAAATACCCGAATAAGGCGTGTCAGGTTCGTTAAACTTTGCTTACGCTGAACTTAATCGACGTATCCCGCGTGACCCTTGTCCATCAAGTAGTCCATCTCAGCATCCAAAATGCTTTCCACGGTCAGCTCATCCAGCTTCACATCTTTGCGACTAAGGATGTAGTCAGCCAGATCATCGCCGTCAATATCCACATCGTTACCTTTGGCATTTTCGTGCGCCTTGTTGATGTACGCTTGCTCATGCTTCAGCACAAGAGCGATGTTCGCTTGGCTTGCCTTCGTTTTATCTGCAATATACTGCATCATTTCTTGTTCATTAATTGCGTTTGCTTCTGCCACGTTCCATTCATCTCCTTGATTCATACATACTGTTGCCATTGTAGCATAGGTTAACCCAATACAGGCAGAACTTATGCCTGAAGAACGGTTTTGGAACAGAGTTGTAATCCTTCAATCCCGCTCCATACACTAACGCTTCATCCAACTCTGTGCCTGCGCTACTCACCCTACGACAACCGTACGTAAAATGTGGCAGCTTCTCCGACCACACTTCGGGCGTATAGCTCTCCTTTGTGCTGATCCACAATAGAACGAGCAATCGCCAGCCCCAGACCATGCCCACCATGTTTGCGGGCTCTGGACGAATCCGTACGATAGAATCGATCGAAGATCCGATCCAGATGTTCTGGTGCAATGCCCTCACCCGTGTTGGACACGGCCAGCATGACATCATTATTCTGTTTCTGGAGCGTAACGTTTACCGACCCTTTGGGACCGGAATACTTCACCGCATTATCGAGCAGGATCAGAATGACCTGTTTGATCTGCTCACTGTTCCCATGAACCGTAAGATTCGGCTCAATGTTGTAGTCAAGGGAGATGTTTTTCTCAAAAATAACGGCTTCCATTGGCAAAATAATACTCTCTACCGCATCGCTCATATTAAACTTCGCATGAATCATCGTCGAGCGTGAGTCGTCCATCTGTGTCAGATAGAGCAGATCATTCGTAAGTCCGGTCATGCGTTCGGTTTCCGATTTGATATAATGCAGCCATTTAGCCTGATTCGCTATGGTATCCTCCTGATTTGCAAGCAGCACGTCAGCATTGGTATTGATGATCGCCAGAGGGGTCTTCAACTCATGTGAAGCATCACCGATGAATTGTTTTTGTTTCTCAAATGCTTCTCTAACCGGTGCAATGGAGCGATTCGCAAAATAACGGCTCAGGAAGTAGATCACAATCAACATGATTAATCCAACAACAGCAAAAGTATAGATCAGATTCGTAAGAATGCCCTGTTGTGCCGTCACATCAATGAATACGATCATATGGCCATCACCGCTCGGATCAACTACATAGGCCCAGTCCGTTCCATCCAGTGCAAATTGTCCAGTCTGCCGTTCCGAATTACCAACTTTATTCTGGTCAACCTTTTGTAACGCCTCGGTGTAGAACGTATCTTCCATATCAAATCGGGATTGCGTATCCGTAATCTTCCACTGGTCATCTGTTTTGATCATAAACGAAACGGAACGTGCCGGTGGTGAGTTGGGGTCACCTCCCGGTCCTCCATTATCACCACCCATGGCATCCGAAGGTAGTGAACCTGAACCTGAACCTGAAGCACCTGTACTAGTACCTGATCCAGATCCCGTCCCCATCCCCCCACCTTCCCCGCGCGGCATCTTGGATGAATTATAAGGACTATGATAGAAATCAGACACCTTGTACAACTCCATATCTGTCTCCCGTTGCACATTCTGATACGTAATCGTATAGATCGTCGCAAATGCCACCATCATCATAATCGATATGGACACCAGATTCACGATCAGGAATCGATTCCGAAGTTTCTTGAACATCAGGACGTCACCTCAAGCACATACCCCACACCCCGAATCGTGTTAATGCGAACAGCCGAATTCAGGAAGGTTAATTTTTTGCGTAAAAACGAGATGTACACCTCCACATTGTTATACTCCACTTCCGAATCGAATCCCCACAACTTCTCAATAATCTGCTCTTTGGAGGTAATCGCCTGCTTGCGCGTAATCAACAGCTCAAGCAGTTCATTCTCCTTCAGATTCAGCTTGATTTCCTTCCCCTGTACACTGAGCTTCAACTGAGTTGTGTTCAGCTCCATGTCGCCAAATTTCAGTCCGTCCTCCGGAAGAACTTCGCCCTTCCGCCTTAAGGCTGCACGAATCCGGGCCAGCAATTCCTCTGTGGCAAAGGGCTTGGCGATATAATCATCGGCACCATAATCAAGGCCTGTGACCTTGTCCGATAATTCACCTTTGGCCGTAAGCAGAATGACTGGCGTATGATTGCCTTCACTGCGAAGTTTCTTCAGGACGGTGATTCCGTCCATCTCTGGCATCATGATGTCGAGCAGTAACAGGTCGTAGATGCCGCTCTGCGCATAATCGAGTCCTGATCTGCCGTCGTGGACCATGTCCACGGAGTAGTTGTTTTTTTTCAAAATCTGCGATACAGCCTCTGCCAAATGAACCTCATCTTCCGCAATTAATATTCTCATGCTCTATTCATTCCTCTGCTTGAATTATTCGTCTTCATGAACGCTGTATGGTATCACCCATTCTATCAATTAAACCTTGAATCAATCTTAATATTTTTTGGGGGCAGCAACTATATAAACTGAACAAAAGAATATTTACACTTGCCAATACGATGACAGAATAACCTTCCAATCGCTGTTATCCCCAGATTTTTTGATTCCCTTTTGAGAGGTGAAAATCCAGGGATAAAGGCGAAGCATATGCTTCCGAAGCAGCTTTCTTTCAGAAAGCTTTTAGCTCCGCTTTTTCAGGTTATTTCTGTCCTCTCCGTTCTCGTGTAAATGTTTAGTTCAATTTTTATATTATAGGAAGGTAAAAAAATGTTAACGCAATGTAAAACCATTTAAGATTCATTCAAGGTTGGCCCTCTAAGATACAGACATGGAAGCAATACACGATGCATCAAAACATACAACCCACCAACGAAAGGACTGAATCCCACATGGCAATTGAAGTATTCAACCGATATGAGAGCAAGTACCTTCTGACGGATGAACAGTACGCCCATTTCTACAACGACCTGCTGAAATACATGGAACTGGATGCCTACAACAAGAAACATGAGTACTACTCCATCAGTAACCTGTATTTCGATACTCCACAGGATTCCCTGATTCGCGCCAGTCTCTCCAAACCAAAATACAAGGAGAAGCTAAGACTGCGGGCGTATGGAATACCTGAAGAGAATGCCAAAGTGTATCTGGAGATCAAAAAGAAAGTCTTTGGCCTGGTGAACAAGCGCAGAACCGCCTTGAAGCTGGATGAAGCGTACGAATTCGTTCGTTCAGGACAGGCACCGGAGCTGGCAGACTACATGAACAAACAGGTTGTGGAAGAGATCAAATACTTCCTTCGCCTCTACGATCTTGAACCGAAAGTGTATCTGGCGTATGAACGCAAAGCACTCTTCGACAAGAACAGCCGGGATCTCCGCATTACCTTTGACACAAACATTCGCAGCCGCAGATATGATCTGAAGCTGGAACAGGGAGATTACGGTGAACCGCTCGTGAAGGACGGAAGGTGGCTGATGGAAGTGAAAGCCGAGAAAACCGTTCCGCTGTGGCTGTCGCAACTGCTCTGTGAGCATGGTCTCTACCGCACTGGATTCTCCAAATACGGCAACGAGTTCAGACATCTGGCGAGAACAACCAACCTGAATTACCAGTCGGAGCGCATTCTTGTACCAGGTACTGACTTCAATCCATCCATAGAACAAGAACAAGATAAACCGATTATAGAAAGAGAGCGTGTCCTATATGCTTGATTCACTATTCAGTTCCGCCCTTACCGATACCAACCTGACGTTTAACAACGCAGTCATCACCATTGGTCTTGCCATCATCCTGGGATTAATCATCAGCCTCACGTACATGAAGACCAACCAAGCCACATACTCCCAGAGCTTCACCCTAACGATGGTCGTCCTGCCCGTCATTGTCGCCATCATCATCCTGCTCATCGGCAGCAACATTGCTCGAGCATTCAGCTTGGCAGGTGCCTTCTCGATCATTCGTTTCCGTAGTGCACCTGGTGATCCAAAGGATATTGCTTATGTATTGTTCACGATGGCTTCCGGTCTTGCCTGCGGTGTAGGTGCTTTTGGATACGCAGTGCTGTTCACGATTATCCTGTGTGTGCTGATGTTTGTCCTGAGTCGCTTCAACTTCGGCGGCAAGAAGAGTCAGCTGAAAACGCTGAAAGTCACCATTCCTGAGAATTTGAGCTATGAAGAAGCACTTAATGAAGTGTTCCATACATTTAATGTACCTTTTGACCTGAAAAAGATCAGAACGACCGAGCTCGGCAGTCTGTATGAGCTGGTCTACAGTGTAACCATTCACGAAAGTGTTAGCCAAAAGGAATTCCTTGATGCCATCCGCACACGGAACGGCAACCTGGATATCTCGTTAACCATGAGTCCAACAACGGAATATTAATTCTTAATTCGAAGGGAACGATCTATATGAAGAAAAACATGATAACAGGCAGCAAACTTTGGTCCATCGCCATGATTACCAGCCTACTCGCCGCATGCAGTTCACCAGCAACGACAAGTACAACCGCCAATGCCGCAACGTCAACGACAGGAACAACCAAAACGGTATCGGTCAGTGAGCAAACTTCTGTGAAGTACGCAGATCTGGTCTCTCTGGATGCTGACGATACCAACATTAGCTGGAACGAGGCAGATTCCACAGCGATTAAGTTGAACGGTACAACGGCAACGGTAACCGGTTCGGGAGCCAAAGCAGCCAATGGCTCAGTAACAATTACGGAAGCAGGTACTTATGTACTTAGCGGTGAGCTAACCGACGGTCAGATCGTGGTCAACGTTGCCAATAAGGGCACCGTACATCTCGTATTAAACGGAGCTACGATCCATGATAATGACAGTGCAGCGATCTATATTCAAAAGGCCGGTAAAGCGGTGATTACACTCGAAAAAGGAACCAAAAATACCGTTTCCGATGGTAAAACGTATGTGTACGCTGACGCTACAACAGACGAGCCGGATGCTGCAATCTTCAGCAAAACGGATCTTACGTTCAACGGTGCAGGTCAATTGACCGTCACAGGTAACTATAATGAAGGGATTACGAGCAAGGATGATCTGAAGATCATTAGCGGGAACATCAGTGTCAAAGCAGCCGATGACGGTATAAAAGGTAAGGATATGGTCGCCATTCAAGCGGGTACCATTACCATTCAAGCCGAAGGCGACGGTATCAAATCAACCAATGACACAGATACCACCAAAGGTTACGTTGCTATCGCAGGAGGTACCTTCGATATCCAAAGTGGCAATGATGGTATTCAGGCTGAAACTGCACTCGTTACGGATGGCGGCACATACAACATTGTGACTGCTGGCGGTAGCGCCAATGCACCAGCCAAAGTAGAAGAAGGTCCATTTGGTGGCGGTGGATGGGGTGGCGGCACACCACCAACCGATATGGGTACACCACCGGATGGCGAACCTCCTGCAGATATGCCGGAGATGCCTACTAACAGCGGTACGAATGCAGGTGCTAATACAAACGGCGCAACATCCAGTTCTGCCAACACAACAGCAACAACAAATACCGATACCGATACCAATGCCGATGCGGACACTGCTGCAACAGCAACCGAGTCCACAAGTGCCAAAGCACTGAAAGCAGGTACAGACCTGACGGTTAATGGCGGTACGTATACCATTGATTCCATGGATGATTCCCTGCACAGCAACAATAACGTGACAGTCAACGACGGAACATTCAACATTGAATCCGGTGATGACGGCATTCATGCCGATCAGGAACTGACGATTAACGGTGGCACCATTACCATTGCGAAGAGCTATGAAGGACTTGAAGGAGCAATCATCACCCTGAACGATGGGGATGTGGATGTAACGGCATCCGATGATGGCGTCAATGCTGCAGGTGGCGAGACGGAAACAACTGCGAATACAGCGGCAAGTACAGATAGCGCTACTACAGCAACCGATGCAACAACGACATCGAACATCTCTGTAACCGAAACGACAGGCACAACATCGACTACCGATCAGACATCCCAAGGTACAGATGCTAATCAGCAAGGACGTGGACCGGGCGGAATGGGAGCAGCGAGTAATAACGAGTTCCACATTAACGGCGGTACACTTACCGTGAACGCAGGTGGTGACGGACTGGATTCCAATGGTTCCATTACCATGACTGGTGGTACGGTTATTGTGAATGGACCAACGGATAACGGTAACGGAGCATTGGATTATGACGGTACATTTGAAATCAGCGGTGGATACCTCGTGGCTGCCGGAAGCTCTGGTATGGCACAAGGAACATCCGATGCGTCCACGCAAAATACCATTGTAATGACGTTCCCTGCAACGCAAAAAGCTGGAACACTTGTACATCTACAAGATAGCGAAGGCAATAACATCCTGACCTTTGCTCCGGCAAAAGATTATCAAACTGTGGTTGTCAGCTCACCGGATCTTGCAAAAGATGGTTCATACGTGATTTACTCCGGTGGTACGTCTACAGGTAAAGCGGTGGATGGGCTCTACACAGACCGTACTTACAGTGGCGGAACACAAGTAGTTGCATTCCAATCGACCAGTAATGTGACTTGGGTGAATGAATCTGGTGTAACTACAGCCAATTCAGGTATGGTTGGTCCTGGCGGAGGTCGTGGCCAAGGCGGATTCGGAGGCGGCAGAAATCGGACGCAATCCGGTACAACATCCGACAGCACAGGCACTACCGATTCTGCAAAATAATCATGATATCCTGAGGCGTAGCATATAACTGGCTTCTCAGGCGCAGGCGAAACAAAAAAGGCTCCGAATTCACGTTATGTGAGTTCGGAGCTTTCTTTCGTTATTCTTCTGGACCAGAATTACAGGGAATCATAGCCCTCTGCCCAAGGTGCAGCGGATGTACTCTTTTTCTCAGAACGAGTATACATACACCTTGGTACGCAAGGCATCCCGGCATGTAATCGTACGTAGTGGTTCCTTACCCGGGAGCGCAAAACAGACACTAATCACCTTGGCACCCGGCGGAAGCTCCCGACTGAATTTGTCCAGAAGTCGGTTCATCGCTCCCGGAAACAGATAACAGATCACACAATCCGCATGTTCATAGGAACTGGTGTATATATCCCCGCGCATGAAGCGCAGCCTACCCTTAAGAGAGTGCTGTTTTCCCTTCGCTCGACGTAAGCGAACACTGAGATACGCAATGAATTGGGAAGACCATAAGGGAATTCTCGAATTCTCAATCCCGGTCAGCCTTTTACCAGGACAGTGCCTTACAACATCCAGTCCCAGTGTACCCCATCCGGAACCTGCTTCAAGCACATCCCCGTACCCGGGAATCCGGTTCACCTCTTGAATGACCACCTGCCTAACGCGGCCGGATGTGGGCATCGGGGAAATCCCGTTTTTCCAACTAACAAGTACGATGGATATGACACCGATCAATGTCACCACGGCAATCAGCCATGGAATCAGGTAAATGATGAACATGAACTCATCCCTTTGTTATGACTCATTCATTCCGGCACATGAGACTTCATATATACACCCTTTTTATAAACGGACTTAATGGTAAAGTGTACACCCAGCTTGCGATTCGTCCGATAGATGAGCGAGTTAATCTCGTCGATCCCTACCGCTTCACTCTCCAGCATGCTCCGCTCTGGCCACACCTGAGCCACAATCTGTTCCCTTGTCACAAAGTGGTCAAGTTCGCTATACAGCAGCTTGAACAGCTGATATTCCTTCTTGGACAGCGGAATCTCCACTTCACCAATCTGCACGGTCTGCAAATGATCCTGCAAGCGTACACCCTCACCCAGCAGATCCGACACACGATACTCCCTCGTCTCTCCAAGATCCCCTTCAGCGCGAAGCTGAATCAAGCCGTTGACGAGCGTCAGGCTGTCTCCTTCGCCAAACGGATATTTCTCATAGGGAACGAGGCGCTGCCCGTTCAGTTCGGTTCCATTTTTGCTATCCAGATCCTCAATCCATAACTGTTGCTGTACATCATAATGAATGCGGCAATGCCGCTTCGATATCATCTGATTATAAACAGACAAGTCCAATTCACTACCGCCTGTGTAACGTCCCACCGTAATGGAGCGACCCTGGCTTACATAAGCGAACGAGCCGTCACTTTCCTGCCCTGGCGTACGAATGACGATTTTTGCCGTCTCCCGCATGTTATTCTCCCACCTTCAATGATCACTCGATCTCTATAAACATTTCGTAACAATAATGATAAGATCATCAGATTTGTTCCATTGTTTGCACCGCTATAGTTCAATATAGTGGTATACAGGAACGATTTATGTTCGGTTCTACTAACTCTACTATACCAGACGTTGTGCTTTTTTTCTCATGACGGCCGGATGTCTACTTTAGATCATTCAACAAGAGAGGTACCTTCCCATGAACAAAAAAAACATTTTCATATACGTATTGCTCGCCTTTGCGTTGTCCATGACATTAACCGTGCTCTCCCGTATGAATGATGATGGCGGAGAACCACTGAAGGGCACCTCGGCTGCCGAAACGTCATGGTTACAAATGAAGATCCAGCCCTGAGTCTACTCTATTATAACGTGATCTCTGCGCAAAACGTTTCACGAATGTCATATTAGGCTATGGCATCGAATCCAAATTAAAACAGATCAATAAGGCCCCAGATTGCTGGTCACAGCATCCCGGAGCCTCATTTTAATATAAAAAATCTATATTACACGACTTATTTCCCAAAGCGAAGTGAGTTGGACAGCGGATTCCCACTATCCTACCAACACTCATTTTAACGTGGTTTCTTTCTCACACCGAATTTCCTCCACACATACACAATAAGAGCTACAGGGCCAGCAAGCCATAACATTTGCCAAAGCATGATTTTCATGTCGAATCCCATTTCATGATTCCCTCCTCCGATAATCGCAAAGGTAAATACAGTCGTTCAAAACCCAAATCAATCTTGTTCATCCTCCGGCATAGTCGGTTCGTCGTCAAGCTTCACTGTCTCTCTGGACTGTATTTCCTCCATCCGACTCGACACCTTCTGATACAGGTAAGAGATGCCCAGCAGCAACACACCGAAGCTGAAGTAGGCAAAGATTTTGCTGCCCGAGGTTAGCATCCCCACATCATAGAACACCATCTTACCCGTAGCGAACAACGTTAGGCCAAGGCCCAGACGCCGAATCATGACATATTTTCTACGGAATCCATAGGCAATATAGAGAATCGCGAGCAGCAGATAGATTAGGCTGAACATCAGCCCCACATCACCCCACTGGAACTGGATCGTCAGGAATACGGTGATGACCCCTAGCAGATATACCCCTGCGATAACCGGGTACCATTCAATGCTCTTGAACTGCCCGCGGATGCCTGCAATCAGCAGATCCCTTCCTGCAAAGAATACCCCTACGTTAAAGATAATTAGCACCAGCAAACCAACAATCTCTGCCGCTGTATGCTGCTGAACTTCCGGCTGAAGCGCTGGCATGGTTAAGGTGACAGCCAGTGCAATACAGCAACCAATGGCATGCAGGAAAGTGGTATACATCTGTACGTATTGATCACGCAACAACTTCACTTTGCTCAATCCATAGGCCAATGCAATGGTCAGCGCTGCAAACATGAGCAGCTTGTAGAACATGTATAACAGGAACGTCCCATCCACAGCTCTGGTATACAATTCATTCGATTCATACAGCACGTATAACCACAGATTGGCGAGTGTCACATACTTGAATCCGTTCAGGAAGCCCAGCTCCAGCGGGCTGTAGTTGAATCTCTCCCTGGCAGATGAGCTGCTGTGAACTGCCCAGGCATAATACAGTGTAATAAGCAGGGTACCCAGCGTAATGCTGGAGTATTTTAACATGAAGTAAGAACGTTCCCCGATGAAGAATAGCGCCAGCAGGTCATAGTACACGAAAGTGATTAGACATAGAAGCACAATACCCCATCCGGCACGTTCCACCGACTTGAGCCGTTTCAGATGTCCAAGCGTAACCAGCAGAACCCCTTCAATTAACCAGCCCATCGATAACCACTTGGCCCCGAACTGGAACAGAATAATCAGAATGGCAAAGGTCAGGGAAGTGATATAGAAGAGCAGAATGGTCTGTTTCTCCTGAGCCATATTGCGCTGAACGAATCGTGCGAGACCCAGATATACCACGCAGAAGATTAACGCCAACAAGCCTTGAGCATCATTCCAATTCGCCACATCAAATAACACGTATAACATCAGGCAACTGATGGTCGTATTCATAGCCAGCAGAGCGAAATCCCACCAGGTTAACTTCATCCGATGTTTGAACGGATATGCCAGTGTAATGCCCAGATATAATGCAAACGTCACAATGGAATACAACATGCCAATCTTCTCACTTGGCGACAGCCACAAGAGGATAAGCATGGATGGTGTGTTGAACAGGAAACTGATATAGTGCACTACCGGCCACCGTTTGCCAAACGAAATGAACACAATAATGCCGTTTAAGAGCAGCAGATAGATCATGGCTACATAGACAGCAGGGCCCTCAAGTCCGAACGAGAACATATAGGAGAATAGCGGAAGATATCCGCCTACCAGACCCAATGAACATATGGTCTTCGACTGATACCTTAGGGACAACAATACGGAGATTGCCGATACCAATACAGACAGGGCAAGTCCCGTATATAACCCGATAATATGCAGCAAAAAGTAACTATAGAAGATGGAGCCGAACAAGACGGAGATCCCACCGCCAAGCAGGCCCGTCGCAAACGTCTGCTTTTTACGGCGGAACAGCCACTCTCCTCCAGCAAGCATCAGAGCACCAAGCAGGAAAAAGGCTCCGCTCTTCATCTCGTCATTAAACCAGGTCGAGTACGAGTATCGGAACGCTGCTCCAACCCCCAGAATGAGGAGCAGGATGGCTACTTTGTTGATCCAGCTGAGTCCAATCTTCATCTCCATGCGATTCTGCTTGATCCGGCGTTGAATAGTCTCTTCGCTTAATCCCTCCTCCGCCATCTGCTCATATCCACGCTCCATGTGCCCACGCAGAGCCTCTTCTCTCTCCTGTACGGCCCGCTTGTGCGATTCAATACGCTCATTCACCTCTGCCGCAAGGTAAGCAATCCTTTCCTTCACCTCGTGTGAATCCTCTTGCAACTCCTGTGCTGCCTGGTTGTACAGCGCGTTCAGGCTGGATTTGGTTCGATGTTCATGAGATGCAATTCGATCGTTATGTACCGCTGTTTTTCCTTGAAAATACGTCTCCATCTTCTCCCGCGATACCCGGATCAGATTAAGCTTCTCATCCAACATCTGTTCAGATAACGCCATGCGAAGACGTGCATTCTCTTCTTCCATCTTGCGCGAGCGAAGTTCGAGCTGTTGCAGCTTGAGTTTGTGAGCTTCATACTGTTCCTGTAACTGTTCATTCTGAACGATCAGATCATCGGATTGGTATTCCTGGAGCAGGGCATGATACTCCTTCGCCAGCTGTTTCTGCTGCTCCTGAACCTGCCCAAGCCGTTCCTTAAACTCCTTCATGAGCTTCCTCCGTTGGTTGATGTTTAATCTTTTCCCTATATTTTACTATATGTATGCCATAAAAAGAGGTTTAAACATTAGATATATCTGTGCAATATTTCAATCGAAGGATCTCAAACGCAAAAAAAGCCGGGAAGCAACCGCTTCTCCCGACTTATATTCATATGAGCATTTTGCACAAGAATGGATCTTAGGCCGCATCACTCGTCTCCGATTGGTCGACTGACTCGGGCTCAATTATCTCAGTCGCATCCGGGTCCAGCCAACTGGCGATCATGCCACGCACATACTGCAGATCGTCCTCCGACAGATCGTAGTACCATGTGCCACTGCGCGTTGCCCCCTCACCCTTCAGCATGTAATTGCTGATCGTTGGTATGCTATCTTTCATATATAAGGACTCGGCAAATTTCACGATAAAGTCCGAGGTCATGTTGGTTGTAAAATTCGATCCGGCAATCTGGATGACGTCCGGGATCTTGGTCAGATTTTTGACCTCCAGCGCACGATTCATGAAGGCACTTAGGAAAATCCGGTGACGCATCGTACGATTGAAATCTGAATCTTCCCGGTAACGCACATAACCAAGCGCTTCTTCGCCGTTATAGATCGGTTTATTCGCTTCAACAAACAGCTTCTCATGAATTTTGAGCTTGTTCTCAATATTTTTTTTGATCGGCAGTTCAACGCCACCCACCGCATCAACAATATCCTTGAGCCCGTTAAAATTAATCGCGGCATAGAAATCCACTTTGTTCCCCAGCAAATTCTCCACCGTATCCATCGCCATCTTGGCTTCACCGTGGGCATATGCTGAGTTGATCTTCGACTTCACATCTCGGCCAACAATCTCGGTATAGGAATCACGTGGAATGGACAGCAGCAGCACTTTATTGTCTTCTGGACGCACGACGGAATAGATGATGGTATCCGAACGGCTTGGTTCGTTATCCCGTTGGTCAATCCCTAGCAGCAACAGCGAGAATGGGTCGGTATGTTCCACGACAGGGGCATCCTTATCGCCAGCTGGTACAAAGGAGTCATCCAAGGCTTCCTTCACCGTAGCTGAAGCGAACAAATTAAAGGCAAACACGACGAGTTGCTTTTGATAGATAAATCCGAGTCCTCCGAGCACAAACAGCACACTTAGGGTGATGATCAATGGCTTCTTCCATTTCTTCTTCGGTTTCTTCGGCTTCCGTCTTGTTAAATGTGCGGCACTGTTTTCCATCATATCTCCTTTAATAACGGGTTCTTAGAATCATTTAACTATATTAATAACACGTTTTCAATAGATTACGTTATAATCTGCTATACATAAACAAGCATAAAGGGAGCGATAAAGGATGGAGTATCGACGTTTGGGCAATAGTGGTTTGCGTGTGTCGGCACTGGGGCTCGGCACCAATGCGTTTGGTAAACGCGCGGATGAAGCAGCTTCTACCCGCATTATTCATGCAGCGATGGATCAGGGCATCAACTTTATCGATACCGCCAATATCTACGCAGGTACGGAATCAGAACGCATCATTGGACAGGCTCTCACAGGTCGTCGGGAAAACGCGGTGCTTGCGACCAAAGCCGGACTTCCCCGGCATGACGGTCCCCATGGGCGGGGTTCCTCCCGCTACCACCTGCAACAAGAGCTGGAACATAGCCTGCGGCGCCTGCAAACGGATTATGTGGATCTGTACCAGATCCATACTTTTGATCCGCATACACCGCTGGATGAGACACTGCGCACACTGGATGATATGGTCACTTCCGGCAAAGTCCGTTACATCGGAGCCTCCAACTACGCAGCCTGGGAGCTGATGAAAGCTTTAGGCATCAGTGAACAGAAAGGTTATGTGCGCTACATCTCCACCCAAACCAGCTACTCTCTGGCAGACCGTACACCTGAGCTGGAACTGGTACCAATGTGTCTCGATCAGGGTGTGGGTATTATCCCGTATTTCCCGCTGGCAGGTGGTATTCTGACCGGTAAATATAACGGACAGACTAGTGTGCCTTCTGGTTCCAGAGCAGACACCGATCCGTCCTTCAACCGTTTCCTGCTGGAGCATAATATCGAACTGAGTGAACAAGTGAGTGCTAAAGCTGCCTCATATGGGTGCTCCCCGAGTGTTCTGTCGCTCGCATGGCTACTGGCACGTCCAGCCGTATCTACAGTGATTGTGGGCGCTACACGCACCGAACAGCTGGAACATAATCTGGCTAGTCTGGACATGTCACTGCCCGATGAGCTGTTGGCCGATCTAGACCAGATCAGTGACTCTTTCCGTCGCCGCGAGCCGTTTGCGTCCTATCGAATCGATTGAGCAACCAAAATAGACCTCCCGACAAGATGAAGTCAGGAGGTCTATTTGTATTTTACAGAGGTGCTATAATTATTAATAATCAGAAAATTTTCCAGTTCCACTACATTCTGTAGTTTAATACATTAAAAAAAAGATATATTACGGATCAACTCTCTGTTTTTTGGCGAAGAAACTCTTGCATAATCTCCAAATACTCTCCCTTACGTTCATCCAAAGTTTCGAAGAATGCCTTGTCCGATTCCTCGACCAGATGAATTCCCTCCACAGCCAATCGGGTTCCCTCTTCCGTTGTTGTGATAATATTGGCACGCGTATCTGTCTGATGACGAGCGCGGGTAATTAATCCCCTTTTTTCAAGCGCACGTAGAACCTGAGAAGTCACGTTAACATCCACCTTGGCAAACTGAGCAATTTGAACCTGAGTAACTCCTTTGCCTTCCTCATCGTGTTCATTGAGCCACAAACAGGCGTGCAATAATACAAATTGAGGTTGTGTCAGTTCGAGGGGCTCCAGCACCCTGCGTACTTCCTTTTGCCACATGGCTGTAACCTGCCATAACAGATATCCCGGGCTTTCTTGTGCGTTTTTATACCGTGAGCTTGTCATCTCATACCTCCATGATGTGCGACCTTATGCAACAGAATATGTATCCGTCAGTCAATGAAGTAAATCCATTATTCATATAACGATGATGGAAACATATCCGTTGCAACTCTGTGTGTTCTTTCTCAAAAAAATGATTAGCGCGCAGGGATAAACTGCTTCACCCATTGTCCGAATCCTTGCGGATTGCGGCTCTGTATAAGAATGGTTCCTTCTCCACGGAACCGGCATACCAATCCTTCTCCACTTGTAACACTGGATAACCAGCCCTGTGAAGCTTTCTCTATCCGGTAATCTACATAATGAGGCCATGCCACCAAATGGGCGTTATCCACGATCATTTCTTCACCTGCTGCCAGATTAATCGCATGGATGGCACCATAGGAAGACAGAAATACGGTTCCACGTCCGCTGATCTCAATAATGAAGAAACCTTCTCCCGAAAAGAGACCTTTTTTCAGGTTTTGCATTTTGGTATTCACCTGGATGCCCTCGGTTCCTGCCAGAAATCCGTCTTTCTGCACATAGAGTGAATAGGAACCATCCAATTCAACAGCTTCTACATCGCCCATACTGGAAGGTGAGAGCAGAATCTCTGCCGACCCGCCCGCAGCCGTCAACTCCTGAAAGAAAAACTTCTCCCCGCTCAGCATCCGACCGAACCCGGCAAACATCCCACCTTCTGCTGAACCCTTTAGTGCAACCGTAGGCGTCATGGATACCATCGCACCACTCTCGGCCTTGAACCGCTCTCCCCGCTGCAAATGTACCTTGAGCATCGCAAAAGCACCATCATATAAAATCTCATAGTTCACGGTTGCACCAGCTCCCTATTGTCAGAGTTAAAATCATTGAGTCCATTGTCTTCCAGAACTGCTGATTTGTCTCCGTATTCCTTCACAATATGTTGATCTCCCCAATTACAGAGCGCATTGAGAATTGGTTCAAGACTTCTCCCGTAATCACTCAATTCGTATTCTACTTTGGGAGGGACCTGATTATATACGATTCGGTTTACGATTCCGTCGTTTTCAAGCTCTCTCAGTTGCTGTGTTAACATTTTCTGTGTAATTGCGGGCATAATACGCTTGAGATCACTGGTTCGTCTTTTCCCATGTGTCAGATGACAGAGAATCACGCATTTCCACTTGCCACCGATCACTTCTAGGGTAGCTTCAACCGAGATGTTATATTTTTTTCTAACCATAACTTGCTTCCTCCCTGATGAATTGGATTACATCCGTCGCATGCTGTATAGGCACTAAAAAGTACGTAGGGTACTAAAAAGTACGTACTATTCAATCTATACCGAATAACTCATAATAGCATTTGCCGGTACGTAAATCTACATTCGGGGGAGTTGAGCAAGAAATGTTACAAGATTCAAAGCGTAGCACGTGGGCACTGCTAGCACTGGCCATTAGTGCATTCGCGATCGGTACCACAGAATTTATCAGCGTTGGGCTACTGCCCCTCATTGCAGATGACCTGGGCATTTCCGTAACTTCAGCGGGACTGACCGTTACTTTATATGCATTAGGCGTTACCTTTGGAGCTCCTGTTCTGACTTCACTGACGTCTACCATATCACGCAAAACGCTATTGCTTGCCATCATGATTGTATTCATTGCGGGTAACACGATGGCTGCACTATCGACAGGCATCACCATGTTACTCATTGCACGAGTAGTATCCGCTCTGGCACACGGGGTGTTCATGTCCATTGGCTCCACGATTGCAGCCGATCTGGTGCCTGCCAACCGTAGGGCGAGTGCTATTGCCATCATGTTCTCCGGTCTTACCATTGCCACAGTAACCGGTGTACCTCTCGGTACACTCATTGGCCAACATTGGGGCTGGCGCGCTGCCTTTATCCTAATTGTTGTGGTTGGCATCATTGCAATGATCGGAAACCTGATACTCGTGCCATCCACGTTGAAGCGAGGAACACGGACGGCATTTCGGGATCAGCTGAAGCTTGTTACAGGTGGACGCTTGCTGCTTGCTTTTGCCATCACTGCTGTTGGGTACGGAGGAACATTTGTCGTGTTTACGTATCTGTCCCCGTTGTTGCATGATATTAGCGGTTATTCCGAGAAAACAGTAGCGTTCATTCTGTTGTTGTACGGAATAGCCATCGCTGTTGGCAACATCATCGGCGGCAGAGCAGCCAATCGCAACCCACTCAAGGCGCTCTTCTACATGTTCATCATTCAGACCATCATTCTGGGCATCATGTACTTTACGGTCCCATTCAAGTTGGCAGCACTACTTACCATTATGGGTATGGGTCTGCTCGCCTTCATGAATGTGCCTGGTCTTCAGATGTACGTTGTAACCTTGGCTGAACGATATGCACCACAGGCCAAGGATGTAGCCTCAGCCTTTAACATCGCCGCATTTAATGCAGGGATCGCTATAGGTGCCTATTTGGGTGGCGTGATCAATGACTCCATTGGTTTGATTCACACGACATGGGTCGGAGCCTTGATGGTTCTCGTAGCTGTAATTCTGACCGCATGGGCTAAAATGCTGGAAAGCAAGGATCAACATGCATCAGTCGAAATGGAGAAAGCTTCGTTCTAATTCCTATCCAACCATAGGTCCACTCTATATTTATCAGTTCCAGCCTTCAAGGGGAACCGGTTTCACATGGTATTTTATTATACTATAATACGTTGAACCCAATTTGATCTACTATGATTTAATTTTGTATGATAAAACAACAAAAATTCAGCTTAATATGACTGATTTTTACACAAATTTAAGGAGGAAATCTCATGACAACAGCTCAAACTGCACAACATCTACAATCCACAGTAACTCTGCATAACGGTGTTTCTATGCCTTGGTTCGGACTTGGTGTATTTAAGGTAGAAGAAGGATCTGAATTGATTGATGCTGTGAAAAATGCAATTAAACATGGCTACCGCAGTATCGATACTGCTGCAATATACGGCAATGAAGCTGGTGTTGGACAAGCGATTGCAGAAGCTTTGCAAGAAAACAACCTGAACCGCGAAGAACTGTTCGTTACATCTAAAGTATGGAATGCAGACCTCGGATATGAAGAGACACTTGCAGCTTTTGATACCACACTGAACAAACTGGGATTGGAATACCTGGATCTGTATCTGATTCATTGGCCTAAGGCAGGAAAATACAAAGCAGCCTGGAAAGCCATGGAGGAACTGTACGCAGCCGGCCGCATTAAGGCTATTGGCGTAAGCAACTTCCAGATTCATCATCTCGAAGACCTGATGCAGGATGCCAAAGTGAAACCGATGATCAATCAGGTAGAGTACCACCCTCGCCTGACTCAGGTTGAACTCAAGGATTTCTGCGAAAAGCATGGTATCCAGCTCGAAGCATGGTCACCTCTAATGCAAGGTCAGCTGTTGGACAATCCAGTACTCACGGCGATTGCTTCAGCCAAAGGCAAATCTGTTGCACAAGTAATCCTGCGTTGGGATCTGCAAAATGGAGTCATTACTATTCCAAAGTCCACTAAGGAACAGCGGATTATCGAGAACTCCTCCATCTTCGATTTTGAACTTTCCAATGAAGAGATGGATCAGATCAATGCTCTGAACGAAGATGTACGCGTTGGACCTGATCCGGACAACTTCGATTTCTAAATTGAAGTTGTCCACATGATTCAGGGTTGATTTACAGCAAAAATAAGTAGGGCAAAACCTCCATCTCTTATTATGTACGAGAGTTGGAGGTTTTTTGACGTGGATTCACATCAAAACCGATATTTCTATAAAGTCTGTTCTAAGCACATGCACTTTTGAATCATGTACTCCACTCCCTGTGCCTTGGATCAGAACAACGACAACTTCATCTTCCCCATCTGCATCTAAATCAACGACCGATATTTGAGGATAAAAGGAGGGATTTGCTACATTGCCCATTTGAAGGTTTTCGTTTCACCATTTATTACGATCTGCTGAATTTTAGCTGCCTCGCCAAAGGTTAACGTCAGTAAATTACATCCATTATAGCGAATGATGTTCGTTCTCCTATCCTTAGATTCGATGGGCTTGTAACGATTATCAGCAATTATGTTTATGTTAATATAGAGACAGTCGCCCCATTCACTACCTCGGCTGCGAGTGGGTATGCCGCGCCAGGGGCAAGTGGAGCAAACAAGCTGTGCTTCTTATGGACACGTTTACGCAGAGGAGGAGAGTTGCAATGTATCGCATATGGATTGTGGAGGACGATCCGAATTTGGCTTCGCTTTTACAGGCTTGTCTGGAAAAGTACAACTTAACAGCGCAGTACGCGGACGATTTTGAAGATATAATGGCGCAGTTTCAGCATTACGAGCCCCATCTTGTACTGCTGGATGTCAATCTGCCGAGTTACGACGGGTATTACTGGTGCCGGCAGATCCGCAAAGTGTCTACCTGTCCGATCATCTTCATCAGCGCCCGCTCAGGCGATATGGATCAGGTAATGGCGCTGGAGTACGGAGCCGATGACTATATGACCAAGCCGTTTCACCATGAGTTGGTCATTGCCAAGGTGCGCAGCCAGTTGCGGCGGGTGTATGGTGAATATGCGGGGGATGCGCGGGAAAAAATGGTCGAGCAAGGCGGGCTCGCCCTCTATCCGGAGCGGCTGGAGCTGAAGTGGCGGGACGCGACTGTTGCATTGGCGCGCAAGGAGGCGGATCTGCTGGAACTGCTGCTTCTACGCTACCCGCTGGTCGTTACCCGCGAAGCACTGCTGGATAGGCTGTGGGACGACCAGCAGTTCGTGGACGAGAACACACTGAACGTGAACATCGCGCGTGCCCGCAAGAAACTTCAGGAGATCGCGGTTGCGGGCAGTATCGAGACGGTGCGCGGATCCGGATACAAGCTAGTGCTGGAAACGGACGAATTGGGTGAACCCAAATGAAGCTGCTAATCCGTGAGCATTGGCCCTTGTTTGTTATGCATCTTGTTCAGTTGACGCTGGTTGTGGCGATCTACTGGCTTGACGGCTATCGCAACGTGTACACCGCCCTCTATTCGATATTTCTTGGCATGGTCACCTTGCTAGTTTATACTGGTTGGCGCTATATCAGCCATCGCAAGATGTACGATCGGCTTGCGGAGCCGCTAAATGAGCTGGATAAGTCTGCGGCTGGTTCCGGCAGCAGTGCCCCCATCGCGCAGGCAGTCGACCAACTGCTGCAGGCGCAGTATGCACTGTACATGACTCGTATCACAGAGATGGAGCGGCGCCGCCGTGAGCATTCGACATTCATTACCCAATGGGTCCACCAGATGAAAACTCCACTTTCGGTTATCCACCTGCTGACCGAAAACGAGAGCGACCGGCGGCAGGTCGACATCCGCGACGAAGCAGACCGAATCCAGTGGGGGCTAGAGACAGTACTGCACGCGACCCGGTTGGAGACGTTTGAGGAGGATTTCCAAGCGGCGCATGTGCCACTTAAGCGTGTTGTGCGAAAAACAGTCAATGAACACAAGCGGTTATTCATTGTCAATAATCTATACCCTCAAGTTCAGATGGACGATGAACTGACGGTGCCGACCGACGAGAAGTGGATCGGGTTCGTATTGACCCAATTGCTGTCGAACGCGATCAAATACTCTGCTGGCTGCGGCCGGACCGTCGCCATTCGCGCCTGGCGGCAAGGCGCGAAGACGGTGCTGGAGGTGGCAGACGAAGGCATCGGTATTCCGCTAGCCGACTTAAAGCGGGTGACTCGGCCGTTCTACACTGGTGAGAGCGGCCGCAAGTTCAGGGAGTCGACGGGAATGGGGCTGCATCTGGCGCAAGAAGTTTGCAACCGACTGGGCCACGAGCTGGAGATCGATTCTACCGTTGACGTTGGCACTCGGGTGCGGGTTTATTTCTTGACTGCGGTCAAGCTTACATCGATGTAAGCTAAATGTAATCTTCGTCGATTGGTTTGCTCGGCGAGCCCACCGTATACTTGAGGTGGAGAACAAGAAATCACCAGCTACATGAAGGAGCGAGGATATGGAACTTCTGCGAACAACTCATCTGGGCAAGATTTACAGCGGCCAGATCGTGCACCGGGCACTCGGCGATATATCGTTCAGCGTCGAGAAGGGCGAGTTTGTCGGCATTATGGGGCCATCGGGCAGCGGCAAGACGACGCTACTACAGTTGATCGCGACGATCGACAATCCGACTTCCGGTGAAGTGCTCATCGACGGTCAGAACCCACACCAATTGGGCCACAACGCGCTCGCCCGGTTCCGCCGACAACAGCTTGGATTTATTTTTCAAGACTACAATCTGCTTAACACACTGACAATTTTAGAAAATATCGTGCTGCCGCTGACGCTGGAAGGTGAGAAGGTGCGCACGATGGAGGAAAAGGCGCATAGAATCGCTGACAGGCTTGGGATCGACTCCATTCTGAACAAATGGCCCTACGAAGTATCCGGCGGACAGGCGCAGAGGACGGCCATCGCCCGGGCGATCATTCACGAGCCGAAGCTGCTACTGGCTGATGAACCGACAGGTAACCTCGACTCCAAATCATCTCGGGACGTTATGGAAACACTGACGGCGATCAACCGGGCGGACAGGGCGACAATGCTGCTTGTCACGCATGACGCGCTGGCGGCCAGCTACTGTCACCGTGTGCTGTTCATCAAGGACGGTGAACTGTACAACGAGATTCACCGCGGGGACAGCCAGCAGGCGTTCTTCCAAAAAATCATCGATGTGCTGTCACTGCTTGGAGGGAATGCGCATGACCTTTCAACAATTCGCGTTTAATAACGTCATGCGTAACAAACGCCTGTACATAGCGTATTTTCTCAGCAGTGCATTTGCGGTGATGGTGTTTTTCGTCTATGGCGTTTTCGCCTTTCATCCGGGGCTGGCAACGAGAGAAATCGGCAGTCCGGTAACGATCGGATTACTAGTGGCGCAGATGCTCATCTACCTATTCTCATTCTTCTTTGTCCTTTATTCGATGAGCGCTTTTATCAAGTCGCGCAGCCGAGAGTTCGGATTGCTGGTCATGTTCGGCATCACCAATATGCAGCTCCGGAGGCTCGTATTTATCGAAAATATTGTGATTGGCTTCGGCGCCACGCTGACTGGCGTCGCGTCCGGGCTGGTGCTATCCAAGATATTGTTGCTTGCGGCGGAGTCGCTGATTGGGATGGAGGAAGAGCTCCCCTTCTACATGCCGTACCAAGCGCTCGTTCTGACCTTTTCCGCGTTCATGCTGCTTTTTCTGGGCATCTCGCTTTTCACGGTGCTGTTCTTTCGCGGCAACAAGCTGATTGACCTACTCAAAGGATCCACCAAGCCCCGGCCTGAGCCCCGCGCTTCGATCTGGCTGTCACTCGCGTCGCTCGCACTGATCGGTTGTGGATATGGTGTGTCGCTGGTCGTCGAAGGCTTGATGGTCGTGTATGCATTGCTGCCAGTGACAGTGGCGGTCGTCGTCGGGACGTACTTTTTGTTCACTCAATTGAGCGTATATACGATCCGCGGTTTGAAGCACAACCGGAGGATATTCTGGCGACGAACGAACTTGTTGTTTTTCAACGATCTTGCTTATCGGATGAAGGACAATGCCCGCACTTTTTTCCTTGTGACGATCCTGTCGACTGTCGCTTTCTCAGCAATCGGTGCCCTAGTCGGGTTCAAGACGATCCTTACTGAGTCGATTGAAAAACCGTTTGCCTTTGAATATATCTCGTATGCAGGGAACTCTCCGGAACAGGCCGCCTCGGCGGTGGATGTGATCGAACATAAACTTTTCGTGGAGGGAATTCCCTTCACGAAGCTGCAGGCCGAGCTGCGCTCTTACAAACGAGCCGAGAGCAACGAAACGGTGATGATCATCAGCGAGTCAATGTACAACACATTTGCCGCTGTCGCCGGGGATCAGAAGTTGAAACTAGGGGCGAACGAAGCGGCTATCGTCCAATACAACTCAACAGACGGACGAGGAGAATCCTTCGACGAGCAGGAGCTGGCAGTGGAAGGCAGCGGGAAACCACTGTTGATCACACAGAGCGCCTCCTTCTTAATGTCGGAGTACATGTTGAAGTACAACAAGTACTATGTCTTGAATGATGACCGCTACGAGCAGCTGCCGGAGCCGCAATCGTCCGAGGGCTACTATGTGTTCGCGGTCAGTGACTGGGAGGCAACAGAAGCAGTCGGCCAGCAGCTGGACGGCGAGATTGGTCTTTCCAAGAATGATAGCTTCTTCTCACTGGCGTTCCACATCAAGCAGTTGCTTCAGAGCTATAGCGCAGTGATGTTCGTTGGGTTGTTCATTGGCGTGGTGTTCTTTGTGGCTTCCGGCAGCTTCCTCTATTTCCGACTGTACACGGATCTGGATGATGACAAGGCGAAGTACGCTTCAATCATGAAGCTCGGGCTGACCAGCCATGAGCTGTCGAAGATCGTCACTCGCCAGATGGCTATCCTGTTCTTCCTGCCGATTGCCATCGCGATCATTCACGGTGCAGTGGCACTGACGGCACTGCAGGGCATGTTCAATTTTTCGCTCATCAAAGAGTCGATAATCGTGTTGAGTGCATTCGCGATCATTCAAATTGTGTACTTCCTGGTTATCCGCAGCGGCTATTTGCGGCAGCTTCGGTCCGGTGGAACCGGATAATCTCGTATTAAAGAATGGTTACAAGGGGACTATTTGTACGACCTGTTCGCGCAAAGAGACAAAAGAGTATAGCAGATTGCTGATAGAGGACGCCCTGTAAACGTATTATCGTAATGCTTATGTTCCTGTTTTCGGGGATTACGTCATGGTGCGTCATCTAACAGCTAATAATCGGCATTATGTTGGGTGAAGTTAGCTGTTTCTATTGTCGGCCCCGACGATGTTTATTACATCATGTGCAAAAAAACTAACTGCGTGTAAACCATTATTTTTACAGTTGTGTTTAAGATGGGGAATATAGTATCGGCAAACTATGACTATAAAGCGATTTTTCCATGGTCAGTCGTGCATTTGATTGTGGAGTTCCTGCATACCCTTCGTTCTATTCCTACGTGTTGCTTTATGTTGCTGCTGTTAGGACTAGTGGCAACAATAGCCTACTTCGAAAAAAATGGATAATCACTGAAGTAGGCTGGTTGGAGTTCTCCATTGTAAGTGGGAAATTCAGATGGAGGTGGGATTTTGTTTCAATGGGATATTGATATGTTTCGGACGATTAACGATCTGGGCAAACAGTTTGCTTTTCTGAATCCCGCTGCTGTCTTTGTGGCGGAGTATATGCTGTATGTACTCGCACTAGCAATGCTTGTTTATTGGTTCACCCGCAGCAACCGGAATCGGATGATGGTTATCCAGGCAGGGCTTGCTTTTGTTCTGGCAGAGATCATCGGTAAATTGGCAGGCAAGTTTTATGAGCATTATCAGCCGTTCGCGGTATTGCCACATGTCAACAAACTCCTAAACCATGATATAGATAATTCTTTTCCGAGCGATCATACGATTTTGTTTTTTTCCATCTCTGTCTCCTTCTGGCTTGTCCGGAGAAAGGGTGGGTGGCTCTGGCTGGCGCTTGCTTGCTGTGGTGCTGTCTCCCGCGTCTGGGTTGGAGTTCATTATCCAATAGATATCGCAGTGGGAGCGTTGATTGGCATCATTTCAGCTTTGTTCATCTATTGGTTGGCACCAAAGCTTGGGATTATCAGGCGGTTTCTGGCTTTATATGAAAAAATGGAACAGCGCGTATTACCTGTCCAACGTAAGTCTGGTAGTATGTAAATTCCCGCCAGTACCAGGTTTGTTACGATATGTCGAAACAATTGCTATGTATCTGGTCTTAAACAAGAATGCGCAAAACGTACACTGTGTAATTAAATCCAGTAAACTCATCGATTTCCATACACTAAGGAACGCAGCACAAAGCCAATTATATGGTATTTCTTCTTGTTATTCAGGCCAAACCAACTAAGGAGAAATAAGCAGATATTATCTTTAGTGGTTTGTAGCGCACAATAAAAAGCGGTAGCATGTCTAAAACTTCTTGGTTCCTAGATTGGCTACTTCTTTTTTAACGAGTCTGTAATAAGTGGATTTATAATTTTGATCCCTATATTTTGCCGAATAATTGTCCCTTCCAGCATAGAGTACAAAAAAAACCTAGTTATTGGTATTATCCCCTTTAAGTAGACACTTAAAAAAAACTTCATGTTATCATGAGGGTTCAAGTGACACTTGGAGGGGATATTTTTATGAAAAAAAAAGGACAAACATTTCAGACGTATACCGAAGAATTTAAATTGAATGCGGTTAGATCCTATGTCGAAGATTCTTCAAGTTACAAGGTGGTCGCTGATCGCGAAGGAATTCGAAACTGCTCACAACTGAAGGTGTGGGTAAAAAATGGAAAAACGGGGAAGCGTTCGATGAGCGAAAAAACAATGTTCCAAATCCAATGAAAGGACGTCCTCGTACTGCCTTTAGCAGTGTAGAAGAAGAACGGGACTACCTTAAAGCACAGGTGGATTATTTAAAAAAGCGGTATCTAAATCTAGTAAAGGAGAAGCGCTGAGCCAACGGGAGAACTACGATATCATAGACGAATTGCGCTGCTCGCATGGCATTACACGCCTATTATCGATTACAGGAATACCCCGTTCCAGTTACTACAAATGGCGAGCAACACAGCCCCAGCGAGACGCAAGACAAGACCGTGAGCGTGACATCAAAGAACACATGATGGCTATTCATATTGCAAACCGAGAGTTTGGTTATCCTCGCATGACAACGGCGTTGTGGGAGGCGGGTCTGAACGTTAATCACAAGAAAGTATGGTGAATCATGCGGGAACTATCGATCCAATCGGTAATTTCGTAAGAAGAGGAAGAAGTCCAGCTACACGCTATCTGTGATTTATCCGAATCGCCTGAAGCGCAAATTTCATGCCACAGCACCCCAGCAAAAAATGGTGACGGATATTACGTATATTTTTCGGATGGAAACACATTCGTTTACCTGTCTGTGATTCAAGACTTGTTCAACAACGAGATTGTAGCTTGGCAATTATCAAAGCGGAACGATGTTCAGCTCGTATTAGATACGGTGGAACAATGGACAAAAAAAGAGACGTTTCGGAAGCCGTGCTCCATTCGGAGCAGGGCTTCCAATACACGATTAGAAGCATTCGGCGTGAAGGGCAGCCACTCTCGCAAAGCAACCTGCCTGGATAACGCATCCATCGAATCCTTCTTTTCGCATCTCAAAACAGAGAAGCTGTACCTTAATCAGTGTAATTCAGAAGTAGAGATTCGACAAGCCGTGGAAGATTATATGTACAATTAATATCGTTTTCAAATGTCTCCCTCCTCAATGTATTTGTGCAGCTTAATTTTGTTTAATTCAACAAGAAAATCCTTTATATTTCCGATTGTAATAAACGTTACAACATCTTATCTAAAAAATAAAAAGAGCCCATGGTCTAATCCGTGTAGAATAAAGTCACAAACAACTACATTCACACAGGAGAATAAGTCCATGAGATCCTCACATCTACTTGATTAAAACCCGCCATATAAAAACAGTTATGAACTCATTTCTTGATAGTAATATTGATAATAGCTTGAAGTATGTAACAACTGATTGTGATTTCCTACATCACAAACCCTTCCATTCTCCAAGACAATAATCATGTCACTGTTCATCACCGTCGATAACCGATGGGCAATTACAATTCGTGTGCATTTAATACTTGATAAATATGCATCTACTCGAGCCTCAGTTATATGATCCAATGCACTCGTTGCTTCATCTAGTACAAGTATTGATGGGTTATTTAAAATTGCCTTGGCTAAGGCGATTCTTTGTCGTTGTCCTCCTGAAATATTTCTACCCATTTCAGCTAAAACTGTCTGATATTGCATCGGCATCGACATAATTTCATCGTGAATATTTGCTGCTTTTGCTGCCCGCACTACTTCATTCATAGTTACACCATCCTGGTGCATGACAATATTATCATAAACACTACGATTGAATAATGATATATCCTGCGGAACTATCCCCATCTGTTTACGAACGTATTGCATATCCAAATCCGAAGTTTCATATCCATCATAGTATACCTCACCAGATAACGGGGCAAATAACCCAATTATCAAATGAGCTAAAGTAGATTTTCCAGAGCCAGATTGTCCAATAATAGCTATCTTCTGTCCTGGTTTGATGTGTAATGAGATGTCACTTATCACGATCGGACTATACTTTGAATAGGAATAGCTAACATGTGATAGTCTGATGTCACCTAGTACTTTTACTTGCAGTTTACCTTCATTTTGTTCAGATGGAGCCTCCAACACGTCATGAATCCGTTTCAAAATAGTAGTCGTAAGAATATATGAATTTATCGTATTCATAAGGTTTGATGATGTAGTAAAAAGAAGAGTCGCAATCGCTTGAAATGAGACAACCATACCAACCGTCATAGAACTGTATTCCTCAGTAATTAATAGAACGCCGATACTTAGCACAATGAGTGGTGACATAAACTGCAATCCATTGCTAGTTGTTGTAATGTAGCTATTCAAATTTTCCTTACGGCGGTATACTTGCAATAAATGTTTGAATTTATTAAGCCATTGGGAGTAAACTTGTTGTTCTGTCCCTGATATTTTCACACCCATAATACCGTACAGCATTTCTGTCTGCACAGCTTGTACTTCTGTTGTAGCCGCCACTTGTTGCTGATTAATCTCGGCTACATATTGTTTAGTGAAAATTACTAACAAAATATTTATACTCACAAATAAAAATACAATCATTGCAAGCAATGGAGATATGAACAACATGTAACCAGACAATACAAATAGCATGAAGCTATCCAATATACCTGTAATCAGAGCGCCTGACAACTGATTTCGGATTGTGACCATGCTATTCATTCTAAAAAGCATATCCCCATACGAGCGCAGTAAGAAGAATGGAAATGGTAATTTCAATAAATGTGAAAAAAAGTGGGTCTGCATCTCATAGTCCAAAGCATTGTGTAATCGAATCAAAACACGACTACGTACGAATGTAATTACCATGTACGCAAGTAGAAAACTGACTACAGATATAAAAATGGTTATAGATAAACTGGAGTTTTTAGGAATCATAACCTCGTCAATAACATGCTTCAAGAATAACGGCATACCTATAACGATGACTTGCAAAGCTAGTGTAATAAGAAATACATATATAAATAGATTTTTATGTGTTTTTACATGGACTAAAACATCTAACCAAATATTTGGGCTTTTCTCGATGTCGATTTGTTCGGTTAACCCCACTGTCATTAAAAATCCAGAAAATTGCTCGCTGAAATTCTTTAATGACAGCTTAATTCTCCCAAATCGTGGGTCAACAATACGGGCATAATTATTATCTATCTTTTCCAAAACTACAAAATGACCTTGGTTCCAATGCAGAATGGCTGGTAAAGAAACTTGCTGTAATTGAAATTGATCAATATGTTCAATGCGATAAGCTTTTACATCATAGCCTAAGCTCACAGCAATTTTCTTTAGTTGCAACAGTGTTGTACCATCTCGTCCAACGTCTGCCCGTTCACGTAGGCGAGATAATGAAATCTCTTTCTTATAGTATGCAGATATCATTGCAAGGCAACAAAGTCCACACTCTGACTGATGCATCTGCTCGACATAGGGTACACGCCGACGAGCCATTACATTCTCTCCCTTCTACTTTGATTTAAGATCACACAGTTAGCCTTGAGATGGAAGGGAAGAATTTATCATTTTCCAGATTTAAAATGTTAGGAACTCTTTCTGGAAATGCCTGTTTTAATAGCCCAAATCCAATACCCGAAAGACCACCCATTAATCCTTTAATATCAAATGCACGATGGACACCTGTGTTATTCCATGGTTGATCATTTAGAAGTCTGAGCAGATACGCTCTGACTATATTAATAGTATCCTCATTACGCTCCAAAACTGAATTAGCATAAAGTAATATTTCCAATTGTCCAAAATCACCATGACAATAGACAGGTTCTGTCCCAAAGCCTAATTTAAGAGTTGTTTCAAGCGCAATATTAATCTCTTGATCAATATGTGCATCCCAATACCCATTTTCCAACAATCGTAGTCGAGATAATAATATACCCGGTGCACCATGACACCATGTTACCCTTGCGGTATCATTAGGAGTAATCCAATTTTTCAATTCATCACTATAGTTTGCACGCTCATACTGTAATCCTTTTTCAATATATTCAATGTACTTTGTATGTTGAGTGACCCTATATAACGATGATAATGAAGCAATAATTCCAGATACGCCATGGGAATACCCTACATAAGGCTTACTATTTGGTGTTGTCAGCCAAATCATACTACCATCTGGCAAGGTTTGAGCATTCTGAAGCAAATGTTCAGCGCATTTCTCTGCACCTTGTAGCGCCTGTTTCCATCCGGTTCCATGATATACATGTAAAAGCACATCAATAGCTCCAGCTGCACCACCGATATAATCGAATGAGGTATCTTTATCTATGAGGTTACAGTAATAAGGAAGAAATTCTTTAACAGTTTGTAGTAAATCTTCATCATTCCATAAGCGTGATAATTGATAGGTAGTAAATACGCCACCACCAATGCTACCAACTTCAAATACCCCAACGTTTAACGATACATCATTTGATTGGTACGTATTTCTCATAATTTCAATCAACGGCTGCAACGCTTTTCGGGCCATATCTTTATAATTGTTATCTGTAGTTAGTTCAGATAAATAACCCAAAAATAAAGCAATTCCGCCATTCCCATTATAAAGATCATTTCCTACAGGAACGAGTCTCAGTTTCCTTTCATCCTCGCTATTGGCTACTAAGCCAATCCATGTTATATCATCAGCTGCTGGACTTGAAGATATAACTGCTGATTGAACTAAACTTTCTCCAATTGAAATAGCTAACTGAACATACTCGTCTTTCCAATTAGACCCTAATACGTCGTTTGATTTTATAAATTGAATTTCAGGAAAACAATAAGTATAAAGATCAGGCTTAGATGACAAAACAGACATATTTAATAACTGTAACTGTTCTTTTAGGTCCTTCTCGCCCATTTTATCGATTTTGTTTATTACAACCTCTATACCTGATTGTTCAAATAACTGAGGGATTCGTTCATTATTAGATGACCAAACATCTCTTTCGGACGGAGAAGTGTAAAAGATAGGGATATCCCCGTCTTCAATATCACGCATCTCGTGGGAAACAAATTTTAAATGTTTAGGATCAGCTAAGCATTGTAACCATAATCGATGCAAAACAACTTTACGATCTAATTCATCTCGTAATAAGTCAGGATGATATAGAGTACGCATTAATTCACCATACGCTCTAGTATCTCGCACGATTACTCTAACTCTAACGCCATCAAACTCTCGGATCATTTCTTTGAGTCTGTGCTTGTTTTCCATCATAATCCTGTAAGCTTGAGCAAACCCTTGTTCAATGTTGTCAATATAACGATAACTATCTACAACTTCATTATTATAATATGGAAGATTATAGGTCTTACTAGATTCTCCCTCCCCTTTTTCTAATCTCATTCGGTCTGTACCTCTGTGAGTGAGATTCAGTACATTTGGTACTTTTTTTCCACCGTATCCGAAAATGCCACTGATGTCTATGCCGGAGTACGTATCTGACTTAAAAATGTACTGTGGTAACATGCCAGAAGACATCACAGATTGAGATATAATTTCATAGGCATGGCCACTGGCGTTATGTTCAAATTTCTTCGTACTTATATGTCTATGAAATAAGGATTCTAGATCAATTACAACAGGGCTAGATCCATGCGCAATAATATTCTCATAATGGAAATCTGTGGCGTTAAACATATACATTATAGCCAAATTTACGCCCATGTTTTTGTAAAATTCACTGATTTCCTCAGTGGAATTGCACTCAGAATGCTCTACAAACTCTGTCCAGCCATAACTTCCACAATCTAAATTTTTTATTATTTTTGTGTGAGGAACACCACAATGCTGCATCCAAGACAAAATTTTGTAATATTCTTTATCAACTCTTAATGAACGAGGTTTATATACTAATTTGCCTCCTGTGGTAAACTCTAGAATCGTTACACTTCGTCCATCATGAGTATCACCTGCCCCAATATGTAACTGGACAAGCTTACCGAACTGGTTGACCTCAGGCATATGTGAAACTATTTTTGGATAGTCAGCCTTGAACCTATCTAACACTTCACTAACATGGGCTGTCCATTTTTCAGTTATACGAAGCAATGAACGTATTAACACTGGGTATTCATTGGCCAATTGTCTTAAATACTTTTTATCATGTAGCAAATTTTCAAAGTACTGATACCTCTGTTCTGGAGTTTCTCCTTGCAAAAGTCCCTGATTACTTAATACATTCAATTCCAATATTAAAGTTTTGTAACTGCAATCCATGATTCTTTCGAATAAAGAAGAAAGTAGCCTTTTAAAAAAAGAACTACTTGTATGTAAAATACGAGAATCTGAATCACTGATGTTTTCTTCCAATTTATTGATAGCAAGTAAGAGGAAACGTTCAGTAAATCCCCAAAATTCAGGCGGAGTAGCTGGAATATATTCATCCATTGAGTCAATTAGCAACAAATTTTCCCATTTCAATTCCCATGATGATTCATTTTTTTTTATATTTGAAATAGTATCGACTTCTAAATTCGACACCTCTTTGAGACTTTTTTCCAAATATTCCTCTTTATCATAGAAAAATTTTGCCCAATATTTTGTCTTTTCACTAGTATTTATCACTGTATATTAACAACCTTTCGATAATTTAGAAGAAACAGATAATTGATATACTTACATGGATAAGAGGGCATTTCTAGCTGTATACTCGGCAGCATCATTTATAATGCTCCGAAAATATCAGCAGAATGCCCTCCTTATAAAATCCATGTCAAACCTAAATGCATTATCATTCTGTTACTACCGTGTATCAACTAGCCCAATGATTGCAATAACATTTAAATTTCAGCTGTTTATTAACATACCCATGTCCATCCTGGGGTACAATCAGCCGTAATGCTCTTAACACAATTACCATCTGTAAAGCCTTGTGCTTGAGCACCACCAGCCACTGTATCCATCTCAGTGTCTGTCAATTCAGATAGCACACTTCCTACTGGATTATATGTAGCTGTATTAGTATTTTCCATTTGATTTTTCAATTTCATAGTTTTCACCTCCTTTCATAACTTATCCTGCTCAGCAGGGTATTCATTGTTCAATATGATAATAGTTTTCCAATTGGTGTTTAAGAACCAAATCCTTATATGGGCAATATTACCATATTGTTGTATGGAAGTAAATAGATTTAATAGATATATTTAAAAATATTTAGATATAATAAGTTTATTTGGAGATTAATATACATTCATATCGAAATTTAGGAGTTATACACTTTAATTTTTTTTAACTTCATCAAGCTAATTAAAAGACTGATCCTAAAGAAACTAAAATCAATCACGTAAAATTCTTTGAATACGAGAAATCTCAGAATGAGCAAAGGATTTAGCGAAGTAGAGCAACTTTCTGTAAACCTCTATGTGAAATCTGTATCGACCAAGGGAATAGCATGTACGGACGAATTCAAACAACTCTTATTGCATCGAATCAATAAGGAAAGCTGCCCAGAGAAACTTTTGAGTCTTGTGGATTCGATGTTCAGATCATAGACATGACCCGGATTAAAGCCGCAGCCGACCGATGGAGAGCAAGTTACTAGGAACAAGGAGAACAGGAACTCACTACACTTATCCAGATTTTCAGAAGACAGTGAAACCTATGGAGCTTGGTCCATCGATGTCCAGACGAGGGAACTGCTGGGATACCGCACCGCAGGAGAAGTTCTTTGATCATTTTAAGAATGAAATCTCATTAAAGAACTGCGCCAAACTGGATGAAGCCAAACAAGAAGTTAAAGCCTATATGTCTACTACAACCACTGGACTAAAGATCTCTAGTATTGGCTTGTTGGCCTCAGCCTACCTTTTGCCGGATGCTAACTACAGCGAGTGTTTCATTTATATGAGCAAAAAAACCACCAATCAAAGATCGGTGGTTATTCTTGTCTACTGCACGTTTCAATTCAAAATGTTGTAATCCATTTTTTAACTATTGAACCTGCCACAATGCAGGGACATTGGATGGTTCCCACCCAGGCAAGGAAGTGTGGGCCTGCAAACATTTATATGTCTTGCCGCTATACGTGACCAGCTGTCCGACGGAATAGGCTGTATTCGCCTGCCAGGCGGAAACGCCCGGATTTGTCGTTCCTGCTGTTGTTTTCACGGTCACCGCGTTGCTCGCAGCAGAACCATTCCCCGCCGCATCCTTTGCTTTCACCGTAAAAGTATACGAGGTATCCGCAGCAAGCCCGCTGATCGTTGCTGTCGTTCCGGTCACGGATGTCGCAAGTGTCGTTCCATTGTACACATCATAACCCGTTACACCCACGTTATCCGTGGATGCCGCCCAGCTCAGCGTTATGCTGGATGTTGTTTGCGCTGTCGATGCCAGGTTCGTTGGCGCAGTTGGCGCCTGCGTATCTCCACCCGGCGAAGTGGCAGTGCTTACGGTTACAGCATTACTGGCTGCAGACAGATTGCCTGCCGCATCTTTTGCCTTTACCGTGAAAGTATAAGAAGTACCTACTGACAGGCCGCTGATTGTTGCAGTCGTTCCGTTGACGGAGGCAGCAAAATTGGCACCATTGTAGACGTTATAACCGGTAACCCCTACATTATCCGTTGAAGCATTCCAAGCCAGCGTCACCGAGGTAGCCGTCACACCTGTGGAGCGGGCATTTCCTGGTACGCTTGGCGCCGTCGTATCTGCTGGAGGGACCGTACCTCCGGTAGGCAGGTCGGCTTTCAGTTTATTTTGGAGTGTTTTGTTCCGGTCACCGCTAAGCTCCCAGAACATCGCACCGCCAAGTCCTTTGCTCTTGATATAAGCGGTTTTATATCCAACAGACTCCACATCATCATAGCTAATAAAACGCTTGTTGGTCGCATTATAGAGATATGGCACCTTGGCCGTGTCATTCCAGTAACGCGTATACCCGTTTTTGTTAATGTAGTTGGTCTCCAGATCGTAGAAATCAAAGGAGCCTGCTTCCCATGTTCCAACGGAAGAACCTCCCGCACAGGTCTGATACTGGCCATTGCTCGCCTGTGCGCATCCATCCCAGCCGCGGCCATAGAATGGAACACCAAGCACAAGTTTGGCGGCTGGTACCCCAGCATTCAAATGCCCTTGTGCTCCGGCAGCCACATTAAATGTATTGGCATCTGGCACCCCAGCAGCCGAAGCCGCTGGGTCATAGTTCAACGGCGCGTTATGCGCGCTGACTTTTTGCCAGGCCCCGTTAAAATCGTATGTCATAATGTTAATCCAATCGACGATGGAAGCTATATTGGCAAGCTCTGTATTCGCAGCATAGGTCGTCGACGCTCCGCTTGCAATCGTAAGCAGATACTTCTTCCCGTCCACAGCTCCGGCAGTATCCAGCTTCTCACGGATTTTGCTCAGAAGCAGCGTGTAATTTTGCTTATCCTCCGGACGTTTGCTATTACCATCCAGCCCGCCTGATACCGGGTACTCCCAGTCCAGATCCACCCCGTCAAAATTATATTTGCGCAGGAAGTCGACGGCAGAGTTCGCAAATACCTCTCGCGTTGCAGCAGTCGCAGCCACATCAGAGAAGCGGTTGGACCATGTCCATCCTCCCACGGAGATGATTGTCTTCAGACTAGGATTGATCTGTTTCAGCTTGTTAAGCTGATTGATATTGCCTGCAATGGGCTGATCCCACGTATCCCCTGCAAATGTCTTGCCGGTATCAATCCATGGATCGCCAAGCACGATCGTGCCATTCGGTACATTGATTGTCTGGCTCTTCTCATTCTGACACGTCCAGGTCACCGGGTTAGGGCCCGAAGGGTCCGGATTTCCATGAATACCGTTCCAGCAAATATCGGCAAACGCATAGTTGATATGCGTGACCTTGGTTGGGTCTATATCTGTTACATTGTAGTTTCTCCCGTACGCAGCCCAGGACGGGTAGTAACCAACAATTTTATAAGAATCTGCTGCTGCTGCCGTAGCGGGTTGGAGCACAAAAGAAGGAACAATGATGGATAAGAGCAGGGATAGACCCAGTAAAAACGTTGCAGTCTTCTTGAAAGCAGTGTGTTTATTGAAAGGTATCATCTAATACACAACCTCCTTTGTCGTTTGCGTACTCAGCCCGTTCAGGAACGGACGATGTGCGCTCGAAAACTGGTTATTCGTATATGCGTCCCAATTGATTGACCAGGTCATAATCCCTTTTATCCCCGCATAGCCCGCAGGCTGGCGTAAAGTATAGGAACCGCCGTATGACACACCTTTGATTAGGTAATTCAGCGCCTTCTGCAGATCGGTCGTCGTTGTATACCCGCCCCCGGCAGCCTGTTGGGAGGCCGGTACGCCGATCGCAATCTGGTCCGGTCG
Source organism: Paenibacillus sp. CFBP 13594 (assembly GCF_014842675.1). NCBI lineage: Bacteria > Bacillati > Bacillota > Bacilli > Caryophanales > Paenibacillaceae > Paenibacillus > Paenibacillus sp. CFBP 13594. Next base: position 157,863 of record NZ_JACYVQ010000008.1, read on the forward strand.
CAAGGCACTAAAGAAAGGGCCTGTGCTGCCGCCTACATGAAAGCCTTGAAGCAGCATCTCCGCCATGGCCACATGGAAATCAGCTGTTCCTTGGGCGTAAGAGCGTCCATCCAGCCCCACCATGGAGCCCGTGTTATAGTGCTGCACATGAAGCAGGGTCAGGTCATTACGCAAGGCATGGATAACTGGCAGGTAAGCTCCCCAAGGGCCGCCGTAGCTCAAATATCCACCCTGTACATATGCCGTCTCCGGCGCAGCCGTCAGGATGAAATTGGCGCCGAAGTGTGACTTAACCGCTTTCACACCCTGGATGAGGTTAACAATTTTTGGTGTAGTTGGACTACGGAAATCGGTATCCCCTGCATTCAGAGACAGGGAGCTTCCTTCCAGATCGATATCCAGACCATTGAAACCATACGTGGAAATGATTGATTTTAACGAATCTTCGAATTGCTGTCTCTTGGTCGCGTCGGTGAGCTCAATGGTACCGTTGGCTCCCCCCATGGAAAGCAGTACTTTTTTCCCTTGGCTTTGCAGATAGGCAATATCAGATTTGAATTCGGCTACCGTCGCATTGTATGGAGTAAAAGCAAGCGTTCCACTGCCATGTGAAATTGGTTCGGCAAAGGAGACATTAATGACGTCATAGGCTGTTGATACATTACGAAGTCTGATATTGGTCGAACCATTATCGAAGTTGTGCCAGTAGCCGATCAGCCATTTGCTGCCGGTTGGCCCAGGATTGGAAGATCCGTTGGAAGTTGTTACACTGAGGGAGGTGCTCGCAGCGGATACATTGCCTGCGGCATCTTTGGCTTTTACCATAAAAGCATAAGTCGTGCTTGCTGTCAGTCCCGTGACTACAGCTGTTGTAGTTGAAGTACTTGTCACAAGAACGCCGTTCCGGTACACCTCATATCCCACTACGCCCACATTGTCCGTGGATGCATTCCAGGCAAGACTCACGGAGGTGTTCGTGATGGAGGCTGAAGTCAGACCCGCTGGAACAGAAGGTTGTGCCGTATCTGGCATTGGCGTTTCCCCTCCCGAACCTTCCCCGACGTATTTCCACAACGCGGGCACAACAGAGGGCTCCCATCCGGTCAACGCCGTGTGGGCTTGAATACACTCATAATCTTTATTTTGATATGTTACGAGGTCTCCTTTCTGGTATGCAGTGCCTGCCTGCCACTGGGCGGCGGCATCGGCTCTCGGTGCAAACCACGTAATAAGTAGAAGAAATGCCAAAGCAAATGTAATGACCGGGCGGAATCGAACAGCTTGATTCAAGCAAAATCCCTCCTGTACTAAGGATACGTTCACCTTGCAAACAAAACTTCAATAGTCCACCTGCATCTGATCTGTGATCGATTAGAGCCAGCCTCATTCAGCCATCTGATGTTGCGTGTCACTTCACTCCCTTCCCTTACTAAAATGGACCTTCCCTCTCGTGTTCTTTTTTTGCAGGTACCATCCAAATTTTACAGGGAATTTACAGATCCTCACCCTGTATTTAATCAGTAAAATGCAAAAGAGATAAGGGATAAAATAGTTCTATTGGGGGCGAAAAATGTAATATAGCGCACAGAAAAGGCTTTCCGCCAAGTCCTCAGGAGACTTGAAAGAAAGCCTGTGTTATATATTGTGTAGAGAATAGGGCGAATCTTACCGCTGCTCCCCTCTCCCTTCAAAAGGCTGCCAACCATCCAGGCCGGATAGAATCAGAGGTACAGCGTACTCCGCCGCTTCCTGTTCGGTCAGCATTTTGGCCCAAGGAACACGATCAGCAGCACGTCCGGCACCAGGACCGGCACTGTTATATTCCGCATACTGAACGGTCTGCTCTGCATCTGTCTTGTTCCAGTTATGCCATCCCTCTCGCTTCACATGAGCGCCGATCCAGCAGTTCAGAAAACAGACTTTGGCATGATGACGCCACGGTCTGCCCAGATACACCGACTGCGGCGGAGCATTGCTTGTCAGATCACAGTCCAGAAATACATAGCCGTAACGCACATCCTCTGGCGTAGATGCTGCGGTAATCCAACCGTTCACTTGCCCATCCGCAGCCTCCGCTTCAGTCAGACGATTCTTCGTAAAGATCTCGCAGCCCTTAAATACCACCGTAGCCGAGCCAAAAATAAAATCGATATCGCCTTCGATGTAACAGTCCTCGAAATACTGCCGCAGTTTACGCCGCTCGGCACCATCGCGTGGCCCGCCAAAGTAACTGCGATCCATGGGCTGCTCCGGCAGCGGGCCGGTGAAGATCGTATCCTGGTGGCCGATCAGACGACAGCGGCGAAAGATCGTCCGGTCTCCATCTACGTAAACGGCCAGCGCCTGACCAACCTCCTTGCCCGGCCCGGCAGCATTTACGAAGGAAATGCCCTCTGCCGTGAAATCATCAGCACCGATAAAAGCGGTATAGGAATGAAACGTATGATATGGCGACCCATCCGGGAACTTCTTGAGTGCATGATCATCATACGTAATGATCGTCTGCTCTGCCCCCTCACCAATCATGTGAATGCCCGGCTTCTCCATATGCAGCTTCTCATGATACACGCCGGCTTTCACTCGAATCGGAACGTTTCCGATGCCATTCTCCGGCAGCGCATCGACTGCAGCCTGAATCGTCACATAATCCCCCGTCCCGTCTGAAGCAACAGTCAGACAGGGAGTCGATGATTCCAATGCTGTATTCGGCAATCTCTGCTGTGTCATGGCAATCGCTCCATTTCCAGTGCTGCCAGCAGAAGCGGAGCCACACCCATAAAGGAATCGCTTACAACCGCTTCGCTTACATAGTAGTTGTACGAGCCATCCCGATCCAGGCTTAGTCCTGCGCCATGACAGATCCCGTTTAACCGAACGCCGTCAGCCGTCTCCTCCACCAATCTGGAGGACAGTCCTTGCCATCCCTTCTCCGCCGCAGCTCTGAAATGCGGCTCCAGATACCTTAGCCGCACACCCTTCGCAAGTGCATATACAAACATGCTTGACCCGGATGCTTCCAGATAGTTACCTTTGCGGAAGCCCTGATCCAGCACCTGGAACCATAACCCGCTCTCCTGCTCCTGCACGCGAACCAAAGCATGGCACATCCGTTCAAAGATACCAATGATGGTTCCGCGCTTTGGATGATTCACGGGAAAATGTTCCACGCTGTCCACAATCGCCATGGCATACCAGCCCATTGCCCGGCTCCAGAAGTGTGGCGAGCACCCTGTCGATGAATCGGCCCAGACCTGCTCCTTCGATTCATCCCAACCATGATAGAGCAGTCCGGTCCGGGGATCACGGGTCTGGCGTTCGATCAGCAGAATCTGGTGTGCCACTTCATCCCATAACTCCGGACAATCGAACTGCTTCGCATATTGAGCCAGAAAAGGTGACGACATATACAGGCCGTCCAGCCACATCTGGAATGGATAGATTTTTTTGTGCCAGAAGCCACCCTCCGACGTTCGAGGTTGCCCTGCAAGCTGTGCGGCCAAGAGATGCGCTGCTTCTGCGTAACGCTGATCTTCAGCACCATTCAGCAATGCAAACAGGTTTTTTCCCTGATTAATCTGATCCAGATTATATTCTTCCAAAGTATACGTGCCAATAGAACCATCTGGCTGGATATACAAGTCCATATGTTTTTTCATAAAATCAACATACTCTTGCTTGCCACAATACTGCCCGGTTCGTGCCATTGCCATCAAGGTCATGCCTTCCACGTATGCCCATCGTCCCGAAGGGAACGCATGATAACCGTCCCCGTCACATTGCTGGATGATCGTTGCTGCAATTCGCTCAGACCAGGATAACTGCGTCTGTACCTGCATAAGCAATTCCTCCTTGAATGTTGTATCCACCTAATACATGTATGACTAACGGATAACCGCTTCACTCTTGCTTATTGTCGGCACATTGCCGTTGAATTGCGAAGGTTCAGCTTGGGCTGAATGACTACCGGAACGTCGATCTGTTCATCACGGATTAACGAAACAATCAGCTCGGCTGCCTGCACGGCCAGTTCATCCAGAGACGGGCCAATCGTCGTTAAGGCTACTTCAGCATACTGCATATCCGGCAGATCATCATACCCGATTAACGAGATATCGCGTGGAACGCTATAACCTGCCTCAAGCAAAGCCCGGAGCGCACCTCGGGTGACCAGGTTGTTCAGCCCAATAAACGCTGTTGGCGACTCCGGCCCAAACGTATGATTCCGTATGGCAAAATACCCGTCTTCCCAGGAGGAATACGCTGGCAGCACATGGTCTTCATTAAAAGCCAGACCCGTACGCTGCAACGCTTCCCGGTATCCCTCCAGTTTAATATTCTGCGAGTTGCCGATGAACCCGATTCGGCTGTGACCCAGCGATTTTAGATGCTCGACTGCTTTGAACAGCCCTTCTTTGCGATCAATCTTGATGTATGGAGAGTTCGGCGCTTCATCTGTACCTAGCACAAAACACGGCATGTTAAGTGTCGCGAACTTTTTCCAGAACATCTCCCGATTGTCCAGTGCATAGTCCCACAGAATACATCCGTCCACACGCAGCTGGCTGAAGACATCCACGCCATCATCCGCCACAACCAGGATCATCTGATATCCCCGCTTCTTCAGCTCGGTGTGCAGACGGCCGGAGATGTTCGAGAATAACGGATTGCTCAGTTCATCCAGCACAAAACCGATGATGTTGCTCCTGCCGGTGGAAAGTTGCCGGGCCAGCATATTTTTCCGATATTGATGTTTCTCCGCGACCGCAAGCACCTTCTGCTTCGTAGCCGGTTTGATTCGGGGATCATCATTCAGCGCCTTTGATACCGTGCTATAGCTCACCCCCGCCAGTTTGGCAATGTCTTTAATGGTTATCAAAATCAATCAACACCTCTCATACGCCTAGAACCCTAATTTTCTATTTCTGTGCAGCCTTATAACGATCATATTGTGCCTGTCTGCCTGCAATAACCTGCTCTATATTCATCTTTTTCAACGTCTCAATATAACTGTCAAACTGGTCCAGACTGGCATCACCGCTAATAAACTTAAAGTTCATCTCTTCCACATAGGTGGTGATGTCAGGCATCGCCATGCTCTCCACGCTCGCTTCATCCGGCAGGGCATAGACAAACGGGAACGGCTCACGGACATACGGCTCCAGTTCCTTATCCATCTTCGCATGCCAAGGGGCCACGACGGAATCGGCAGAATCGGTCGATTGGATATTCGGCAGATTCACCGGACCGATGCCAAGCTTCTGGATGTATTCATTGTCCTTGCCTTTATCCGTAAATGTCTTCAAGCCATTCTCTTCCGTATACGTGTCATCCTTGATGCCCCACGTATAATACGTCTGTGCCTCTTCACTTACCGCATAATCCAGGAAGCGGAAAGCCAGCTCCGGATTTTTGCTATCCCGCGTGATACCGAAGATGCCGCTAACCGGGGTACGACCGATGTAGAACTGATCGCCATGCGGTCCTTTCAGTGGCAGAATGCCTTTGATGATTGGCTCTTCCGGATTGTAATCCTTGAACAGCGGGCTGTAGACCATCGACATGTACCAGCTGAAATTAAATGTGGCTCCTGTCACATCCTGAGAGATACGCGATGTGACCTGATCACTCGTAGTACTCGCATAATCCACCCCAAGCAGACCTTCCTTGTACAGTCCATTCAGATAGGTCAGGTATTCCTTGTACGCTGGCTCATAATAACTGAAATGCACCTTGCCCTGATCGTCTGCATAAAACTGGTTGGACAGATCGAGACCAAACGCGGGGCCAAAGGCCATTGACACAAATTTTGCTTCCATGGACAGCGGAATCTCATCGGCTTTTCCGTTGCCGTTCGGGTCGTCTGTCTTGAACTTGCGCAGCATCGCCGTAAATTCATCCAGCGTGGTTGGCTCGCTTAATCCCAACTTATCGAGCCAGCGCACATTAACCATAAATACCGGCATGTAGTTGCGGGTTAACGTCTGCTGCGGGATATAATACATTTTACCATCTGGTGTCGTTAAACTGGCTTTGACCGAAGGCGACTTTTCATATATTTTTTTGAGATTCACGCCGTATTTCTCCACCAGATCATTAATCGGAATGAACAGACCGCTGTTAATGTATTTCATCAGTTGATCCTGATCCGGCAGGTACACGATATCGGGCAAGCCGGTACCGGCAGCCAGCCTCGGATTGACGGCATCCGCATAATTCTGCGGCGGAATCAGATCCCAATCGACCGTCACACCGGCATTGCTCTCAATTTTCTTCACAATGGCGGCGGTAGACAGATCCACATTGGTCGTCCATGCGTTGGTGCCGAGAACAGACAACTTGGCATCCGTCTGATCCGTTACCGGTCCTGCTCCGGTATAATTGAAGGTTGGCTCCGAAGTGGATGGGGTACTCCCCGCATCGGTTCCCGCCCCTGTTCCGCCGCTACATCCCGCTAGGCTGATTGCCAGTATCGCTGCGATTACACTTTTTCTTCCTGCCCCTTTAAATCTCATCCATCATTCCTCCTTGGTATGAACCATTCTGAACTCCCTTGAATGACATGACACTTAAGCAATAAAAGCTATCCTTTCACGGCTCCGAGGGTGATCCCCTTAACGAAGTACCGTTGGATAAACGGGTAGATCGTAACAATAGGCAGAATGCTGACCACAATGGATACATAACGAACCTGAAGGGAGGAGACCGCCAGCGCACCAGATGTCATCGTACCGCCCATCTTCTGCATCACTTCCGGCGAAGCCATGATCAGCACCCTTCGCAGGAACATCTGTAAGGGCTGCATATCCTGTTTGCCCAGATATAATAGGGCCGTGAAAAAGTTGTTCCAGTGGAATACCGCATAGTATAGCGTGAGCACAGCCAGTGTTGGCTTGATGATCGGAACCGCCAGACGATACAGCATTGTCATCTCATTGGCCCCGTCTATACTGGCACTTTCAAAAATCTCATTCGGAATGCCTTCAAAGGCCGAACGGCAGATCATGACGTTAAACGTAATCACCAGCACAGGCAGCACCATGACCCAGCGGGTATTGTACAGCCCAAGCGAGGTAATCAGCATGTAGACCGGAATGAGTCCACCCGAGAAATACATGGTGAAAGCGATGAAAAAGTTCAGCTTGCGACGCAAGAAAAACTGCTGTCTGGATAACGGAAACGCGGCAAGACATGTTGCCACAATATTCAACAGTGTGCCTACCACGGTGTACCAGAGGGTGTTGTAGAACGACACCCATAACTCCTTGTATTGCAGTACCATTTGGTAACCTGACAGGGTAAAGCCAACGGGCCACAATACAACTTTTTGTTTGTCGATGGCATCCACCGAGCTGAATGAAATACTAATGACGTACAGAAAGGGATACAACGTGACAACAACCGCCAGTATGGTCAGCAGGTAGACACCTCCGTAGAACAAACGGTCACTTCTCGATTTTTGCATACAGGTCTCCTTTGGTCCGGGTTATAGTCTTACCAGAGTGACATCTTGGTCAGGCGGCGGGTCATGGAATTGGCAGCAAACACAAGGACAAAGGTGATGATGGAGTTGAACAAGCCGACCGCTGTGGCGAAGCCGTAATTCTGGCCCTCAATCCCCATCCGGTATACATAGGTGGACAAGACATCAGCCGCTTCGTAGGTGGCTCCGTTGTAGAGCAGATATACTTTCTCGAAGCCTACGCTCATAATGCCGCCAAGCGACAGAAGCAGAAGAATGACAATGGTTGGTTTGATACTGGGAAGGGTCAGGTGCCATAGCTCCTGGAATTTGTTGACGCCGTCAATTTTGCCGGAATCATACATCTCGGGGTCGATCCCCATAATGGCTGCAATGTAGATGATGGAGCTGAAGCCAAAGCTCTGCCAGATGTCGGAACTTGTGAAGATGGTGCGGAACCAGCTGGCATCCATCATGAAATTCACTTTTTCCATGCCAAGACTCGCGATGAGGGTGTTCACGATACCGTCTGTTGGTGAAAGGAAGTTAATAATCATACCGGCTACAACAACAGTGGAAATGAAGTGAGGAAGGTACGTAACCGTCTGGGCAAATCGCTTGAATGTCCGATTCTTTATCTCTACGATGCAGACTGCGAACAGAATGGGAATCGAGAAGCCAAACAAGAGTGGCAGAAATGCAAGCAAAAACGTGTTGCGCAGCAGCCGCCAGAAGTAAATGGAATTCACGAACTGTTCGAACCAGCGCAGCCCCACCCATTCCCCGCTGAGCATGCCCTGACCGGGCAAGAAATTACGAAATGCCAACAGCACGCCAGGCATCGGAAGGTACATGAAGATGAGGTAATACAGAAAAATAGGCGAAAACATCAACAGCAAATACTTATCCCGTCTAATCAGGCTGAACAGCGTAGACATGCGTTTTTTCAACGTGAGACACTTCCCTTCGCTACATAATTACAACGTTTGAATTTTTGAATAAAAATGAACTGTCATTTCACTGACGTATTTGTTATTCATTCCATCCACGTTTTGTAACAACCTATAATATTCTGCGTAAAACGAGATATTTGCTCGAATTAGTCCTCCTTACACCGTAGTTCTGTCTTTTCAATAATTTCCAAAACCATAATTACAACGTTGTAATTTTAATCTAAATGTATACGCTTACATAAACTTTTTTCCCATCTTAGCAAAGTCTCCATCGTTTGGCAACAACAAAAATCAGTGTCATGCTGTAACGTACTAAATACAGTCTCGCATACGCGAGACTGCCCATTAAAATCTACACCTGATTCCGATATTGCATCGGTGTCATAACATACACTCGCTGAAAGGCTCTATATAACTGGCTGACGCTGGAGAATCCCAGATCATAACTGATTGTGGTCACTGAATCTGTTGTAAGGCGGAGCCTTCTGGAAGCTTCTTCTACGCGCAAATTCAGCAAATATTGATACGGGGTGGTTCCCGTAAGAGCCTTGAAAGAACGCATAAAATGATGCCGACTCTGATGCGCGACCATCGCCATCGAATCAATATCCATTGGACCTGTATAGGCACTGTGAATGTACTCCAGCACCCGGCGGAGATGAGGGTCCATACATGTACGATTATCTACAATCGCTTTTCCATTTTCCTGCCCCATCAACATGCGCCTTAGATACATCTCGACCGCCAGTTCTGTTTCCTGTACTTGGAGCGAATCCGGCATGTCATCTACCAAAATGGAGTTCCAACCTCGGAACAGACTACTGATCTCCGTTGGATCAAAAGTATGGGTGGATCGAAACTCAGCTTGTCCGCTACTAATCTCCCCACTCGCGTAACTGCCTAATGGCGGTTTACGGAACTTGATCACGATGACAGCCGAATCCGAACCTATTTCAAAATAATGCTCGGTCTGGGGATGAGCAATAATCCCCTTGCCTGCGTTCAGAGGGTATGCGTGCCGTTCCTGTACCAGATGACATTGGCCTCTGATCGGCAACGTTAGTTGATACCAGTCATCATGCACATGAGGTTCATTCGCGAACCCTCCGGTAGCTTTCCATAATTCCAACCCATTTAACGTCATGTTTAATTCCATCGTTTCCTCACCTGCTGACATTATAGCAAATCGTGCTCACTTTCCAAGCACTTTTCACAAAGACAATGCATGACCGTATCTTTTATCATAGAAAAAAATAATTCGAGGTGATCTCCCATGGCTCAGGCTACTTTAAGCAAAATGCAAATCAACTCCTCCGCCAATTGGGCACTTGCCGGAGTCAGCTTCGCCCATCTGCTGAATGATGCGATGCAGACCGTGGTTCCGTCTGCTTTCCCATTATTCCAGCAGACCATGCAGCTCAGTTTCGCCCAGATGGGCTGGATTGCCTTCACCCTGAATATTACCGCATCCGTCCTTCAGCCACTGGTCGGTTATATGTCAGATCGCAAACCCATGCCGATTCTGCTTCCCGGAGGCATGTTATTCTCCCTGATCGGTGTGCTCGGCTTAGCCTTGTCTTCCGAGTTATGGATGCTGCTTGTTTCTGCAGCACTGATTGGCATAGGCTCATCCATCCTCCACCCCGAGTCCTCACGCGTGGCTCATATGGCAGCAGGACGTGGACGTGGAATGGCGCAATCGATCTTCCAGGTGGGAGGCAACACAGGACAGGCGATTGCTCCATTACTGGTCGCCTTCATCCTACTGCCACATGGGCAGCGTAGTTTTCTATGGCTGATGGGCTTTGCCCTGATCGGCATCTTCATTCAATCTATTGTCAGTCGTTGGTACAGAGACAAGCTTGCCGAGACTCGCATTCGTCAGCAACAACCTTTAAAATCAAGCAGCGCAGAACCAATAGCTCGACCTATGAGCAGGGGATTCATCGCTTTTACAATGGGAATTCTTATCCTGCTGTTATTCTCCAAATTCGTATATATTGCTGGCATGACCGGATATTACGCCTTCTATTACGCGGATGCATATGACTTGCCGCTCTCCCAGGCACAGATCTGTCTGTTTATTTTGCAATTTGCAGGCATGATCGGAACCTTGCTCGGCGGCCCACTCGCTGATCGTTATGGTCGTAAACCGATGATCTGGTTCTCCATTGCAGGTACTGCACCGTTTTCGCTATTCTTGCCTTATGCAGGACCCGTCTTGTCCATGGTATTGTGCGGAATGATTGGACTAATCCTGATGTCCGGCTTCAGCGTCATCATTGTCTATGCACAGGAATTGCTTCCTCGGCATATTGGAACGGTATCCGGGTTATTTTTTGGCTTGTCATTCGGAATGGCTGGACTTGGCTCGGTTGTGCTGGGTTCCTTAATTGATGTGACCAGCGTTGCATTTGTTATCAAGTTATGTTCGTTTTTGCCACTGCTTGGTGTGTGTGCCGTATTTCTGCGCAAGGACCAACCAAGAACAGCATGATAACCGTTGAAACCTCACTGATGTTGTGACTACAATACACCTAGGACAATCGAGGATAACAGAAGGAGGGAATAACGCATGATTATTGATGTACAGCATGTCACTTGGAAAAGGGGACCTCTTACCCTGCTGAACGATGTAAGCTGGCAGGTTAATGACGGTGAACACTGGGCGTTGCTTGGCCTGAATGGCTCCGGCAAAACAACACTCCTGAACATGATCACCGGTTATCTCTGGCCGACCGAAGGCAAAATATCCGTGTTAGGCCATGAATATGGGGATGTGGATCTGAGGCAGCTCCGCAAATCCATCGGCTGGGTCAGTTCATCTCTGCAAGAGAAATTGTACGGCACGGATCGCACACAATATGTCGTAATCAGCGGAAAACATGCCACCATTGGCTTGTATGACAAGCTATCGGATGATGATCTGGATGAGGCACAGGGATTGATGCAAACGCTGGGCTGTCAGCACCTGTGGGATCGCGAATATCGTACCTGTTCTCAAGGTGAGAAACAGAAACTTCTTATTGCCCGAGCACTCATGGCCAATCCACGCGTACTTATTCTGGACGAGCCTTGCAATGGACTGGATCTGTTCTCAAGAGAACGACTGCTGGAGAGCATTCGTGAATTGTCACAGCGTCCAGACACCCCTTCGCTCATCTACGTCACCCATCATACCGAGGAAATATTGCCAGTGTTCGGTCACAGCCTCTTGCTACGTAGAGGTGAAATCGTGAATTGCGGATTAACGAGTAAGCTGATGAACACCGAAGTGCTGAGCGACTTCTTCGAGGCCCCTGTGGAAGTTGATCGGCACGGGGAACGTGTGTATGTCAGAGCTGCGGCGGATTCATAATTACGGGGTTATACACAGCAAACGCAACATAGGTGAAGAAACCTAACAGTAAAAGCCCAATATCTTATCCACATGTGGATAGATTTTGGACTTTTAACTGCTATATCTAGTGTTATCCACCGTTTTCTGTGTAGAACTTTCTAATTTATGAGTATAACTTAGTTATTCCATCTGTTTCTTCTCCGCGATCTATTTCCGGGCACTTAAAAACAGAAACAATGGAATACGCTGCCTGCGCAGATAGGTTTCCTCGTTTACAAAATAGGCACGTTGTGGTGCTGACTCGCGTAAATGTTCTACATGGAACCCTGCACGTAGCAAGGCCATAAAATACGATTCAATGGAACGATGCATCTTTTTTACAGAACCGCCCAGCCACTGCTGCTCACGAAATCCTTCTACAAAATACTGATCAACTACCCAGTCCGTTCGTGTCCCGGAAGGTTGCAATGTGGACGTGATCACAGGATGTTCTACCGAGAACACAAATGTCCCGTTCTCTTTCAACGTATTGTATATGTTCCGGAACAGGCTCTCCACATCCTCAATATAGTGAACAGCCAGTCTCGATATCACCAGATCGTACACTTCGGCCGGGTAGGTCCAATCTTCCATGAACGCTTGCTCAATCCGGGCATTCCATCCTTTTACGGATTCGTTAGCTGCCTGAATCATATTCACCGAACCCTCAATTCCCGTATACGTCGCACCTTCGCGCTCCCTGCTCAGCAATTCTGCGGCGAACCTTGCATCCCCGCAACCGAGGTCTAGTATATTCTTGCCAGCAACATCTCCGATCAACTCCAGCATCACCGGCTTTTCCAGTGTATCATTGGCGTTCTCCTGCCACTTGCGACGTTCCATATACTTCTCAAAGTTCGCCTGATCATCGTAAAAATCCGATCCTCTATCCTTCATTCGGTGACCCTCCATTTCGAGATAAGAATGATCCTCTTTACAGCCTGTATGAGTATACAGAATATGGATGTGCGTGGCTATAACAAAAAAAGCTGTTGTCTGGAGTTATCCAGCAAACAGCCTTGCTGCCTTACACTTCTACCATTTTCGCCGCTTAGCCAAAACGTTCTGTTTTGTACCATTTGCTCTCGCGTTTCCGAATCTTGTCCATAATCAAGGAGTAGAATGCCTTGATCGAGATCAGGATGAACAGCTGTGCATACGTGAAGTAGGACACGCAGGCATAGATGAAATTACGGGTATTGCTCTGTCCAATATCTGCGGCAAGTGCCAAATTGATCTGCAACACGTAAATAAAGTACATGAGCGCCCAACCAATGACCAGGAACACATATGCATCGCCGGCAAACTGGAACGGTGAACTTACCTCTGGTTTAAATATGGCAATGACCTGATAGACCAGATTCACGAGAAAAATAATATCCGATACAATAATCGCAAGCATAAACCAGAAATAACTGACGGCATAATAGATAACCAACAACTTGTTACGCCAACTGGAGCGGTTAAACAGGTTATGGATATTATCCAGTACCACCTGGTAGTTCCCCTTGGCCCATCGTTCGCGCTGCTTCATGTATACACTAAGCTGTTCCGGCTCCTGCTGATAGGCTTCCGCTTGCGGCGCCAGTGCCACAAACTGTCCGCGATTCAAAATCTCGAATGATAGTGCCGTATCTTCTGTAATGGCTGTCACATCCCAGCCGCCAATCTCCCGGATCAACTCGGTTTTGATAATGTAATTCGTTCCCGGGATGGAACCCAGCTGGAACAATTCCCACAGGCCCGTGTGATACACACGTTGCGATGTAATAATCTCCAGATTGATGCATTTGGAGAGGAAATTCTGCCCTCTGTTGCGTGCTTTGTTTCTGCCAAAAACCACGCCATATTGTTCAGGGTTCTCAAGCGATTTTTGGGTCAAAAACATTAATGAATTCCGTTCAGGTGCGGCATCTGCATCAAAGATACAGATCCAATCACCCGTGGCAATTTCCAATCCGTCATTTAAAGCCCCGGACTTGCCACCTGTTCCTTTACGCTCCATTACTGTCACATTGCGATGCATATAACTAGTCTGACTGAGGAACGATCTCAGCTTCTCTGCGGTATCATCCGTACAGTTATCCGCAATAACGATGACCTGTACCTTGTCCTCCGGATAATTCAACCGCAAGATGTGCTCTACCGTCGCAACAATGACCAGACCCTCGTTGTGCGCAGGAACCATGACCGTGACTGTTGGATAATGATCCATATCTTCAGGGATCTGAATTCCTTTTTTGTCCTGTTTATTAATAAAACGAATCGCACCTGCCATAATAACAATCGACTCGAATACGGCAATCCAGATACTGAATATGGATAATATTAATATAAAATCAGCCACTTACTTTCCTCCGATCATACTTGCGAATAACTTTCGATCGAAAGCGAAGGGTTGCAATTGTTAACCAAATCGTGAATACCCCAAATATACAACTGACGGCGATACAGATCGGGATGAACCAGGACATATAGTCCACAGCGCCTCTCTCCTTCCCGTTATATATATTCTCCGATGAGATCGGTCTCCGTGTTTCGTTCTAGAGCTGCAATCACCGCATCAATGTCATCGTACTTGCTGAATTGCTCCTTCTGAAATACCAGAGCACCGGAGCGTATCACTGTTTGCAGCTCATTTCCCTTTTTATCAATAATTTGAAGATCCATGATGGCTTTTTTGATCCGCTGTGTCAGAAGTGGAAGATATTCCACATTCACCATTGGACATATGATGACAAAACGCCCACGATCCACGAAAAATTTGTAATCCTCATACCGAATCTGCTTCTGGATCGTACCCGAGATTTCAAGCAGAAACTGTGCATACCGGACTGAACCGAGAGATTCCATCACCAATGGCAAGAATTCAATCTTGAACATGGCAATGCTGAATCCATACTTTTCGGAGTATCGACGCGCAAGGTTACTATGTTTGATTAACGTATCTGCCAGAGCTCCTTTATTCCCAAGCGAGGTATCCAGATCGATTTCAGGGTTACGATCCTGCATATCCTGGAGACGCTCCACTACACGCGCACTGCGCAGCAGACTTGCCTTGATGAACGCAGCCACGGCAACGTTGGCCGGGATGAGCAACCACCAAGAGAATACAAGCACATTTGCATCAGCGTAAGTAACAAGCCACACAAAATAAGAAACCAGATATACAAACCCCGTCACGACGGATACGCCAACAGGCAGAAAAAGACCAAAAACCAAGGCACCCAGCGACACGATACTAAAAATCATATCCCCTGTAGTGTAGCTCTGATCCATGTACACTTTAAGATAAATCATCAGTTGCTGCATGAGGGCGAGTCCAATTAAAAGGGCATATCCCCACGCAATACGGCGAGTAGGTGCTTTATTCTTCATAGTTCCTTCTTTCCGTTGAATTTTTAGGACTCTTGTACAACCTCACTTCTTTTATATTGCAACAATTAATGACATGATTAGACAAAACTATGCTAACACATTCCAGAATTCATTAAATTACAAAATCATTACTTTTTAATGCTTTTCTGTAAATTAATTTCTCCCAACAAAGGAAAAAGATTATCAAACAGATGTGTGTTACCGTCAAATACATATCCACCTGGATAACGAGCGTCCTGACCACGCAACGTAATCATATGGTTATACAGCTGTTTGGCCCATTTTGGATCACCTGAACGAACAGCGAGTAAAATGGCGAGGCCATACACCGATGAAGATTCATAAGAGACGGCAGGTGTGCGTGATTCTCGCTTATACTGTCCGGGCAGCTGATGCCGGGTGCTGAACTCCTTTTTCAAAAAAGAAATGAGCTTGTCCGGTTTGCGGTCGGTCACGGTTAGATGATTCGCCACGATCAACTGGTCGATCAGATTCACCGTATCATCATACGTATATTCTTTACGAACCACATCGAAGGTCTTTGGGTAAAATACTCCATCGTCAGGCATCTTCTTCAGCAAAGCTTCGTATTTCGCGTAGGTTCCCGGTTCCACCATTTGATGTTTTTCCATCATTTGAAGAGACGGGAGATCAACATAAACCAGGCTTAGCGTATCTGTGGAGTGACCACTTGAAAAATCATGGAAATCCACCAAATATCCTCGCTGCTGAGCTGACTGTGTTAAGGCACGGGAAATGGCGGCTGCGGTCGTAAGCTTCGCCTCTCTCCCTTCCTCCCACTGATCTGCTGCCTCCAATAGGGCACTTATAATGCGAAGATCGTCGCCAAGTGCATTGGTCGTTACATGGGATTCACCCTTGGCATCCAGCTTCCAGGCTATATAAGGATTTGGCGGCGTGAGAAAATAGGTCTTCAATTGCTCGTAGCTCTGCTCAAACAATGCCTGATCATCACTCGTTACGGCGTACTGCATCCACAGGCCAAGGGACTCGGACAATGCCTCTCTGCCTGCAACGGTATCTGCCCTCTTCGATGTTGCACCCTGCAAATATGTGGCCGGTGTACCATTCGGGTTGGTCATATGATTTTCAATAAAAGAAACTGTCGGGGATACTCCATTCATCAGGAAGCGCTCCCTTAGTAACAATATGCTTGCCACTGTAACAGTAATCAGCAGCAACACCAGCCATGTTCGTTTTTTTCGGAATATCATCCTTACGCCATTCCTCCTGCTTGTGTACGACAAAGAAACAACAACGCCCCTGGTTGAGGATTTCAACCTATCAAAAGTGTGCACTTATTCTTTACTATCCATGTACGATCTTCGTCCACCCTTTTTGACAAATTTCCAGTCCACCTCGATATTATGGCGCATTCGACGGAGAAGCATGACCGCGGTCTCGATCTCTTCCTCGGTCAGACCATCCAGGGTCACCTGATCCGAATGCACACCTTCTTTTCGAATAAATTCCCATGCTTCAAGCCCAGCTTCGGTGGGATACAACACCTTATTCTTCTTATTACCCATTGCTGGCTGTTTAATAATGAATCCATCGGATTCGAGTTTGCTAATGGCTCTGGCCGCCGTTGTACGATCCACTTTGATCAGTTCAGCAAGCTGATTCGGAATGATGCCCGGATTCTCACAGATTCGATACAGATAAAGATATTGTCCACGGGACAGGTTCAGATGCTGAAACTCGACATTACTGATTGAATCCAGACAGCGGGCAATCATACCAATTTCACGCAGCACTTCTTTTTCCTCAGTCAACACGTTCACGCCCCTATAAAATTGTTGCATTCGCAACATAATTGATGGTATAACTACAGTTGAATTGGTTTCAATTTTAAACATATAGCTCAAACCGTATACATGGAACGAAAATCGTTCCACATTCCTGTTATGTACCAGTTTATCACGTCAGGATAACATTACGATCAACCAAAGGAGAAACATTCATGAATACAACGATTGTTGAAGTTAATAATCAGGAATTGCTCGATGCCTGCTTCGCCATCCGTACCGCTATTTTCGTCGAAGAACAAGGCGTGCCCGCAACGGATGAATTCGATGCTTATGATACATTAGACGCGGAGGCGCGCCACATTCTGCTCTACGTGGACGGTGTGCCTGCTGCTTCCTCCAGACTGCGCATTGTGGAACAGGTCGCCAAATTGGAACGGATCTGTGTCATGCTTGATTACCGCAAACACGGCCTGGGCCGCGTGCTGATCGACAAGCTGGAGCAGATGGCTGTTGCTGATGGTCTTGAGAAAGCAAAGCTGCACGCACAGGTACAAGCTTCCGGTTTCTACGAACGTCTCGGATATGCACCAGCGTCGGACGTATTTATGGAGGACGGCATTCCCCATCTGTTAATGACCAAAAAACTTAAATAATGACACTCCAAAAAACGCCTCCGTCATCACTTCTCAGTGATATACAGAGGCGTTTTGCATTCAGGCAACACATTCATTCATTAGTGAATCAACAACGATAAATGGCACGTACAAAGTACAGGCACTAATTATAACAACCAAATATCCTAACTTAATTGCCAGATCCGAATTGTTTCTTATCCCAGTGCCAGACGGCCTGGCTCGGATTCGGCAGCGTTGTTCTTCATTTGTTTACTGCGCAACTGTCCGCAGGCAGCATCGATATCCGTACCATGTTCCATACGTACAGTGGAGTTGATGTTGTTCTTTTTGAGCGTATCATAGAAGCCCAGAATTGATTCTTCTGTACTCCGTTGATACTGACTGTGCTCATCCACCGGGTTGTATGGGATCAGATTCACACTGACCATACTTCTGCGACTGGACAACAGTTCAGCGAGCTCCGCGGCATGCTCACGTTGATCGTTAACATCACGTAACAGGATGTACTCAAACATGATGCGTTTGTTCGTTGTAGCCAGATAATAATCCACAGCATCCATCAATTGCTCGATTGGGAAAGCCCGGTTGATCTTCATGATGTGTGTACGCAGTTCATTATTAGGTGCATGCAGAGAGATCGCCAGGTTGACCTGCAGACTGCTGTCTGCAAATTCCTTGATTTTGTCCGGAAGGCCGCTCGTGGATACAGTAATCCGTTTGGCGGCAAGTGCCAGCCCTTTGCGATCCTTGATGACTTCGATGAAATCACTCATGTGCTGGAAGTTATCGAATGGTTCACCAATACCCATCACTACCACGTTGGTTACCCGCTCGTCTTGACCCGCTGCATCCAGATGTCGCTGCACATGCATAATCTGCTCCACAATCTCTCCAGCTGTCAGGTCACGGCTCTTCTTGATCAGACCGCTCGCACAGAAGCTACAGCCAATATTACAGCCCACTTGTGTGGTCACACAGACAGTAAGTCCGTATTTTTGCCGCATCAATACCGTCTCAATCAGGTTGCCGTCCTGCATCCGAAGCAAAAATTTCACGGTACCATCTGCCGATTCCTGCTTCACATGTTCGCTCAGCGAGTTCATGGTGAAATGCTCGGAAAGTACATCCAGACATTCCTGACGGACATCGGACATCGCGGGAAAATCGTGTACACGCTCTTGATATAACCATTCCCAGATCCGGGATGCACGGGATTTTTTCTGCCCATGCTCCGGTAGCCAGGAACGTAATTGCTCTAATGTTAATCCATATATGGATGATTTGTTCATTGTATAATCCTCTTTTCGCAAGAAAGCATATGGCTTATCGGTCCTACCCAAAAAACCTCTACTCCGTATTGTCCCAAAATTGACGAGGGAAAACAAGGGCTTTTGCATTTCTTCCAAGAGGTTTTATCCATGGTAAATCTGCACAATAGACCATATTTCACCCTATCGGGCCTTCACCATTAGAAGTGAATGATGCCGGATGTGTGCAGTAGAACCAGCAGAACCAGGATCGGAGCTACATAACGCAGCATGAACAGCCACACCCGGAACCATCCGGAACGCAGGCCGGAAGCTTCCGCAGCCGTTTTCCAGAAGTATCCGGCAAAAATCGTCACAAGCAGTCCACCTACAGGCAGCAGGATGTTAGATGCTACAAAGTCCATCCAGTCGAACACACTCTTCGATCCAATCGTCCATTCAGGCAGCAAGCCAATCGACAATACCGAAGGGAGTCCCACGATGAAGACCGCTAGTGAAATAACCCATACCGCACGACTGCGGCTCCAGGACAAACGTTCCATGAAATATTTCACCGGAACTTCCAGCAAGGATACTGCTGACGTCAAAGCCGCAATAGCCAGCAGTATGAAGAACAATCCGCCAAACAGGAATCCAAGAGGCATAGCTGAGAAGGCTGCCGGAAGAGCCACAAAGATCAGTGACGGTCCTTGGTCCGGTGCAATACCAAACGAGAATGTTGTTGGGAAGATGATCAGACCCGCAATGAATGCATAGATCAGGTCACCTGCACCAACGGCGACGGTTGCCGCACCGAGGGATTGATTTTTATCCACATACGAACCGTAGGTTACAAGAATACCCATCCCCAGTGACAGGGAGAAGAAGGCATGTCCAAGCGCAACCAGTGCGGATTCCGTTGTAAGCTGCGAGAAGTCCGGATTCAGGAAGAAGGAAACCCCAGCTCCTGCACCCGGCAATGTAACTGCACGAATCATCAGGATAATAAGCAGTACAAGCATAGCTGGAATCAGAACTTTGTTGAATTTCTCGATTCCGTTGGATACCCCTTTGGCTACAATCCAGCCTGTAATTAGGACCGCGACCAGTTGCCATACAATCGGCATATAGCCACCTATAAAGGAGTCGAACTGACCGGCATAATCCGGATTGTCAAACAACGTGCCGCTGAAAGACGTAATCGCATATTGCAATGTCCAGCCAGCAATAATGACATAAAAGGACAGGATGATAAATGGCGTTAATACTTGCAGCAATCCGGCTGCGAGCCAACCTTTATGTCCACCTGCTTTGATAAAAGCAGTAGCTGCACTACCTCTGCCACTGCGACCAATCGCAAGTTCAGCCAGGAGCACTGGCAGACCGATGAGTAACAAACAGACGATGAAGAGCAGGAAAAACGCTGCTCCTCCGTTCTCACCCGTAATGTACGGGAATTTCCACATGTTGCCCAGACCAACCGAACTACCAATGGCTGCAAGGATAAATCCAGCTTGGGAGAAGCGTTCTCCTTTGCCAGCGTTGTCTTGATTTAGATTAGGCTTACTAAAATTCATCGTATCTACTCCATCACTTTAAAGTTTTCCCGTAATTATATACTACTCACCTTGTCAGGTCATTCGAAATTCGAAATTTGTCGAAATGTTATTTTTTTACATAAAAAACATACGGAAATCTTCATCTCATAAGTTCCTTAAACACAGTATGTGATAAAGTCCGTTAGTCCAACCGTATGAAGTTTCAACAAATCCTTATTCCCAACCGTTCAAAGCCCAATAGAATTAAAAAGAGGTGTCCCCTCAGCCACTTGGATGACTGGGAGCACCTCTCTTTTTAAATTACACTTTAATTTGAAGTAACTCGTACTTGATAACGCCCATCGGAGCATTGACATGAATGACACTGCCCACTTCTTTGCCCATTATCTCTTTGCCCAGCGGGCTCTCGTACGAAATTTTATTATTCGCAACATCCGCCTCGGCAGGGCCAACCACTTTATATTCAATCTTCTCGGCGAACTCAATGTCATTAAGCAACACCGTCGATCCAATGCTCACTTTGTTGGAGTCTATATTGTCTGAAGAGATGACTCTTGCTTTTGTCAGCATCTTCTCCAAGATCAAAATTCGGGTCTCCATAAAGGCCTGATCATCTTTGGCTGAATGATACTCACTATTTTCCTTCAGGTCACCGTAACTGATCGCGAGTTTCAGACGAGCTGCCAATTCCTTACGCTTCACCGTCTTCAAATCCTTCAGTTCGTCCTCCAGCTTTTCCAAGCCTTCCTGTGTCAAAATCACTTCATCATTAGCCATTTTTCCATCTCCTAATCCTGCTATCTATCTATATTCTAACCTATATCCACTCCAAAGGGTTAGCATACCCCGGAAAAAGAAATAGCCCAACCATATATTGTATTTCAATGAAATCAGAACCATGTCCATCTCTTGAGATGAATTTCAAGGCTTTGTTCAATAATTGTACCGTTACAATTGGCTCAATTGATTATGTTGTTTTCATCCGTTCACTTTTACAATGAACTCAGGGCAGCAGAAGTTTATAAAGATTTGGGCTGCAGCCCACTATATGACGTGAGGTGATCTGTATGAATGAACTATTGAATACAGCTGAAATACAGGCCTATCTGAAACGGATCGGCATAGATGATATAAAGGAACCTACACTGGAATTCTTATTTGAACTCCAGCGAGCACATGTACAATATTTATCCTGGCAAACGGTCGATATTTTTGCAGGTCGTCCTGCGGGAATCAGTCTTCAAGATTCAACTCAGCTTATATTACAGGGACGCAGCGGCTACTGCTTTCATCTAAATGGTGCATTTAGTGTTCTTCTCCGATCACTGGGTTATACGGTTGATTGGCATCGCGGTGGAGTACAGCCTCATGGGGAACAACCCCGTGTGAACTCATTCCATCTCGGTCTGTCCGTGCTTCTGCCGGATGCTGACCCGACAGTTGAACGCTGGATTGTAGATGTAGGTCTCGGCGGAATGCCCTTTGAACCTCTGCTACTTCGTTATGGAACCTATGGTTCAGCTCCGTTCACGTACCAATTGATGCCATCATCTGTTGTGGCGGGGGGATGGCGGCTTGAGTACGAGCCGAATGGGCCAAGTGAAGGTGTGGACTATGCTCCTGAAGCAATTACCAGCCTAGAAGAGTTCATTCCCAAACATGAATTCTACAGTCGGGCGGCCGAATCACCTTGGCATAACGCATTTTTGCTTCGTCAGCGAGATGAGATCCGCAGTCATGAACTACGTGGATGTATGCTTCGAACACATGATATCGAAGGAATCCGGAAAACGGAGATCCAGAGTTATACCGAATGGCGTAACGTATTAACTGAAATATTCCATGAACCATTGGTGAACTACAGCGAACTGGAATGCCAGGACATGTGGGAACGAGTTCAGGCTGCGCATACGGAATGGAAACGAGTACAGGAAGCATGAAGAGAAAGATGCAGAACCTGAGGCCTTAACATGAAAAGCGAGACAACCGGCTTGCTTATTAGGGGCATCCGTATAGTGATGATTTGGGAGGAAGAGTTGAGGGGGCGTTCCATATAAAGGAAAGTTACTGAACAGCGCCGAATACGTATTCAGGTGATAAATGATGATAACTATTCGTGTGCTCCAAGTTCCAGAAGTATTGCCCGAGGCGTACTGGGACCACTTTTTGTCGCAAGTTTCTGCCGAGCGACGTGCTCAGGCTTCGCGTTTTTTGCGTCAGGCTGACGCGTATCGCTCCGTGCTGGGAGAGATATTGACTCGTGTGACTTTGAGCAAGTTGACTGGACTGAGACCTGCTGAGCTTTCTTTTACCCATAACTCCTATGGCAAACCTTCGCTCAGTCACCATTCGGATGTACCATTCAACGTCTCCCATTCTGGTAATTGGATTGCTCTAATCTCTGGCGGTACAGATGAACTGGGCGTAGATGTGGAAAAAATAGCTCCAATTGACATGCAGATTGCTGAGCGTTTCTTCTCTCCTAAGGAGAGCCAGTTCTTGGCTGCCGAGCCTGACGACCGGCGGCTGGAGACCTTCTACCGTCTATGGACGCTGAAGGAAAGTTATATCAAGGCAGTCGGTATGGGCTTGTCCATACCGCTGGACTCCTTCGCCATCCTACCTAATGAACGGAAGGAATGGCATTGCAAACAGGCCGGGACATATCTCTTTCTCAGTCAGCGACTGGATGATGGACATATGCTTGCGGCATGTTCTGCTGGGGGAGAGCTGCCGAGCAAGACGGAGATTGTAACCTTGGAGGATCTATACACAGAATTGGTTTAATGTGCGGCTAGTTGAGGCTTAATTGGGGGATTGTGAAGTATAGTTTGGATTTGGTTTTTGGGGTTGGGGTTAGGGTCGGGGTTAAGATTTGGTTCAAGCCCTAACGAACCTGACACGCCTTATGGGCTTCAATTACACAGGTCTGGCATTCTAAGGAATCCTACGCACCCTATATGCTCTAATATGTCCTTTTTCACGTTGATATTGCCGAACTCTGCACCAATAAGGTGTCTGAGGTTCGTTAGTTTTCCCAAAACACTAAAAATCCTCTATTAAGAGGTGTGAGATTCGTTAGAATTGCAAATATGATGAAGGAGCGGTCATTGACTCTCCTTCATTTTTACTTTTTATCAAAAAGAGAATATATCTCATACGAAACCATAATTTTCAAAAAAAGATTAACATCCTGTCCAGTTAATGGTACTATAGGACCAAAAGGAAGAAGAATAGGTAATAATAATCAGGTATTTACGACTAGATTCACACTACATACTTGTTAGTACTCGATTCTCTCTCCGATTCATTATTTTAGAAGGAAGTGGACAGATGCATATCTTTTTGCAAAACAGTGCAGGTGTAACCAAGAACGTGAAAGTAGGATTCAGCTGGACAACATTATTTTTCGGATTTTTCCCTGCGTTGTTCCGTGGTGATTTGAAATGGGCTGCCATCATGTTCTTGATTTCCGTAGCACTTGGTATTTTCACTGCAGGTGTTGGAGCTTGGATTAGTGGGATCGTCTTCTCTTTCGTTTACAACAAAATCTACATTAAAGAGTTGCTCGAAAAGGGCTACCGTCCTTCCAATGCTGAAGCTCAAGCGGTTCTGGAAAATAATCAGATTATTGCTCGAGCAGCTTAAAACCAAAGTAATACACGGATGATCATAGCAATTATAAGCTTTTAGATTTTTTATTGTAGATATACCAACCAGCAATCATGTTGAGATAAACACCAAAAAATCCCTGGCTAATCCGTCAGGGATTTTTTGGTGTTTATCAGATAACAATACCATTCTTTCATTTGCACTGAGGATTCCTGCACCAATGATGGTAATTTCTTTGTCTTTGGACTTTTGCGCGATATACACTCTGGCCCCGGTAGCCGGTGACAAGAAGATCTCAAGTACGGAGATATCAAAAGCAATCGTGGTCACGGACAGCGAGCCGTCCTACGGACCACCCCATAGTCTCGTACTCACATACTAAAAAAGCTAACGACGTAGTATCACGCGTTAGCTTTTTGGGTTTTAAAGGTTTAAATCCACACTCCGTTTACGTCTCTGACGTATGGATAGGACTAATCCCGGCTCCGCAATTTTCCAAGCAGACGGATGATCTCAATGTACAACCATACCAGTGTAACCATCAATCCAAATGCACCGTACCACTCCATGTACTTGGGTGCCCCACGTTCAGCACCACCCTCGATGAAATCGAAATCAAGGACCAGATTGAGGGCAGCCACAATGACGATAACGACCGAAATACCAATGCCGATCAAGCTGTTATCATGCAGATAAGGAATCGAAATTCCGAAGAAACTCAGTACAAAGCTCAGCAGATACATGATCATGATACCGCCGGTTGCAGCCACTACCCCAAGCTTGAAGTTCTCCGTAGCTTTGATCAATCTGGTTTTGTATGCCACCAGCAGAGCGATGAATACAGCCATGGTCAACAGGGCCGCCTGCAAGGTAATTCCGTTATACAGTGACTCATAGGTTGCTGAGAGTGCGCCCAGGAATAGCCCTTCTGCCACAGCATAGACCGGTACCAGATAAGGTGCCGCTACGGGTTTGAACGAAATCACAAGTGCCAGAATGAAACCAACAATTAATCCGCCATAAGCAAGCGGCATTACTTGTTGTCCGTTAAAGAACATCATCCAGGTTGCAAATGCACTGCCCAGTAGAATCACAAGCGTAATAAACGCTTTGTTCACCGTGCCGTTGATCGTCATGTAATTCTGATACCGATCTTCTCCATATCCTCTGTTTTCAAACGTGCTGTCTTTAAGTGTAGGGTTACCGCTACGACCGATCAACACAATCACCTCTTCATATGTATTTGGTATATCTGTGATACTAAGTTTGGGTTTACTACGTTTCAAATTCTACAAGCTACTCCCTCAAAAAGATCGGGAGGCACCAGAAGGAATCGGATGCAATCCTTCGATTACATCCTTACCTACTGGCGCAACACTTAGGACATATGTCCCAGACATTGCATGTTCATGTGCTTTTTAAGCGTCTTATTTGTACAAGACTTTATCTACATTGTATTTCGCACGCATCGTGTTGATGATATACGTCTCATAAATTTCACGATCTACCGGATCTTCAACCAGGCATACTTCAATCTTCGTTACTTCTTCGCGGTGATTCTTCATTGGTGATACCGTGTCTTCAAAATGCTTTTTGATACGTGGTCTTAATTTACGTGCTTTCCCGACAAATAACAACTCTCCAGCGGCATTGTAAAACATGAAAATCCCGCCTAGTTCCCGGGTAATCAGGTGAAAATCAGTAAATCCATAAATGTGGCTAAGCTGTGGATCCACCTGCTTTGTAATGGTTACATCCGGTGTTGGCACGGTAATATTAATCAATAGGCTCACTTCCTCATTATCTATAGGTTTACATCCTATCACATATTATAAACGGACACCATTTCATTCTATATGAAGTACAATTCACGCAATTTTCGCTATTACGACAAATATTTCAAAAAAAAGGTTAACTTCCCTGATTCAAAGTGGTACTATAGGGGTATGAGGAAGAAATTGGGCACTGAGACATACGTCTTTATATCTACCTCCGTCTATTGTACCCTATGATTGAAACTCTTTTTCATGCTGAATTCTGTTACGTGATCACGACAAGAGTACAGTTAGCAAGAACCCTAGCTTATAGATTGTGGATTCATCATCTAATCGACCCTTGCAGCAAGCAAACCTAGAAAGACCTAGATTCATGATTCACTGTAGATTTTAAGTATCACCTAGAAAGCCTGCAATTATAGTCGTACTGAAGTTAATAGACACACGTAGAAGGTCAGATAGCTATCGATCCTAGAGAGACTAGTCATGCAATACAACTGTAGAAATTATAGCAGCAGTACTATAGAAAATGGATCAAGTTTCACCACCAGGCCCCGGCATACTGCCAGGGCTTTTTTGCGTTTGTGCGTACAACCAACCACATGCTCAGGGAAACAGAGGTATCGTGGTTCTTTCTGCTGGGTTTATAATATGGCAAGATACCAATAGAGGGAGTGATGGGATGTATTCCGATCTGCAACTGACGGAGGACCGCCCTGTATATATACAAGTCAAAGATTATATGAAGCGATTGATGCTCAAAGGCGGCCTGCAAGCCAAACAAAAGCTGCCCTCGACCCGTGAACTCAGTACACTCATGAAGGTTAGTCGCAGCACGGTCCTGCTCGCTTATGCCGAGCTTGAAGATGAAGGTCTGATCTATGCAGTCAAAGGCAAGGGCAATTACGTCAGTGCCTCCATCGAAACGCCTGAGGCAGCAGCGAACTGGGAACTGGACTGGACGACAGAGGTAAGCGAGTATGCCATTCAGGCAGAGCAGTACGATCTGATGAAGCATGGCTCCGGTGCAGAGCGCGGTGAGATATCGTTTACCAGCATAGCACCGGATGAAAAGCTGTTTGATCTGCACAACGTAAAGCGGGCTTTTCTGGATCGCATGTCACTTGAAGGCGAAGTACTGTTGAATTACGGATATGCGCAAGGATACAGACCTCTGATGAACTATTTACTACGATATATGGAGAACAAAGGGGTCGACCTCCGTGGCAAGGACATCCTGATCACCAACGGATTCACGGAAGGTTTCGATCTGGTTCTTGGAGCGTTGCGCAAAAAAAGCGGAAAAGCGCTCTGCGAGAATCCAACGCACCACACGGCGATCAAAAATCTAAAATTACACCAGTTCCACCTGACCGGTGTGAATATGGAGCCGGATGGCCTGGACTTGAAGCAACTGGAACATGAACTTGAGGCAAGTCCATATGATCTGGCATACCTCGTGCCATCCTATCACAATCCAACCGGGATTGTGACGTCCCCTGCAAAACGGGTAGAGATCATCCGGTTGATGAACAAGTATCAGGTACCCATCATTGAGGATGGATTCAACGAAGAATTACGCTATTCCGGTTCCCACGTATCTCCCCTGATTGCCAGCATGGGCAAAGGCAATGGACTGGTGTATCTGGGCAGCTTCTCCAAAGTCCTGTTCCCAGGCCTGCGGGTAGGTTGGATTATTGCGGATGCGGCGCTGATTGATTATCTGGAGAGTATGAAACGGGCACGCAGCATCCATACCTCCACGCTGGACCAATCGTTATTGTATCAATATCTGAGCAACGGTAATTTCGAGAAATATTTGAAGCGTGCTCGCACAGAGTATAAGCGAAAATATGAATTGGTTGTGCGTTGCCTGAAGCAGCATCTGCCAATGTGCCGGATTTCCGGTGCGGGTGGTCTGCATCTGTTCGTGCAGTTCCCGTCCGAATACAGAACCCGTGAACTGCTGGCTGCCTGTAAAGTGAAAGGTGTAACGTTCACACCGGGGGATACCTTTTATCTGGAACATGGTCAGGGTGTAAACACGATGCGTCTGGGTTTCTCCAGAGTCAGCGATGAGAATATACGTAAAGGCATTCGTATCATTGGCGAGACAGTAGCTCACATGAGATAAGGAGGATTTCACATGAAAGTTGGCGTGATTATGGGCGGTACATCTTCGGAGCGGGATATTTCCCTGCTCACCGGACAGGAGATGATTGCAAACCTGAATAGAGACAAATACGAGGTTGTACCCATTGAGCTGAATACCAAACGCGATCTAATCGACAAGTCAGCGGGGATCGATGTGGCACTGCTTGCCCTGCATGGCAAATACGGCGAAGACGGTACGGTTCAAGGCACACTGGAATCGCTGGGTATTCCCTACACAGGCTGTGGTGTGCTGGCAAGCAGTGTATGCATGGATAAAGACATGTCCAAACAACTCATGCAGCATGCAGGTGTGCTTACCGGAGAATGGCTGCGGGTGAGCCACATGGAGGAACTATCCTCTATTGCTGTTCAACAATTAACGTACCCCGTGGTGGTCAAACCGAATTCAGGGGGTTCAAGTATCGGTACCCAAGTGGTTAAGGAGGCATCCACCCTCCCCGCCGCTGTAGAGGCTGCCCTCGTCTGGGATGATACGGTGATGATTGAACAGTATATCGAGGGTGAGGAGATCACCTGTGCCATTCTGGATGGTAAGATGCTGCCGGTGATCTCCATCCGTTCAAACGCTGCGTTTTTCGACTATGCTTCCAAATACGATGACCACGGGGCCGATGAGCAGGTTGTAAAATTGCCTTTAGACCTTCACAATCGCGTCGAAGCAGCGGCCTTAGCCTGTTATCAGGTGCTCAAATGCAGTGTCTACGCTCGTGTGGATATGATGATTCGGGAAGGCATGCCGTATGTGCTTGAAGTGAACACGCTGCCGGGTCTTACCCGTAACAGTTTGCTGCCCAAAAGTGCAGCAGCTGCAGACATTTCTTTTGCAGAGCTGCTGGATACCATTATTGAACTTTCATTGAAGGAAAGACCCAAGGAGGATACAACATTATGAGCCTGGATGTGACGATTAGACATAGTTCCACTACCGATCTGCAGGATATGGTCATTCTGATGGACCAACTTGGTTATCCCACCACGTACGCCGAGATGGAAGAGCGCTATACCCATATCTCTGCGGACGCAAACTTTACTACACTGGTTGCTGAAGCACGAGGCCGCGTAGTTGGACTGATCGGATTACAGACGTCTTATCTATATGAAAAGAACGGAAGACACTGCCGTATCTTGGCATTGGTTGTACACGACCAGTTCAGGGGCTCAGGCATCGGCCGTCAGCTTATTCTTGAAGCTGAGCACTGGGCAGCCACGCATAACGTGGATTCCTTGTCTCTGAACAGTGGCAATCGTCCAGAACGTGAAGCTGCACATGAATTCTATCGCCAGATGGGCTTTATAGCCGGGAGTACCGGGTTTAGCAAAAAGCCGCAGATTCTACAGCACACTTAACCTGCGGGATACGGGATACGCCCCCTTGAATATCAAACCAAAAAAGAACGCCCCAATCCGCACATTGGCGAAAAAGGGCGTTCTTCAGTATATATCTATGCTGCATCGATGTGCTGTTGATGATTATGGGATCAATATTTGGCTGACTGCGCACCATCAATCGGAATAATGGCTCCATTGATGAATGGTGCTTCACCGGACAGCAATAAGGCAACGAGGCGCCTTTCAGGACTTCATAGCTTCATAGGCTGCAAGTAATTTCTCTACTTCTACTCCGTTGATCTTCATCCCGTTCACTTGACACTCTTCCAACTGAACCCCAGATAGATCGCAATCGATAAAACGACTTCCCCCAAGATCACAATGCACCCACTGCATGGGTACACGGTCAGATCCAAGGTGTGTGTCCTGGAATTGAACGCCATCCAAAGCACAGAATTCAATCTTGCTGTCGGTTAGGCGTAAATCAGCTAGCAATATATTGGTCATATTTAGATTGGTAAATTTGCTTCCACTTAAGTTGCAGTCGGTTATCCGACTATTGGTCAGATTACTGGTGCTGTAACGAACCGAGTCCAGATTAGCTAGAACATATTCAACCACTGACTCACCCGAGTCCTTGGCTAATGTCTCATCACATGTTGGATCAAAAGAATCAACGGACATGTTCTTCTCATATACAAACTCATCCTTAGATGCATAGATACAAACATATCCCATTTTTTCGTAAAAATGATGATTATCCAACTGCCGACCTGAGGTCTCCAACTTCCAGATTTCAATCTGCGGAAATTCAGCCTCAATAAACCTCATGACTTGAGTTCCCACACCACGGCCCTGGCATACGGGATCAATATAGATCTTATCGATCCTGGCATGTTTTCGTCCAAGCACGTTAACACTCACTCCGCCAATAGCGCATCCATCTGATTCTACAACATAATAATCCCATTCACGGATCACGTAACGATGCATGCGAACTGACGAATAATCAGGCGGGCATAGATTGCTATCGATATCCTTCTCATTATCCGCCCAGACTTTTATGACATGATCAAAAGCACGAGTGCAAATCTCTGTAAGTACAACAGCATCTTCCTGCTGTGCTCGTCGTAAGCGAATTTCAGAATGTATCTGCTTCGGTTCCACTGGTTCGGTCTTTACTTTGAGCAGTTCAAAATAATCGTAGCACTCCTTGTCCATAAGCATTCTGCGAGAGATATAACGAAAGCCCGCATGCTCCAGAACTTTGCGTGACGGCTGATTGGAGGGCTTCACAATGCCCACAATTCGATCCAGCAAGGTATGCTCAAATAAATATGCTGTTAGGGCTCGAACTGCCTCTGTAATGTATCCTTTATTCCGGTAATCCCGGGAGATGGCGTAAGCCACCTCGCGATCAGCCCGATCCAGCATGTCATTTGAAAATACGCCACACCAACCGATGATACGCTGATCTTCATTGTGTACAACGGCAAGCAGGATGCGTACATCTTCCGGGTTGAACTGTTCGTAACTGCCAACGACAAATTGTAAGAATTCGCGCAACTGCTCCTCGGTCATCTTCCAATCTGGCAGGACATCTGTGATTTCAGGTTGTTGGGTTAATGCATACACGGCAGCCTGATCTTCAAGCATAAATGGACGCAACGTAATGGAGTTTGAATGGATGAATAATTGACTTTTCATATATGACACCTCTGGGGATTTATTTAGGATGACACAACAAAGAGGAGCACCTCCAATAGAGGCACTCCCCGATCCGTTTCATCATTTCAGAAACGCCGAAGCTCCTCGTAATGGGTCAAAAGGACACACGTATCCCGTTCATGATCAAACGGAATTTTTGCGGTGTTCTTTTCACGATCATTACGAGAAATCTGGCATACTCTGAAATCCCCTCTCATACTAAGGCTTACTTACAACGTCTCACTTAAGGACGGTCAATGTAAATCCAGCCTGTTTCTTGTTCCTTATCTACAGTAGCTCCAAGGGATTCAGCCACAAAGCGCAGCGGCACATACGTCTTGCCGTCCTTGCCTACATAAGCGGATTCCACCATGGTTACTTCTTTACCAGCAACGGTTGCCTTCTTGGAACCTACGGTCAGGACAATCTCATCACCAGTGATGTCGTCAATGACAACGATTTGGTTCGAGCCTTTGGTCCATTTCACTTCAGCATCCAATTCTTCAGACACGTAGCGAAGCGGAACAAATGTTGTGTTCTTAACGGTGATCGCCCCGGCGTATTCATCATCCGGGAAGAGCACTACACTTTTACTCGTGATTCCAGCTTCATCTTTCAGCAATTGGTATGCCAGTGAATTGGAATCAAAATTGCGCAGCATCTGTCCAGGCGTAATATCATCCTTCATCAGATCCATAACGCCGCCGGATACATCCACTTCATCAACTGCAACTGTGCCACCGATATTCCACTGTTCACTGTCTCCACTTACCGTTACAGAGTTCACCGGCAGATCCTCAGAAGCAGGCAGCGCTACTTTCAGTTCAAAGTTTTGCTTGCGAATATCCAGCTTGCTGTCGAGATAGAAGTCCAATTTCAGTTTGGTTTCTGTACCAAAGACCGTTTTGAATTCAGGGGTCTCATTCAACAGGTTGTTCAGCTCCTGATCATAATTGACCAACATACTGTCCAATCCTACTTTGATGATGGCATATAGTGACGCAACGGCTTCATCTTTCGATTCAGGAACGATCGAATTCAGTGTGTCGTCTCCCCCACCTTCTACCTCATTCACTGCTTCCAGTACAGGGTAGAACACATCGTATAGATCGCCAATCAGGTCTTTCAGTCCTTGCTCATCCTTCGAAATACTCGTCAGGAACGGTTTAACCATGGCAAGCATCTCTTCACCACTAACTTCCAGATGCAGCTTGGAGAGGCTAAGTGCTTCGCCATTCACGGATTCCTGTACCGGTGTTACGGAGATGTTCTTCGGATTGGACAGATGCTTCAGGACAAAAGAGAACAGTTTCGGGGAAAGTTCCTCGAGTTGTTTCTCCAGAGCCTTCGTATCTACCATTGGAAGCGCCTGTGCATCCTGGAACGTATCCAGAGACATGTACAGCGGTTTCTGGGCTCCGTCCAGATCAATGACCAATTGGGACTCATTCATGGACAGGTGGAAAGGTAACTTCGTTCCCTCCATGCTCAGTGTACCTTTGATCGATGCTGTCTTCGCATCTTTCATTTTGGCTTGATCAATATCCAGGGATATGGAATTAATGAGTTCGATCATTTCAAGGTCTTTTTCTGTAGCAAATTCCTTAGCCGGTTCTATGTTTATATTCATGGATTGTCTGGATTCACCGGACTTGATACTCGCGCCATTGGCCATTGCTTTGCCAACGTCTACTCCACCCACAGCCTGACATCCTGTAAGAACAACCATTAAGAGTACTAGTGGCACTGCCATCCATTGGACTAACTTCCGATTCGTAATATGAACTCCTCCTTAGAAAAATATGGTTCATTTCCATTATGAAGGTATAGGTAATTCTTGTAAACGGATACGCAAAAAAATAAACCGAAAGGCCGGACCATGTCCGACCTCTGGTCTATCTATATTTCAGCATATCGTATGTTTCGATAAAACATCCTGCTTCATTGTGCAATGCTGGGAGTTATTCTTGCTCCTGATCTTCTGCGAGTTTCTCATCCGTTTCTTCATCTTCCGCAGTTGTGGGAGTCTCGAATTGATCCGGCTCGTCCTCTTGAATCGCTTTGTTCTCTTCGTTCTGATCCTGTGTCATATCGCATTCCCTCTCTTCTACCGGATTGTCATGTCATCAAGGCCTGAGCCTTGTGTCTATCAATAACCCGAATAGGCACAGTTCAAACCTGCCTCAGTGTCGGCCATAGAATTCCCCTCATAATTTTAGTGCTCATTTAGAAAACATAAAAGATGATCCCGTTCCCACTTGCAGCCGTGGCCTGAAACAAGGCCTGAATATCATCCACGGTCTGAACGATCTCCTGAAATGTCTCTTCCGCGTCCCAATCTTCCATAACTGGATAGACACCTTCAGCGATCATTTGGTCCAGATTATACCGCTCCTTTAATTCTTCCGGTGTGAGCTGCTCCAATGCCATATAGGCTTCCACCACCTGCTCGTTACTAAGCAAAAATAGATCCATATCCGAATAGTTTCCCACGTATTGCTCACCTGCGAGAGGCACCACATATCCCAGGGGAGGCTCCCCTTCTACCAAGTTACCGTTCAGTGTGAACTGCAGCATCTGCCACGTTTTATCAATATCCAGATCCACTGCACAATCATGCACACTAACCTCACCTGACTTAATGGATTCAACTAGCTCCTTTGTTACCACAAGATATCTGCCGGACATTCCCATACCGCTACCCCTCCTGTGTAATTCCTTCTATTGTTCCCCATTAACCGTGCTTGTTGGTTCAGAATCGGGGTAATCCCTATCAAGGAGGGTGTATACATGAAAAAATTTGATTACAGTCTCAATTATGATGAGTTGGATCTGCGCAAACATCCTGAGCTGTACACCGTAGGCCGGGGTGAGCAGGGTGTTCTCATGGTTGAGCCGTACAAGGGCGAGATTCTGCCACACTGGCGATTCAAAACACCCGAGATTGCGACAGAGTCATCGGAGAAGATCTATGAGCTATTTTTGGAGTATAAGAAAAAGGGGGATTTCGTGGGTATGGATATGGCTCGCAAATTTCTGCAGATGGGCTATACACGGGCCAGACGGTATACAAATCACAAAGGAGGACGCAAATACTCAAAGGAGGATGGCTCGATCCTGCCCTATCAGAATGATAAGGTGAAGGCAGAAGCCGCGGCAATATTCAAAGCACAATGGGAGATTGCGAAGACGGATCCAGACTATGTGAAAATGAAGAAGGAGCATCGGGAAAAGTACGAGTCTGATGAGGCGTAGGATCAATGGTGAAAAGATTGACTTATGGAAACATTTGTCTCAGAATCGATCTTATTACTGTACATTTTCAACCATTATATTGGAGAAGAGAGGCGCATCCAATTATGACAGATTCGTTC
Source organism: Paenibacillus sp. CFBP 13594 (assembly GCF_014842675.1). Classification (NCBI taxonomy): domain Bacteria; kingdom Bacillati; phylum Bacillota; class Bacilli; order Caryophanales; family Paenibacillaceae; genus Paenibacillus; species Paenibacillus sp. CFBP 13594. The sequence goes on from NZ_JACYVQ010000008.1 coordinate 192,217, forward strand.
ATTCACTTAAACACAGGCCAGAATATCAGTATCAACGAATCCACCCAACTTCAGGTAACCATTCAATGTACATCATCTCCTTCTCCCTTGGATGTTAGCTGCTTTATGGTGAACGAAGAGGGAAAAGTCCCATCCGACGACTATTTTGTTTTCTATAATCAGAAGGCCGATCCCCATCAAAGTGTGCTTCTGCAACAGGCAGAGGAACTGAAATCCTCTTTTGTACTGGATACAAATCAATTACAGCAGGCCCCTGTGGAAAAATGTGTGTTTACGGCTACTCTGGATGCGGGAGGCACCTTCGCCGATGTTCAGGCATGTCAGGCGATTGTACAAGCGGGTTCCCAGCAGATCACCTATGAGATCACACAGGTCACTGCGGAAACAGCACTTATTCTCATTGAAATCTATAAGTATCGTGACGGGTTCAAAGTTCGTGCGATTGGGCGAGGTTTCTTTGGTGGATTGCAGCCGCTGGCGGAGTCATTCGGTGTTGAAATTGAGAGTAACGACACCGCGGAAGCCGAACAGGTTCTTCTCACCGCACAAGCTGAAGTAGCAGCGGCCTCTTCAGAAGTCTTGGTACCTGTTGCTGCACCAAACACGAATCATGCACCGCTGAACCTGACCAAGATCGATCTCCTTAAGCGTAAAGTAACCCTGTCTCTGCAAAAGAAAAAGATCGAACCTATACAGGCACGTGTTGCCGTTGTATTTGATGCATCAGGCTCCATGTACCATCTGTATCGCAAAGGCATCGTGCAAGAAGCCTTCGAGCGTATCCTGGCGATTGCATCAGCGTTTGATGATAACGGAGAGTTGGACGTCTGGTTCTTCGCCAAAGACTTCTTGCGTGCACCTAGCGTCACCGCTAGGGATTTCGAGAATTATATTGAACGCACATATACGCTGGGAAGCAAAGGCGGTACCAATAACGAACCTCCTGTGATGCAGGATGTCATTCGCAAATATACGATCGAGGAACCCGATGTGAAGATGCCAACGTATATTATCTTTTTTAGCGATGGCGGGGTCAGTCAAAAAGGGAAAATCATGCGGCTTATTACCGAAAGCTCAACCAAAAATCTGTTCTGGCAATTTGTTGGCCTAGGCCAAGCCAATTACGGTATTCTCGAGAAACTCGATGACATGACAGGACGTTTCATCGATAATGCTGACTTTTTTGCTCTCGACGATATCTCCAAGATCAGCGATGAAGAATTGTACGATCGTCTCCTCACTGAATTTCCAGGTTGGATAAAGGAAGCTCGGGCCAAAGGTATTTTGGCCTAAAGCTTTTACTCTATACCCCTAATCAGGCTTGTACTTTTTCTGCTTTACCATCCTTGGAACGTGGACGGAGCATACTTCCTACGATTCTCAACATCAACTTGCGTGACACGAGGCGGGTGAACTGCGCTGTCCAGTAATTACCGGCCCCCGGCACAGCATAAGATTTGCCTGACTCGAGTGCTCTCATGGCCACCGCCACGACATGCTCAGGTGTATCACGTTTACCCACCGAGGCTTCATCAGCGCCCACCACATCAAAGAACGAAGTCTCGGTTGAGCCTGGGCATAATGCCAAAAACTGAACGCCACGCTTCCTGTTTTCTTCGTATAATGCCTCTGTAAAAGAAAGTACAAATGCCTTCGTCGCTCCATACACAGCCATATACGGATCAGGTTGAAAGGCAGCCGTAGACGATACATTAATGACAGCACCATTTTTCTTTTGTAACATGCCTGGCAAGAAAAGATGCGTCATGTTTGTCAAGGCGAGCACGTTTAACATAATTTCCTCCTGCTGCCGGGAACCATCCACTTGTTCAAATAATCCATGAGTAGCAAATCCCGCATTGTTGATCAGCATATCGATGTGTATTCCCCGATTCTGACATTCCTCATATACCCTCTGAGGTGCATCGACTTGAGACAAATCCGATACGATTACCTCAGCCCTTACTTGATATGCACGTTCTATACGTTCTGCCAATTGATTCAGTTTGGATTCTGTTCTGGCCACCAGCACAATATTTTTACCCTTGGAAGCCATTTCGAGTGCAAAAACTTCCCCAATACCTGAAGAAGCACCTGTAATAAGTACCCATTGACGCTGTTCCTTTATCATCTCTCATCCATCCTCTACGTATAATTCGAACACTCGTTTTCAATAAGAAACGTTGTTTCTTTATAGAATCATCGTAACCAGAATTCATGACGCTGTCAAATACATTTGTTAAATTTGAATCTAGAACGGGTTCTTACTTATTAAATTTGGATTAAATTGACGTCATCCGGCGTAAAACAGTAGAATGACCATAAAAGGAAACGTAGTTTCTGTTCAACAACAATACGGTTACGAGGATGAAATCTATGAAGGATCTTAATTCGGGTTCCACAGAATCTGCACATACGGTAACAACCTTTCAGGAAGCCAGACTCCAGCACTCGGATAATCTGCGGCAAAATATTGTGCATGCTGCTGCTGCTTTACTGCAAGAGCATGGACCGGAAGCCGTCACGGTACGCCGTGTAGCTGAGCGCATGGAGTGCTCCACCAAAATCATATATAACCTCTTCGGCAAAAAAGAAGGGTTAGCCAAACATCTGTATTTAGAGGGATGCTCCCTCATGGCCCAGCGTTTTGAAGCTATGCCCCGGCAGGCATCGTTCGAACAATATTTCCGTGATCTGGCCCATGTCTATTGGGACTTCGGCATTTCTCAATCCAGCTTCTATCAGCTGATGTTTGGAGGATCTTTTTCCGAATTCAAACCGGATGGAGAGACCTTACAGGGAACAGCAACTGCTCTGAAGCAAGTATCTGCTTTGGTGGAGATCGCCATTGAACAGGGAATGCTTCAGGTGCAGGATCCCCTGCTTGCAGTACGAATGATCTGGGCTCCCTTACACGGTGTTATTCATCTGTACCTGGGAGGCCATATTGAGAGTGAAGAAGCTGCCAAAACCCTCTATGATCATACGTTGTCCATGGTTATACACTCCCTTGTGAGTGCATCTGCGAATGGATAAGCATTACATCTGTGCTGTTTTAGATACTTTTAGAAGATTAAACGAAAAAGGAGCAGACCCATTGGCATAATACGCCTAGGGCATGCTCCTTTATTTGGTTGACTTTATCTAATTCCGTAACAATAACAGTCGATTAACGGGCCTCTTCGTTCTCAGCTTCCCAACGTGCAATTTCCTTACGCACGATTGGAGCAACTTCTTTACCAAGCAGTTCGATCGCTCTCATGACCTCGTTGTGCGGCATGGTTCCGAGTGGGGTGTGTAACATGAAGCGTGTAATCCCAACTTCTTTGCGCAGATAAATAATTTTCTGAGCTACAGTATCCACATCACCTACATACAATGCACCTTCCAGACTGCGCGCCGCATCAAATGTCGCACGACTGTAGTGTCCCCAGCCACGTTCACGGCCCAGTATGTTCATGACGGCTTGAGCTGGCGGGAAGAATTTCTCCACAGCTTCGTCAGTTGTATCGGCAATGAAGCCGTGAGAGTGAGAAGCAACGGTCAGCTTGGAAGCATCATGTCCCGCATGTGCAGCTGCTTTCTTGTACAGCTCCACCAGTGGTGCGAATTGCACCGGACGACCACCGATAATAGCAAGCACCAGCGGCAAACCGAGTAATCCTGCACGAACTACGGATTCCTGATTACCGCCACTGCCAATCCATACCGGAAGTTTTTCCTGTACCGGGCGCGGGTAGATGCCCAGATTGTTAAAGGAAGGACGGTGTTTGCCTTCCCAGGTAACTTTTTCAGAATCACGCAGCTTGAGCAGCAAATCCAATTTCTCATCAAATAACTCATCGTAGTCGTTCAGATCGTAGCCGAACAACGGGAAGGATTCGATAAATGATCCACGCCCTGCCATAATCTCTGCACGTCCGTTCGAAATGCCGTCTAATGTCGCGAAATCTTGATATACCCGTACCGGATCATGCGATGACAGCACCGTTACCGCACTCGTCAAGCGAATATTCTTGGTCTGTGAAGCTGCTGCCGCCAGAATGACAGCTGGTGATGAAGCGGCGTAGTCAGCACGATGATGTTCTCCCACGCCATATACATCCAGACCCACCTGATCTGCCAAAACAATCTCTTCAACAACATCCCGAATACGCTGCGCATGACTGATAAGTTCTCCTGTTTTTACATCCGGGTTTGTCTCCACAAATGTACTAATTCCGATTTCCATTGTCTGTTCCTCCCTGGTATGAAGCGATCCGTTGTTCATCTAACCTATTGTAAGTAGATCACCTTTTGTTATATATCTTAATATTGAACTATTTTGATGAAAAACACAAGTACCCTCTGTTTCCAGAGGGCACATTTATGTTTAATTCTATAATTATGGCTTAGCTATACTTAGTTCCATCAGGTTGGCATTAATTATAACACCGGTCTGTTTCATAAAATTAAATCCCAGAATTCCGTCAATCTCTAAACCATAATCCATATTTCCTATTTCAACTTGAAAATCATTAATCGTTGTTCCATCTACAGTTATAGAATCGAGTGACTTGGTATAAACATACTCTATACCGCCTACACCTCTTATAATATCAACGAGATCATCCTCTTCAGGAACCATTCCTACTTCCCGAACTGCATCTGCATTCAGCAATGTACTAGCTGATCCGGTATCCAAAAGGACTTTTTCTAATTGTAGTACTTCTCCTCTAAATACAAGTTTTATGCTTATGAAGGATAGACCATAAATCTCTGAAATTTTCATCGAGGACCTCTCATGCCAACATACCGTTCTCTTGCCACAACTTCTGGACGTGAAGTGTGAAAAAAGCAGTATTCCCGTCTGGGATCTTCTTGATGCAATTCACCATAACGTTTTAGTGCCTTTGTAGAATCATCAAATGAATCAATCACTGCCATCTCTTCAATGTAACGCTGGCCTTCTCTAGAGTACGCCTTGGTTGCCTCAAAAACGACCCATTCATTAGGGAATCGCTCCTGAACTTCCTTCCATTGCATAGTGACACCTCCAGACCATAAGATAGAAATATTATATCATGTGGAAACAGTATTCCACGGGCTGACATTCTAAAATACATAGATTTTTAGAGCATTGCCTGTAAATCTATTATTTCTTCCTCCCGATGTACAGCAAATGAGATGAGATTCCCAATATAGAAGGGTCCTTAGCAGCATTTATCATATATTGCATGAGTTCATCATACTCGCCACGCTCTTTCCAGTATTGCTGCTGCTCGTCCGTGAGCATCGCTCTAAGGCTGGATGAACCAATCAAATCAATGGTTTCAAATCCATGTTGCTCCATGAAGGGCGTAACGTCCTGAATATTAAAATAGTATGCTCCCGTAAATCGTCCTTGATCCTGATGATCGAAAATACCTTTTTCCACAAAAGAAGAGATGGCTGCCATATTATCATTCGGCTTCCAATGCTGCGGGGATTGCAGCGAATTGATACTCATGCGCATTCGGCTCTGCATGGCTACAAACACCATGCCCCCTCGCTTGGTCACACGATACAACTCCCGTACAGCAGCCGTGCGCTCTTCGTCTGTCTGCAGATGATATAACGGGCCCAGCATGAGGGACGCATCATAAGTCTCGTCAGCCACACCAGAGAGAGAAGTGGCATCGAGAACATGGAACCCATCGAATTGCTGTGCCAAACCAAACTCCTGAGCCTTTTGCCTCGCAGTATCCACGGAGGAAGGTGTCAGATCCGATAAAGTGACCTGATACCCCAGCTTCGCAAGCTCCATGGCATACTTTCCTGGTCCTGCGCCATTATCCAGAATACAACCAGTAGCGGGGAGATGTTCCCTGATGTAATGCATGTTAATGATGAATTCAATTGGTTCCCGCTCCAGTCTGCCCCACTCATCAAACCCGGAATAATATTCAATAATATGATCTCTCTTCATCGCTCTGACACCTGCCTTTTCTTATACGTAGACTACTCTTCCATGTTCAAAAAATTAAATTCCAACCAGTATATATCTACTAAATATTTCCTGTCAATTAAAAAAAACGTTCAATTCCCGTTGGATGCGGAACTGAACGTTTCTCGAACTATATCTTTTTCACAAACTCAGACTTCAACTTCATCGCACCCAAGCTGTCGATCTTGCAATCAATATCATGATCCCCATCAATCAGGCGGATATTCTTCACCTTGGTGCCCTGTTTGACCACAAGCGAGCTACCTTTTACCTTCAGATCTTTAATGACCGTAACGGTATCCCCATCACTTAGCACATTTCCGTTGGCATCACGGATTACTTTTGCATCCTCAGCGTTATCATTGTCTGCTTCCAAAGACCATTCATGCGCGCACTCCGGGCAAACCAACAGGTTACCATCCTCGTACGTGTACTCTGAATTACATTTGGGGCAGTTAGGCAAATTAGACATATGTATTAAACTCTCCATTCTACGATTGGCATTCCCGCAAGTATACGGGATTTCGGCGGTATATTCCATACGCTTGGTCACTGCATAGATGGATTTAAACCAAATTTAAGGTTCATGCATCCCTCACTTTAAGGGTAACTACTTATGATGTAACTAATAGATACGCACTACACATACATGAATTTTAATGTCTCTATGAATTGTTATTATATTTAATACCAAAGGAGTTCCTGCTCATGTCCTCATATGTTTTCCCTGTGCAAACGGCTTTTTTAATCTTTGTTGTTGCGGCCATGTTTTTGCTGGTACCGTGGTTAATCTATGGGTATCGTAAAGACGGCTTCTTCAGCTGGTCACGGTTTGGCATCAGCTTTTCCTTTATCTTTTATATTCTGGCCGCCTATTGCCTCGTCATTCTCCCTTTTCCGACTACGCGAGATACCTGTGCGCAGCAAGCCGCTGACACGATCTACTACAATCTGGTTCCATTCACTTTTGTCAAAGACATCATGAAGGAAACACCCATTGTATGGTCTCAGCCTTCCAGCTATCTGAGCATGATTCAGGGCAGAGCCTTTCTGCAAGTTCTATTTAACGTCCTGCTTCTCATGCCGCTAGGTGTATATATCCGTTATTTTTTTCAAAAGAGATCATTCTGGAAGTACGCCCTGCTTGGTGGATTAGGGCTTTCCCTATTCTTCGAGATCACTCAAATCACCGGATTCTACGGGTATTACAATTGTCCTTACCGCCTGTTCGATGTAGATGATCTGTTATTGAACACTTCGGGAGCAGTCATTGGATTCTTCACAGCGCCCATCCTGCTTGCTTTATTCCCATCACGTGCAAGCATTCAGGCGAAGAGTGAACAGATCGTGGAGCAAAACCGAGTGTATGCTATGCCTCAATTGCTCGCGTTAATTATTGATGGAATCATTGTTGTCTTCCTTTCGAATCTAATCTCCATCTTTACATCGTCTGATGTGATCAGTGATGCGCTAAGTACATCCATTGCTATGGTCATTGTGCTGTTCTTCATACCTTGGGTGCGAACTGGGGTAACTCCAGGCTCGGCCATCTTGCGATTCCGCTATGTGAATCGTCAGACCGGCACACCTACCAGTGAATCGTTATTCAAAAGATTTGCCGCACTCTATGTTCCATGGCTGCTCGTTACGATCATTCGCTTGGTCAACGATTATGCTTTTGCAGGTCATCAGGATGTTATGCTTCAGCCTTATCAAATGTGGATCTCCTTGGGGACATTCGGTATCTATATGTTAGTCTACGCCGTACTCTTTGTTCATGTCTTGATCGTACTGTTCTCCCGTGGAAAACGTTCCTTCTACTTCGATGAGGTGTCCCGCACACGTGCCTCTCGTAAATAATGTTTGGAGTATAACAAGGCATAATGTAACTCTAATTAGTGCTTACGTTCTGCTTATTATTCAGCCGGATTACCAAAAGAGGACGTTCATTCTGAGAATGAACGTCCTCTTTTGGTTGGGCTCATAGCAACTATTCAGAGTATCCATTCAAATAATGGCCTGGGTTATAATCCTAACAGCTCTCGCTTGGCTGCATCCGGATCATGTACGACCTCAATCTCATGGTTGAAGATTAGTGTCGCACGATCCTGCTCATATTCAGGCCAGTTCACACCTGCAACTTCAGGTTGGCCATTCTTGGCAAAGGAAATCCAGGCATCCTGTACCTTGAGGGCAAGTGCCGCCGCGGCTTCATCCGGCTCCGCATTCATGAATTTGAGGACATGCAGTGTATTAAACACAAAGAACATTTCGATGCTGTGAATCGCTCTTTTTAACAAGGGATGTTCCGGCATCACCCAATCAAATCGATACATCCACACCGGAGCATACTTCTGCTGTGCCGCAGCATATTGCAGCGCTGACCGCCAGAAGAACATATCGGTCATGACTTGGGCTTGTCCATCTGCCGTTTTTGGATAACTATCCGCGATGGCTACCCGGTTCTCCAGATCTGGCGTCATAAAGTCTACGCCCTGAACCATATCGATTTCTTTTGAAAAAGGTACATGTGGCTGGATGAACAGTGCACCCTCGTGTAATGTCGTACCAATCAACACCGGAATATCCTGCGCTGAGCCTTCGCTCACTGCCTGAAGTGGCACCTGTGGTAGTGTATTCCCATCCAATACAGGTTGGAACAATAATGCCATACCTGCTCCGCTCTGCTGTTTGACCGTTTCACCGGCTGCAATAATCTGCTCTACAGGAATTGTATTTAACTTCTGCAGGTTGTCCCGGTCCACCCCAAGAATCTTTAACATCCCTTCCCGCAACGCTGAAGCTTGCTCTGCCGGCATGAACTGGGATGCACCACTCTCCATAATGGCACGTTGGAACAGTCCTTTGGCCGCTGGCATCGCCATCAGTGCCGCAATACTCATGCTGCCTGCTGATTCGCCGAACACCGTAACTTGATCCGAGTTACCACCAAAAGCAGAGATATTATCCTTCACCCACTGTAATGCCGCAACTTGATCCAGCAGACCTGCATTGGATACATATGAATCACCTAATGGAGCCATATGCAGGAATCCCAAAGGTCCTAATCGGTAGTTGATCGTCACAACGATGACGTCCCCCCGAACCGCTAACTGTGTACCATCATACATCGGCTGGCTACCCGAACCTGACACGAAGGAACCACCGTGAATCCATACCATGACCGGCAGTGGTGTTGCTCCTTTTTCCTTAGGTGCCCAGATGTTCAGATATAGACTATCTTCTGACTCATTCGGAATTTCTGTCTGGCCTTCTGGTTGATGATTTCGTGGTTGTATATTCTCAGGTCCAAATTGATTGGCCTGTCTGATTCCATCCCATGACTCGGGCTGTACCGGAGCCTTAAAACGCAGCTCACCTACTGGAGGTTTCGCATAAGGAATGCCTTTCCATACACTTGCATCGTGCAAAAGTTCGCCTTGAACGGTACCATATGTCGTTTGAACCTGAAGTTCTCTCATGCCGCTTCTACTTCCTCTCCGTAAATAGGTTAAATTAACGAGTATGTGCATATCATGTGTACTTATTTGAGTATAGTTTGTAGTCATACCCATTTACAACTTTACCCAAATCTAGCCTCCCCTGCTACGTTTCACGTGGAACTTTATGGGGTTGATGATCTAATACATACCTTTAAGATGGACACCAAAAAGGCCACCCATTGAGCAATATCATCAAGTCTGACTTATCTTAATGACATTGACCCTTAGCATGACCCTTTCCCGTAAACTATCCAAATAACTACCCTTCTACAGGATAACTTACCGTAAACTCAGTACCCTCAATCCATTCGCTCGTAACAAAGTTCCGCCCCTTTACAACCACTCGATCCTTATAAACCTCCACATGAAGCCCTTCACTGCCCTCCAGATGTTCATCCTGATCCGTCCATAGATAACCTACAGACGACGCATTGAACATCGTTGGCATCTGGCCTGCACCATCGTACATCGTATGCTGCGCCTCCAGTTGCCAATGAGTGTGACCCGAGAAGAGGATCGCTTGCGGATATTTGGCCAGAACGGCCTTCAGTTCTGCATCCTGATTCACACCATACCAGCCTTGTTCCTTCATCGATCCTGCCACCGTATCCATAAGCGGCTGGTGTAAGAAAATGAAGATGGGATGCTCTGGCGTTGCTCGCTCAGACAATTTCGCATCTAGCCACTCCAACTGTTCAGTCGACATATCGCAATCCTTCGGATGAGGTTGCTCGGTGCCCAGGAAAATATAATGATACCCATCAATCCAGTGATCGTGATAAGAGCCCTTCATGCCTGTTGTCCCTTCAAAATCACTTAATCGACGCTGCCATAACCCTGCGACTGTAATGGGGTCCACTCCTGAAGAGATCCGTCCCCCATCCTGACCATCCTGCTCCGAAGGTGCAGCAGACAACGTATAGGTTCCGCCGGATAGTTTCTCAATCAGTGCAGCTGATTCAGCAGCGGTTTGTTTAGTGACCAGCTCCATATCTGCTTCCTGCTCCAACAACTCGGCTACTTCATCATCTTTCATCTCAAGCAAAACGATCGGCGGATCTTGCCATACCACGGCTCCAATATCATGGTTACCTACCGTGTACCGGATGTCCGGCAAACTCTCCGCATGCTGCTTCCATATGCGTTGCAACTCACGATATTCGCTCGGCAGACCTCGATCCGTCACATCGCCCACATGCATAATCCCGCTGCTTCCCTGACTGAATGTAGCTATATCGGCTAATGCTTGCTCCAGATGTCGGTTATGAATGTGGTCTGCCTCGTCCCGTACATGCGTATCTGTAATGACTTGGAAGGTAGCAAGAGGTTGCTCAGGTGTATGTTCATTTTCCATCAAGAATCACTCCATTTCAGTCCAATAATGCCAACCAGAATAAAACCGATCCAGACCATCGACGTGAGCCGCAGACGTTCACCAAAATAGTAATGCCCCACGACGCCAATAAGCGTAATGCCCACGCCAGACCAGATCGCATAGGCTACAGCCAGCGGCATATACTTCACTGCAAAATTAAGAAAGGTAAAGCTTGCGCCATAACAGACAAACATCAACACCGAAGGCCATAACCGTGAGAATCCATCCGATACTTTCAGCAAAATGGTAGCGCTCAGCTCCAGCCCGATGGCCAGTGCCAACAGGACCCAGCCCAAGTAGGCATGACTATTTGTCATCGATTCAGCCCACCATTCAGCAATTCATGGAAGGATTGAATCGTTCTATCCGCCAAGCGGATTTTTCCCGGTTCTCCAATGCCAAGCCTGTACCCCGCACCAGCGGTTCGTGCCATCTCCATGTCTCCGTCCGTATCTCCAATGACCACCGTATGCTGTACAGATACTCCCAACCGTTCACAGGCAAGCACAAGCATATCGGGAAAAGGTTTGCCCCGCTCCACCAGATCTGTGCCAATCACCACGTCAAAAAAGGAATCCAACCCCATCCACTGCAAATGTTTAATTGCACTTGGTGTATCATCTGCCGTCACTACACCCATAACCATACCTTCGCTACGGCACTGTTCAAGGAATTCTCGAACTCCCGGTAACGGACGTGCCGGACGATGCTGCTCCATCTCTTCCTCCGCTCGCGCCAAACACTCCCGGACCATAATCTTGGATTCCGCCCAGCTGAGACCCGCACGATATCCATGCCACGTCAGCACGGCATACACTTCATCCATCGTGCCCATCGCAAGCGGGCCCCGCACATCATACCCATTCATTCGGCCTTGATCATCGTGGAATGTACCCCAGATCTGTGGGAATTCATCTGTGTCGATACGGAGTCCTCTAGTCGCTAACTGTTTTCTGAAGTCGTTCAACACACAATCGGTCCAGAATCCCCACATTCCCGTAAAATCAAGCAATGTCCCGTCCTTGTCAAACAAAACGGCTTCAACCGGATTTGGTAATCCGTCTACATACATCTCCTCTTGCATTGGTTAAACTCCTTGTCTGCGATCTTGTATGAACGGAAAGGACGGTACAGCATGTACCGCCCTTATCGCGTGAGTCAATTGCCTGTATACGTTTCTTATTTCGTTACCCGATCCAGTTCCTTCTGTGCTTTCTCTTTCGCTTCCTTCAGCGCTTGTTCCGCTGGCATATTATTGATCTGTACCTGATCAGCTGCATCTTTTAAAGCATCATTGATCTTGCCACCCGTTGGATCCTGGAAGGGAGCCGAAGCGTGAGCTGCCTGTTGCAGTGGTACGGTGATCTGTGGATTTTCCTCACTGAATTTCATGAACTCTGGATCTTGTTGGGCCGATTGACGTACTGCGATATATCCGGTGTTCATGGACCATGAAGCTGTGTTCGAAGTTTCAGAGAAATACGTAAGCCATTTATAAGCTGCCTGTTGTTGCTCTGGACTCGCTGCTGACGGAATACCTGCCGAAATGGCACTTGCTACCGGTTTTCCTTCACCAATCCCTTCCCAGCCTGGTTGTTGCATCGCAGCGACTACGCTAAAGTCCAAGTCGCCTTGGTCACCACTAGATCCGGTATAACCTGCTGCTTTATTTTTCATCACATCATCAATCGTTTTGTACCAGTACTCCCAGCCCTGACCTCCATAATGAATGCCCATAATCTTGTCTTCGTTGATCCATTTGCGGAACAAGTCCCATGTCTCGATCCACTCTGGGGAGTCAATCATAACTGTTTTGCCATCGTCGCTAAGAATCTGTCCGCCCTTACCCAGCACGGCATCAATCATATTATCTCTACCCCACATCGGTTCCCAACCGTAGAAGGTGGTCTTGCCATTTTCTTGTTTGCTCATCTTCGCAGCCGCCTCAGCCAGCTTCTCCCATGTCGTCAGAGTTGCTGGGTCGATTCCGTTCTCCTTGAACGTATCCATACGGTAATACATGATCTGAGTTGTACCGTACATTGGCAAAAAGTATTGCTTTCCATCCACCTGTCCCTGGTTCAGGAATGTCTGAATGAAATCGTCTTTCTTAAAATTCGGATCAGCTGCAATCATCTCATCCATGGGTGCATAATATCCTTTGCGTGCCCAGTCTATATTGGAGCTGAGTACAGCGGCTGGAACCTTCTTGGAAGCAATTGCTGCTTGCAGCTTCTGTTCCGTTTCCGTGTAATCTGCTTGTACAATCCCTTTTACAACGACTTCGTTCTGGGAGGCGTTGAACGCATCAATCGTCTTTTTCATGTTATCGCCCAGATTACCACCCAGACCATACCAGAACTCAATCTCCACCGGATCTTTCGCCTGAGCTTCGGTTCCACTGGCAGCAGCCGTCGTGCCTGATTCTGCGGGTGCTTGTGTTCCACAAGCGGTCAATAGAGCAAAGCTGGTCGCAAGTACCAGCGACATGCCACCCTTCCAGTTCAACCTCAATCTCTTTTTCCATGTCATGCTTGCCTGACTCCAATTCATTGTTGTTCCTCCCGTTTTAGGTGAATGGTAGTGCATATCAGTTCTTGTTCACACCAGCCGTAATATTCACGCTCTGCATGATCGTCTTCTGGGTGAACAGGAAGAGAATAAGTAGAGGTGCGATGGTGAAGGCACTCGCAGCCATAATCTGTGGCCAAGCAAGTCCATATGCCCCGCCTTCTACAAAGAAGCTACGCAGACCCGCCGATACCAGCTGTAAATCAGGGTCTTTGGTGATGAGCATAGGCCAGAAATAGTTGTTGTACTGTTCAATAAACGTAATCAGCACCATCACGGCGAAGCTTGAGCGAACAAGCGGCGTAATAATCGTCCAGAGAATCCGGAAGTGGGATGCACCGTCCAGTTGTCCGGCTTCCACCAATTCATGAGATACCTGCATGAACGCCTGCCGGATCAGGAAGATCGAGAACACGCTGACACAGTTGGATACAATCAAGCCTGTGTAGGAATCCAGCAGGTTAAGTTCGCTAAGTACCAGGTAACTAGGCAGATACACGGCCGTACTCGGTATCATATAACCCACCAGAATCAGGGATGTCAGTGCACCTTTGAGACGGAATTTCATATGTGTCAGGGCGTACGCCATCATACTGGAGTTGACGATCTGAAATAGACAGATGGCTAAGGCTACCCCGGTACTGTTCAGGATGTAACGGGCAAATGGTGCCGCGTTCCAGGCATCCACATAGTTGCTCCACAGGAACGTCTCCGGCCAGAAGGTCGGCGGAAACTGCCAGATCTCATCATTGGTTTTGAATCCGCTAATAACCATCCAATAGAAGGGAAAGGCTGTACCCAGCGCGATAATGGCTAACAGAAGGTAGCGGATCAATTTACTTATTTTAAAATTCGGTTGTGACACGTTCTGCAACTCCTTGCGCTTCATCCGTTTAGACTTTTTGTTGGGCAATGTCATTGTCATTAGTAGTGCACCAGACGTCTGCCAAGCAGGAAGGATACTCCCGAGAGCAACACGCAGATCAGAATGATCACAACGGCGATGGACGAAGCTTCACCTACGTTAAAGGATTCGAATGCAGACTGGTAATACATGTACAGCAACGTTCTCGTTGATCCCGCCGGTCCACCCTGCGTCATGACATTGATCTGGTCATAGGCTTGCAAGGACTGGATAGTAAGAATAATCGAGAGAAAAAACGTCGTTGGTGAGATCAGCGGCAATGTGATACTTCTGAATTTGTCCCAACTGTTTGCCCCATCGATTGAAGCTGCTTCGAGCAGATCGGAAGGTAGATTTCGTAGCGCAACGAGATAAAATACCATCGCCCACCCAATCGACTTCCAAAGCGTGACGATCAGAACAGCAACCAATGCCCAGTCCGCGTCACGCAACCATCCGATCGGAGATACGCCTACCCAGCCCAGCATCAGATTAGCGAGTCCCACTTCGGGCTCGAAGATCCAGGACCACGCAATAGACACCGCAACTGTCGGGGTGACCCAAGGTGAGAAGAGTAATGTCCGGAAGATGCCGGATGATTTGATTTTGCTATTCATGAGCATCGCAAGCGCCAATCCGCCCACAATAGTTGGGATTACACTCCCCAGTCCGAATAACAAGGTTACTTTCAGTGATCGATAGAATTCAGAGTTTGTCAGCAGATAACTGTAATTGTCCAAACCAACAAACAGCTTATTCGGGCTCATGAAGTCCCAATCGGTGAAACTGAGATAAACGATATATCCCAGAGGTCCCAGCCAGAAGATCAGCAATGGGATTAGAGCTGGCAGCGTGAATAGTACCGCCTCAGACTCCCTCCATAGTTTTAAACGCAAATCCCCCACTCCTTACTGTCCAATTTTTCTTTAATGATTGGGAATTTTTGAGTATAATCAACTTTATATTTATTCTGTACAAAATTAATTGTACACTCGTATTGAAAATTCTAATTCCGGCTTATGTTAAAATTGGAGCAAGTCATGTAAAATATGAGCCAGCTAGTGGGAACGCTATCATAAACCAGAGGTGACATTGTGGGAAAAGAAACCGCCGGGAACCCGAATCATTCTTCGTTACCTGATCGGCATGCGCTGAGGGAGAGAGTCATTGAGGCCATCGCCAATACGATGGATCTATATGGGGTTAATCACACGTTTGGCAAATTGTACGGAATCATGTATTTTGAGGATCGACCGATGACACTTGAAGAGATGAAAAACTCGATGAATATGAGCAAGAGCAACATGAGCTATGCGGTTCGTTCGCTTACAGAATCACAGATGATCTATAAACTGGAGGAAAAGAAGGAGCGCCAGGATCAATATCTGGCTGAGACCGACTTCTATCGTACGTTCCAGAATTTCTTCGGGGCCAAGCTCCAACGGGAAGTAGATGTCATGTTAGAAGGCATTCGTGAGGTCATTCCTGACCTGTCGGCAATGATCCTTTCGGAACATACCTCTTCTGAAGATCGAGAGGATGCACTGCGTGATCTGCACAAACTCCAACATGCGGAGCAATACTACGTCTGGTTACAAGGATTCGTGGATCAGTTGCGGGATGGTAAGTTTTACGAGAATGCTTCACACACGCCCGATAAAGAGTAGTACAACTGCGTAAACAGAATAACTAATGGGTGATCAAGCGCTAACCAACCTAGACCAATGTTAAGTCACACTAAAGCGCAAAAAGGAGCTGTTCCTAGCCAATGTATGGCTTTTGGAACAGCTCTTTTTTTATTCTATCTATTGTATTGTCATATCCTATCCGTTTTTAGGGGTTCTCTTTTCCATATACTACTGCATTAATGACCCCTTTTTTCTTTTTAAAATATTACTTTTGCGCTGCAGCTTCGATATCTGCATATGCCCAGTGGGATGAAGGTACATCACTGAACGTTGGCGTAACTGCGCCAGTTAGGGGTGTGCGGTTGAACAATACATTCAACACTTTCACGGCTTCCGCACGTGTCAGCTTGCTATCCGGTTTGAATGTACCATCGTTGTATCCAGCCATCAGGCCAGCGGATTGCACGTATGCAATCGCCTCTGCTGCCCACAGGTCTGCGGATACGTCTTTGAAGGACACTGCTGTATCATTCACGGTTGTATCACTCGCTTGTTGCTGCATCCAGCGATACGCAATCGTTGCCATCTGTGCACGGGTGATCGAACCTTCCGGTGCAAATTGGGTGTTGCTCATGCCGTTCATGATGCCAGCGGATTTCGCTTTTTGAATCTCACTTGTTGCCCAGTGTGTTGCAGATACATCCTTGTAGCTCACGCTATTCACGGAACCTGCTGCCGCTTCAGTTGGAAGATTGCGAGCTAGCATGGCTGCCATCTGTGCACGTGTTACGAATGCATCCGGGCGGAAATCCGCACCAAATCCTTGGATGTACGGTTGATGTGTACTTTGTGAAGCTTTCAGTCCATCCACAACAACGAGGGTGAACGTACTGAATTTTGTTACGGTAAATTCGATGCCTTCGCTATTATCCGCGAGTTGCACCAATTTGCCTTGAATCAATTCTTTTGTGCCGTCACTGTGTTCGATATAGATCGCCAAGTTGTCCAATGCTTGCTGACGAGCAGCCGGATCGGTTGGCAGACTGTCACGCAGTGGCAACGTGAGTGTCACTTCGCGGCTCTGCATATTCGTGTCGATCTCTACCGGACGAGCCAATACACGAACATTCGTATTCGGAGCAACTTGTTGAATCAATTGCTCTTTCTTCGCACGTTCTTCGACTTCTTTGCGCTCCGATTCCTTTTTCAGTGGAACGACGCGGAAGTACAAGTCTTGATCGAATCCAGTGATGGAATTCGTCGGAACGGAGATCACTACATTTTCAGTGGAGATTTCAAGTTTCAGTGAACCATCATTCAGTTCTTTCACCGCTGCCTTAGGCAGTTCAATACGTGTCTCGGACACGGAATCTTTGGTGTCTGGGATGACAATGCGTGCGGTGTTCATGTTCAATTGCTTCGCTTTTTCTACCGATTCCTTGGCAATGGCTTCGGTCATTTTCACCAGATCTTTGATCGTGCCGTTGGTTTCGGTTGTACGTGTGATTGGTGTTTTGGTCAGGTTGGTGCCGTTTGTTCCATTAACGTCAACCACGATCTGCTCTTGTTTCGTTGTTGGAGCAGGTGTAGAGGTTACTGGTGTAGTTGTGGACGAACCTCCACCTGTGCTACCACCCGGGTTAGGCGTTGGAGTATTGCCATTATCTGTGCTGCTATCACCATTCTGTGTAAAGACAAACTTCACGGCGCGGCCTGGCAGTTCATCGCTGATTGCTTTGTAACGAACCCATACCGTTTTGTTGCCGCTAAGGTCCATTTTTTGAATGAAGGCAACATCAATCCAGTGCAGCTTATTGTCAAAAGAAATCTCCATCGTGCTGTCCAAGCCCGTTAGGGTGTTATTGATGTCATTCCCCTTCACATTAGGAGCCGTAAAGAATCGGTTAAATACATATTGCAGATTCCCAACATCCTCATAGCTGTCTTGTTCATTTAGGACCCATTCAGCCAATTCCTTCTGGCCTTCAGGACTAAGTTCTGCTCTTTTGGATAAATCAAGAGCGCCTCTAAGATTAAATTTGTACTTGCTGAAGAACGCTTCACCTTTAATCTGATCTTTCATTGCTTTATCAAGCCATTCATCCATTCGCGGTATAGAGGTAGCTTGCTCAAATGAATCGATAGGCATAGAGAGGAGATTCAGAACAATATCAGGCTCAACAATATCACCTTTAGACACTCCTTCCAACCTTTCGAATGCAACTAGATGCAAGTAATTGAATGCCAGTACACCTTTATCTACTTTGCTACGTTCCAAATGTTGTTGTCCAATGCTACGTAACACATATGTCTGTTGGTCATTAAAGTGATTAGGTCCATTTACTAATTGCTGAGCGAGCAGATCTAGTTTATTCCTAAGAACACTGAGTTCCCTCTGCTCCCAAACAGATTGTGACAATACACCAAGTTCAATCATATATTGGACCTGTTCTTTGTTTTTGTAATCTTTATTTACATATTCAATCAGGAATCCCGCAATGAAATCTCTAACCTGCAAAGACAAGGCACCGTATCCATTGGGTAAAGTAATACCCAGATCCGGATCTTCCATAGCCATTCGCATAGCCGCTATATTACTGTTGCTCTTTGCAGTATTTAAGACACTCAATGGATCGCTTTCGTTATCATCCGGGAAAAATTTATTAAATGCAGTCTGAATTTCTTCAAAACTTGCATATCCACCAAGGGGTCTCTCACTAAGCATACGGTCTGCCAATTGTTCTTGCTCTTCGGAGGTAAGATCCTCCCATTTACTAATGTTTATAGGGAAGCTTCCAAGTGGATTTTCCACATCATCTTCGGAATTGTATGACTCGATCCCCTCTTGAATGGATGACATCCTTTCCATCATTACCAACATGTCTTCTGACGTCTCTACCTTGTTTATAAAAGGAGTACGATCCCAAGCCTGCTCCGTATAATCCAGTATATCTAAAATATCAGGATTTTTTCTGAATTTATGCTCATAATAAAATGCGGTCATACGCTTTTCTACCTCGGATGAATCGAAATAAAAGTTAATCCATTTATAATAATCACTATTTTCTTCCATATCATTGAAATTTTGTTTTCTTTCAGCTTTTTTATTATAAAATTCATCGAGTATTTTTCTGGAGTCTGATCCCCCGATTTTGCGAGGAAGTTCAAGTGCTTGCAGAGCCAATTGCACCATATATTGAACTTGCTCCTTATCCTCATACCCTTCACTAGTCGGTGGATCTATACGCAATAAATATTCTATGATGTCCTCCTGATCCTCCTCAGACAACAATTTGAAATCAGGATCGGCTATGAAATTTTTATTGCCAAGTAACTCAATTAGTTCAGGTTTGAGATCTATCTGTGAATTCTGATCCTTCGTTTGTATAATATCGTTGAATTGCTCCAACGGGCTCAGCTGTGTGCTTGGGTTGAACGATTTCATCTGATAGGCGGCTTCTAAATCATATCGATCCACAACCATCACATTATAATAGAGCGTCTGGCTGGTATCTAAACCTAGAATTTTTTTGGAGAACGTACCGTCTTGAGATGCTGAACCCAACACCCAATCCTCATCTCCATACTCTAGATTGTCCCTGATCTCTGTCATGTTATTCAGATTAGAAGTATTGGAAACGAAGACTTGGTATTTTAGCTCATAAGTTGCAGTGGAATCAGAGTCAGCATTGCTCCAACGCACCTCTATGTTATTATCATCAGTAAGCTTGACTGTGATTTTCCCATCATTTCCTGGTACAGGATATGAGCCACCTGCACTAACCTTCCCTGCTGGTGCCAACCACGGAGCTATTAACACCATAATGAGCACCAAACTAATTATTCTCCTATAATTCATGTACTTGATCCTCCCTATCTCATGTTTTTTACATATAAATTCAATCCATCTGATACGTAAGGCCTATTGTAGTGCACTGCGATAAACAGAATCTAAACAAAAAGAGCAAATAAAAGGAAAAAGATCCATCCTGTAGTACAAAAACAGGATAGATCTCAATTTTTTTCGCCAAAATTCATCATTTTATTTTAAAAAAAGTATTCTTTGGGACCTATATAACTCCGGCTCTTAAATCAAGGTGTACCCGCCATCCACATACAATGTGCTGCCCGTCGTGAACATATTGGCCATCAGATACGTAACTGTATGTGCAATTTCTTCATTGTGCCATCAAGGGTAAAAATAACGCGAACGAAGCGACTTGAACGACAACTATACAATGGAACTTCACAGCAAAAAAGACGAGAGACAGATCACCTGATATCAGGCATATCCGTATCCCGTCTTTGTCACATCACATTCCAATCCGCAATCCGACCCTATACGATCCAGATGGTCACTGACCTAAGAAAGTAACCCCAACTTCAGTACTCTTGCAATATTCTCGGCGGTACGTTCCACATTCTCCGGGCCTTCTCGCAATAGTCGATCCAGATCTGCTGCCCCAGGCACAATACCAAATATGGCATCGATGCCTTCCGCGTAGAGGGTGTCGATCCCTTCGCCCACATAGCCTGCAAGGGCAATCACGGGTTTACCCGCTTCCTTGGCTGCCCGAGCAACACCATAGGGGGTCTTGCCAAATTTCGTTTGGAAGTCGATACCGCCTTCGCCCGTAAATACCACATCCGCAGCAATCAACTTTTCACGCAACTCAGTATATTCAATGACAATCTCAATCCCTTTACGTAATACAGCCTGTGTAAAAATCAAGAGTCCTGCGCCCAATCCACCAGCCGCTCCCGCTCCTTGTACATCTCGGATATCTTTGTGTAGCTGCTGTTTCACCACATCTGCATAATGGGACAGATTCACATCCAGCTGTTCAACCATCTCTGGAGTTGCCCCTTTTTGTGGTCCAAACACCCTTGATGCGCCATGCTCCCCACATAGGGGATTGGTCACATCACAGGCCACAATGAACTCCACTTCCTGCAAACGCTCATCCAGACCGGATACATCAATCTGAGCCAGTTGATCCAGAGCCCCGCCACCACGCGCAAGCGGCTGACCCTGTGCATTCAGAAACTTCGCACCAAGTGCTTCAGCCATGCCAGCCCCACCATCGTTGGTCGCGCTACCACCAATGCCAATGATGATCTTGCGTATGCCAAGGTCTAGACATGCGCGAATCAACTCGCCTGTTCCATAGGTTGTCGTCCGGAGCGGGTCCCGGGTGTCCTTGGTAACCAAGTGGATGCCACTGGCCGATGCCATCTCGATGGCCGCCATTGTTCCGCCACCCAGAATGCCATACTGCGCAGTGACTGTCTGGCCCAATGGTCCGCTCACCTCGTGCTGGTGAAGGACACCGCCGGAAGCGTCCACAAGGGACTGCACCGTACCTTCCCCACCATCTGCCATAGGTACATGAATATAACCTGCCGTCGGGTATATTTTACGCAACCCTTTTTCCATCGCGATACATACTTCTTTCGCTGTCATGCTTTCTTTGAACGAATCCGGTGCCAGAACAAATGTCTTCTCTCTAGTCTCTCTCATATCCTAAAGGAGAACACGGTTTTCCATAATATTTTTCATGCTGATATGGGATTTGGAGGGTCCCAGCTTCACCAGTGAATCCTGAAATCCGGCAAGTTCTTCAATGGACGCCGTCTGTACCTTGATCAGATAGTTATACTCACCGCTAATCCGATAGACATCCGTGACTTCGATAGCCTGTTCACAGAACTGGACCAACTCGTCGCAATGCTCTGTTTTGAGCAAAATAAACGCCGTGGTTCCACGGTTTAATTGGGCTAAATTATAGATGGTTGAATATCCTGTTATCACACCTCTCTCCTCCAGTTTCAGGATTCTTTCCTTAACCGAAGGTTGGGACATGTTAATTTCTTTGCTTATCTGTGCAACGGGGATACGTGCATGATGTTGCAGCAAGCGCATAATCTGCTGATCGATTTCATCTATCATGTGTTCCATTTGTAAGACCTCCGAATCGTTGGCTTATTTAATAAGGTTTTCCTGATAAATTAGCTAAAAATAGTTGGATTTCATCTCATTATATCCTTTGATATTGTATGGTTCCAATGCGATATCAACCCTATACTTTAGAATACAATCTGAAGAAGGAGCGATGTAATGTGAGTGTTATTGGACTTGCACATGTAGCCATTCAGGCTCGTAATTACGAAGATACTCTGGCGTTTTATACAAAAGTATTGGGATTCAATGTAGGTCACTCCTGGAGCTTGCCTTCCTTCCACATTACCGAGGCATGTATGCTGATCTCTCCGGATCAGCGTACCTGTATTGAGGTATTTGATCCAAAAGCAGTCATTCCCGCCGAGGGTGAACCTGCCACCTCTCCCGAAGCGGTCCGGCACGGCGCACTGTTACATTTCGCCTTTTACGTGCATGATGTAGAAGATATCTATGAGCGAGCGCTCGCCCATGGAGCCAAGTCCTATGTTGAACCGGATTGGATATCGCTTGGCGAACCTGCACTTCAGGTTAGAAATGCGCTTGTTCACAGCCCCAATGGTGAAGTGATCGAATTCCTTGAAGAGATTAATTTCGACAGATCCTCATCCTCACCATCATCCATATGAAGTACACAAACAGCCTGTTGCCTCGTCATCCGTGGCAGCAGGCTATTTCATGGTTGAGTTTCCTTGGAGCATCAGCATACGCACCTACCCTACTCCTGCTCTGTATTCCCCAGTGTATACTCGCTCAATTTCCCTTCATAGACCAGTTGCAATCGTTCACTCTGACGAAAATCATCCGGTGTCACCAGCGCAGGCAGCTTGTTCCACAGCTTGATGCCTGAACGCTGTAGAATCTCGGCTACAAATTGGGAGCAGAAGTAGGAGTTGCTGAACTCCACCGGCTCCTTGAGCGTAATACCAATCACGCCGAGCAGATTGTACATATATTTCTGGCGGCTGCGGATGAAGATGTGCAGCACGCGTTTCATCTTTTCCACTTCACGATCCGTCACCTGAAGCTTGTATATGACACATGTGGTATTGGGATACTTGCTGTATGTACCGGTCTGAATATTTTCCTTCACAAACCCGCCATTCAGCGGATTACTCGGATGCTTGCGGCCGAAGCTGTACAGCTCGGTTAACTCCCGGTCAAATGAGATCGATGCGTGATTATATGGCGCTCGGGTATAGCTCTGAATAACCTTGGTAAACAGCGTTCCTGTATTCGTAAGCAGGATATAGATGGAGCGTTCATCTGTCATAGCAAAATTTCCCCTTATCAAGTTGGCACTATTCCTTCATAATAACATAGGTACCCTATAATGGAATCTTACTTTGAATAAGCAGGTGATCGGTACGTGAGCAGTTCACTCTTTACACTAACGTTAATCTTCACAGCTTTACTTGTGATACATATCGTGTACAAAATTATTGCAAAGCTTCAGCCAAGCAAAGACTATTCAGGCATCGGCCAAAAAATCAAAACCTGGTGGGGTATGTTTGTGATCTTCTGCCTCGCCACCCTTTTTAACCCCATCGTGTCCCTCATCTCCCTCATGGTGCTTGCATTCTTCTCACTCAAAGAATACTTCTCCATGATTCGCAGTACACGCAAAGCCGACCGCAGGTTGTTCCTGTGGGCGTATCTGGCGATTCCGGTTCAGTTCTACTGGATCTATATTGGATGGTATGGCATGTTTATCGTGTTTATTCCCCTATATGTGTTCCTGGTGTTGCCCTTGCCACGTCTGATTAACAAAGGTACAGTCGGTTTCCTGCGCAGTGTCAGCTCCACACAATGGGGACTAATGCTGATGGTGTTTGGACTGAGCCACCTGGCCTATTTCCCGTTCGCCACACCGGAGTACGGGTCCAAGCTGGTGTTGTTCTTGGTCGTGTTAACACAGCTTAATGATGTGGTGCACTATCTGGTCTCTCTCTATCTGGGCAAACGAAAAGTGGTGCCTACCGCCAATCCTTTTGTCACCTGGGAAGGGTTCGCATGTGCGTTCATTGTAACGACAGCAACGTCTTATTTTATCCATCCCTACCTGACGCCATTTGATTGGAAATTCTCGCTGTTCATCGGGGTGTTGATCAGTCTGGCCGGATTCTTCGGCAGTCTGACGGTGTCTGTACTGAAGCGCGATCTGTTAATCGGGGATGACAACAAGTTTGATTCGCTCAAAAAAAGCTACCTGAGCCGGGTCGACAGCCTGACCTATACCTCTCCGGTTATGTTTCACGTGGTCCGTTATTTCTTTGACTTTATGTAGCAACAGATAGATCGGCGATCTTGTAATTAAGTATGTCAAAAAAAGCAGCCACTTAGGCTGCTTTTCCTGTTCAACAGGCCCTAGACGGAGCCTTCATAATGTGCCTGCTACTTCAACGTAATTTCTTTTTCGGACATGATTTCGTTCCCCTCATCATTTGTGAAGACAAATGTGGCCTTGCCCCGCTCGCCCTTCATCTCATCCGAGTAGATAAAGCCGGAGAATTGTCCATTGCCGCTAAAGTAAAACCCCTCTTCACCATTCCCACCATGTTCAATGGCTTCCTGTAGTGAATTCAC
This sequence comes from Paenibacillus sp. CFBP 13594, assembly GCF_014842675.1. NCBI lineage: Bacteria > Bacillati > Bacillota > Bacilli > Caryophanales > Paenibacillaceae > Paenibacillus > Paenibacillus sp. CFBP 13594. The sequence goes on from NZ_JACYVQ010000008.1 coordinate 216,708, forward strand.
AATCGTCACCGTGTTAGACGTCCATCGCATCTCCGTTAGTGCATAACCCTTCGGAACCTGTTTAATTCCAAAATCAAAACTGTTACCCTCGCTCGGTTTCTCCGACTGGTCAATAACGATATCAATCTGCTCAGACGGTTCAGTGGATTCCGATTGAGCCGTAGGCTTGCCCTCATCACCACTGGCACTGCCTTGGCTATTGTTATTCTTCGCATCCGCATTCGGAACAGAGTTTTCTCCGGCTTCCTCTACAGGTTGCTTCGATTGCGGATAGGCATGTTCCTGAACAGATTCATTATTATTCTTAGCGCCACAGGCACTGACGAATAGCGAAATACAGAGCACAGACATGCAAAGTGCAGATTTCTTTATATTTATTTTCATCATCTAGTTCTCCCTTCATCCATCTACAGCACATATATCTATATCAGTTGAACTAATCATTTACACGATAACGGAGAGGACAGAAAAAACCTGAAAAAGCGAAGCGGTCGCCTTTATCCCCGGATTTTCCCTTTAAGAAAGGGGAATCAAAAAATCTGGGGATAACAGCGATTGGAAGGTTATTCTGTCATCGTAGTGTCAGTGTAAATATTCTTTAGTTCAACTTATATAGCACACCACTTACTAATCACTACACCATATCGTCCCACATGAAGCTCCATTATATGTAAATGATTAATAAATTCAATATGTAACTGCACCTCGATGAGTAAAAAAGAACTCTATTCATGACGTCATGCACCGTCTATTTTATCGATCAAACCCAGGCAAGACCAACACTTGTCCAATCTGAATGGCGTTATGCTCAATCTTGTTCACTTTCTTGATAGCTTCTACATACACACGAGTGTCCATCTGCTGAGGTTTATGTGCCAATGAAATGCCCCACAGTGTATCTCCCTGAGATACAACGATCTGGTCCCCCGATAATAATTGCTCATCCCCGGCAAATGCAGTGAATACAGCACTACACCCTATGATTATAATTAGAGTTATAGTGACGATCTTCATTAGCCAGGTTGGCGTCTTCACACGCTGCATGAATTGATCTTTAACATACACGGTGGGAGACTCGGACGTTTTGGTATAAACGGATTCATAAATACTTTTGTACGTAGAATATCTCATTCTAGTCGACCTCCAGACTTTCATTCCGCTAATCTTTAATTTCATGTTTACCTATGTATTTTTCCTATAACAATGAATGATCAATAATTAACTCTTTCACTATATAGGTATCTTTGCCTAAGTGTCCCTAGCCTGATAGGTCTATACTACCAGTTCACTCTAAACAAATTCTGAACAACCTAATTTCAATGTTATATCCGATTTAATCTATCCAATATTCATGCCTGATTTTCGGCGATGCTTGCTGCAACGTTTTTCTATAATAGGTATAGACAAAGATTCTAATGAGTAAGGACGTGCCCCCATGATTTCTGCTGATCTAAAGGAACAATATTACGAGGCGCTTGTGGCCAAGGATTCGGAATACGAGGGTTTATTCTATGTTGGAGTCCGAACCACGGGTGTGTTCTGTCGTCCCACATGTCCTGCGCGAAAGCCAAAATTTGAAAACTGCGAATTCTATGAGACGGCTCAGCAGGCACTTCTGGCCTCTTATCGCCCTTGCCAGCGCTGTCGCCCGCTCTCTCACCCTAACCAAGTATCCGATGTCGTTCGCATATTAGTGGAAGCTGTGGAGAAAAATCCGGAGAAACGCTGGAAAGGACAGGATTTCAAGGCCCTCTCCATCGACGAATCCACTGCTCGCCGTCAGTTTAAGAAGCGGTTCGGCATGACCTTTGTTGAATATGCTCGCGCTCGCCGCATGGGACTTGCCCTGAAAAATATTCGCTCCGGCCGCACCGTGATTGATAGCCAATTATCTACCGGATATGAATCAAGCAGCGGCTTCCGCGATGCCTTTTCACGGATCATGGGAGCCGCCCCTACACAAGTCGATGAAGGACATATCCTGAAAGCGTCCTGGATTGACACCCGCCTCGGCCCGATGATGGCCATTGCTGATGAGGAGTCGCTATATTTACTGGAATTTGTAGACCGCAGAGGTCTGGAACGCGAAGTTGAGCGTCTGCGTAAACGAACCAAATCAGCGATTGTGCCCGGCACTACAGCTCCCATCCAGTCCATTGAGCGTGAACTAAACGAGTACTTTCAAGGTATTCGGACAGCATTCGACACACCGTTGTTCTGTTTAGGAACACTATTCCAAAAACTTGTGTGGGAACAGCTGATGGCCATTCCGGCTGGTGAAACGAGGTCATATCAAGAGATAGCAAATGCACTGGGAAAACCGACTGCGTGCCGAGCTGTAGCACAGGCAAATGGGGCCAATCAGCTTGCGATTGTGATTCCATGTCACCGTGTAATCAATGCCAGTGGTGAGCTGGGCGGATACGGCGGAGGATTAACTCGCAAAAACTGGCTGTTGACTCACGAGAAACAAAAAAAGGGTAGCTAAAAAACAGAATGAAGTAATGAAGTACGCATCAAATATCCAAAGAAATGCATGATATAACAAAGGAGAGTCAACATAATATGAGTAACTTAGAAGAAAAAGCAGCGTTGTTCCAACAATACCATGTGAAAGGAAAACCACTTGTTCTGGTCAATGTGTGGGATGCCGGAAGTGCGCAAGCCATTCAATCCGCTGGAGCAACGGCCATTGCTACCGGAAGCTGGTCCGTTGCTGCGGCCCACGGTGAACGCGATGGTGAAGCCATGCCATTCCATCTGGTGCTTGCCAATCTTGCACGGATTACAGCAAGCGTGGATCTGCCTGTAACGATCGATATAGAGGGAGGGTATGGGAGGTCTGTGTCAGAAGTGAAGCAAAATATCCTGCAAGTCATCGATCATGGTGCTGTAGGAATCAACATGGAAGATCAACTTCCCGCTGGCTTGGGATTGTACACTGTGGAGGAGCAATGCCCGAGATTGTCCGCCGCCCGGGAATCTGCGGAGCAGGCAGGCATCCCGTTGTTCATTAACGCCCGCACAGATATTTTCCTGCAACATGCACCTGAACACCATAACCACTCTCTCCTGGAGGAAGCACTTATACGTTCGAGCCATTATGCAGATGCAGGAGCCAGTGGTCTGTTTGTACCCGGTTTGCAGGATCACCAACTGATTCAGGAATTGTGTGAGCGTTCACCGCTGCCAATTAACGTCATGGTTACGTCTCCTGAGCCTTCACCAAAACAGCTTGCCACACTGGGTGTAGCACGTGTAAGCTATGGGCCATATCCCTATCTGCAAGTTATGGAACACCTGAAAGAACTGGGGAGAAACATTTTATCGGGAAATTAACAGGAGGGCATGTTATAATCACCTCTATTGAACATTTACAGGAGGCAATTATGCTTAACGTGGAACAAAAGCTTGAAGTGCTACAATCGTATCCCCAACTACAACGCAAAGATGTTTCTCTCGGTCGTGTTAATTTCCACTACGAGGATAGTGCGTATGATAAAAAGATTGTTGCTCTCCATATTCATCCTAACGGTAACGGTTATATCTATGCAGGACTACTAACTAACTATGAGACCGATGCTAAAGGATTCGTCAATATTCGTGATTACTCCGAAACAGATCTGCGCACATTGTTAGATGAAACGATCCAAGCGATGTCTCACAATCCCAACGCAGTTGAATTTAAAGAACCAGAACAAGTAAAAGCTGCTGCTCCTGCATTGTCTACAACCTCTACGAATGGCGGAACGTGGATCGATGAAGATGGACATACACTGACTTTAAAATACGAAGATGACATGTGGTATGTGTATTCCGGTGATAATCTGGATATGGCATTTGAAACGCGTAGCGAAGCTGGCGAGTATCTCAAAGACGAAGGATTCAAACCGCAGGCTCAGGCTTAGCGCATACAGATTCATTTTGGATTGCAGAAAAAACACGAGGCGTGTTCGCACTCGTGTTTTTTGTATTACAGGAAGTTTCGCTTAGATTCCTTGCCCAGTTCCTTTATAACTGTTTCCTGTCAGTCTTTTTTGGATTTCATGGTAAGCGGTGCATTCTTCATCATCGGGTACGTAGACAGAAGTAGCGCACCGCCAATGCATCCCAGAACGGTGAACAATGTCATGCGATTGATCCTAGCAATCCACAACATAAACTCTCCAAGATCGCCCAATGTAATGATCAGCGTAAAGACCAAACCAACCCCAAAGAACATAATGAAGAAGTTACGCATCCCCAAGCGCATCCAACAAACCGTTGGGAAGACTGAGATTCCCAGTACGAGAAAGCCGCACATCAGATCGATCCACAGATAGGATAAGAAATGATATTCGCTTGAATACAACATGCCCGGTTGATAAAGGGTTACGCCAACAATTCCTTTTTCCTGAAGCAGGTGTATGAGGAAATACGCCATATGCAGAATGACCATGGTGCCTGCAACCATCCATACCGAGTTCATATAGAAAGATTTCATGAATTGAATTCGTGTACTGCCCATACCGATCGCAACCGGAAACAGTGTAATAATTCCCCCGATTGCAAATGTACATATCCCTCCGTACATTGGACCAAACAGTTGCGTAGCATACGAGACATCAAATATGAAGCCAATGGCCAGATATACAACGGCGAGCATTAGAGCGATGGATGAAAATATGCCCAGATACAAACGCATATCATCGCGAATCAGTCGGTTCGTACCTTTTACTGCGTTCATGGTTTAACCCCCTCTTGATTACGGGTCCTGTTAACCAAATAATCTTGTAATGTCGCTTTCTCAATGGAAAGCCCCTGTGAATGAGCGATATCCTTCCATATTTTCGAGTAGGGCTCATCAATCATCACTTTCACAGTCGATCCCATCTGGGAAGACTCTATAACTTTAACACCTGTTGTAACTCGGTTAATATCATCAATTCCCCCTGTTAGAAGAACTCCTTTTTCGCGCATCTCTTCCATCGATTGATTTAACAACACCTCTCCGGCTTGCAAAACGATAAGGGACTCACATAAAGGCTGAATCTCCTCAATATGATGGCTGGATATCAGAATCAGACGCGGGTTATCTTCATAACTTTCCAGTAGCGCGTTGTAGAAAAATTTACGCTTCTCAGCATCAAGCCCATTGGTGGGTTCATCCAGAATGGTTATCTTTGCATTACTGGCAAGACCTAATATAATCTGGGTGGCAGTCTTCATACCCTTCGAAAATTTAATGATTTTCTTCTTCTCCGGTAGTTCGAACACATTGATTAAACGTTCCGCCAAATCCTGATTCCACTGCGGATGAAAATATTGCCCCATTTGAACCATGTCACTAACCGTCCAGTTTTTCCCCAGGGGATGATTCTCCTGGATGTAGCACAGATGCTCTTGGGCAGCCAGATTATTATAGGGGTCTTGACCCATGATCTGAACGGTTCCACTGTCCGGGCGGTTATGCCCTGCCAGTAAACTCATCATGGTTGTTTTGCCCGCTCCATTCCTTCCCCAGATTGCACTAATGATTGGCTCACTCTCATGTAGCGTAACCTGGTTCAGAACGGGCGTCTTCTGGTAGCTGTAGTTGACCTGCTCCATATGAATCATAACTCACTCTCCTTATCCTTCTTGCCGCGAATCAGATCAATAATCATGTCTTCATTCATGTGAATCCGTCTGGCTTCTTCAAGTAAAGGCTTGATGTATTCTTCATAAAAATCTTGCTTCCGTTCAACGAGCAATGCTTCTCTTGCTCCCTTTGCAACAAACATTCCAACACCTCGCTGTTTGTATATAATCCCCTTGTCCACGAGTTCCTGCAGTCCTTTGCGGGCTGTAGCCGGATTGATATTGTAGAAGCGTGACAGTTCATTGGTTGAGGGAACCTGTTCTTCCACCTTCAATCTGCCTTCCACAATATCGTCCATAATCATCGTAGCAATCTGATGAAAAATAGGCTGAGATTCATCCAAAGTCGATTTCATGTGCCTCCAACTTTCATACGTATTCATTAGTGAGTTAGTCGGTTAGTTACTCATGTAACTAACTATAGTATACAAAGACGCAAATGTAAATAGGCGAACTTAATTCATCGCCTTTCCTACCTTGACTCTATTGTATTGATTAATAAGTCCGTCCAGGACTACGGATTGCTGGATCACTTCCGGATGAAGCAGACTGCCGTATTCCATATGCATGCGATATAACAACTGTCTGGCATCTTCGATCCGCGATATCAAATCCAGGCGATCCATAGTATCCCTCCTTTTTGTCATATTTTAGTGTATTATGCCAATCATAAGCGCATGTGAGATACGACATACTTATTCTTCCACTTTGATACACAAAAAAAAGAACGCTTCTGATTTATTCAGAAGCGTCCGTTGGTTCAGGCTTATGTCCCTAAACCGTGATCATTCGTTCGGTAAATTGAAGGGTCTGGATTCTCCACAGTCGGGACAGGTCCAGTAACAGGAGCTACAATGCTCACCACTATACTACATGTAACTATCAGCAAAGCCAGCTTTCTCTTCATTGAGTTTCTGCACCTCACCAATCAAGATTTTGTACTGCTGTATAGCTGTGTCAGACGCATATTCCCTGTATTGCTCAAACAGTCCGACACCTCTAAGCATACCTCGTCCATCGCTAATTTCAATAGAAAATCTCAAGCTGTTCAGTACAAAATCTAATCCCTCCACAAACCTGTCTTTTTTAAGACAATACGTGCCTAATCCAGCCAAAAGACGAACGTAGCGATCATCGGTTACCTGCTTGCTTACTTTCCCAATCCGATTTCTCTGTTCATGATAAGTGAAGTATGGCTCATATTGATTGAGTACATGATCTATGTTCATATCATAACGGTTAGCGGCCGTTACAATATCACAAAGCGCTGGAAATATCTCATTTTCCTTCGTTGAGATATACGCAAGGTAGTCAGGTAATACTTCAAACTGCCCAGCCATTAATTGATATATATAACGATTACCCTCAGCCCATTCCTGAAACTGATGAATAACCACTTTTTCTTCAGGTTCAGGCTCTTTCACCCAACTGTAATCGGAGTATAATGCAACATACTTCAATGCCATTTCATAGTTGTTCAAGTGGAAGTGGGCACTCCCACAGGCTAAATACGCATACATAATATAAAAAACGATAGGTCGTTTGGTCTCTTCTTGTTTCCTTCGGCCATTCATCTCATAATGGATGGCTGCTTTCACCTTCAGCTTTTCAGATAGTTCCTGAACTTTGCTCCATCTGTGAAGTGATGCAAATGCATTAATCAGTTCGTTAAGCGCATCCAATTGATAGCGTTCATCCAGCCGATCCACATAGTATTCGAACCGAGCTGCAATAATCAGATTCCGCTGCTGATCATTGGTTAGCCCCAACCTGAACAGTCGATACTGACAGAGTGCAAGCCGCTCGGAATGTTGCATTTTCTCGCTTTCAGCAATGTTTTCATATAGAAGAATGGCTGGTTTGAATTTACCCGCTTGGTAGAATTCTTCAGCCACATCAAATAACAAAGGAATATAGGATAGATTATCCATCATCAGACGAATAACCTCTTCAATACAGTCCAACTTGTCCAACTCGGCACAGCGATGAAGGAAGGGTCCCAGTCTTCGCCAGTCCGGGGTCGCGTGTACAAAACACTCGTCTATGTATAACTCATAGAAGTAACCTTCTTCCAGTCTCATGGCGGAAGTGATGCGATCCAACTGCTGCATGGCAATAGGCCGATTTTTATTCAAAATATTGCTGAGCGTACCCGAATTAATCCCTGACGTTTCCGAAAAATGACTAATGGACATCTGTTCACGCTTCAGATAACTTTCCAAGTGATCGCGTATCGTGGTTGTCGACTCCAAACGAACACCACCCTCCAAAATAAAAAACATAAACGGGATTATCGGTATGCAAAAGTAATTATATGTAATTAGAAAGTATCGGTCAATATAATAATTTCAACTAATTTGTATTAAAACCATTTTAATCCTTTTATAAAACGGACAATCCTATCCTTATTTTATATCGGAAACGCGCCTGACATCAAACCTGAAAATAGGCAAAAAACACGAGCCATTCACGGGCTCGTGTCCTCAACTGACTCAGCAGTCAGCATGCTCACTATAACTTGGATTTAAGGCAGTATATTGCCTGCCGCACGGTAAATTTCATACCACTCTGGACGAGTGAGATGAACATCTCCTGCTTTTACACAGTCTTGCAGACGTTCAATATTCATCGTGCCTGTCACAGGTTGCATCTGCGCAGGGTGACGAAGCAACCATGCGATTGCAATCGTTGTATTGCTCACGTCATATTTCGCAGCAATCTCGTCAATCTTTGCATTCAATTCCGGGAACTTGTCGCTACCCAGGAATACACCTTCAAAGAATCCGTACTGGAACGGGGACCACGGTTGAATGGTGATATCATGCAAACGACAATAATCAAGGATACTGCCGTCACGGTTAACCGCAGCGTCGTTCTCCATGTTCACGTTGATGCCACTGTCAATCATCGTGGTATTGGTAATACTCATCTGCAACTGGTTGGCTACCAGTGGCTGTTTCACGTATTTTTTCAACAATTCGATCTGGTTCGGATTCTGGTTGGATACCCCGAAGTGACGCACTTTACCTTCGCGCTCCAGTTGATCAAAGGCTTCAGCCACTTCCTCCGGCTCAACCAATGCATCAGGACGATGCAGAAGCAGAACATCAAGATATTCCGTTTTCAGACGTTGCAGGATGCCATCGACTGAATTCAGGATGTGCTCTTTGGAGAAATCAAACATGCCTTTACGGATACCGCATTTGGATTGAAGAATCATATTTTCACGAACTTGGGGATTCATCTGTACCGCTTCGGCGAAGATTTCCTCACATGTTCCTGTACCATAAATGTCGGCATGGTCAAAGAAATTCGCGCCAACCTCCATTGCAGAACGAACAAAATGTTCGGCTTCCTTACCGTCTAGTGAATTAATCCGCATACAGCCCACCGCGACTACAGGTACTTCTAGTGCACTGCTGCCCAATTTAATCGTTCTCAAGATGTTTTCCCTCCATATTCGAATATTATCGTGTATCTTACCTTTGATTGTGACATATATCTGCAATCGGTTTCAATAGCTTTATCCTACATTCATATGGAGAAATGATAGGTTCTTCATTCCAGCCTATATATCCAAAAGAATAAGTTATACTTCTTCAGGTATGATAACCTCAATGTGCCTTGGCAGGACACCGATATGAATCGGCAGGGCAGGACCTTCTTCCCCATCTACATTGGTGCGAATGGCTTCGTCTGAGCGAACATGAACTTCTTTGGCTGTAAAATAGTCCACGTCCTTATGGTCTTTCAGACTACCAAAGAAAAGGGAAGTGCCAAGGGTCAGACTGTTGAACACACTGATATTACGAACAACAAAACAATGTATCAAACCATCGTCCACCTCTGCATCCGGGGACAACTTCTCGAATCCTCCGACCGAGTTGGTCAGCGCCGCCAGAAAAAGTGGCGCTGACCCCTCCCAGAACTGTCCGTCATATTCGATGGTTAGATGATTGGCTGGTGTATTCACCAGGTCTTTCAAGCCTTCTTTGAGATATGCGAATGATCCCAACTTCGACTTCTCTTCCGAGGATACGGAGAACAAAGCTTCTGCCAAAGAACCCGCAGCCACAACGTTGGCAAACAGGCGATCATTGATTTTCCCCAAGTCCACGATATGGGTCTGATTCGAACGTAACTGCCTAATGGCTTCTTCCGGGTCAAGCGAGATATTCAGCGCACGTGCAAAATCATTCACCGTACCTAGCGGTACCACGCCCAGTCGGGGACGGTGATCCTGATCCATCATGCCGTTAATCGTCTCATGTAGTGTACCGTCGCCTCCGATGGAGATGACCAGATCACAGCCGTCTTTGCAGGCACTCAGACAGTAGTTGGTCGCATCACCTTCCCCAGCCGTCTCATTAACAACCACCTCATACTGCTGTGACTCCAGAACTTCTCTGACTTGGGACACATACTGCTCGGCCTCTTCCTTACCTGACGATGGATTACTAATGATCATGGCTTGGCGCATACTCACATCTTCCCCTCCAAAATGGCATCTTTACTTCATCTTTACCCGTTTCAAGGGTGGGTTGAATAGGGTCTGCGGGGGATGTTCCATTTTTTTTGATAAACATGTCTCTGAAGAGTGCAGAGCAGGGTTTGTTTCATATAGAATAGAAGTAGACAAATACCCATTACGAAATTTCTTGTTCCTTTTCCCTGTTGACGGGTTAATAACTATAGATGTGCTTTGAGCCGAACCTACATATGTTAAACTCTTCAATTCACACTGAACACTCCGTGGGCAGAATAACCTTTCGGTCGCTGTTATCGTGTAACTACTATACTTATCTAACTCAATCTGTTCGGATTATTTTATAATTCTAAAAAATCGGAGGGAATGCATGCAATGAGAAGAATGACGCTACTATTTCTACTATTCATCCTGAGTCTCGGGGCATCGGGGCAAGCCATGGCTTACACCACTACAGACTTGGGCGAGGGAATCATTGAAGATCCAGCTTTGGAGGACGGACTGAAGTTAATCCTGAACAAACCTCTGGATGTGCCATTAACTTCAACGGATCTGGAGCAGCTTGAGGTGGTGGATCTGAGCAATGCAGGTATTCACAGCCTCTCCGGTCTCGAATATGCAACCAATCTGACTCACCTCCGATTATATGGAAATGAGATTGAGGATCTCACACCGCTGGAGCACCTAACCCAGCTTCGGGAAATCGATGTTCGCAATAATTACATTACATCCATAGACGCACTTACTGAATTGAAAGACTTGGGACGGCTGTATATCAGCAACAATTCCATTTCTTCCATAGAGGTTGTACGTGAGTTCAACCGATTACATACGTTCCACGCCAGCGGTAACCAGATTGCCAGTCTTGCGGCCCTCTCGGATGCGGATGCAATGAAGTGGCTTGAGATCTCGAACAATACGATTAACGATCTGACACCGCTCATGGGTAAAACCCGGCTCCAACAACTCAATGTATCGAATAACCAGATTCAAACGCTGGACGTACTGGCTGAATTGCCAAATACACTGCGGAATCTGAATGTGGCAGGCAACCAAATCACGGATCTGACACCACTGGAGCACATGACACGCCTTCGGACACTTGATATTTCTGGTAACCAAGTACAGCATCTCAAGGGGCTTGAGGGGCTGACTGGGCTGACGGAGCTGAATGCAGAGTCCAATCAGATCTATGATCTGGAACCTTTACGGCAGCTTTCCAGCCTGGACGTATTAAAATTATCCAACAACCGGGTGTGGGATCTGACACCAATCGCAGGTTTTACGTTTACCCGTGATCAGTCAGCGACAAATGCTATACAGGATATATCGGCGTCTACCTCGTTATCCTCCGGTATTCAGACTTCTGTATCAGAGGTTGAGCCTGCCGGACTCACGGTGCAGAACAATTATCTGGATGTTGTGAGTGGCAGTCATACGATGCAGCTTCTGAACCGGATGAATGTGCGGGAGCAGAAACGAACGCCGCAAGGCAGCTTCCAGCGTCTGATTGAAGGGTCAACCACCGCCTATGTCGGGGACCGTGCTTATGCACTGGATGCTGCACCTTTTATCGATGAGGGCCGGACCTATGTGCCTCTGCGTTTTGTCTCCGAGCAGTTAAATGCCCGTGTGAACTGGAACAGCGGTACGCGCGAAGCTGTGATCACACAGAATGATAAGGCCATCCGCTGGAGCGTGGGCAACAAACAAGTTGTTGTGGATGATACGCTTGCGATCAATGATGCTCCTCTTCTGATGAAAAATGGTAAAGCTTTTGTACCGGTACGCTTCATCTCGGAGCAATTCAATACGACGGTTGGTTACATCGGAAGCAGCAAAACGATTCTGATTTTTGAAAATAAACAGCTTGGTGAGAGTGTGCAGCCTTAAATAGTGTCTCACGTTCATTTCCAGCCATAAGAGAATATGAGAAACAAGCAAAGTCCCCGTCTGAACGATCAGCGGGGATTTTGTTGTGTCATGACAGTTGTATTATGACATTGGATAATGGTATATGGATATCGCCGATCACAAACAAATACAGCATATAATCTGTCTATTCGGATACGAACTCGTGATACTCCATCTTCGATTAGGGTAAATTTCACACGGTTTAGCATATCTTCTTTTGCCGCAAGAGTTGTTATACTGAACGTAATATCTATGACAGCTGGAGTTCAAGCGAGGAGGAAATTCATATGACATTCACGTTCACTGGTTATTCAACAACCCAAGATAGCCCATGGAAAAAGTTATCTTTTGTGCCTACTAATGAAAGCGCTAACTTAAAACTGACGGGTGAACAGTACCAACTTGTGGAAGGGTTTGGTGGCTGTTTTAACGAGCTTGGTTATATGGCTCTGTCCCACTTGAATGAGGAGCAGCGCCATGAGGTATTTCACTCTCTCTTCCATCCAGAGGGCGAGCACAAGTTTAACATCTGTCGCCTGCCGATCGGCGCAAGTGATTATGCAGAGCAATGGTACAGCCACAACGAAGTGGACGGCGACGTGGCCATGGAACATTTTTCGATCAAACGTGATTTCAAATATCTGATTCCTTACATCAAGGAAGCTCTGAGTTATAACCCGAACCTGCAATTCTTCGCCTCGCCATGGAGCCCGCCAACGTGGATGAAGTCGCCCAAAGCCTATAACTATGGGACACTGCGCTGGGAGAAAGATATTCTGGAGGCCTACGCCCTGTATTTTGTGAAATTTGTACAGGCTTACCGTGACGCAGGCATTACCATCCATCAGGTGCATGTGCAGAACGAAGTGATTGCAGATCAGAAATTTCCTTCTTGCATGTGGACAGGCGAGCAGCTTCGTGAGTTCATCGCCGATTATCTGGGCCCGGCTTTTGACAAACACGGTCTGGATACGGAAATCTGGCTCGGAACGATCAACGCCCCTGATCCATGGGAGGAATTGATTAAGAAAAAAACAAATGACTTCGATGAGTACGCAGGGCTTGTCCTAAGTGATCCGAAGGCCTATTCCTATATCAAGGGTGTTGGATATCAGTGGGCAGGCAAAAATGCCATTCAACGTACCTCGGCAAGTTATCCGGAGCTGCGTTATATGCAGACCGAGAACGAATGCGGTGATGGCAACAACTCATGGAATTACGCCAAATATGTATATAACCTCTACCAGCATTACTTCAGCAACGGCGTGAACGCGTACATCTACTGGAACATGGTTCTGGAACCCAAAGGCCGCAGCACATGGGGCTGGGAGCAAAACTCCATGATCACCGTAGATCCGGACAATAAGGAGGTTACTCGGAACCCGGAGTATTATGTGATGAAACACTTCGCTCATCATATTGTTCCTGGTGCTCGAAAAGTCGGTCTGTCAGGCGCCTGGAGCGGGAAATCCGTCGCTTTCCGCAACCCGGATAACAGTCTCGTCATTGTCATCAACAACCCATTCCAGGACCGTCGTGACCTGTATCTAACCCTTGAAGAAGGACAGACCCTACACATGAAGTTGGAAGCCGATTCGTTCAACAGCATGGTTATTCAACCGAAGTAACTAATCCAATACCTCGTTAAAAACGCGGACATCAATAGCGTCAGGCCCCAAAGATTCCCCGGGCCGGCGCTATTTTTTATGGGCCAGACCAGGCTTATTTTCACCATTATTACTCCTGTGAAACACAAGCCGAAGGCAACTTAAAGATATGACGTTCAAGCTTTTATATTTACAAATCTATAAATCTAGATATAATGTAATCCAGAGCTTACTCTCATGTCCATCACATTATAGGAGTTATAGGAGGCAAGGCAGGTTCATTTCGACATAATACATCTATTTTTCTGTATATCTAAATTCACTGGAGGTACGCTTTACATGAAATCACAACAGGTCAACCCGCTGCTTATCCTGATTCTGGCACTGGGTGTATTCGGGATCATTACAACAGAAATGGGGATTGTGGGGGTGCTGCCTCAGGTTGCGCACAAATTCAACATTACGGCTGCACAGGCAGGTTGGCTGGTCAGTATATTTGCGCTGGTCGTAGCCATCGCGGGTCCTTTTCTCACCTTGCTGGCGTCTGGAATTAATCGCAAAATCATCCTTTTAGCCGCTGTGCTGATGTTTGCCATTTCGAACGTCGTCTATGCCTACGCCACAACATTTGATACCATGCTTATCTTCCGTATCATTCCCGCGTTATTCCATCCCGTCTTCTTTTCCGTAGCCCTGGTCACCAGTGCCCAACTCGTTCCGGCAGAGAAAAGCAGTCAGGCCGTCGCCAAAGTATTCACCGGAGTTACCGCGGGCTTTGCCTTTGGCGTGCCACTGACATCGTATCTTGCTGAACGCCTATCCCTCGAAATCGCCTTCCTGTTTGGAGCGATGGTCAGTGTGGTCGCTTTGATCGGCATATGGATCTGGTTACCCTCGATGCCCGTGAAGGAAAAGATGTCCTATGGCAAGCAACTCGGTATTCTGCGCAAACCTGGATTATGGCTGAATGTTGTCGCAGTCATTTTTATATTCGCCGCCATGTTCTCCGTATACAGCTATTTCGCCGAGTATCTTGGACAGGTCACCCAAATGAGCGGATCATGGATCAGTGTCATGCTGACTGTCTTTGGTGTCGTCATGATCATCGGAAATTTGGGGTTTGGACAGTTTCTGCGTAAGAGCGTGGTCCGAACTGTCCTCATGTTCCCCCTGCTGTATGTAGCAGCTTACGCACTCGTCTATTGGGCCGGTCCCCACTTCATGTGGATGGTTATTGTAGTCATCCTCTGGGCATCCGTGCATTCAGGAGGATTAATTGTAAGCCAAACCTGGTTAACCGCTGAAGCGCAAGATGCGCCTGAATTCGGCAACAGCTTGTATGTATCCTTTTCCAACCTCGGTATTACCCTGGGTACTGCTATCGGCGGCTGGTTCATCGCAAACCTGGGAGTACATCAACTGGTCTGGAGCGGAATGATCTTTGCACTGATCGCTTTTGTATTGATATGGATTAAAATCAAATGCTTCTCCTCACGCTCGGTTGCTTAAAGTTCAGAACGACCATCATTCGGATTCTTGACTCCTCGCACCAGTGGTTGATCAAACAGGGAGACAAAATATTCGCACATCAAAAAGCGCCATGTCCCCATACTCATCATGTGGGACAGGCGCTTTTTGATGTGATATCATTATCGAATTTCTACGAGATGCTCAGCCACATCAATACGTAAACTTAAGGATTGTTTGCCAGGTAATTTCTCAGCCATTGCATAGCCGGACGTTCTGTACCGTTGCTATTGACCAAGTGGGAGCCAGCCTGCCAGGTTTGATTCTGGTTGTAACCCCACAGCGTCACACCTTTAACAGCAGAGTGTTTCCACAGCACAGGGAATTTCTGCTGATAACGTTGCAATTGTGTATTATCGTCACCTGTCATATCCAGCTCGGATACATAGATTGGCAACCCTGTTGCTGCAAGCTTGTTCAATACCGTGTTCATCGTGCTCACAGAAACGTTGTCCATATTGAAGTAATGCGCCTGGATTCCAATACCATCAACTAGACCTCTGTTTTTCAAAAGGTTGATAATCTGGATATATTGGTCCGCTTTAGCAGGATCACCGATAATACCATATTCATTAATTAACAGTTTGGAGTTAGGGAAGGCTTGTCTCGCCTGTTGGAATGACCAGATAACCCAATCCCAACCCGTTGCCCCATCTCCACCAATGGCATTGCGATAGGATGGTTTCGCATGCAGAGGTTCATTCACCACATCAACGAAGGCAGACTTCGAATACCGCTGTCCTGCAGCTTTAATCCATTGTGTCACTTCAGCCTTCTGATCTGCGGCTGAGAGACTGTTAATCCAATTTGGCTGTTGATTTCCCCATACGAGCGTATGGAATTTGAACGGAAATCCGTTGTTGTTAGCATAGTTGTAGGCCATATCCGCCTGGCCCCAATTCATTACGTTGCGTGTGCCTTCAATAGCATCCCACTTGGTTGAGTTCTCCGGAGTTACCTGATTCCAATATGGGCTAAAATTCGAAGGAACCTGGTTGGCAATAATATTGCCCAGAAATTTGCTACCTTTCGCCAAACCAGCACTCACACTACCAACCGCAACAGAAGCAGCGAGAATCCCTACCAATGCCAGTGAGCCGACTGTTTTAAACCACTTAGACTTAATCAATGATTTTCCTCCTTAGTATTCATTTTTTGTAAAGCGCTTACAAAAACCATTTTACTGGATAATTTTGGTTTTTAACACCTGTCAAATTATAGTATTTTATTGTAAAAAAATAGAATTTAGTGGTTTTTCTGAGGCTAATTATCGATTCAATCTCTTAAATCCAACATAACTCTTACATTGGAGTTTACATTCACTAGATGTTTATCTAGTATGAAATGATACATATCTTTACACACACTAGATAACAAGGGAGATTACAACATGCGCAAAATTTCAACGAAACGCTTCGCCGGATGGCCTTTATCTTTCCTCTTATGTGCCTCCATTTTGTTCGCCCCTTTTGCTTCCACTCCGGTTCAGGCTGCTGAGGCAGACAAGGAGACCAAGATCACGTTGCTGGGTACATCGGATATACATGGTCGATTCATGCCGTGGGACTATGCTTTGGATGGTCCAAACCCAACCGGAAGCATGACACAGCTCTACACCATTGTAAAAAAAGTGCGTGCGGAGAATCCCAATACGATCCTACTGGATGCAGGAGACATGATTCAGGATAACTCGGCTGAGTTGTTCAATGATCAACCCCAATCTCCCATGATGGTTGCAATGAACGAAATGAAATATGACGCATGGGTTATGGGTAACCATGAGTTTAACTTCGGACTGGACGTACTGGAGAAGATCTCTTCCCAATTCAATGGACAGCCTCTCGTGGGTAACATTTTCAAAGAAAACGGCGACCGCTACATGCCTGCCTATACGATTATTGAGAAAGACGGCATCAAAGTCGGTGTTATTGGAATGAACACACCTATGATTACCGAGTTTGAGAAAGGTACGGATCACCTGGACGGCATCATCGTCAAAGATCCTGTGGAAGAGACCAAGAAGGCCATTGCTGAGCTAAAAGGCAAAGTCGATGTCATGGTTGGACTCATGCATATGGGATTGGACAACGAGAACGGTAATCCGGGAACCGGAGTGACGGATATCGCCAATGCCAACCCGGAGCTGGCTGCCATTTTTGCCGGACACATGCATACTTTGATTGAATCCCAAACGGTTAACGGCGTATTGATCTCCGAACCGAATAAATATGGCTCGCATATCTCTCGAATTGACCTTACATTTGAAAAAGATGGCGACAAAGTTGTGCTGAAAAGCAAGGAAGCTCAAGCTCTCGCTGTGAAAGCAGCAGACGGAACATATGAAGTCTCCGATCCTGCGCTGGAAGAGACTTTGCACCCATTCCACGAGTTCGCTCGTGCCGATGCCAACATTGAAGTGGCTGAACTGAAAGGAACGAACCTGGTCCCTGCTGATGAGATTAAGGGTATCCCTGCGGTGCAGATCCAGGAAACACCTTTGTCTGATTTCTTCACAGAAGTGATGTTGCATTACAGTGATGCCGATGTGGTCGCGCACCAGATTGATAACGACAAGGCCAAGCTGGATGTAGGCCCGATCAAGAAAAAGGATATTGCGTTCAACTACCAATACACCTTTGGTGAAGTGACCGTATATGAAGTAACCGGACGCGATCTGATGGATTATATGGAGTGGTCTGCGGGATACTTCAACTCCACACGCCCTGGTGATGTGACCGTCAGCTTTGATCCGAAACGACGCGCTTCCAAATACAGCACCGATGATTTCTTCGGCGGCGTAACGTATGAGATTGACCTGACCAAGCCATACGGTAGTCGGATTAAAAATCTCAAGTACAGCGATGGGTCAGTGGTCAAAGAAGACGATACGCTGAAGCTCGGTATGAATGCCTACCGGATGGAAGCGCTGATTGCCAAAGGTGGCGCCATGGAAGGTCGCAAGTTCAAGCAGCTCTGGTCCTCCAAGGATGCCTCGGCATTTGGTGAGATTCAAGGCACAATTCGCAACCTGTCCATCGCCTATCTGAAAGATGTTATGAAAGGTGTCTACGAACCGAAGATTCAACATAACTGGAAAATCACCGGCGTAGACCTGACTGCACCGGAACGTGCAGATGTAGTGGAGTTAATTAACGACGGCATCATGTCTGTCCCAACAACGGAAGATGGCAAGTACACCAACATTGCCTCCATTAACATTTTGGATACGGTGACTCAGGAAGAGATTGATACGTTATCTGCCAAAGCAGATGTGAGTGCGGTACAATTCGCAGGCGTGAAAACCAAGGGAGCGTTCTATCAACAGCTGAACAAAACTCGCAAAGCAGTAGGTAGTGGTGAGGGAGCAACTACTCCTACACCTGAGAAGCCAACAACGCCAACAGTACCTAAACCAACACCAACTCCAGGCACATCGAAACCTGGTAAACCATCAACACCAAGCACTGGTAAACCAGGAACTGTCACCAAAGGCCAACAAGCCAAGGTCACTGCAGCTTACCTGAACGTACGCGCTGGCGCTTCATCCAAGGCCAAAGTTGTTGCTGCAGTACCAAAGGGCACTGTGCTTGAGGTGATCAGTACAGACAAGTATGGCTGGGTAAAAGTGAAGCTGGATGGACGTGTAGCATTTGTATACGGGAAATATGTGAGTATTTTGAAATAGGTACAATCGTGACGTACCACGCTTAACGAAAAAGAAAAAGGGCGATCCCTCCCATGGATATCATGGAAGGGATCGCCCTTTTTTATGTTAAAGAACATTTATAATAATTGCTATAACTGCTCTATGGAAAAAAGTCATTTAGCGTTGTGGCAGGTTCTTGATTTTATCCATAAAAGCGTCCAGTTGTATACCATTCGTTTGTTCCGTAAAGTAACGTGATTCCTCCGATTCACCCTCATAGGTGGCAAGTACGTAGTCACCATCAACAATATAGTACGTGCCGTAGCGGGTGAACGAATATCCTCCCAGCTGTTCTCCAGTCGTCCCCTTTTTGACTACAGCGATAATCTTCATACCTGGTTTAAGTTCAGGCTCCACACCTGCAAAGTCAGCGTTGTAAAATAAAAAAGTGTCCTCGGGCACATCATCTCCTGTTACCACTTCATGTACCCTCACCCCATAGGAGATGAATTCAGGTTGATAGGGTGTCGTTCCAGTAGCCCGATCCTTATCAGCCATCTTTCGCTCAGGCGTGCCCGGCTCAGTAGTCAACTCCACACGAAAACTCGGCAAAACATTCATAACCTCTGCCACAACGACCCCATCCCCATATGTCATGATCTCTCTGAAGCTCACTTCTCTCATGTTAATCGTCGCGGGAACGCCAGTGGATAGCGGATATTCCTTGCGGAGTTCATTCATTCGCTTTTGGGAGAGCACGTTCTCCGCACGATCATCTGAATTGACAAACAGAGTTGTACATCCCGTTAGACTAACCAGCAATGCAATACCTGTTAGCCAGCATATTAGTCGGATTCGTGCCATACATCCACCCCTCACCTGGTATGGTTGCTATATATACCTTCAATACTCAACCTCTCTTTACATCCCAGTTCGCAAGCATGCCTCTCGCCATCTCCATGTCCGACTCCTTTCCTGTAATCAGTGCAAACTTGGCAACAATTGCAGGATAGGCTGCCCACTGCTCTCGAATATGCTCCATCATCCGGGGCCATGTTCTTCCCCCTGCCTTCTCATAACGTCTCAACAGTTCACGCAGTCCTTCCTCCTGAAAGAGTGCATAGTAAATGACGAAGTCCTTACCCGGATCTGCAATCTCAGCTTCCGTCCAATCAATAAGTCCAGTTACTCGCTGGGCATCATCGACAATTATATGTGGTGGATGCAGATCACCATGGATGAACGCCGAGTGCTGAGGCCAATAGCTACTTATAGAAAGCCATACCGTCCAGCGTTCAACCAACTCGGTTGGCACCGTAAAATTCTGCTTAACCTCTTCTATATTGGCTGCAAATTCTTTGCGAGCTTCCATAGGTGTCTTGGTCCGCACTCCACCTTTCTTCGCCTTGTCGGGATCGATGTTATGCAGCGTGGCGAGAGTCGTAGCCAGTGAATCCAGGAATGTATCCGATAAGCTCTCCTGAGGGAATCTCCATACATACCCTCCCCCTGCGGGATCCACAACTGCGATCGGATCACCCTCAAGTAAAGGATAAGCGATCAACCCTGGCGTGCAGATCCGCCAATCTGGTACCTGTGCATGTATATTTCCTCGGACCACATTCAGCACCTTTCTCTCATTCTCGGCTCGCTCCCAGACATCTTTGCGTCGCGGCTGGCGCAGAACCCATCTTCGGCCTTCTTCATCCGTGGCGAATGCTACACGAAAGTCCATACCCGACTCGTTGATCTCCAAGGATTCCTCAACGATAAGGAGTCCATTCTGATTTGCTAAAGATAATAATTCCTTTCGAATTGCCAAATGCTCATTCATGTTCGCTTTTGTCATATCAGGTACTCCCCTTTTCCTGGATAAACTAAAAAACACAGACATGTTCGCCTGTGCAATTCATCTCGGAAGTTGGCATACCTGAATGCTCACAAAAAATAGTAGTACATCAAAGAACCACCTCACAGAATGATTCTTTCACGACTAGCGGCATACGTGTAACATGGCAAACCAATCCCGATGAGCTGCACACAGGCAGAAAACAGCAAGCATAAACAAACATCTCGCCATATTATCTCAATCGGGAAAAATTTAGCACACGTATCCCTCCGTTCAATAAGTTACCCATATGCTAACATATTCCAAATCCCAGTTCCAGACTGAATGGAATTTTTTTGGTTCTTTTTATTGATATACAGGAACTTGGGCGTCTCAGGTAACGTCCATAGTTTGTAGATGTAATTAAAAAGAATGAGAGGTGAGCACCCCAATGTCCATTGTACGAAAGTTATCCTTATTACCAGTCATCATGCTCTTGTTAACTCTTGGATGCACAGAGAAGTCCGTAGAACAAGTGAAAGAGAAGCCACATGTGCGAGGAATGATTACGGATTTTGAGGAAGAAAGAGGTCAGGTACTCATAGAGAATAAAGAAGATGGAGGTGTTGAATCAGGACCGATTTGGATTTCGCTCAGCAAGAACGCCGAACTCATCATCGAAGGACAGACTGTCACCGTCTCTTTGGATGAGACACTCGTTGGTCGAAGTGCAGAAGTATGGATTGGTGGAATAATCGCTCAATCTTACCCTCCCCAAACCCAGGCTGTAAAAATGGTCATTCATTAACACACAGCAATATTCACCGATACATTTCGTTTCACGTGGAACGTTATGATACACCTACGCACAGCAACAGGCGGTTCCTCCTCATATCGGAGTTGATAAAAACATTTTAACCACTTGATGCATTTACTCCGTTAGCCTGCCTGCATATAGAGTATAATGAAGAGGTATACGATAAATGTACGGTGCAATAATTGTACAAAAACTAACGCAAAAGAGGTAAACGATGAGCGAGCAACAATTTAAAGATTATGGACTAGGTGAAGAGATCGTAAAAGCACTAGACAGTCTGGGCTACGAGACACCAACCGAGGTTCAAACGAAAGTTATTCCGGTAGCACTAGAGAACCAGGATCTTGTGGTCAAATCACAGACAGGTAGCGGTAAAACAGCCGCCTACGGCATTCCGCTTTGCGAGCTGGTGGATTGGAATGAAAATAAGCCACAGGCTTTGATTCTTACACCAACCCGGGAACTGGCTTTGCAGGTTAACGAAGATATTACAAATATCGGCCGCTTTAAGCGTATTAAAGCAACCGCACTATACGGACAGTCCCCTTTTCATATCCAAAAAGCCGAGTTAAAACAAAGAACACATGTCGCTGTAGGTACGCCAGGTCGGGTACTGGATCATATCGAACGCGGCACGCTGCCACTCGAACGGATTGCTTACCTTGTCATTGACGAGGCCGATGAGATGTTAAATATGGGCTTCATCGAGACGGTACAAGCGATTATTCAGAAGTTGCCGCAGGAGCGAGTAACGATGTTGTTCTCCGCTACGTTCCCTGAAGATGTAGCCAAGCTATCACGCAAATACATGAACAAGCCGGTGGAAATCGAGATCAAAGCAAGTGGACTGACAACAGCCACTATTGAACACGCTGTAATTCATGTGCCAGAAGTGAACAAAACCGCGCTGCTTCAGGACTTGTTCATTGTGGAAAATCCGGATAGCTGCATCGTGTTCTGCCGTACGCAGGAGAATGTAGATAAACTGTTCCGGGTCATGGCTGACCTTGACTATCCAGCAGACCGTATCCATGGTGGCATGGAGCAGGATGAGCGGATCGAAGTCATGAACGCCTTCAGACGGGGACAATTCCGTTATTTGATCGCAACGGATGTAGCCGCACGTGGTATTGATATCACCAATATTACTCATGTCATCAACTACGATATTCCTTTGGAAAAAGAGGGATATGTTCACCGCACCGGCCGTACGGGTCGCGCAGGCAAAACAGGTAAAGCCATTACGTTGATTACACCGAAAGATGGCAGACGTCTTGCGGAGATTGAATCCTATATCGGTTTCGAAATCCCTATTGTGAAAGCTCCTTCCGAGGAAGCTGTAGATCGCCGCAGAGAAGATTTTGAGAAACGATTGAAGATCGTTCCTGAACGCAAAAAGGACAAGCGTGAACAGTTGAATCAGCAGATCATGAAGTTGAACTTCAACGGAGGCAAGAAGAAGAAACTTCGTGCTGTTGACTTTGTAGGTACCATCGCCAAGCTTGAAGGCGTTACGGCTGACGACATCGGGATCATTACCATTCAGGACAATGTAACGGATGTGGAGATCCTGAATGGCAAAGGCCCACTCGTGCTGGAGCTTATGCAGAATATAACGATCAAAAAGATGCAGCTCAAGGTTCGTAAAGGTCATAAATAGTTTGGTAAATGTCGCACTGCCTTCCTAAACGCTCTAAACAAGACAAGCAGACCTGCTAACATGAAGTTATGACAGGTCTGCTTGTCGTTATTAGATTGTATTTATTGCAATAAAGAATCATTCGAGTTTACCCATCAACCGATACGTTGGAACGCTTACAAATAGGGCAAAATGACTGACAGCGGAAAGTACATGGTATTATTAGAAGAAGTCAAATCGTATATGAATGATTGGTACATTAGTGTAGTGAAGCTCTCTAAGGTTGAAGAGCTTTTCTTTTTGTCTTCAGATGATAATGGGGGGAGAACATGAATAAAAAGAAAGATATTTTAAATGCTTGGATTACGATAGAGCAGCTATCCGAAGGATCTATTAAGAAAGAAAAACCGCTAAAGCTCTTACATACCATGGAAGAAGACTGGAATACGTTTTTTACAGACTTTTTAATTAAACAAAAAGAACAACAAAGTGTAGAAGATAAGATCTATAAAAATTCCGGTTTAGTATTATATTTTGATATTTTCGAATTTGAAGAGGTTGTTGAAATATTGAGGAAGAAGCACAAGATCGAAAAAACCCACGAAGAAGTTAGTAAATCTGATAAATTCACCTTCGCTATATATTTTGATAACCAATTAGATTTTATAGCAGACAAATTATTCTTTACCATGAGCGGTTATATCCGCCAATATGGTGATTTACCAGAAGATTTTTCGAAATTTGAAAACTCATTTAGAGAAAATTTGAACAGTAAATTTGAAGATGGATTTAACAGTGCCATTTCTGAGCTTTTGCAAAAGTATAATGTTTCCACTAATAATTTTCGCTATGCATTTGTGAAAAACTTAGATAATGGAGAGGTAAATTTACATTCGTTTTTTATTGAAGATCTGAATAAAGCAAAGGTAATCACTACTAAAAATTTAGATCGTTATTTTAATGGTTTTTCGGGATTCAGGCAGAATTTAGATGGAAATAAAAAGTCACTTCATTTTAACTCACAAATTTTTGAGACAAACAGTTTACAACCTAAGTATTACCCGTTAGGACGTTTTCCAAGTAGCCCTGCTTTTGCACTCTCATTCATGCAACAGGTTGCGGTGAATCTAGCATTACACGATAAAAATGAGATTCGTAGTGTCAATGGTCCTCCAGGAACAGGGAAAACAACTCTGTTAAAAGATATCTTCGCTGATTTGGTGGTTCAACAGGCAGTGGAAATGGTGCAACTTTCTGATAAAACGATAAAAAGAAGTTTAGTTTATTGGC
This sequence comes from Paenibacillus sp. CFBP 13594, assembly GCF_014842675.1. Classification (NCBI taxonomy): domain Bacteria; kingdom Bacillati; phylum Bacillota; class Bacilli; order Caryophanales; family Paenibacillaceae; genus Paenibacillus; species Paenibacillus sp. CFBP 13594. The sequence goes on from NZ_JACYVQ010000008.1 coordinate 241,081, forward strand.
AAAGTGCTAAAATTGGTATTTTACCATCCTCCATTTCAGATAAAAATATTGTTGTTGCAAGTTCAAACAATGGGGCAGTCCAAAACATTGTTAAGGAGTTACCAAAGAAAGAAACGATTGCTGACGATTTTCAAAAGCAATTGGATGAAGCAGATTATTTCAAAGATATATCTAATTCTAAACTAACCGGTGAAGGTTTCGGGAAAAATCGTGAGATTAAAAGGGAGACTTTAAACGAGGAGAATTGGGGAGTATTCTCGTTAGAAGGTGGGGCGTCAACAAATGTGAACAAGCTACTTCTAAGCATAGAAGCAATTGAGAAAGATCTAGAAGATAATTATCAATCCAGTACAGGTGAAGGTGTATATCAAGAATTCTCCCGTCTCTATAATGAATTAAAAATCGAAAGAGAAAAAATGCAGGAATATAGCGAGAAAATACATGCACTTCAAAAATCAAAAACCAAGCATACCGAGCAAAATATTGCTTTTGAACAAGAAGAAAAAAAGAAACGAACAAGTTTAATCACACAAGAAGCAGAAGCGACGCGTGAATTTGAAAGACTGAGACAAGAAAGTTTAAATCTTCAAGATGATATATCGAATGCTTCTATTGAGATAGAAAACCTAATCGATCCACAAGCTCAAGCTAAAAGAAATTATGATGTAGTCACTTCACAAAAACCAAGCCATTTGTGGTTTCATAAAATATTTAATCGACCCAAAGTTGAGCAGTACTTCAAAAATCTGAATGATGCGAATGATCATTTAAATGATCTATCTAAACAAAAAACGAAATGGTTGAATGAGCGCATCCGACTCGAAAATAGGTTAAAAGAAACTGCTACAAAAAGTGAGCATATTCAAAAACAAACCCAGGACACAAAAGCAGACTTCGAACGTTGGATGACTACTCAACATAACGCTTTAGAAAAATTAGCAAAAGAAATTGCAGTACTGGAAAACCTTAAATCTCAAAGTGGCATTAAGGAACTAGATTTTTCACTATCCTATGATGAACTTCAAAAATCTAACCCATGGTTTACAATGCAATTTCGTAAATTACAATCAGAGTTGTTTATTTCAGCTTTAAAAGTTAGAAAGCAATTTCTGTATGAAAACAGAAAGAGTTTGAAGGCCGCGAGGATTATCTGGAGCAAACCGTCTGAATACATTGGAAAAGAGAACGGACTTCAGTTAATTTCGGAATCATGGCAATGGTTGAATTTGGCTATCCCTGTTATCAGCACGACTTTTGCTAGTTTTGGGAGAATGTTTAAAAATCTTAATGAAAACTCAATAGGCAATTTATTCATAGACGAGGCTGGTCAAGCACTACCACAAGCTAGTGTTGGCGCAATCTATAGAAGCAAAAAGGTTATGGTGGTCGGCGATCCATCACAAATACAACCAGTAATGACGTTAGATTCAAATGTGCTGACCTTGATCGAAAGAATTTACAAAGTTGATGAAAAATTTGTCTCTGCTGATGCATCTACTCAAACCATTGTGGATGCCACAAGTCAGTATGGTTTTCAAAAAAATGAGGATGAATGGATTGGTATACCTCTTTGGGTGCACAGACGTTCGGACTATCCAATGTTTACGATTTCAAATAAAATATCGTATGACGAATTGATGGTACAAGGTAAATCAGAAGATGAGTCACAAGGTAAATCACGATGGTATGACTCAACGGGGAAAGCAAATGATAAATTTGTTAAAGAACAAGCTGATTTACTGAAAAGTCTAATTGATAAACGTTTGCAAGAAGACCCGAATTTAGCGGATGAAATTTATGTTATCACCCCATTTAGCAATGTGGCTAATAAACTTGTACAAGTATTAGATGGAATTAACTTCACAAAACGAGAAAATGGAAAAACAACGAACATTGGAACTGTTCATACTTTTCAAGGGAAAGAGGCCAAGATTGTCTACTTTGTTCTTGGGGCTGACTCTGATAGCAGTGGGGCGGCAAGATGGGCTGTCTCTGTTCCAAATATGATGAATGTTGCAGCTACACGAGCAAAAAAAGAATTTTATATTATTGGCGACAAGAAATTGTATGCCTCCCTCGGTAGTGAAGTAGCAAATAAAACGATTTCAATCATTGAAGACTATAACAATGTTGTGGTCTTCAATGATCCTACGTTGTACCAAAAGTAACAGCATTTTTGTGGAACAGGGGTTACCTTGAGTTACTTTCTATGAAAATGCCTGTTACCGTAGATAATATAACTTCAAAGCGGGCAGAGATATTGGTGAATTTTCGGAAATGGAAGAAGTGCCTCACTCTGCCTAATAATTATTGAGTATGTATTGATTTAATGGCACTATTAAAGAGTCTATTTATATTAAGAACTGTTATAGAATGGAGTGGTTTAAATGAATCAGTTTCTTCAGATGGGAGCAAACACAACCCTGAGTGCTGCAAAAGGTAGCGTTATAATTAGCCATGAAATTTCTAATTTAATAGATATTTCTTTAACAGCATTCCTTTTAACGGATTCGGATAGGGTACAAGGTGATAGTGGAATTATATTTTATAATCAACCTACAACTTCATCAGGTGTAGCTACCCTCATGCCATCTGAGCTAGTAGGCAATACAAAAGTACATAAAATCAATTTTGATATGAGTAAAGTTCCTGAAGGTATTACCAAAATAGCTATAACCCTTACAGAGGATAACAGCACTGGATTTTCAAATGTAACGAATTTAAAAGCAGAGATCGATAGCGGAAAGACGATTATTCAGTTAACCCCATCCAGTTTCACCAATGAAAATGGAATTGTCGTATTGGAATTATATTTAAGGAATGGTCAGACAAAAGCAAAAGCAATCTGGCGTGGATTTGATTCCGGGCTTGAAGGGTTATGTAAACTTTACGGTATTGAGGTTGAAGCGGATGAGCAGAACAAACCCTCCGAACCCCAGACTACTCAAAATTCAATAACAACAGAACCTGATCCGACTGTAACAGTTCCTGAAAATAAGAATAGTAAACAAACCTTATCGTCGATAAACCTCGAAAAGGTAAAGGGAAATATCAATCTGGTTAAAGGGCAGAAATCCGTTATCATTGATAAAACACCGGAAATTACAGCGACTGTATCTTGGCAGACTGGGACAGATTATGATATATACGCTTTAGTCTACACAAAGAATGGTGAGCAGATAGATGTAGCAATGTTTGGAGCGGCAGGAACCCCACCCCTCAAAAGTTATGGTAAAGGGATAGTTGAACATATGGGTGATGTTGGAAGAAGTAGCCAATCAACGAAGACAGAAGTTATTAAATTAAGGTTAAACGATGATATTCTTGCAGTTGTACCTGTGGTTTATTCAGCTCAGTCCAATGGATCAGGCTCATTCTACAGATACAAGGTGTCCATGAGTATAGATAATCTGAATGGAACCTCCGTTACGATATCCGCTAAGAATGCAAATAATAACGATCGGATTTATACCTGCGTGCCCGGAATTCTTCATAATACACCAGATGGAGTAATTATTAGCCCACTGGAGCTTTACAGTAAACCGGATTCAGAGTTTAGACCTAAGCTCAAGATGGGATCTTCAAAGATGGTAGAAGTTGAAATGGATAAAGGCCCCCTAAATAATTATAAATAGTTTATCTGGAGATACAGATTAGTAACAGTAGACTCACCCTAAAATGAAGACAGCCGCAGTTTATGACTTGAAGTAAAGTCTTAGACCGCGGCTGTTTTAGGTACTGAAAGCCAGTCTTTTTGAACAAGCAATCTTACTGTCCGACTTACCTCTTCTTTTTCCGCACTGTACCGCCTTCCACCATATACCGAAATAACGCATCTTCGGCGCCCCCTGTATCATCCGTAACTTGAAACGTCGCTGCGTCCCCCGACTTATCTACACTTCCCGTCACAAAGCTGAACACCGCACGGTCATCTTTGCCCCAATATTCATTCAGCATGACAAATGTACTGCCGTTCACACCCTTAACCATGCGTTTGCCATTGGCATTATATAGACTATTCTGGTCCATTGCCCAACTCTGGGGATCGGCATCGAATAGATGTGTAAAGCTGGCTCGATCAATATGTTTATTCGGTTTACCCCACAGATACACCCGATCAGCATCCACTGCCCAGCTCCCGGAAGGTGTTATTAACTCAAACGTTGCTGTGTCTGCCCCCTTGATGATCTGAAGCACATCGTCAGGATGACCGAAAGGCTGACTCGTCCGAGCAACCTCGGCACGATACACATGTTGCAGATCCTTGGAAAATCCAAGATGCTCCGTCCCGGCAAACGCTACAAATTGCCGAGCATCTGCCTCGTCGACACGGTAACCGTTGTAGTACACATGTTTGCCATCACATCCGTACGGTCCACCTAGTGACTGGAACGTATCCGGGTCTGCTCCTTTTACAGTACGCCACTGAAAATAAACACGTTCCCGGTCCCGTGCAAACTGCTCATCCAGTGGTTCAAAGGTAGACCTATGCACATCCCGAACGAGATTGTACACTTCCTTCGCTTCCCGATGAGCCGTACCGCCCCATTCGGTTTTATAAAAAATGGACGACGCAGTCTCAACCCAATTCCCTATGATCTGCGTAGCGCCGTCTGCACTGTGGGCATAATCAGGTTGCCACCAGCCAGGTACGTCGGGATGATGCTCACGCAACCATGCCCTCACCTCATCCTTTTCCCCATTCGCATAACGAAGAGAGCTGGACAGATGGAATAAGTGGTCCTTGTCAGTACAATAATCGTGATGAGCAATCACAGCATTCGTATCGATATCCTCAAATAGATGAAAATGCGTGCTGCTCTTCACATATAAATAACGTTGGTCCCGAGCGAAGTAGGGCGTATCCGGCAGCAGCCGAAAGCTGGGCGGATCGGAGTCAGGCACAGCCTGATCTTCCAGATAGACATATTGAGAATCACAACAGTAATCTTCATCGATTACACGGAAAGCTTCCGTATCCTGGCTGAATAAACTTGCCTTGTTCTTACGAGCATTGAACCACCATATTCCCTGATGATCACGCAGATAGGCGAACGTCAGCCACCCTTTTGGATAAGTCGAGATAACTTCAAAATCCAGTGCGGTAATGCCTCCCTTAATGGGAGTAGGGAGTACTGGTTCCATCTTCTTCATTTTGCAATATCACTTGAAGGTCTTCATCTACAATAAATTTGTCCATGACGGTTCCCCCTCCAATTATGTTGTAAAAATGAGTCTAGCCTTATTTTAACGTGTGCACCTGATCCTCTCTACATCATCGTACATGACATTTAGGAACATTTCCTCCGCTCTCACCGCTCAACCCCGAAGAGATGAAGATATGTTCAGCAATGGATGGATTGTTCACTTGAAAAAGAGTCTAGTCCAACTAAAATATAAATGAAAACATTATATTTTAGTTACATATCTTACGGGAGGTGTATGTCATGGGTAACAGAAAAGCGGTCTGGTTACTGGTCTTTGCACTCACGTTCACCCTGTTTGGACTTCATCCTGAACGAACAAGCGCTGCAAGTGTCACGATCACCAATGGCACCGATTGGCTCGACACCGCGGGCAATCCCATCCATGCGAACAGCGGCAACATACTGCAGGTAGGCTCGACGTATTATCTGTACGGTGAACATGCGGTGGGCGGCAAGTTCGACAGTGTGAACGTCTACACCTCGACCGATCTGAAGAACTGGACTTTCAGCAATGCCATTCTGACGAAAGATTCCGCAACCGAGCTGGCTTCCAGCAAGATTGAGCGCCCCAAAGTCATCTATAACGCCTACACCAACCAGTATGTGCTCTGGGCACACTATGAGAATGGAACGGACTACAACCTTGGGCGTGTAGCGGTCGCAACAAGTAATACCCCGAATGGAAAATTCACCTATGAGGGCAGCTTCCGACCGCTGAATTATGAATCCCGTGACATGACCGTCTTTGTTGATACCGATGGCACGGGTTATCTGGTTACGGCTTCACGCAAGAATGGCGGCGCCAATGATACAATGGCTGTTTTCAAAATGAATGCAAGTTACACCGGAATACAATCCTTCGATGGTTGGCTGTTCGAGAATGCTTATCGTGAAGCGCCTGCTGTTGTGAAAAAAGGAAACCGTTACTACCTCTTCACCTCCCAAGCCGCTGGCTGGTATCCGAATCAGGGTGCTTATGCTACAGCAACTTCCATGACGGGTCCATGGACTGCGCTTACGCCATATGGTAATCCATCTGCCTTTGGTTCGCAGATTCATGATATTGCCACGATTACAGGCAGCAACACCACATCCTACATCTACATGGGAGATCGCTGGAATCCTATGAACCTCGGAGAGCACAAGCATATTTGGCTGCCGCTAACCTTGAATGATTCCAACGGAACAGCATCACTGGAGTGGTATACAACGTGGAACATCGATGCAGCAACAGGTGCGGTAACACCGCCTGCTCTCGTCAATCATGCCCAAGGCAGAACAACTACCGCCAGCTCTACAGCCTCCAGCTCGTCCGCATCCAATGTCAATGATGGCAACTACCAGACTTCATGGGTCGCTTCCTCCAATAGCTGGCCTGCCTGGTGGCAGGTGGACTTTGGCGCACCAAAGACGATCACGGAGATCGACACCTCCTGGTTTATGTATAAAGGTTCCGAAGGATACTACAAATACAAAATCGAGATTAGCAACGATGGTGTCAATTACTCTACCTTGGATCGCACCAACAATCTGACCTATGGCTATACGACGGATGCTGTGCATTTCACAGCTCGTTATGTACGGATCAATATGGTAAACGCGGTCTTGTGGAATAATCCGGGTAACTGGTACACCCCAACCCTGCACGAGGTCAAAATGTTGGGTCCTGCAACACCGGAAGCCACAGGTTACAGCCGGTTCAGTTCACACAACGTTCCGGATCGATACATCCGTCATGCCAACTACACTGCTCGCGTGGATGCCAACGTCTCACCTGTTCTGGATTCACAGTTCCGCGTCGTGCCGGGTCTTGCCAGCTCCATGGGAATATCACTGGAGTCCATCAACTTCCCGGGCTACTTCCTGAAGCGCAACACCAGCAATAAAATTGTACTTGAAGCTTATGCCGACACCTCCGCATATAAGGGAGATGCTACGTTCCTAAGCAGTCCTGGTTGGGCTGACAGCACCAAAGTATCCCTTCAATCGTACAGTCAGCCCGGATATTACATCCGGCATTATGATTACGTGTTACAGCTCGATGCCATCAACGCATCCAGCAACTCGACAGTGAAGAGTGATGCCACGTTTGGGCGAACCAATTTCTAAGCAAAATAATTGGAGATGAGGATTAGCCAGGTTTGGTGGGTTGTGCGAAACAATGCGGGTGCATAACGTGCCGGAGACACAAACGCTGCATGAATTACAGTGAATTATGGAATATATTCAAAAAAAGCCTACTCCGATGGGAGTAGGCTCTTCTGTCAGTCTGATCTGTCAAGGTTATTACAAGTTCGGATCATACTTCATCATAGTCATTTTACCTTGTTTCTTATAATTCACATAAATGTGGTCAGTGCTATCTATGAAAATATCTAGCTCAAGAGCGTCATCAGTGGAGAATCCGGCATGCCCTACGGGTCTCCAATCCAAGTTCTCGTATTTCATCACAGTCACCCTGTTGCCATCTGCAGCATCTCGATATGCAACGTAAGGCGTGCCTTGGCTGTCAAAGGCCATATCCATACTTCCTCCTTTAGACGAACCAACCGAGAATCCGGGAGTGCTCACCTTCTCCCATGCTGTATTTTCTGACGGAATGGAGTGCGGATATTTCCACATTTCAACACCATTGGAGCTGCTAAGATAGATCATATAAGGTACGCCAGATGGATCAAGCGCGGATGCAGCATCCATATTCGCCGATGCTGGATATGAAGATTGTTTCGGATCTAATAATTCCCAAAATTTATCCTGTCCAGATAAGCTATCTGATAAGCTATATCCTAATGCCGCATAACTACTGGATGAATAAGATGAATAAGATGGAGCAAACAAATACATGCCATTGTTTGGTAACGGTGCGAGGAATGCTCTTAGACCTGCGAATGCCTCTAACCTCGCTTCTTGTTTCCATCCACTACCTTGATGATAACTCCATGACATGAGCCTTGACGGTTCTGCAGCGTTACCGACCAAAACACCTCTAAACATCAGAAAAGGATTATCATCCTTATCAAAGGTAATGAAGAAGCTGTCTTTAACTGTATCCACTTTTCTACTGTTCTTTCCGTCATTCCAATAAAAATCAGGGTAAGCAGTTAATGGTCTCCACCACTTATGTTCATCATTGTAATTCTTAAAGCTTACTTGACCTGAGCTATTCTTATAACCAACATAAATCTTGTCCTTACTGTCTATTCCGAGCGATATAGCTGAGCTCCCCAATCCTCCCGCTTTTTCAAGATCGCTCTGATTGCCCACGGACTGCCACGTGCCTCCCTTATATTGCACCACAGATACTTCGTTATTGTCCTTTATATAAGCCATGTAAGGCGTCCCTTGACTGTCGAAGACGATATTGGACTTGCTATTCAATTCCAGCTCGTCACCCACTTGCAGCCACGATGTCATCGTCCACTTCGCGAAAAGCGTGATGTCTGCCGTCACCGGCGTACCGAAGTCGTAGACGATCTCCAGATCACGATCGCTGTACCAACCTTCAAATCGATATCCTGCCCACTTCGGCGCAGCAGGTGCCACAGCTTGGTTGCCAGTAACCACCGTCTGACTACCTACTGCTGCCCCACCGTTACTGTCAAAGTCCACCGTGCGGCTGTTAAATGTCCACTTCGCGTACAGCGTGAGGTTACCCGTCACCGATGTCGTGAAGCTGTAGGCTTCATTCAGTCCGGCGTCGCTGTACCAACCGTTGAACGTGTAACCATCCCTTGTCGGTACGGCAGGCTCCGTAGCATTACCGCCGGTTTGCATATTCTGGTCAGCCACCAGTGATCCGCCGTTACTGTTGAAGGTGACCGTATATATAGCCGTCCACTTCGCGTACAATGTGAGGTTATTCATCACAGGTGTCGTGAAGCTGTAAGATTCATTCAGACCAGCATCACTATACCAGCCTTCAAATACATGCCCTGCACGTGTCGGTGCTTCAGGAATCGTTGCCATTTCACCTTCACTCACAGACTGATTACTCACCGATGATCCATTGTTACTGCTGAAGCTCACTGTGTAGCTATTCTTCGTCCACTTCGCGTACAGCATTACATTCGCCGTTACACCTTCCGTGAAACCATAAGGTATCATCAATTCGCTATCGCTATACCAGCCATCGAACGTATACCCTTCCAGCATCGGAGCGCCAGGAGCAGTAGCCACGGCACCTTCATTCACACTCTGTTCTGTGACTACCGATCCGCCATTACTCTCGAAAGTTACGGTATAAGTATTCGGTACATAAACCGTCCACTTCGCGTACAACGTGAGGTCTCCCGTTACCACCATAGCCGTGAAATCGTAGGCGTTCATTAGCTCGCTATCGCTGTACCAGCCGCTAAACACATAGCCGTCTTTCGTCGGAGGGGCAGGAGCCATAGCCTTGACGCCTTCATTCACTGTTTGGGCATCTACTACCGACCCTTCATTACTCTCGAAGCTTATCGTGTAAGGGATCAGCCACTTCGCATACAGTGTGAGATCCGCCGTCACCGCAGCAGCGAAGTCGTAAGCATTCGTCAACGTGTTATCACGATACCAACCGCCGAATACATAACCATCTTTCGTCGGTTCAGTCGGCGTACTAATCGTAGCGCCAAACCCTACAGTCTGAGCCGGCACTTCTTCGGACCCACCGTTACTGTCGAAATTTACGGTGTAGTCGTTAATTGCCCACTGCGCGGTAAACTGGACATCCTCGGCAGGCATCGTGGTCGGAGGTGTTGGCGACCAACCCGTAAAGCTATATCCCTGCCATGTCGGAGTGCCCAGACGCAACAGCATCGTTGCTCCGAAAGGAACATTATCCGTTTTATTTGCTGCTCCAGAACCATTATAATCAACCGTCATTTGGTATACATCACGCTTATAATAAACCTTCAGCGTCGTTTTACCGTTGCTCGTGATTAGATCCGTCAGTACCGAAATGCTGTCGTCCCGCACGAAGCCATCATAGGATCTCGGCTTGACGTCCGCCAAACTCGCCTCGGTACCCGTAACTCCACGATACGATTCCGTATCTGCAACCGTATAGGTGTCACTTCCGATATTTTGCAGCAAGTACACGACCTGATAAGGCGTACCCTCTCTCCCCGTCCACTTCGCTGTATACGTAGTATCCTCAATCGGCATCGTACTTGGAACTTCTGGCGACCAACCGGCAAACGTATATCCCTGCCTTGTCGGTACAGGTATACGAGTAGCGATGTTCTTGCCAACGGCTTCTGTTAGCGAGATTTGGGGCGCACCGGCATAACCCCCAGCGAAAGTCATTTTACGATTCGCCGGAGAGTAATTCACTCTGACGACCGTTGTTCCGTCACCCTTGATCAATACGCCGCTTACCGTACCTGTCGAATATCCTTGCTCCTTAAACCTGTCGGAGCTGATGCGAATCTCCGTGTCCGTTGTTCCGGTCAAATTCTCCGTATCCACAGGCGGAGCCAATGTTCTGCTATTCGGGTCCAGCACATAATGCTCAACGGTATACGGCGTATTCTTGTTCGCAATCCAGTGCGCATACAGTTTCCGATCCTCCGCAGCCATTCGGCTCGGAATCGTGATCTTCGTGCCGCCGGAAGCGTCCGTATACCAGCCGTCAAAGGTGTATCCTGGATATACTGGGGTGACCACGCTAATAGGCGCGTTATACGGAGCCGCCACAACCTGGGTCACTCCGCCGTTCTGCGGATCCAGCTGAAGGATGTAGTCACCTACTCTGGCAAGCCAGCTTAACTGAATCGTACGCTTAAGCGGATCGGACGTGAACGACCCCGGCGACCCCTTCCAGGTGATAACCAGATTGCCATCACTCACCTGAATGTTCTTGTCCACCACTTCAATCATCCCGTTTGCTGCGTCATACTTGAAGTTTGGATTGTCCACCTGAATATCGAAATTCGAGCGATCATACGCCTGTTCATCCGTATCGCCTGTCTTCAAATCAAAGGTATTCATCGTGACCCACAACTCCGGTACAGCGATGGATGACGCAGAACCCGCCATGTTCACCTTGAGCGACTTATCCTGAGGATAGGCGAAGTCGTAGACGTTCTGTTCTTCTCCAATCGTATACAGCGGCCACTCTTCATCGACCAGCTCCACGCCGCCCGAGAGTGCGCCATCTCCTAATTGAGCACCGAGTTCCACCTCCAAATAGATGCCAATCTCAACGAAGAGGGCGCCTAGAGACTTCGTACTCTCCACCCCGCTAATATTTTTCAATTGATAATAGAAGTAGCCCCACAGATTCACATACACACCAGGTTCTACAGCAAGCCCGATACTATTCAACTTGACGCTTCCAATCCCCGCTTTGACCTCCATATGAATACCAGCTCGTAAACCGATCGTCCCCATCACATAGAAGGTAAATTGGTAATCTCCGTCTCCCGGCAAGCTGACCGTATTGCTCGAACCACTGAAACTCAATACGCGCAAGCTAACCGAGTAACGCTTGGCCATCTTATAGTAGAAATCTGCCCCCACCGTCAGGTTCACCTGGGCGCTGACCACAAACTCCGCTTCAAATTTGACTTCCACAATACCTAAAGCCACGCGTACGCTCTTTTCAAAGAGCTCCTTCTTGATTAACGGAACCCATTCCGTGTCTTGCTCCAACATCTCTTGATACTTTTCCTTCAACGATTCGGCATCTACGGCAGTATCCTGCACGCCCGCCATTACCGCTTTAATCTGTGTCGCAATGTCCTGAACCTTTCCCAACCTGCCAGCGTTCTTCTCGCCCACCCAGTCATTCAGTGCATCATTTAACTTATCGTGTTCAACGAGAGCTATCTCTGCCGTGATGTTCATCCCGGTATAGCTATAAGCATCCAGATTCGCCGTAATTACATAATCATCAATGCTGTACCAGTAAGGAATTCCCCACTTTTTCAGCCAATGCCCTTGCATATCCCCATTAATACCGAGATCCAGGCTCATCTCCTGAACGAATGTACCCGTCATATGGATAACAAGATCGCTGTCTTCATTGATATTGACAACAATATCGGCACCCACTTGTAATGTAGCGCTTACGCCTGAGGTTCGGCCGTCAATATTCTTCAGCCTCGTGCCGAGTGAAGCAACAACGGTCAGATTCTCCACACTTACCCGGCTCCCTTTACCGGACGCCAGGGAAGACTGAGCCTTGATCTCCTGAATTTCCTTCGTCTCCATGGCGATGTCAGACAGATAATCCGCGGCTTCATTGACGAATCCGCTGTCCCTCGCTTGCTGCTCAATTTGCTCTTCGAGCTGTGCAATCTGTTCTTCCGACAACAGATCGTCGCCGTTAATGGCTTGCTTCTGATAGATGTTGAAGACATTCTCAATATCTTCAATCGTGGCATCAGCATATTCGATGATGTCCATCTCTGCTATAGGCGTAATCGAAGTGATACGTCCATAACTGACAATTCGAGAACCTTCTTCAGCAAAGATGCCTTCATAAAAACCGATAAAGTCACCCACATCCACCGTGGTTAACTCATCCAAGCCGAAAGGCTCATATAGGCTGTCGCTGTAATTCATTTGGATATGCTCAACTGTGATGGATTTGTTATTCGGATTTCCATCTGTGTCTGCTTCCACACTCACCGGCAGAACATCCGGCTTGAGCAACACTTGATTGGTATCTGCATGGTCATAGGTATAGGTGTTTCCGTCTACCTCTGTGATCTGGACATAGGCAACATCGCCATCGTCTTCACCCGTTGTTGCTAATGTACGCAGATCAGGGCGAACCCCTTGATAGATGGCGACTGTATTGCCGACTTGAATCACGGTGCTGCCGGAATACACGAACGTTCCACTGCTCGCATTCGCCTCGGCAAGCGCATTTTCGCTACCGCCCACCGTCGTGGCAACTACCGAAATCGCTGGTGAACCCACAGCTTCGCCATTCAATATCATATCCGTGACATCCGTAAATGGAAGGTAGATCATGTTAGGGTTCAGCGGAATGTCCAGAACCTCTTGCTTAGCGACACTAAAAACGTAAATACTCGTCGTCGCATCCTGACCTTGGAAGGACAGGTTATCGCTATTCAACTTCAGTTGATACGTATTGCCTTCAACGAATTTTCCGTCTTCAGCTGCGGATGCTACGGTGAAAGCCCCGTTCCCGCCAGTGACGGTAACTCCAGCAAAGTCGGGATTTGCCGTGTCTGTGAACGTCATACCCGCTTGAACCTCGGATACTGTCAGGTTGCCTGATGCATCGTTTACTGCAATCGTGAAGTCCGGTGCCACATCCAAAACCGAATAGCTTGGTGTGCTCTGTAAGGCATTATCTATGCTATCTGTATACTTCGCATACAACTTCATATCCTCAGTTAGCGCACTACCTTCTGCAAAGATGAGCGAGAAATCACTATCTGTAAACCACCCTTGGAATATGTATCCCTCTTTTGTTGGAGCCGGCAGGTTATTTAGCACCTGGCCTTTTCTCACCTTCTGCGCAGCAATCGCCGTGCCTCCGTTGCTCTCAAACGTGAGCGTATACGCAGTGGAGCCCGTACCTGGGTTACTTCCGTTATCTCCAGGCGTTCCGCCACCGTTATTACCGCCCGGTGACGGCGTTGGCGTTGATGTCACTGGCGATGTCGGTGTTGGTGTCACCGTCGGCGTTGGTTCAGGTGCTGGCGTCACTGGCGTTGGATTCTGCTGTTTCCACGCCTCTACAACTGCATTGTTGCGCATGAAGAGAACCGCTGCTTCCGCGCGAGTCGCTTGCGCACGCGGATTGAAGTTCCCCTTTTCATCCCCGGTGAACACACCGGCTTGCCACAGCTTGATGACCGCTTCAGCCGCCCAAGGTGATACATCCCCGAGATCGCCCGGCTCTGTCGTGACCGGATTCTCGGTCTGATAAGGGATCTGTTCGCTTTCGAAATACCGCAACGTCATCGTCGCCATTTGCTCCCGAGATACGGTAGCATCCGGCGAATATTTCCGATCCCCCGTGCCATCGGTAATTCCCTTCTTAACCGCCCATTCGACATATGGCGCATACCAGCTGCCCGCCTGTACATCAGCAAAGCTCGATGTGGAGTACGCCCCCGCATCGACTCCGGCCATCCGTCCAAGTGCCGTTACATACATGGCACGTGTCATTGTCCCCTTAGGAGAGAAGCTACTCGCGTTCGTTCCGCTGAATATGCCCTTCTCCTGCACATGGACGACTGCATCATAGAACCAGTCGCTGGGACTCACATCCTGGAATCCAGTGGATGTGGTTACTTTTGTCTTCTGCATCGGCAGTTCAGCCGCTACTGCCGATTGCGCTGGTAATAGGGGCACGGCAGAAACTATTAAGCTGATCACCAGCATCCACATCAGGATCTGCCGGCTCACCTTCCATCCCTGTATTACTTTCTTCACTTGTATTCATCCCTTCTATGTATAGATCAAACTAAAAAAAACCATCCAAAATTGGTTTCTAACCAAGCTAATCAACAAAGCCAGACTAATAGCCGAAACCACTGACCCAGATCGGCGTCAGCGGTCTCCTGCGAGTCAGTTCGCTCGGCACGTGGAGATCAAGCGAGGAAAAACCTTACATACAGAGATCCGACTGCTTTAAGGTACGATAATGCTAACTTTACAGATTGAATTCGTTCACCGACCTTTCTGATCAGTCGCAGTCGAATTGTGACACGACACAGCAAATTATGTCGTTTTTTCTTCCGTATTTTAACATGCGAGATAGGGGCGCTTGTGAATTATAAAGAAAACTTTAAGTAAGCAACTACTCGCAAGTGAAACATCAATGACATCAAAAAATAGCGGCGTAGGGAAGGTAACCCCACACCACTATTTTCCATGAATTCTTTAGCTAATCTGCAATCCATTCCAGATGATTCTCTTCTCAACGATTCATCTACCAGAATCGACTATAACGAACTGCTCTTCCCCCAACGCAGTCTTGGAGGAAGTGAAAAAACACTAATATGCCTCTTGGGTTTCAATGAGATAAAAGGCTCCTGCTGATTCTTCGCCACATTGTGGGCGATATGCCTGAAGCGCAGTCCGCTTTCGAACTCGGGATTAAGCGCAATCGGAATACCCTTATGTACGGAACGTATAATTTGTACATCGGCATGGATCACGCCAATCACACCAATATTGAGAATATCGATAATATCCTGCATCTTTACCGTTGCCGAACGGGCTTCCTGTCCGTCGGCCATATTAATGATGAGCTGTGGCGGAGCCGGAATCATATCTTCTAATAATCCGATTACGCGATCCGCGTCCTGAAGCGATGTACGATGAGGCGTAGTAACGACAATAGCCTCATCTGCTGCCAAAGCCGCATTCCAGAATCCATTTTCAATGCCTGCCGGCGAATCAATCAGCACATAATCATAGCCCTGGCCTATTTGCTGTACAACCTCGCCAAAAACTTGTGGATCATCGTGATGCACCGCGTCGTTACTACAGGAGATAAAGGACAAGGTACTGATTCGCTTATCTTTGACGATCACTTGATGTAAAGCACATTGACCCGTCAGAAAATCAGAAATATGATACCCTACCCTATTACTCAAACCAAGCGGAATATCCAGATTTCTCAATCCAAAATCAGCGTCGATCAAGCAAACGCTGCTCCCCGATAAGGCAAGGGCAGTCCCGAGATTAGCCGTGACCGTTGTCTTGCCAACT
This sequence comes from Paenibacillus sp. CFBP 13594, assembly GCF_014842675.1. NCBI lineage: Bacteria > Bacillati > Bacillota > Bacilli > Caryophanales > Paenibacillaceae > Paenibacillus > Paenibacillus sp. CFBP 13594. Next base: position 256,971 of record NZ_JACYVQ010000008.1, read on the forward strand.
CCGCCTTTCCCTGATGTGATACATATAACTCGTGCCATCGGAGCCACTTCCTTCTCTTCAAGTACTAATGCGGGACAGCAAGACAACCATTTCTTCACGTGTTATCGTTTGATCCGGCTTGAATGTAACGTCCTCGTAGCTAATAATCAGTTGCAATTTGATGAAATATGTCGTTATATCGACCACAGTGATTTTATCATGATGGATTAACCTACTTGAGAAACCTAAAGAAAACTTTAAATCCGTGCGTATTGGATCGTTTAATTCTTCGGAGAGATGGCACATCATTTTGACGAGGATGGAAAAGCGCAGACTGGTGTTGAGGGATTCAATATCTTGAGTCGGTTACGAAGCTAGTGGAAAGAACAAAAAATGGGCCAATAGCGTCAGGTACTGCTCCAACGCCATTTTCCCATTTATAATAGACTACCACCCTTACTGCTATATTCATGCTTGTGACGTACTATTAGAAACCAGCATATATCCGCTCCCCCGAACCGTAATGATTCGCTCAGGGTCGGCAGGGTCAGACTCAATTTTTTTGCGTAAATTACTGATATGTACAGCAACCGTTCTTGTATCCTCCAGACTTTCCATTCCCCAGATGATTTGAAACAACGTATCGACACTGACGACACGATTCACGTTTTGTGCCATATAGGACAGCAGACTGAATTCTTTTTTCGATAAAGAGATAGGTATACTCCCCATGTTGACGGACTGCGTGTAGAAATCCAGTGTCAAACCCGGTAACTCCAGCAGTTGTTCCCTTCTACCCGTCGACACTCTGCGAAGGTGAGCCTTGATCTTGGCCATGAGCACTCCCGGACTGAACGGCTTGGTCACATAATCGTCCCCGCCATAGGATAATGCGCTAATTTTTATTTCGTCTTCCTCTTGACTGCTCAGAAACACAATCGGCGCACTGGTGAGATTACGCGCATTCCTGCACCAGTCAATACCGTTTTCATTAGCCAGTAATACATCCAGTATAATTAAATCCGGCTCAAACGATGCAAGCAGCTCCATCGCTTCTGACCCGCTATGACTGCAGGTGGAGACAAATCCCTCCCTATCACAATACACCTGCACAATCTCGCATATATGAGGATCATCATCAACGATCATGATTTTGTGCGTGTCCATCTCATCACCCCTTTCCTTCAATCACCGTACAAGGAAAACGTTATATAGAATGTCGCCCCCATCTTGCCGTCGCTCTCCGCTCGAACCATGCCTCCGTGCGCTTGTACGATTTCCCTGCAAATTGCCAGCCCCAGTCCACTGCCCTCTATGCCCATTCCCGGCCGATCGTATCTGTAATTACGTTCGAAGATTTGCTCAAGCTGATCCGGAGGAATCCCCATACCAGAATCCTCTATGCTAATAACTGCATGAGGAGCATGATTCACCATTTCCACAACTAGTGCAATACGCACCAGCCCCCCGCTGGAGGTGAACTTCATGGCGTTAGATACTAGATTAAATAAGGCCTGCTCTACTCTTTTCGCATCCATCTCGACAACTGGCAAAATAGATCGTCTATCCTCGGTATCTCCGATGTCCAGTATGAAGTCTAAACCTGCGTCGCGCACTACCAACTCATATTGTTCAAAAAAACCATGCAAGAAGGGAATGATCTGAACCGGCTCCATTCGGTACGAGACCTGTCCGGTCTCCAAATGAGACAAGAAGGACAACTCCTCGATCATACGGTTAATCCTTATCGTGTTCTCCCGGATGTACTTCAGATATTGTTCATTGCGTTCCGGCTTGACCCTGTCCTGTATAGCTTCTACATATCCAAGCATACTGGATAACGGCATACGCAGATCATGCGTAATATAAGCAAGTAACTTCTTCCTCCCTTGCTCGGAGTGAAGCAGTCGGTCATACGAGGATTGGAGATCATCATGCACTGTAGATAAGGCCTGCGTTCGCTCCTGAACGGTCTGTTCCAGATTCATATTCATTTCGATCAGCTTGTCATTAACGTCCTGTAATTCACGTGTAATTCTCTCTTCGTTCGATGCCGTCCTCGTAGATCGCGAAGACAGCAGAATCAACTGCGCAATCGTAAATATCAATAACCCAAGCGGAGATGTATTTCCAATCGGCGACCATCCGTTAAAATATAAAAAATCGTTGACAACCGTGACCAACGTAACCACCGACACCAGCAGGAAGATCAACGCTCCCTCCATACGTCGCACAGCCGCCTGAACCAGTCCGATCATCAGATAAATCATATGTAGAACTACCATTACACCGATCATCAGCATAAATTTTGAATAGATAAGTGCAGGAGTTACCACCACAAGGACACAGAATACGCCGGTTGTGATCAAGCTAAAAAGACGAAACCATCGTGATATGTAATTGGGAAAAATGCTATCAAAATACATGCTGATGATATAACCACTGACACAAAGAATCAGATATTCAATCTTGAACTGCAATTCCCAAGGAAACTGAGGCAACCATTGTGTAAAGATAAGCTCCCCGTTGAACAAGGATCGAATACCAAGCAGTACAGTAAACAGGCCAAAATATAACGGAGCCCTATCCTTACGTCGCAGCATGAACAACAGCAGATTATACAAGCCGATCACTAGCAAACTTGCCGTGATGAACATATCCCTGGCAAGATTCAGATTGGTCTTGGAAGTTAGTACGTCACTACCACCCAGCTCGATATCCTTGGTAATGCCTCCACGCTTATGATTGAAGTTGGCTACTTGCATAACCAGCTCTATCGTATCGTTTTTAGGCTGAAAATACACCAGTTTCGTCTCCAGATGCGGGGTCACGGAGCTCTTGTCCTGACCCACCTCACCAACTTCTTCTAGAAGATCGCCATTCACCCATAATTTGTACGCATGAAAAATGCTCGGCAACCGCAGAGTAAGCTGCTCGTTTCGATCGTTCTCACTTAGTTGTATGACCAGTCGAAAGGTTGCGTAGCCTGTACCACTCAGCCGCTGACCTTCTAACGGATAGCCAAGCCAGGAGCTTGGGATGCTGATCCAGTGGTCCTGATTTCCTTCCCTTGCCGAACGAACCCGTATGTCCTCAGGCGACAGTAGCTCTTGCCAGTAGAACGACCACTCCCCTGTTAACTTTTGCGGATTCGTACTGAGCTGAACCTGCCTTAAATCCAGAATACCTTTTTCACTTTGGAACTTAGGAGAGTCCGGCTCAGAGAGGACGACATAGCCTGCAACCAAGCCAACAGTAACGGCAACAACGATATAAAACCACACCTTACGAGAACCGACTCGGAGAATTCCCCTCATGATGAATCCAACCCCAATCTCTACAAGCGCAATAAGTAAGTTTATTTATCCAAATGATATCATCATTACAGGAGAATGTACCCTGCAAATTTCTAGGAAGAGACAAGAACAATCATCACGATGAAGCCCTTTTGACGACGCACGCTTAGCTGTACACACCCACAAAAAAGTACGCACTCTGAAGTGCGTACTTAATATGAAAGAGCTTATTCGTACTGGTTAATTCGAGCACAATCTGCATGTGCCAGATTCACAGACACTCCATCAACTACAGTGAATTATTAATGATTTCTGTGAAGGGCTTCATGTTGTACGTATCATCCTGAATGCGCCATTCTCCCTGATCCTGCAAAAAGGTGATATCGCCCGATAACGGAATGGACTTGAACTCTTTGCCATCCTTATCCGTAAATTTCAAATCGAGCGTGTATTCCACAAGAATCCAATCACTCTTGCTATCTTTGATCTTGGTTTGTATATTTTCAGGATGCAGCAGAGCCTTCTCTTTGTCTGCTACACGTAAAGGAATCTTGTTAAATCGCGCATCTATATTGGATTCGAAATTCCTTTCTGTCAAAAATGGTCTGATTACTTCTGCTCTAGCCAGCAGACCCTCCACAGTTAACGTATCTTCATAGTCCTTATAATCAACAGTCAGTTCGGTTGTTTTATAATCCAGCGACATTTCGAGGGCCTGCTGCTCATCTATGGCTGACGCCTTCTGATTGCTCACAATACTCGGCTGATTCGTCGCTGGTGGAATGGTCTCTTTAACGTTCTCGGCTGACTCAGATGGGATGCACCCCATTATCATGACAGATGAAAGAAACAACGTACTCATCATATAAGCTAACTTACGCGAGGTGATCAACTCCTTTCTCTCCTTATTACTCTCAATTATCCCTTCAATAGGATATAATGTCCAGTTACTGGGCACATCTGAACAGACATCCAGTGAATTACATCCATTGAGTGTCATCTTCATCATAGATTGTGTTATAGTCATCGGGAAGTGAACCAACTCTTGAAGGATAGCGCCTGCGGGTCCAATAACTGCGTGTTTCCTTCAAAAATGAAGGTGTGAAAGCTATGTCAACTTATCAAGTCATTCCCATGGTCTATAACTCCAAGGAACAGATTGATGCTATTTTTTTGCTCGAACAACAATGTAAACAACTGGATTCCGTCCATCTAAAGGCAGACCTTGACCATATCAGCAAAAAAGACGGAGACCATGCGCTCCTCTGTTATCGCCACGGTGATCTGGTAGGACTCCTCAGTTGGTATCCATCCGATGGCGTAACCGGGAATATTAATGCCATCGTACACCCAGATTTTCGTCGCCAAGGTGTGTTCAGCAGCCTACTGAAAAGGGCCATCCTGGATATGAAACCACAGGGAATCAACCAACTCAGTTATCGCGTTCCTCAGGGCTTATCTCCGGGCCTTCTTACTGCCCAATCCCTCGGAGCCATTTATGATCGTGCGGAGTACTCGATGCAACTTGTGAATGAGGTGCGTTCGGTTGTGGAGCCACCTGAACTAACGTTGTCCGTGGCAGAAACCGAGGATATGGAGTTTATGGTCACTTGCTCCTCCCAAGCCTTTGGAGACTCGGAGGACTGGACACGCGAGTACTTTATGCAAACAAATGAACCCAGCCGAGTCACCTATATTGCATGGCAGAATCAACTGCCTGTTGGGCTGGTACGGGTCAACTCCATTAATGCAACTACCGCATTTATTCATAACTTCTGTATCTTGCCTGCTTATCAGGGACAGAAACTGGGGCGCACTGCGCTTAGCACCCTGGTTGATCTCCTAAGGAAACAAAGTTACACAGATATTCGCCTATCCGTTGTAACCGAAAACAAACGCGCTTTGAATCTGTACCGCAGTGTTGGTTTTGAAGTGAATTCAGAGTATCACTATTTCAACGGTACTTTATAAAAGGCAAAGGAGAGAGAGATCGTTTTCCTCAAAGGAAGACGATCCCTCTCTTTATATATTGGAAAATTGAAAAATCAATTTATAGCCATCAAACGTATGCCCGTACATTTCCCGATAGTTACCTTCGGTATAATTAGCCACTGTTTTTCGCCAGAAAGATTGGCCAATCTTATTTTTCTCCGATGGATTGGTGAACAACTCCCAGTTTCCTTTAAACATTCCGAAGATCGTGGATGCCGCGTGTTCAGCAACGCCTACACCTCGAAACGGCTGCATCAGAAAGAAGTCATGTACAAAGAAATTCGTGCCTTGTGAACAATGTGGCGGAGTAGCTATGAACGCAAAACCTGCCGGTATGCCATCCACAATCATGAGGAACGGATAAAGACACTCCGGTTTTTCCCACCATATGTTCTGGACGTTATACTGATCCTGCAAAGTTATATAATCAGGACTTGGCTCAAAAATACCATGTTCGTTCGGGCTATGCTCTCCACCCAGACCATAATGTCCGGATAGATCATGAAGGTATAGCGGGTACATATTTTTAATCACATACGCCTCGTCTTTATTCGTTAATTTCACTTCTATATTCATATTATTCATATTCACCAACCTTACCAGATGATTTAAGGAGTTACTTCATGAACTCTCACCGCATAACCTTGTACCGTCAAATGAATTGTACGCGTAATTAACAACCTCGAATATGTAAAAAAGATTTAATAACCATTCTTTACTCTTACAGGAAAAAGCCACATTCGATTGCTCGAACATGGCTTCTATAGTTTCATCCCTTTTTGCGATACACAATTTTCTTGATGCTATCGATGGATAAACAGTACTGGTCCGCAAGCTGATCAATGGTTGTTCCCGCAGCAAAAAGCTGGCGGATCTCGTCGTTCCGCTCCCGGACAATCCTTCTGCCGCCCGAGTTCTCGCCCCATTTCTTATAGGCATCCTTGGGCCTCGGAATATAGATCAGGCCTCCGGGGATATGACGCTGTATTTCTTTGAGCAATTCTTTCGGGAAGATTGTATCCGCATTAATATATTTCACGTTGCTCCACTCCTTAAAAGTTAAAATCTTTAAGGCAGCAGAGTCGTACAATGAACACATTGGATATGCACTACAATGATATGGCGGAAAAGAATTTCAAGCTCTGTGCAAACAACCGCCGTTGTTCATCACATGGACTCTGCATAGAGCGGGTCGTGAAACCTCTTATGAATCGAATCATGGTAGCCCCCCATTCAATCATGCTTATTTATACTGAAGAATTCCAACTATCTATACCATAATAAGGAATATTTGTCTTAATGGCAAAATCTACACGTCAAATCTGTAATATACCCCTGTTAATTCTTCTGACACGCTCCATAGCTTGTTTGAAATGTTAGCGTCATATAATTTTTCGATGATCTTAGTGCTCTTGGGATAGCCCTTAGTGCCGCCCATACCGCCAGGAGCTATATACTCTCCTCCCATAATCGTCGGATCTGTTGCAGCGTACAAGGTGGGTAATGCCCCCATGTGTGCAGGTTGACTAATGATTTTCAGAAGACTCCGCATGAATATATTCGCCTGTTTCCCCGAACCGAAGGAGAACAGATTGGTATTCGAAATTCCTGGATGAGCGGCGATACTCATAGAATCCATATGGCCGGAATTAAACTTATTCTGCAGTTCTCTTGCAAACATCAGATTAGCTAGCTTGCTTTGACTGTAGAACTTCATGGGATTATATCCTTTGGAGCCATCCAAATTATTAAAATCAATTGCACCATTACCAGCTGCCAAACTGCTTAGAGTAACCACTCTCGATTGCGGAGTAGAAATTAATCGAGGCAATAGCAGGCCCGTAAGTGCAAAATGCCCTAGATGATTGCTACCAAACTGCAACTCAAAGCCATCCTTCGTTAACTGGAACGGAGGGTTCATAATTCCTGCATTATTAACGAGAATGGACAAAGAATCATATTGCTCAAGAAAAGCGGCTGCGAACTTACGGATACTAGCTAAATCGCTGAGGTCGAGCTGCATAACGATTACCTCTCCAGCTACATGCACAGACGACTTTATCTGGTTAGCTGCCTTTTCACCTTTTTCCAGATTACGAACTGCAAGGATAACTTTTGCGCCTTTTCCAGCTAACGCTAATGCCGTCTCATACCCTAATCCGCCGTTCGAACCTGTCACAATCACTACTTTATCGGATACAGTCGGGATGATGTCTTTAGTCCAAACTTCGCTCATTTGTCTACACACCTTTCTTATCTCTTCCTTGATACCCTAATATCCAGCGTTTGAAAGCTCTTATCCCCCACCATACTGACTTAAACTCCGTTCCAGCATTCCTCTAACCTGCTGTTGCAGTTCGAGCGGAGACACCACCTTCACTTCCGGCCCATAGGAGAGTAACTTTCGCGCTGTAAAAGAGAACTCCTCAGGCGGAACAAGTCCGCGCCACTCATGGCCTTCAACCGACTTGAACAACACATCTGACGCAGCAATCCTTGCTCCAAATTCCGTGAATTGCAGCACCACTTCTACGCTTGCTCTGTCTTCTTTGGCATCTAGCCACGCCTTCAGGCTCGGAACAGATGCATCCACCGATTCCATAACAGCCAATTGCTGCATGCGATCCACCCGATACAACAATACGAGATCCCTATTTTGGGCTGGCATGTACCAATGTCCCTGCTCATAGTAGATGCCATACGGAAAGACCTGGACTTTTTTGCGACCACTGCGGGCATGATACATAAATTCGATTTCTCTCTTTTCTACCGCTGCACTCAATATCTCGGTTGTTAAAGGCTCGGAATGCTCACCAGGATGCTGGACAAAGGTGATATGCTCTCTCATTCGCATAATCAGATCCTGTACATCCTCAGGCAAAGTAGAGAAATACTGCTCAGCCAGATGCTCACGCATCGATCCATACGGAAAATCCGGGACTTGCTGTAGATATTCCAGCATCATAAACAGCCCTAATGCCTCCTGCTGCGTGAATTGAAGAGGTGGCAAAATTCGATTGGGCAACACCCGGTATCCACCGTTCACGCCAACTTCTGTGTACAAAGGAAAACCCAGCGCCTGCAATGCATCCAGATCCCGCTGGATCGTACGAACCGAGACGTCAAAACGTTCTGCCAGTTCCCGAGCAGTGAACTTCTGTCTGGAATCCATCAGGCGCATGATAGCCAGTTTCCGATGATTCATGTATTCAACATCCTAACTACGTCAACTTTTGTCATAGTTAAAGTGTATCATACATTTTAGAAGGGAGCGATGAACATGTCTGATAACAAAACAATTTTGTACATTGCTATGAGTTTGGATGGATATATCGCAAGACTGGACGGTTCGGTAGATTGGTTATTTGATGTGGAGGGTGACGGAGGAGATAACGGATATGCTGCCTTTTATGAAACGATCGGTAGCGTTGTTATGGGACGTTATACGTATGAAGAGGTGCTCAAACTTTCCGAAGATTTCCCCTATGCGGATCGGCCAACATATGTGCTTTCTCGCTCGGAACAGCCGCCCGCTCCACATGTACAGTTTACAACCGAGACAGTAGATACGCTCATTCCCCGGTTAAAGCAAACTTCTGATGGAGACGTGTGGGTTGTGGGTGGCGGAATACTGGTTCAAGCTGTGTTAGCAAAAAAATTGCTGGATGAGATTGAAGTCGCCATCATTCCCAAAATTCTTGGTGAAGGCATCCCATTATTCCCGACAGGCACTGTGCCCAGCCAATTCAAAATGGTTCGGACCCAGACGCTGGGACAGATCATTTCAATTCGTTATGAGGTACAGAACAGCGGCACAACGGACACACCCTCGAATGTCTAGATAAGCAGAAAAGGAAAAAGACCATTCTTATGATGAAGGGACCTCATAAAGTTAAACACCATCTAACTATTGGGGTACATTTCATGAAAGAGTGGTCTTTCCATTACTATATTTCAAGCTATCCTATCATTCCTCGTACATATTCCGCTAACACCTCTGCCGTCCTACGGTGAGATAACTCGCCTGGATGGGTGCGTGCCCCTACCGTCTCTTCGGTTGTATCAGGAAGCTGGATAATCGTAACCTTACGATCTCCTGTCCCCTTTGTATACGCATCAATCGCACGGTAGATGGCGGGCATCATGGGAAAACCAAGCATGCCATAAGCCCATACGAGATGTGCCGCCGGATTGTTTTTCCGAAGTTTGGACAGGAACTGTTCCACTGCTTTCTCAAAAGCAGCCAGATCCTCTTCATGATACGTACCGTCTTCGTTCAAACGTTGCTTGTACACCTTGCCCGTGTCGGGGTCTTTCCACTCAGGTGACTGAAATGCACCCCCATCATTGCTGCCTAGGTTCACGACTACCACATCCGGCTGCCAGGAACCAAAATCATGCTGATCTCCTGCGCCTAGCGCATCGTTACGTTCTCCAGTAAGCAAGCCACAGACCTGTTCGTAATACTCGGGGATGTTCCCTTTTGGATTGTTATCCCAACTTGTCAGCACACCCCAGCCACTTTGCGAGATGACCCGATACTCCGCATTCAGCGCTTCTGCTGTCATAAACGTATAATTATGTATGGCGCTGAACCACATCGGAATCCAATCTTCCTCCGCTTTTGCTCCAATCGCACCTTCGCCAGATGTAATACTGTCACCAATGAACTCGATCTTGTACGGTTTTTCCTGCACAGGCAGGAACCCTCCATCGGATTTCACCGCATGAATCTGCAAGGCACAACCCGGGTCACCACTCATCGCTTGAACATCCTTTACGATCCGTACATTCTTCACCAGATCTGCGTTCATGCCCCGGAATACACAGACCCAGTACCTTCCCACCGTTAACATCTGTCTGCTCACCGGAACACCGTTGATCAGAATGCTGATCCATGACTCATACATGTCATACTGTGACTCTACTTCAACCCATAGTTCGGAGCCCTGTACATTGAGTTCGACTGCACTCCCCGTCCAAAATAACGTCAACGGCGATCGCTCTTGAGTCGTTCTACCATGCACTTTAAGATTTCCGATCTTAGGCAGAGCATATACCTTTAAATTCTCATTAGATATCACGGTGCAAACCTCCTACGTTTGGCTCAAATTATAAGCAGGCTCTCTACATGTCTCGGATGTACGCTTAACTGATATTATGCAACTTTTGGAGCGCTTCCTTTTTGTTTTTCAAAAAGAAAACATGCTTGCCATTGTTGCACTCATAGATGAAATCTCTCAGGCTCTTGCTGTTATGTTCTTCGAAATCTCCCACAATAGCAAGCTTAACATGATAGTTCACGTACTTCTGCAAAATCTCGCCTGCAAGTTTGGTTTTCAGTTCGAAGAACTCTTCCGTGATGTTCGATTTGTCGATAATGAGTTTATCAGCATCATCGGTATACCTTACCGAGGCCATCAAATCCAGTGCATCTTGAGCATTGTTGATGACGATGCCATCACTTTCAATAATGGCGACCTTGGAATTGCCTTATCGTCTCCATATAGAACACATGCAGCACACTCCGGCTTACCACATCATCATCCACGATCATGATAGAAAGTGTCATCGACATCGGCCCCCTTGATCAGATTCATTTTGGGAATAGCTATAACAAATGTTGTCCCTGTCTCTCCCGAAGACGCCGACTCTACCTTAATTTGTCCCGCCAACGACTGGACGATATCACGCACATGGGACAGGCCAATGCCCGTCGCGGCAATGCCAACTTCATTGAACTTGGTTGTGTAGCCCGGTTCGAAGATGACATCCCGTTTGGCTTCAGGTACACCTTTTCCAGAATCCATCACGACGAAATACACGTCACCTTCCTGTTCATACACACGAATTCGGATCGTCCCGTCATGCTCAATCGCTTCTACCGCATTGGCAATCAGGTTATTCATTACCGTGAGAAGAGGAATGTAATACGGAGACTCACAATCATACTGTTGCTCAATATCGATCTCGACCTGCTTATGCAGCATTTCGCTATATTTTCGATTTGCTTTGCTGGCAAAGTTCAGTACTTCAGACAGGCTCATGTTAACCGCTTTTTCGTTATCATACAGCTTCAGCAGACCCGCGAGAATACGTTGTGAATCCTTCTTCACTTCATGAATCTGTTGAGCGATGCCCAGGGTACGCTGACTGTATTGATTCATGTCCTGCTCCCGGAGATCGCGATATAGATCATAGCTGTCTGCCGTAATGCCTTCGATCGTATTCATCGCTTTCTTCAGATAAAAGACCTCGCTATACAGACCCGAGTTCACACTCAGCATCTGCTCCATCCGCTTCTCCTGCTCTGCATGTAAAAGCCGCATCTGCCTCACCGCAATGCTGTTATATAGCCCAATCACAAAGTAACTTCGCAGGCCACCTACCACAAGCAGATACAACCATTCCTTCATATAAAAGATATTGGTCCCGCTTAACATTCCGCGAAAAAGAAGCTCAACAAGATTAGAGGAGAAATCGATACATGTGATTAACCCGCCGAGCAGAAGAGGCTGCATCTCATGGAATCGATGCTTGAACTTGCTAAGTCCATAGGCAAAGACCACATAATACACACCTGCCCCCAAATTGTCCCGCATGCTTTCCAGTATGGAGACGGTCTGCACATGATTGATGAGATCTGCTGACTGAAATAGCAAATTCGCGATGCCTGTCAGGATCCCTGTCTTCACATAAGACAAGTGTGGCATGATCATCAGCAGAAATAAAAGGATGCTAACCCCCAGCCCGATTCGGAAGTAATCTTCCCGGAACGGATTTATCTTGAATTGCGCCCCTACCGCTGTGGCAAAGGCAATGGCCGTCATCTGTACATTTTCATTTTTGACCCAATTGCGCATCGATCTCTTCACCCACTATAACAACGTTTAGCGCCTACTGCCGGAGCCCGCGCTTCTAATGTTAAACATACTAACATATGAAAGATGCATTAGAAATAATTAAAAATAGGGACTGGATGCGCAAGTAAAACAAAAGGCCGGAAGTCTTCACTTCTGCGGCCTTTTCCTTATATCTTATCCGGAATATCAAATGATACCATTGTGCCCTCACCCGGCTCACTTACGATCGACAATCCCCGACCATACCGTTGCAGCAATCTGCGGTTTGTATTCACAATGCCTATTCCGCCTTTTCCACCTGGCGTAGCATGTAGCAGTTCTGCAACCTTCTCCGGTTCCATACCTTTGCCATTATCCTTCACCTCAATACGGGTATAACCCTCATGACGAGTGATGGATAGGCATAACGTACCGCCTACATTGCGGCTTAATAGACCGTGTCTGACGGCATTTTCAATCAAAGGCTGAATTGATAACGGCGGGAGAAGCAACGGAAGGTCCGGCTCTACGTTTAATACCACCGACAATCGATCTTCAAATCGTGTTTTTTCAATATAAAGATAGGCTTCAACGAGTTCCAGCTCATATGATAATTTCACCAGTTCTCCTGTATTGAGATAGTTGAAGCTGATCCGTAAATAAGATGAAAAAGCTTCACCAAGCTTCCGCATATGCTCTGTATCAATATCACTTAAGACCATAAGTGAATTCAGCGTATTGAACAGGAAGTGAGGCTGAATCTGAGCCTGCAAATAAGCGGCCTCCATGCGCAGGCGCTCTTGGATAGACTGATTTAACAAGGTCAATGCACGTATCCGATATTTCAGTTCCACCGCATCTACAGGCTTCGTGACATAATCATTGGCCCCGGATGCAAACCCCGTGTAGATATCTGGCGGCTGACTTCGTGCCGTCAACAGCAGCACAGGAAGCTCAGACATCGAGAACTGTTCCCTCACCTTCTGGGTTAACTCATAGCCAGACATATTGGGCATCATCACATCTGTAATGAGCAGATCCCACTGACGTGTGCCGAGCAACTCCATCGCTTCCTGACCCGAACCTGCTGTAGTTATATCATATGGTTCCGTCGAAAGAATGCTGACCAACACATCCAGATTCACCGGATCATCATCCACAGCCAGAATGGTAGCTCTCCCCTCTTTTAACAACGGAGCCATCTCTGCCGTCGCCAAGGCTTCCGCGTCCCCCATACCTTGGCGGGGTAACAGGAATCCGCCAGGTGCATCTTCCATCATCTCGGCGGCCTGTTCCCATATCAGGGGAAGTTGTGACTGAGCCTGATCGGCGGCTTCATCCGCGAGTGGCAGATCGAAGCTGAATACCGAGCCCGTTCCGAGTTCCGAGCGAACCGTAAGTGCCCCGCCGTGCAGTTCTACGAGCTCTTTGCAGATGTTCAGTCCAAGCCCGATGCCTTGTCCATCACTGATTCCATACGACCCTTGTTCATACGGAAGGAAAATACGCATCCGTGTATCCTCATCCATGCCAATGCCTGTATCCGTCACATGAATCAGAGCATGTCCTTCACAAATTTCGGCACTTACGGTTATCGTTCCTTCCTCTGTATGTTTAAGCGCGTTATGCAGCAGATTATACAAAATCTGAACGAGCCTTTCTTCATCAGCCATGACCAGTGGGAACGATTCCGGAATCTCCATATGAAGGTGGACTGGTTTTCGTTCTGCCATGAATTGCAGCATGGCGATAATGCCAGGCACAACCGACTGTATGGAAAGAGGACTCTGACGCAACACAATGCGGTGCTCCTTCAGTCGGACTACATCCAGTAGATCACCAAGGAGATGCGACATCCGTCGACCGATCGTAACCAGCAACTCCATATCCTCCAGGCTCCGTTCATCCAACCGGTTTTTCTCTCGGGTGACCACGTTGTGAGCGATGTTAATGATCCCGTGCAGTGGGGTCCGCAGTTCATGTGATGTATTCGCCAAGAATTGATCTTTAATTTTGTCACCCTTCTGCAGTTCTGTATTCAGCTTCATATTCTCTTTGGCATTCCTGAAGTATTTCTTGAACCAATAGGCGGAGAAGCCGGTAATGGCAAAGATGATGTCAATAGGGTAATAGACTGTTGTCACATCTCTGGCTGTCTCGGCCACACTCCATAACAGGTTGGATGTAATACCTCCTGCAGTAAGCAGCAGAAAAACAATATCTCGGTCTGCCTGTTTCCTGAAGATCATCGTTCCGACAATATATAGAAACCAGATCAGGGATACAAGAAAGAATAGGTTAATGAAGTTGTAATGGATCATGGCATATGTAATATGAATGGGCACCACCACAATCACGGCCGTATAGATCAAGGTCATGACAACATGCCACTTAAGCCATGCCTTTCGTAGATGAACCATCGTTAATCTCTGGAATAACAGCAGGATACAAGCATTTTGCAGCAATAATGAGATCAATCGAATTTTAATGCCCCAGGTATAATTAATTGGAAGCCATAACATCAAAATATTATCATGACCCATCGTAACCGTGATGCCAACAGTTAAAGTTAATACGGCTCCAACCAGCAAGGATCGTTCCTGCCGATTAAATGCGTAAAGAATACAGGCATACATGCCGTGAAGGAGCAAAATCAGAAAGATGACCAGCTGAAAACCAATGGAGTACCACCGCGAGTAATCAACAGCTGCCTGTGAGCCAAAGCGAACAGGTTTGCTAATTCCACCCATATACGGGCTGTCGTAATTGGCTACGCGAATCAGTAGTTCAATGGAGGTTGTTCCTTCCTGATCGTAGGTCACTGTATATGAAGTACTCCCGGGTATATATGTAATGCTATCCGAGGAGACCTCACCTGTGCCCCCGTTGGCATCTCCGTTCAACTCAATCTCGGATGAACTTCGAATCCCCTTGAACCAGAAGGTAACGGGCGTCTGAAGTGGGTCTGTCAAAATACGCAATCGATACGTTCCATAACCGTACGAACTCTCATGTTCCTGATTCTGTGCACTCCCCCAGTCTCCTGGGACCTGAACACTCTTCGCACCGCCATCCCTCTTGGAAATATCTTGCAGGGTCAGTAATTTGTCCGGGTAAAGTTCCCATTCCCCGTTCAAGTACATAACAGGGGACTGATCCAGATCCACATCTCTCAGATCAAGCACCCCGTTAACGGCGCGATGCTCATCTACTGTGTTGAATAACTCTGACCATACCGAGCGCATGCCAAGTAACACTCCAAAAATGATTAGCATGATGATCAAATATTTGTAACGGTCCATACGTTTTGTTTGAAGTAATTTCATTAATTATTTTTTCATGACTTTGGTTAAACCGAGCTTCCAGCCCTGATACCATTCGGTAATGTCCTCACTGATCGGTATCTCCAAATCTTGCTCCATTCTGGTGGTTAAGAGACGATACTGCTCCTCTACACCGAGATCGTTGTGCATTTCATCATATAACTTCATTAGCATATAATAACTTTCTTCTTCATCCGGAAGCATATGCTGGATACGTTGTGTACTCTCGATCACTTTTTCCACCAGCCCATGCTGCTGGTAATACAAACTTAGTTGTCTCATATGATACAGCCACAGAAAGCGTAATCTTTCCCGCTCAGGTTCAGCCCACATGTATTCATAATTGCCAAGATAGGTACCCTTATATAGATGAAGCGTTTGCTCATAGGCATGAACGGTACTTGCGTCTACAACTTTCCATTGCCTGATTTCCCGTTCCCACTGCTCACTATCCAACTGAGCCTCACCCAATTCGAGTCGATAGCCTGCCTCCAGGTGTCCACTCTGAATCTTGATCATATCCATATTGCAAGTTTTCAGGGTTTGGCGGACATGATAAATCGCAGTGTAGAGTTGGTGTGCCGTCTTTTCCTCTTCCATTCCCGGCCACAGAAGCTCCAGCAGAACACTGCGATGGACGACCTGGTTCCGGTGGTGAAGCAAGTATGCAAACAGCTCCTGCGCCTTGCTTGTACGCCATTTGGCAACCTGGATATCCTTTCCTGGAAGCTTAAACTGAATCTGATTAAAACAGCAAATTAAAGGTGCGTTTGTATCCTTTGAATGCTGCTCCCGTTTTACGCTCAGTTTCTCTCTTACGCGGCTTACCGTCTGCTTCAATCGATCCTTTTGGATGGGCTTCATCACATAATCCAAAGCCTGTAATTCGAAAGCATGCACCGCATATTGATCGTAACTGGTCACAAATATAATTTCGGTGCCCGGTGTTGCCGTCTGAATCTGTCTTCCCAGATCCATACCATCCATCTCCGGCATATGAATATCCAGAAATACAACATCAGGACGGTGCTCCACAATACCCGCCACAGCCTCTGTTGGATTCATATATGTAGCAATAATTTCAATGCCGCTTACTTCTTTTTCTAGTGATTTTTGAAGGCCTATCAACGCTAGACGTTCGTCGTCAACCAATATCACTTTCACAGGAGCTTCCTCCTCGACCCTGAGGCCTTGAGATGTATTTTTTCACTATTATATCATAGGCATTTTAAGTATTTAGCGTTCTTAGTTATCCATTTTTAATTTTTAGCAATTTAATTGTATAATACTAAATAGAAGACAGGTTATCAGATCCGGTCTTGGAAGAGAGGAAGGTACCATATGTCAGATGTTAATCAAAGCTTTGCGCAAGCCCTTGTCAAATCATTAGTAGGGGAACGTGGCCACATCCGCATCGCCCGTGCTCTACCCGACATCGATGTCACACTTGCTGCTCGTACGCACGATGCCATGCCATATACGATCTATCAATTGGTGAAGCACATGCATTATTGGCAGCAATTTATGCTCGACCACTTGGAAGGACGCAAGCCACAGCTCCCTGCTAACGTGAGTGAGAGCTGGCCTGAGGAGAAGGGTCCACAGGACGAAGCCACGTGGAAGGCAGATATTCAAGCATTTTTGGAGGGGGTTGATCAAGCCGTAGCCATTGCAGAAACGGCACAATTGGATGATCCACTGCTCTATTTCCCGGGTGAAACTAAAGCAGGACTTCTGCGCAATATCGCATCCCATAACTCGTACCATCTGGGTGAGATTGTTCTGCTGCGTCGCTTCTACGGCGCATGGCCGCCTCCAGGTGGCGGATATCCGGCGTAAACCATCTCCACAACAGATCTATTGAACGAATATACAGACACATCTAAGCTGTGAAAGGACGATTGTACCTTTTACAGCTTCTTGTGGTTATAGGCAAGTAACATCCAATGAATTGCCAATTATAATGCTCATGTCCTGCACCAGGCTCATATATTACTTCAAAGTACGTATATGACTTTGAGGTGCGTACTTCTCATCCTTCTTTTTCTGACCCACAATATGAACAGAAGAAGAGAGGAGCATGTCCATTGAAACCCGAACAATCCGTTACCCGTTACACCGCACTTGTCATTGGTGCTGGAGGCGTCATTGGAAGAAACCTTATGGATTATCTGATGACACTTCCCGAGTGGAATGTCATTGGTGTATCTCGCCGCGGAGGGGAAGATGCCCCCAGGTTGCGTTATATATCAGCTGATTTACTGAACGAAGCAGACACACAAGACAAACTGAGCCCTTTAACGACCGTTACGCATATTTTCTACGCCGCGTATCAGAATCGCCCAACCTGGGCCGAATTGGTACAGCCCAACTTGGCCATGCTCGTCAATGTGGTGAATACGATTGAACCGATTGCTCCAAATCTCCAACATATTAGCCTAATGCAAGGTTATAAAGTGTACGGTGCACATCTCGGGCCATTCAAAACACCTGCCAAAGAAACGGACGCATATCATATGCCCCCCGAATTCAATGTCGATCAGCAACGGTTTCTCGAAGATCGGCAACCCGGAAGCAGCTGGACCTGGTCAGCCCTGCGCCCTTCGGTGGTATGTGGCTTCGCTCTGGGTAATCCAATGAACCTTGCCATGGTTATTGGCGTCTATGCGGCTATCTCCAAGGAGCTTAACTTACCATTACGTTTTCCCGGGAAACCAGGAGCGTATCATTCGCTGCTTGAAATGACTGATGCGACATTGCTGGCTCATGCAACCGTATGGGCAGCAACCGAACCTCGCTGTGCCAATCAAGCATTTAATATCACCAATGGCGATCTGTTTCGCTGGAATGAACTCTGGCCCAAAATTGCTGCATTTTTCGAATTGGAAACCGCACCTCCACTCACCCTTTCACTTGCAACAGTGATGTCAGATAAAGAAGACCTTTGGAATTCCATGATCGAAAAGTATGGTTTGGTAAACAACCCTTATGATGATGTCTCTTCCTGGGCATTTGGTGACTTTGTCTTCTCGTGGGATTACGATTTCTTCGCAGATGGTTCCAAAGCTCGCCGCTTCGGATTTCATGATTTCATTGACACTGAGGCTATGTTTATGGATATTTTCAGAAATCTACGTGATCGCAAGATCCTTCCGTAACTTAGATAAATGCAGAATAAGCCGATTCCTGAATTCCAGAATCGGCTTATATAAGTCACTCAACGTCAGTAGTCGTTGGCGGCTTAAACAGAATTTTTCCTCGATCACCATAAACATTCTCCACGTGTATATCGCCCCATCTACACATTAGATGAAGAATCTCTTTGAGACTCCACCCATACGCTGTTAACTCATACTCCACTTTAGGCGGAACCTGGTGATGGGAAATTCGGACAATGACCCCCGCCTCCGTTAGTTCACCAAGTTGCTGCGTCAGCACTTTCTGGGTGATCGCAGGGATCAGTTTCATCAGCTCACCATTACGTTTCTTGCCAAAGGTAAGATGGAATAGAATAACAGGCTTCCACTTTCCCCCGATTACCTCAAGAAAAGCTTCAACTGCGGTGTTATATACTTTGAGCGGTTCCTCCATATCACCTTCGGTCTCCCTTCGAGTCTATTGCTCAATCTTCCCGATTCATCTTCTCAAAAATATGGACTAGTTGCGCTCGATCCTCTTCGTTTAATTTCTGGAATAAATTCTTACGCAGCTGCTGGCCCTCCAATATGGCTCTTCCGAGGACTTCGGCCCCTTTATCCGTAATGTTCAAATAAATAATGCGACGGTCCGCTTCATCTACCATTCTGACGACTAATTCCTTGGCTACCATCTTGTCAGATAAATAACTAAGTGTAGGCGGAGTGAACCCCAAAATTTTTGCAATATCCGAAGGTCGACTTTTTCCATTTTGTTGGAGATGGCTGAGCACAAGCACATGAGAGACACCGAGGTCCTCATTGAATGATTTGTTCCATTGTATAATCAATTTGTTAGTGAAATTATCCATGTTGTGTATAAGCTCAAAAATGTTCTGTTCTTCCATTAGATCCTCCTCGAAAAAATAAACAACAGCCCTCATTTAACTTAAGGGCTGTCATCATTTTACACGCTATTGGGCTGAGTAGCCACCATCGATCACCAGTTCAGATCCTGTAATGTACGAAGAATCATCCGACGCTAGGAACAACGCGGCTTTGGCAATATCGATAGCCTGGCCCAGACGCTGCAAAGGCGTTGCCTGAATTAATCGTTCAAGCAGTTCCTTAGATGTGTTCAAGGATTGGGTCATTGGTGTTTCGATGATCCCAGGAAAAAGAGCATTCACACGAATACCTTGACGTCCGAAGGTGGTCGCAGCAGCTTTGGATAATGCACGTACCGCGCCTTTGGACGCCGAGTAATGGTTAAAGCCTTGTCCAATCAAAGCGGTATATGATGAGATATTGACGATAGAACCTTTTTTCTGGGCTGCCATATAAGGAGTGACATGTTTCATGCCAGCGAATGGGCCGTAACCGTTAATGGAGAGCATTTTCCCCCAATCCTGTGCATTGATTTCCTCAAATGGCTTCTCGGAAGAAATGCCCGCATTGTTGACCAGAATGTCAATTTTCCCAAAACGTTCATTCACTACTTTCGCCAGTGCCTGCCAATCTTCATCCGAAGATACATTCAACTTCATTCCGTACACATTCTCTTTTTGGCTTACTCTCTCCAATGATTCCTCATTAATGTCTGCAGCAATGACGATGGCGCCTTCCTGTGCAAAAAGATCTACCATGCCCTCTCCGATTCCCGAGGCTCCGCCAGTAATAATAGCTACTTTATTATCTAATTTTCCCATGTGAATTGCTCCTAACGTATTTTATTTATTTGTAAGTAACAAGGGCTACTTTGTTTTTCATTCTTAACATGATGCGTAGCCCTTTCTTGAAGAAACCAAGGTATTTAGATATATAATATTTAGATGACTAAATATTATATATCTAAATACTAGCAAAGTAACTGCCTTAATGCAACGAGTACAGCTCTATATACTTATTTTGGATATCTTGGCGAAGCTAACGCAGTTAGTAAAAGCTCGGTTTGGGTGACATTTCCGACTTATCGCGCATAACTAGGCAACAAAAAGACTGCATCCGTCATGACGGATGCAGTCTTTTCAACGTTTCGTATAAAAAGAAGCCCATACCTTTACTTATAATGCACCTTTAAGGTTTGCAGGTTGATTTTCCTCATTCACCAGACCTTGAATAAAGGTTTCAAAATTGGGTGCAAGCCACGTAATCTTGTAGCTTTCTTTTTTATCCACATGAACAACCTCGGGCTCACCAGCATTGCCGGATTCACGATAATCCAGCATCACCACCTCCGAATCGGAAGGGCACTCACAGATAACAACACCGATTTCGGGGTAACCCCCCTGCTCGATAATAAACCGGCTGCCAGTTTCACCACCTAACGAATGTGCTTTCTCACGTCCAATTCCCAGTATCCCCTTGACCTCAACGCGGACTTTCTTGGCAGCCTCTGCTTGGCTAACCGGAAAATGCCTATAGTGGGGGACACCGCCATTATGTAATTTCATCATGTTAATATAGGATGTTGGCAGCTTAAACACCAACTGCTCCTCCACTGACTCGACCTGTTCATCGGTAGGCGGGGCCAACACATATTGATCCACGGCTTCAGCACTGTCATTCCAAAAACCTGTTGGTTCCAGATGGCTAACACTAACAGGTACGGTTGAGATCTCAGTAATAGATGGGACGGTATCCACCGATTCGTCTACGGATTCCTCTGAGGGTTCCTCCTCCATTTTACTTCGAATCCATTCCAGAAACTCCAGCGTATCTTCATCCTCAGGGTCCAATTCATCCGCTCTTTCGAACGCTTGTAGCGCATGCGCATATTGCTCGAGATAATAATAAGCCAGTCCAATCCGATAATGCCAGAGTGGGTCACCTGTGCCCTCTTTAGCAACCGTCAGGAATTGTTCAACCGCTTCTTCATACCGTTCCAGGTTATTCAGCGCTCGGCCCAGATGGTTAACCAGCTCATAATCCCTTTCTTCCACAGGAATCGCTTGAATTGCATCCACAATTTCCTGAAACTCATCTTCTTCATGCCACTCTTGCAATTGAACCAACAGATCGTCTCTCATTCTCTTTTCCTCCCCGTTCATTCACTCATGACTACGTATTGAAAATTATACCACTATCCGGATCACCATCTCCAGCAAAGCAAGATCCTTAGGGATATTATGAATTGATATCTTTTCATTTCCGATGACAAAGCTAAAAGAGGTAACCTGAACCCTGTTAAGAAAACCAGGCAGGTTACCTCTTTTATTCCTTCCACGATATTGCATTCTTCATTCAATTCAGTAACTCCACACAATCGTAAACCCAACCTGCACTTAACCAGTTACCCAAATCACTCGAACCGCTAATAGGCGTAATGGTGATAGTATTGGAACCATTCACGAAATAAGATGCTGGGACATTCCAGCTAAACGTTGTGTTGTTGCCACGATAGGTACCAATCGTGAAGCTACGAGAATTGGGCTGTGAAGATGCAGCAGGATTGGTTAAAGCATGTCCATTAACCGTTACGCTAGGTCTGCCATTATTGTAAGCTGCGGTAATACCGATGTTGAGCGTATGAGAAGATGCCGCTTGAGATGCATTCAAATTAAACGTTATTGTGGTTGGAGAATTCTGACCACGGAACTGGATTGCCGGGAATCGATTGGTCGCGCTACCGGTGGCATAGGTGACAGGTCCCCAGCTTGGGTTACGACTATCGGACGGGTGACGGATCGGAATGGTCTGTCCATTCAGGAACTCCCGTGGTGTACCATCCCAGTTGCCGATTCGCCAGATGTTGGAGGCTTGACTCGGATCATTGTTGATCGTACGTGTATTCAGAGTCGTCGTTTGGCCTGCCGTGACATTAACCGTTTCCGTATATACCGCCAGTTCTCCCTTATAGGCTGTCATGGTGTATGTCCCTGGGATCATGCTATATTTGGCGGCTGCCCCACTTGAAGAGGTACCCACCCAATACTGAGCATTACTATTGGCGAACCCAATTGTATATGCATAACCCGTATCCATTCCGGAGAGACCATTAAGCACTACGTTCCCTCGACTGGAAACCCAACCCTGCAAGTTCAGACCAGACATCCAGCTGAAGTCGGGTACACTTGGGGTACCACCTGTGGTGAAGATCAAAGCGTACGGCCCATGCAGACCCAGGCGCCAATTTTCCGTCTGTGCATGTCCCGAGTTCATATAATTATAGACTTCCGTCTCTGTTCCACTTTGGAACTGAATGTCACGGAAGAATGGGCCGCCAGAGCTTTTTTCCCGATTGCCGTAGGCCATAAATACACCGACGCCATTCCCCGTCACCCCACGAACAGATAAGTCTTTGGCCTGATCATTACCATAATATTTGGAGGCCGACTGTCCATTTGCAAACCCGAACACATCCTGACTTTCAATTGCTCCAGTGTTACCCCGGTTATTAGAATTCGCCGGAACACCTGTCAACATACTACCATTACCACGGAAAATGTACCGTAACTCTCCAATCGAAGGTTGAGCCGTGATATGCGTTGCCATGTATATGATGTTCTCGCCACCACGCGAAGCATAATAGTGAGTTAATGTGCTTGTAGATACCGTAATTAACACGGTCGATCCAGAAGGAGAGGTATTCCAAGTCACATTGGCGGATGAACCCAAACCTGACCCGATGTGCGACCCTCTGTTGCTGTTCAGCTCCGTACCGTTCATTTTGGCCGATATAATATCGCCATTGGTTTTATTCACCACATAGACTAATCCTGATCCGGTGTTTACTTCGATTCTTGTGCCGTTATCGGTCACATTTATGGTTGCCGCGTGTCCGGTAGATGCAGGGTATACAGCAGCTGTTGCAATCATGACGACAATTAAAAACAAACCAAGCGCCTTTCTCACTATACTTTTGGTCATGAGTAAATCCCTCCTTGGAACTCATTTAATAAAGCGCTTACATTACAATGTATAATAACTGACACTTCCGTCTCATATCTCTATGTCTGCTATGTGAGCCTGTCCATGATCAATGGAATGTTATGTCTACGTGCGTATAGAATAGAGTCATCACTTCATGTAAACCTGATCTCGCCACCCCCTTTTTTAAATCACTCTTCTACATAAAAGTATTCTTACAATTCCAATAAAATAACACCATTATATTACATATGTTCGCAATGAAAACGGCCCGTATATCTGATAGCAAATTCTAAAACAAAAAAACGCAGCTTCAAAAAGCTGCGCCCGCAAATATCAAACTAGAGACGTATCATCTCTTCCGAATAGGTATCCATATCTCACTTCTATATTGCTCTACAGTAACATCCTTGTGCTCATTCCATAGCATTTCCGGACCCTCACTCAGCTCATAGTCCGATGAAGGAAACCATTCCGCGTAGATCCGGCCCCACACCTCCTGAAGCGTACCAGGAAACGGACCGACGACAGCAAATACAGCCCATGTCGAAGCAGGAACCTCCAGGTGTTCCAGTCCTTCAGGCGTCTCTTTTGTCGTAGCTGCACCAATGTAATGATCCAGTTCTCCCTGTTCCGCCATACGTCCCTCACTGAAATGGGATGAAGCACTGATTAAGCCCATAGGTTGGACGTTCGATGCCCCCTTAATCCTATCGATCAATTCCGGTGTAAGACTCTGGTACATCGCAGCGATCTCCGGATTAACCCCGTTGAATACGATTGGCACCCTTTTACGAATACCCACGATTCGAAACGCCTCTTTATCTTCAATGCGGTAGTTCATTTCGCTTCCTCCTTGAATGGTCAGTTGAAATGTCATTCGTGGGAAGGCTTTAAGGGATGGACCATGGTTTCGTGCTTCGGAGGGCGTAGTGCCATGCATGCTTTGAAAAGCACGCGAGAAAGAATCCGGCGATGTATACCCGTATTTTAGTGCAATATCAATGATTTTGCTGTCACTGTGGCTTAACTCCATAGCTGCAAGTGTCAACCGGCGACGTCGAATATATTCCGAGAGCGTTACACCACTAAGAAAAGAGAACATGCGTGTAAAATGATATTCCGAGCAGCAGGCAATCCGGGAAATCTCCTTCATGTCCACGACATCCATCAGATGCTCCTCAATATAATTCAAGGCTTCATTTAACCGCCTCAGCGTATCCATATCATCCCTCCCACGTTAATTTAAGCTTAGCAAAGTCATTCTCTTTGCATCCGACATTACCTGCACCATTCTGTAGGCTCTTTGCATTTAAACCAGAAAAAAAGAGCAGCATCAGCTACTCTTTTCTAACTTTGATATTCACATATCACCAGTAGTCAAGTCAAACAGGTCAAACCAGATACTCCGCCATAATCTGCTCGATATCATAGGGTGTAATACCTTGATCGACCGAATAGATTGTATCCGCCTGATCTATTGTATCCACCAGTTCTCCTCTAGCTTTGGCATGGAGCATGAACAAGTCATGCAGATCGGGTTTGCGTAAAGTCGTTAGTGCTTTACCCATCAGCACGATACCTTTCTGATTCCCCTCTACGTTATTGTAGTAGTCCGGATATCTGGTCAGCGCCAGGTCTGTCCAGATGACGGTGCGTTCGACCAGATCCATAATGACAGGGATCGCAATCTGCGTATCCGCTGTAATATCGATTTTGTTCGCTACGGTAGACGGTTCGAAAATCTCGCCAGACCCCGGCTTCTTCCTCATCATCCACCCTACAAAACATTCCGGCAGATCACAATACGGATGGCTGGTGAAGGAATGTACTGTCGTCACCACATAACGTCCACCATAATTCACGATGGATGGAATATGCAGATCAATAAACTCACTTGCTCCGTTAGGTGCAGTCACGATATCTCCGCTATGGACAGCCTTATAGTTAGAGGATCGCAGATTCGTATAGGAAATATGCTCCACATAGTTCCAGTCCTTATCATACATCACCGCAGACAAGTCAATGTCCACGCGCCCTGTAGACTTTCCATCCACGTCCCCCTCTTTCCACCAGTTGAAGAAACGAATGGTATCACCCTCTGCCATCGGCACACGGCTTCCACGAACGATGGTATGCAGAGCCTTGCTCGCTGATCTCTGGGAAAAGGGTACCAGATAATCATGAAGCTGTGGATCGACATAGGTCTTCCCAAGCGGGGAAAGGTTTGCGAATCGCTCTACCAGCGCCTGCTCGCATAATTGCACGACATCTTGACACGTGCCTTCATCGATCTCTGGCAGCTCATTCGGAACAGCAAAAGCTTTGGCTACATTGCCTTTCGGGAAGAAGACACGCAGATCCTGCCGTTCATTACGCTGCGCAAAATGCTGTCTCACCTGCAATAACACTGGGGTAGAGACTTGCTCCAATACCTCACCAAAGGCCAGCAGGACATACGCTTCATCTTCGGTCATACGCAACATGTGATCCAGTCTTCTCGCGAATTCACCTGGACGCTGCGACAACAGATCAATCAGACTCCAGACATTCCGATATTGGAAGGCAAGCTCCACACTTCCGTTGAAGGTCGAATACGGTTTATTATTACGCAAAATATCAAAGGCTTCTTCGCATCTTGGATACCGAAGCTTATATTCCGAAGGATGCAGAATTTCGCCAAGGCGAATCCAGCGATCCTTATATCGCAGCATATCCTCCGTGATGGAGCCACATTGCTCCAATAATCCGAGCAAAAGGCGTCTCTCACGACGTTTGAATTTCCGGAAGCGAGAAGCCGTAGCGAGACTGACATCACCGTCGGACCAGGCAACAGCCAGACGCAGAACATCACTTGCCGTTTTGAAATACGGACCGATCCGGTCGATGTTCGCCTTTTCATGCTTCAGCAACGAGGAAACCACAAAGCCTACATTTTCTTTGAACAGAATCTCGGCGGGTAGAATCGCATCCACTTCACTTGGATCTGCATGCTCCAACACGGTATCGATATCTTTCTTGTCTGTTTCAGAGATGGAACCTTTAGCTTCAATGATCTGACGAATGAGTGTCTGGAATGCTTGTTTGTTTCCCAAACCAATGACTTTCAAGTCCGTCTTCTCCAGCAAATGCATTCTCTCCACAGGGGGTTGATCCGTATAGACCACAGTCAGGTTGGTCAGATAATGAATAATTGCATTAAGGTATAACTCCGCCTCATCCGCTTGCATCACCTGCATCGGGAATCCTGCATACATCGGTGTGTACTTCACATGTGCGCCGACCATGACTCTCAGATCAGCCACAAGTTGATGATATACTGCTTCAAACTGTTCCATGGACAGCTGTCTCATCGCCTGCATTAACTCATCCGAGAAGGTATATCCGAGTGCTTCAATATTTTTGAGGGCAGTCGCCAGATAAGTCTTCGGCAACTGTTGCTTCCCTTCATTAGGTTCAATGATAAGTTTGTTCGCTCTGCGCAAATAGATCGTATTGTTCATGATAAAAGAGTCCAGGAAAGCCACATCCCTATATAACATGAAAGGTTAGGGTTAGAAGGAAGGAATGTGATAGCCTGGACGCCTCCTCTCTGATAATGAAATCTTCAGGAGAGCTGCGACCCTATGATATCTCCAATGATTGTAGAAGGAAGGATCGCAATAGCCTGAAGGCCAGCGATTCGAAGTTCGTCACCCGAATCTCTGGTGAACCCATCATCTCAGATTCCACGATCTGCCAACAGGGCGAAAGTATTACGACACCCCATTGAAATTCTTTTTTATATCCACCAAAAGATATATGTGGTTTATGATCTTTCCCAAATCCAGGGGGAGTGCTCAAAATTGTGTCGAATATAACGAAGAAGAACCCTAGAGAATGATGCAGAAACGAGGTTAGGACGATGGAACTTCAAAAATTATATTCTGATTGTATACGGCTCAAATTCAATTGTGGAGTTAAGCCTGAGCCTTCGTGCACAGATTATATGGAGTATGGTTTGTATGAGGATAATAGTGCCGAACTGTTTATGGTATCCCACCCAGATGAGACATTTACAAGCTGGATGTCGAGACTGCGTCCGAAAGATCCCTATTATGGATCAAGGCCAGACTGGAAGCCGACTCTCTCAGAACCATTTGAACAGCTCGATGTTTATGACGAAATGATTATGTATTATCTGTTATTTACCATCAACACCACGCTGTCGATCAACACGTATAACACCTACAGTGCCATGAATGAATTTATGAAAGGCTATAGCTTCTTCCAATTGTCTCAGCTAAGCGAAATTCCCCAATTCAGCGAGGAACAAAAGCATCTGTTACGTGACTTTTTCTTCTTTTTTTACCTCTATGCACACCCTGTTAATGAAGATACATTATATGCCTGCTCATTCAGCGAACAACACCTTGTACATACGAAGACCGACATTTCATTGGAGGATTATTTTTCGGCATACCATGATCACTACACCTTACTTCGAAATGAATACTGGGAACAAATCGTAATCACTGCTGAAGAGATCCAAGCCTGCAAACGCCTGACGCTGGAACTGCTATATACCATTGAAGGCCGATCTCCCAAGTTAAACATGCCTTCAGAGGAAGGTTTGGAACCAATCCTCATGTTAATCAACAACGTGAGTCAGATGTTACAGTTGTATACAGAGGAACCGGAGGCATTATTCCAGATCATGCGGGATTTCCTTATTCAAGCTGAAGGTCACTCCAGTACATACGCTAACCACTGTTTCAAGACACTGCTTCAGAACTATGCTTCATATATCCTGTTTTTCCGATTTGATGAGGTTCAATTGCTGGTAGATGCTTTCAGGCATACCCCGGCTTGGTGCGAAATAATTGTTAGTAAACTGTTCAACGACTCCATCTTCCTTGAAAAGATCATGAGACTACAGCAGGTCAATCTTGACGCTTATCCAGAAGTCACTATGTTCTTTAATGAAGAGGCACGAAAGATGATTTTGTAGCAACGATCTGGCCCTACAAAAAAATGCCTAAAAAAGCCTTTGCCGACCCCCAATGTCAGCAAAGGCTTTTCGTTTTAAATTGTGTTTATTGATCAATCAGGTTTGTTACTTTCAACATTCTTGC
>NZ_JACYVQ010000009.1:0-268190 GCF_014842675.1 Paenibacillus sp. CFBP 13594
CCACGGCCGCGCTGGTCGTTGCTGCGCCTGGCGAGCCCTCGGGCGCTTGCGCAGCCGGCAGCAGCCCGGCGAGCTCCTCGGACGCCGGGCCGCCGCGCAGCAGGGCGTACAGCGTCAGCGGGCGCTTGCGCAGTTGAGCCAGCACAGCCTCGCGCTGGGCTTCGCTCAGTCGCGCCGGCGTTCCCGTGACCATGAACATGCCTGCGGCTGATCCGGTCTTGCCCTCAGCAGCGGAAGCAGAAACGGAAACTTCCTGGTCCACATCCGCTGCTGTATTGACTTCTGCTGTCCACCCACCGGGGGACATATGCAGCTCGATCTTCCATTTTTCGCTCACAATAATCCCCCTTTCTCAACATCTATATTCCCCTGAATGTTCAAGGTCACAGCCACGTCTCACCCTGAAGTGAGATTAGACCGCGCAGCTCATCATCCGACATCTCGGTCAGCCAGTTCTCACCCGAACCAACGACCTGCTCGGAGAGTGCCTTCTTGCTTTCGATCAGCTCATCAATCCGTTCCTCCAGCGTTCCCTGACAGATCAGCTTATGCACCTGCACGTTGCGATTCTGTCCAATTCGGAATACACGGTCCGTCGCCTGATTCTCAACCGCGGGATTCCACCACCGATCATAGTGAACGACATGACTCGCCCGTGTCAGATTCAGACCCACACCTCCGGCACGAAGAGATAGAACAAACATGGACGGCCCCTCTCCTTTTTGGAAAGTCTCCACCATATCATCTCTTTGCGCCTTCGACACACCACCATGCAGGAAATAGGGTTCTTCCTCATATCGCTGTTTCAACCTCGATACCAACAAATCTCCCATAGCAACATACTGCGTGAAAATCAGGGCGGATTCCCCGTTATCACGGATGGCATCCAGCAGTTCAAGCAAACGTTCCATCTTACCGGATGCCTCAGCCTTGCCGTGGTCTTTCCGATTACTGTCCGCCAGCACCGGATGATCACAGATCTGTTTGAGCTTGGTCAGGGAGGACAGCACAATCCCCTTCCGGGCAATACCATTTCTGCCGTCCAGACCACCCATCAGATCATCTACCACACGCTGGTACAGCACCGTCTGCTCCGGCGTCAGAGAACAATAGGATTTCAGTTCAAGCTTCTCTGGCAGATCCTTGCGAATATCCGGATCACTTTTCAGCCTGCGCAGCATGAATGGAGATACCAGTCGATGAAGCTCACGCAAGGAGGCTGCATTTTCTTCGGATGGCCCCAGTCCCGTATACCGCTGGCGGAACGATGACGCTGTGCCCAGATACCCCGGATTGAGAAACTGGAAAATCGACCAAAGTTCGCTCAGGCGGTTCTCTACAGGCGTTCCCGTCATCGCAATACGATGAAGTGTAGACAGGCGCATCACGCTTTGCGCTTGCTTGGTACGGTAGTTCTTAATATATTGTGCCTCATCCAGCACAATGGTGGACCAGTGCAACGAAGCCAGATCCGGGCCATCTCTGCCTGCCAGATGATAGGTCGTCAGTACAATGTCATGCGTCTGTGCTTCAGCCTGAAAATCATTCCCGTGCAACCGTTGTCCGCCATGATGAATATATAGGGACAGATCCGGGGCAAACCGCTTCAGCTCACGCTGCCAGTTTCCAAGCAGCGAGGTAGGACACACAATAAGTGCAGGCAGATGAACATGCTGCTCATTCGTGTGCTGATCCGCCGGGAAAGAATCATCTGATCCATTCAGGAGCTCATTCTCACGCGCTTCCTCTTCAGCTGCCTGGCGTTCCTCATGTTTGCGGTCCAGCAGACAGGTAATTACCTGAATGGTCTTCCCAAGTCCCATATCGTCCGCGAGACATACGCCAAAGCCCAGCTCACGCATAGCGGATAACCATTGGTAACCTCGTTCCTGATAAGGTCTTAGTTCACCATGCAATTCTGCCGGAACCTGACGAGGCTCAATGCTGCGAAGCACCTGTCCATCGAGCAGGAAAGCAAGCATCCCATCAGATTCGGCACCAAAGACGGAAAGACCCTTCCAGGCGGAATCCTCCCCTTCATCCGCTGCCAGATGCAGCCATTCGGAGAGAGGCATATATTGTTCTTCTTCTTTTTTCATATAACGCAGGACTTGGCGAATCTCTTTTGTATCCACTTCAATCCATTCACCACGGAACATGACATACGGAACTGTGGATTCAGCCAGTGCTGCCAGTTCCTCCGCCGTGACCGGTTTACCATCCAGCATAGGCTCTGCTTTGAAAGCAACCAATTGTTCCATGCCCAGTGCCGATGTGGCTCCAGGCAAACGCTCTGTTCCCCGATTCAACATCTGCAGACGTAGTCCCGCACGACGTTTCCCCGCACGACTCCACCTTGAAGGCATAAGAACGGTTATCCCTGCCTTCTGCAAACGAGGAACTGCATGCGTGAGAAATTCAAAGAAACCCTGCTGCTCCAGCTTAATTTCCTCCGGACGAGCGGTAAGCAGCGCCGTCTCCAGTTCAGGTGCCAGTTCTGCCGCTTGCCCAAGTGCCATCAATAATTGCTCTGCCGCCGAGGTATACAACACCTTCCCTCGGTCCAGATCTCGCTCCGGATGTGCCCAGATAGTCCGTGCAGGCAACCTCAGGCTTGGTTCCTGCTCACTGTCCACCCAAAAGCTGATTCCCCAGATCGTTTCATGTTCGCCCAGTGGAGGCTCCAAGCGGAGCACCAGCTTCAATTGGCCTTCAGCAGGTGCCATCTCTTCTGCTCCCACCATTGGCATTGACGTTCCACCCACTTCTTGCAGCGTATGAATAAACGCTGTCATATCGTCCGTCGGCCCTTGCACAGTCACAGGACGGAACATCGAGATCAGACTGTTCCACCAGAGTTCGGCTACTGGCGAAGATCCGCGTCGATATGGGGTGCGGTAACGGGACAGTTCACTGTCCATACCCTCCAGTTCACTTGTCACTACAGCATGAATCATGCCACTCATGAATGAAAATAATACCGCAGCCCCTGCTTCTTCACGCGTTTCCGGTTCCAATGAAGCATAAGCTCCAGGAGCGGCCAATCCAATCGGAGGCATCGCTTCAGCAAGATCGCGGAAGCGTTCGATGTCCTCCTCCTGCTGCAAGCGTGGCCGCCATACGCCTGTTAATGTCTCTTGCCCGGTCCGTCGCCGTGCTCCGGTCTTTGCTGCGAATTCAGCCGATGGAGCAATCGCTCCCCGCAACAGCAGCTCCTGTGTGAACTGCGCTGCTTTGATCCAGTAACGCATCTCTTCTCCAACCTGAATTCCGGCTGCATTTAACAAACGGTCATCCCATTGAAGCAGCAACCTGAAGGCATCCTTAGGCGAGACTGCCAATCCTTCCAATGTGCGCCCCAGCAGCTGACGCCGCTTCGTGTTCTTGGCTTCAGCCGTGTTCCTCAGCGGATTCGGCCAGCGCAGCTCCGCAAGACGCAGAGCGGCAGGCTGAAACAGACGACCCCCGTCGCCAAAATTCAACCTTCTTACCACGTGGCTCCATGCATCCACACGCGGTTCCGATGTTTCACCGGAAAAACAAAAAAATACGTCACCAAGCCATACTCCATACAGCGATTGCATCATTAAAGTCTCCCGTCATCCCTTCGCATTGTTACTCTCCATCATATACGAAAATGACCGGATTTAAAAACCTTTGCCCATAAAAAGTGGTTATTTCGAGGGTTAGGGCGTGTCTCAAAACTCGCTGAAGTGCATCTTTTCCCCCCTTTTCGCCCCCTTCTGCGTCACTTTCCCTTGAAGTGCCCCGGCACGCCTGCGGAAAACTTTCTTGCTTGGAACGAAAAATTCGGAAAAATCTGCTTCCTTCGGAGTTTTCAGACACGCCCTAGCGGCACAAAAAAATGTCCCTTCTCCCGAAAAGCGGATGAGGAACATTTGGGTAAACCGAAGGAAATACTGAATATTGAAAGAATTACGGATCGTTATACTCCTATGATCTGATCAAGCTGCCCAGTAATACATCCAGGTTCAAAATGCCTGCACGATGATCTTCACAGAACCCGATTTTGTCAAAAACGCCAAGCATGAAACGGCGGTGTTCCTCAGCAGGTTCCTCGAAACGATCGTAACTTACGACAGAATCGACCATATCTACGATCAGCGGTACAAATCCACCTTTGTAAGGCACCACAATAATACGTGTAGAAGAAGTATCCTCCTGGTCCGGCATGCCTAACAATACACGAAGACTCACAACCGAAACGACCTTACCGTACAGCGAAGCAAAACCTCTGATCTCTGGGCTTCCAAATGGAACTGTTGTCACCTGTACCATTCTGATGATCTCATGAACTTCATCAATTCGTAGTGCAAAGATCTGGTCTCCTACCGAAAAATTAATATATTGCATTCCCTCGTCCATAGTTATCCCCATACCCTCTCATTCCGTATAATCAGACTACTTTCGTCCCATTAGATGTTACTTTGGTTTATCGGTTATTTTTGACCAAATGTTTAGGCTTCAGA
This sequence comes from Paenibacillus sp. CFBP 13594, assembly GCF_014842675.1. Classification (NCBI taxonomy): domain Bacteria; kingdom Bacillati; phylum Bacillota; class Bacilli; order Caryophanales; family Paenibacillaceae; genus Paenibacillus; species Paenibacillus sp. CFBP 13594. The sequence continues at coordinate 4,491 of NZ_JACYVQ010000009.1, forward strand.
TCAATTTTGCCAACTTCAACAGACGTTGCATTACGGTTGCTGTCTCCGCTCTGCTCATTTGCCCTGTTGTAGAGGGTGGTGGAAGTTAGTCGTATTAATATTGAGCGTAAGTAACCTGACATTGGATTGAAAAATGATATTCAAAAAAAGACCAAAGATCAGCTTTATGCCGATTTTTGGTCTTTTTTATCCCCATATATTTATGGATCTGTTTCTATGTTTTCAAATACTTGGAACAAAAAAGCGAAATACCTGTGGATAACTTGTTTTATTACTCCAAAACAACTGTTTTATCGGATGAAAACACAAGTTATACCTGATTTGTGGATAAGTTGTGCACATATTGCACACATGCTGTGGATATCTTTAGCTTTTCATGTGGATATTCATTAATTTAATGTGGACATGTTGTGTATTTGTTTGTAAATCTGACGTAAAATCTGAATTTCCGCTTCAGTTATCCATTACTGTGGACATGTTGTGGACATGCCCAATTTCCTTCGCTGTAGTTATTCGACCAATTCACCCTGACGCATGATCAGCCTGTCATCGATGTACACGTCCGGCTTTTGTACAACTGCATCAATATGAACACCCGCGGCAATCGTTCCACCAAATGTGTTATTGCTGCCAAAGGCCACATGAATTGTGCCGTATACCTTCTCATCTTCCAGCACCACACCCGTGATTCGTGCCTTGTTATTGGTACCGATCCCGAATTCGCCAAGAAAACGACCATCGCCCTCACCAAGCGTTTCCAGTAATTGAGCCCCATCTGGTCCTTCAGCTGACACCAACCGTCCTTCACTAACGGTCAATAGCATCGGTTCACGGAGTGCCCCAATTCCAGCAACGGAACCATCTACAATAATACTGCCCTCGCCCTTGCCCTCGACGGGAGCAATATAGGCTTCTCCTGACGGCAAGTTACCCGATTCACCAGGGTTCAAATACATACCTGTGCTTGGTACACCGTTACGATCTTCAATGGAAAAGGAAAGACTATGGCCCTGCTTCTCTATTCGCACATGGCGACCTGCGGTTAATAGAGCCGTTACCTTCTCGGTCAACGCCTTTACTTGCGAATATTCAGCTGTAATGGCTCCGTTCACAAACATATCCTCTGTCATGCCGGGCATTGTTGCCACTCGGGTACCAGAGGCAGCGGCTTTTTTGCGTGCCTGGGTATGTGTTAATGAATATCGCGTTACACACACGGCTACATCTGCTCGAATCATGGCCTCTGCAATCGGCGCAGGCGGCTCTTCTCCAGATCTGCTGCGTTCCTTCATGATTAACAGGACCGACTCTGCACCAAGTGCTTTGCCTGCCTCATAGATGGATTCAGCCAAATCCCGTTTCATATCGTCTGCGACAACTACCAGATTCTCTCCGCTGCGCAGTCCGAGACATTCGATTAGCACATTTTTACTGATTTCCACACGTTGCTGACTCATACATTCATCTCTCCTATCTTTGGTTAATCCTCTTCGTAACTCGACTTGACCCTTTCGACAATTGGTACGGGATTCCTGCGTATCCAAACCTGAACTCACCTCAAGGTATCGGCCCATTCAGTGAGGATTGCAGCCGTTTCCTTATACTGAAACGTCGGAAAGTAATGTCCATAGGGTACATCTATCCGTTTGACCTGTGAGTTCATATCCTGGGGATAGTGATATTCCCGATCTTGATTGGCCCATACAACTAATACATTCTTGGCATAATGCTGACTTTCCATTTTCGCCCACAACGTTGATCTGGCGCCTTTCCTCTGACCCGAGTGGATCCAGCGCAACAAGTCTGCATGCGCTCCTGCGATGCGAGGGGACTGGAGACTGGAGCGTATTCTCTTGCCTATGGTATCGGCCATAACACTGCTTACGCCGCTATGTGAACTGAACATTTGATTCCAACTTTTCTCCGATCTGCCACGCAGCAGGGAGCGCATCACCCCTCTTGGCAAACGGGAAATCCCTCTTAGCACATTCGGATTCGAATTGTTGGCAACTGGCTGAAGCAAACCTAACCGAATGTCTGTCCGCCCGCTACGCATCTGTGCCGCAGCTGCAATAGCAGCCCCTACTGAATGACCAACCAGCTTCACCGGACCCTCAAACTCACCAAGAGCCGTAAGCAGTGCATCCACCTGACCTTCAAACGCTTCATCTCCCTGATGTACAGGAGACCGTCCAAATCCAGCGAGATCGATTAACCATACCGGGTTCCCGGTCCGTTCCCTAAGCTGTTGTCCCAAAGGTAACATCTCATCCGCAGATTGAAGCAAACCATGTACAATAATCCAAGGCTCTCCCTCACCCTCCCAACCAAGCATAGCCATATTTCCGCTCCGTGACCGAGTATAATCTGTCGGAAAACCCTCAGGTAACGGCGTATACCTCAGACGATAGTCCAGATCGGCTGTAACCAGAGGAAGCTGTTCCCGGATGTCCGGCCAGGATTGCCCCATACGTGTAAACAGAGCCTCCGTCTCTTCAACCGGGAATGATCTGTTGGTAATAAAAGCAACCGACTCCGTTGGAACACCACTGATGCGTGTGCCCCCTGATTTCATGATCCATTGAATCCATCGTAGTGGCACAGCCCCTTTGGGCTTGGGTACGTCCAATTGCTGTGCCAAGAGTTGCAGCAGTTCCTTCATATTGGGACTGTCTTCCCTCCGCGCCAATAGTGGATAAGTTCCTCCGACTGGAGCAGCTTCCTTGGATAGAAAAACAAGCGTCTGTGCAACAATGTCATTCTCCACAAGCGGTAACCAATAGGATGAACCTCCCGGCACTACTGGCATAAGTCCTTTCTGAATCGCCTGAATGAGCAGTCCAATCCCACCCGTTTGCTCGGTTTCACCGGTTGGACGTGGCCCAACCACTGTACTCGGATTTACAACGGATAAGGGATAGTGATGCTGTTCTGCATGCTCGCGAATGTGCAGATCGGCATGAAACTTCATCTCTTCATATGCACTTTCATTGTTATCCACATGCTCAACCTGTAGATAATTCCCCTGTTCATTCCGCTCTCCATAAGGACTCATATAACCAACAACGTGGATAAAATGTCTCAATCCATGAGTACAGTGGATTTCCTGTGTTAGCTGTGCCAGTTCTCTGGCCCCGTTCATGAATATCTGCTCGGCTACTTTTCGTTCCAAAGTGACGTCCATCGTTCCTCCCGTATGAATGATCACATTTGCTTCAAGAGCACGCACCCGGTCCGCTGCGGTAAGTCCAAGACCCGACTTGGACAAATCACCTGTAATAAAGGTAATCCGGTCGAAATCCTCCACTCCATAAGCCTTCAGCACAGTTCTGGCTCGCTGTTCCGAACGAACCAACAAGAGCAATTGTACGTCTCCTTGCGTGAGTTGTTTGACCGTTTCTTTGCCGATAAAACCTGTGCTTCCTGTCATAAAAATGATCGTGGCTGCAATATCAGACTTGCTTATTACCTGATTCATGTTTGTTGAATTTGCTGCTGTGTTTTCCTCCATGGATACACGGTTAGTATGTACAATCATTCTGTTACGGCTCCTTTTAGTACTATATAGTACTAGTTATATTCAAAAAAAGAGCTTCGATTAACGAAGCATCTGACAAAACGTACGTGCCGATTGTTCTATAATCCCAACATCACGGGCAGTTCCCGCCAGGATTAGTGAACCCTCCAGTGCTGCAATAAACAACAACGCAGCCGGTCCCGGCTCGATCTCTTTGCGAAATTCACCGCGATCCAAACCTTGCTGAAACAACTTCTCCACCATAGGTCTAAGCTCACGAAAGAATCTGGATATGCTTTCCTTCACTTGGGGTGCACTGTCCGGTGCCTGCATATATAACGTAACAAAAGGACAGCTCCCTTCGTAATTTCGGCCCTCAATGCCTGCCGACAGTAATGCCATGAATGAGTATATACGCTCCTCCACTCCTCGCTCACGCTGACTGAGCAGCAGATACAACTCCGACTCATACTGGGCAATCCAGTATTGTACCACGGCCTGAAGCAGTTCCTCCTTGTTTTTAAAATGATAATAAATATTCGACTTGGATACCCCACTCACTCGCACGACTTCATCCATGCTGACATAGCTGTACCCCTGACGTAGAAATAATTGTGCCGCCACTTCAATTGCCTTGGTCCGGTTCACCGGATTGGAACTCTTGGATTTGGCGGGTCCCGTGTTCATTTTTGGATTTGTCATATTTAGAACTATACAGTACTAGTAAGTTGAAAACAAGTATTTCTGTTAACAAATGAGGATCTTCCACTCCATCTACTCCTTACTTGTCCACATTTAGAGTGTTATACACACAGGATATCCACATATAGTATAAACTCTGTGTTAAATACGTCATGGGATCGTTAAACTGCTTTGGGGTTATCCACATTTCAGGGATATTACTAACTTTGAACTTTTCAGTGCGCTATTGGCTCCTCGGAAAAACCAAAACAGACCAACCAGAATAAAATTTCTGGTTGGCCTGTTTCAATTATCTTATATATTCGATAGACTAACTTTTCTATCCGAAAATTTCTGAACAGTTTTGGTAACCTGTGGATACCGTCCATGATCCGAATTATTTTTTCAGACTATCCCAGTTCTGCTGCAATGCGTCGAGCAATCCGGCTTTATCCGATTTGCCTGCAACGTAAGCCTGAATTGTGCTGCCATACTCTTGGGGAACCCCTTCAGGGAAACGGTTGAAGTTCCAGCTGAGTGTTTTGTTTTCCTGGCTATACTTCATAATCTCTGTGGCGAGGTCACCCAGATCCTCTTCGGATGCCGTGATGGAACTGAACGCCGGGATGAATTTGAACTCTTTTGTCATGTATTGTTTCCCGATATCCGAAGTGACGAGCCATTCCAAAAACTCTTTTGCTTCCGGTTTCACTTGAGAGTTCTTGTTCACAACCCAATAGTTCGGCACACCGACAAACAATTTGTCATTGGGTTCATTATTAATTGGCATTGGGAGGATACCCAGATTCAGATCTGGATCAATTCCATCGATCTGTACTTGAGTCCAGTTTCCTTGTTGCATCATCGCCGCTTCTCCACTCGCAAACAACGTAACTTGCGTATTGTAGTCGGTTGTCAGCGGGTTTTTGTTGCTGTATTTCAACGTTAAGTCGAGCAAGTTGATCCAGTCGGCGAACACTTGGTTGCCAGGAATTTTCTCCGTACTTTCGTTGAGTCCCTGGATGAATTTCACCGGATCTGCCTGATTTGCAAATGCGACGTTTACGTTATGATTGCCCAGCACCCACCACTCCTGATATCCGTTCGAGAACGGGGTAATGCCTGCGGCCTGAAGTTTCTGTGCGGCTTGATCCAATTGTTCCAGTGTCGTTGGAATTTCCGTAATACCCGCTTTTTGGAAGAGATCTTTGTTATAAATGAAACCATAACCCTCCAATGCGAGCGGCTGTCCGTAGAGTTTTCCGTCTTTGGTCATTGGCTCTTTGGCTACTTCGAGCGCATCCTTAGCCCATGATTCTCCAGACAGATCTTCCAGATATTCAAGCCATGTATCCAATTCACGATAACCACCTACGTTGAAAATGTCAGGTTGTTCGCCAGCGGCAAACTTGGCTTTTAATGCAGCACCATAGTCACTGCCGCCACCTACGGTTTGAATGTCCAGTTTGACGCCTGGATGGGAGGATTCATATTCCGCTTTGAGACGATTGAGCGCTTCCGCAATTTCGACTTTGAATTGGAAGATTTTAATGGTTTTATCTCCAGCAGCAGCCTCACCACCACCTTGAGCATCCGTGTTGACCGGACTGCCACTCTTGTCTCCATTGCCACAACCCGCGAGCATTACCGAAAAAGCAATCAGCATAAGCAACGTCAACTTTGTCATTCTTTTCATACATACACTCTCCCTATAGTAGTTTCAGTATAACCGTTCGACGAATGAATATTTACACTGGCATTCCGATGACAGAATAACCTTCCCTTGAAGCGTGTTTTCATTCTAACGAACCGACGCACGTTATTCGCACCTATTTGCTTTGCACAGGTTCCAATTTTAACGAATCACAGCGACGTTATTTCGTCGATTTAGTCAATTTTCAGGGCTCTGACGCCGCTTTACACCCGAATAACGTTACTGAGGTTCGTTACCCTTGATTATCCACCTATTAAGATGCGTTGGATTCGTTAGCGCTTTGGACAGGGCCCATACCATCACTTCACTCTGCAGAAGAAGTTCCTGGCTATACAAGCTTCTTTCTTGGTCATTTCTCTTTATCGGTCTTTTCTCTTTATTGATCTCTTCCCCAGGAGTCATGCCCAAGCTATGCGGGCATGACTCCCCTTTGCACACCTCCGTGCGAGGTGGGAGCAAAGGGATCAAGAATGCGTTGCAGGAGCGGAGCGTTCGCCTTTGATACTCGGTGGCTTCCTTGCCCTAATCCATTCAGGCCACCGAGGAGCAACAGCGACCGAAAGCGCACCTTGATCCCGCCAGCGACCCTGCCATTATATACTCACCTTCTGCCTTATCGAACCTGGTCTTAAAATCATTTCATTCTTGGTCATTTCTCTTTATCGGTCTTTTCTCTTTATTGCTCTTTCCCCAGGAGTCATGCCCAAGCTATGCGGGCATGACTCCCCTTTGCACACCTCCATGCGAGGTGGGAGCAAAGGGATCAAGAATGCGTTGCAGGAGCGGAGCGTTCGCCTTTGATACTCGGTGGCTTCCTTGCCCTAATCCATTCAGGCCACCTAGGAGCAACAGCGACCGAAAGCGCACCTTGATCCCGCCAGCGACCCTGCCCTCGCAACGCTTACCCTTTAACTGATCCAGCGGTAATCCCCTGAATGATATACTTCTGCATCAGCAGGAAGAAGATAATGATCGGCATGATTCCGAGCACAAGTGCTGGCAAGGCCAGATCCCATTGCTTCGTATATTGTCCGAAGAGTGCAAAGGTCGCAATCGGGATCGTACGCAGGTTGGAGCTTTGCAGGATCAGCGATGGGAGCAGATAATCATTCCAGATCCAGAGTGTGTTCAGAATGATGACGGTTACATACATCGGTTTCATGAGTGGAAATACGATCCGGAAGAACACCCCGTAGGCAGAGCTTCCATCCACACGAGCCGCTTCCTCAATCTCCAGCGGGACGGATTTTACGAATCCGTGGAACAGGAAGACAGACATCGGTGCCCCGAAACCGAGATAACAGATAATGAGGCCGCCAAGGCTGTCGATCAATCCCAGATTACTGGTTACAGTAACGAGTGGAATCATGATAGACTGGAACGGAATCACCATAGCGGCAATGAACATGCCGAACAAAATACGGTTGAATCGGGTATCGCTGCGAACCATTCGGTACGCGGCCATGGAACTGATCAGCACAAGCAACAGATTGCTGACCACGGTAACGATAAGCGAGTTCATCAGCGCGGAAGGGAAGTTAATTTTCTCCCAGGCGTTCGCATAGTTGCCCCACTGAAATACTTCCGGCCATGCAGCCGAATTGGTGAGCAGGTCACCGAATGTTTTGACCGAATTCACAAACAGGAAGTAAAGCGGAACCAGGAATAAAAGTCCAAGGAGTACCATGACAATCTCGGTTACAATGGTACTGAAGCGGTAATTTTTCGTCGTCTCCATTAGGCTTCTACCTCCTTGCTCTTCGTCAGACGTACCTGAATCATGGTGATGATGGCAACGATTACGAAGAACACGAGCGCTTTGGCGGTTCCGATGCCATATCTGTTATTCACAAAGGCTTCATTGTAAATATTAAGTGCAACCGACTCTGTTGATCCGAATGGTCCACCTTTGGTCAGTGACAGATTGAGATCAAACATTTTGAACGACCAGGAGATCGCCAGGAACAGACAGATCGTTACACCTGGCATAATGAGCGGAAGAATGATGCTCCGCAGTACCTGCCAGCGACTTGCGCCATCAATCTCGGCGGCTTCCAGCAGATCAGGGGATACATTTGTCAGAGATGAGATGTAGATGACCATCAGATAACCTGCGGTCTGCCATACAAACACAATCACGATTCCCCAGAAGGCGGTTGGTTCGTCTCCCAGCCAAGGAAGGTTGAAGAAGGACCAGCCGGTTACATCGCCTACTGCTGAAAACCCTTTCACAAATATGAACTGCCAGATAAAGCCGAGCAACAACCCACCGATCACGTTAGGCATAAAAAAGATCGTACGCAGAATGTTTCTCGTCTTGAGCGGTTTGGTCAGGAAATACGCCAGGAAAAAGCCAATCACATTGGTCAGTACCACACCAACCACGGTGAAGCGCACCGTAAACCAAAACGCCGTTTGGAACTTGGGATCATTCGCAAAAACATGCACGAAGTTATCAAACCCTACCCAATTAATGTTCTCCGATACCCCGTTCCAGTCCGTGAAGGAGTACACCATGCCAAGCAGGAAAGGGACCACGATGATGAGAATAAAAAACACGATGGAGGGACCCACGAACACAAGCTGCTGTAACAGCTGTGAAGATTTGCGATGCTTCATATCGTTCTCCCCTTCTATAGATGGATGAAATTGGTCTCTTTTTCTATTAAACCCCATTATCGCCGAGGGAAACACCGACCCGTGTGAACAGTTGGGGGTAAAATATTGTCCTCTCTTAACCTGCAACCAGAAGGGGTGTTCCGATGTCCAAATACTACAGTATACGCACCAAATTGATTGCCTTTATGCTCATTGCTACCACACTTCCACTGCTCGCATCGATCAGCATGACGTTTATCCAGACCAAGACAGCCCTGCGGGAACAGGCTGTTGAAGAGAACAAACGCCTGATCTACCAAGCGTCCACCAATCTCAACAACTATGTGGATAACGTGGCCAGAGCGTCGCTCGCTGTGTATAACGACCCGAACTTTCTGCGTAACTTGGCAAAAATTCCTGGTGATTATCGTGCGGTTGCCGAGGTGTACACCACTTTGCAGACGATACGCGCGGCTGTGCCGGATGTATTCCAGCTGTATTTGCACTCTTTTGCCGCCAATCAATCCACCTTAATTACAAATCCCTTTCCGAAGCGGGAGGAACGCAAACAGGCCTATTCCGGCTCGCTTCATGGAAAAACAGGCGGTGACAGCCCGGATATCTGGGTGGAATCGGCCCATATGAGTCACACGTACGGATTTAAGGCTGCCTCCCCCGATGACCCTGCCAGAACGGTCATTACCCTGCATCGGGTGATCAAGGATATTCCGTCCACCGAGCGTCTGGGTGTACTCGCCATTGATCTGAATATGAATACCATTGCAGCAATCTGTGGCAGGCTGTATGATCCGGCTAAGGAACAGATCTATGTTGTGGATGGTCAGAATCAGATCATTTACCAAGGTCGTTCCGAGGTCAATCATACGGATGCACTACGAGAGGAAACGGCTAGTGAACTGAATATCGCGCGCTCTAGCGCTGGTACAGCCCAGAATGTCGCAGGACATTTTGAACAGGATCGATCCATGTATGTATACCAACAACTTGGCAGCACATACGCCGATTGGACCATCGTCAAACAGATTCCGAATGAGACGTTATACGCCAGGGCGACCACACTCACGTGGAATAACGCAATGATTGCCATTGCAGCACTTGTATTAGTCATTATTGCAACCTTGTTTATCTCCATCCGAATCACAGGTCCGCTCAAGCAACTCATGCGGTATATGAACCAAATTCAAGCCGGGCGTCTGCATGTGGATATCCATCTATCCAGCCGAGATGAATTCGGGGTGCTCGCTCGTCATTTCCGGGATATGATGGATACGGTAAATAATCTTATTTTGCGGGAATATCGACTCGAGATCGCCAATAAGACGAATCAGCTCAAAGCGTTGCAAGCGCAGATTCATCCGCATTTTCTATATAACACACTGCAATCGATCGGTACACTTGCCCTTCAACAGCAGGGACAACGGGCGTATATACTACTCTCTAGCCTGTCCAAAATGCTGCGCTACAGCATGCGGGATCAGACCTGCGTGACCTTACGCGAAGAGGCGGAGCATGCCCGATTATATCTGGAACTGCAGCAGGAGCGGTTTGGTGACCGCCTTGAGGTGGATTTGGATTTTGCCGAAGATACCCTGTCTGTCGAAATGCCAAGAATGACGTTACAACCTTTAATTGAGAACTATTTCAAACATGGAGCGGATATTCAGCCTGGCAAAGGTCACATATCCCTATCCAGCCGCCGGATCAATGATCATTGGATTGAAATAGAATTGAATAATAACGGCCCCTCCATACCTGAAGATAAATTACTGGAGATCCGCGGATGGCTACATCAAAGTCATACAACAACCGGATTATCCACACAAGAATCCGACGAGTCTGAATCCATCGGTCTACGAAATGTAATACGCCGGCTTCAATTGAACTCACATCCCGGTCACTCAGCCAGGCTTGAGATCAACAATCGGGAACCCAATGGTGTGAAGATTACGGTTAAACTATACGCGGGAGAGTGAACAACATGAAGGCACTGCTTGTAGATGATGAAAAACATGTCCGCGATGCCATAAGGTTGCTTGGTCATTGGGAAGAGTTTGGCATTGATACATTACTTGAAGCAGCAGACGGGGATGAAGCCATCGCCGCCATCACGGCACATCAACCTCAAATCATACTCAGTGACATGCGTATGCCGGGCAAGGACGGTATGGCATTGCTTGAATGGATATCAGCTCATGTCCCACACAGCAAAGTGCTGGTTATCAGCGGATATGACGATTTTGAACTCGTGAGGCATGCAATTAGGCATGGTGGTATGGACTACCTCCTGAAACCCGTGGAAGCAGATGAGCTGAATGAATCTCTATTAAAGGCCGTTACAGCTTGGGAAGAGGAAGACGCCATTCGGATACAATCCACCAGGCAATCCATTGTTGTTAATCGAATGCGCCCTCACTACCAGGATCGTCTGCTCACCGAACTTGCCGTCGGAAGAGGCAGCAGCCAATCACACCTGCAGCGATTACAGGATGAGTTAAATCTCCCCCGTCTAATCTCTGTCTGTAGTGTCGCTGTCACCAGCCTGTCCCATCTGGATGCAGATTGTCTGGCAAAATACCGCAGTCAACCGGACCTGCTTGTGTTCTCCGTGCTCAATATCTGTGCCGAGATGTTATCCACACCAGACGAAGGTGTAATGTTTCGCCAGTTGGATCAACCGGACGAGATTGTTCTGCTGCATTGGGGTCCATCCACTTCATTGGAACATATTCTGGACAAGGTCAATCATGGATTGGAGCAGACGATTCAGCGCCGACTTCATTTTGGCATCTCCACCTGTGAGTCCTACCCTGGCGGAATCTCAGCGGCCTATCTGGAAGCAAGTTCAAGGTTGTGGCGACGCAATGCTGTGCAAATTAAACAGCGAATCCATGCCTCAGTGGAATCATCAAATGGGAATAAAATCAGGCGTTTAACCGCCCATGAAGAACCCCTGCGTATGGCAGCCATGAGTTGCCGGGCTTCCAGTGTATCCGCTGCGGTCGCCGAGTGGCTTGACCCGATTACTGATCTCGAGGTTGTCAGTGCTGAGCAGATCCAGCAATGGATCGAGGAGCTGGAATGGATGCTGAACCGCTGGCTTGATGATACAGCAGGTTCGTCATTTAAAGAGGAAGAAGTGACGGAGGAACAGTCTATTCCCTTTGCCGAGTTACCTTTGGACGCTGAAGGACTGTTATCCCTCCCCCTGCTTCGTTCATTGTTGGAACAACGACTGCTTGCCGCAGGAAAGGCACTCACCGCTCATCACCAAGCCAATCCTGATCCCATGAGTGAGATTGCACGTTATATGGACGCCCATTATCAGGAGGACCTATCCTTACAGCAGATTGCCGCGCGTTTCTATCTGAGCCGGGAGTATATTTCCCGCAAATTCAAACAGCAATTTGGTCTGAACTGGTCGGAATATCTGGGCAAACTGCGGATCAACAACGCCAAGCTGTTACTGCAAAACCCTTCCCTGCGAGTCGCTAAAATCTCGGAGATGGTTGGATTCCAGGACGAAAAGTATTTCAGCAAAGTGTTCAAAAAAATGGAGGGTATCACGCCAGCGGAATATCGTAAAACATTATTGGAGGCCGGTACTTAAAGAGTACCTGTTCAGAATTTATTTGAATTAAAAAGAGTACTCCCCGGCATGGCCTATCGGGAGTACTCTTTTTAATTTTAATTTCACAAAGAATAGCATAGATCAAGACGACTTGTTGGCTCTTTCTTTTCTAAGATAGGATACGCTCCGAAAGATTGCGGCTACAGCTACACCAAAGTAGAGATAATAAATTTTATTTCCCGTTGTATGGGCTGCCTCACCGATCTCGTAAAATTACCGCAGGTACAAGTCGAATGTAGAATAGCTCTCCTGCAAGCTCCACCATCGTCTGTGTCACAATAACAGCCGCAGCTATGGTTGCCCATTCTGGCGGGAGTGCCAGCGCAAGTGGCAGAACGACCAGCGAATTCCGTGTGGCTGAACTGAAAATCAACGCCCGCCCGGCGCCTGGATTCAATCCAAACCAAGTAGCAATAAGTCGAGATATCCAAGGCATAATGATTAGGAAAGCAACATAGATCGGGATCACGTTTACGATGATCGCCATATCATTGTAGACTTTGCCAATCTGGGATGCGACAACCACGATCAGCGTAAGTGCCATCATCGGAACCGGGAGCCATGCCGTTGCATTCATGACCCGCTCCCCGCTCACTTTACCTCTTGAGAGAACCTGTGTAACGACAGCGAGCAACAGTGGAATAACGATCAGGAACAGAAAAGCCTCCACGAACGGCCCTATCTGCATGACCTGCGCCACCTTAGCACCCATCAAAAGCCATAAGTAAAATGGCAACAAGATCATTTGTATAACAAATAAAAGGGGTGTTGCGGCCAGCATCAGTTTCTCATTGCCCCTGCCGAGCTGTGTGAACACAATGACGTAATCAATACAGGGTGTTAACAGTACCAGATAGACTCCGATCAGAACGCCTGGTGATTGTGGAAAGACCAGTGTAAGCAACCATACGACTACAGGTACAACGATAAAATTCGCCACCAGTAACGCGCACATAAATCGAAGATTCGACCAAGACTCTTTTAACTGTAAAAAGGGAATCTGTACAAACATGCTGTATAACAGAACGGCAAGAACCGGGGACACGGTGTAGTGTAAACCATTTCCCCATACCGGATTACTCAGCCCTATCGCTGCTCCTAAGAACAGTGCAACTACATAGAACCAGGTTTGCTGTTTCTCCATCGTTTCTCTTGTGAGCATTCTCTTTCTCCTCTTCTAGTGGAACATCGTAGGCATGGACATATTTCTGCTTCGTTTCGCGTACATTGGGACAGAGTACCGTTCCAACATAGCGACTGAGCACAAGGATCTGAAAGATCAACTTGTGAATTTTTTGCGGCTGTTATTAGAATGTGCAAGAACTGGGTATATTCATTGTAGACTGACCCGTGGTTCATTCATTCGTTAAACCAAGGAGGAAACACAATGTCACGTAACAATCCGTACAAGTGGTTAAACGCCATTGGTTTTATCGCTGTAATTATCGTGAACTACCTCTCCAACGCTCTGCCGATTGGAGGCAAGACCAATAAAGAAGTATCGGATATGTATCCTGTGCTACTCACACCTTCTGGCTATGCCTTCGCTATATGGGGTTTGATCTACTTGCTGCTGGCAGGGTTTGTGATCTATCAGTTCGTACCTGCTTCCTGGAAAAGGGACTCGATTACCCGTCTCGGGTATTGGTTCCTGGCAAGCTGTGCCTTTAACGTAGCCTGGATTTTTGCTTTTCAAAACTTGCAGACCGGTCTTGCTTTACTGATTATTGTACTGCTTCTGTTGTGCCTGATCATGCTGTATGTAAAAACACGTACCATTACTGTTCCGACCACTGCTGAGATCTGGCTTGTGAAGCTGCCATTCAGCATCTATCTGGGATGGGTTAGCGTGGCAACGATCGTCAATACAGCTGTATTGTTATATAAAATCGGCTGGGATGGTTTTGGTCTCAGCGAACCGACCTGGACGATCATTATGCTGATTGTGGGTATGGTGCTGGCTGTACTCGTTAGTTTCCGTTATCGGGACAGTGTATATCCACTGGTATTCACATGGGCTTATATCGCCATTGCACTTAAACAAAAGGATGTCACTTCCGTATATTATACGGCAATCATCATTGCGATCGTACTGGCAATATACGCGATTTGGCTGTTCTTCGCCCGTAATCAGGATCGCGATTGAGCGACTTCCATCCTAACGCAAAAACATAAAGCAAAAAGCCGATTCTGGTCATTTGACCTGAAATCGGCTTTTTATGTATAACGCAGTGAATGAAGGTTGTCCTATTTCAGGGCAATAACTTCAATCTCCACCAGTGCATCTTTTGGCAAACGAGCAACTTCCACAGCACTGCGTGCAGGATACGGCTGTTGGAAGAACGTGCTATACACTTCATTCACAGGAACGAAGTCGTTCATGTCTTTCAGAAACACCGTCGTTTTAACGATTTTATCCATACTTGTGCCTGCTGCTTCAAGGATAGCCTTCACATTGCTCAAAGACAGACGTGTCTGCTCTTGTACATCTGCACCGAATTCTCCCGTTTGAGGATCCAGGCCAAGCTGTCCGGAAGTGTAGATGAAATCGCCTGCATCAACGGCTTGACTGTATGGACCAATGGCGCCTGGCGCCTGATCGGTAGAGATTGGTTTTTTCATGGACGAGTTCTCCTTCATGTTCGTTATCCTGCTGCCGCATGGAGTCAGGGTTCGAACTCATTTTTGTTGCCTATTATACCACGATCTGCCTCAAGCGAGAAACGCTCCTCACTAGCCACATGAAGTAAACAGCTCGTTCAAAGGTTTCTTAGCCCCCGTCCACACCAAGGACATGAATCACTTCATTGGAATACACATGGTTTCCCTTGGCTTGCACCAGCGCAATATTGGTCATGGCCTGTGCAATGGTTGCGGCGTGGACCGCCCGGTATTTGTCCGCTCTGCCTTTCATCCAGCGATCCAGAAACTTCATGGCATAGGCAGCCATCTGCTCACCGAACCGCTTCTCGTTTCGATCTCCAAGAATTAAGGAAGGACGGAAGATATGCAGTGACGGAAAACCGATATCGGACAATGCATCCTCCATTTCTCCTTTGGTCCGACTGTAAAAGACCCGGGAACCTGCACTCGCTCCCATGGAGGAGATCACCAGCATCTGTACTACACCATGTTGCTTTGCAATCGTGGCTGCACGAACCGGGTAATGATAATCCACCTGACGGAAATTGTCCTGACTGCCTGCTTTTTTGATTGTTGTCCCCAAACAACAGTACAGGTCATCGATTCCATTGAATAAGTGGTCTTGCCTCTCCAGCTGTTCCCAGTCCACCACATGCTGTTCCAGTTTGGGATGTTGCAGCTCAAGCGGACGTCTAACCAGAACGCGAACCAAGTTGTATGCCGGGTGCTCCAGCAGATGATGAACCAGTAATTCGCCTACAAGCCCCGTGGCTCCAATCACCATGGCTTTCCGTTCGAGACGATTCAAATACATCCCTCCACTTCGCCATCGTTATATTAAGTTATGTGATATCATTTCTATTTTAACAGTACACGACGTCCAAGGGTAAATGTCAGAATCAGCATCACGACACCAACCCCCACCTGAAATCCATAGGCTGAGATCCAGGCGAGCGCATCGGACCAGGTTTCCATTTTTTCATACAACCAACCACCCAACAACGGCCCAAGAAACGAAGTTACTCCGGTCAGAGCGGAATACACCGCGACAAACATCGGTCTTTCACTTTTGGGTGTGTCTCCAATGGTAAAGTTAAATGCCAGCTGATTGAATCCACCTACACCGATCCCAAGGAAGATATGAGATAGAAATAGTGCGATCAATACGGGCATGAACGACATTAAACCCCACGACAAACAGGAGAGTGCAATGACTGGCAATGTCCAAAATAGCAGGGTTTTGTTGCTGAATCTGGCATTCAGATTGCCCCAGACATAAAAACCGGCCATCATAACCAGCGTCTGGACTACCGTGATCAGGGATACAGTCTGATAATTGATGTTCAATAAATCGAGCATAACATAGGAATAGAGCGGAACAATCAAGGTCTGGATCAATAACCAGACAGCAAGGAACAGCGTTGCTTTCAGAAAAGAACGATCCTGGAACGGCTTGATGAACATGCGCCAGAAAACCTTTTCGGTAGAACGTTCAAAGGGAACGTCCGGATAGAAAAAGTAGATAACTGTATTGGCAATAGCACAGATCCACACCGGAATAAACAGGATCAGAAAGCCCATTTCTCCAGGGTAACGGTCCAAAACAATACCACCTGCAAATAAGCATACGCTTCCAAGAGCATTCAGAATCGTATTTCGAATTCCAAAATAACGCCCTCTCACCTTAGCAGGTACGATATCACCAATCAGTGAAGTCCAGATCATACCGCCGATGGTATTTGATATAAAAGCAACCGTATACACGCCAATATATACGCTTACCCACCATTCTTTGGGGAATATGAACGGGATCAGTCCCGTTGCACTCCACAAGATACGATGTGTGCCCACGAACAGCAGCAGCATGCGTTTACGGCTGCGAATACGCTGCATCCAATAAGCTGCTCCGATCTGGGCAATGTTCACAAACGTCGTAATCGCGAGCACAAAGCCGATATGTCTCGACCCGGCCCCAAGGTACAGCAGAAATCCGGTTAAAAATGGGCCTCCCAGCAAGGTCTGTAAAATAATTGCCGGTACACCCTCCCATGTTGCAATCGATAAATTCGTGCGTTGTGTCGAACCCTTGCGCCGTGGTTTGCTTGTTAACGGGGGAGGATTAACGTTGACCGTCTTCTGTATGGGGATACACTCCTTAGACCGGGTCTCAAAAGCCGGTCGATGCTAGTTGTCATCCCAAATTCTACTCACGGCGCGAAGCTTGTCAACTCATTTTTTCACGGTCCAACGGGAGATAGAGATAGAAGGTGCTTCCTTTACCTTCAGTGCTCTCAAGTTCAATCGATCCCCCCAGTAATCTCGCTAAATCCCGACTGATCGACAGGCCTAGTCCGGTACCGCCAAATTTCCGACTAATCGACCCGTCAGCCTGCTGAAATGCTTCAAATATGGAATGATGCTTGTCCTCAGAAATCCCAATACCTGTATCCTGAACGGAGAAAATAAGCCATCGATTCTGAATACCTGCATTCTTAATCTGCTTGGTGCTTACGGTCAGCGTGACCTTCCCCCGGTGAGTGAACTTGATGGCATTGGACATCAGATTCCGCAAAATCTGTTGAACCCGCTGGGGATCAGACCAGAGCGTCTCGGGCAGTCCCTGTTTTTTGTCCAGAACCAACTGAATACCTTTTTTCTCAGCAACGAGCTGAAAGTGGCTCATGGCATCTTCTGTAAGTTGTGCGACACTGATATCCTCCAGTACAATATCCAGGCGCCCCGCTTCTACTTTGGAAAGATCCAGAATATCGTTAATGAGCGTGAGCAGTTCCTGCCCGGAGTGGTCGATCATATTGGCAAAACGTACAATATCCTCCTGATCCATCGTGTCAGCATTCTCGCTGATCATCTGGGCAAAGTTAATAACACTATTGAGCGGTGTACGCAGTTCATGGGACATAGTGGCGAGAAATTCGGATTTGTACTGTGAGGCAATCATCAATTGTTTCGCTCGATCCTCCAGTACAATCTGGGCTTTCTGTAACTCTTCCTTTTGCACAGATAAAAGCCGGTTTGTACTCTGGATCAGCAAAATTCGATTCTGTTCATTCTGAAAATCACGTAATATAAACGCAAACATAAGACTTAACAAGATACCTGCAGGAAGCGTGTAAGGCATAATATGGGAGAAAAAGTATGTAGCCGGGATGACGCCAAAAATAGCAATGCCTACACTATTGACCACATTGACGATTAGTACAACAAGGAAGCCTTTTGTGATTAGTCTGAAGTTGCTGCGTCTTATCCATATATTTAAACCCGCACATATTACACCGAGTAAAGTCATATTAATTACCGCTGCCACCGTAGCATCCGTGATACCAAAGGTTAACCTGGATAAACCTATCCCTACACCCACAATAATTACACTATAGGGTTGTCTGTACGTCAGAACGGCAACAATTAAAGGAACATAACGAAGGTCAAAGACTACTTCATCCGTGAGTTGAAATCCAAAAACCGTACTGATCCAACCTGCAAATATAAGGACAAGCACGGAGCTGATCTGCTTCACTCGGGAAGAGGCACGTATTACGACATATTTATAGAACACACTAGCAAGATATGCAATGGTAATAAGCATCCCCATATTCAATACGAACATTTTTGAAAATTGCATTCACTCACTCCTGTTGTACCGACTTTACTGGCCAAATTACCTTCGTCCGTATGTGTCTCTATCATATCATGCCCATCGAAGCTTCGGCATTCCTTCTTCGTCAAAAAAATACACAAAAATACACAAATCAGGATTCAATTTGTGCGCTGGTCGTAGTAGAATATATTGTTGTTTAAATTTGAATTAGTTATTTGCTGGGGTCATGCTCCTAGGGAGCATGAATGAAAGGAGAAAGATGTTGTGCAATTGTTAAAAAGCAAATCCTATTGGCTGTCATTGAGTTTGATGCTGTCTTTGGCCGTCATGGGGCTGTTCTATGATATTCTTAACAGTCCGGAACGCGGGTTCGCAGTGCTTGATTCGCCGCTCGACCGGATCATTCCCTACGTGCCTGGCATGTCCATTCCATATTTGGGCTGGTACCCGTTTGTATTCGGTGTGCTCGCTTACCTGTGTGCCAAGGATCGCCTGACGTATTACCGTGTCTTGTTATCCATGAATATCTGTGTCTGGATATGTTATCTGATCTATTTCAACTTTCAGACCATGGTACCGCGCCCGGAACTGACGGGTACAGGCCTGGGAGCATCTGTTCTCGGATGGCTCTATAGCCAGGATCGTCCTTATAATTGTTTTCCAAGTATTCATTCTCTTCACTCTTATCTGGTTATGCGTGCCGTTCTCTCGGTTCCAAGCATCCGCAAACCCATCAAGATTTTGGTGGCCGCCGGGGCAGCAACTATTATCGTATCCACGCTAATGATCAAACAACATGTGATCTATGACGCCTTGGGTGCAGTCATACTCGGCGAGTGTGTTCTCACCATCATAACAGGCCTCGCTCTTCACCGGAGACGCAGAAAAGAATCGAAGTGGACAGAGGGGATCAACTGATCCCTCACTTCGATGGTTTCTGAAGATGTTGTTGTCGTCTCCATTCATCAATAAACAAACCTGCAAAATAGGGGTCCCATTGGGTCCCTTTTCCTTCTTCCAAAATCGTTAGCGCTTTCTCGTGACTCATCCCATTCCGATAGGGTCGATCAGACGTCATGGCATCAAAGGCATCCGCTACCGCAATGATGCGGCCAAAAAGGGGAATATCATCACCAGCCATCCCATCCGGGTATCCTTTGCCATCATATCTCTCA
The DNA here is from genome assembly GCF_014842675.1 of Paenibacillus sp. CFBP 13594. Classification (NCBI taxonomy): domain Bacteria; kingdom Bacillati; phylum Bacillota; class Bacilli; order Caryophanales; family Paenibacillaceae; genus Paenibacillus; species Paenibacillus sp. CFBP 13594. Next base: position 24,084 of record NZ_JACYVQ010000009.1, read on the forward strand.
TGGTGAGATCGTACACCTGGCAGAAAATCGGCCATGGCATCAATAGGCTCTATCTGTAACAAAATACTCTCTCCCTGCACGGGATGTGTACGAATAATCGCGAATTCCTCATCGCTTAGTTTTCCATCCTTCAGCAGTACCTCATCAGGTATGCCAATTTTCCCGATATCATGAAGCAGGGCTGATTTGTACAATAAATCCGCCTGTTCCTCATTCATTCCGCTCAGCTTGCCAATCATCAGCGAATACTCTGCCACACGCATGGAATGTCCTGCCGTGTACTTATCTCGGGCGTCTAAAGCAGCAGCCAGCGTAGAAAAATAACTTTGCAACAGCTGTCGATTGCGTTCCTGTCTCATCTCCAGCCGATTAATCATCATATTAAAACCGGAGATCAGTGCCGAAAACTCATCCGCATATAAATCCGGAGCTCGTCTGCCAAGGTCTCCCCCCTGAATTCGGTTCATCTCATGCGTCAGTTCAGCGACTGGATCACGAACATCACGAATCAACAGCCAGCTTCCCACCAGCGCAAACCCCGCGCCCAGAACAACGATGAGAATTCCCCACAGTATGTACTCTTTCGCAAATTCACTGTCTATATACTGAAGTCTGATATATGTAGCCAGGAAAAATAGAAATAGAGGAAATAAGCCAATCAGTGCCGTACTTAGTTGAAATTTACGCTGGATCGATACCAGGATGCGACCTCCCAGTGAAGGTTCCATCCCATATTGGACTTTGCCTCGATGTCGAATCTCAAGTAACAGGGGTCTAATCGCCCGCACCGTTAGGTAATACTCAATCAGTGCATGCATGATGGCAATCAGAAAGGCGCATGCGGCGGCCACAACAATATACAAGTAAGGGAATTCAAGCCACCCTGTGGATATCATCCATATTGTTAATCCGGCTGCTGGGAGTGAAAAACCAAGCATGTGCGGACCCATGATCCGATATATGGTCTGTCCTGGGAAACGATGAATTTTCTCATACATGTGGTTTAATTCTTCTCTCTCATGATGCTCGGAAGTGAAAAACTGTCTTATGGGGCCAAGCTGTACCCACAGCGTAATTAATTCTGCAACCAGCATGAACAAGAGTGAAATCAGTACAATGAAGATGAGCCGAACAAATTGAATATTGGGTATTTGCAGAGTAGATACCATAACTACTGTACCGACAACAAAAACAGCTGCCAGTGAACCGATCAGATAATTGCGTATCAGGCGAAAGATAAATGAACGGTATGCTTCCAACTGAACCCCTCACTCTCTATGTGCAACCAGTTCTCCCTTGAGACACAGGGAGATTAAGGGTATTGCTTTCTATTTGTTTATCGGTTGCTCCGACTAAAAAAATTAATAAAATCCAATGGGTCGGCGCCAGAACTGGAAAACACAAAAAGGCTGCTCCACGACGGAGCAGCCTTTGGTGATCTATCCTATATTTATCCTTTAATCTTGGCAGCCAGAATCATTGTACCGCGCGGCTCATCTCCCATTGCATCCGGTTCAAGCGTGATGGCAACCGTATCATAGTCGTTGGCCGAATCCAATGTGTAATATACCGCTCCCGTTCCGTCACGACTAAGGAAAGTACCCGCATTCTGAGGGGTATCTCCTTTGATCAACCAGACCTGAAAAGCCTCGTTGCCTTCCAGGTTCGGCAGATTCTCAGCTTGCACAACCAGGTGAGTGCCTTTGCTGTCAATAACGATGGTTGCGAGACCCTGAGCTACAATGTCCTGCGTTGCAGGATTCAGCTTCACTGCCTCGCCAGTCTGCATGCCCTGTGCGGGCTTCAGAGCTGATGCCAGCTGCTCCTGCAGCTGCACATTCTGTGCCTGTGCCTGCACGAGCTGCTCTTGCGTAGCCGACGAGCCCGCTGCTTGCTGCGTCAGCGAGTCGATCTGGCTCTGCAGTTGCGCCGTGTACACGCCCAGCAACAGTGCCGCGGCCGCAAGGCCGGCACTGGCTATGCGCCAAGCGCTGCTGCTGCGCGCACGCGCGCGCGCTTGTGGCTGCCATGGCTGTGCCTGGGCAGCCTCTTCCACCCGGGCTGCAGGCACCGCCGTTACCGGCGGCAGGCCTGGCCCGGGCTGCGCCGCACGTTTGTGCTGCGGCGCAAGATCCTCCTGAAGCACCACGGGTGCTTCAGGCTCAGCAGGAGCAGCTGCCGGCTTCGCCTCGGTGCTCTCCTGCACATGTCCGAGCACGTTGCCCAGCACACGTGCTCGCATACCTGGCGGCGGTGCCACAGGTTCCGCCGCAAGTGGCAGGAAGCCAGTCACTTCCTGCAATTCCTTCACCTCCTGGCGACAAGGTTCGCAAGTTGCCATATGCGCTTCAAACGCCGCCACTTCCTCTGCTTCCAGTCCGCCCAGCACATACATCGGTGCCAGATCAGACCACTCCTCATGTCGTTCTATCATGGATGTATGCCCTCCCTTCCCGCGTCCGGATGCAATTCAGCATCGGCCAGCAACTTTTGGAGCTGTCGCATGGCAAGCCTGACACGGCTCTTTACTGTACCCAGCGGAATCCCGAATCGGCTGGATACTTCCTGCTGGGTTAATCCCGCATAATAAATCGATTCTATAACTTGCTGCTGATCACCATTCAGTTGGGACAACGCCTCTTTAATACGGGTGCCTTCCAATTTACGCTGCACTTCTTCTTCCGTATTCGTATGCTCATCGGCATAGGCCGCCAGTGTCTCGTGTTCAACTGAAGTAGCCGCTGCCCCTTTCGATTTCCGCCTCAGCATGTCCACTGCTATGTTGCGCGTAATCGCAAACATCCATGTGGTCAGCTTCCCCTGTGAGGCATCGTATCGTTCAGCATTATTCCAGACCCGCATAAAAAGTTCCTGAACAGTCTCTTCTGCCGTCATGGGATCACCAACGATCCGATAGGCAAAAGAATACACCGCTCGCTCATAACGGTCATATAAAAGCTCCAGTGCGGAGGAATCACGTTCCGCAATCTGCCGCATTAACCTGCTGTCCTCCATCGATTCAGTCATGCGAGGGCCCCTTTCTGTTTCTTCCCTCTTATTATAACCTACGCAGAATCTTTTGAAGAGGATTACCTAAATTGAGAAATAGATTGAAAAAATTCTGTATATTTTCAGACGAGCATTTCAGCTTCTGACTTGAAAGACCACCAGAAAAACATGTTTTTCTGTTCGCCCTTTCCTTTTTATTGCAATAAATTACAGCCTGTGGTATACTATAAGAGTTGTATCAAACAACCTCATATGATTTCTGTCTTCTTTAAACCCCGGAATATTTTCTTCATGCTGCGACCGCAGCGAACTATAAGCACAATTAACCTATGAAGATTGAAGAACCTGAATCACGATAACCCGGTAGTACAGAGTTTCACAAGATGTTCCCATTCACACTGGCGCGGTCATCGGAGCCGCAAGGACAAAAGAGAGGTAGGGCTTTTGTTGTTTTGGATATCACTTATTCTTGAGAAGATTGAAAACATACACAAAGCACCCGGAATTGGGTTCCGGGTGTTTATCCATGTCTACATACACATTTCAGCATCATCCACAGACTATCGGACACCGTTCCTTCATTGAGAAAAGTCTTCCTTTCACTTATCGGACTAACCAGATATATTCGGCTCTGCTTTTAAAATTTTTCCACTCTCCCGTGCACCCCTCGATACTTACTTCCTTACTTCTCTAATTGTGCAAATAACCCCGGCCTCTAAAGCAAATGTTTACGCTCACCAGATGCTAACGAATCCTGCACACCTTATATTAAGGATTTCTATGCTATGTAAAATCTAACGAATCTCAGCCACGTTAATCCATGTCACTTCATGAATATAGGCTCCAAACATGCCCAGATTCAGATAATAAGACGTCTACGATTCGTTAAACTTGTGAAATGGCGAAAATGCATGGAATAGCTTCTGTGGGGTTCGTTAAAGAAAGTAATCCCAACGCTCCTTCACTTCTAATAAAAAAGGGACAGCGCAGGATGAAACCCTACGCTGTCCCTTTCTGAATCATAGGTACGTATTGCCCAACATGGAACTCAAACTCGGAGTTTATTAGAGCACCTATCGCAACGATCCACGATCAGCAAAGTCTCCTTGCACTCACAAATACTTAGATAAACATCGTTTTGGAGATGATGACCAGCAAGATGAACAGTACAAGGATCGTACCCATGGAACCCCAGCTTCCGCCGCCATGACCATAGGATACTCCACAACCCTGTTGATAACCGTGCATCATTGGAGCCTGATTGGCATGGTGTCCGTATCCATAGCCATATCCCATTGGCATTGTTCCACAACCATATCCATACCCATGCATTTCATGACCTGTGTATTGGTATCCTTGCATATGCTCATAACCTCCCATATGTCCGTATACGTGTCCCTGTCCGTTCGGTGAATTCGGTTTTACTTCGCTCATTGTTCATTCCTCCTTAACATTTGCCTACACCCCTAAGCTATGTATTCAGCCTACCTCTGGACCGGGCTATCGCCCTCATATTGACAAAATGGGCGTTTAGCCATGAGGTACCTTCCCCATTTTCGAAACATACTCCGCCCTTCCATTTCTTGAATTCCACCAATTCTTCTGTTTAACTACAAGCTATCTTAGCTTCCTGGCTCTCCACCATGCTTGTCCTCTAGAAAAAAAACCCCACCGGTTGCCCGGCAGAGCTCGCCATATTATACCCAGAAAGATTTAGTGATGATTACGAGAAGAATGAACAGAACCAGGATTGCTCCAGTCGATGTCCAGCCGCCGTATCCTACGCCTTCAACTACGTTGCTCATGCAGAACCCTCCTTTACAAATATATTAGGGTCCAAGCGGTTTATTAGATCAAGAATGCTTTAGAGATGATGACCAACAAGATAAAGAGAACCAAGATCGCGCCAGTCGATGTCCATGCGCCGCCGTATCCACCTACTACTCCACTCATGTAAACCCCTCCTTTGATTTGAGGTACAGTTCACTATATGCACCAATCACACATGGGACCGGGCTCAGATCGAAAATGGGCTGTTTTTTTCCACCGACTATTCCTTAATTTCACCTACACAAAGGGTTAGTTCTTAAGTCGGCATGTTATGTTCATATATGTTTAATTCATAAATAAATCCCACGGTTATATCAACCAAATGTATGTACTATCGCTCAAAATGGATACCCACACGGTATATTATTAGCTTTTAACTTGTTAAATACAGATAAATTACCTTTTTAGTAATTATGAATACTGAAATCTTTATTTATGTTATTATTTTACTAATAAAGTAGAAAGGAGTTTCCATGCTCACCACCTAAACTAGATTATCCCAAACGAAATGATGACCTTAGAAAAAATCCCAACCGATGGGAAGCACATGAGGAGAAATTAGACATAATGAAGAAACTTATTACGATTTTGGCATTAGCCACATTACTTAGTGCTTGTGGTAATTCAGAAACAAACACAACAACCGATAGCCAAACGTCCGAAGCATCCAAGGCAACTGAAACTGTCTCAACAGAAGCAAAAGCTACGAAATACACTACATATAGTGGAGAAGGATTTTCTTTTGCATATCCTGAATCCTGGAAAAGCGTAGATACAAGTCAAATGAATGCTCCATCCATTAAAGCTGCTTTTTCAGACCAATCTTCCTCAGCCACATTTGCAGATAATATGAATCTGACGATTGAGACCAGCTCAACCGGTTCAATTAATCCTGAAGAATACGCTAATAATATAGTGGATTATTACACACAAAGCGGTTCAAGCATCGGCATTTCCGATTATAAAAAAACCAGCTACACAAACAAGCCTTATAAAGAATATAGCGCTGGTGTCTTGGAAGGAGCCTATAAGCATTCCTCGGGTACAGATGTTATCCTTGTGCAGTATCTGATTCCGACCAATACAGAACTCTATACCATGACGTTAACTTACGCCAAGGATACTTATAATCAGGATGAGATCAAAGATATCCTTGATTCCCTAAGCATTACTGCTTCTCTGGAGCAAACAGCACCAACTGCAACGACTGGAAATTCATCTGTTACGGCATCAGCTGCGGATTTCTTTAATGAGTTAACTCCGTACATTACAGAAGACACAGCCTTTATGGAGCAGGCATCTTATGATTTCTTTGGTAAACATAACGATGTATTCCCGGCCATTACGGCAGAACTAAGCAAAAAGGTACGGGGGCTCGTTGACTCCAACGTAACGACCCGTCATCTGAATAAAAATGTAGCCAACTATTACAATACTTTCGTACAAATTAACGGGGAAGTCATTTCCGTTGAAGAAGATAGCTCTCTCGGAGCAACTTTCTCTGTCGTTCATGTCATGGATGAGAATGGAAATGATATTATAGCGTTATATCCTGCAACGACCGGAGATTTGCTTGACGGTGATTATGCCACGGTGATCGGTGCTCCAATTACCAACTTCTCTTTTGAAAATGTTGGCGGTGGTTACACCAACGCCACGTTGATTGGAGCCTCATTGGTAGTTGCAGATTAATTAAAATGTTAAATGAGTATACAAAAAGACCAGCTTAATGAACGTTAAGCTGGTCTTTTTGTCTTTCTGTTTATAAATGTCAGAAATTCACGTTAACTACACAGACAGACACAATCTAACCTTTAATTAATGATGATTTATAACATACCAAATAACCGTATATACGGATGTTTATACTAAACCATTAATTAGGCCTTGCCTGAAGTGACGTCAGTTTATCCTGAACCGATTGTAACTTCTGTATACTTGAGGCATCCGGTTTATCACGACGGTCGTCAATTTTGACGGATGTGGAAACACGCTGAGCTCCTGACAAAAACGGTGCTTCATGCAGAGCCGCAATTGCTGTAAAGATCTCGTTAAGCGGTCCCTCAATAATGGTGCTCATGGAAGTTAACTGATATGTAATGCCCCGTTGATGTTCCAATACCTTTTGCATGTCCGCCACATAACTGCTTAGACTGGTTGTACCCGTTCCGATTGGAATTACAGTCACTTCTGCTATTGCCATTTTGCTCCGCCTCCTCTGGGCCCCGTGAACAACCGCTGCCGCTAATTTTAGTCGATTTTTGACTATTTTTATTCTACCAGTTGAATGCGTTACAATTCAAACTGACGTGATGACGTCATTCAAATTGTTCAAAAATTTTTTTTGATAAATCTTCAAATCTTCCAGTCCTTTTCCTTTGCGGATTCCTGGCTTAAATGGTATACTCGGAATTACGTTTTACTGTATCGGCCCACTTTACAAACACAATATGTTGGGTTACAGTATGTTGACAGCTACAAAATGTAGTAACACTAGATTTCTCCGCTTCTATTAGTCACCTTCTGCATTCTCGCGAAAAACAGGATGAAATCACCTCCAAAGGCACGTCCCTGTAGGTGTAAATCGCTTTCTCGAAACAGAGTTGACATGGAGGTTAACGGGGCTGTTTGGACTGCATCCGGTATCCTCAAACTACAGGCACATCTGCAATAGACCAAAGCTTACATAAGCACCTTTTTCTGTCTATATCCAGAACTTCTAAGACAGTAAGAAAGCCAGAGCATCCATGGGCATTTTCAGCCGCGAGGCGGGAGAATGCTTTTTATATGAGCATGTTCTGCATTGTGCTGTTTTGTGCTCCTCAAGTTGAGCGATTTAAGACATGAACTTGTCACCGCCGTTGCAGTCTGCCAAAAGCAACCTTTACCTTTTTCTCACCGTAAGACAACACTCAATTCTTTATATAAAGAATTTCTCCAATTTATCTCTTTAACATGCGAAAGCGAGGAATATTCATGCCACAAGTTGTGACCAAGCCGAACAACCGCCAGCTTGCCTTTGATGAGATGCGTATCTCGGTATATGCCGACCGTAATCTGGAAGGACTGGAGACACTGGACAAGGAACGTCTCGTACGTGGGGTAAACAGCAAACTCCGTCGTGACGAAGTTACCGGGGACGAAATCAGCAACGCTTTTATCATGAGTGCACTGGAACTGGTAACAAAGGAAGAGCCCGACTGGAAATTTTCAGCAGCACGCGCCCTGCTCACTTCCTTGTACAAAAAAGCGGCTACCAACCGCAGATACAAGTCTTACCCGGACGAGCCTTATGGCGCATTCCATCCTCTTCTTGTAGATCTCGTGAAGAAAGGTATCTACCGCGAAGAATTGCTGGAATGTTACACCAAAGAACAGATCGACGAACTTGCTGAGTGCATTGACTACCGCAACGATCTGCTCTTCGATTACATCGGCTTGCTCACACTGGCAGAACGTTACCTCGCTCACGATTTTGATGGAAAAGTAATGGAATTGCCGCAAGAGCGTTATATGGTTATCGCCATGTTCCTAATGCACCAAGAGCCTGCCGAGAAACGTATGGATCTCGTGAAGGAAGCATATTGGGCAATGAGCAACATGTACATGACTGCAGCTACTCCTACGATGTCCAATGCAGGTAAAAAAGTAGCCGGTCAACTTTCAAGTTGCTTCATTGATACGGTGGACGACTCACTCGAAGGTATCTTCGATTCCAACACGGATGTAGCTCGTCTGAGCAAAATGGGTGGCGGCATCGGCGTTTACCTCGGCAAAGTCAGAGCTCGTGGTTCGGATATCCGTGGTCACCAAAATACAAGTTCCGGTGTAATCCCTTGGATTCGCCAACTAAACAATACAGCAGTCAGCGTAGATCAGCTCGGTACGCGTAAAGGTGCCATTGCCGTCTACCTGGACGTTTTCCACAAAGACATTCTGGCCTTCCTCGATCTGAAGCTGAACAACGGTGACGAGCGTATGCGTGCGCATGACGTATTCCACGGCATCTGTCTGCCTGACTTGTTCATGGAGCGGGTATCCACTCGCGGCGAGTGGAGCCTGTTCTGTCCTCACGAAACAAAGAAAGTGATGGGCTGGAAGGACGAGAATGGTCGTGCACTCGGACTGGAAGATTTCTATGATGAGTCCTTTGGCGAAGGTGCGTTCCGTGATAAATACGAAGAAGCAGTGAATCACCCACTGTTGTCCCGGATTACAGTACAGGCGATTGACATCATGAAGCGTGTACTTAAATCCCAACTGGAGACAGGTACGCCATACATGTTCTACCGGGATACGGTTAACCGCTCAAATCCTAACCGTGCACACGGTATGGTATACTCCTCCAACCTGTGTACCGAAATTATGCAGAACCAGTCTGCCACTGTGATTGAAAAGGAAGAACTCGTAACCAAGGATGGACAAACTCGCATTGTGATTTCCAAAGTGCCTGGCGACTTTGTTGTCTGCAACCTGAACTCCATCCATCTGGCACGTGCTATACCTCATAATGTATTGGAGCGTCTCGTTCCAATTCAGGTGCGCATGCTGGACAACGTTATCGACATTAACAACATTGAAGTGTTGCAAGCCCAATATACCAACAGCCAATATCGCGCAGTCGGTCTGGGAACGTTTGGACTTCACCACCTGCTTGCTCTCGAAGGCATTCATTGGGAGTCTGACGAAGCGGTAGCGTATAACGATAATCTGTATGAAAAAATTAACTACCTGCTCGTGAAATCCAGTATGGAGCTGTCCAAAGAAAAAGGACATTATCCGAAATTCAAAGGTTCCGATTGGGAAAGTGGTCACTACTTCGACCAACGCGAGTACACATCAGGTGAGCGCGCAGGCGAGTTCGTGACAACCGAACAGTGGAAAGAACTGCAAGCCGAAGTACGACAAAACGGTGTACGTAATGCCTGGTTGTTCGCCATTGCACCTAATGGTTCTACGTCCATCATTGCCGGCTCAACGGCTAGTATTGATCCGCTCTATGAGCTGTTATCTTATGAAGAGAAAACAACTTACAAAATTGCCAACCCGGCTCCGGATCTGTCCGAAAAAACAAGCCCTTATTACCAAACGGCGTTCCAGGTGGATCAGCATGCTTCCATTAATATGGCGGCTGCCCGTCAGCGCCACGTCGATCAGGGACAAAGTTTCAACTTCTACGTTCGACCAGATATTAAAGCAACAGAATTCCTGGAATTGCATCTGCACGCCTGGAGAGCCGGCATGAAATCAACTTATTATGTTCGTAGCCGAGCATTAACGATTGAAGAATCTTAATTTTTGCGCAAGTTACGTTTTATGTATGACAGAGAAGATTTATTAGATTCAAGGTGACCACCAGGGCATCCTGTTTTGATTGCAAAATGGCGTTGCCCTGGTTCTTTTTTGCCTAAAACACGATCACAGCATCGCAAGATGTTGATATAGATGCCACATTATACAATCCTAATATATAAAAGAATTAATGATTACACGATAACGAAGAGGACAGAACAAAGCTGAAGAAACGAAGCTAAAAGCCTTCTGTAAGAAAGCTACTTCGGAAGCATACACATCGACTTTATCACCGGATTTTCCCCTTTGAAAGAGGATCAAAAAAATCAGGGGATAACAGTGATCGGAAGGTTGTTCTGTCATCGTAGTTATACAGTGTAAATTCATTCAAGGAGTGAACGGAACAATGCAAGTACAGAAAATTTTCAATACCGAAGCCCCTAACCAATCAACCCGTATTATTGAAGGTGAATGCTCCGGTATCCTGAACTGGAACGACATTCGCATGCCTCATATGTACAAATTGTACAAAGTACTGCTACTTAACCACTGGATCGCAGACGAGATTCCCATGTCCAAAGATGCTTCCCAGTTTGCCCAATTGGACGAGGAAGAGCAACGTACGTTTAAAATCAACATCTCTCTGCTCGCGGTACTTGATTCCATGCAGACGATGTTTGTGGGTGACGTAAAACGTTACTTTACCGATTCTTCACTCGAAGCGATCTCGGCCATTATCGGACAACAGGAAGTTGTTCATAACCAATCGTACTCTTACGTCCTCTCTTCCATCGTATCGGATCGGGAGCAAAAGGAAATTTTCGAATACTGGAAACATGATCCAGTCCTTCTTGACCGTAACCGTTTCATCGCAGACATCTACCAAACATTCCGGGACGAGCCGTCTCCACAGACGTTCTTCCAGGCTATGGTAGCCGATCTGGTACTCGAAGGAATCTTCTTCTATAGTACGTTTGCCTTCTTCTACAACCTGGCCCGTGACCAGAAAATGATGGCAACCAGCCAGATGATCTCGTATATCCAACGGGATGAAAACCAACACTGTTACTTCTTCGCCGAAGTGTACAAACAGTTGCTGGTAGACTTCCCTGAACTGAACACACCTGAGAACATGGAGTATGTATACACAACTATTAATCGTGCGGTTGAGCTCGAAACCAACTGGGCACATTACACGCTCAGCAACGTACGCGGCATTGACCTGAACGAGCTGGAAGATTACATCAAGTACATCGCCAACAAACGTCTGCGTCTGATGGGTATGGAAAAAGCATATGAAGGTGTGGATGTAAACTGCATGCCTTGGATCAAACCATTCTCTGATGAAGCACTGAATGCAACCAAAACAGACTTCTTCGAAGCTAAATCCCGTAACTACGGTAAAGTTGGCGACGATAACGGATTTGACGATTTGTAAACCCAGCTAATTGCATTCTTCAATCATTCATAATGATCACATTAAAGCACTCCTTGTTCGTAGAAAGCCATCGTGGTTGTCTACAAGCGGGAGTGTTTTTTTACCTCTGAACCTTGTAAAATAGTTGGAAGAGATTCTCATCCCCTACTGAAGTGAGGCCTAATCATGGAAAAAGAACTGCTGGAACAAATCAACTTGTGGCATGAGCAGGACCAATTCAGTCTCATTATTGAACGTATTGAACGAATCCCCGTCTCAGAGCGGGATTATGATCTGATTGGTCAACTCGCCAGAGCCTATAACAATGACGCACGTTACCGCGAAGCCATTCAACAACTGTTGTCTGTCGAGGAGCAAGGGGTAAACGACCCGCTGTGGCATTATCGCATAGGGTACGCGTACTGTTATATCGCCGACTATGAACAAGCACTATTGGCGTTTGAGAGAGCTAACGAACTTCAGCCCCATGATGAATCAACCCTTGAATTCCTAAGTCAGATTCGACCTTTTACCGAGAAGATGCGACGGGATCGACAACGCCATGAAGAACAAGTGACAGCATGGGAGCAGCATGGCACGTTGAACCATCTTCGTGCTGCTTCAGGAACGTACGACCCAGTGACATTCTGGAAGCAGAGTAATTATGCACGGGATAACCATGTGTCGGCCCCCTTTGACGAAGACATGATTGTATCTCTTGAACACGAATTTGGTTACAAGCTCCCTGCCTCCTATATTCAGCTTATGCATACCCAAAATGGTGGAATCCCTGCACGAACGGTGTTCCCAACCGAAGAAGCAACCTCCTGGGCTGTGGACCATATTGAGATTTCAAGTATTTTGGGGATCGGCCGGGACAAGATGTATTCCCTTGGAGGAGAGTTTGGGAGTCGGTTCATGATCGAAGATTGGGGATACCCTGACCTGGGGATTGTGATCTGTGATTGTCCATCCGCTGGCCATGATGTCGTTATGCTGGATTATCGTTTCTGTGGTCCTGAAGGCGAACCCTGTGTCGTTCATGTGGATCAGGAAAATGATTATGAGATTACATATCTTGCGCCGAATTTTGAAGCTTTCATCCGTGGATTGGTCGATGAGGATTGGTATGACCTGTCTGACGAAGAGAATGAGGACTAAACTTCAGGAGGATCTGGCCATATGACAACCCGTATCTATTTTGGTTCCAATCAACTTGGCGAAGTGGCTGCCATTTCATTGCAGGACGCGCTGAATGAACTTGAACTGGGAACCCTTGAAGACTATCAACGAACGGATAAAGGGGTTATGGGGCAGACCTTGCTCATTCGAACTTCCCGTGGAGAGTATATTCTGAAAGGCAATCCTTTATATGCAGGACAGTTACAGGAAGAAAAGTTCTATGTAGAACAACTGGCGAAACATACGTCCATTCCTGTCCCTGACCCCTATTTATTACAGGAAGATACCGAACTTCTGGGCTGGAGTTATGCCATCATGCCGCGCCTGCCCGGGAATCACCTGTATGATCCGGTATTCCAGGCTTCACTGTCACAGCAGGATCAGGAAGAGATTGCCTGTATGCTTGCTCATACTTTGGCTGAGCTGCACCGCTGGAAGGTGCCTGACGCCGGGGAATATGATCCTGTAGCGCAGCAGATTGTTTCCTTTGCAGGCGATTATCTGGACTGGTTGTACGGAACCATTCGCCACTGGTTACATGACGCAGAGCAATACTCGGTGATTACGGATGAAGATGTTCGGTGGGTGGACGATCAATTCAAGAATGCTGAACCGGCATTTCGTTCCAAAGCTGTTCCGAGTTTTGTCATGGGAGACTTCAAGGTCGAGAATATTCTGATTCAACATGTGGGCGACCGTTCTTTCGGGTGGCAGATTAGTGGCCTGTTTGATTTTACAACCGCCTATTTCGGAGACGGCACAGCCGACCTAACCAAAATATCCACCAGGTATGTTCGTGAGGGTCAACCAGAGCTGGCTGCACAGTTCCTTCGCTGCTACCGGGATCTGATCTGTGCAGCAGATGAGGAGAAGTGCCAACACTTCCGCACACGTCTCAGCATGCATCTGCTCTATCAACGTATCTTGTGGTGGGGGGAAGCCAAAGCGACAGGACAAGTGACGTGGACGGCCGACCTGCCTTTTGCACAGTGGGCTCAGCAGTCCATTAATTCGATTGTCGCATTGCTGGATGAGTAGATTTGGACAGGTCGCTCAAGGATAGCGGCCTTCCAAACTAACGTATGTATCACTCCATATATGTCGACCAACATCTGGACGCACGGATAGAACCGCCAAAGATCAAGAATGATCTCTGGCGGTTTTTATATCTCACTATTTTTCAATCAAACATGGAATCTCTCAACTTAGGCTTGTGCGACGGGTGACTCCTGATGTTTCTGCAAAAACTCCAGCATCCTGCGATATACGAGAATCTCGTTAGTCTTTCTGGAGAAACCATGCCCCTCATCATCCAGAACGATGTATTCCACATCAATTCCCTTCGACTGGAGCGCAGCCACGATCTGATCGGATTCGGCCTTCACGACCCTTGGATCATTGGCACCCTGAATGACCAGCATCGGGTTAACCATCTGATCGAGATACGTAATCGGTGAATCCTTCGTTAAGCGTTCACGGTCACGGACCGGATCACCCAGCCAGTTATCCATCATTGGCTTCCAGTCTTCCGGTACGGATTCCAGGAACGTGAACAGATTGCTCGGCCCAAAAATATCGACCGCAGCCCGGAACAGCTCCGGATGGCGCCCTGCCAATAACAGGGTCATATATCCCCCATAGCTTCCACCTACCACAAACAACCGCTCTGGCGAGGTAATACCCTGATCAAACAGCCAGTTGATCCCGGCAACACAGTCCAGCCTTGGCCCTTCGCCCCAATCTCTCTCAACCAATTTAACGAATTCCGCACCATATCCGGTACTGCCACGGAAATTCGGTGCAAAGATATGATAGCCCTGAGCGAGCATCATCTGGAACATCGGCCGGAAGAACTTCGCTTCCGAGGCTTGCGGCCCTCCATGTGGCCAAAAAACCGTATAACCATTGGCCTGCTCCGGCTTTGCTTTGAACAAGAGCGCTTCGATCTCCAGTCCGTCGTAGGAGTTATACCGAATAACATCAGGATACACGAGATCACTTGGGTCAAGTCCCGTTACCCGATTGGCGGTCAGCGGCTCCCAGGACTCTGCATCTGCCATTTGGCGATATATGTTATGCGGTTGGATCGCTCCACGTCCGAGGATATACACATTACCAGCCTTGGTAACGTTGACCTGCTCTATCGTATCCAGCGGCATCTCTACGCGCCGAGGCTCCGCGGCATTTTTGCCCAATACGTACATACGATTTTCCGGTCCTGTAAGTGTCCAGAAATATAAGGTCTGGGAAGCCTTATGCCAGCGGATAAACTCTACGTCTTCCCCTTCGATTTGGCACACTAGACGGAATTCACGGGTATCGATGCGATATTCAGCCACATAGGAATATGCCGAGTCGTCATTGGTAATGAACAGAAGGCGATTATCATCTGCAAAAATCAAATCGGATACCTGACTATGACGTTCTGAGGCAGGCAGAATTACCATTTCTTCATCGTTACGATACAGATGCGCCGTCTGATACGTATTCGAGTACATTTTGAGAATGACATAACTCTTCTCGTCAGGACTTACGGCAACCAGGCTGCTCGTAACCTCTTCTCCACTGTATAACAGTTCATCTTCACCTGTCTCCAGATCGATGCGGCGTGAATTCAGATAATTCGGATTACCCGCGCTGGTGACATAATAGAGACGTTGTCCATCCTCGGACAACTCAGCGAAATAACAGCGATCATTCGGTTCTGCCGGAACCACAGGCAGTGGAACACCACCCTCGGGTGGGAGTGCATACAGATGATAGTTCTCATCTCCATCCCGATCAAACGCGGTAAGCAGATGACGTCCTTGCGGGTCTGCTTTAATAAATTGACTGCTCTGATTCAAGTAAGTTAAAGGATACGGGTATCCTCCAGGCAAATCCATCGCCCAAATATTCGGCTGACCGTTCAGATTGCTGTCCATGAACAAACGTTTCTCGTCTGCCGATACGGCAAAATGCCAAATGCGGTACGTCTGAAAATATTGCTCGACATCCGGTTTAGGGAACTGAATCATGACAAACCTCCTTGGAATTGAACCAATGAATTTAACATTGGTAAATTAAGGTACCGTTTGTCCATATTATAGGTAATGCCAATGTTTAGACAATAGATATGTAAGATTTAATTACAGATCCCCTCATCGCTTTGCATATTTTTATCCATATTCATCCAGTGAATGAGTGGTATTTGGCTCCCTGTCACGCATAATGATGCTGAGTAGCCTTTGCCCATTTTCAGAGACTGCAACACATACTTCTGTCCGGCCCATTTCAGCAAATGTTCATGATGATTTATAGCTTGTGCCGTATTCAGATTCCTCCACTGCCCACATAAAGATTGACCTGAAGCCTTGATCCAGGCCTCCTTGCCTGTGAGAATGTTCCACAGCAAAAAAGAAGAATCTTCCCCGGAACACATGGCTTCCAGCACATAATCCCGCTCCTCTTCCGTCAGGAAACGTTGGATGATGGCCTGCTCTCTTATCAGTGGGCGTACCCATTCCACATCTATGCCAATTGCGTTGTTACTGGATGCAATCGCCAGTACACACAGCCCATTCGTATGCGAAAGGCTGAATTGCGGACCTCCCACGAGATAAGGCTTTCCGGAAGTGCCGTATTCAAATCGAATATCCCTTGCCTGAAGCTGCATGTACTGTGCCAGCACTCTTCGCAAGAAAACCCTTGAAATCATCCAGCAATGAGCCTGTAGACGTGAGGTTGTACTGATTCTAGCCATACGTTCATGTTCGTCTACAGTCATTGCATCGGATTCCATGGTAGTCGCTGTCTGCAGTTGATCCTCCCTTATGGGTAAAGTCTGTGTCCAAATGTGGACCTCCGGTTCTCCTGAAAATGGCGTGAACGTATCATTCCCTTGTTCCCTCATTGCCAGAAGGCTGCTGATTGTTCCGGTTCTGGATTCCATAAGGCCCTCCTCCCTAAACGGGGTTACGTACATGCTAACGTATAACAACCATCCGCAGACGAGCAGACGTTGCAATAGTTCTAAGACCACTCCTAACCTCTTCTACTGTTAATTCAAGTGCATACGTGCCAAGCTGCATATAATCCAGTCCAATCACCTCATATTCGGAGACGTGCATGCATCGCTGTTTTAACGAATCCATGTCTGCATAATACTTGCTTAACCACTTCATCCGTGCATAGTTGAAGTTGGATAGGGACAGCGTTCCGTTCTGAATATGCTCACACATCTCCTCAACCCGGTTATATAAAGAAACGGGATCTGCTGAATACCCACAAGCGTTCGAAAAGGCAAATTCCTTACGATAATAGTGGTCCCATTCTGCACCCTTATGAAGCAGACCCAACTCCATACATTCCGCGTAGAAATCGGAAGTTTCACCCAGTAAAGCTTCAATACCGATCATGCAAGCGATTTGCTCTTTCAATTGCATCCCATCTTCTGCACGGAACCCATACCTTACAAGCGGCAAGGACAATCCGCATTCAATCTCCCGATATTGTTTATTGGAGTCCTCGCCCAAATAGTCGAGTGTAACTTCTGGCAGGTAGGCATCATTCAGTGATTCTTTTGCAGGGAATTGTTCCAGCATGTCCACAATGAACTCCGCTTCAACCGGACCCGCTACCGCTACTGCCATTCTTCCTGTGTCATAGCGAGTATTGTAAGCATGATTCAGCTCATCCGTTGTCATTTGATACAGACTATCCGGTGTACCTGCAACATCCATTGTGATGGGGTGATTGCTGCCATACATCATCTGAGTCAACTGCTGCAAAGCTCTCCAGGAGGGCTGGTCTGCATACATGGACAGCTCCTGATGAATGGCGGACCGTTCCTGTTCCAGATGCATCGGGGTGAAATATGGAGTAGCTAGCATGCCGGTGAACAACTCCAGACTTCGTTTCAAATCGCCTGTGCAGGCCATTTGATAAGTTGTTACATCGTAACGTGTCAATGCAGATGTCGAAGCTCCCAGAGTATGAAATAGCGGCTTGACGGGTCGTTGATCCGGATTGTAGAACATCATATGCTCAAGGAAATGCGCTCTGCCAGGCAGGGCTGCATCATGGATTGAGCCATAGGACACGGACCACGAAACAAAAGTATGATGGAACTGGGGTTCGGGGAAAATGTGGACCGACAGACCATTGGATAAACGCCTGCGGACAGGTGCGATATTCACAATACTATTCATGAGTCACCTCCTGCACTGGTGCAGAATATTCACTCTCAGGATACAAAATCCAGGTGACAGCCTTTTTCATGCCAGAGGCTACCTCGGCCACTTGTTCCGCAGTAACGCAGGATATGGCTTCCAGGAATTGCGGAGTTGTCATCTGGACCCGGTTGAGCAATCGATCGATATGAAGGTTGACCACCTGCTCAGGCAGATCGTATCCCACTTGCACATAATGCATCACATTCTGAATCGCTCTATACAGCTCCACTTCCTGAATGTCTCCACTGCATATCCTCAGCCATTCAGCATCTATCGCTTCAAGCACATCCGTCACATATCCACTGCTTGTTCCCGTTGTCACATGAAGCGTTCCCCGATAATCATCCAGTGTGCTGTAGATCTGATACACCCATTGCTTTCGTTCACGAAGCTCGGATTGAAGCCTGGAAGCAGGCGTAGCGCCAAACAGGGAATGAAAAAGAAACAGTGCAGGATAGTCCGACGATCCATACGTAACCCCGGTGGTGAAGGTCACATTAATCTTGCATTGCTGAATATCCATCAGCTCAAGCATCATCTCGCCTTCCTCCCGGCGCTCAGTAGGTTGACCATGCCCGATCACAGATGGGATAGCTCTCCCCTCAGCCGTGACAAGCAATGGCACAAAGGTCTCCATGACCTGAGCTATCATCACATCCGACTGGAAATCACCGATCACATGAATATGTAGTGGGCTGCAAAGCACCTCCCGGTACCATTGCTGCAGTTCACCATCACGCACACAATGTTGCAGTTGCTCCACGTCGGCATCCCTGCTTCGTTCCGCATACCCAAGCCATTCCAGACTACGCCCCTGTACCACCTTATCCCAATTGGAAACATCATAGCCAGCATGATGTTCTGCCCAACCAAGTTCCTCCTGGATCTGCACTTCATCAAAATCGAATACACCCTGGAGGCTCGATCCAAACAACATATCTGCGAGCAGCTTCAGCGCATCGAGCGTCCGTGCATCGGTCCCGGGCAACAACCCTGCAGGGATACGCAACCGAATGGATGCGAGCTGAGTCTCCCCTTTCTGCTCCAATTCGCATCTTAGCTCATCGGCATACATAGACCATAGTTGCTGCCGTAGCTTTCTTTTGCCGAGTGAATCCTGCCTGAAAAGCATTCGCACAATGACTGCAAACACCGCTGATGGAATCCTTCCCTGTTCGTTAACGATACCAAGGTGGAGATAACAGTTGGCGTATTGGCTTGTTGGCATCACATGGACCGATAGACGATTGTACTGCTCCGTAATGAAAGACTGCATTCCTGCCTCCCCCTTATCTGACGGTTAACCCAAATTGTAGATCATGCCACTCTCGGTGTTCAGTCCAAGCTGACCGAATCCCTCCAGCGGCTTGGAGAACCAGTCCACCTGACTCTCAGCCTCCGTTGAATGAAGATTAGTCTCATCCTCTTTCCAGTGAATCACTTGCTGATGGTGACGGTCCCAGAATCTCCATAATGCAGGCTGCTTCAGCAGTTGATTGCGAAACGGCTCATATACACGTCCTGCTGATTCCTGAATATCCCCTTCTAAGATGAAAGGCGGCAAGAAAACAATTTTGGAACGAAAATCTTCAGTCAATGTCATGAAATAGGGGCATACAGGCTTGCGTGTCTTGGCTAAAATACGAAAAATACCGCTCCTCGTCCGGATGCGTGAACTCAGGAAAGGGAGCTCCACTGCGCGATTATCCGCGTTGAACCCGGTCTGACCATCTACGAAAAGGTTGAATGAACCTCCCTTCCGCAAATGAGAATATAATCGTATGCCAATCATCTCATCCTCGGCATTCAACAGATCAGCACCTGCAAACTGACGTAGGGTATTCCATGACGACAGCTTCTGTTCCTGCTCTACGGTGCCCTGCTCAGCCACAAGATAGAAGGGTAATCCGGACTTCATGTGGCCTGCGCGAATCTCCTGTCCGATGGTGATCATATTATGCCGGACGAATCCATAATGCCATGTCAACAAAGCCCCACCTTCCTGCAAAGTCGCTTGCAAATGTTCAAGCCCCTCGACTTCATCCCAATCCATAAAGGAGTACGGGCTTTTTTTGTGTTCGTCAACCGTCCGCAAAAAAGCCAGATAATCCATCCAGATCGACTCCGGTGACGATTCCGGTTGAAGTGGTGCAAGCTCCTTAACAATATTCATTAGCGCATAGAAGAATCCCAGTTGAATTCCGTTTGTCTTTTCCCTATACAACTCCTCCCTGACCTGTTCCTTATGTAACGTATATAATGTATGAAAATCCTCCATCCTTACACCTCCTGTATATCCTGATTCATGGATACTCCCGTTCCCGACAGCATTCCTTCCCTGGCTGCGCTAGTTCTAGAAGACAATTCAAACCGCCGACGATTCCGGTCGATACCATCCATCATATAGACCAACATTCGAAGCGCCAGCTCATATTGTCCAGGAATGTGTCGATCCGATTGCACACCCTGTCCTTCAACCATGTCCATCCCTTCATAAGATAACGGGACTTCCAGCGCTGCAATAACGCAGTCTCGAATATTCTGCCACGTCGGTCCTGCAGCAATCGGAAAATCAACAAACGGGAAGCTTCCCGGATCAAGGGAATCCAAGTCAAAAGTTAAATAAGCCGAGTCGACATCGTACTTCTGCCTTACCTCGTTCAGAACGTGGCTCACCCTCTCGGGTGTCATATGCTCTGCCGATATTTGAATCAAGCCAGGATGGCTGTACATCTGATCTGCTGAGCGAAGACCACGCAGGCCAATCTGTACAACAGCAGCAACCGTATCCTGCTCTAGCAAATGTCTCACAAAATTGGAGTGACTGGGTTGCTCCTGATGGATGGCATCGATACCGCAATCATGATGGGCATCGAACTGGACCAGCACTCTTCGACTGCCCGGGGCCTTTGCCATCATCTGAAGCACGGCATGCGTAATGGAATGGTCTCCGCCAATACAGCACAATAGTGCCTGTTGATCCAGCGCATGATCCAGTGCCGCCGCAAGCCCCTTTTGATAAGGAACAGCTGTATCCGCCTCCGCTTCATTCATAAGACAAGTACCCCAATCCTGCATGGCTACGCTCTCAAGCAATCGTCTCCCACTTCCAATATCGTACAAGCTCGAATTCCCGGACTCTTGTAACGATGGATAGATGACCTTTTTCCACGATTCTACGCGTAACGCATGCGCAAGTCCGGCAACGGAGGAGTTTAACATGCTTGTCCCACCAGAATGAGGGATACCCAAGATCCCCAGTTGAGGAGCCCCATGACCGATAAGAGGCTCATACAAAAAAAAAGGCGCTTCCGCAGGTTCCACCCCCGGCAAATCCGGGGGGCGTTGTGGCTCCAGCTCTTTCGCAGGTTCCAGCTCATAAAACTGGCTGAACGTTTCATCCGCAGCGATCCACGCATCTGCAATGCGACGTACCAGATAAGCAGGTTCTGATGTTGTCATGCAAAAACCTCCTGTACGTAGTTAGAGTCAAGTCTGTGTGGAATAGCTCTTATTCGGCAACGTCGCTTCACCTTCTGTACTGATGTCCTTATCCGCAGACGACTCCACATATTCCCGCTTCAGCATTCGCATGAAAGGCAGGAAGAACGACGACATGCCGACCACATTCATGCCAGCAATCACCGCATAGAAGTAAGTAACCTCATTGAAGGCCCGAGTCAATCCCCAGCCAAGGACGATAATAATCAGAAAATACACCGCATTCAGGAGTATGGCCTGATATCCGCGCCCGCTCTGTTCCATCGTTAGCAACGTTGTCATCATGGGACCCATGCCAATATAGGAAAGAGCTACGATGGACAAATACTGTGCTGCTTCTGCTCGGGTTGCCGCGTCTTCGATCAGAAATGCGATAAGCGGGTCTCGCCAGATCCAGACGGCAACGGCAATGATCACGTACAGAACAAAGGATTGCAACAGACCTTGGCGATAACTTGCATAGGCCCTTGGCCGGTGTGGTGATTGCAAATTATGATTGATGATAATGCCGATGGCCGACCCAATGACGATACCCGGCAGGATCGCCATCGTCTGAATTCGATAACCAACGCCAAAGCCAGCAACCGCCCCTTCGCCAAAGTGACTGACAATTTTATTAAAAAAAAATGTACTCAGAAAAATCATGCAGTACGAGATGAACACAGGAATACCGACATGCCTGAGGGCCATCAGATGTTTTTTTGCAAAAGCAAAGCGTTCAAAGATCATTTCCCGACGAATGAACAGAATGAGCAGAGAGATAGCCAAGGACAAGACGGAAGTGATTAGGTTAGCATAAATGATGCCCTTCAGATCCAACCCGAAGACCGACACAAATGTATACACAAGAGCAATGTTTAGCATCGCCATCCCAACCGCGTTCCACGACGCTGCCTGTGCCCGGCCCAGTCCTCGTAACGCCGCACTGGTCACTGCAGCCAGGACAGCCGGGATGCTCACTGCCATCATTCCCCCTACGTACAGCGTAAACATGGGCCCAATGTCGGCAGGCACACGGTAAAACCATGAAAGCACAGGGGTCATTAACATCACAATTCCCCCGGTCAGAATGGCAAGCAGCATTGCACTGCCCATCATGTGCACGAATAGCTGGGTAAATGCACGAGAGCCCCCGGCACGACTGCGCGCTACCGCTACCTGAACAGACAGTTGCATCGCTTCGATGATGGCAATCATGACGAATGAGACAGGAATATACAATGAGAGCACATATAATACACTTTGACTCGTATGACCCAGGAAAAATACATTGGCCAGTTGTGTAATCACGTTAACCAGAGAAGCGAGTAGCATCGGAACGGCCGTACGGAATAACAAACGATGGATCGAGCCGGCCGTATAATCGATCCCCTGCATGGGGTTCACCTCCATAATTCATGAAGTCTTGATTTCTTGATTTATTGTAAGCCTGTTGAGGATCGGCAGACGTATCACATGTACGCAACAAGCAGATATCACCCGATCGTCATCCCACGAGACCAGCATGACTCGATCATCCGGCCTGATGATACCCCGCTCTAGCTTATCTGCCAGCTGTATCCATACATCACCGCTCTGATAATCGGTGCGTGGAACGCAGATGGTCTTGGAAGGCGAAATATGCAAAACAGAACTGCCATTGAGACGTAATCCCAGTCTCGACTGAAGAATGACATGCACGGCTGCATGGCTATCGATCCATTCGCGGATCATGCCGAGTGCCTCGGATGCAAAAGCCGTGGCATCATCCGATCTGATGATCCGTTTTCCCGCATAGTGTATCTGCAACGCTCCTTGACCAAGGCCTGCCTCAAGCGCCACCGCCATGTCACCCAAATCACCCTTAGGTTCAGATGGTTGACCATATCCAATCTGTCCATCGTCATGGAGAATTCGCTGCTCCACCAGCACAATCGCAGTCCGTTCGTTAGGAAGCATGCTCCAAAGAGCAACCTGAATGGCCTCGGTGCCTGCGAGCGCACCCATATGGGTAATACCAAGTGGATGATCAACTCGCCACGGGGCCGTTTCAAGCATTCGGGCAAGTGGAGCATTCAGCGCATGACGTTCCGGACAGGTCTGGGCAAGGATCAACCAATCCCAATGCGGCTTTGTACCCAAATGCTCCAGCACCATAAGCGCAAGATCACCGGCTGTCACCCGTCTCCCGTCTGCCATAAGGGAGCGAGTCAGCGTTCCCACGCGACCATAATAGTGATCCTCCATATATATGTGCGGCGATACGTAAACATAATCATCCGGTGTTGGCCAATCCAGCGTGTACAGATGATCCTCCGCAGTAAGCCAGCAAATATGATCCACATAGATTGGTGCGCCAATATCATCATGAAGTGAATCAGACATGCTGCATCTTCCCGTTGGCATACGCCTGAAAAACGTTTATCTTCTGAATGGACGTTGTGCCTTCCATAAACTCAAAGGCCCTTGCATCGCGATACCATTTATTCAGCAGAGGATGCTCCAGTAAGGAACCTGGCCCCATCATCTCCAGTGCCCATTCCGTCGCTTCTTCGGAAACGGACGCAGCCCGTATTTTACTGAGGGAAGCCAGATATCCCTTATTCGCATCATGGTCAATCTCTGCTGCTGCATTCCGAATCATGCTGCGCAGCGCATGCAGACGCATCTCCAGTCGCTCCAGTTCTGTCTTTTCACGTTCTGTAAAGATCGTTCTGTGCTCTACAACATAATCATATGCAGCCTGTGCAACACCAAGCGCCAAAGCCGCCACGCTAGGGCGCATCCGGTGGAATGTACGCAGTGCTCCCCAAAGTCCACGCTTGGTTGGGCTTAGGTGACGACCCAGAATATCTTTCTCTTCCAGTGGGAAGGCCTCGAATTGCAGATGGCTGAGTTGCAGACCGCGAAGCCCCATCGTGTCCAGCGGGGTTGCTGTGAAACCTGGCACAGAAGGATCAACTATAGCCACCTGAATGCCCAGAGGCGTACGATTGGTCTGGGCGAATACCAGTCCAATACTCGCCCGGTGTCCGTTCCCAATGTAGAATTTATGTCCGGTTAGCTCCATTCCCCCATCCGGATGTCGCGTAATCCGCGTGCTGATCTCAGTGGCATCTGAACCCTTCTCCGGCTCTGACAAGGCAAAAACAGCCCAGGCCGGACCTTTCAGAAAGTGGCTATAAAAGCGCTCCTTCTGTTCCTCATCGCCCAAGTCAATCATGACGATGCTGGACATGGAAGGACCAGGTCCTCCCAGAAAAACGCCCGCATCTCCTGCGGACAACTGCTCGATCGTAATGACTCTTTCCAGCGAAGAGAGTCCATAATATCGATCCTGACCTATGGTTACAATTGGCTGGCCGCCATACTCCGGGGGAATCATCATATGATTGATGGCCTGCAGGGCAGACGTGTGCAAAAACTCGGTGAGCCGGTCTGGCTCCTGGTCAATCGTCAGGCCGATCTGACGAAGCTCCGCAGCATACTGCTTCATCACTTGCTCGAAAATCGCAATCGTTGATGGAGTAATCATCAATATTCCTCCTTAGCTGGCAACAGCATGTTTTTCACCAGTTGACCTGCATATGTATATGCAGATACGCCATGTCTCAAAAAACCGAAACCGCCGCCAAGACGTTGAATCTGTCTGAAGGCTTCGTCCAATTCCTGATGTATCCACGCATGAACCCGGACCGATGGAAGATCTGGATTTGCTGAGAGAAAGCGGTCCTCAGGCAATGTTTCCGCCATGTAGAGCGTTGTCAGGATGTCAGCGACCATGCCTTTCACGAGCTGGTGCTGAAACGTGGATTGCCCGCCCGATATTCGCACCGACAAATGCCTGCGAACCTGCTCCAATCCAACCTTGCACAGCTCTACCCGGAACTCAAGCAGGCGTGTTCTCAGCTCATTCGAGGTCACTTTCTCGCCTGATATCTCAGCCTTCTCACCCTCATTCGGCTGTACCCGGTATAACAGTAATCCGGAGGGCTCCAGCATCCGATCCTGTACATGAACAGCATGTAGTTGGTTCCAACGATACAGCCCAGCTGATTCTTCATTCCAAAGTAAAGCATCTTGTTCAATGAGATGAGCGGTCGCGAGCACGTATGGACCTGTTGCCAAAAGCACTGGACGATTGTTCACCAGCAAGGTTTTTGCCTCCAACATTTCCGATATCGGAGCAACGGGGTTGCCTGCTGCCTTTGATCCGACGGGCTTTGCATCTGGGCCCTGGAATTCAATAACGTGCATTGTCATTCCTCCTGTTCATTCTTCTTCGCATCCTCCATGCTCCACCAGTGCAAAACCAAAAAAACTGCCGAGCCCGATACTGACCATGATGGAGTGCCCCTTCCTGCACACCCAGTCCTGCTCAAATCCCGAACTCAGGTTAATGAACGGGTCGGTGGAAAAGGTATGTCCGATTCGCTGAATGTTATCCAGATATATCCGTTCAAGTCCAACTCCCGTACGTCGCGAGAATTCCTTCCAGGTAGTCCAGTTCACATTATGGGGAAAAATATGATCCACATCTTCGAAACTCAGGCCTTGCGTTGACAGCAGCTCTTCCATCCCTTGAATGATATGGTCCACATACAATCGGTTAAATGCCGAGATCTCATCGGCGGTTGCATGATAACCAGTATGGAACCGGGTATCTCGCAGTACATGCGCCGCCTGAACGACATGCTGACAGCTCTCTCTGCTCAATAGAACAGCTACGGCAGAATCACCCAGAATGGCCGATTTGCGCAGATAGCGCCATTCGGGAGGCAAAAAATTGAATTGATCCGCACAGATCAACAACACATTCCGAATGTGAGGCTGCGTTTGCGAGATTCGCTCAAGCCATTGAAGAGCGGCTATCGACGATGCACAGTTCATTTGGGATATGCCATAGAACGGTACATGTTCCAGCCCTAAGCGCTGGAGGACACGCTGCACAAGCCTGTAATCGCTCGGTGTCTGCACCTGAAAGGAATGGACATAGAGAACAAGGTCGATTCCGGAAAGGGCAGGTCTGGTCTGGAGCCGTTCCACAGCCTGTGCGATCGTATCGTCAAGCATCTGGCCCGATTCCGTTACAGGCACACCTTCCAGGCGGTGGTACTTGCGCAGAAACTGAAGCTCACCTTTCCCAAGCTCCAGGGCAGCCAGCACCTCCTCCGGCTGCTGAATCTGTTCAGGCAAATAGACGCCAATATCCACAATACCGAACCCCAATGTTCTCCCTCCTTCTGCGACTAGTGTCCATCCATACTCCATTCACAGGTTCGGATCAGCAAGGCATGAATAAACGAATCCGTCTGCTCCAGATGCATAAGACATATGTACTCGCCCCCGTCCTTCTCCTCCAATAACTCCTGTAATGCGAAGAATGGTGCTGCACTCCAGCGCGATGGATCATAATAACTCTTCGATCCACACTCCCTGTACCAAGCAGCCTGATTGCACAGCTGCTCCAAATCAGGATGGATGAGCAGGTTAATCTGATTTCGGTGAATGGATGCCTGGGCACATAATCGATCCAGTACCATCTCCGCAGTATCGGCTATGGAATACTCGGCATGTCGCATCTCTACACCAAGCAGGGAAGGTCCTACGCCTGTCATCCGATCAAGGTATATTGCTGCAGCCGTGTCCGGTCCAGGCGGTGAAACAAGTTCCATCGTTTCATAGGGGAGAGCTGTCTGGTCCATAACCAGCAGCATGCCTTTCATGTAACCTTCTCTGCCCAGATAATGCTGAAGCATGTGGAGCGCCGCAAAAGGAGCACCAAAACCAAGATCATTTACAGCAAAACTGATAAAACGGGCCTGATAACGATCCATCAAATAATTCACAATTGATATATCCGGGCGGGTATTCGGAAAATTGTATGCCAGCAGCAACACATCCACATCCTGCATGACCCGATCAAGTCCCGTCTCTTCCAGCAGTTCCACACTCATCTCGTGATAGGCATTGTTGTTACGACCCTGCAAAAGTTGAACGTCGTACTTGATCGGAGTACCCGCGAGCATGTCCTGATGAAATCGCAGCAGTTCCGGATGATCAAACGGGGGCTTCTTCTCCCAGAACAGCCTGACTCCCATCTCCCGTATGGCAACAGGCGAAGCCATCAGGCCGCAATGAGCTGCTTCTCAATATAAGCAGCCAGGGAGCCTACCGTATCAAATACATCGGGCTCCAGATCATCCGGGTCAATCTCCAGACCTTCAATCCGGTCTTCCAGCGTCATCAACAGTTCCAGAACAGAGGTCGAATCCAGATAGAGTTCGTCAAATAAAGATGTGCTTAATTGAATATCCTCCCTGGCTTCCGTATTCAACACTTCAGCAAGGGCACCTTTGATCTCTTCAAGCAATACTGCAGTCTTCATGATCATCATCTCTCCTCATCAATTGGTTATTGCCGTGTGGGACACTTTAATCAAGCGTTGCTTGGACAGTAGATCCTGCGGAGTATCTCGCTCACGGATCAAGTGAGCCTCCCCAGCGACAATCAGCACTTCCGCCGGACTTCCATGACTCAAAAAGTGTGTGGGAGAAGCCGTTGGTCCGTAGGCTCCCGAATGAAAAACACCGATTAGATCGCCCCGTTCAACAGGAGGAAGCAATACCCGTTTCCCAACAACATCATTCGGCGTACATAAGGGACCCGTAATATTGTATTCTGCTACAGGGGATTCACCATAACGCGTCAGGGAGGCAATCGGAAAGTTACGCTTCACATAAGAACCTGTGCCCACCGCCGCCATATGGCAGTTCGTTCCACCATCGGTTACGACGAAGTGCTCTCCATACGATTGCTTGACATATAGGGCTCGACTGACCAACATACCGCAGGTGCCTACCAGATATCGCCCAAGCTCCATGAACAGCCGGGTGTTGGCATGACTATGCCGAAACGATTCGAACATTGGATTCAACTGTTCTGTCAGTGCGGCTATGGATAGGAACTGCTCACCTTCATGGTAGGGCACCCCCAATCCCCCGCCTACATCGACCATACGTAGCGTGATATCCAGCTCGTTCTCGATTCGATCAGCCAATTCCAGAATATGACGGGTATTCTGAACGATCGGCTCTACATCCAACATGCGGGTTCCCATGTACACGTGAAGTCCCATGATCTCCACATGGGAGAAGCTCTCGAACTGCTCTTTTCCCTGGAGCACACTTTGTTCATCCATACCAAACTGACGTGGTTTGCCACCCATGGTCAACCTGGAGCCTTTAACAGAAAAGGAAGGATTCACTCGCAGGGCCACCGGCACGATTCGCCCCTCACTTGCAGCGATGATCTCTATGCGCTCCAGCTCCTGGAACGATTCACATACAATCGCATATATGCCCAGACGTATGCATGCCGTAATCTCGTCATCGCTTTTTCCGGGTCCAAGGAAAATAATGCTTTCTGGCGCTACTCCAGCCTGTACGGCCGTATGTAATTCTGCCAGGGAACACACCTCTGCCTGCGCGCCCATCTCCTGCAACATGTGTACGATCGAAATATTCGGATTGGCCTTCAATGAATAGAACAGCTCCACTTGAGGCGTAAGCAATTCCCGAAGCTCCTGATACACCTGCTGCAACACATCCCCGTCATATATATACAGCGGAGTTCCGAATTTCTCAGCGATGTCCGAGACACACAACTGCTGGATCTGATATTCCGTAGACACTCACATCACCTCGTTAATGGAAGATAGGACGGCTTCTATCGCTTCGTCGATCACTCCCAGCCGTTCAGGGGAGGACGCAATAATCACGCCATACAGACGTCCGGAGAACAAGGTCCCCTCACTTCTGAATGCCGCATTGACTGTGGCAAAGTTATTAATCAATAATCCTTCGCCACGTTCCGGTTCGAACATCAATTCACCCAGACTGGAACGAAGCACCTTGTATTCCAGCAAGTGATTGAGCCGGAGCGTATATTTTTTTGCCAGTCCACATTGATTTTCGGGCACCCATTGATGCTGAATGTTGGTCTGATAGGTAGACATATTAAACCTGGCATTAATCTCAAGATTGGGCCAGATTGTACCGTCCTCGTCCAGAATGGCGTCCATGCCGGCAATGCCGTAGTATCCATCTCGATACAGAGCTGCTCCAATCCGTATGGCCGCTTCGCGAATGACCTCAAGTTGAACATCGTTGAGCCGCGAAGGCATGAGATGCCCTTGATGTACGCCTTGCTCTACCAACGATTCCTTTACGCCAAGATACTCAACTCCACCCGAGCGATCGATGAGAATCTGGTAATTCAGGTCACAGATTTTATCAATCCATTGCTCAAGCACGTAGTTGATTTGCCGTATTCCCTTTTTGCTTGCCTGTTTCTCCAGCATACTCATGCATTTGTGAAACCTGGCTTCATCGGTAATGACGGTAATTCCCTTGCCTGATACACCCATGGAATCCTTCAACACAAGACGTCCACCCTGCTCTAGAACGGCCTTTAGCTGATCGAAACCAGACACCAGTTCATCCAAAGACGTGCATTCAACGCCTGGAATTTGGCGAATGCCCAACTCCGCGTTGAGACGGCGGGAATACCCCTTGTCATTCACCTTGCGGAAAATATCTGAAGATGGAACAGCCAGCGGAATGCCGGTCCGTCGGGAGAATTCCTCTTCCTGATCCGAGGTTCCAAAGGGAACCAGATAAACATTCGTTCCAGCAGCCTGTGACAGCTCTCGCAGCTTGTCCATTGTCCTTGGACAATTCAGAAGATTCGCGGTAATGTTCAGTGCCGGATCATTGTGCTCCACCGTTATACATCGGGAGCGACCAAACCCAAGCGCCTGTGCATCTGCCATGAATCCCTGATTCGGCGGCCCCTTGAGCAGGATAATATCGTTCTCTCCGGCGAGGAAAACACCCAGTTCCTCCATCCGATTAACGACATCCGCAGCCGAGCCTATGCTTAATGAGGGCAGCTTGAGAATACCCGTTTCACTCCAGTGCTCCTCTACCTCAAAATTGTTAAGATACACAAAAGTAACGTCATGCTGGCCCGTTAACGCCCACTTGAGCTTGCTCGAAAAATCCGTCAATACGGTGGTCACGGCCATCCCCTCCTATTCCTGCATATTGCATCACTGCTACGCTGAATGTAACCCCAAGTCCGACCGTAACAAGCAGATAATACTCCTCTGGTTGCAACAGCTTCTGCTCCAGAATAGCTTGCAGATTAATAAATGGGTCCGAACAGAAACAATGTCCGATCTCCTGTACGTTGGACGTATATATGCGTTCAAGGGGATAGGATAAACGGATAGCCACCTTCTTCCACGAGGATAGATTCACATTGTGTGGGACGATGTATCGAATATCCTGCAACGTCAGACCCGCCTGCTCCACGGCTGCAACAATGGCTTCACATAACCGAGGCGTGTAGATTTCCTGAAACTCCCTTAGAATCTGCGGGGTTCCCGTTAGTACATTACAGAATTGGCCCAAGGTAACACTCGTAAGTCCAACTACACGACTTCCGTTGCCCTTGTTGCCCACCAGCACGGCGGCTGATGCCTCTCCCATCACGGTGGTATTGGGGATCAATTGCACAACGGGACTAAAGGTTTTTTCACCTGTCAAAATTAAAATATGATCATCCGCTTCCAATGAAGGCAGCAATGTCTCGGCAACATTCAGGGCAATTAAGCCCGATGCACAGTTCTGCTGCGTAAGCGAAAACGCGATGGCATGCTGCAACCCGTAAGCCCGTTTCAGGACTTGCAAAACTTTCATAGGAAAGGGGAAATTTTCCTGAATTGTGTGGCAATAAATGATATACTTAATCGAGTTAGGAGCGATCTCCGGGTTATTTACCACCTGGGTTAATACGCGCCCAAGCAACGAAGCCAGATCTCCATCCCTGTCTTGCCGAACCTGTTTCAAACCATGAATTTTTTCCAGTACCTTCGTCTGGGCATTATTGAGTCCCAGCACCTCGTTCAGTTCCCTGATCGGCACAATGTGCTCCGGAATGTAAGACCATATTTGCTTGATATGCATCGGCTTCAGACACCTCGTTATCACTAACGTACGAATCTCACTGAAATATAGGGAGATAAAGAGCTTCCGCAGAAGCTCCCATCTATGAATCTAGCGTAATACGATAAGTAAGTAGGAAAAATCAGGCACGAGCCGCCGCTGCACGAGCTGCTACAGCACGAGCCGCTACAGCACGGGCTTCAACTGCGCGAGCGGAAACCGCGCGTGCACTGACTTCACGTGCCTCGCCCAGTCCACTCGTTTCCAATTGTGCTGCTTCAACTTCTTTGCGCTTCAGTTGCTCCAGTGTAATGGGAGTCGCTTTAATGACCATTCATATCTCCTCCTTTCATCTTGGATACTCTGATTCTATAATCTCCCAAATTGGATTTAAACTGTAAATGGAGGTAAATGAACCTCTCACTCTCCTTACCCCTGCTTCTGGATACTCACGATAGGCCCAACATACCAATCAGATCTCCATTCCAATCAAACTATATCAAGGGACGGTGAACGATCATGCTCGGACCCAAAATCCGGCAAATCCGGGAGCAGCTTGGACTGTCTCAGAAGCAACTGGCAGGTGAGGATATGACGCGTTCTTACATCAGCCTTATCGAAAAAGGTAGAGCCGTTCCCTCGCAGCGTATGTTAAAAATCATTGCCAGGAGACTTAATACACCCATGGAGTTTTTTCTGGGAGGAAGTGCAGCAACAGATACGGATATTGGGGAGGCTGTACTGGACAAGGCCAAAGCCTGTTATGCCGAGCAGAATGATTCTGCATGCATCCGCATAGCCCATAAAGTGCTGACGTTGACGGAGGATACATCGGATCAGTCAGAAGCCTACCTGCTCATTTTACGAAGTCACAACAGACTTGGGGATTATCGACAAGCCTTGGATGAGGGGGAAACTGCAGCATTTACGGTCATTCGAACAGGTGACAGGGAACGTATTGTTGAATATTATCTGGAAATGGGGAGAGCGGCTTTTCATGCAGAGCTGTTTCATGCTGCCCGGAAACATTATGAACAGGCGTATACGTACAGCAGCAGACTCAAACATCTACAGGAAGAACACATCCAATCGCTGACCTTTCTTGGCACAACCCATTTAAGACTAGGCAATGTGAATGAAGGGTTGAACTACTATCTCAAAGCGGAGAAGGAAGCCCAAATGGCGGGACAACCGGAACTGTATGGCGAGATTACACTGGGTCTGGGCAAAGCATATTATATGTCCGAACAGGACGGACACATGCGGTTAAGTTATGACTGGACCAAGAGATCCGTACAGGCCTATAAACAGGCGAGCAGCGAATCCTACGTTCTGGCACTTCACAACCTCGCCGTGATCCAGCTTCATATGGGGCAAAAAAAAGAAGCCCTCCCCTTACTGGATGAATGCGCACGAATTTACGATAAACGCAATCTTCCCCACAAGAAGGCTTCCATATTAGAGGAAATCAGTAAAGTTTATTTGGAACAGCGTGAGCCAGAACAGGCAGAGGCCATCATCAAAGAAGCCCTCCAACTGCTGGATAAGCAAGATGAAGGGATGCTTCGTGCCAAACTGTATCGCTTGCTGGGTATTGTATTTCATGAGAAAAACAACAGCAATGAAGGTTATTACTTTCTAAGAATGAGTCACGATCTACTTAAACGCATCTCTGCAAACCGCGAGGCTGACATCAGCCATCAACTCCTTCTGTTAAGCCTGCAAGAGCGTAAAATGAACTACGAAGATTATAAGTCATTGATCAAATAAAACAGATACCTTCTTCATCTAACAACTGAGGACATAGGGAAATAAACAGATGGATTTTAGGGTCTCTGAACAGGGACCCCACTTCCGGGAATCCACGGTGAAAGGGCACAGGATCAATCTCTCATCGAACAGGTACAGGATCATTCAGCTCCAGCAGCGTTTCCGTAGATACGGCATGCTTTTGTCCCTGCTGACTACTAAACTTAGCCGATCCTGCATATGCCTCCGAAACATGAAGCTGTCCTGCAATAAAAGGTAGAAGCATGATAGTAACCATGCAGAGTTCACTTGCGGTTGTAACGAATTTGGTTCCTTTACTCTCCATGCTCATCTCTCCTCATGTTTATAATTGGGTAGCATATTCCACCATCGATTTCTGGCAACCTAATACGTATTTTACGGATAATTGCAATGACTTTAAATACGTTAATCATCATTTACCTCTACTTGCACATGAAACTCACGGATAAAAGGTCATATGATCTTTGTCTTCGCGATAATAATCCAGCCTTTGCTTCATCGTACCTGTATGCAGTTCAAACAAATGTCCATCCGGATCGGTAAAATAAACGGATAATGCATCCCGCGGATCTCTTGGCCTTCTGGGAAGAATGTCAGCACCCGCTGCTCGCAGCTGCTGAACAGACGCGTCGAACTCCTCTTCTGTAACGGTAAATGCAATATGGGTATAGGTTCGTTCCGTATAGTTGCGAATAACATCCTCCTGATTCAGGGCAATCCACAGACCGGCAAGCTCAAAATAAGCCAGTTTGCGTCCTTTCACCTGAATTCGGGCACCGAGAGCCTGCTCATAAAAGGTAATGGACCGCTCCAGATTGGATACGGAAAAGCACAAATGATTAATTCCTTGAATATTCATGTGGCTCCTGACACCTCCAAAGATTTAAGGATCTATCCTTATTATGGTATATTTTGTGCAAAAAACAACCGCTGTGCCTGCTCCTCTCGCACATCCTTCTGGGCGAATGCATAGGTTATCCGTATCAATGTACGTTCGAGGAGGATGTAAAGCGAATGAATCCTGTTTATCCTTTTTATGGTGAGAAAACGGTGTGCAAGGAGCAAAAGCTGGCATTTCCACCCCAGCATCAGGACCAGCAACCCGGTCTGGAAACCCTGATGGTGCCTGAACCGATCAGTGAAGATCCTGCCTATATCGGTAGCTGCAAACTCCAAGGTAAAGTTGCCATTATTACGGGTGGTGACAGTGGAATCGGCCGGGCGGCCGCCATCGCTTTTGCCAAGGAAGGTGCGGATATCGTCATTGCTTATCTATATGAACGGACAGATGCCGAAAGGACTCGTGAACGGATCGAAGAACTCGGACAGCGCTGTCTCTTGATCGAGATAGATCTCCGCCTGAAGAAAAATTGTGAAACCGTCATTCGCACAACCATGGAAACCTACGGGAAGATCGATATTCTGGTCAACAACCATGGCGTGCAGTATGTGCAGCCAAGCATTGTTGATATTACGGAGGAGCAGTTGTACCACACCTTTCAAACGAATGTGTTCGCCTATTTCTTTCTGATCCAGGCCGCTCTCCCCCATCTGTGCAAAGGTGCCTCCATCATCAATACGGCTTCCATCACAGCATACAAAGGTAACGTCCAGTTGATCGACTATTCCTCCACCAAAGGGGCTGTCGTGTCGCTCACTCGTGTACTTTCCCAATCACTCGCAGCACAGGGAATCCGCGTGAATTCTGTTGCCCCTGGCCCTATCTGGACACCTCTTATTCCTGCCAGTTTCTCCGCGGAGGATGTGCAGGTATTTGGAACGGAGACGCCTATGGGTCGGGCTGGTCAGCCTTACGAACTGGCGGCAGCTTATGTCTATCTCGCCTCCCGCGATTCATCCTACGTCACAGGTGAATGCATTCATGTCAATGGCGGCGATATGGTAACGACTTAGGGTAATGCGGTGGCTGATGTCACCTCCCTTGGTAGAAACGTATTAGATGATGGCTAATCAGGCCGGGATGGAACGTATTTCTGAACGAAGTGTTGCTGATGTCAGGCTGGATTTAGCAGGTGTGGCAGGATATCGGTTGTCCGGTTGCGAAGAGGGTTAGGAGTATGATCCGGTGATGCCGGAGCCTGACATCTTGTGACAAGGAGCTGAACAACCCGATGAACTTCGATCCACTCTACCAACCGTACCCCTCTTACCGCGTGCCTGTGTATGCGAAACAAGGCATGGTCGCCACGTCTCAACCATTGGCTGCACAAGCCGGTCTGGATGTATTGAAAAAAGGCGGCAACGCCATTGATGCCGCCATTGCAACTGCGGCAGCACTCACCGTGCTGGAGCCCACGTCCAATGGCATTGGCGGCGATGCTTTTGCCCTCGTCTGGACCGAGGGCAAACTGCATGGCCTGAATGCCAGCGGCCCTGCGCCTCAGGGCATATCCATTGAGGCGCTTCAAGCGGCAGGCCATACGGAGATGCCGAAGCTTGGGGTTGTTCCGGTGACGGTGCCTGGCGCACCGGCGGGTTGGGCTGAGCTGAGCCGCCGTTTTGGGCGGCTCACGCTGGCGGAAGCGCTGGAACCGGCTATCCGCTATGCGGAGGAAGGTTATCCGCTTGCGCCTGGGCTGGCCCGCCACTGGGCAAGGGCAGCCGAGATTTATGCACGCCAAGGTGATGCGGAGGCAGGGCGTGCGTGGTTTGAGACATTTGCTCCTGGCGGGCGTGTTCCCGCAGCTGGAGAGATGTGGCGCTCGCCGGATCATGCGGCGACTTTGCGCCAGATTGGCGAGAGCGAAGCGCGAGACTTTTACGAAGGAGAACTGGCAGAGCGCATTCATTCCTTTATGGCAGAGCATGGTGGTTATCTGACTCGCGAAGATCTGAAGGCTTTCCAGCCCGAGTGGGTTGATCCCATCTCCGTCTCCTATCGCGGATACGATGTATGGGAGATTCCGCCGAATGGACAAGGATTGATTGCTCTCGCGGCGCTTAATCTCCTGAAGGGATATGATTTTGACGAGAAAGAATCCGTTCTGGCATATCATCAGCAGCTCGAAGCCATGAAACTGGCATTTGCCGATGGGGAGAAATATATTACCGAAGAACGCAAAATGGGTGTGACGGTGGAGGAACTGCTGTCCGAGGCATACGCGGAAGAACGGCGCAAACTCATTGGTGATACCTCACGAGCACCTGAGGCAGGTGATCCACGAGCAAGTGGAACGGTGTATCTGGCTACGGCTGATGGTGAAGGCAACATGGTTTCGTTTATCCAGAGTAACTATATGGGCTTCGGTTCTGGATTGGTTGTTCCGGGGACAGGCATTGCTTTGCAGAATCGCGGACATAATTTCTCACTGGACCCTAATCATGTGAACGCCCTGGAGCCAGGCAAACGAACGTATCACACGATCATTCCGGGGTTCCTCACCCGTGGCAGCGAAGCGGTTGGGCCATTCGGTGTCATGGGTGGTTTCATGCAACCGCAAGGTCATGTGCAGGTGGTTATGAATACGATCGATTATCACCTGAACCCACAGGCCGCCTTGGATTCTCCGCGCTGGCAGTGGACGAAGGGCAAAACAATTCTCGTGGAACCGGGTTTCCCGCAGCATATCGCTCAGGCACTCGCCCGCAAAGGACATGATATTCAAGTGGCACTCGATCCATCCCAGTTTGGACGCGGTCAGATCATCTGGCGCAACCCGGACAATGGCGTATTATGCGGGGGTACGGAAACCCGAGCCGACGGCTCGATTGCGGCTTGGTAAAACTCGCGTCATTTTTATAATAGGATGATCACCTTATCATTCGTATAGGGTGAAATTTCAAGGCACAACAGAGATGATTCATGTCATCTCTGTTGTGCCTTTTTTCGACTTCTAACATCAGTAAACAACATACTGTAGATATTTATGTACCCTTTTAAGCAGATAAATGTAAAAATAATGTGTAATTCATGAAAAATACTTATTTTTTCGTAAATTTTCACTAAATACCATAAATCACAGTGCCTTTCTGACCGATATAGATAAAGGGAAATCCTCACCATACGTGTCATCATGCACACGTACTTCCCTGGAGCTAAGGAATCACGCAAAACAGAAAAATGCGACTACAGAAATGAGGGTACCACACATGAAAACAAACAAGAACAGACGCGCAGGTCTAGGTCTCACCATAATGATGATCCTGACGGTACTAATCCTGGGGGCATGTTCACCCAACAATACAACAACGGCAACAGACACAAGAACAAAGGTTGGGATCGTGCTTACGGAAGTGGGTCTGGGTGACCGTTCTTTTAATGATGCTGCTTTTGATGGACTGGTTCAGGCCAGAAATGAGAAAAGCATTGTCTTCGACTATCGTGAACCGGGCGACAATGCCGAAGCTGCATTTGAAGAGTTTGCGCAAGCCAAATTCGATCTGGTTATCGGCCTGAGTGATGCTGTCCAAGCGGATATGGAGAAAGTTGCAGCCAAATATCCTGACCAGCAGTTCCTCATGATTGACAGTCAGTCCGAACTGCCTAACATTGCCTCCATTTCATTCCGGGCGGAAGAAGGAAGTTATCTGGCAGGTGTTATTGCCGCTATGGCTTCAACGGAAGATCATGTTGGCTTCCTTGGTGGAATAGAGATACCAGTCCTTCGTAATTTCGAGCTGGGTTTTAAACAAGGTGTTCTGGCTGTCAAGCCGAATGCAACCGTTGATGTCGTCTACGCAGGGGACTTTGGCAATGCCGAGCTGGGTGAACAACTGGCTGCAGAGATGATTCAGGAAAAGGGCGCTGACGTGATCTACGTAGCTGCTGGTCTTACAGGCGTTGGTGCACTGACGGAGATTCAGAAATTAGGGAAATACGCCATCGGTGTAGATACCGATCAATTCTTTTTGGCGGAAAAATCCATTCTTACGTCCATGCTGAAAAATGTGGATGTCTCTATCTACAATGCCGTTAACACGTTTGTTAAAAACAATCATACCTTCCCTCAAAAGGAAATCGTGGAGGGGCTGGCGGAGAACGCCGTGGGTCTGACTGCTCTACATAATATCACGCTCAGTGATGAACAACAGCAAACCTTCGAAGATCTGAAGGCTAAGATCTCTTCCGGTCAAATCAAAATTACGCTTGATCAATAACCCATCGGATACGAGGAGGTACGCATATGAAACTACAGGGAAAACTGATACTTAATGCTCTAATTTCACTACTTCTATGCCTTGTGCTAGTCGCTTATATTATCATGCAATTGCTCAACATGAATGCCAAAAATCAAAATCTGGTACCAGCCATGCTCAAGGTGAGTGAACTGAACGCCAATCAGATTCAGACCCAGCAAGCGCTGGATGTCTACTCATTCTCCATGACAGCAGGAAACCAGGACGCCGTGCTTCGCTTGCTGGATGAAGGCCAAACGATGATTCAGGAGCTTACGGACGGATTGCTCGAAACAGATCAGCAGTTACAACTTATTCAGTCCATCGAGACAAAATTAGAAGCTCTCAACCAGGGAGCCACCGAAGCGATGAGTGCGATGAACAGTGCGGAAGCGAAACGTTACAGCACTCGGGTTCGGGGCATACAGAATGATATCTATTCGTTAGATGAGATGACTCGGGATCGTTATGATCAATATACCGTCGATTTGGAACGTGACATTCAGCAAACGTGGCAAGCCGCTCTGGCAGGAGCTATCGTATTGCTCGTCGCCGTGATGCTGTTTAATATGTATACTTCACGTCAGATTGCCAAGCGTATTCGAACACTCAAAGACGCCGCTGGACAAATTGCGGACGGTGACCTGACCGGACAATTACCGGAAGCTCGGGGCAAAGATGAACTCGATGACCTGAGTCGTTCCTTCGGTACCATGACTCATAATATCCGCGGCATTATTCAGTCGATTGGTGAAGCGGGTCATCGTGTCGATCTGATGGCACAAGATATTGACCGCGGTAATGATACAGCCCAAGCGATTGTGCAGCAAGTATCCCGCACCACGGAGGAACTGTCAATTGGCAGTCAAAAGATTGCCGAGGATCTGAGTGAAACAGTGATGGTTGTGGACAAAATGCAGTCTACCTTCAATAGCAATCTGGAGGCCACTTCCCAATCGGTAATCGATGGTCGTGAAGTATTAACTACCGTTGAGGAAGGTAATAAGGCTGTAGCGGAGCAACTCCGCTTGGCCGAAGTGAATCGTATGGCGATGGCCGAGGTGGAACAAACGGTGCGGGAACTGGAAGAAAGCGCGGTTCGAATCACTACGATGACGGCATATGTATCAGAGATTGCCAAACAAACAACCATGCTCTCGTTAAATGCCTCCATAGAGGCTGCTCGCGCTGGAGAAGCCGGACGTGGCTTCGCTGTTGTTGCGGGCGAGGTGAACAAACTCGCCGAACAATCTGCGCAATCGGTCAAACATATCTATGCGGCTGTGGGCGAGATCACAACCTCCATGGACAAGGTGAAGAACTCTGTAGCACAAAGCATGCAGTTATTCGGCGAACAGGAACAAGCCACTGGCCAGACTCGCGAATCCTTCTCTGCTATTCGTGAAAGTGTGGAGCGCATTAGTACGGGTATCCATCAGCTTGCTGAGGACATGCAACACTCCAATGAACTCAGTACACAGGTGCAACAAGCCATCGAAAATATCAGTGCCATCACCGAGCAGTCGGCTGCCAGCAGTGAAGAGATTACCGCCTCCACGTCGGAACAACAACGTTCCTTCGCTGATGCAAGTATCAAGGTGAAGTCATTGCGTGATATCAGCGCAGAGATGCATCAGGAACTGCTGCGATTCCGGCTGTAAGCAGGATGCCGCGAGAACTTGGGCCAGACGTAGGTCGGATGTCGTTTAGATGCAGGTTAGATGCAGATTATAGGCATGTTATGGGCAGGTTATAGCCGAGCCAGGATCAGGTAGCGTGAACATACAAACAAATAAAGGGGAGCCTCCGTCATGCATCATGACAGGGCTCCCCTTTTCAGTAACTAATCATTGTTTCATCCAACCATTAATTCGTTTCAAAGATATGAAAGTATATAGATTGAACTAAACATTTACACGAAACGGAGAGGACAGAAAGAACCTGAAAAAGTGGAGCTAACAGCGACCTGAAAGAAGCTGCATCGGAAGCATACGCTTCGCCTAAAAAGCTTCTTGAAAGAAAGCTGTTTCGGAAGCATCCGCTATCCTCGGATTCTCCACTTTATAAAAGAAAAAATGGGGATAACAGCGATCGGAAGGTTGTTCTGTCAACAGAGTGTCTAGTGTAAATATTCTTTAGTTCAACTTATATAGATAACAAGGCATCAGCATTTCAGATCCAAACGTTTAACGAACTGAGCAAACCTTATTGGGCCATTAATTGCAGATTATAAAATCTAACGAATCTCAGGCATTCTATTCCCTAATTTAGTCCGGTTTTTCAGGTGTTTTCTCTGAAATACACAGAAATAACGTGGATGAGATTCGTTAGCTTTTGCTCCTCGATGTAAACCGTGGTATAAGGTGTATCAGGTTCGTTTGGGCAATGAGCACTGGGCATTGGTATTGAGTATTGAGTATTGAGTACTGAGCAATGGACATTGGGCGCCGGGCATTTAGCATTTAGCATTTAGCATTTAGCAATGGACAACGTGCACTCATCTACTTTTGGTGCGCTGGTGCGCTGATTCGTTGGATCACTTGCAGTTTAGAAATGATTAGTCATAGACAGCAACCCAAAACCATGAGCTTGTCCCACACCTGCCCCATCCTCACAGTGCGTCGATGATGTCTCCGGCCAGCAGGGACGATGGGTCACCGCGCAGCAGTGCTGCGCGTTCAGCGGCCTGTCCGTGGAGATATACGCCGAACGCGGCGGCTTGCTCCGCGCTGAGCCCCTGGGCAAGCAGACCGGCGATGATGCCGGTCAATACGTCTCCGGCACCGCCAGTCGCCATGCCGGCGTGCCCGGTGGTGTTGATGTACGCCTCGCCGGACGGCGTTGCGATGACCGTTCGTGCTCCTTTGAGCACAAGGGTCACGCCCTGCTCGCGGGCGTATTTTGCAGCGTGCCCAATGCGGTCACGCTGCACCTCTGGGGTCGACATGCCCAGCAGTCGGCCCATCTCGCCAGGGTGCGGCGTCAGGATTGTCGCCGCACTTCGCTGGCCCCAGTCGCGAGGCCCATGTGGGCCAGCGTCTGCCAGCATGTTGAGGGCGTCCGCGTCGATGACGAGCGGACGATCCGTATTTTGCCACAGACGGCACAGCCAGTCTGTGTCGCCCTTGAAGCGGCCGAGGCCGGGGCCGGTCGCGAGCACGTCGCGGCTCTCCGCGAGACGCAGCACGGCGTCGGCGGAAGCCGCGTTCCATTCGCCGCTGTCGCCATCGGCGGCGGCAGCAAGCATGAGCTCGGGCACGGTGCCGATGACATGCGGCAACAGTGCCGCGGGCAGCGCCCATGTGGCGAGCCCGCAGCCTGCGCGCAGCGCGGCCTTGGCCGAGAGCAGGCCAGCGCCGCTCATCGGCAGACTTCCTGCGGCCAACAGTACGTGGCCGTAGGTGCCCTTGTGGCCGTCCGGTGCCCGTAGACGGCCTGTATCCACGCGCAGCGCACCGCGCAGCACCTCGTCCGTCAGCAGACGGACCGAGGGGCCATGCTCTGGCGCAAGTCGCGCGGGAATGCCGATGGCGCGCACCACAATGCGCCCCGCAGCAGAAGCACCCGGGTACTGCACCAGCCCGCGCTTAAGCAGCGCGAGACATACGGTCACCCGGGCTTGAATGCAGGGCTTGTACACCTCTCCGGTGTCGGCGTTCAGCCCGCTCGGCACATCCGCGGACACGACCGACTTGCCGCTGTCGTCCGCCGCCTCAATCAGCGCCGCGTAAGCTCCGCGCGGCGCTCCCCGCGAGCCGGTGCCCAGCAGCGCATCCACGATGCCTGTGCACCGGCTGAAGTCCACGGCTTCGCGCCCGTGGACAAGAGCAGGGATGCCAAGCTTCGCGGCGGCATCCCGTTGCACTGCGGCTTCGCCCCGCAGTGCAACAGGGGCATCGGCGTAGACCAATGTCACGCCAAGCCCTGCTTCAACCAAATGGCGCGCAGCCACCAGCCCATCGCCGCCATTATTGCCCTTGCCGATCAGCATGTACCACTGCTGATCTCCCGGGCGCTCCATCACCAGCGCCGGATCGGCGATGATGTCGCCACCATAACCTTGCCGATCACCGGGCCCGGTGTGTGCCCGCCTAGCATCTGTCTTGCTGCTATAGCCAAGCTGCCCTGAATCCGCAAGCCAACCTTCTGCCTGCCCTTCCCGGCACAGCTTGATGACTTCCTCGGCTATGGCGCGGCCTGCATTCTCCATTAGACTTGCTGCCGGAATACCGAGCTGATGAATGGTATACTCGTCCACAGCTCTCATCTGTTCAGCGGTTACGATAAACAACGTTCATCCCTCCCCGTGACAAGCTCATCTCATACCTATAAGCAACAACATCGCACCTAAACGCTGTATCCTGTATGTGTATCGCTATCTTTCCCTTTAC
This sequence comes from Paenibacillus sp. CFBP 13594, assembly GCF_014842675.1. Taxonomy (NCBI): domain Bacteria; kingdom Bacillati; phylum Bacillota; class Bacilli; order Caryophanales; family Paenibacillaceae; genus Paenibacillus; species Paenibacillus sp. CFBP 13594. The sequence goes on from NZ_JACYVQ010000009.1 coordinate 66,835, forward strand.
CTCATATAGTTACCATGATGCGCTTCATGCATCATTGGAAGCTCTATCGATCCCGTGTACGAGACCTTCAGATTAAATCATCCATTCCAAAGCCTGTTTACACTTAATAACCTACCGTAAACCGAGCTTGGATAAATTGCGGATCGTCCAGTTCGTCCACCAAAGCCGCTGCAAAATCGCCAACGGAAATCGAGCTTTCCCCGATATCATCCGTAATCACACGGTTCATGCCAACCCGGAACTGGCCTGTCCGACGTCCTGTTGTGATTGTCGCAGCAGGGCTCATGTAGGTCCAGTGAATACCTGATGCTTCAATCAGGTCATATGCTTCTGCATGTGCTTTTGCCAGTGGTTTGACTTCTTCCGGGAATCCCGGCGTATCCATCAGCATATCACCGGAATCGGTTAGCAAACTTCCCGCTCCACCAACTACAACCAGACGTCCTGCTTTTGCCCGGCGCACACCCTCGATCAACGAACGTGTCACTTCCAGCATCTCTTCTTCTCCACCAAACTTCGGTCCATATGCACTCACAACCACTTCTTGACCCGCTGCAAAATCAGCCACCTGATCCGGGTTAAGCAGATCTCCCTGTTCTACACGCAAACGCTCATGAACCATCTCAACCTTCGAAGGGTCACGCACCACCGCTGTCACTTCATGCCCACGATCCATCAGCTCCCACAGTATCATCTTGCCAATCGCTCCGGTTGCTCCAAAAATGGCTACTTTCATATGAATTCCCTCTTTTCTGTAGATATCATCTTGTCAACTTACCGTTATTTTAATACTTAATCCTATTGTTATATACCTTAAACGGCTCACGCCATCTTAAACCGGATGTGACATCTTGTAAACCTATCTCTTACAGCTTATATGTAGAAAAATAATCTTTACTTCAACTAGCGGAAGAAGCACCGACACTCTTAAGTATCCCCTCTCTCCGCAAGCACTCAACACGAATCATGAAAAAAGCCGCTAAATGCGGCTATACTAAGATAATTTCATACGACATAAGTCTATTCTTATCTCAAGATTTCAGTTTCCGTTCCGCTAGGTAGTCGGTCCTTCTTCTCCCTGCCTCCACCACATACCCTCCGATTTTGGGCTGGTGTATTCAAATCCAAATTGAGCATAAAGTTGATCAGCCGGAACATCCGCCAACAGGCTGACTAAACCACGGGCAGGTACTGCTTTACGCAGATAATTCATAAGCTCGCTCATGATCAGTTTTCCATACCCCATTCCTTGAACATCCGGGTGTACAGCAATATCGACGACCTGAAAGAAACAACCTCCATCTCCAATCACTCGCCCCATGCCTATCAGCATATCCTCTTCACGCAGACATACTGCAAACAAGCTATTCCGTAATCCAATCTCCGCCCCTTCCCTGCTCATCGGGCTAAGACCCGAAACCTGCCGTAAAGCAAGATACTCCACTGCTGCGGGTGGTGTGTGTTCAATACTCACATGATCCATGAATTGTGCCCCTCTCCAACAAAATAAATTATTCTTTTATTCTGTCAACCACATGCCAAGACTTCAACAGCAAAACCGGCGGGATATATACAGGCATAATCCACTGGTAAGACAGATCTTGAAGCAACTGACCTAGCCATAACCTCCCCTGATCTTCCAGCCGAATCCTCCACGGACCGCTAGCCATGGTTTCTCCCTGATCTACAAGTTCACGGGCATCATCATAGGAATACTCTTCTCCTTTATTTCGTTCAATTTCTTCAAGAGCTGCATCATATACCCGTTGCTGCTCTTCTTCCATTTCCTTTGTAAAGTCAGAATCATATATCACGGAAAAGTTAAGCCCTTTGAGCTTACGCTCTTCAATCCATTCTTTAAACTTTTCTGTAACAAAAACCTGAACACCAGGAGTTTCCTTAATCTTGAACATACACGTTCCTTCCGGTATTTTGGCAGGATCGAATACAAGCTTGTTAAACCGTGCCCAAGACCCATCTTTGAATCTACCAATATCAGAACGATGATAATCAACACAGTCCAATATATTAGTAACATTTAGTATGAACAATTCCATATTATCATTCGTTATGGGCAAAAATTCTACTTCGCTTGTTAATAAACTCTCTTTCTCCATCATCTCTTTAACTCTTTTTGAGAACACAGGTTTACCGATATGGTAATTCGGAAAATCCTTGTATGATTTTTTATAAAGGGTTTCTAAACCTATTGTTGTCCATCCTTTTATTTTAGATTGACCGTGGAAATCACTATTAATTGGATGATGATCATCTTCCACTGAAGCTAGGACCTTCGTTTTCGTATCATGATTAAACCTATAAAATTTCATTTCTCCCCACCTTAAAATCTTTCTATTATAATTACATCTGTGTCACTGAGCTACTCTACGTATCATGACTTTAACATATGAATTCTGCTTGAATTCATCTACTTCCTGTGTAATAGTGAGAGAAAGCTTACGTGAAGCGTGTTTCTTGATACGTGAAGTTGGTGCAAAGGAGGAACAAGTGTGTTTCAACGTTGGATTGAAGATCTAACATCGCGCCCAGGCGCTGTGGCTGTGCTGTTTGGAGTCATGGCTTTGCTTCTGGGGATATACATATGGTCTGCCACTGAAGTTCGCCGCAGCCACGAAAGGCGAATGAGAAGGATACGAGATACATTATACATAAGTACAGCCCTCTTGGGACAACTTACCATCCAGGAAAATCGGAATTATGAACGATTGGAACACAAACATGACGATCTGATAACAGCAATGTTAGCCTGCAAAGCTGCATCTTACCTATCTCCTCAGCTACAGGACCAGATCCGTGACTGTATTAAGGATCATGACCCTGCCCGACTTGGACTGATGCACAGAGCACTGGAACGGGAATGCACCGTATTATCGGATGAACTAAGCCGGGATACTCATGCAGATCATTGGGGCACAGCGGTCTGGACCATCCTTCGGCCTGTAGCCGAACCAGCCGCACTGGCGGCTACAGGGTTTCTGGTTATAGATCTGGTATTTCGTCAGCGGATGTTGGACGTGCCTGTGGACTCATGGGACAGCATCTTGCCATGGATTCGCGCAATTTCCCTGATGATCACCATAATATATGGTTACCTGCTCTGGGCCAGCCCACGCCGGGATAGGTCAAGTACAGTAACCAAAATGCTCTCCTTGCTGATCGCGCTATGCTCGTTGCTCCATCTGATTGGACCTATTGCTGCGCCCTACGCCCTTGGATTACAGCTGATTATATTCACTTCGGGTTTCGGGTTGACTGGGACACGCTCTCGAAGTGAGCGCCCCTACGCAGGACATACGGATCTGGAACCAACGAAGCAAGTCTCTACGGAACTGGAAGGAAATACACGTCGTACATCTGGTACCAACACCGACGAATAACCTACGATTCAGCCGCTTCCGTATGATTAAACTTAGATACCCACATCGATGATACGAGACTTGGCCCTCCCTCGGCTGGATTTTCACCGATCAGGTCGTGTCTCCTTACTCGGCATGCTATACGATGATGGATGTCAGTGTCCCAAAATTATCGAGCTCCCGTCTGGCTGATCCTATTGAGTAGCCAATCTATTTTCTAAGGAACTCAGGACGTCTTATTTGGCCTCTACAGCCTCTTTCAAAATTGTAAAAAACCTCAGACACGTTATTTCCCAAAATCGCTCGATAAAAACGCTCTAAAACGCCGTACATTTCGATATAACGTGTCTCAGATTCCTTAGATTTCTGCGGGTGCTTCAAACCCTTGAATAAGACGCCTCATATTCGTTAGCGCTCAACCCCTGTTCATGCTCTGTTCCAAGCGCGACTGAGAGGAAACCTCGTTTCTCTCTCGTACGAAGCGAAAATTCTCATTGGTAGAGGAAAATAGGAAAATCGCTTTTGCGAAGTCCTAATTGCTTGCTCTTACATTTAGTATTTAGCGCTTGCCTACTCCGGACACGTTCAGATACAGTTCGGCTTTCAGGACGTGTTGAAAACATCCCCTATATCCCAACGTAACTGTACGCGAAAAGGGCTTAAACTACATTGTAGTTTAAGCCCTTTTCTATAATCTTTTCTTGCGAAGAATTGAACGATATAAAACGAACTTTAATAATTACACAAAAACGGAGAGGGCAGAAATAACGTGAAGAAGCGAAGCTACAAGTTTTCTGTATGAAAACTACTTCGAAAGCATTCGCTACGCCTAAAGCCTTTCGGAAAGAAAGCTCCATCGAAAGCATATGCTTATCCCCGGATTTTTTCCTTTGAAGAAGGAAAGAATCTGGGATAACAGTGATCGGAAAGTTATTCTGTCATCGAAGTGGCATGTGTGACATTCTTTAGTTCACTTTATATCATGGATAATTACTTCACTTATTTGGCTACAACATGTGCAATGACGCGGCCATTTTCGTACGTGACAGTCACGTCATAACCTTCGGCAGTTACACTGTCGAATTCACCTGTAATTCCATTAGCCGTGATTAACGTAATATCTTTGGCACCTTCAATCTTATAGTTGGACAAGTCGAGTTTGAGACTTCCTCCATCAATATAGAGCTTTCTGCCGACATTCAGCTGACTGTTGTTGTCAGTCACTACCAATTCCAACGTACCGTTATCCATGGTAAAGTTTCTATCTAAGTTGAGTGCTCCGTCGACATCAACGACAACTGTTCCATTTTCTACATACAGATCACCTGTACCAAAAGCAGTTGCAGATTCAGCTACCAGCGTTCCTGCTTGCAGTAATGTTCCGCCAGTGTAGCTATTTTTCCCTGTCAATGTAAGGGTGCCTGTCCCCTTTTTCGTGAGCATTCCACTACCGGTGATATCATTTCTCCACCAATCTTCTGCATTGAAGCGCCCTTTGGAAGCGTCCATATCCACAGTTACATTGTTCAAGAATGCGCCGTAGCCATCCGCAGCCGTGACCAGATCAATTCTACCCCAGCCCTTGGATTCATCCAGTACAGGATATCCAGAGTCAATGGATGTTGTATACAATACTTGTCTGCGTTGCTCATCTGTTAAATACGGTTGACGTGTTTCTAACAGGGCTTCTGCTCCTTGCGGTACAACTGGAGCCAAACCTTTGGTTCCGGTTTGTGGTAGACCGTAAGTCATCTTTTCTCTATAGAAGGCTTTATTGGCATCATGATCTTCCCATTTGTGTTCATCGTAAGCACTCTTGAACGTGTAATCCTCTGTTACGGTGTGTGCATACTCATACAGACTCATATTTTTTTCCTTGGCTGCAGCTCCAAATACTTCTCCTGCATTCTCATAACCTTTCTCTAACACATCTTTGTTCTCAGCCTGATTAAGTGCATATGCAGCCATGGCTGTGGATTGTATTCTTCCTCCTATAACATCAAGCGGTGAGTGCATCCCCGTTACGATTCGATTCTCGCCCAACTGAGCTGCTCTCGTTAACAATTCAGTGAATCGTTCTGGTGTAGCGTATGCCAAAGGAAATACGGATAAGTACGCTGCACTGGTATGTCCGCTCGGAAATGCGCCATCTTTCCCTCTTCCATCCTCAGCGATTCGTTTGACATAAGTTAACGCAGGAATAAGTTTAACGTTAGTTTCGTATTGCTGGTAATGTTTTTCTCCTGTTGATTTGGTGCCGCCTGAAGCCAAAGGTACTTCTTTTTTCTCACCTTCGCCCAAGGTTTCCCATACAGGCAGTCCTTTGCTGTCAACAACTTCTTTCACTTCTCCATTGGAATTCATTCTCCACGGTCTAGGGGAAGAGTAGAAATATTTAGAGGGATTAGATGAGGCAGGAATTTTGAATCGAACCAGATCAACTAAATGAACCAAGTCTGCAAGTTCCGTCTTTGCTTCCCAATCTCCAATGCCTTGGCTTTCATCTTCCACTGTTTCTTCGGTCAATACCACATTCATCTCGTCCACCGTTCGTTCAACGTTTGTCTTTGGCTTGATGATATCTACATACGTGTTAGCCAACGGACCAAAGCCCTCCATCACGCTATAGATCTTATCTCTTTGGTCATCATAATAGGCTGCCAATGTCTCTTCACCTGTGCGATTTTGCGTGACCTTTTCTACATATTTGATATTGGCTTCCCAAGTCGCTTTGTTTCGGATCTCTTCATTTGCATATGTTTTCTGATCAGCAACAGCTACGGTTGGATCATTCTTAAAGCCGTCATAATATGGAGTCGGTCCATCTCCATACTTTGCATTTTTCCCGTCAGCTCCAATTTTAGTTGCCGCTGTTCCATCTCTCCAATCCGCTAGGTTCATGGACCATACTTGATCAAAACCGTCTAAAATATCAATAAACGGATTGGTTTCCGCAATATTTTTCAAGGTGTCGTCTCCGGCATTGGCTCCGTGCTTCACGGCGGATAACCGAGCTTCATCTGCTGGGGGATTAACATTCAGAACGGTTGCCGTTCCTTTTGGCTTAGCTGGTTTGGCAGCTGTAGTAGCATCTGTTTCCACAGCTTTAACGAGCGCAGACACCGCTTCGGCACGAGTAATGGAATTAAGCGGTTTGAAGGTTCCATCTGCATATCCGGAGATAATTTTCGCTGCTACCGCTCCACCTACAGCTCCCTTGCCCCACGCCGCTATAGACGATGAATCGCTAAATACATTCGCTGCTGTTTCATTTAACTCCAGATTCAAAATGCCAGCGATCACTTTAGCTGCTTCTTGACGGGTGATCGGATCTTGCGGCTTCATTGTGCCATCGGTGTATCCATCTATATATCCATTCGCATTTGCAATAGAAATTGCTTCGTAATACCATGCACTCTCAGACACATCATTAAAGGTAATTTTAGCTTGTCCGGAATATCCAAAAGCACCGTTTACCAAATTCATAAATTCTGCTCTTGTAATATACGTATTAGGTTTAAATGAATGATCCAGGTAACCTCGAATTAATCCTTCATCACCCCATGCTTGAATATTTGCTTCCGCCCAGTGTCCCTTAATATCAGAGAACTGAATCTTCTGCTCGGCTGCAAAACTTTTCTCTGCAAATGTCGGACCTACCATAGACAACATTAGAAGTAATGCCAGTGACTTTTTAAGTGGTTTTCTCATGGCTTGCAAATACACGCTCCCGTTATGGTAAATTATTTTTTTGCTTCTGCATCTGCAAATGAGTAAGAAAGACTCTATACAGATGTCTGATCTGCCGTTACTGTAGCATTAGGGGCGTTTCGCATCTATAGAACAAATTCCGTTTTATATCAAAATCGTACGTTCCGGAGCTTATATGCCAAGAAAAATGGAGCTAGATACTACATTTATCAATTAAAATACCTACTTTTGTAAACGCTTTATTAACTGAAAGTAAATTATGGAGTGGGAGTTTGTTAAATTTCGATCAACATGATTTCTAGTCCTCGGCCTGCTATATAATGATGAAGTTGTTTAGAAAAGAGACATGAAGGGGGAAAAAGAATGCATAAGCCATTTCAAACTGTAAGATCCAAGATGGTTCTTTCCTACCTTGCTGTTGTTCTTGTCATTGCGCTTCTTTTCGGCTCCATTCTATACCTCTTCTTCTCCCATCAATACAGCAAAGAGATTCGAATCAATAATCAGCTGTCACTGAAAAGCACTGTCAATTATATTGAGAGCTCCGTTATCCAGAAGGTGAATCAGGTCTATCTGTCCCTGGCACTCGGTAACGCCGCTAGTATCGATTTAGATAGCTTAAAAGGAAACCATAGCAAAATCCTGGACATCGAACAGTCCCTCAAAAATATGGTGCAAAATTATTCCGATCTCATTGAAGCTATTCATGTGTACGATACGAAGAACCACTTCATCGTCTCATCTGTATATGGGCTATTGCTCTATGAGGACACGCCTTCGAGTGTGGATCATACGACGGATTGGATTGCTGCGATGAAAGAGACTTCAGAAAGCTCCTTATGGATGAAGACTCGCATGGTGCCTCAGGATGTTTATATCGAATCACGGGAACAAGGCAAGATGAGTCCTCTAATTTCCTATGTCCATAGTTACCCGTTTCAATCGTCTGGACAAGACAGTAAGGCCATGATTGCGATTGATATCAAAGAATCAGCGATCAGTCAGATCATTAAAAATATGCTCCCTGCTGACTATGCAAATACATTAATCATCGATCAGGACGGAACCGTCATATCTGCCGCGGACAAAACGTTGATAGGCAGCTCCACGGAGGAGAATCTGACGCAGTCGCTGCTCACCTTTCATACTTCAGATGAGAGCTTCACACCTGTATTTAACTATGACTCTCATGTCGTTACCCAAGATCAATTTAAAGGAAATGCATGGAGAATCTACACAACCACACCTAATGAAAGCTTCTATTATAAATTGGATAGCTTGAAGGAGATTTCGGTTCTTCTCGGTTTATTGGCTGTTGCGGTTGGAATAGCGATGTCGTCCATCTTTACCAGGGCCAACTATAGTCCTCTTAAACGAATCATGAATAACATCAAGAGCCGGATGGATAGCCCAACCAGCTTAAAGCAGGACGAATATCGGTTCATCGATACAACGTTTAACAGTCTGTCCAATAAAGTTGATAGTCTTGAAGAAACTTTACAGGCCAATCACAGAATGATTAAGCATAGTATCATGCTCAATATGTTAAATAACCGATTTACACCCGAGGAACTTACGGAACAGCTCCAGTCTATTCACATTTCAATGGCCTACTCTCGCTTCCGTTGCATCGTCATTGACCCTGTTAATGAGAAGTGGAAGGATCTGCAGCCACGACAGTTGCAGCATACGTTGTATACGATGATCCAGCAACTGGAGATCGCAGAAATGGTTGGAACTCAACTGCTGGCAGAGGAATTGCAGGATCACAAAATAGCAGTAATCATCTGTACCAACCAACCCGAAGAACCGCTCTCTGATCACATTGTAGACTTTATTCACGCTGAGGCGATCAGCAGATTTGGTCTGGAATTTGTACTATCGTTAGGCGGATGGGTAGAGCACTTCACGAAGATTCACACAAGCTATCATCAGGCGAATACCCTGATTCGATACAGCTACTTTTTCCCCGAGCAGTCTGCCATTCAGGATCTTGATCTTCTGAACAGGGAAGCCAGCAGTTTGGAAATACCGGAGTCATACCTCGTAAACTTTGAAAAGAAATTACAGACTCGGGATGTGCAAGGTACGGTTCAGGCCATTCAGGAATTGGTCGCGACAATAAAAGAAGGCCCCTATTCAGCCGAATACAGTCGGATCATCTTATTAAAAACGGTATCTATTTACGCTGAGTGTGTTAATCAGGTGCGCCTGCAACCCACCGAGGCGAGTTCATTGAATATGTACAAGCAATTTTCATTGTTCTACAATATCAACCGATACTCGGAATGGATGATTCATCTCGTGACCGAATTTGTGATGCAGATGGAGAAGCGAAGCGAGGTACGAAGTGTGGATACCATCTCGGCTGTCAAAGCCTATATTCACGAGCACTTATCAGGCGATCTCACGCTGGATCATGTCTCAGAGCAAGTATTCATCAGCCCTAAATATCTGAGTAAACTTTTCAAGGAAGAAACCGGGATTGTTTATTCCGAATATGTTACGAATCAGAGAATGGAACGCGCACGGGAACTCATGACACAACGCGAAATTACGGTTGAGCAGGTCGCAAGTACGGTCGGTTACCGTACCCCTGCCTATTTCATTAAAAAGTTCAAAGAAATTCACGGCTGTACGCCAAAAAACTTCATGCGCAATCTAATGGAACAGGGATCTATATAGGATCAATTTAACATTTACACAAAAACGGAGAGGACAGAAAGAACCTGAAGAAGCGAAGCGTTCGCCTAAAAGCTTTCTGAAAGAAAGCTACTTCGGAAGCATACGCTATTCCCGGATTTCTTCCTTTAGAGAAGGAATCAAAAGAAATCTGGGAATAACAGCGATCGGAAGGTTGTTCTGTCATCGGAGTGTCCGTGTAAATATTCTTTGATTAAACCTATATAGAATTTGAAATCAGGAAAGGAGCTGCTATGAACATCAACCATTTAAGAACGCTATGTCTATTGATTGCTACATCTATTCTTATAGGATTGATGAGCGGTTGTACCTTTCTAAACAGGGAAGGATCACAAGTGCAACAGCAGGAACATTTGGCAAGCGCTGAGAAAGATACAGCACCGCAGTATACGATATCCTGGACCATGCATCAAAATATCCCTGTTCCTGAAGACGCTGAGATGATTGCATATATTGAGGATCGGTTTGATGTCGATCTGGAGGTGTGGAACCTTGAGAACAAGCGGTATGAGGAACTGCTGGATCTGGAGCTTGCTCAAGGGAAAATACCGGATCTTTTCCGGATCAGACAACCACATGATCTGCTTAAGTATCAAATGCAAGGGGTCTTAGCGGAAATTCCCCCGGAAGTTCTTGAACAATATGCGCCAAATATCGTACAGCGAATTCGCGATTATGATTCACGTTACCTAGAGTATGGAAAAATAAACGGTGGCTTATATGGAATTCCGGCCATTAATCAGACCAACATCTATCGAACCCCTGTTGTATACCGAGAGGACTGGCTTAAGCAGCTTGGTCTGGAGGTGCCAAAAACATTAGATGAATTTGAAACGGTTATGTATGCCTTTGCCAAAGATGATCCGGACGGGAATGGTAAACAGGATACGTATGGCCTTTCCAGAGAGGGCTTAAATGTTGTGTTTGGCGCTTTTGGACAGTCCGTTTTCACCGAGCAACTGTATTTTAATGAAAAAAACAACCAACTCGTGATCGGTGCTTTGGAGCCTGAGATGAAAAAAGCCCTGACTTATATGCAAAAGTGGTATCGGGACGGGATTATCGACCCTGAGTTCATAACCGGTGAAAACAAAGGTGGCTATAAACATCTATCCCATGCTTTTATTAATGGAAAAATTGGGATGACCTCGATGGGCAACTATTATCATTGGAATCAAGAGGGAGACTATAGTGTCCTTAATGAAAATGGCCAAGAAACCCCTGTGGGAGCCTCGTTCAATGTCAGTGAGCTACTACAGAAGAACGCAACTGCAGAGGTTGTATTTGGTTCTCCTGTTATTGGTCCTGAAGGACATAGCGGTTCAAAAGGGAACAATCTGCTGATGAATTTTATTGCTATAGGTGCTGAGGCTGCAAAGGAGCCGGGAAAACTGGAGAAAATTTTGGAGATACTCGATTATGTAAGTGCCAACCCCGATCCGGAGGAGCAGATCAAAATGGAGTATGGCCTTCCAGGAAAACACTGGAATTGGAGCGCTGAAGATTCAAACTCGTTCCATTTACTTTACCCATACAACAGAATGGAGAATTATATTAATATGATCGGCTCAAGTATCGGCATGACGGTTCCAGGTACACCCTCGGATAAACGTGAACAGTGGGCTGCATCTGCAGGGTTGACGGAGAATGGTATCTATAATCGCCTGGAGGTTGCAACCCCTGCCCTGATTCAATATTCATCTGAATTGATTCGCATGAGAGACAGAGCGTACATCTCCATCATCACTGGCGATCAGCCTGTGGGGTATTTCGATACCTTTGTGGAAGAATTCATGGATGCAGGTGGGCAACAGGTACTGCTCGAAGCGAATCATTGGTATAAGGAGCATATGGAGACAAGTCGTGCCCAATAGGTAGGATGGTTTGGAACATGCATTTCCCATGAGTTTCTGGATTTTACATGTGTTCCTATGCACCTATCTTCGCTTCCCTCACGTCACTCTCTATCCCTTCGCACTCGCATTTGATCCGCGTAGTGAACGGGCTGAACTGCTTCGTGCCGTGCTTCCGGATTTGGAGGCGCTGCCTGAGGGCGTGTTTTCAAAACGCTTACGTTCGGTCCGCTCCATCTGCACAATCTGACCTTCGTGCACCACGATATGCAATGAACCAAACTCCATGTCATTCAGCTGTCCGGCAATTCGGTCCAACCATACCTCATCCACTTTTAACGGCTTAGCCATAGAGCCGCCTCCTCTTCTCGGGCTACTGCCCGCCATATTCCTAAGTGCGCTGTCATCCAACGGATTTATAAATCATTCTTATCCAACCTATATACTTGGTTTATACATTAGCAGGGCTTCCAGTAGCTGTCAATCTGTATTTTCTTCTTCTCATAATCACTTTTCTGAAACGGCTTTGTGTCCAAGCCAGCTCTTGAGCAGCAACGTGGCAAGAGCCAGAATCAGGAGCAGGGAAGCTACGGCAAACGAAGCCGAAAATTGATATTCGTTATATAAAATTTCGACATGAAGTGGTAACGTATTGGTCTCTCCGCGAATATGCCCGGACACCACAGATACGGCTCCGAACTCGCCCATAGCGCGGGCATTACACAGAATAATACCGTACAGCAGTCCCCATTTGATGTTGGGCAAGGTTACACTCCAGAAGATTCGCCATCCGGAAGCACCTAGCGTAACCGCCGCTTCTTCTTCCCTTGTTCCCTGGTCCTCCATAAGAGGAATCAACTCCCTCGCTACGAACGGGAAGGTAATAAACAGCGTTGCAATCACAATGCCTGGCAGCGCAAAAATGATTTTAATATCATGTTCGGACAACCACGGCCCTAACCACCCATTCGAACCAAAGACCAATACAAAAATCAACCCGCCCACCACAGGCGAAATTGAAAAAGGAAGATCAATCAGGGTGATCATGAGTCCCTTACCCTTGAACTGGAACTTGGTAATGACCCATGCAGCGGCCACACCAAATATCGTATTCAGCGGTACGGTAATCGCCGCAACTAATAACGTGAGTTTCAGTGCAGACATGGCATCCGGCTCGGTAAGAGCCGCGATGTACACACCCCAGCCCTGCTTCAACGCCTCCATGAGCACAATGGCCAGTGGCAAAATAAGCAGCCATATGAGTACCAGGCTTGCCAGTCCAATCAACAACCATTTGACCCAGGGAGCTTCCGTTGTTGCACGGTTAGTTCCACGGCTGGTCTTAACGGGTGGAACAGGGCTCAGTGGAACAGAACCCGCCATATACTGCACCTCCTTTGGTTTGGGTGAGTGACGTCTTTTAATATCCTTATTCCACCATGCTTCATTGTCATGCTCTGCCCGCCTTTCGGCTCCAACGCTGCAAGGAATTAATGATCAGCAGCAGGATGAAAGAAACTAGAAGAAGCAGCAAAGCTACAGCTGTAGCGCCTGCATAATCGAACTGCTCCAGCTTGGCCATGATCAGTAAGGGAGCAATCTCCGTTTTCATCGGCATATTGCCTGAGATAAATACAACCGAGCCATATTCGCCAATGCCTCGGGCAAATGCCAGAGCAAAACCCGTCAGCAGCGGTGGAATCAGATCTGGCAACAGAATCGTGCGGAATATCCGCCATCTTCCTGCCCCCAGTGTAGCAGCCGCCTCTTCCACCTCTGCCTCCAGCTCCTCCAACACCGGTTGCACCGTGCGAACTACAAATGGAATTCCGATAAACATCAGCGCCAGCGTAATCCCGGCCTGTGAATAGGCGAGCTTGATGCCCAAAGGTTCTACAAACTGCCCAATCCAGCCATTGCCGGCATAGATCGCCGTAAGAGCAACCCCTGCTACCGCTGTCGGCAAGGCAAAAGGCAGATCAATGACCGCATCAAACAACCTTTTGCCCGGAAATTCATACCGAACAAGCACCCATGCCAGAAGTAACCCCAGCACGAGATCAATCAGCGCCGCTACACCTGCGGTCAGGAAGCTGACCTGGAATGAAGCCAGCACCCTGGGATTGGTCGCAACCTCAATCATGGTTGCCCACGTCAGCCCTGTGGAGTTAAATAACAGCGCAGCCAGTGGAATAAGTACAACCAGGCTCAGGTAGAACACACTGTAACCCATCGTTAATCCAAATCCCGGCAATGTGCGTCTCCGCGCCACAACCACCTTGCTCATGCACGTTCATCCTCTCTGCCTTCAGCCGGTAAGGCTGGTTGGCCGCTCACAGCGCGATTGATCGGGTGTTCATTGAACAGAGCAACCTTAGCTGCCTGGAACATAGATCTGGTCGAAGATACCACCGTCATTAAAATGTTTGGCCTGAGTATCCCGCCATGTTCCAAATACATCTTTCAACGTGAACAGCTCAAGTGTCGGGAACTGATCTTTGAATTTTTCCTCCACGCTGTCCAGCGTTGGGCGGTAATAATTTTCAGCAGCAATCGTCTGTCCTTCTTCACTGTACAAATATTTCAGATAGGTATCCGCCACGTCGCGGCTTCCTTTTTTGTCTGCATTTTTGTCCACAATCGCAACGGGCGGCTCTGCCAAGATACTAACCGAAGGCACGACAATGTCGAATTTGTCCGGACCCAGCTCTTTTACCGATAAAAAAGCTTCATTCTCCCAGGCAAGCAGCACATCACCAATGCCACGTTCAACAAACGTGGTTGTAGATCCGCGAGCACCCGAATCCAGCACAGGCGCATGTTTGAACAATTCACCAACGAATTCCTTCGCCTTCTCTTCATCATTGTTATTATGCTTAAGGGCATATCCCCATGCCGCCAGATAGTTCCAGCGCGCCCCGCCGGACGTTTTAGGATTTGGGGTGATGACTTGGGTATCCCCTTTGATCAGATCATCCCAGTCCTTGATGCCCTTTGGATTACCCTTACGTACAAGGAAGACAATCGTAGAGGTATACGGAGAGCTGTTATGCTCGTATTTATCCTGCCAGCCTTCATTAATCAGACCTTTATCTTCAATCGCATCAATATCGTATCCCAATGCCAGCGTCACCACGTCTGCATCCAGTCCGTCAATAACAGAACGACTCTGTTTGCCCGATCCCCCATGGGACTGCTTGATGGTCACTTCCTGGCCCTTCTCTTTCAACCAATGCGCCGCAAACGCTTTGTTATATTGTTCATAGAGTTCCCGCGTTGGATCGTAGGAAACATTCAGCAGCTCGATGGCCTTGGCCTTTTCTGTGCCGCCTTCCGATCCCCCCGATGTTCCTGCTGCACTGGACCCGCCGCTATCCGATCCGCATGCTGCCAGTACCCCTGTTAACACCAGTGCCAGACCAACCAAAATACCCTTATGAATTCTCTTTTTCATAAATAACACTCCCCCGATATAGATCTGCATGACTACCTCAGGCCGGCTGAACAGGATCAAACGCCCCGTAAAAAAACAAGAAGACGGAGGAACCCCCGCGCACTTCTCCCCATAAAGTCATGCCGGCTTAAGGCCGTGCATGCTCCATCTGAAAAGGATGCGCTGCGGTGTTCCTCCGTCTATACGGTGAGAACGTTATTCTGTTCAGGTTGCATGGTTGCATCTGTCTGTAAAATGACCGTTTTCACAATGAAAACAGATTCATTTTTATTATTCCTACCTGTTTAGTAAGTTATATACGTATAATAAAGGCAGTCTATATACCTGTCAAACGTTTTTTCCGATTTTTACCGTATTCCTTGGCTATTGGCAAAAAAAGAGGAACAACGAACCATCGTCCGTTGTTCCCTTCAGCGAATCCCATGCTTCGCTGGCTATTGTAAACATAAACAGAATTGGACGGCCACACCTTGTCCATTCCTCATCTGCCCGCATACCGGATATTGGGTACTGGTGGTGTGCTCATGCCTTCTCCCAGATAAAAACCGGTGTGTGGCGGCTGATTGTAGGCTACATTTTGCCAAGCGACGCCAAGACGGTACACTGGATCATGCATCAGCGTATAGATGCGTTTGTCCGTAACTGCTGTTGTAGTATAGATCCGCAACGCTGAGCTGTCATTCGTCCGCCATACCACTTCCTCTCTCCAGTCTCCAAACAGGTCGGCCTGCAGATTCGGCGTAGACTTGGTCCCGTTGTTGGAAGAAACGCCGGATGCGGTGAGCAGGTTCATCGTTGTGCTGTTGGTATAATTCCATTTGTCGATTCGGTTGCTGTCCAGCAGTTCACGGAGCAGGTCGCCATCCCACCAGATCCCAAAATTCGTGGAGGAAGGCAGGGTTGTCCCGAGTTTCTGCCCTTTGGCTGTGTACAGACTGCCGTCTGCCCATACTTCGGCACCTTTATATCTTGGATCGATATCTGCCGCCATGCCACGTCCAATATCCTTCGTTGTTTTGACTCCCCAGATTAATTGGCCTGTACCCGCATCACGGAATTCCACTCCGGCATTGGACGGTGTCTCATGAACCTGAAATACCTCAAGTCCAGGGCGGTCCGGGTCGAGGTCACTCAAATGCATGGCATCGCCATGATGAAGTCCTGTTGTGTACAATCCTTTGCCGTTGTCATCCACTGCCATGGCACCATAAACGATCTCGTCTTTCCCATCTCCGTCTACGTCCGCCACACTCAGATTATGATTACCCTGCCCGGCATAACCCGAGTTACCGGAGGTATTGGAATCAAATGTCCACTGCTTGGTCAGCTGTCCATTCCGCCAGTTATAGGCCACGAGCACACTGCGCGTATAATACCCGCGAGCCATGACCAGACTTGGGCGCTCGCCATCGAGATAGGCAATGGCCGCAAGGAATCGGTCCACCCGATTGCCGTAGTTATCCCCCCAACTGGATACATTGCCACGCGCCGGTTCGTAGTTCACCGTGGAGAGCGCTTTGCCAGTCTGTCCATTGAAGACCGTCAGGAATTCGGGACCAGACAACACATAACCGCTGGAATTGCGGTAATCCTTGCTGGCATCCCCGATGACCACACCAGTACCATCCTTGGTGCCATCGGCTGTTTTCATCGCAACTTCGGCTTTGCCGTCACCGTCGAGATCATACACCATGAACTGAGTGTAGTGAGCACCGGCACGGATATTTTTGCCCAGACTAATTCGCCAGAGGTGTGTTCCGTTTAATTTGTAGGCATCGATAAACACTTCCCCGGTATAACCGCTCTGGGAGTTATCCTTGGAGTTGGAGGGGTCCCACTTCACGATCAATTCATACTCACCATCACCATCCAGATCACCTGCACTGGCATCGTTGGCACTGTAAGTGTAGGCTACTCCATCGGGCGTTGTCCCACCAGCGGGTACACTGAGCGGTACAGATAGATAGTTATTGCCCCATACGCTTGCTGCCGCTGAAGCAGCCTGCTCCGTTCCACTGACTACAGCGCGAACCGTATATTTGGAACTGCTTGTCCCGCTTGCATCCTGAAGGTTGGTGCTGTTTGTTATGGGCGTAGCGTTCACCTTGGTTCCATCTCGATATACGTTAAACGATACATTCGATCCTTCCGTTCCCAGAAGTCGCCAACTGACAAACACACCTGTCCCGGTCTTCACAGCCACCACACCGCGATCCAGATATTCCATCTGCCTTGCTCCCGCTGCATGTGTTACTTGCGTGTTGCCAAAGCCAAGCGAAGTGACCAGTAATGCGGAACTCAGCAGTGATACTCCCGCTGTACGTAATGTGCGCTTCCACAATGATGATCGATTCCCCATAAACAATTGCCTCCCCAATTGTAGTGGTAAGCCCGCTGCCCTTGTAGCGCCATCTTTTGTGTAAGCGCTTTAATATATTTATTTTAAATTAAACATATAATTCCATCTATAGGTCTAATTTAGTAATTGAATGGATAGCATGTAAAAAAGCCGAAGGATTTCTCCTTCGACTTCATAACGTATATCATTAAAAACAAAATTATATTGGTGCAGATTTCCATTTCGACTGTTTAACCTCCACCCCATCCATGTCCCATCAGCACTATAATCTCAGGATTTATGATGATGGAACTACATAGAAATAGAAGTAACGACCATTTTTTCTGCATTGATCCGATGCACCTCACTTGTTAGAGATTTGAATTTTTGTTTTGCAACTGAATCAGCTTGATCCCTGTATTGCTCAAACAGGGTCATGCACGTAATAATATTCCGATCACTATTTATTTTAACTGAAAAATGCAAACCTTCCAAAATTAGATTAATTGCATTACGACGATGTTTGCTAAGATTATATACGCCTAAATCACTTAAAAACTGTGCGTAACTCTCACCCATAATCGCATGATTATACTCCCCAAATTCAGTCTTGTACGTACGCAAGGGGATATAGTCAGAGAAACGATCCAAAATGTGATCAATGTTAACGCCAAATTTATTCGCAGCTTGGACTATATATCGAAGGGCGATGAAGATTTCGTCTTTACGTCCCTCAATATAGTCTGCATAATCGGGAATGACTTCAACTTCGCCAGACATTAAACGATAGAGATACGTATTAGCCACGGCCCACTCTTCAAACTGCTTCAAGATACTACGGGATTCTTCATTGTCCTCTTTCACCCATCTTTGTCCGTCAGCATATAACTTCACAAAGTCGAGTGCTCGGACATAGTCCCTGTGTTCCTCATATACGGTAGATTGAATTAACCAAGAGTACAATATATAAAAGTATATTGGTCGCTCTGTTCGTTTCAGCTCCTGATAGTTACGTTTACGATTTCTAGGTGCCTCATACTCTATTTGGGCTAAATGAAGCATTTTGTTGGCAAGTTCGTTAACCTTGTTCCACTTATGCACTGAGCCGAAAGAATGAATTAAATGTTTCAGCGCGTCCAGTTGGTATCCCTCATCCAGCCGGTCAACATAAGGCTCGAACAAGATAGCTGTCCTTAGATTTTCCTCCAGGTTCTCTCCTTGTCCAATGAGAAACAACCGATATTGACACATCGCAAGCCGTTCGGAATGCTGATATTTCTCAACCTCACTCACACTCTTATATAACAATGCCGCCGCAGACTGCTGATTTTGTTCAAATAATTGTTCAGCCATCTCAAATAGTTCTGTCGCATAATCGAGGTCGTCCAGTAGCCGATGAAGAATCTGCTCAATGCAGTCCAGCCGATTCAGCTCCGCACTTCGGAGAATAAACGGTCTGATCCGCCTCATGGATACGGAATAAGCAAAACATTCTTCCACATAGTCGGCAAAAAAATGATCCGCTGCCACGCCCATTCCTGATGATATCGCAATCAACTGACTCACAGATATGGGACGATTCCCATGTAAAATACGACTAATTGTGCCTGTATTAATGCCCGATACTTCCGAGAATCGGGAGAGCGTCATGCTGTTCTTATCGATAAACTGGGTTAATTGCTCCCGAATTGAATTTGCAGGTTCCAAGGAAAGCACCACCCTTCGTGCAACATCCAGATTTTAGGTTTAATCACTATATATTCTGATCATAATGAACGTTCGAACAATGGTCAATAAAAAAATGTGATAATTGCCACTATTTTCAAGTTAATCGCATAAAAGACTAAAAAAAGCTGTAAAACCATGTGTTTCTCCATGATTTCACAGCTTATAGACCACTTTTTAGATGTAATATTCCACGTTCACTTCACCGTATTACAACTTTTATACCACAGGAGCAATACATACCGGACGAGGCAGTTCCAGCTTGAATCCATTATGTGTCAGACGTCCGTCTTCTTCGCTGATCTGGAAACCTACGAGGTTATTGCTGTCCTGATTCGCCACGACTAGAATTCCACCTGGCAAAATATTAAAGTTACGCGGCGTCTGCCCAATTGTAGACGTCCATTCTACGGCTTCCAACTCACCGCTCTCCTGATCAATATGATAGAGTACGATGCTGTCATCTCCCCGATTGGATGCATACAGGAAACGTCCACATGGAGATACACGGATGTCTGCAGCCGTACCCTCTCCTTTATGCCCTTCTGGAAGTGTGGAAATGTGCTGCACTGTAGTGAACTCACCTCTGCGCTCATCGTATAGGAATGCCGTAACCGTGTTGTTCAATTCGTTAATTACATATGCCCACTTTGAGTTGGGATGGAACACAAGATGCCTTGGCCCTGCGCCTGGTGGCTGATCCATCTCACGATGGGTAACCAAACGTCCCTCTTCCAACCGATACACAATGATCTGATCCAGACCGAGGTCACATACGACAGCATACTGTCCGGACGGATCTGGCTGAATGGAGTGTGCATGCGGCCCTTCCTGGCGTTCTTCGTTGATTCCACTTCCCGTGTGCTCTACCCATGTACTCATCTCACCAAGCGTCCCCTGATCGCCAACCGGGAATACATTGACACTGCCGCTGCTATAGTTGGATGAGAACACCCACTGACCATCCTTGGAGACAGACACATAACATGGAGAAGCCCCTCTGGTCTGTTTTCGATCCATCAGGTGCAGCTCACTCGTTGCCGCATCTCTCCGATAGACCAACACCTCTCCCTCATCCGTCTCACTCGCCACATACAGACAATTTCCATCAGGGCATAGCGCCAGATAAGACGGATTATCCACACCATCCATGTCATTGACGATTCGCATCTCTCCTGTATCCGCATTCAACGCACATAGGAATATTCCGGGTTCACCCGCTGACGCATACGTACCTGTATAGAAAAGCGTTTCCTTTGTTTTGGCTGGTTCCATATCTAAATCTCTCCCTTATCCTGTATATTCACTGTTCTGATTCTTCCCACTGATATGTACTTACCCAATTCACGGGCAACTGCTTCACTTCCTGTAACGTGGCTTTCTAAATCGATAACAAGCCCGGTGTGCGCTCTCATATCTGTCATTGACTCCCTTATCGCCTCTCACCATAATACAAAGTATGAGACCTAACAACAGACCACCCCTACAGCGTAAATCTGACGGATTTCGTATGCAAAAACTCATGGTGCTTCCGGACTCCCTGCTGCAAGAAACCGCAGCTTATCCGGTCACGTCCGGCTTATATGTTACCGATATCGGTTACTTTCACGAAGCGGAGCATCATTACCGTGATCGTCCCGATGGTTGTGAATCACACATTCTGATGTACTGTGTCCAAGGCACAGGCTGGTATACGATGGATGGCAGCAAGACTTATGATGTCAGCCCTGGAAACCTCGTTATATTACCTGCACATGTCCCTCATGTGTACGGAGCCAACGCAGCTGAACCATGGAGCATCTTCTGGATTCATCTGCGCGGGGAACACGCTTTATCCTACATAGAACCCTTGTTAACTCATCATATTACTACGATGCCACCGGCCAAGGCTCAGAAATGGCTTGAGCTGTTCCATGAATGTTACGGCGCGTTAGAGACGGGTTACTCCATGCAGACGATGACGTATGCCTCCCAGATTATTGGCTATATGCTTGGCATGCTCGCTTATGGACCGGAGACGACAGGGTCAGATGGTGGGATCGTAAGCAGCAAACGTGCGGCCGAGCAGTCCGTCCAATATATGCTGGAGCACCTGGAGAATGGAATCACCCTCAAGGAACTGGCAGCACACGCGCGACTGTCTGTCCCTCATTACTCTCAGTTATTCAAGCAAGCGACCGGACATTCGCCTATCGATTATTTCCTGCGGCTCAAGATCCAGCATTCCTGCCGCTATCTCGATTTTACCGATTGGACCGTGAAGCAGATCAGTTCCGAGCTTGGATTCAAAGACCCGTACTACTTCTCCCGTCTGTTCAGCAAAATGATGGGACGTTCACCCACAGATTATCGAAATAAATCCAAAGGTTAGAGACAGTGCCTTCACTTAGCCCTTTCTAAATGATATGAATTCAGTTGGAAAATTGCAGCAACCTTTTGAACAGAAGGGTCGTCTATAGGAGCAAATAACTTTTATATAAAGGGATCATCCCTGGAAAAGTGAGGCGAACCTATCATGAAAAAAAATATACTTGCTACATTAACTGCAGGAGCTCTGCTCACGCTGTCTCTAAGTGCAGGCCCGATCAGCGCCGCGCAGGCCCAATTCACGGATATTCAAGGTATCGCAGGAGCAGACAAAATCGAATCTCTCCATAAGGATGGATTCATCAAAGGTGTGAGCGACAGCTTGTTCAAACCCGAACTGGAATTAAATACAGCTCAGGGCATTCAACTGATTGCGGACGGACTAAATCTGAACCTGGACACGATTCGTTTTATCAAGCAGCCGCTACCAAGTGACCACTTCTCTCAAGTAAAAGATGGCGTATGGTACAGTGATGCATTTATCCGCGCACAATATAATGGCATTCAGATGTCACAGGATATCGATCCGTCCAAACCGCTTACTCGTGAACAATTCACCCTGTTCCTGATGCAAGGCATCGAGGCCAAAGGCGGTCTGCCGATGATTAATATCAAACCTATGGACATTACCGACGAACAGCAACTTACTCCAGAGTATCAAGGTGCCATTCAACGTTCACTCGTTCTCACAATCAATGAACTGGATGCCGACGGAAACTTCAATCCTAAACAAACGATTACTCGTGCCGAAGCAGCAGTGATGATGTATAACGCAATCGAGTACATGGAATCGTTCCATGCACCACAAATCCCGGAAACACCTGAGAAGTAATCTTTTCATGGTGGAAGTAAGAACTCAATTGAATGGTGAATCCGCTCGATTGGAGTCATCGTTAGTGGACTTTTCCATACAACCTCAATATGCCAAACAGCCGCACCTTCCCTCAACAGGAAAGTGCGGCTGTTTGAATTATACTTATATCACTGATGCAAAATCATCAGATTTAACTTTCTAACTTAGAAAGAACCTTTAACAACAACCTCAGACAACGGCAAACGTCCTGACGGGCGAGCTGGCTGTGCAGCTTTACCTACAGTAATCAACAACGTTGGCACAAATCGTGCAGGAATGTTGAATGTTTCGATCAGTTTTTGTGGATTATATCCACCGATTGGACATGTATCGTAACCCAGGGAGCGTGCAGCAAGCATAATATTTTGGGAAGCAAAAGATGCATTGCGGATCGCTTCATCGCGAGCGATTTGCGGACTTTGGTAAGCACCGTTGATCTGTCCAACCAATGCGTCACGAACCTCAGCAGTCAGTGCGCCTGCTTCAACAGCTTGATCGTAGATTACGGTGTTACGGTTTGCTTCCAAATCTCCAAGAACAGCAATCGTAACTGAACTTTCCACGATCTGACTTTGACCATAAGCAACTGGCAGCAATTTCGCTTTGTCTGCTTCGGATTCAATTACGAGGAATCTCCAGTGTTGCAGGTTCCATGAAGATGGTGCTTCCGCAGCTGCTGTCAGAATCGCATTGAGATCAGCTTCAGGCAATTCAAACCCTTTTTCGTACTTTTTGACAGCATGGCGTTCGCTAATAACGCGAAGTGTTTCATTTTTTTCAATGCCTGACATGTGTTCCACTCCCCAGAATCTAAATTGTTTATACTTCTTTACTTTCGCAAGGTGATCTTGAATTATACTCTATCAAGGATTTGCCTTCCGAAAATAACATCAGCGCAGACGATCTCTCCCCATCTGTGTTCACGTTATGCCCGGAATCGCCTGAGAACATCAATGGATCTTTCACCGGAGCACACGCCAATACCATAACTTGTCCACCACGCCTGACTAAACCAAAGCCATGTCATGAAGGAGCATTCGTTGTGGACTCCGTCAGGACTTCTCCTTTGCAGGCAATCCATTCAGCGACAAGGTTATCCCTTCCCCATGACCTATGCGCTCTTTCACATCTTGAATAGATATACGGTCAAAATAAGCGCTGAGCGCTTCTTCGCCTCCGTTATAGATGTTCCCCATCACATCCTGCATATTGGAAGATACCACGCACGATGAACCGGACTCCCCTGAGCACCAGTTGGGACCGAGTGAACCACCAGCTACCAGTCTGTACAATTCTCCCAGCTTGATCTCTTCACTTGGACGGCTAAGCAAGTACCCACCATGAGCACCTTCCTTGGTCGTCAGGTAACCATGCTTGCGCAGAACACTAAGTACCTTACGGACTCTGGCCGGGTGTGTACCCACACTCTGGGACAAATCTTCACTATTGGCCATACACTCATCTCTCATCGACAGAAAAACAAGACAATGCACCGCTATGGTAAATTCGCTGTTCATAACTTACTCCTTCCCGGCTTACAACACCGATGAACTCCAACCCAAGGTAAGTATAACTGTCATTATATGAATAACAGTTATGTTTGTCAACTTTCACCCAGCATAGAGATCAAACGTGATTTTTCCTGATATACCAATACTTACAGCTCATCAACATAATTAAGCTAGGATTAACATCCCGTCTTCATTTTAATCCAAAAAGAACAAAAAAGTGAGCCTTCCGCTACGCGAAGGGCTCCAATAAGATAGACATATGAAAGGGCTTACGTGATTATTATAATCGGTAATCTTCAATTTGAAAACGCTTTTTTTGTAAAGTGCATCATTATTTTAAATTTTTTTTATTTAAATAAAATGAACAACAGGTATTGCTAAAACTAATCCCATTAGTTATTATACTAATACCATTAGTTTTAAGGAGGGTTTAACGATGCGTATTACCCGAGAATTTGATGTAGTTCAAGTTACATTTTTTCCAAGACTCTTCCCTGTGAACGTATACCTGGTTGAAGAGGAAGATGGATTAACCCTGATTGATGCCGGAATACCATTCAGTCTTAAAGGGATTTTGGCAACTGCCCAGTCCCTTGGGAAGACCATTACCAAGATCATTCTGACTCACGCGCATAGCGACCATATTGGTGCATTGGATCATCTCACAGAAGCACTGCCTCAAGCCGAGGTCTTCATCTCCAGACGGGATGCCCGGCTATTGGCGGGTGATACTTCCCTTCTTCCCGGTGAGTCACAAACCCCGATACGCGGCGGGGTGCCTAAGCCCAAAGCGGTGCGCACCCAGCCAAACCACTTGCTGGATGAAGGTAACCAGATTGGTTCACTGGTCGCCATAGCCTCACCAGGACATACGCCGGGGCATATGTCCTTCATGGATACGCGCAGCCGCGTGCTCATCGCTGGCGACGCGTACCAGCTGCAAGGCGGCCTTGCCGTATCCGGCCGCGTGCGCCCGCTCTTCCCGTTCCCCGCGCTGGCGACGTGGAACCGCGAAGCGGCTCTGGCCAGCGCGAAGCGCCTGGCGGAGCTGGAACCGTCCGTGCTGGCTGTAGGCCACGGACGGATGCTACGCCAGCCCGCGGCCGCCATGCGCGTGGCAACCGCTGATGCTCAGCAGCGGTTTGATCTTGCCGGGGGGCAACTATGAGCCCCCGGCAAGGGCTGGATCGCGGCGCTCTGCTCAGCGCCGCGGCCCAGCTTGCTGACAGCGACGGCTTTCAGGCGCTGACACTGGCCGCGTTGGCACAGCGGCTGGATGTTCGCTCGCCATCGCTCTACAACCACATCAGCGGACTTCCCGGGCTTCGCCAGGAAATGGCGCTGATGTCCGTACAACAGCTCAGCCGCGCATTAACCGCGGCTACCGCTGACCGCACAGGCGACGATGCCATTCAGGCCATCGCTGCGGCATACATTGGCTTCGTCCGCGAGCACCCCGGGCTGTACGAAGCCTCATTTCATGCCCCTGATCGCGAAGAGCCAGAGCTCGCCGCGGCCAGCACAGCCACGCTGGAGTTGCTGCTGCACAGCTTGCAACCCTACCCGCTAACCGAAGCGGAAGCATTACACGCCGTTCGTGGTTTGCGCAGCCTCTGCCATGGATTTGCCTCCATTGAGGCACAAGGCGGCTTCGGCATGAACTTTGATCCGGACGAAAGTCTGCGTCTAACCGTATCCGCCTTCCTGCACGGACTCCGGCATCTTCACCAGGACTAGTATGGCACGTATTGCATCGTGAAAAGGACTGCAGAGGATCTGCAGTCCTTTTTACGTTACCCTTCCATACATTGCTCACTGACTAACTGAAATCTAACGAACTCCACACGTCCTATTTCGCAGAAAACTGGCAGCGGGACAGGAATAATGAGTATATTCCGTCATTTAACGTGTCTGTGATTCGTTATATTTACCAACCTACCAAATTAGGCCAAATAAGAGGTGCTGAGTTCGTTAGAATTTGCTACGTACAGTGCTTCAGATCACCTTGTCATAGACACTCGTCCACTCATCATAGCGGCACACGTCCAGACACACATTGTGTTATGGACTCTAAATACGGAGTGTTCATGCTCCAAATTGCATTGATTATGCGGGTACCCTGTCTCTCAACCACACTTTTGCCGCTCACAACGACGCACTTCTCTATTATGTACATCTCCCGTTCCTCTCGAAAGGTGGAATGGACTTTGGCTTCCCTCTTTCCATCGAAAGGTTCTCGATAGCCTATCTATGGCCATTGCTGCCGTCCATCCTGCACTTCATTTAAAATATGCTTCATCACGGGCACGTACACCTTCCAGTAGAACATGTCCGGAATATCTTTCTGATCGGGCGTAAGCTTGGACCGGACGACCTCCCATCCTTTGATTCGGCGCCAGAAAGAATAATGCTTCATCTCTCCGAAGGACCCTGCCATGTAATAGGACCGATTATAGTCGTCATATCGGACAAGTGCAGCAAATTCCGCGGGAATTCCTGCACCCACCAGCTTCTGCTCGCCTTCCTTCGTCAAATCCGTCTTATACCAAGCCAATATGGAATCCTGCTGTTGCGGCAAAATGATATCGAACCAGCCATTGTAATGTATATCCTGGGTTATACCGCTCCAATCCCTGCCCTCCTGTGTGAAAGCAACTTGTACATTTCCTGTCTTCACATCCGGACCTTTCTCCAGTACCATGACTTGTCCATCCATATGTATCAGCAGCATACCCGCTCCGGAATATGACCATTTCTTCTTCTCCCGCTGCTCATAATTCGCCCGAACCCACCGGGGGACTTCTTCTATACTTTGCAGATTAGATACCGATTTACCTTGCCATCCAGTGCTGTTCACTCCCAAGATGGGATACAGCTGCTCCTTGGTCATCTTCGAAGCCGTATTCGCCAATGCACTGTATTCGGCGACAATCGTTACCCCTTTATACGCAGCCTCGCGAATCTTCTGCGCATCATATATCGTTAATCCTTCATATATTCCGCCTTGTTTCCGTTCATTCTTGTGTGCAGACAGACTGCTCCGATTTGCCGTCAGATAGATCAGATCCGTGTCTGTCACCTCATCAGGCAGAAGTTGTTTCATTCGTGGAAGCCCGTCCTGAAGATCATAGCCGTAATAATCCTCTTCATACGAGTAGTATTCCCCTGTGTGCTGTACAATTTTCTGTTGATTCAAAAGCCAGACCAACCCCTTGTGCCCCTGATAGGACAAGTCCGGTCTGCTCTTGTCAATAATCATGATGTTCAGTGGAACAGGGGCCTGGGATTGCCACATAATCCAGGGGACAACCAGCACCACCGATACCACTGTAAAACAAGCCAGCGTCCACATCGTGGCTGGCCTGTAACTTTTTTTCATGAAGCGTCTTCCTCCTTGCTCTGTTCCAAGGTATTACCAGGATTGCCGATAGATTACCCCAATCCATTCCTGATCTCCTTCTCCTTTTCCTTCCTCAATCCCATAGCCTGCAAAATGCCAAACATACGGAATATATTGTTCAGCGGTCTGAACCAGAACGTCTCCGAACAAGCATACAATAACAGACGCGTCACTGCTCTGGACGTGTACGCTTTGCGTGAACACCATACTTCGAACATTACCATACCTGCGGACAACAGTGAACCATAGAGCGTCAGCAGCAGAACGAGAATGATGCATAGGTTGATATCCACCAACTGTAGCCCTATGCCTGCAATGAACAGCAAAATCGCTCCCAGTTCCATCACAGGCCCCAACAATTCGATCAGAATAAAATACGGGATGGATACCATCCCCATCCAGCCATAGGCCGGATTGAAGATCATGCTCCGCTGAGTCCATAGACTGCTTGCAAGCTGCATGTGCCAACCGATACGCTGTCTGCACAGTTGACGCCATGTACCGGGTACTTCTACCCTGCAGATCGGATCGGGAATATATATAATACGGCCACGTTCCTTGATCTGCTTCATATGTTTCTGTAACCGCATCACCAGTTCCATGTGAGCGACCTGGTCGTCGCGCTTGTAACCCCCAACTTCCAACACCCGGTTCTTTTTGAATACACCGAATACTTGGGCCGTAAATAAAAGCACATTAATATTGTAACGAACAAGTCCCACACCACCAATCAAAAAAGCACGCACGTATTCAATGGTCTGCATTACATGCAACGTACTGTCCGTAAGTCTTGTGCTGTTTTCCGTTAAATCTGTATGAGCCGTATTTCTGGGGACCATAAGATCTACTCGTCCACTACAAGCAACAACCTCTTCTCCTGGTAGAGCATCCATAACGGGTTTCATAATCTTCACCAATGCATCCCGTTCCAGAAATGTCCGGGGTCCAACAGAGGCGATATAAGGATATTGCGAGATATTTAGACCTGCATTCAAGGAGTCCATTCGTCCTCCATACGCCTTATCGATCACAATCAGACGATGATGCAGCCTGGATTGGTAGACACATTTAATCTGAGCCGTCTCCTGGACGAGTCCCGAGTAATGAACTTTACTCCGAATGGGCATCAGATCATAGGTTGCCATTAACCGCGGCATTGTTGCATCCTCTGATCCATCATTAATGATAATAACTTCATAACGTGCATATTGAATATCCAATAGACAGTTAATTCGCTGTACGATCGTATCCTCGCTATTACGCATCGGGACAAGCAGAGATACCGCCGGAGCCAATTCTTCATCCAACATCTCATGATATTGCAGCGGGTCCAGATCCCTTCTCAGGATCAATGTACGAGCGGCAGCAACCACCAGAACACTGCACATCACAATCGCTAACACCAGATAGATAAATATACCCTCGTAACATGCTAAAACAAAACTCCGCAGCATCTCAATCCATCTTTCGTCCATACTGCATCCTTTCCAGCGTTTCTTCCGCTATCTGCCTTGCATATCTATCCGGATGGTTTACAGCCGTATCCCGAAGTTCGTCAAGTCCCTGCTCGTACCGGGCAAGGGAATTCGCAGCTTCCTGTCGGATCTGAAAAGAAGGATCACCCATCATTACCTTCAGTCTAGGAATAAAAGCATCCGCATGAACAGTACCCATAAGCTGGGTCACTGTTAGTCTTTCAGTGCGTTGCCTCTCCTCACCAGATTCGTTCCATACCAGCAATAGCCCCTTCAGCAAATCTTCACGACCTCTGCCCACTTGAGCCAATGCCTGATACGCATTGGTACGCAGCAATGCATCCTCTCCAAGAATGAGCTTCTCCAGTAGAACAACAGCACCCTCCGTCTGGTCATCCCGAATACGAATGGCTTGGACGATATTACACTGGACTTGATAAGATACATCCTTGAAATGATCCTTCAGACGTGTCCAGGATGAATCGGTAAGCAACAGCAGAATCTGCAGAACCTGCGAATCGGACCATACATATTGCTCACGCAACAATTCCTTAACGATTCTGAAATAACCGGTTCTGGCATATATGCGTAAAATGATGAAACGTTCAAGCGGCGTACAGGAAGTAACCCGCAGCATATCCTCTAACCTGGGCAGAAGCTCCACCATATGAAACTGTTCAATATATAACAACGTGTTAACCCGTTCACTCCACTTTCCCGTCTTCAAAACCAATCGGTATGAGCTTCCAAAGACTTGCCAAGATAACAGACGAATTCGCAAAATCTCATGCTCTGCGGGACCTTGAGCGAGCCGTTGCAATAACAATTGCTGCAAAACGATCTGTTGATCTCCACTCATATTCAATAAGTTTACGCCAATTTCTCCCTCGTTCAGGTACCGCTGTAGAAATGAACCTTCTGCAAGTAATTCATGCATCAGTGCCGTCTTAACCTTTTCCCTGCGCCTACTGCTATATTTTATCCATAAGATGTAACCGTAGATAACCAGCAAAAAAGCTAGTACACTTGCACATACAAGGCTGACCACATGTACTAACCAATCTGTATTACCCACAAGCCACCCTCTATGATGTGAGCCGATAAGTATGATATACATCCATTGTTGTCCAATCATTGCATGATTTCCCCTTAATCGAATAAACAGCCTTACAACGGGCACAATAATACAAAATTTTCAAATACACCCTGTGAATACATATCGGGTATATGATACACTAAGCTTTCTATCGGCTTTCTGCGTTTGTGATATAATAGGAACTGAAAATTCCGGCAATTCGTACTGGGTTCGGGATCACCGGATAACATATTATTCCAGAAAGAGGGAGTTCTACGTGGCTCAAATCAGTCCGTACTACCTGCAAATCGGAGCAACCGTGGGCATGCTTGTCATGGCACTGCTTGCCATCTTCATCCGCATGAAAGCCAGTCACAGACCGGTGACCATTCGTAAAATCCTTATTCCTCCGCTCGGCATGAGCACAGGATTTCTCATGTTTGTTGTACCGGAGACACATGTTCCTCTACTCTGGGCATTCATTGCGTTTCTGGTGGGCTGGTTCCTCTTCTCCTATCCCCTCATTCGCAGTACACGGTTTGAACGAGTAGGTGAAGAAATTTTTGCAACACGTTCTCGCAGCTTTGCTTTTATCTTGCTTGGATTGCTGGCCGTACGCCTGATCCTGCATGAAGTCATTCAGCGATATGTAAGTATTCCGCAAACAGGTGGATTGTTCTTCCTGCTGGCTTTTGGCATGATTGTACGCTGGCGTGTATATATGTACAAACACTACAAAGAAGTGCTGGTCGCCGAACACTAGTCACCCTACATAGACCACGCACAGATTTACAGATAAAAAAGACACGTTCTGCCGCACCCTTGGTGTGCAGAACGTGTCTTTTCGTTTTCAACCTAATTGTACATGTACATCGTTCGATATCTATTCCGGATCTGCAACCTTAACCAACTGCTTGCCCAGATTATCTCCAGAGAAGAGGCCCATAAAAGCTTCAGGCGTCTGTTCAAACCCGTCCACAATGTTTTCTTCATACTGGAGATGACCTTCCTTGATCCATTTCGCCAACTTGGCGCGGCCTTCCTTGAAGGATTTCGTATAGTCACCCAGCAGGAAACCTTTCATTAATGCTGTGTTTGTTAACAGCAACGTCTGTGGTCGCATCCCGATATCCGGCTTCTCCAGATTATAAGACGAGATCTGACCGCATAACGGAATACGTGCATTCCGATTGATGTGGCGCAAGACTGCATCCGAGATGTCCCCGCCCACATTGTCAAAGTAGACGTCTACACCATCTGGGCAAGCCCGTTCAATGGCCGCTGACATATCCTGCTCCTTCTTGTAGTTCAACACCACGTCGAAGCCCAGCTTTTCTTTCAAATAAGCGCATTTCTCATCAGAGCCTGCAATACCAACCACGCGTGCTCCCACAATCTTACCAATCTGACCTGCAATCATGCCTACCGCTCCGGCTGCTCCCGATACAACAACCGTTTCGCCGTCCTTCGGTTTGCCGATGTCCTCCATACCAAAATAAGCCGTCAGACCCGTCAGGCCCAGCGCACCCAGGTAAGCCGTGATTGGTGCTTCTTCGGTAT
The DNA here is from genome assembly GCF_014842675.1 of Paenibacillus sp. CFBP 13594. Taxonomy (NCBI): domain Bacteria; kingdom Bacillati; phylum Bacillota; class Bacilli; order Caryophanales; family Paenibacillaceae; genus Paenibacillus; species Paenibacillus sp. CFBP 13594. The sequence continues at coordinate 98,237 of NZ_JACYVQ010000009.1, forward strand.
CAATTAGCGAAAGATCGGCCGTGTTCACTGCGGCATATTGCTGCCAGCCCCACATACCGGATACGAGGTCACCTTTGCGCAGATTCGGTTCCGAAGATTCCACAACCTGTCCAATGGCCCCACCCTTAATCACTTCATTTAACGCGTAAGGTGCAGCATAGGATTTTGTATCTTTCATGCGGCCCCGCATGTATGGATCAACCGACAAATATAATGTACGTACCAGGACTTGCCCAGCTTCCGGTTCAGGAAGAGGTGCATCAATGAATTTGAAATTCTCTCTGGATGGGGCACCTTCGGGACGAGAAGCAAGTACGATCTGTTTATTTAAAGACACCAAAATTACCTCCTTGTTGCCAAGTGGACGCAAGGTTAACCCTTGTCAGCTGAGATCACTTACCACTGGCTCTGTGTTATCACTTCTTAATAGTTTAAACCGAAACAGGCGGTTCACAAACGTGGGCCGCCTTGAAATATGCAAATATCGTCACATTGTAGCTGCTTTTGGCTATTATTGTGCTGTCAAAATCACTGGACCATCCGCCGTAATCGCAATCGTATGTTCATACTGGGCAGACAGACTTCCATCCAAAGTACGAGCAGTCCATCCATCTGAATCCAGCTTACTTCGGAACGTACCAATATTCAGCATCGGTTCGATCGTAATAACCATGCCTTCCTTGAGACGCGGACCCCGATGAGGCGGACCGTAGTGAGGCACTTGTGGTTCCTCATGCATCTTCTCACCAATGCCGTGTCCGATAAACTCACGTACAACCGATAGGCCTTCACCTTCTGCATACACTTGAATCGCATTGGAGATATCTCCGATCCGGTTGCCCACCACGGCAAGTTCAATGCCTTTGTACAGAGAGTTTTTGGTTACATCCAGCAGATGTTGTGCTTCCGGAGTCACTTCACCTACGGCATATGACCAAGCCGAATCCGCCAGCCAGCCATTCAGATTAACGACCATGTCGATTGTAACGATATCGCCGTCTTTCAGTGCATATTTTCCCGGAAACCCGTGACAGATCACATCATTAACCGACGCACATGTCGCATATTGGTACCCGTTATATCCCTTTTGTTCCGGCGTAGCGCCATTTTTCTTCATAAAAGCTTCTGCAAACTGGTCGATCTCCTGTGTCGTAATGCCTGGACGAATTATTTTGGCAATTTCTCTATGGCATGCGGCGAGAATCTCTCCGGCTTTTTTCATATATTCAATCTGTTCTTTGGTCTTTATTGTAATCATAACAACTACTCCTGTCCGTTAAAATCTTATCCTGTCCTCTATTGTAACGCTAAACACTCAAAATAAAAAATTCCGTGCGATCAGCAACATCCTATTATACGCCAAGCTCCTGTCCAATGAATACAATTATCCATGAAAAAATCGAAACCCCTCCATATCTGGCCACGTATATGCTTAAAACAGTTGAAGTCGAAAGGGTGAAAGCTCATGTTCAAAAAGATTATTGGCAAACTTATCGATTCCAAATCTTCATCTCACCGCAAACGTCATAGCTCCTCCGACAGGCGCTCATATAAACGTCACAGCAGCTCCTCAGGCAAGCGTTCCTACAAGCGCTATTCTTCTTCAGATGTGAAATACCGGGATAGCCGTAGTGGCTCCGGGTATTACAAAAGCAGAAAATATAGCTCCAGCTAAGCGGCTTTCACGACTGCTTTTAAAGAGTAATGATCACACCAGCTTATTGGACCCTACAATAAATGAATATGTAAAGGGGTGTTCGCCAGCCATACTTACGGCCAGCAGAACACCCCTGTATTGTTTCTATATAAGTATGTATCAATTTTGCTGATTTTGATGTCTTAATGCTTCAATATAGCAAATTCGCTTATCCAGGGAGAACGAATAATACACTTTAAATTTATCAACTAATATCCGGTACGTCCCTTGCCAGGATGGTTCCTGAGCTGGCATGGATTCCGCCATGACAGCCACTTTCATCTCAATTCTTCGAACTAGTTCAATCTTATAGAGCTTTGTCTCTTCCTGAGTGAAACGAACACTTCTGATTTGAGCGAGAGCCTATCTTGCTGAAGGTGTCCACTGGATCAACATCTATAAATTCCCTTTTTCAATTGCGTCAATTATATCATCTGTAGAGTAGACCCTACCCGAAGAAATATCTTTTTTGGCTTGCATAATTAAAGCTTTGAGCTCCAGATCACTTTCTATTTCTTCCTGAACCACGTTTTCCAGCGGCTTGATTAAATAATGCTTACCTTCAATATCCACAATGGTGTCTTTTTTGCTATGAAACCACGTTTTGAATAATTCGGCATGATCGCCTTCCAGTTTTTTAAGCATATGATGAATCGCCTCCTTCAACGTATAATTGTTATTCATTATATCATTCAACCCACTGTTTTGATACGTTTTGCATTTATCAGCAAAAAGGAAAAAGACCCCTATAGATATCATACGAAGAGGTCACGGATAACTAGTATAGGTCGGTCTACAGAGCTATTTCATTGTAATCTCAGCAACACTTTCTCGATCTCTGCCTGTAACTCCGTCGCTCCACCCTCATAACCTGGACGGAGTCCAAGGAGTCGCTCCAACATCTGGTGCAATTCCGGCGTAAGCTTCAGTTCCTCCTGCCAACTGGCGGGTTCACGGCCCTTCTCTGGCTCATAAGCCGAATACAGCATAAAGAGAAGAAAGTGGCCGATATCCTGCAGATCATGATCCGGTGTAGCTGGCTCATCTTCAGGCTCAGGGACTTCACGCATACGTCGCTTCAGCTCCGGCAACAACGGCTCCCCCAAGCGTCTCGCCAGGCCAAAATCAATCAGATGCACCGTCCCTTCACGTAAAATAACATTGGGAATCCGCACATCTCCATGAATATATCCCTGCTCATGTACATGAGCCACCGGAGCCAGCAGTTGACCTGCCAATTCCAGACATTCCCGCTCCGTATATCGAAGACCTTGCTCAAATATGCAATCTTCCAGCGTCTGTCCACGAATATACTCGGTAACGATATAACTTCGTCTCCCGGATGTGAACACATCCAATAGATCAGGGATCGCCGGATGATGCAGACGTCTCATCACGTCCGCCTCCCGCTCCAACAGGTGTGCAGAGAGTCTGCCCTTGCTAGGTTTGGACTCCTTCAACGCCACTTCCTTGCCGTTCTGGTCATCTGTACACAGGTATGTCAGCCCATAACTCCCCATACCCAGCAATTCCTGTATTGTATAACGCTCAACAATGGTCGTGCCTTCCCGCCGAGGACGATCCGTCCATAGTCCAAGCAATCTTTGCCAACTTCGTCGCAGCTCCACAGACCCTCCCACGCCAGCTTCCTGATCCACTCAGTCTTTATCTATACTGAGCAGTTCGTTGCCAGTCCTCATGTTGTATGGAGCTTATTATATCAGGCCGATACTGTAAAATCACGATGAGCAAGAGCCTGTCATTCAAGCTTCCTTATGTTTCTTGGGCAGGAACCCAAACAACATACGCAGGGATACTCCTTTTGGTTTGCGTTTTCTTCCCTGGAAACTGCGCAGATTGGTTACGAGTTCACGATCCCGCTCCTCTTCCAGCTTCTCGTTCATCCATAGACGCTGTTTTTCCATCTGTTCCTGAAGAGCCATATGTGTATCAGCCAGATGCTGAAGGGTCAGCTCCAGTTCATCGACCCGCTGTTGCAGCAACTGTACCCGATCATCCTGTTGTTGTTCCACAGCACCATAAGTCACCTCACTTACCAGTTGCCCCAGACCTTCATAGGATCTCAGATTACCCATTATTTCAGGTTCTTCAGGGAATACGATTGACATTGATGTCGCTGCACATTCCGTCTCTGACAGACCTTCAACTCCCACCACCGGTACATCTACTTCTACTACAGCTACAGGTGCTTCTGGAGCCAATACAGTCACCACAGCATCAGCCAGGGGTAGATTATGCTCTCTGAGTTCAGTCATCAGGCGTTCAATGCACTCAATGTCGTCGGACTTGAATAGTCTGGATTTGTTGGCGGACCGTTCGAACCGGTATCCCTGTTCTTCCAGTGCCGCCGCATATTTACGAAGAGTACTGGCACCTATGCCCAGGCTCTTGGCCGTTTCCGTCGTTGCTCCTGCTTCTTCAATCATCATTAATTCCCTCCCGGAATGAAGTCTTTTGGGAATCAATTTCATATAACTTTAGTGAGTTATGAAATTGATTCTTGGATAAAAACATTATGGCTTCAGCGTTCCTTTATGGAACCGTCATCGGATCGGGGCAACCTGTCTCATGGATCAAGTATGTTTATCTTTTGCTTGTCCGTATGTATTCGTCAACTTCTCGGCAGATCCCTTTGGCGGTTTTGTTCTGTTTCTGCGGATTAATAAGAAGTTTTGTCAGGTATATGATCTGCACAAATAATACCCAATCCGACAACGAGCATGAATGCTGTCATGTCGAATGACACAGGTGCAAACGCCGTCAAATCATATGATTCATGTCAATTTTGTTAACTCATTTACTCCAATACGCTCCCGCGATAGCGGATATCATTGCTGCACAGCTTTTCCATGTGTTATCTTATGTAACGTAGAAGTGCATTCCAGCATAAAATAAAGGACTATACTTAACATAGGACGCGTAATTGAAGAATAAATATCAATCAAAATGGGGGCTGAACGGCAGTGTTAGGCAAATCAGGCAAAGTAGCGGTGATCGGGGCGGGTCTTGTCGGTTCGAGTTGTGCGTATTCCATGATTAATCAATCGATATGCAGAGAAATTATGATGGTGGACCGGACGTATGACCGTGCTGTAGCACAGGCACTGGATTTTTCCCATTGTATGGACTTCACACATAACCGCACCAAGGTATATGCAGGCACGTACGCCGATTGTGGCAATATGGATGTGATTATCTTAACTGCCGGGGCGAATCCCAAGCCAGGACAGACACGGCTGGATATTCTGGAGGAAGCGGAATCGATTGCCAAAGACATCGTGGTCCCGATCATGAACAGTGGATTTAACGGGATTTTTGTCGTCGCTGCCAATCCGGTTGACATAGTAACTTATATGGTATGGAAGCTATCAGGTCTTCCGCGTGAGCATGTCATCGGCACAGGCACGTCCATTGATTCTTCACGACTCAAAACGCTGCTATCTGAAGTCTTCTCCATCGATCCACGCAGTGTGCATGGTTATGCTCTCGGGGAGCATGGAGAATCCCAGTTCGTAGCCTGGTCCCATGTGACCATCGGTGGCAAACCGATTATGCACATTATGGATCAGCACAAGGAGCGCTTCAAACATCTGGATCTAGACGATATTGCACGCAAAACGAAAGATGCGGGCTGGGAGATCTTCACTCGCAAAGGCTCTACCCAATTCGGGATCGGCAATGCTCTCGCACATATCACTCGTTCCATCCTCAATGACGAACACAAAATCATCGCCGTATCGGCCATTCTGGACGGAGAGTACGACCAGCACAACGTTTGCGTCGGTGTTCCTGCAATCATCGGTGGCAATGGTATTCAAGAGATTATCGAATTGAATCTGGATGCAACGGAACGTGAGAAATTCAATAATTCCTGTGAAATCCTATCAGGTAACATCAATCGTCTGACATTGGTATAAGCCACTCGTATACAACTCCACTTTGTATGCTTCGGCTCAACTTCAAAAGCCTGCCAACGCAAACATGCCAATAATACTCCATGCGAGGAGTCTTATTGGCATGTTTGCGTTTATTATTTTTCACAGCCAGATGAATCAATTTCATAATTGATTTGAGTAGTTGTTCAATTTGGTGCAAGTTGAGGTTCGTCCCTTGGCCCCCACTGTTGTAACACCCGCTTCAACTCACTCAGCATAACCGGTTTGCTAATGAAGTCACGCATACCAATCTCCAGACAAGCTTCCTTATCTTCACGTTTGGCATTGCCTGTAACTGCGATGATTGGAGGTATGCGATCCTGTGGAATTAGGCGGTGTAAAAGGTCTGTCGCCTTCAGTCCATCCATCACAGGCATATGAATATCCATCAGGACAATATCATAAGCATTCTGAGAGATGGCATCAATTGCTTCCACACCATTAGTACATACATCTGCGTGGTATCCGAGCTTCTCCAGATATTCTCGTAAAATCTTCCGGTTCACCGGATGATCCTCCGCCACCAGAATACGCATGGCGACCTTGTCACTCTGACGTGTGCGATCATGATGGAACTGACTTGCTGTCTGCTCTGCTGAAGCATCTACACTCGCCGCAGGAACAGCAAACCGGAAGGTTGAGCCTTCCCCTTCTATGCTCTCGACACTAATACTGCCTCCCATGATCTCCACGAGTCGCTTGGAGATGACCAGTCCCAATCCGGTACCACCATACTTCCGGTTAATCACCGGGTGTAGTTGAGAGAAGGACTGAAACAACTGATCCAGCTTGTCAGCGGGGATGCCAATTCCCGTATCTTGTACCGCAAAATCAAGAACACTGTCTTCAGGCTTTCTGCCCTTGATAATATCCACGGCAACCTCAATGCTTCCCTGATCTGTGAACTTGAGCGCATTGCCAACCAAGTTCACCAGAATCTGCCGGATACGTATGGCGTCACCGACCATGAACTCAGGGATGCTCGGATTGAGACGATATCTGATCTCCAGATGTTTCTCATCTGCAAGCGGTTTAAACAGTTCGGCAACCTGTTCCAGCATCTTGCGTAATGCAAATGGTTCATAAGCCAGTGCCATTTTCCCGGATTCCAGCTTACTGAAGTCCAAAATATCATTAAGGATGTTCAGCAGAGCATCACCGCTGTCTCGAATAATCTCGGCATACTCACGCTGTTCTTCCGATAGATCGGTACCGATCAACAATTCTGTCATCCCCACGATCCCGTTCATCGGTGTCCGGATCTCATGGCTAACCATCGACAGAAATTCCGACTTGGCCTGAGCTGCCAGCTCAGCTGTCTCTTTGGCACGTACAATTTCACGTTCGCCAGTCACATCATTAAATACAACCACCGCTCCCTGAATCTGTCCCTGTTCAATAATCGGCGTCACCTGATACTGCACCAGAAAGCTGCTGCCATCTTTACGCCAGAACACATCTTCCTTGATTGAACGTATCTGTCCATCCAACACGGTCATGTGGATCGGGCATTCTTCTTGTGGCAAATGACTTCCGTCTGCACGGGTGTGATGGATGATGGGATGTGAGTTTTTGCCAATGAATTCTTTCGCCTCATAACCGAACATCGAAGCTGCTGCTGGATTCATAAACATGGTGATTCCATCCGCATCCAAACCAAATATTCCTTCCGTAACCGTGTTGAGAATCAGCTCATGTTGCTTGCTGAGCTCCTGAATCCGTTCCGTGTATTCCTTGCGCTCGGTAATATCGGACACGATCCCATAGACGCCCACCATTTCCTTATCCACAATAATGGGCACATTCGTAACAGATACTTCAATCTTCCGACCACTTGAATTAACGACTCGGGTCTCATAATATTGCGGTTCGCCTTGCTTCACCATGTCAAAATAATGTTTGCCATATTGCACTTCGCATTTATCCAGATTGGATAAAAAAGATTGGCCAATAAGCTTATTGCGCGGAATATCCAACATTTGCACCAGTTTGCTGTTCACTGCGCTGTATTTACCTTCCAAATTCAATGAATACACAGCTGCCGGGTTATGTTCGAACAACGATCTGTATCGCTGACGGCTTTCCCGAAGACGTCTTTCCGCATCCTTATGCTGGGTAATATCCCTGCTGATGCTTACAATCTGGACACTCTTGCCACGCTCTCCAGCCACAGGTTTCGCCAATGTCTCCATCCAGATATAATGTCCCTTCTTGTGCAACACACGCATCTTGCAGCCATTGCCGATCTTGGAAAGATCCATAGGGTCCGGATAATCTCCCGAATAACAATAATCCTTGAAGGACTTACCTATGACTTCCTCCGGCTTATAACCCAGTAAGGTGTACACGGAAGGGGAAACGTATAACAACTCGCCATCCATAGCACAAGTTGTAATCAGATCTTGTGCATGGTCAGCCAGCACCTGATATTTCTCCTGTGCCTCCTTAAGCTCACGTTGCACTTCCAGGATATCGGTAACATCTTTGGCAATGCCATAGATTCCGACAACTTCTTTTCCCTCCGTTATAGGCACATACGTTATCTCTGCCTGTTTCAGGGAACCATCTTTATGATAAAAAGTAATGGGATTACTGACTGAACGTCCAGCCAGTACCTCTTTAATGTATTGTTTGCGTGAATTTTCACTGTCCGGAGGACAGATCTCACTCTGATTCATACGAATCAAGTCATCCAGTGTATACCCAGATATCCGCTCTACCGAGGGATTAGCATCAATATAGTTTCCATGGATGTCCATTACATAAATGGCATCCGGATGGTTAAAAAACAGTGATTGGTAAGAACTTCCCTCAGAAATAATGCGCTTCAGGGTTTCCGTTTTATTAATATCCAAGGCTTACCCCTCTTTTCTCAGCCAATATCTTCATCTAACAGCAGGGATTAATTATCCCTTACTAAAATGGGCCTACCCTCGAATAACCATGTAAGCCTGCCTAGAAACAGCTTTTTTTATTTTACCAGATTCTCGTCTCATTTTGCTTGCAATCTATGATTCAATTCACACGATGTGTGAGGTAATACTTGGAATTTTGATTTACTTAGGAGGTGCCTGCAAAGGCAGACAATTTATACAAGGATCAATGTAAGCCTCTAACAAGTTTGAAGTTCAATTCCAAGTCAGCTGATTCTGACGAATGGCTAAGCAATTTTCTAAAGAACCCAGGACATCTTATTTGGCGTCCATGTGCCCTTTTTAAATTTTAAGGAACATCAGACACGTCAATCCCCATAATCCCCTGTCATATACGCTGCAAACGGTTGTTTCATTGGATATAACATGTCTCAGGTTCCTTAGATTGCTGAGATCACTTCAAATCCTTGATTAAGACTCCTCAGGTTCGTTAGCGAGCTAATCATTCATGATGGGTGGGTCAGACATTAGAAAAAATCCTCCTGAAGCATACATACAATAGAGCTTGCATGTTTTGCTTAAAGAGGATTTTGACTTACGATAACCAAGGGTGTAACGGATTATTCAGATTTCTTTTTTCGCAAAATACATCATGCCGATTCCAATGAAAATAACAGCACTGCCTCCAACAACCGCCAGCATTGTGACCAGTGGAACATTGTAGGCTCCGAAACCTGCACCGTCCACGGGTGTCATCAGAATCATTGGTTGTGCCCATGGATAATACGGCCCATATGTCGCCGAGTTTACAATGAGAATATTCGGTATGGTCAGTGCAAAATTCAGTGCGAGCGGTGCGGCAAAGCTGCTCCACACCAATGAAACGAACATCTGCAGGGCAGCCAGGGGTATACAGGCCAGCAAGCCAAGCAGCAGTTTGCCTACCAAGAATCCCCAAGGTACTGGCATCGTAATGCCGTGAAACATGCCTGCCAGCAGAATGGACATCAGCAACAATACTTGCGTGCCCGCCAGAAGCATGAGTACAATCGTCAGTTTACCTGCATATACACCTGAACGTGTGAGCGGTAAAACCAGCATCTGCTTCCACCCTCCACCTGCATGTTCGAAACGGCAGACAAAGGACGTAAACACACCAGTCAGCATCGGTAACAATAACAATCCGTGTAGGAAAACCATCGTGGTCATCAATACCTGCCAATTTCCCGATGGCGTGGACAACAGTCCGATGAGCAGCGCAATGAGTGGACTCAGCAGAATCAGGAGCCATATGGGCGATTTGCTCATTTTCAATCGTTCAGCGGACAAGATTCGGAAGTACGTTGTCGCAAAGCTCATATCAGGCCACATCCTTCCGGCTAAAATGCACCATACCCAGCAACAGGATTAATAACCCTAGACCTGCCCCCATGCCTGCATACAGGTATGGATTAGGCCCATTCCAGGCCATCTGTGCCCATGCGAGCGGAAAGATTGGTGAGATACTGAGTGAGAACATACCCGTTATCGCGAGAACGATGCCCAACGTGACGGGAAGCGCCTGATTTTTGTTAACCATCGTGAGCCACAACTCCAGTGACAACACCGGAAGTGCACCAGCCAAAGGCAATAGACCCAGCTTGATCGCATGTGTCCAAGGTATTTCGCTGGCATGGAATCCGAGGATCAGACCCAGACCCACAATTCCTGCGGTTAGCAGCAGGCAGGAGATCACCAGCAGCACACAAGCAAGCAGGAACTTGGCTAAATACACGGCTGGTCTGGGAATGGGCATCGCGAGCAACTGTTTCCACGATCCCTGTTCATGCTCAACATTAGCGATCATGGAGCTGAGAATGGTTGCTCCCAGCATCAGAGACAAGGGCACAAAGACAACCACATTGCCCAATAATCCGCCCCACAGGTTATCTGCATACTGCTCTTTCAGATAGTCCAACCGTAAGCCAAAATTAAGCGCCTGCATCGCTGTCAATCCAAGAGGGGCCAGAAAGACAAGAAACCAGATCCCTTTCCCCCGAATCTTGAGCCAGTCTGACGATAATGCACGCCCGGTCATATGGAAGCCCCCTCGCCAATGACCCGCATGAACAGATCTTCCAGCGACTGACGCTGTTCCTCTACACGATACACATCATGATCCTGTTCAATTAATCGGCGCACAAGCAGTGCCACTGAACTGTTATCCATATAAGGGAACGTTAACGCAGCACCTTGTTGCTGACCAAATTGTCCCTGTTCTCTCGCCAGCTTCATAGCCTCTTCCGGCTCGGAAACCGTTAACCGGATAGAGCTACCCGTCTGACTATGCAGACTTGCGATAGTATCCTGAAGCACCATCTTGCCTTCACGGATAATACCAACACGACTTGCCATCTGTTCGACTTCACTCAGCAAGTGGCTGGAAACCAGAACGGTAATGCCATGTTCCAGAGGCATGCGTTTGATCAGTTCCCGAATCTCCTGAATACCGGCAGGATCAAGCCCATTCGTTGGTTCGTCCAGAATCAGCAGCTCCGGTTCACCCAGCAAAGCGCTGGCAATACCCAGACGTTGCTTCATCCCAAGGGAATACCCCTTCACTGAACGTTTGGCATCCTTGGTCAGATCTACAATGGACAGCACTTCAGCAATTCTTGATTTTGGTACATTGATGATGCGGCGCAAAGTTTCCAGATTCTCTACTGCGTTCAGATGGCCGTAATAGGATGGGTATTCGACCAAGGAACCCACACGGCGCAAAATATCCATGCGATCCTTGCGGATATCCTTGTCGAAGACACGGATCACACCTTTGGTTGGTTTAATCAAGCCGAGAAGCATGCGAATCGTTGTTGTTTTGCCGGCACCGTTGGGACCGAGGAAGCCGTAGATATCTCCCTTTTTAATATGCAGATCAAGTTCACGGACCGCTGCACGGTCCCGGTATGTTTTCCATAGATTAGCCGTTTGAATAATATTTTCACTCACTGTATGATCACCTCGGAACTATCGTAACCTTCCAAGGTTAAAGCCAAAGTAGTCTCTAGTTTAAGTTTAGTTTAAAAAAGCTATTTCAGCGGTTTGTTGTTTCCCTGTTTCCCCTTACCACTGTAGATATATGTCTGGACACCCGTCTCGGAACTGTCTACCCGCTTGCGCAGACCCATCTCACGAATCAACAAGTCTACAATGGATAAGCCTAAACCTGTACCTTTTGTGTCGGAATTCGGTTGCATTCCCGGACCCCGATCCTGAATAACGATAGCCGTCTCACCCTGAATCTCCTGAGTTGATATACCAATATATCTCCCGCTGGCGGCATGGCGGATCACGTTTTGGAACAAATTATCCAGAATACGGCGCATGCCCTGTTCATCCATATGCCAGATCAATGGTTCCTCTGGCAGGTCAATATCAATCTCAAATTGCTCTTTCTCCCAGACCGGGTACCAGGCGGCCGCCGTTTCCCTGACGATCCGCAGTATATCTTTCTCTTCCAGCTTCAGTGTATATTTCCCACTCGTGAGCAAATTGTAGGATAACATGTTGTCAATGAGCCCGCCGAGGTCCTCCATCTTTGCTTCCATGCGATGTAATGAACGGTCACCTTGCTCGCTCAGCTCTTCCTTGTGCAAAGCATGCATATGTCCACGAATCACCGTTAGCGGGGTACGCAGATCGTGAGAAAGCCCCGCAATGAGACGCTTGCGCAATTGTTCCTCCTCGCGTTCACGGTGACGGCTATCGGACAGTTGATGCACCATCTGATTAAAGGATTCCTCCAGTTGACCGATCTCGTCTGACCGGCGGATATCTACCGGAAGCGGGAGGCCTTCCTTGCCTGTGATCATCATGGCCGTCTGCAAACGAATAAGTCGTTTGCGAATGCGTGCGAAGAAGAGAATCGACATAATGATGAAGATCAGAAAGATGAGGGTCATTACGATACCAAGATACAAGAGTTCCATCGGCCAGTTACTCTGATTCATTTGCAGAAGTGACCGCGGCACTTCAATGATCATGAAGCCCTGTCCCTTGTCCTTTTCACCTCCGCCGATGTATGTAACTACGGTTAGCGGATCTCGAAAGGAAGCTTCTTTCATGAATTGCACCGTGTTGCTCACATTCCATATGGCCGGAATTCGAGTCTCTGCCGTTTGCCCGGTGTCCAGTGACCATCTCAATGTCGTGTCTGGCCTGCCATCCGGGGATGTGGATTTCTGAATGGTTACATCCTCACCACCGATAATGAAGAGGGTCTCACCGCTGGCATTCACACGATACATGGAAGATTTGGGATACGAGCCATGTAATTGCTCCAATCGGGCCTTAACCTCTTCATTGGATGCACCATCCAGATTCTTTGCTTCCCGCGACCAGAGGTTACTAATCCGGGTAACGTCACCATAAGGTGCTGCTTGATTCGTATTCGTATTATTCACTACGACAACATACAGGATGGATATGATCGGAAGAACGACAGGCACGAATAATACGGCCGCCAGAATCAGGATGATATATCTGGACATCAAGGACCGCCCAAAGCGTAGCTTTCGCCGCCCGGACTGCTTTTGAGCCATGCTTCGTTCTTCCTTCCGTTCTGCCTTCATGGTCTTCCGTTCTCGGAACCGCCAGATCATGGCTTCTTCACACGATATCCCACACCACGGACCGTCTGAATAATTGCAGGATTGGCCGGATCAAGCTCCAGCTTTTCGCGTAGATGCCGAATATGTACCATTAAAGTTTTGTCCCCATCCAGATAGGGCTCGTTCCAGACGGCTTCATAGATCTGCTCTTTGGTTCGAATCATGCCCATATGTCGTAGCAGGTAGGCGAAGATGTGGAACTGTTTTCCCGATAAAATAATCTCATCTCCCGTCTCCTCATTGACGATCCGGTTGTCCTTCTCATAGATGGAGAGATGATCCAGCTTCAGGGCGGCATCCGTGGATACCGCTGTTCCTGCCTTACGCAGTTGTACTTCAATCCGGGCAGCCAGTTCATCGGGGTGAAATGGTTTGGTTACATAGTCATCGGCAAAATCAAGACCATGCAACTTGTCGTCAATGGACGTTCTGGCCGAGAGCATGACAATGGGCACCGCGGGATGTTCTTTTTTCAGTCGCTGGCCCACCGTAAATCCATCCAGCCCGGGCAGCATGACATCCAGAATAATGAGTGAGCAACCGACAGCAGCCTCCGCTGCACCTTCACCACTGCCGAGCCATACCACCTCATAACCGCGCTCCTCCAGATCGGCTCTGACCCAAGTCGCAATTTCCGTATCATCTTCAATATATAACAGTTTGGTTTTCATTCGAATAGTCGTTTCCTTTCTGCCCCCATTGGGTTAATGATATATCTGAGCATCATCATAATAAAAGCTGTCTATAACAGATGGATTCATATCTTGTTGAAACCATATTGAATTCCTTTACGTTACCACACATTCTAATTATAGCTTATCCATTAACGTGGGGAATGTTATATCAATCAAATCTACCAAGTACATATTATACCTACACCTGACGGGAGGAAATTCATTATGCTGCTGGAAGCCATCTATCATCAACCGAAACGAAACTGGGCCTATGCCTATGACCAAGATACAATCCATCTGCGCCTGCGTGCCAAAAAGAATGATCTGACTGAGGTACATGCCCTGACCGGGGATAAATATGCGTGGGATGCAACCAAAGCGCTGGTTCCTTTAACCAAGTTCACCTCTGACTCCATGTTCGATTACTACGAGGGTGAGGTGAAGCCTCCCTACCACCGACTGAAGTACTCCTTTCTGCTCAAAAACGGAGACGAACAGATCTGGATGACCGAAACGGACTTCCAGGAAGAAGAACCGGACGATCCAGGTCGCATGTTCCAGTTCCCTTATATTCATGCCGGAGCTGTATTCACACCCCCTGCATGGGTTAAGGATGCGGTGTTCTATCAGATTTTCCCTGAACGATTCGCCAACGGCAACCCGGATATTAATCCGGAAAAGGTGGAGCCATGGGGCGGCGAGCCGACGCCTTTCAATTTCTTCGGTGGTGACCTTCAGGGCGTGATCGACCATCTGGATTACATCAGCGATCTTGGAATTAATGCGATCTACTTCACACCCATTTTTGAAGCCACCACCAATCACAAATACGATACTGAAGACTACCTGCGGGTAGATCGGCACTTTGGTGACGCAGATACCGTGAAACGACTGGTCGAGCTGTGCCATGCACGTGGAATTCGCGTACTTCTGGATGCTGTGTTCAACCATTCCGGGAAGACGTTTGCGCCGTTTGTGGATGTACAGAAGAACGGAGAACAATCCAAATACAAGGACTGGTTCCATGTACATGAATACCCGTTGGACATGAAGGACGGCATTCCTACGTATGAGACCTTCGGATTCGAAGCGCACATGCCAAAGCTGAATACGGAGAATCCCGAGGTTAAGGCATATCTGCTGGAGGTTGCCGAGTACTGGATCAAGGAAGTGGGTGCGGACGGATGGCGGCTAGATGTTGCAGACGAAGTGGACGATGCCTTCTGGCGTGATTTCCGCCGTGTGGTCAAAGCCGCTAATCCGGATGCCTACATTCTGGGCGAAGTATGGAACGAGTCTTCCTCTTGGCTGCAAGGCGACCAATTCGATGCGTCCATGAACTACCCCTTTACTGATGCCGTGAATGCTTTCTTTGTGAAAAACACAATGCACGCCGAACAGTTCGCGAACTCCATCGGTCGGCAATTATCCCGTTATCCGCTTCAGGCCAGCGAAGTGGCGTTTAACTTGCTGGACAGTCACGATACCCCGCGACTGCTCACGCTGTGTGAAGGCGACCAGCGCAAGTTGAAGCTGGCTGCATTATTCCAGTTCAGTTACATGGGCGCGCCGTGCATCTATTACGGAGACGAGATTGGAATGGACGGCGAACATGATCCGGGCTGCCGTAAATGCATGGAATGGGATGAAGCGAAGCAGGACCGAGAACTGTTCGACTTTTATCAGAAACTGATCTCCCTGCGTCATGCTCATCCTGCCCTGCGTGCAGAAGGCACCGTTCGTTTCCTGCAGGCTCGTCCCGATGGAAGCCAACTGGTATTTGAGCGGCAAAATGAGGAGGAACGCATTCTGGTTCTGTTCAATCGATCCGAAGAGACGGCTATTGTCGAACTGGAGGCCGGTGACGGGGAATGGACCGAGCTATTCGGTGGAAACCATCGTACCGCCAAGGATGATGGCGTACTCGCCATTGAACTACCCGCGTATGGATATGCCGTACTGAGTACGTCTGTGAGCCCGGACTAGAGTTATAATACACATACTTCTGAGCCATATCTAAGTAGCCTATCTTCGCTTCATCTGGCAGCATAAACAAGCGTCCTGCAGAACCCGGATTCAGGTTCGCGGACGCTTGTTTTGTATTCGCCGTTATATATCATAATGTCCCTGGTTATTCCACGGTGCCCCCGTTTAGATTAAGCCTGAGGGTCCGTGTGCACTTGAGCATTATCCGTACCACTTGTAATTGTATCAGAATCCTCTGGCTTCGACTCCTGCTCAGGCTCTGCACGCTTGGCCTTCGGTTTAGCCAGCTTTTGCATCATTTTACGGCCCGTTGGTGTCTGGGCCAACCCGCCTTGGGCCGTCTCCCGGTGGCGGCTCGGCATCGCACTGCCTACTTCCAGCATAACGTCGATGACTTCATCTGACGGAATAGCACTACGCACTCCGGCCAGAGCCATGTCAGCCGCAGCCAGCGCCGTAACTGCACCCAGTCCGTTACGGACGATGCACGGGATCTCAACGAGGCCTGCAACTGGATCGCAGATAAGGCCCAGTGTATTTTTTAATGCTAGGCCAACCGCATGAACGACCTGTTCCGGTGTACCTCCACGCAGTTCAACCATGGCACCCGCAGCCATGCCAATCGCGGAACCCACTTCCGCCTGACAGCCACCCTCGGCACCAGAGATAAATGAATTGTTCGCAATAACATAACCAATCGCTCCCGCACAGAACAATCCGTTCACCAAATGTTCGTCCGTCCAGCCAAATCGCTCCTGTGAGCTAATAAAAACACCAGGGATAATGCCGCAGGAACCGGCTGTTGGTGTTGCCACAATCCGCCCCATGGAGGCATTCACTTCAGATACACACAGGGCATACGCCATGGCAAGTGCGGAAGCATCTCCTGAGCAAGTCTCACCCTTGCGAATGTACTCGGCCATTCTTTTACCGTCTCCACCCGTTAATCCACTGCGTGATGTTGTATCTTCCGTTAACCCTTTACGTACCGCTTCCTTCATCACCTGATAATATTCAGACATCTGCTTCACAACATCCGCTTCCGGTGTATTGGTCTCCTGAACTTGCTCCTCGATCATCAGCTGAGCAATCGTTTTGGATTCCGCTGTACAGATCGTATTCAGTTCGTGTAAATGTTTAAATCGCATCCGAATCAACTCCTCTCTTCAAATCGATGACACGAATATCCAGTACATGATCCAGCTCCTTCAGGCGCTTGAGCATATCAGGATTAGGCACACCATCCATTTCCATCGCGGTCAGCGCTTCGCCATCACGGGCTTTGCGGTCCACCTGCATATACCCGATGTTAACCCCGGATGAACTGATCGTGGACGTTACCGAGGCAAGCACTCCTGCTTTGTCCGCATGTCGCAGAACGAGTGTCGGAAACTCACCACTAATCTGAACACGAAAATCATTCATCGAATGCACCGATACGCTTCCACCACCAATAGATGCACCAATCAAGGAGCAGGCACGTTCTTCATGCCACAACTCAATTTTGACCGTATTCGGATGAGGAGCAGGCAGGCCACTTGTATAAAACTCAACCTCCATGCCCGCTTCCTCTGCGTATTGCTCTGCATCCGGAATACGCGGATCGTCTGTGACATAATCCAGCAAACCGCCGATCAGTGCCAGATCTGTTCCGTGCCCCTGATACGTGTCAGCAAATGAACCGTATAGTGTCAACCGGGCACGATCTGGCGTACATCCTAGCCACTGTCGAGCAATTCTCCCTAACCTTGCCGCTCCAGCTGTATGTGAACTTGAAGGCCCCGTCATCGACGGACCAATAATTGAGAAAACATCTTTAAATCGCACCTTATAACCCTCCAATTGTATTCGTCATTTTCATCCAGATCCCATGCCATAATGTTCCTTTATTACTGAATGATGACATCAAAAAAGGACAGAAGAAGGCCACAGGCCCTCTCTCTGTCCTCGATACCTGAGAGTTTCACGATCAGCAGTGTCTCACGACAAGGTGCATGCCCTGCAATTGCAGACAAGGTCACCAGGCTGACTGATCATATACCCCTTGGGTGGCGCAGTTCGCGCACTCTCCAGAGTTGCGTCCAACGATGGTACATTTACCTGAGAGATTAACCGCTGCGCCGGGTGCGCAGCAGCTTGCTCCTTCGGTGCCTGAAGACTAGCCATTGCTCGGCTAACTCAGGTCTCTCCCGCTCGTTATCATCCGCTGTATGGAACCATTCTGAGCGTATGTCAGAACAGTAATGGAAATCGTTCATTTCTTCTTCATTAAGATTAATCGACCGGAAGATCAGTGTCAACAAACTTAACGATTTCTTTGGATGTATTTCCCTCATTTTCGATTGAACCGATGAAAACCAGAATATTTTGTCAGCTTTCATTACATTAATTCGATAAAGAGAACTTTTAAACAGCTTATTTCATTTTCCTTCAATTCATAAAGCGCTTACTACTATTTATGATATTGTCCACGAAACTGTTCGGGTATTCAGGCAACCATAATATTTGAACCACACTGTTCGTGGCCTATCCTGATCTGCACACCCTAATTCACAGTTCGTAGAAGATACTCTCGTTCTGTACATAAGGTCTGCAATACTTGCTGCATAACTTCGGCATGCGATCTTTCATCCACTCGTGCCTAGACTCGTTCCCCATCTGAAAAGCATAATAACCAAGTGTAAAGATCAACATGAACCCTTCCATTAATCGGATATCACGATCCGTCAGTGGTGCGATCTGTTTGGTATAACCTGATAAGAATATGTCACGTTCCTCCCGATTGAACATAAGCGCTGCCCCTCCGGCATCAAAAAGATAATAACCATAACCGTGTAGACAAAAATCAATCATGGACATCCCCTGATCCGTGATCAGCAGATTGTTGCGAGTAATATCCCCATGAATGATTCCCCATGTCTCCGCGTGCTGCGGGTATGTTTCTAGCTGCTCATTAATGTTCTCAAACGTCTCACGAAGCAGATCGAAGTCTTCCGTTGTAAAAATCCCCAGTCGGACACCTTCCTCTAGCTGCCCTAGCATGACCAAGTTCTCATGAATGTTGCCATATGCCGGCCGCACCTTTGTTCGATCTGTCTGATTCTGCTCACGCCCATATTGATGAAGCATCTGCAGTTGTGCCCCAAGATCATAGATCTGCTCTGTTGTCAGACGTTCTCCCTGCTGGATGTCCCTGCCCTCAATCCACTCCAGTACTGTACAGCAGATCTCTTTCCCTGCCTCACTTGTCCATACCGTGACCCATTCACCGGATGCGTTGCGTACTGGATGTTGCACGCGCAATGCTGTCGTTGCATTTAACTCATGAAGCAGATTCATCTCTGCCTCCAGCGCAGGAGGTGTATGCTGAATGCCTGTCATACTTGCATATGCGGCTTGATGGATACGGAGCAGATACTTCTGCCCGCTTGCTTCATCAACGACATGATACGTCAGATTCTCGTTGTGACGAATATAGGAAACGACAGGTTTCTCAATAGTGTAGTTCTGTATAATCTGAGCTGCCATATGGTCGTAAGACATCTGATCCGTAGTGATTATCAACATCTCCTTCAAAGTAATGTAAACGCTCTCTTATTACTAAATATCGTAGCATAATGTTTATGTCACATACAGAAAATTCTAATAAAATTATAAATTAAAAAAGCACAACCCCCGAACAACCGTCCAGGCATTGTGCTTTCTTTTGTCTCTATTTATTTCTCAATTTCTCTGTCTATTGCTCTATGTGACACTCCATGATCCAATTAACCAAAACGACCCATAATGTATTCTTGCGTCAGACGATTGTCCGGGTTCGTGAAAATATGCTCTGTATCCCCATGCTCAATCATGCTTCCCAGATAGAAATAAGCTGTGTAATCCGAGATGCGTGCCGCCTGCTGCATGTTATGGGTAACAATAACAATCCGCAGCTCCTTCTTGAGTTCGGTAATCAACTCTTCAACTTTACCCGTAGATACCGGGTCAAGTGCAGATGCCGGCTCATCGAGCAGCAGAATCTGTGGTTCAACAGACAAAGCGCGAGCGATACATAGGCGCTGCTGTTGTCCGCCAGAGAGAGACAGAGCTGACTCATGCAGTCTGTCTTTCACTTCGTCCCAGAGCGCAGCACGGCGCAAGCTTTTTTCCACAATTTCATCCAGTGCCTTCTTACTCTTCGTACCGCGGTAGCGGGGGCCAAACGCGATATTGTTGTAGATGGACTTATGAAAAGGGTTCGGCTTCTGCCACACCATGCCAATCTTCTGGCGAAGCTTGATTACATCGGTTCCAGGCTCATTCAGATCGTTACCGTCCATCCAGATATGTCCCTCTGTACGGGAACCGGCAATCTCGTCGTTCATCCGGTTCAGCGACCGGAGGAACGTGGATTTACCGCAGCCAGACGGCCCGATAAGAGCCGTTACGCTTGCTTCAGGAAACGTCAGGCTAATCTGTTTGACCGCCTGGAAATGTCCATAATATATGCTTAACTGTTCCGTACCAAAAGGTATGGCCATGTTGGTTCCTCCTTATTTCGAAGCTGTCATGCGGCGGAATACAACCCGACCGATCCAGCGTGCACTTAGATTGAACGCCAGCACGAGAATGACAAGCACGGCAGATGCCCCTGCTGCCACTTCTTTGGAATCTGGCCCAATACCTTCACTATTCACTTTCCAGATATGGACAGCAAGTGTCTCTGCCGGACGGAAAGGATTAAGTGGTGATCTTGGACTTGTCGGATTCCAATCCGTAAAGTCCAGTGGTGGACTACTCATACCTGCGGTGAACATCAATGCGGCTGCCTCACCGAAGATCCGGCCCGATGCCAGGATCGTACCCGTAATCAAGCTCGGTAATGCTACAGGCAACAGAATGGAAGTAATGATTTTCCACTTGGACAGCCCAAGCGCCAGACCTGCTTCCTTCTGTTCCTTCGGAACGGCCCGGAAGGCCTGCTCCGTTGTCCGCACCATCAGTGGCAAGTTAAAGATCGCCAGAGCCAAGGCACCTGAGATCAGGGAGAAACCAAGACCAAATTGATTGACTAGCAACAAGAGACCAAACAAACCGATAACGATGGATGGGAATGAGGACAACACTTCAACGACCAGACGAATGAAGCTGGTAATCTTGCCTGGTTTGGCGTATTCCGCCATGTAAATTCCGCCGCCCCATCCGAGTGGGATGGTCACAATCAATGTCAGGAGAAGCAAGAATATGGAGTTAAAGAGCTGTGGACCAATCCCGCCGCCACCTTTAAGCAACTGGGGTGCGCTCGTCAGGAAGTTCCAGCTAATATGTCCAATGCCTCTATACATGATGAAGCCAAGCAGACCGAGCAATATAATAACAATGAACAGGGCCAATACAACGATAACGGATGTTGCAATTTTATCTACCGTCTTTGCCTTCATTTTCATACCCGGTTCCTCCTTTCAAGCAGGCGAACCAGAATGACGAAGACAAATGTCATCACCAGCAGGACAAGCGCCATACTCCACAGTGCATTGTTATGAACAGAACCCATCGTGGTGTTACCCATGCTGAGTGTAATTACACTTGTTAATGTTGAAGCCGATTCGAGCAAGGATGTTGGAACATGCGGTGCATTACCGATAACCATCTGCACAGCAAGGGCCTCACCAAAAGCACGGGCCATACCCAAAACGACACCTGTCAACAAAGCTGGCAAAGTCGTTGGAATGATGACACGGTAGATGGTTTGCCAGCGAGTGGCACCCAGTGCGTAAGAGGATTCACGCAATCCTTTTGGCAACGCGGACAACGCATCTGCCATAATACTTGTTACCGTAGGAAGAATCATTACCGCGAGAACAAGACATCCGGCTGCAATCCCGACGCCTGTTCCACCAAAGATACTGCGCAGCAAAGGTACGATGACACTCAGACCGATAAATCCGTACACAACAGACGGAATTCCAGACAAAAGCTCAATCGCCGGTTGCAATATCTTTTTCCCTTTACCCGGTACAATCTCTGTCATGAAGAGTGCTGCACACAGGCCCAGTGGACTAGCGATCAATGCTGCAAGCAAGGTTGTAATGAAAGAACCTGTAATGAACGGCAATGCCCCGTAGAACGCAGGTTCTCCAGTTGGATTCCACGTCTTTCCACCAAGGAATTCACTTATGCTTATTCCATTTTGGAAAAATGTGGACAGTCCCTTGGACGCTACAAAATAAACAATGGAAAACATGACAACGATCAGGAAAACGACACAAATCGACGTATAGATCCGTCCCGTCCACTCTTCCCAATAATGTTTTTCTTTTAAGGGCCGGCGCGGTTTCAACTTGTTATTCATTACCGTTCCCCCTTCGGTCTGTTCCATAACAACCATCCTCTATAGTAGAATTAATGCAAAATATGGGATTATTTCAGAGCAAACCGCGTAAAGAGGCGGGACCTGAGTCCGCCTCTTTCGCTGTATGCGCAAGTTCAAAGATTATTGAACCACATTACCTGCTGCATCGCGTTTTACTTTCATGCCTGACATTGGAATGTATCCAAGTTCTGTCACGTCGTTTTGTTGAATTTCGTCACTCAGGATGTAGTCCAGGAACGCTTTTGTTGCTGCATCCGGCTCACCTTTGGTGTACATGTGCTCGTAAGCCCACACCGGATAAGTTCCTGCTTCTACGTTCTCAACTGTTGCTTCTACACCTTCGTATTTCAACACTTGCAAGCTGTCATCCAAGTAAGACAGGGCAAGGTAACCAATAGCACCTGGCGTTTCAGCTACCAATTTTTTTACGTTACCAGAAGAATCTTCTTGAATCGAACCTTGGATATCACCCATTTTTGCACCCAATGCATACTTCTCGAACGTTGCACGAGTACCGGAACTACTTGGACGGTTTACAATAACGATTGCTTTATCCGCGCCACCAACGTCTTTCCAGTTCGTTACTTTACCGGAGAAAATGTCGACTAGTTGTTGTTTCGTCAAATCTGCTACACCTGCATCTTTGTTGCTAACTGGAGCCATAGCTACTACGGCTACTTGATGGTCAACCAGTTCTTTTACTTTGGCTTCGTCCTCCAGTTTCTCTTCTGCGAATACATCAGAGTTACCGATTGTAGCTTGTCCGTCAGATACTTGTGTCAAACCAGTACCACTACCGCCACCTTGAACTTGAACCGTTACGTTCTTATATTCATCAACTGCCATAAATTTCTGTCCAGCTTGTTCTACCAGAGGTAACAATGCTGTCGATCCGACTGCCAGAATGTTACCGCTAAGCTCAGCAGCAGCTTCCCCTGATCCATTGCTTGCAGCACCCTCTGTACCCGCGTCATTTTTCGATCCGCATGCAGCGAGCACCAGTACGAACGTTAAGGTCATCAAAATAAACGGCAACTTTTTAAACATGTTTTGTTTTCCTCCCCCAATGTAGTGATGGCGTTTTGTGAATTTGTTTGTTCACCATCAACTCTTTACTCATTGTAGTTTCGGTATGTCATCTTAAAATCAGTGTTTTGTAAACGCAATGTTAAAAATATCGGCAGCATATTGAAAATCATTTGAGACAAATTGCGCTGAAGTGGCCGCTTCGGGAACGGACGTTGTTTCAATCGCTGTTATCCCCGGATTTATATGATTTACTTTTTCCAAGGAATACATCCGGGGATAAAGGCGAACGCTTCGCTTTTCCACAATCGTTCCGTTCCCTTCGCTGTGTCAGCGCTCGTTGGATCTCAGGCATTTCAATCTCCTGCCTGGGAAGTAGGCAAAGAAGGTCAGCCCTATAAAAGGCTGGCCTTGTGTAAATACTTTGTTGATTCTTTAATAGAGAAAGAAAATCTGTTTCTTCTATAGAAGGTACAAAAGCAGAAAAAAACTGCCTCGCTGCCAGTGCGTAGCACCGGCTGTGAGAGCAGCCTTTTACATTACAATAGAATTATCTTATTGATACTTAATGTAAAATCTAATTAAACTAACCTAGAATCCATAACCACAACGCCAACCCGGCTAGCGTAATTAACAAGGTTGGAATGGTCAGGATAATGCCTGCTTTGAAATAATACCCCCATGTAATCTTCACACCTTTGCGGGATAACACGTGCAGCCACAGCAATGTGGCAAGTGATCCAATTGGGGTCATTTTGGGACCCAGGTCGGAACCAATGACATTGGCATAGATCAATGCTTCCTGAATGATACCTTCGGTATGCGCGCCCTGGATGGCTAGCAGGTTAATCAATACGGTCGGCAGATTGTTCATGACCGATGACAATACGGCCGCTATGATGCCCATTCCGAGCGAAGCAGCCAGCAGACCATGCTCTGCTATGGCATCCAGCCAGCGACTCAGATGATCCGTTAACCCTGCATTCCGCAGTCCATATACGACGATATACATGCCCACGGAGAACACCACAATTGACCATGGCGCTTCCTTAATGACCCGTTTCAGATCAACAGCCTCGCTCTTGCGTGCCAGTAAAGCGAACAGCAGCGCAACGGAGCCCACGATCACCGACACGGGAATCGGCAGAAACTCACTGGATGCGTAAGCCACCAATAACAGCCCAAGCATTAACCAGGCAATTCGGAACATCCGTGGATCACGTATTGCTTCCTTCGGATCGCGTGCTAGAGAGATGTCGTAGCGCTGGGGTATGCTTTTGCGATAAAACAAGAATAACATCCCCGTACTCGCTACAATCGAGATCAGATTCGGCACGGCCATGCGTACCGCATACTCTACAAATGTAATGCCAAAGAAATCGGCAGACACAATGTTAACTAAATTGCTGACGACCAGCGGCAACGATGTAGTATCCGCGATAAATCCACTCGCCATTACAAAAGCCAGTACCATACGCTCATCAAACTTTAATGCCCGCACCATCGCCAGTACAATTGGCGTCAGGATGAGCGCGGCACCATCATTGGCGAACAGGGCAGATACTGCGGCTCCCAGCAGAATGGAGTAGAAGAACAGTCTGCGACCGTCTCCTCCAGCCAGCCTTGCCATATGAAGGGCAGCCCATTCAAAGAAACCCGTCTCGTCGAGAATGAGAGAAATCATAATAATGCCAACAAAGGCCAGCGTTGCATTCCATACAATGGATGCTACATCCGAGGCATCGTTCAAGCTGACGACCCCGCATAGCAAGGCAACCAATGCCCCACCCGATGCAGTCCAACCGATCCCCAATCCACGAGGTTGCCAGATTACCAAGGTGATTGTTACTACAAAAATCAGTATTGCTACGTATACCATAGAGCCTCCTGCTGTACCCTGTATCCATATATTATTTCGTTAATTCGATCTTGTTTTGTAAGATTACACCGCTATACGCGCAGAATAACCAGACGATATATTTATACAGGGCTACAGGAACATTGTCTATCTTTATTTTCTTCTATATATAAAAGTTGTGGTAAATTATGTTGCTAAAATGCTGGAATTTATTCTTTGCCCTTATCCTTCGGCGTATCCTCCACCATCTTGAACATGCCAAGCAATCCCTGCAATTGTTCCGCCATACTGTTCAAATGTGCCGAGGATGATGCGATCTCTTCTACCGATGCCAGTTGTTCTTGCGAAGATGCAGACACGGATTCTGTATTCGCAGCCGATTCCTGGGTCACATTCGAAATATCACTCATCGCCTTGGCAACGTGGGATGCACCACTCTCCAGTTGTTTCGTTGTTGCGGACAAGTCATCCAATGTATGAACAGCATCTTCCACCGCCTCCCGAATCTGAGCAAAGGATTGTCCTGACGTATTCACAGCCTGAATTCCTTCTCCTACCCGAGTCTGAGCCGCATTCATGGCGATTAGAGCGGCATCCATGTCCTGACGGATATTATGAACCACCTCACCAATCTGCGCTGCCGAACTTCCGGATTCTTCTGCCAGTTTGCGTACCTCACCGGCTACAACTGCAAACCCACGACCCGCATCCCCCGCTCTTGCCGCTTCAATAGAAGCATTTAATGCGAGCAAGTTCGTTTGTTTCGAGATGGATGCAATGACATCAACCATACTACCAATTTCAACGGAACGGGCATTCAGAGATTGAACCACCGTTCCCAGCTGCTCCACCGTTTCCTGGATACTGTTCATCTGCTCCACAGCCTGTCCTGCTGCCTCATTCCCAGAAGAAGCCGCTCCGGACGTATTCCGCATATTCGCCGTAATCGATTGCACACGCTCGGACATCATGCGAACATCTTCTGCCATTCGGCTCATCTGTCCCGATCCATCTTTCACGCTGTTTACCTGCTGCTCTGCACCTTCAGCCAGTTCCTGAATGGCCTGTGTTGAATGTTCAATCGCTTTGGTGGTTTGTTCTGCACTGGCAGACAACTCTTGAGAAGAAGCAGATACCTGCTCTGTCGTTTCTTGTACACCAAGAATCATCATTCGCAGGTTATCGACCATACGTTCAAAATATTTTGCCAGTTCCCCGACTTCATCTTTACGCCCAGTTTCCATTTTCACGGTCAAGTCGCCTTTACTTACCGCTCTGGCCGATTCCTGAAGTCGTTTGATTGGACGCAGCATGGAGCGTGTAAACCAGATTATGAAGATGAGCGTAAGGAACGTAGCCGCCAGGATCACTACAAATGTAATCATGCGAATGTCCTTGCTCGCATTGGTTATTTCACTTTTAGACATCGTTCCGGCAATTTTCCAGCCCGTTGCTTCATTGGTAGCAAAGATCATCGTTTTCGGTTGCTCATTGAATACATAATCGAATTGACCTTCTTTACCCTCATACATTTCATCCAGCAAACCACTAGCTTCCTGTGTACCTGCATCTGCTTCAGGCGATACGACATAATTTTTGTTTGCATCCAAAATAATGACGTAGCCTTCTTTACCCACCTTAATGGATGCTTGCTCTTGCAGGTCTGTTAGATCCAGAGACAAACCGACAACACCGGATTGGTCCTTTAATGTTTTGGAGATAAATACAACGGCAACGCCATCGGTATTAACAGACACAGCGGATACAACGGCTGTACCCGGCTTTTCCATCGCTAGTTTGTACCACTCCCGCTCCCTAGGATCATATGCATCTCCCCGCGTACTGCTTGCTGTTGCTTTACCCCGAACCATGACTCCTTCCGTTGTTCCTACAAAAATGTTCATGGCATCGGGATGCAAGCCCAGATATTGCTCCAGCTTCAACTGAAGCTCTGGACTATCGTTCTCCCCTTTGACCAAGCCCGGATCAAGGGCATCCCCGAAATAGTTAATATCATGGATCTTATAATTCACTTGGCTTTCTACAATGGTATTGGCAGTGCTCACACTTTGCTTGGCACTATCCACTAATTGTCCTTGTACGCCATCTTCAGCCATCGTTAGTGTAATCAAGCCGATCGCCAAGCTTGGCAGGAGCAGAACGGCCAGGAAGGAGACCAATAGTTTGTTCCTTATATTCCAGACGAAACCTTTCTTTTTCTTCTTTTTATTTTGATTATGTTTTGGTTTGGCAGGTTTCGCTGCTTTCATTGGTTTATTATCCTGAGTTTCACTCATGTCTTTCTCCCCCTCAAAATGTAAAAATGCCCTCTTTCTTTGTATGTATGGATCAATCTAAAAGGCTTATCTTATATATCGGCTAAATGAGGGTTTTTATTTGAGTGAAAAATGTGCAGGCACGCCAAACAAGCCACCTCTGATCAGAAGCGACTTGTACAAGGTACAGGTTACTAATTATTCCATGAATTAGATGAAGTATTAGAGTACGGACCGCCTGGGGGTTGTGCCGAGGGTTTACCAAAATAGTAGCCCTGTGCAAGCTCAATACCTATGGAACGACAGAATTCAAACTCTTCCATCCGTTCGATCCCCTCGGCAAGGACTTGCCCTCCAAATCGACTCGACATCTCAACAATGTGAAGAATTTGCTGTTGTTTGGTCGAATCCTGATCACAACGGTCAATAAGACTTCGATCTATTTTGACAAAATCCGGTTCTAACCGATTCATCAACTCTATTGTCGAATATCCGGCACCCACATCATCCAGTGCAACCGACATTCCACGGGAACGATATACCTCAAATATTTGCTGCAAGATGGGCATATGCTGAATCTGCTCTGTTTCCACGACTTCAAACACAAAATCTTTAGGGTCCAGCGAAAGGCGTTCAATCGCTTCAAACGTATGTGTCAGACAATATTCAGGATTGTATATGGAGGAAGGCAGGAAATTTACGAAGCGTTTGACACCATGCGGCAGAAAAAGGGCACTGGTCTCAATAGCAGTAATACGCGCCAATCGATCCAGAAAAGAATGTAGTCCGGTCTCACGCGCAACTTCAAATAATTCATAGGAACTGAAGGATTTTCCATTCTCAGCAGGACGAAGCAAAAACTCATATCCGATAATCTGCTCCGATGCATCAACGATGGGTTGCATATGACTGCTGAATTGATGCTCCAGAATAATGGAAACAAGCTCCGCATGTTTGAAACGGGACTCCTGCATGGTTAGACTAATCCAGCTTTCTTCATTAGCCTGTTCGTAAATAGGCAGAATCTGAACGGTTAGGGAATCACGTAATGTCGGATCAATTTCGCCGATCTCTTCTATTAAGCTCTGAACCGTCTCCAGATTCGAAAAATCCATCCACATCATGTCATCCGACGTCTCAATAAGTCTTCCCGGCGTTTGTAGCGCTTCCAGCAAAGCGGGGGAAATGGGACGCAAGTACAAGGTACCTTGGCCCTCTATAGCATAGATTGGACTGCAGCCACTGCAATTCATGTAGGACCCCCCTTGCCAATTTAGATTCCATGTCCATTAATGTTCACTTGTATATACCCAAAGTTTGTAAATATTATATCATGGGTCTTAAAATTAATCTCTACTGTTTTGATGACTTCCTGTATGACGGTTCTTGGAACAAATATATTCAAATTTGCAGAAAAAAGACCGACAGTCTGATGACTGTCGGTCTCCTCCTCAGCTTATTACACTTTAAGAAGCGGGAATCACGATTTTCTGTCCAACTTTCAGGTTATGCACATTCGAGATTTTGTTAGCTGTTGCCAGCTTGCGCCAGTCCACACCATATTTCATACCGATGCGGTACAGGTTGTCCCCTTTTTTCACCACATATACCACTTTGCCGCCCGCTGGTTTCTCAGGCTGTGGCTTGGTCGTTGGTTTGGTTGGAGTAGTCGGCTCCGTAGGTTTAGTTGGCTTTGTAGGCGTAGGAGCAGGCTCCGAACCCGGTTTCGGAGTTGTTGTTGCTTCTCCAGTCAATTTCATGCCGTATTCAGCAAAACCATCATCATTTGTACCAATGAAAGACATCGCCGGGTTCGCTTCAACCAGATTTTTGGCATCCGGGGAAGATGCGAATACCACTTCAAGGTCGTTAAGTGCTGCTGCAGTTACACCAGCAGATGGTTTGATTGGTGCCAGGGACCAGTTGCCGTCCGCTGCCGGATTAATCGTTTTATTTTCACGGATGTAATCGATGATCACTTGACGGTTCTCATCCGGTGCAGCCAGAACGATACGTTTACCGTCCGGGTTAGCCAGCTTGGATGAAGAAGCACGGTAGTTATTCGTCGCTACGATGAATTTTTGCGCTGGGTCAATCGGTTTCCCGTTAAAACTCAGATCCTTAATCCGGCTTGCCGATGCATTTACAACGGTTGCTTTGCCGTCATACTTGGCTGGTTGTGTCACATCGATCTGATACGTTACACCATCGATAACATCGAAGTTATACGTTGGGAAGTCGTTGTTGATCAGTTGTTGTTGTCCACCTTTGGCCGGGTCAATCTGGTTGAACTGGCCTGCAGACCATTCCAGCCATTCTTTCAGTTCTGCGCCGTTAACCATTACAGCATGTACCGTATTTGGATACACGTACAGGTCAGCAACGTTTTTGATCGCAATGGTGCCTTTAGGAATATTTGTGTAATACGAAGCGCCTGAACGTCCACCGGCTTTGAATGGTGCACCTGCGGACAATACAGGAATTTTCTCATACTCCGTACCTTGCATATGTTTTTCGACATACCATTTCTGTGCATTCGTTACGATCTGAATGGATGGATCATCCTGAACCAGAGCGAAGAAGCTGTTGATCGGTGCTGTCGTTTCGCCTACTGGACCACGAACATACTCCAATGTACCTTCATGCTCTTCATGAACCGCATCAATGATGTCTTTATCCGCATCTACCAGTGGCTTTTTGTTCGCAGTGTCATAGATTGGGCGTGCTTCCGTTTTGGAATCCACCACTTTCCATTTGCCATCAACCAGCTCCAGATCCAGATCGATAATACCCAGATGATCACCCCAGAACCCTGGCTCAACAGCAGGAACGCCATTGATTGTGCCTTTCTCAAGGTCTACCCCTTTTTTGCCGGCAAAATCAGCACTTGGGAATACTTTGTGAGCATGTCCAAACAGAATGGCATTAATGCCTTCTACCTGACTCAGGTACAGTACGGAGTTCTCCATCAGATCCGTTTGAGGGATATCCTCAAATCCGGAGTGAGGAATGGCTACAATAATGTCGGCACCTTCGGCCTTCATTTTTGGAATGAATTTTTTAGCGGTAGCAATAATATCCTTGGCGATGACTTTGCCTTCAAGGTTAGCGCTGTCCCACTGCATGACTTGTGGCGGTACAAATCCGATCACACCCACTTTGATCGTATGTTCTTTACCAGTCTCATCCGTTACTTTTTTATCCAAAATCTCATACGGTGTGAAGTAATTCTTGTCATTTGTCTCATCATCATCACCATCGTCTACATAAACATTGGCATTAATGTAAGGGAAGTTCGCTCCCTCCAGCGTCATGTCCAGGAAGTCCAGACCATAGTTGAACTCATGGTTACCGATGTTACCTGCATCATAATCGAGCAGATTCATCGCTTTATATACAGGGTGAGTCTCACCCTTTTTCAGTGGATCAATCTTCGCAACATAGTCTCCCAGCGGGTTACCCTGAATCAGATCACCATTGTCGAACAGCAAGCTGTTCTTGGCTTCATCACGCGCTTTTTTGATCAGTGTAGCTGTTTTGGCAAGTCCATACTGGTCTGTCTCTTTGTCGGAATAATAGTCGTAGTTAATCAGATTGTCATGAATGTCTGTTGTCTCCATGATCCGCAGTTTAACTTTGGCAGCATCCGCAGCCGATACAGGTACCGGAAACACCGCAAGCACGTTTAATGCAACCAAAGCGGCAGTCAGGCTTGATAATACTTTTTTACTCGTTTTCAAAATAACCCCTCCCGGTTATGTACATTGAATCATGCATTATTGGGCAAACGAAGAGCGCAGAAAAAAGATAGATCTCATGGGTTGTGCGTACTGACGCTCTGATGACATGCATCGGAATTTCAGGTAAGTTTATCTCACATGAACATCTATTTATGTCTGTGCTTGTCGTTTACATTCCAAATCATAACGCAATGTTCAGCCATTGAAAAGCATTATTTTTTACATTAACCGCACATACCTAGGCAAGTTTACATTATCATGCGTGATTTCGACATTTTTTTCAACATTTTAGTAGGTATATCGTACTTATTATCTTTAAAATACGTATATTACATGTGTCTTACATGTATAACCAATTCAGCTTTATTCATCCATACCAAAAACCGTGAAACCTTCATGGCTTTCACGGTTGGATTAAACTCTGCGCATATTTTCGCATAAGGACGCTACTTTGCAGAGGTTATGTTCATATTTGGATTATTGTTCCCACACATGATGTTCATGATCTTTCCCTGTATATTCAATACGAGTCGGGGTGATGTCCAGAATGACATAGTTCGGATCATTAGGTCCATCGAACCACGCCTTCAGTTCGTCGTTCCACACTTGCTCACGCAAGCCTTCGTTCTTGGTCACTTCACAGGTTCCTTCGATCTCAACGACTTCCTTGGAACCACCAGCCTCATAACCCAGTAGCAGGCTAACATTCGGATTATTCTCCAGTTCCTCTACTTTGTGTGTACGGCGGTTCGTTGCCAGATGAATGTTCAGTCCATCGTTGAAAAGCGCCATATAGCGGGATTTTGGTTTACCATTCTCCACAGTGGAGAAGCTGCAAAAAGGGTTGTTTTCCAATGCTTTTACAATGTTTTGTTCCAATTCAGTCTGGTTCATGGGAAGTGCTCCTTTCGGTTTGGGGGATTATTAGGAGAACTCTTGTAGACGGCCGTTCCGGGTTCGGATCGTTCTTTGGATCGCTGTTATCACCCAACAATCTTGATATTGTTCTCATACACATTGGATTAAAGACTATTCACACTGGCACTACGATGACAGAACAACCTTCCAATCGCTGTTATCCCCAGATTTTCTGATTCCCTTCTCTCAAAGGGAAAAATCCGTTGATAAAGGCGAGCGCTTCGCTTTTTCAGGTTTCTTCTGTCCTCTCCGTTATCGTGTGAATGCTTAATTCCAAAGGATATATGAATAAAAATTCAAGATACATGCGAACGCTTCGCTTCCTTAGAATCGATTCCGTCCCCTCCACTACGTCTACCGTTCTCCCAATTAAGGTTGATTAATAAAAGTACAAAGAGAAGTGTAGTTGTTACTCTCTCTTTTGTTTAATGACAGTTCATTAATCGCTTATCACTAGAGCCAGCTTAATGCTGCTCTGTAATAAGCCTGTACTTATAGTGTACCCACCTCACCTATGGTGAATCCCTTGAACCTGCACGCAAACGTGACAAAATCGGCAAATCGCTTTATAAAAGTGTTTACATAAAGGGGTTAGCGCAAAATTTCTTCATGGGTGATCTAATTTAAATCTCCAAGATATATTGATGAAGAATCCGATTTAAGCAGCAGCTCACCTATATTTTTTGGATATAAACGAACCTGAGACAGCTCTTCCAGCGCAATCCATTCCACGGCGACTTGGTGGTCGTCTGGATTGGAGCCTTCAAAAACGGTTGCCTCCGGATCTATCAGGCTGCATGCAAAATAAAATTCAACCTGGTGGATGTCTGCATCCCACTCGGCGAATTCATGATTTTTACCGATATACTCCCGGATATGTAACAGCTCTCCCACGTTCACAGCCTGACCAATCTCCTCCAGACATTCGCGGGCGACCGCATCCTTGAGTTCTTCACCTTTCTCCTGTCCTCCACCTGGGAACACATAAGCGGTACCATATTGGTCTTCCAGCCGGATGACCAGCAATCGTCCATCCTGCACAATGACAGCTTTCGCCGAGTTGCGTATGGGTTTCATCCTGTTCATTCACTCCTTGTCATTCCAAAATTCCAAAGTTCAATCCATTCAACCTGATAACACTGTTGTTCTACTGAACAGGCGTATCATCCCTTGGTATGCGGGGATAACTTAATGCCTTCCGATTCCAACACACGACGAATCTCTTGAGCAAATGCGAGAGCGTTCGCTCCGTCACCGTGGATACAGACCGTCTCTGCCTTAATGGGAACCAGCGTATCATCCGTGGATACAACCACGCCGTCTTTCACCATCTGAAGCACTTGAGCAATGGCTTGTCCCGATTCTTCAATGAGGGCTCCAGCTTGGCTACGAGGGGTTAGCTGCCCATCCGACCCATAGGTTCGATCCGCAAATACTTCACTTACACTGCGCAGACCAATGCGATCCGCAGCGTGAATCAGCTCACTGCCCGCCAGACCATACAGATACAGATCAGGCTGTACTTGATAGATCGCCTCCACAATGGCTTCAGCAAGCTTCGCATCTTCTGCGGCCATATTGTATAAAGCTCCATGCGGTTTCACGTGATGCATGTGCCCCCCACTTGCACGGACAAATGCATCCAATGCACCGATCTGATACACCACCATGTCATATGCTTCCCGTGGCGTAATGTCCATACGTCTTCTGCCAAACCCTTGCAAATCCGGCAACCCGGGGTGGGCTCCAATCGCAACCTGATGCTCCAATGCCCTCTCCACCGTCAGCCGCATTGTAGCCGGGTCTCCTGCATGAAACCCGCAGGCAATATTGGCTGATGTAATCAAGGGTAGAATGGCCTCATCGGATAGAGTGCGATATATACCATAACTTTCGCCCAGATCACAATTGATATCCAAGGTTTTCGAGGTATTCATGAAGCTCCCCCCATTTCTGCCATTCTTCTGCGTATCAGCTTATCTATGAGTTGCATATTGTTTTCCTGTTCCATATACAACTGTCCGGCTTGATCATGCGTAATCTTTTTAAAAGAAATTTGGGTTCCTGGCCTAGCCTGAGCCAGGATTGGCATATCCACCCGAGCTACCTGTGCAATGACAGGATAACCCCCAATCGTCTGATGATCTGCCATTAAGATGATGGGTTGACCATCCGGTGGCACCTGCACCGTGCCATAGGTAACAGCTTCAGACAGCCGATCCAGCGGCTGATTCAGCTCCAGTCTGGAGCCTTGCAAGCGATAGCCCATCCGATCGGATTGCGGAGAGATCACGTATTTTTCCGCATAAAATTGTCCCAGACTTGCCTCGCTGAACAGCGAACTATCTTTACTCTCCATCACACGAATAACAGGTTGCCCATAATAGTCAGGTCTTTCACGTTCAGATAAAAGCCACGCAGGCGCCAATATTCGGTGGTCCCGCTCACTCTCCTTTACCTGCTGCTCCATACGTAGCATCCATACTCGCGCTTCGGCAGAAGGTTCACCATTGGATAACAGATCCCCTATGCGCAAGGCTCGCCCATCCATACCGCCAAGACCTGTCTTGAGGTCTGTACTTCGACTGCCCATCACTTCAGGCACAGTTATTCCACCCGCAATCGCCAGATATCCACGCAAACCATGACGACATTGACCAAACTTCAGTACACTTCCAGCCCGCACCAGCACAGGACGCCACAAAGGTACAGGCAGATGATCCACCGTTGCCGTCAGATCGGCTCCACATAATGAGACTAGCTGGCTCTCCTGAAATCGAAGCTCCGGCCCCGTCATCGTCATCTCCAGCACTGCCGCATGTCGGGAGTTGCCCACAAGCATATTGGCTGCTCTGGCTGCAAAGGTGTCCATGACCCCGCCAGGATGAATACCATATCGGCGATACCCGGTTCTGCCTTCATCCTGAACGGTAGATAACAGACCAGGGCGAATCACTTCAATACTCATCGTTCGCCCTCCTTCCGCTTCAACGCCAGATAGTCCTGCATCGTAATCTGTTCAAATCGAACCCGATCACCTGCTGCCAGCAAACTCGGTACGTTCTCTTCCGGCCGAAACAACCGGAGTGGCGTTCGTCCAATACATTGCCATCCTCCGGGTGTGTCTAGTGGATAAATTCCCGTCTGTTTGCCACCAATACCTACTGTACCCGCCTCAACCCGAAGCCTTGGCGTTGCCCGTCTGGGCGTA
The DNA here is from genome assembly GCF_014842675.1 of Paenibacillus sp. CFBP 13594. Classification (NCBI taxonomy): domain Bacteria; kingdom Bacillati; phylum Bacillota; class Bacilli; order Caryophanales; family Paenibacillaceae; genus Paenibacillus; species Paenibacillus sp. CFBP 13594. The sequence continues at coordinate 133,455 of NZ_JACYVQ010000009.1, forward strand.
GCAATCTGTTCAGACAACCCGCCGAGATACGGAAAACCCGGTGCGAATCCTATCATATGTACGAGATAATCCCCGGATGTATGAATCGCAATAACGTCCTCTGCGGTCAGTCCATGTTCACTGGCAACGTAGTCCAGATCAGGCCCCCACTCGCCACCATAACATACGGGAATCGTGACCGTTCTGGGTTTGTCTTGGACGGATTCCTTCATTTGATTCAACTGCTGAAGCAGAATGCGGCATAACTCGGGGTACGGGGAGATGAACGGATCATAAAATACTGTAACGGACGTATATGAAGGCACCCATTCGATCATGGCTGACAGAGTGCTCTTTTCCAGCAAAGCACATACAGACATCACTCTGCGCTGCACCGCGTCAGACAATTGATCCCCGCAATGGATGATAACTGCTGTCTCACCCAGCGGAGATAAAATCTCTTCCGTCCATGCATACGTCAATCCGGTCATGGGCCATCTCCCCCTTTATCCACACGTTTAGCGTATCGTTATTGATCTCTCTCCAGTGCCTGTAGTACCAGTGAACGAACCGCCGGAAACGGCTCGTCTTCTTCTGTCCGTATCGCAAGATACAGTGTCTGCAAAAACAGACGCACATTCAGGTTCCTATGACTGGTTTCCAGAAGTGATCTGTTCACCGCCTGATCTCCTTGATGAAGGGTATCGATCCATACCGTAATATCCTTTTGTTCCAACAGATTGCGACGCAGAATGGTCATTACGGCATGCACTATTCGCTGATCCTCATCATGGATGTAAACTACACTTGATTCGGTTATTTTCACAGTGAGTACATGCAGAAGTTCCAACAGATCCGCCTGCTCCAGATAGGGCGACTGGACCAGATCTTCAACTGCGTCCGCCGCGTGTGCCGGGGCATGCGCCCAACCCTTATCGTCGACGTAGCCGCGAACATCCTTTTCACATACCAGATATGTAGTCAACCGATGGTGAATCCCTGCGATATCCTCTCTGTCCAGGAAAGGTCGCTGACGATCCACATTCAGAATGGGAGGCAGTAACAATACGGAGAATGTCCGCGTAAACACACTATCCGTTCCCTGCTCTCCAATCCCATAGAACAGGTGCTGATCGTCTAGCGCCAACTGCAACACATGCCTTAGCTGATCTTCCGAAAATACACCCTGTCCAATCCAGGTTGCAAACGTAACATAGATCAATTCATCCCGCAGGACAGGGTCAGTACTACCAATATGCTTCATCATATGCAGTGCCAATGCGTAAGGCTGTTCCTCGTGATCAATGGAATGATTAGACGACTGAATATGCTGTAATTTTTGTTTTAACGTCAGAGCATCCATCTATTAAGACTCCCTGGACGAATCCAAATGCACGCTGCAATTGTACAGTTCGCATTGCCACGCATTCTCATTCTTGGCGATCCGGGTAATGGATGTGTTGGACAGTTTCACGCTGATATCCAGTTCAGGCACCAGACCTCGCAGTGTATTCCGCAGGACGGCCCCGTGACTGACAACAATCACTCTTCCATCGGGGTGCTGCTGTACAATATCTTCAAGCACCGCACTGCCTCGAACAGTCCCTGCATCTGCAAGCTCACGTCCCAGATCCAGAGTACTCCAATCCGCTCCCCACTTGGCTAACCGTTCCTCTTCCGTCGTTCCTTCGACCTGTCCCCCACCCATCTCGCGAAGTCTAGGGTCCAGATGAATCTCCTGAATACCCAAGCGATCACCAATGATGCGAGCCGTCTCACTTGCACGTTCCAAGTCACTTGCATAGATGGCATCCCAGGATTCTTCGGCCAGTCTCGCAGCAAGTAAAACGGCCTGTTCCCTGCCATCCTGATCCAGCGGATTATCCGTCTGGCCCTGCGAACGTTTTTCCTTATTCCACGCTGTGCTTCCATGGCGAATCAATGCAATTTGAGTCATTGTTGTTCCTCACCTTTTTCGATATGAAGTTCATCTTCTGTAAAATGTTTGCGTGCCTTCGGCTTGGCAAATTTGCCCCCATTATATTGAGAAGACCCGTTTCTCGGAATGGAGAGACTGTCCCAAGCTGTTTCTTTAAGCATTTTCGCGGCAAATACAATCTGTCCGACATGATACGGATAATGCGCCAATTGCCGGATAATTGCCTCCATGACGGTGTGTCCTTCATTGCGAATGTATATGATATGAGACAATTGTTCCGGGTTAAACGAACGAATGGCTTCGAGTAGACAATTCCAGCCTTCTTCCCATTTAGCAAGCAACTCTTCCCGGGATGTAAGATCATTCACAAATTCAGCATCTCGCTCACGCCACGGTTTCTCACCATCTGTTGTCAGTACATCCGTCCAACGGGACAGCATATTGCCCCATAGATGTTTTACGATTACGGCAATGCTGTTCGCGTCTTCATTCCAGGATTGAAACAATTGCTCGGACTCCAGTTGTGCCATGGCTTTTTCCCCGAGCTGCTTGTAATACAGGAATTGTTTCTCCGCTGTCTCTAGAAAAACCTGATTCATATCCATCCGTTAACCACCCTTCGAAAAAGTATGTTGTCCCCTGATCATGTTCAAACAGAAGCGTCACATGTTATTTTATTCAGGAAATGAAAATGTGCCGTCTGCATTCGGTTCAAATGGAATGACTTTGCGAACCGCATCCAGATTGAGCTCTCCATAGATATGTGGATATAGTTCATTCAATTCGTAGAGATCCTCATACACCAGTTCCGGCTTCAACGCCTTCTCATCAATACTAAGTAATAACAGATCCGTGCGGCCTGAATAATATTGCCCGGCTACCCATGGGATCTGTTCCTTGGTGGAACAATGAATGAATCCGTCTGTCTCCAGGCTATCTGGTGCATACTCAGTCCCCTTTGACACTTGCTCCCACAACGAACGGGAAATAATACTATAGATCATGGTTCCGCCTCCTTCAATTTCTGCGATGTACCCTATGTGTCATTGGAAGTATTATAGATCATCCCGGATACGGGAGTACAATTTTTGATCCGTAAATACACCTTTGATCTTCAACTGTTTGCGTAGTAAACCTTCGTACGACATACCCAGCTTCTCCATTACGCGTGCAGAGCCTATGTTGCCTGCATTACATTTCCCTTCCAGTCGATTGCAGTCCAGTTCCCGAAAGCAATAATTCACAATGGGTTGCATCGCTTCTGCTGCGAGACCTTTGCCCCATTGACTGCTGGCTATCGCGTACCCTAGTTCAGCACTCTGCATGGGTTCGTTGAGATCAAAAATGCCACCCCTCCCGATCAAGGTCCCTGTTTCCTTCAAAATAAAAGCCCAGATATGTACCGTTTTCCGTTCATAATTATCCAGTACCCGCTGAATATATTGAATTGAATCCTCCACCGTCTCATGGCAGTTCCATAAGCTTTGCTGACTCACTCGCGGATCAGAGGCAAATGCATAATATTCATCAAGATCATCCATTGTAAGCCGCCTCAGTTTTAACCGCTGTGTTTCGAATTCGGGCAATTCGGCAAAAAGTTTTTCTACATTCATTCAGCCCACCTCCATGATTCAATTGAGTTCATGATCCAGCCATCTTATTTCTCAGGAAATAACGATCTATCACAACCATGCACAGAATACCGACCGTATATCGAATCAGATCGATCACTAGAAATCCATGTCCCAAAATAAGTGCACCTAATACGGTAGAGCGTATCTCAATCAGCCAAGGCGTCTGGATCAACTGCGAGAACTCAATCATCCAGCTGAATACACAGCTCAGACCCATCGCCCATACCAAACTGCGACGAGGCCACACTATGCGTACTCCGAAATAAATCATGCCCGCCCAACATGCATCTCCGGAATGTTCATACACCCAATTGGGCAGTCGATCACCGAAGTGTCTGGAGGCGAGTCCTGCCGCCATTGTAATCATGACTGCGAAGAAATAGATTAGCCTGTCTTTCATAAGTACGCTTTTCAATCAATCACACGCCTTCATCGAGCACTTGTAAAATAAATTGCGTTTTGGCAGCGGTATACGATTCCCTGTCTTCCTTATTCTCATCAGCAAGCTTCATCTTAAGGACGGCGTAAGCTTCCACCAGATCGGGGCGTTTTCTGAGCACATCCCGAAACCGCATTTGACGATCCCAACGTTCTTCTCCCGGGCACATCAGATGAAGGTGTACAGCTCTCTTGCCATCCTTAACCCTGACCCAGAATCGTCTGTACTCCCGTCCATCCAGTTCAGGCGGAACGTAGTTCCAGCCCAACGGATTCAGCTGATCCGCAATCAGATCCATGTCGTCCCATGACTGTACCTCTGCCATCAGATCAATAATGGGCTTGGCGGGTAACCCTGGAATGGACGTGCTTCCGATATGTTCGAATCGATGGATATTAAACTGCTGTAGAAGGTGTTTAAGTTGTCCGATTTCTTCCTGAGCCTGTGCGTCCCAGTTGGGGTTGGCTGGAGCAATCTCTACCGCCTCTGTCGCCCAGGCAGGCCAGTTCTCTGGTTGCATTGGATCTGTCATTAACATGCTCCCTCCTCTTGACCATGACATTTTAAATGATAACCTTCTCTGTATTTTGCATAGGTGCGTTGCTTCATGCACTCAATCGTAGTATTCCGTTGAAATGTTAGTATGGAACTTAGGGATAAAAGAAGATATTTCAGGTAAGCCAGATCACTAGAATTAGAATCTGAGCTTATAATCGAAGCTTTCATAATTCATCCCATCCAATCCAATCCTGTTATATTGTTGTTCTAGCAGAGGGCATCCCAGATACATATTCCTATATATCCAAAAAAGGAGCGTATGTCTACGCCCCTGATTGTCTGATACCCTTAATCACATTGATGATATTTAACGTGATGATGTACTGAATTTATGTTTGGATTTATGCAAAGCGCTTCATTATATGAAGATTTATTTTACCGTAACAGGGATCGTCACTTTTTTATTGCCCCACTTGGCCGTGATAGACGTTTTACCTTTGCCTACAGCCACGATCTTGCCATTTGTTACTGTCGCTACGCCCGGCTTTGTGCTGCTCCACACCGCACTGTTGGTCACAACAGTGGTCTTGCCCGTATCATACTGGGCCATCACACTCAGTGTTGTGCTTCCCTGTTGGGACAAAACCAGTTTTTTCTGGCCTGTAATCAGCTTTTTGAGCAAAGGTACAACGGTAACCTCTGCCTTTATTGTCTGATTTTGATAAGTTCCTGTCAAGGTTGCTTGTCCCTCGGTCAGCGTCTTAACGGTTCCATTTTTCACGACAGCTACATTTGTATTGGAAGAAGTCCATACGATTTGTTTCGATAGGTTGATCGTTTTGCCATTCGCGTAGGTGCCGATAACCTTCAACGCTTTGGACTTCTTGATGTTCAGCTGCATTGTGGCAGGAGTGACCTCAACTTTAGTAATCTCATCCGTCACAGCAACAGGGACTTTCACGATCGTTGTTCCATATTTGCCTTGCAGCAATACTCTGCCGGGTGTAACCCCTTTGATTTTACCGTTTTCCAGCACAGCCGAAGAAGTGGATACGGACCACACAATCTCAGACGTCACATCCTCTTCCTTACCATTCGCACGGGTGATGCTTACTTTCGGAAGGGTGCTTTCACTGCCTTTAACAAAACTGTAGGATTTCGGTGAAGCTTTGATGCTTTTGATCTTCTCCTGCACTTGGACAACCAACTGGGCTTTTGCCCCATCTACCTCTGCAAAAATCGTTGCTTCGCCCGCGGCCACAGCCTTGACTTTGCCTTTCACCATCGTCGCAACCGCTGCATTACTGGTGGACCAAGTCACACCTTCGGTAACATCCTGTTTGTTATCAAAACCTTCTACCGTTGCCATCACCTGAAGCGCAGCTGTTTCGGAAACACTCATCTTCTGCGGGCTGCTATTGGTTATTTCAATCGATTTCACGTCACCAGTAGCCGCCAAGGCCAACGAAGGGACCAGTACGGTTAATGCCATAATTAGAGCAAGTGTGCCTCGAAGCGCCAATTTGATTCTACTCATTTCTATCTCCATCTCCCATAATCCAATATTTTACTTCTATTATATTATATCGGATACGAATTGCATAAAGTTGAATAACATAAGTGGGAGTCTTGGAACAATTCATGATTTTCATTGTATAATATGGGAAGGTCGCGTAATACTGCAGCCCGCAATCGTTTCAAAAAAACCCTTGAATCTGGACAAATTGAAATCATTAACGAGCGTGAATGGAGGCTGCGTTAACATTTAAAAAATAATTTTATTTACTTACATAAACGAAGAAATTTGTGAACAAAAAAGTAAGCTATACCTTAGGTCCGAGAACTAACCAGATTAGTAAATTTGGCACAAAGTATTAGGGGATTGGTTAATTAAATAGCGTTATCATTTAAAAGGGGATGTCCACCGTCATTTTACAAGACGTATGGAACATCCCCTCTTCTACTGCCTAAAGCGTTATATAACCTCTCTACTTCACTTCATCCTGCTCTGGTAAAATCAAGCTCTCCGCGCCGCCCATATAGGGCCGCAGGGCTACCGGAATCCGAATGCTTCCATCCTCCTGCTGATGATTCTCAAGCAAAGGAATCAGGATACGCGGCGATGCCACAGCCGTATTATTCAGCGTGTGACAATAGGCCAACTTGCCTTCGGCATCCAGGCAACGAATGTTCGAACGGCGAGCCTGAAAATCATGCAGATTCGACGACGAATGCGTTTCTCCATATGCATCGCGGCTTGGCATCCAAGTCTCGATATCATACTGTTTGTACGTTTTCTGCGACATATCTCCGGTACATACAGCGACAACACGATACGGCAGTTCCAGTAATTGCAGCAATTCCTCAGCGTGTCCCGTAATCTCTTGCAACATACGCTCCGATTCTTCCGCATCAGGGGCACAGAGAATGACCTGCTCGACTTTGGCAAACTGATGCACACGGTACAATCCGCGTACATCACGTCCGCCGGAGCCAACCTCACTACGGAAACACGTCGATACCGCGGCCAGCTTCACCGGCTCCTTCACATCGACTATCTCATCCGCATAATACGAGACCAGCGGCACTTCAGAAGTCCCCACCAGCCACTTGTTCTCCCCTTCGAGTTCATAGACCTGATCTCGACCAGTTGGGAAGAATCCAGTGTTCACCAGTGCGTCCTCCCTGACCATCAGCGGTACCTCCATCGGTGTAAACCCGTGCTTCAGCAGCAGATCCAGCGCAAGTTGCTGTACTGCCCGATGCAGCAGAAGGCCAGCGCCTTTTAATACATAGCTTCGCGTACCACCAATCTTAACGCCACGGGGAATATCGATCAGATCATGCAACTCCCCAAGTTCCACGTGATCTTTGTTGTTATACTCGAACGTTGGCACCTCTCCCACACGTCGCAGCTCCACATTATCCGCATCCGACGTGCCTTTCGGGGTATCCGGGGATACGATATTGGGTACCAGCCACTGCAGCCTGGTTACTTCCTCCTGTACAGGGGCGAGCTTCGCTTCCACCTGTTCCAACTGTTCATTGATCTGTTTCACCTGCGCCCGCAAACCATCGGCCTCTTCCCGATTACCGGCTTGCATGAGTCCGCCAATGTCTGCGGATAACGTATTGCGTAATCTGCGCCCTTCTTCCGATTCCTGTAAAAGTGCTCTGCGTTCCTCGTCCAGCTTCAGCAATGTGCGAATGTTAATCTTGATTTTTTTCCCGTCTGCTGCTGCCTGAACCTCATCAGCATGTGCACGAATCCACTTCATTTCCAACATGGTCACCGTCTCCTTTGGCTGTAAAAATACAAAGAGCGCCCTCATCCCTTGGGACGAGGAGCGCTCTGCTCGCGGTGCCACCCAACTTGCTGAATCAGGATATCCTGTTTCCAGCCTCTTGGTCCGCGATAACGGGCGGTTCCGGTTAACTTGGGGAAATATCGCTCCCCTGGCGAAAACGCCTCCGAGTTGGATGCTCTTCAACGGCATGGTCCGATCTGTAATTGTTGTGTCTCAGTATATACGAACGCCGGACCAAATTGCAACCTTTTGTATCGATCAGAATTCATGGCACAACTTAACATGTCCTGTTATGATAGACTTTGTCTTCAAGATTGCGCTTTAATGTGATCCTCAATTTATGTATATATGTAGAAGGAGTTCTTTATGAAAAAATTACTTTGGATCGGGTGTCTCTCCTACTTCCTGATTGGACTTGCCCACGTTGTGCTCGGTTCCATTCTGCCCGTTGCACTTGAACATTACGGCAAAGATTATAGCCAGGGCGGGACATTGATCTTTGCTCAATTTGCCGGATTCCTGGGCGGTGTATTGTTATCTCCATGGCTGAACCGACGCTTCGGTAAAAGGGGAGGCTTGTTAATCGCCACAGCGTTGCTCTGTATTGCAGAATTATCCTACATGCTGCTGCCACCATGGGGCTGGATGTTCGTCATCGCACCCGCTGCCGGCTTTGGTTTCGGAATGGTTGAGGCTGTCATTGGCACCATTATCATCGCTGCAATCAAAGATAATACCGCCGTTGCCATGAGCCGACTGGAAGTATTATTCGGGATCGGGGCCATGGTCATGCCGCTCATGGCCAGCGCACTGATTGCTGCCGGATACTGGCGTCTGTCCTTCCTCGTTGTTGCAATATGCGCAGCGCTGACCTTTGTTTTCTGGGCGAAAGGATCATTTGGAGAGCTGGACAAGGTTCTGGATCAACGGGGGTCAAATCCTGCTTCGGTACATACGAACACTGCCGGAACATTAGGTGAGATACACCCCGCATCTGCAAGTATACCCGGTTCAGCCTATCGCGGACGCAACCTGACTCTTCTGGTTCTATTTGTCTTGTTCTTCTTCCTTTATGTTGGCACCGAGATGAGCCTTGCGAATTTCATGCCAGCGATTCTGATTGAGAAAATGAACATGAAGGAAGCCGGAGCAGCACTTAGTGTCACCTGTTTCTGGATTGCCATGTCCGTGGGACGACTCTTCGCCGGGTATATCGCAGAGAAATTCCAATACCGCGTCTATGTTCTGTACAGCTGTCTTGCATCTGTCCTTTTGTTAATGGTATTTCCATTTACAAACCAAATCTGGTCTGCATTTCTCATCATCTTGCTGCTTGGACTTGCGATGTCAGGGATATTCTCCATTGCTCTTGTCTTCGCCAGTAAACTGCTGCCTGGAACCGAAGAATCCACTCCCAGCATTTTGATTGCCTCAGGTGGGGTTGGCGGTGCCATTCTTCCTTTGACCACGGGATGGAGCCTTGATCATCTGGCGGTTAATCAATCTGCATGGATGCTTGCCATCTTTGCGGTTGGCCTGCTTGTCATTAGTGTAATCACGTATCAATGGCAGAACAAACATGTGGTCGATACAGCGACTTAACAGTTATGGGTCCGCCCTTAGCCTGAGAGTAGAATTACCAATTATAGGGATTGAGATGTCCACCTCCATGACTTTGGCGGTGGACATTTTGTTTTAGCGTTACTCTGTTCTAACGAACCTAGCACACGCTATCCCCCTCCATTTCTGCATATTTGAAATCTAACGAATCCTAGAGACGTTATTATAGATAATTAGCTTCAATTAAATGCCTCGTTGGAGGTTTTTTGCATAATAACACCGCTGAGATTCGTTAGGTCTTCATTCCCTTAGAAACTGGCCGAATAAGATGTTCTCGATTCGTTAGCCTGTAACCATGGTGGCGAGTGCCCTATCTCTGCCTCTCTGATCACCTTTCATTAAAGGTGAGAATACGATCTATTCATTTGCGCACAAGATTGCCCAGGAAATACTTATGGCCAACCGAATCACACACCTTTGTTAACGACAGGCATTACGGGCCCGTTAACCTTGATGAATTTACCAAATACATATCGCACGAGTGGTCCCAGAACGATCAACTGATATGGAAGCGCCAGGCTGAAGTTACGAGCGATTGTATGGAGATACGTACGGAGTACGGATGACCCACTTAATTGATCAGCGAGATATGCCGAGATCATTCCATACATGGACATGATCAGAACCATGCCAATCACCATAAAAAATGACATAGCAAGCACACCCAAAATCTTGTTGGACTTGTCAAAGGGCAAGGAAAAAGCAATCTTTCTCGCTACAGGTCCGACAATGAATGACTCCACCAGAAACGCGATGACAAAACATAATATGAATTGAAGCAGTATTTCAAGCGGGGACATCTTGCCGAGTAGCCCACTGTGCCATAGATTGAAGAACATCATGACCAAGACCATCCCTGTACACATCATTAATCCGAAAATAATTTGTTCCTTCTTGCTTGTTGGCAATTCTCTCATCCTCTCTGTTTACCTTCGTAATTATAGAGATGAGTAAACCCTCCACATAAGTGAACATTCCGTGAACAAATCTGATTTTCTTCCCGTGTGATGAATTGCAGGTTGACGCGAGAAACGCAAGTTTCGATGAAGCGGAGAAAAATTCAACCTCAAGAGAATGCAGTTTTTATCTACAACATAAATTTCCAGAGAAAAGACAGTTTGGATAACGCTGTGATTGCCATTCGTTTGAAAACAGAGCCTTTCTGATTCGTAGATTCTGCTGGATGCTCACCTTTAACCGCAAGTGTACTATGTGCACGTTTGATATCCATAGCCTCTGTTAGTTGGTTGGCGAATGCAGAACCGGAAATGACCACAGCAGATTCAGTATTGAGGAAGGCAGATCTGGGATCAAGATTATACGAACCAACCATGCTGAGGTGATCATCCATGACAAATGATTTGCCGTGTATGGAATAAGGGCCTTGGTATTCATAAATAGCCAGACTGGTATCAAGTAACCGCTTCTTAGAGCTTAAGTATCCCGCGAAAGCCAAAGGGTTAGGGGTCTGCTGGATTGAATTGGTTAGCATGACCCATTCTGTTTCTGGATTCATCGACAGATGTACTGCTTTCATCATTTTCTTGGTGGGAATGGCATATGGCGTCTGAAGGTACACTTTCGACTTTGCTTGATTGGCGAAATGAACAAATGCTCTCCACATGATCGGTTCTTTATACAGCCTTTGGATTGGATTGTGAATGAAAGCGACGTGGTCGGAATGAAGAGTTCCTTGAGCCCATTCCTTCGGCAACACTTTAACAAAAGGATCGCTCTGAGCGCGGGCCTTTTTATATAACTCAGCCAGCTGAGCCAGCTCTTTTAATCCTTTTGCATGATGCTGACGTTTTGCATGTTTTTCTGGTTTGGTGAATGGATGGTTCCATAACTGATCTATATATTGTTTCATTTCAACAACCGTGCTGTTCGTATTATCGTTTGGATTGTAAACAAGGACATCCCGATCGAATACATAGTCTTTTGGGGGTTGCGATGCCATGTATTTATCACCAATATTTTGGCCGCCAATAATGCCATATGTGTTGTCGACAAGAAGGATCTTGTCATGCATACGGTTATGCCATGTCCATGGCATAAATAGGTGGAGTGGTTCATAATATCTTAATTCCACATTGGGGTGAGCTGCAATGGCATCTGGAATATCACGCAACTCTCCGCGCATGCTGTGAAAAATCCCGTCTAAAATGATTCGAACATGAACACCCCGATCAGCTGCATCGAATAACGCAGCAAAAAAGAGTTGAGATGTTTTTCCTTTTTGGATGGAGTAATACGCCAGGTCGATGCTTGTTTTCGCCTCTCGAATGGTCTGGATTCTCACCTGACCCGATTGAAAGCCGTCCTCCAGGAGCATTACGCGATCTGTTGTACTTCCTTCTGTTAACGCTTTTTGCATATCCGTATTTTCAATAGTCGATGGAGACGGAACCAAAAATAAAAGGTAAGCCGTGAAAAAAACGTAGACACTATAGGACAAAATAATTGCGATTATGGTTTTAAGGATCATTCAGTACTCCCCCATTTGTATGTAAAAGTATTTATTTGTATAGCAGTACTATCTCCTTTTGTATCTAAATTATGTTGTTTAAATTACTCAAGCTGCACCGCTCAAGGTCAAACGAGCAAAAGCTGATCACTGAAATAGGGAAAGCAGCCCTTATGCGACGAGATATCAAACATCGGATTTGATCTAAGTATTTGTTGGGAGCCCTCCAGATCTTCAGCACTTAGGCTATGACCCACTATCCGGTGCTTTTACACTCAGCCAGATTTCCTTATATGATTCGCAACGATAATTATTGAAAATAACACATCTAAACAGGCTGATATACATCTGTATAAAGGCCTGTTTGATAAGTTCATATCTGTCCCCATCCAGTTCCTGACTGGACACGTTCTACCCGCTGGCCTATAATTACACCTAGTAATGCCCGTAACTTCATAGTTTCCCAGGGGAGTCGGAATTGGCCGGCTGAGAGTGTATCCCACCAAGATACTAACCCTTAGACCTGATCTGGATCATGCCAGCGTAGGAATCGGAGTATATCGAAATGGCACAGCCCTCTGGCTGAACGCCACCTCTCTAACGCCTGCACGCGTCCCGGATTACGGGACGCTTTTTTTGTTTTATTTATCGAAACAAAAATAAGTCATCCAGATCCAACTGGTATAAATCTGTCGATTTATGCAAGATGATTGGATATGAAGCCAAGGAGTACCCCGTGCCACTCGGCCGGACATACCGAAGGAGAGAATCACAGATGAAATGGCGTAAAACAATGGGACTGTTGCTCTTATGTGTACTACTGGTGACTGTGGCCGCATGTGGCGGTAAAGAAGCTGCCCCGGCAGAACACAACGGCAACACGAATACGGAGAGCAGCAACGAAGGTGACAACGCAGCCCTCAAGGATATTAAAGTCGTACTCGACTGGACACCAAATACGAATCATACCGGCTTGTATGCGGCTGTAGATCAAGGTTTTTATAAGGCCGAAGGCTTGAATGTAGAGATTGTACAACCAGGTGCCGGCGGCGCAGATACGATGGTTGCCTCGAATGAAGTGCCTTTTGGCGTAAGTTATCAGGAAAGTGTAACTCAAGCCCGTACACAAGGTGTTCCACTCGTCTCCATCGCAGCAGTTATTCAGCATAATACATCCGGGTTCGCTGCTCCGGCGGATCGGAATATCAAGTCACCGAAAGATTTTGAAGGGAAAACCTATGGCGGTTGGGGTTCGCCTGTGGAAGAAGCCGTGATGCAATCCATTATGGAAGGCGACGGAGCCGATGTATCCAAAGTAAAAAACATTAACATGGGTGACGCTGACTTTTTCACCGCAGTGAAACGGGATATTGATTTCGCGTGGATTTTCTACGCCTGGACGGGGATTGAAGCTGAACTGCGCGGAGAACCGATCGACATGTTATATGTGAAGGATTATTCAGATGCACTGGATTACTACACGCCTGTTCTCGTAACGAACGAGCAGACGATTCAGAACGACCCTGAGCTGGTGAAAGCATTCCTGAAAGCCACTTCAGAAGGATATCAATACGCAATTGATCATCCCGAAGACGCAGCGAATATTCTGATCAAGGCCGTCCCGGATCTGGATAAAGACTTGGTCCTGGCAAGCCAGAAATGGCTTAGTCCAAAGTACACGGATGACGCCCCGCGCTGGGGAGAACAGAAACAGGAAGTATGGCAGAACTACACCGACTGGATGTTTAGCAAAAAACTGCTGGATGAACAGGTCGACGTGAGCAAAGCATATACGAACGCGTTTTTACCCCAATAAAATATCTCATATAAAACGAACTTAATATTTACACGAGGACGGAGAGGACAGAAATAACGTGAAAAAGCGAAGCGGTCGCCTTTATCACCGGATTTTCCCTTTAGAGAAAGGGAATCAAAAAAATCTGGGGATAACAGCGATTGGAAGGTTATTCTGTCATCGAAGTGGCAAGTGTAACCGTCATTAGTTCATTTTATATATCACGAAAGGAGCCGTGATCTCACATGGCAAGCACACTACTTAGCATTCAGGTTATTCCAAAAACGCCAAATGGCGAGAACTCTTATCCTTATGTAGATCGCGCCATTGAAGTTATTCAGCAATCTGGCCTGAAATATCAGGTGAACCCGCTCGACACCACGATGGAGGGGGAACTGGAGGAACTGCTGGAGGTTGTCCGCAAAATGCACGAAGTACTCGTCGAGGCTGGCAGCCCAAGCATCATCTCCCAGATCAAAATCGCCCATAGCCCTACTGGCTTCAGCATGGATACCCTGACGGAGAAGTACCGCTAATGAATGCCTATTTCAAAAGTGTATGGCCGCCCTTCGTGGCGGTTATTCTCTTTATAGCGATATGGCAGGGAGCTGTCTCCCTGTTCCATATTGAAAAATGGATGCTGCCAGCACCGTCTGATATCGCCCGCGAAGCGGCATCCCAGGCTGATCGGCTTGGCATGCACGCTTCCGCAACCATTCAGTTAACGCTTATCGGATTCGCCGCCGGCACAGCGGTTGGATTACTGATCGCGATGGTGCTGCATTTGGTTCCTTTTCTCAAGTCAGCCCTGTATCCATTACTTATTCTTAGTCAAAATATTCCGACCATCGCGCTCGCGCCGCTCCTGTTAATCTGGTTCGGATTCGGGCTGTTGCCCAAGCTGATTACCATCATCCTCGTCTGCTTCTTCCCCGTTGCAGTGGCAGCCATGGACGGCTTGACCCGTACAGATGCAGCGATGATGAACTATATGCGCATGGCTGGTGCGAAACGTCATCATATCTTCTGGAAGCTGGAGCTTCCCCATGCGCTGCCATCCGTGTTCTCCGGTGTCAAAATCGCTGCTACCTATAGCGTGATGGGTGCCATTATCGCCGAATGGATCGGTGCAGACAAGGGTATTGGTTATTATATGATGCTGCAAAAGTCTGCTTATCGTACGGACCGCCTATTCGTGGCGATCATGATTATTGTCGCGCTCAGCTTGCTGCTCTTCCTGTTCATTGCCCTTCTGGAGAAGCTGCTCGTGCGCTGGCGGCCACAGAAGCGGTAGTAAAGCAAGTAATCTGTAATTAGGAAGTGATGACCATATGAATCGGCAAAAGGACGAACATGTCCAGCGTGAACGGGGAGCACGCGCATTGGAACCAAAGCACGGTGAAAAACTTCACTCGGCTAATCCTGGTCTACCGACAAATACGACTGCTGCTACGGTTCCACCTGCACTGGATGTCGTGGATGTTCATGCATCATTCCGTGAACGGCGGAGCAGGTTACCGGTTCTGAACGGCCTATCCCTGACTGTGGAGCAAGGCGAGTTTGTTGCTATCGTTGGGCCATCCGGCTGTGGCAAAAGCACCCTGTTCCATATCATCGGCGGTCTTCTGAGGCCACAGGAAGGGCGAGTGTTCATGGACGATCATGATGTAACGGGCCAACGTGGCAAGATCAGTTATATGCCACAACAGCCTGCTCTTTTCCCTTGGCGGACCATTGAAGACAATGTACTGCTTGCTGGAGAAGTAGCTTCAAGCGCTCCCCCTCGGACCGAAGCACTTGCAGAAGCTCGTAAGTGGTTAAGCAGCGTGGGTCTTGCCGGGTTCGAGCAGGCATACCCTCATATGCTGTCGGGCGGAATGCAGCAGCGTGCTGCATTCCTGCGCGCCCTGCTCAGTCCGCAGGAACTGATGCTGCTGGACGAACCCTTCAGCGCGCTGGATGCACTGACACGTAGCGACATGCAGCGCTGGCTGCTCGATATCTGGGAACAGAACCGCCGCTCGGTGCTGTTCATCACCCATAATATCGAAGAAGCATTGCTGCTTGCAGATCGGGTCTATGTGTTATCCAACCGACCTGCAACAGTGTTGCACGAGGTACATGTTCCTTTTGATCGCCCAAGACGAGAAGAAATTACGGAGGAATCCGCTTTTCTGGAGCGTAAACGGCAGATTGCACAGTGGATGAGAGAAGAACAACAGAAAGCCCGCCTATCTTGATAGTGCGGGCTTTTAAGTTATTATTTTCCTTTAATGGGTGATCCACCACAAGGAATTCTGCGTAACATAGTTAGAATATAAATGAACACAAGGAGGAATTCCCTCGTGCATTCTCAAGCTTTTGCACCATTAATTGATGCTCATATTCACTTCGATCAGTATACCCCTGACGAACAACGCGAGATGCTGTTATCTTTCCCGTCTCACCAGGTCGAAGCAGTCATTGCCGTGTCCATGAATCTCGCTTCTGCCCAAGCCAATCTGGAGCTTGCCGAACAACATCCACGCACCATCTATCCGGCCTTCGGTTTTCATCCAGAACAGGAACTGCCTTCCGTTGCAGAAATGGACCTGTTCTTCCAATGGATCGAAGAGCATATTGGACAAGCTACAGCCATCGGAGAAGTTGGCCTTCCCTATTACAATCGTCAGGAAGCGGAGCAGGCAGGACAGCGCTTCGATCAGAGCGGGTATATCAAGCTGCTTGAACGTTTCATCCAACTTGCCAAAAAGCATAACAAACCACTTGTCGTTCATGCCGTATACGATGATGCCGATATTGTCTGTGATCTGCTGGAGCAATATCAATTCCGACGTGCTCATTTCCACTGGTTCAAAGGTTCTCGCCAAACCGTAAGGCGCATAGCGGACAACGGTTATTTCATTTCCTTCACACCGGATATTGTCTATGAAGAAGAGATTCGTGAACTCGCCCGGCAATATCCATCAGAACAAGTGATGGCCGAGACCGACGGACCTTGGCCCTTCGAGGGACCATTTCAGGGACGAATGACACACCCGGCCATGACCAGACAGGTCATCCAGGCATGGAGTGAAATCACTGGCATGGGAACCGAGAGGGCCGCCCGTCTCTTTTATCAGAACACAAAGCGTTTCTATGGATTAACTTGAGTCAACATGATTGTAGAAGCAAGCAAACTCGCTTACTCTGCCAGCACAGCACAAAGAAGCCAGTCGACTTTTCCCCGACTGACTTCTAATTTACCGTATATATCAGTTGAACAAAATTTTTACACAAGAATGTAGAGGACAGAAATAACCTGAGGAAGCAGGGCGTTCGCCTAAAAGCTTTCTGAAAGAAAGCTACATCGGAAGCATCGGCTATCACTAGATTTTCACCTTTACAAAAATTGAATCAAAAAATCTAGGGATAACAGCGATCGGAAGGTTGTTCTGTCATCGGAATGGCAAGTGTAACTACCTTCCGTTCAAATTAACGCTTCAAGAATCCTTTGCCTTCCAGGAACGGTCTCACTTGCAATCTTGTCGGCTCAGTCAAGCGCTTCGCCATCAGTTCGGACCATGGGGTCGTTCGTTCTCCATTGGTCCGTTCTTTCATGTACGCGGTTGTGGTCTCATCATACTGCGCAACACCTTGGAGGCTCTGCTCGGCATTATATCGATTATGATGCAGGACTGCATCCAGCGGCAGACGTGGGCGAATTCCCGTTTCCTGATCTGCAACACCAATACACATGCCGTACACCGGATATACGCCTTCAGGTAATCCTAACAGCTCAGCGACTTCTTCAATCCGAGTACGAAGCCCGCCGATATATACGATTCCGAAGCCAAGGGATTCGGCTGCAAGAGCGGCATTCTGGGAAGCCAAAGCGGCATCAATCGTGGCTACCATAAAATTCTCGGTCGAATCGGCATACGCTTCCTTCTCAGGAAGATGACGTTTCGCAGCATCACTCAGCCGGTACAGATCGGCACACCATACGAGAAACACCGGACATTCATTGACGTAGGCCTGATTGCCTGCCAGTTCAGCCAGCTTGGCTTTTTGCTCCGATTCAGTCACAGCAATCACGGTATAAGCTTGTACACTGCTTGAAGAGGAAGCCATCTGCCCTGCCGATACAATGGCTGCAAGCTGCTCATCACTTACCGGGTCTGGCTTAAATTTTCGTACAGAGCGGTGTTTCATCATCAACTCAATGGTTTCATTCATGGCGGTTCACTCCCAATCCTCGAAGTACGAACTCAATCGTCTGCTCCGCGAGCTCGTCTGTATTCATATGTTGATAATCAAAGCCAAATCGTGAATTCTTGGCTCGTTTGTGCGCCAAAGCCACACCCATAACCTGAAGCATTGCATAAGATACGGACTCGATTTGGAATAATCCCTGGTCTTTTCCTTCTTGCAGTAGTTCCCTCACACGTGTCCAGACGGGGTCCAGAAAACGAAATACGGTAGCTGTGCGATGTGTACGCAGTGTAATTTCAAGCTGCACAATATCGCTCATCTCCCGATCTGTCATCGTGAACTTCACAACTTCACCAATAATTCGTCGGATACCTTCCACAGGCGAGGACATGGACTCTTCCGCCAGCGAGTTCATCATATGATCGGGGAAGAAATGTTCAAATAATGCCTCGAACACCTTTTCTTTTCCGCCAAAATGGTATGAGACCAGTGACACGTTTGCACCCGCCTCATCACAGATTTGACGAACACTCGTCCCGTCATACCCCTGCTGTGCAAAAAGCTTCTTGGCTGCAAGTAATATCCTCGTTTTGATATCCAACTCCGGTTCCGTCATTCCGTCCCGCTCCCTCTTGTCCGTTCATTTCCTCTGCTTCAGCTCAAGGGCTGTAGTCAGGTACTGTATCTGTCTATTATATTACACCAAGCACCCCGATGAAAATCATCGGGGTGCTTGAGCTATCTTATGATGCAATGGTATACATCTGCTGAATTTAGTTGTTTGCTTGAGCCGGGCTTGGAGCCATAGCTGGCATGCGTTGTTTTTTCAATAACGTCACGACCAGTGACAACGCAACAGCAACCAACAGTACAATCACGATAGAGCCCGCAGCAGACTGAACTCCTGGACCTCCCAACTGCACGCTCAGAATGCCCTGAACGGCGTATGTTGCAGGCAGGTACTGCCCAATGCCGCTATAGAAGCTGTTCAGCAATTCACGCGGTACCATAGCACCGGAAGATACCAGCTGCAAGGACAGTGAGATGATGTTGAACAGACTTCCTGCCGGTCCGAAGCAGATCAGGAAGAACTGGGAGAAGAACATGAACGTGCATAGGAAGAGTGCCTGGAATAACCAGAACGCAACGAATCCTTGTGCAATCTGTCCGCCCAGTGCCACGATCAGTGATGATCCCAGCAAGGAAACGACCAATGCAGAACCCACGTTAATGACTACTCGCGAGCCAAACAAAGTCAAACGGGAATAGGTAGATGACAGCATACCCATGGCTGTCTGGAGGTTCATCCCCATGATCATGGCACCTACATAGGAAGCCAGTACCATCATCATTGGCACCATCTGATTATTCATCCCGTTAACCGGGTTGATGGACGTTGTCGTTCCTTCCACTCGGGTAGCCAGGTTCGCAGCAGCTTCAGCAGCCTGATCAGCAGGCGCGCCCGAAGCAGTAAGTACCGTTTGTACCCCTTGCGCTGTAGCTTGTTTGTTAATCGTGTTTGTCACACTTTGTGATACACCTTGCATCATGCTTTTAATCGTAACCGGGTTTGCTTCATTAATGGTGTATTTAATCTCGGCGGTTGAGCCAGCCGTCTGAAGCAATTCGTTAAATCCAGCCGGGATATCCAGCACCATGTGTACTTGGTGATGATTTAACTGATCCAACGCTTCAGCTGCACTCAGATTGGATACGGTATGGAAAGGCAGTGTTCCAGCGAGCGAATCTGCAATTCCTTTGGACATTTCGCCGTCCTCATTCACAATTGCAACCGTCAATTCTTTTGCACGGTCATTTACTCCAGAATATGCGGTCATCCAGATCACGCTAAAGATCACTTGGAACATAAGTGCTGTTACGATCCCTACAATCACTGGCGGTTTTTTAAACAATGTACGTAAAGCCTGTAACATAAAAGGTGTCCTCCATTACTCAAAATAGTTCTAATTTGATTTAAACAGTTGTTTGAATCAAACGATCGTTTAAATTTTATGTGAATATGACCATATTGTCAACTCATTTTTGAAATATTCAGAAAACGTAAGCTTTATTCATGAATACAATCGATCCATTTTCACAAAAGAGCATTATGCTATCTTTTCTCCGTAGAAAAGAACATCTATACCAACAATTTAGGCTTACTTTCTGGCGACTTAACTATATTTTTCTCAACAAATAAAAACGGTCCGCCGCAGCGAACCGCGCATTTATTCATCCTCACTTCATTTACAATAAGGCGTTGAATGTATCTCCAAACAAAGGTCGTTCAGTCATTTCTCTTCAGCTTCATGCGTTGCAGACGTAGGGAATTCAGTACAACCGATACGGAGCTGAACGCCATCGCCGCCCCTGCCAGCCATGGAGCCAGGAAGCCAACTGCCGCAATGGGAATACCAATAACGTTGTATCCGAGTGCCCAGAACAGGTTTTGTTTGATGTTACCCATCGTGCGCCGGCTCATTTCAATCGCATCTGCAATGCTGTTCAGATCACCACGCATTAATGTAATATCTGCCGCTTCCATCGCTACATCCGTTCCTGTTCCGATGGCCATCCCGATATCAGCAGTAGCGAGTGCTGGAGCATCATTAATACCGTCACCTACCATTGCAACTTTCAGGCCACTCTCCTGAAGTTTCTTCACTTCCGCAGCTTTACCTTCGGGCAGAACCTCAGCCAGAACTTTACCGATCCCTGCCTGTTCCGCTACAGCGCGAGCAGTCCGCTCATTGTCTCCCGTGATCATGATAACATCAATCCCCATCGCCTGAAGACGACCGATCGCTTCACGAGAGGTATCCTTGATGGTGTCAGCCACTGCCACAATTCCTGCCCACTGACCATCCACCGCTACCAGCATCGCTGTACGCCCCTGCTCTTCCAGTCGGTTCATCTGTTGAACGGTTTCCTCTGAGACATTGACCTGTTCATCCGCAAGCAATCGCCGTGTGCCGACCAGAATTTCCTGCCCTTTTACTGAAGCTCGCACACCATATCCCGGTATGTTCTCGAACTTCTCTGTTGGGATCAGCTCCAGGCCCTTGGCACGGATACCCACAACAATCGCCTCTGCCAGCGGATGCTCGGAACTCTGTTCAGCCGCTCCCACACGTTCAAGCAGATCCGATTCCGTCCAATTCGGAGCCGTGATAACATCGGTAAGCACGGGTTTACCTTGAGTCACTGTACCTGTTTTGTCGAGCACCACGGTCTGAATCTGTTGTGCGGACTCCAGATGTTCGCCGCCTTTGAACAGAATGCCGTACTCAGCAGCACGGCCTGATCCAGCCATGATTGAGGTCGGCGTGGCCAGCCCCAGTGCACATGGACAGGCAATGACGAGCACAGCAATGGCTTTTTCAAGAGAACCGGCGAAGTCACCCGGACTTGCAAACAGATACCAGATCAAGAATGTCAATGCAGCTATGCCGACGACAATCGGAACAAAAATGCCGGATATAACATCTGCAATCCGCTGAATCGGCGCTTTAGAGCCCTGTGCTTGTTCCACCACTTTGATAATCTGGGACAGAACCGTGTCGGAACCTACTCGGGTCGCACGCAGTCGTAATACTCCATTTTTGTTCAGCGTAGCACCTGTAACGGCATCTCCCGGCTTTTTATCCACGGGAAGGCTCTCTCCACTTAGCATGGATTCATCTACAGAGGATTGCCCCTCCTCAACGATACCATCTACTGGTATGCTGTCACCCGGCTTCACCAGAATGAGTTCTCCTACCGCAACATATGCAGCAGGAACCATAACTTCCTGTCCATCCCGGATGACACGGGCTTCACGTGGAGCCAACTCAATCAGGCTTTTGATCGCCTGTGAAGAGCGACCTTTCGCCACAGCTTCCAACCATTTGCCCAGTAAAATTAACGTAATTAGAATTGCACTTGTCTCATAATAGAGTTCTACCGAAGGCATGGCGGCTGCGCCCGTTCCCATTGCACCATGATCCACCGACGCAAAAGGCAAGTACCCACTGGATAACGTCAGATACAGACTGTAGAAAAACGCTGCGCTGGTACCCAGTGCGACAAGAACATCCATATTCGCGCTGCGGTTGCGAAGTGCTTTGTACGCTCCTATATAGAACTGCCACCCAATCACGAACTGTACCGGTGTTGCCAGCAGCAGTTGGAACCAAGGGTTCATGAACAGCTCGGGTACATAGATTCCGGATGTGAACGAGAAATGCCCAACCATTGCCCACAGCAAAGGAATTGATAACAAAGCCGATATCATCCATTTCCACTTTTTGCGTTGCAGCTCACGTTCACGAACCGATGTGGTCTCTTCTTGGGTCAATTGCAGTTCAGCACCATAGCCCATCTGCTTGATCTTGGCAGTAATATCCGAAGGTTTCAATGAGCCCGCGGCATATTCGATATGCCCTGTCTCCAGCGCCAGATTCACATTCGCCTGAGATACCCCCGGTAGTCGGGAAAGACCTTTTTCAATTCGTGCGGAACAGGCAGCACACGTCATACCGGTGATGTTCAGATCAACCGATTCGGACACCGTTCCGTAGCCAAGCGCCTCTACTTTATCCCGCAACGCATTCACGTTGGTTGTCTTTGGATCATAAGATACGGTCGCCTGTTCAATCGCAAGGTTCACATTGGCCTGATGCACACCTTCCATGCGGGACAATCCCTTCTCCACTCGTGTAGAACATGCAGCACAGGTCATTCCCGTGATGTGCAGTGTTGCCTTCAGTCCTGGTGCGTCTGCCATAGCTGGTATTGGGGTGGGTTCAGATGATCTATCCGTTGGTTTATTCGTTGAGTTATCCATCATGTCAGCTCCTTTCATGTCGATTCAATTTTTGTATGTTGCATTCAACATACCCCTAAGGGGTATATATTAGACAGAAAATTAGGCTTAAACCTGGCTCTTGGAAAAAGGTACTTTGACCTCTTTTTCGCCCATGAGCATGTTCGGTTTAAGCCTGTGATCCCTTTAGACTACATCGTATCCCTGATCTTCAATCGCAGCTTTGATCTGATCCACGTTCACCGTCTGCTCATCATATTCCACCGCTACTGTTCCCGCTGCCAGATCAACCTTACCACTCGCACCGGTATTCTTCACAGCTTCTTCAACCGACTTCACACAGTGATTGCAAGACATTCCCGTAACGTTCAACGTAACATTAGACATTGTAAATTCCTCCTTGGGGTATATTAAAATGATAAAATTAATTAGGTGAATTGATTCATCTTACTTCATTAACTTCCGCATCGTAACCAGCAGTTCATCGACAACCTCATGTTCACCAGCCTGAATGCGCTCAACGATACAGCTCTTCATATGGCCTTCAAGCAGAAGTTTGCCTACCGAATTAAGAGCAGACTGAGCCGCCGCAATCTGCGTCAGCACATCATCACAGTACGTATCCTTCTCGATCAATCCCTTGATCCCGCGAATCTGACCTTCCACACGGTTCAAACGAGAAACCAGGTTACTCTTCATCTCCTGCGAATGATGACTCTTGCGCACATGCTTTCCATCACTGCCTTCGGTATGACAGGATACTGCTTCTTGAACTGTAGCCGAAGCTTCCGTTGAATCGGACATGGAGGATTGCAAAGGTTCCTCGGGATGGCTCTGATGATCCATCATGAACACCCCTTTCCTTTCGTTCTTTTCTAAGAGTAACATACCCCATGGGGGTATTCAAGTTCATTTTGATATTTTGTTAAAAATAGATGATTGCTTGTTCGAATTATAAAGAGCAGTGCATCTTACAAGGTATATTCCATCCTGCTGCTGCGAACGACCAGACCCATCTGTTCATAGAAAGCCTGTGCGTCCGAGTTAAACGTCGACACGGATAATTCCACGCTGTCTGCCTGAAGCTCTCTTCCTAGCTCGATGAATGCCTGTATTAACTGTTTGCCCGTTCCTTGGCCCCGATGCTTGGTATCCACTACAAGTTCATGGATGTACAGCATCTTGCGATCCACCATCAATGGGTTATCCTGAATTACACTCAACTGCGCACTCCCGTAACCCAGAATCAAGCCTGTTTCTAAAGACTCGGCAACATACAGGTATCGCTTGTCCGTTTCCAGTAGTTCGGTGAATTCCTTCTCCTCCATTCTGGTCTCTAACACTCTGTATAGATCCGGCCGCGCCTCAACATGCATCTGGTGCAGTTCATCCATCAACCATGACACGCCAGAGTAGTCCCTGAGTTCTGCCTTTCGAATGTTAACATTCCCCTTCGTGCTCATCCCCATCACTCTTTCGTCTGCTGAATTTTACATTATTATACAACCAAAAAGCAGATACCATAAGGGTACCTGCTTCACAAAATTTATCTTCATTCCATCAAGCCCATATGATGCTCATGTTGATTATTTTTTCGAAGAAGTATTTCCTTCATTAAAAGCAACAGGTGATGGCTTCGCTGCCCATTCGTCCGCCTGCGGCTCAATGTCCACTCCGCTCAAGATTTTCTTTTTCTCCATCAAGGAATCCCCGTCTTCATCCAGCTTGTTGCGAATTTCCGCTTCATCCTGAGGTTGATTGTTCTGTGTCATCGTAGAGTCCTCCCTTTTTTCGTATTCATGTTGATGTTCCTTTATATAACGTGCCCATTTTCTGCATTATCATTCTTCGCGAAGGACAGGCCATCCACTTATTCCCCAGATAAAGATAATGACGTATAGATATGCGCCCTAAATACATGCGCATTCTCCATACGTCATTTTCATGATATATCCTGTTCCACGCTAATCGAAATCAACCTGTTTATCCAAAATGATTTCCTCTACTTTGTATTCCAACTCTGGTATGGAGGGAATCAAGGAGAATCGAACGTTTTCCAGAGAAGAAGGGAGGGCAGGAACCACTCGGAAACTAATTTGCGTCTCCCCACCTCCTCCACGACTGCCATGTCTCATGGTGACATGCCTCTGTTCGCTGAATATTTCCAGAGCCAAATGTGGAACCATTTGTATACGCTCAGCTTCATTCCCTTTATATTGAATCTCCACATAAACGAGGCTTTCGCCTTCATATTGCATCGAATGTGTGATCATATACTCACATGAATCTTTAATCATTTTCTTCATAATCGGCACCACACTCGTCAATTGAAGAGGTTCACTTGGAAAGTAGTGTCTTTGCGGCATCGGCTGCACGCTACGAAGAACATATCGGATATCTTCCTCCTTCATATCCAGTAAGCTCACCCATTCATCGATAGTACTTTGAGGGGGTTGGTACTGGACGGCTCCGGTTATTTCCTTTCTAGCTGCAACCAGTTTCAAAAGTTGCTCATCAATCCGCTGTACCTCTTCGTTGTATTCATTAGGAATTTCACGTAATTCACTCCAACCCATATATAATCACCCTCCTAATTTAATAACATGCCATGCAAATACAATTCGCTACTGTACCTGCATCCCCTCTTCTTTTTCAGTTTATTTAAAAGGCTCCACTGAACCAAAAACGAAAAAATCAAAAAGTAAAGGACGCCCCCTGGGTCATATTTATGACCTTACGGGACGCCCTTTTTATATTGTACACCTTAAATGGACATCATCTTCTGTTTTGCTTGTAACAATGAGAAAAAATGTATACTTGCCTTAAACTAACCTATGCCTGATCCTGACGAGCAAGCGCGACTAGCGCTGCCAGAGCGGCATTAATCTCGCGCTCCACCGCTTGTCCAACCGCATCTGTATGCGGATCATACTCAGCAGCCAGATCGCTGTCCGCGAATCCGTCAATCGCGACAATGGCTCCGGCACGAGCGCCACGCAAGGTGCTGACGATGTAGAGTGCCGCAATTTCCATCTCGGCCGCAAGTGCCCCAGCCTGCTTGTACTTGCGGTGTGGAATCTCTTCCACGCCTGCAAAGAACGCATCCAGCGTTACGGTGATACCAACGCCCACTTTGCCTGCAAAGGTTGTAGCATCCGCGTTCCCCTGCTCACGAGCAGCTTCAATCAACGCTTGCGTCACCCCAATGTCCGCTACCGCTGGGAAACCATCCGGCACCAGTTGGCGAGTCAATCCATCTGTACGAACAGCGGCTGTACTCACAATCACACTACCTGCCGGATAATCCGCTGTATACGATCCCGCTGTACCTACACGAATCAGGGTTGTTACACCCGCTCGAATCAATTCCTCGAAGCAGACAGCCGCTCCAGGTGACCCTACACCATGGCTGACCACAGCGATCTGTACCCCTTCGTACAGACCAACAAACGTGCGATACTCCCGACTGAACGCCAGTTCTCTCGCTTGCTCCAACTTACGGGAAATCTTCTCCGCACGTGCCGGATCACCACAGACAATGGCATATGCCGGCATGTCTTCCGAATGAATCTGCAAAATAGGCATCAACATATCAATCAAACTCCTTCTTCGTCCACTCGTCTTCCGGAATCGGCAGATCTTCACCCGAGAAGCGCTGCTCCTTGAACGGATCGGCAAAATGATGGAAACCATTCACTTCCCAGAATCCGTTACGGTCTTCGGTCATGAACTCCAGCCCACGTATCCACTTCGCACTCTTCCAGAAGTAAAGTTGTGGCACAACCATACGCAGTGGAAAACCATGCTTGGGCGTTAGTGGTTCGCCGTTATATTTGAATGCAAGCAATACATCATCATGCATCAATTCTTCGAGCGGTACATTTGTCTCATAATCATGATCCGCATGGATCATGACGTATTTTGCTTCCGGCTTAACCCCCAGAAGTTTCACAAAATCCGAGAAGCGAATACCTTCCCACGGCGTATCGAATTTGGACCAGCGTGTGACACAGTGAATATCACTTACCGTGTTCACCTGTGGCATCGCCTGCAACTCGGCCAGGGAAAACACCTTCTCCTCTTCCACTTCGCCGAATACTTTCAGGTCCCATGTGGACAGGTCATATTCCGGCACTTCCCCTTCATGCAGAATCGGGAATTTCTCCGTCAGCATCTGTCCCGGCGGCAGCCGATCTCCGTGATCGTTACCCGTTTTGGGTGCCGGGGTTTTACTTTTTTTCAAACGTTCAGCCTTGTTATGCAAGTGGAATTCCTCCTTCTTCTTCTGCCTCTAGCATGGGCATTCAGGAATTAACGCGAGCTTCCGCCCGCTTTCAGTGCATCTTGTGCATAAGTGCGGTCTTTGAAAAAGAACATCGCGACCAGCGTTACAATATACGGCAGCATCAATGTGAAATGGGTTGGCAAGGAGAAGCCTTGCAGACGAATACTCAATGCTTCCATGAAGCCAAACAGTACACTGGAGCCCATCACGCCAAGCGGATTCGCTTGCCCCAGCATCGTTGCCACCAGCGCGATAAAGCCACGACCAGCAGTCATGCCTTCGGTAAACATCGTCACCTGACCGAGCGACAACTGTGCGCCAGCCAGAGCACACAACACACCGCACATCAGAACGGCACCGTACTGGATGCCGCGTACCTTGATCCCGATGCTCTGTGCTGCAATCGGGTTCTCACCGACGGAACGCAGGCGGAAGCCGGATACACTTTTGAACAGATAGAATTGCAGTCCAATCACGAGCACAATACCGAGGTAGACCAAGGGACTATGTCCCGATAATACATCGCCCACCCACGGGATGTCTTTGATCAGTGGAATATCCCACTTGGGAAGTCCCACCATGTCCTTGTCGTAGTATGCACCTTTTACATCGAAAATCGCACGCAGTGCAAAGGTCGTCACCCCCGCAGCCAGGAAATTGAGCGAGATCCCGACCACGATGGCGTTGGCCTTGAGATTAATACTTATAAAGGCAAAGAGCGCCGAGAACAACATGACGATAATAATGGAAAAGAGTACAGCCAGCAGCACATTGCCAAACAGATAATTACCGACAATGGCGGAGAACGCACCAATCAAAACCAGTCCTTCAAGACCCACGTTGAACAGACCGACACGGGAACATAAAGCCCCACCGAGCGCTGCAAGCAGGATTGGAGTCATAATCCGCAAGGTTGAGCCAAACATGGCTGCATCAAACAGTTGTTGCATTGGACTTTTTCTCCTTTCTCCGCTTCAGGAATGAATAACCGATCTGAGCTGATACAAATAACGTCAATACGGCCTGGATGACACTGCCGACTTCCAGCGGCACATCCGTGTTCCGTTCCATCCCCATGGCACCTGTCTGTAACGCAGCCAGCAAAATAGCTGCTACAGCTGTACCAAGTGGATGCGAGCGGGCAAGCAGCGTGGCCATAATGCCGCTCCAGGCATAACTAGCCGATGACAACGAGCCATCAAGGAAACGGTACTGTGTACCCAGCACTTCTCCCGCACCTGCCAGTCCAGCAAGTCCACCACTAATGACCATGGACAGCATCATCATGCGAATGCGACGAACACCACCGTAGGTTGCAAAGGACGGGTTGCTGCCGAGCATGCGGATCTCGTAACCCGTCACCGTTTTGTGAGTGAACCAGTAGATCAGCATAGCCGCGACTATGGCAATGATGAAGCCAGCATGCAGTCCCATGCCCTGGA
The DNA here is from genome assembly GCF_014842675.1 of Paenibacillus sp. CFBP 13594. Lineage (NCBI taxonomy): Bacteria > Bacillati > Bacillota > Bacilli > Caryophanales > Paenibacillaceae > Paenibacillus > Paenibacillus sp. CFBP 13594. Next base: position 161,859 of record NZ_JACYVQ010000009.1, read on the forward strand.
ACAACTTCGGCAACCAGATACTTTGATCAATCATGGGTGTCTGAGCCATCGCTGCTGATCCAGTCCGATCCTTGAATGGATAGGAGACCATGTAACCGCCAAAATAGATGGCAATATAGTTAAGTAGTAAAGTTGTAATCAACAGATTCATGCCGAAACGAGCATCCAGCCAACCTGCAAACAGAGACCAGACTCCTCCGGCAACAATACCTGCTACAATCGCAGCAATACACACGAACCAGCCCGGGCCTGGCAGATAGAGCGCCGTGAGCGCAGCACTGAGCCCGCCAAGAATCATCTGGCCTTCGGCTCCCATATTGAAAAATCCGGCCCGGAATGCCAAGGCTACGCCAAGTCCCGCCAAGATGATAGGTGTGGAACGAGCCAGTGTATTGGTGAAGAAGTAGAAGTTGCCGAAGGCCCCTTTCCACATCTCCGCATACGTATCCACCACATTACCGCCAACAATCAGAATCGCCACAGCCCCTGCAATCAGACCGATGAATACGGCAAGCAGCGGCTGTACGAGTCCGCGAAGTGTTTCTTTTACCCGATTCATATCCGCTCTTTCCCTCCTGCCATTAACAAGCTGATCTGTTCCTCAGTTGCTTCCTCTGCTCTCAGTTCCCCGGCAATTTCACCTTCATACATCACAATAATGCGATCCGATAATTGCAAAATCTCAGACAATTCCGATGAAATGAGCAGAATACCCGCACCTTCACTACGTTTGCGTAGCAATTCGGCATGAATCGTCTCCATCGCTCCGATATCCACACCACGGGTTGGTTCGGCTGCAATCAGAAACGGTGTATCCTGTGCAAATTCACGAGCGGCAATCAGCTTCTGCAAATTACCTCCGGACAGAAACTGCGCCTTGGTCTCCGCAGATCCCGTCTTGATGCTGAACTGTTTGATCCAGCTCTCTACCATCGTTCTTGCTGCTTTCGCTTTGATAATGCCACGTGACTGCAAGCGATGATGATGGCCCATCAGTCCGTTCTCGCGAACACTCGCATCCTTGGCTGCTCCCCACATGTAACGATCTTCCGGAATATGAGCAAGTCCATGCTCCCGAATGCGCCGTACAGGCCAATTGGTTGTATCCTGCCCGGAGAGCACAACGCGACCACTGTCTGCCTTACGCAGTCCTGCAATGACCTGAATTAGTTCCGACTGGCCGTTACCCGAGATGCCTGCTATACCAACAACTTCGCCTTTACGAACCTCCATATGGATCTCCTTGAGCGCCGAACGATCCTTGGCCCCGGACAGATTGACCCCTTCCACCTGAAGCACCGCTTCGGCTGGAACCGATGGCTGCTTGTCCATACGCACAAGTTCACGACCAACCATCAGACGGGACAATTCCTCCACATGTGTATCCTTGGCTTCGAGCGTACCTGTCACCTGACCATCCCGAAGTACCGTAATCCGGTCGGCTACATCCATGACTTCTTGCAGCTTGTGCGTGATTAGTACAAAGGTTTTGCCCAGCTTTGCGAGTGATTTCATGTTCGCCAGCAGTTCTTTTACTTCCAGCGGCGTCAGTACCGCCGATGGTTCATCCAATATAATGATGTCTGCACCCTGATGCAGCACCTTGAGAATTTCAACACGCTGCTGCATGCCAAGCGGGCACTCAGATACTTTTTTCCACGGGTCAACCGGCATGCCATATTGTCTGCCAAGCTCATTCACCTGGGCCGCTGCTTTTTTACGGTCAAATGCACCTGCCTTCGCCGGTTCGCGCCCAATCACGATGTTCTCCGCCACCGTAAAGGAAGGGAACAGCATGAAATGCTGGTGCACCATACCGATGCCACTTGCCATCGCCTGGGACGGCGTAGCGAAGCTCACTTCGCGTCCACGGACTTTGATTGAGCCTGACGTAGGCTGTTCCATGCCGTACAACATACGCATCAAGGTTGTTTTACCTGCCCCGTTCTCACCTACAAGGGCATGAATCTCTCCCTCACGCAAATTAAAACGGATGTCACGGTTAGCGGTGAAGCCGCCGTATTTCTTCGTAATGTGCTCCATCTCCAACAGCATATCTCGCGTTCGCTCCTCTCGGTCTCGGTCATTTAATAGCAGCAAAACCGGCTGCCTGATCGGGCAGCCGGCTGATCATTTCCATTACTCATTCATTGAAAAGAACATTCAAAACTATTGTTGCAATGGATCTTTGACTACGATTTTGCCGGATACGATATCATCCTTGATTGCTTTCACTTTGTCGATCACTTCTTGTCCAACAAAAGCATTCAGCGGAGATTCGCTATCACGTGTAACGTAAGTCAGGCCCACACCGTCTTCTTTCAAGCCGTAGTTCACTGCACCTGCTTTGAAATTGCCTTCTACAAAATCTTTCACGGTCTCATAAGCAACCGTATCGGTTGATTTCAATTGAGACAATACGATATGTTCCGGGTCTTCAACCGTACGGTCCGTATCCTGACCTGAAGTATAGAAGCCTTTTTCTTTCGCTGCTTCGAACACACCAAGATCACCTACAGCGGATGCGCCAGCGATGAAATCAGCGCCTTTACCAAATTGTACGAGTGCCAATTCTTTTGCTTTGGCCGGGTCATTAAATCCACCTACATAATTCACAAGGAATTCAGCATCCGGATTCACGGATTCCAATCCCGCTTTGAAACCTTCTGTATATTTCTTGATCAGTGGTACGTCCATTGCTGCGATCATGCCGACTTTGTCTGTTTTGGTGGACAATCCAGCAGCTGCACCGAGCAGGTACGCCCCTTCATATTCACGGAAACCAACGCTACGTACGTTAGGCAGATCCACGGTTGTATCTACAATTGCAAAGGACTTGTCCGGGTTTTCTGCAGCGACTTTCTTCAATGCATCCTCTGCCTGGAAAGTTGCTGTAATAATCAGATCATAATTCTCGGCAACCGCAGCACGCAGATTTTGTTCAAATGCTGCCGGGTCTGTCGATTCAATCGTCTTGGTGTCTACTTTGAATTCTTCGCCTGCTTTTTTGAAGCCTTCATCCATCTGTACAAAGAAAGGGTTAACCCCTATTTTTTCGGGAAGTACGAGGGCCATCCGAAGAGATTTCTCCGAATCACTGCCTTGGGCGGATTGTTCGTCTTTGGAAGCCGAATTCCCACAAGCTGCCAACAAAATAGCCAACATGATGATCGATAAGACGAACGATAAACCTCTTTTCATTTTGAAAATACCCCTTTTCAATATTCTTTTTTCTTATCCTAGCGGATACTGTCGATCCTTGTCAATAAATCTTTGAGCGTATACACTCAATTAGAATATATTTGATGATTTGCTTTCTACCAAGCTTTGGAAACCGCTTTATAGCAAGCTTTTTTTCCATTGACATCCAGCGCGTCTCCGTGCTAAAGTCAATCCAATTATTCTATTCTGATAGGATTTGTCAGGATTATAACCGAAAGCTGATTATTTTCCAACCCATTTTAAGGAGGCTATTCATTTGAAAAAAATCACCCAGATCACGTTGGCGGCCCTACTCGCCGCTCCGGTAACACTCGGCAGCCTTAGCTTGCCCGCTTCCGCTTCTGCAGCATCTGCAACTCCGGCTAAACCCACCACCTCACAAAGTGTCAAAGGACCAGTAGCTCAGGCGCCAGTTGCCTATACGGAAAGCGCAGCGGATTTTGCTCAATTCTTGCAAGCGAAATACAACATTCAATTGCCGCAACAGATGACCAAAGGTGATTTCATTCAAGCCATTGCAGCCATCACGGAAGCAACTCAAGCAAGTGACAGTGAAGCCAAAGCTCCTGTCTTTACCGATCTGGCCTCGGGTGATTCTTCTTATAACGCTGCCGTTTCCTTATTCAATAGTGGGGTTCTTACAGGTACAGAAGTACGTGCCAAGGATCAACTGAGCACTTATACTGCCGTCTTCATCGCGGTGAAAGCAGCTGGATTCAAGGAGCTCGCCTATACGTATCCTGCTGAGAAAACAGCCAAAGCACTTGCCAAGGTTGGCATTAACCCGAACCGTGTTCAGGGACAAGCCGCACAGGAACTGGCTGCAGCGATTGATACAGGCCTGATTCCCGAAAGCCTATACCCCGCTCTCCTTAAGGGTGGCATAGCAAGTAAAGATTTCGCTGATACTCTGCTTGGACGTGTATTGGTCAGTCAAGGGAAATACAAACATGAGATTGGGCGTTCCGGCGATGCGGACATCTATTCCAAACTGTATGCTGCATATCGCACAGCGGATCTGATCGAATCACCTGAGCTGAGAAAGATTGTGGATCAGGCCCTGCGAGATGATCTCGTAACAGGTTATAATCTGAAGGATAGCCGCTTTGATTCCAACTTTATCGATGAACTGACACTTACCTACGGCCACGATAATATTCAACATGCTGTACAGTTGGTTGGTTTGTTGCGTAGCGAAGGTATTGATGCTGATGTGCAATTCCAGCCGAAGACATCCGCCTTCATTTATTTGAAGGAATGGGGAGAGCCGAAGGAAACGCCAGACTATAAAGTGACACAGATCGAAAACGGCAACTATATCGCTTCTGCGAAGGAATATGATATTCAGTTCGAGTTCAACAATGTGGCAGACAAGGTCCGCTTCAATGATATTGTTCTGAAATATGCCAAGAAGAACAGTGACAGTACATCTCCATTGATTCTCAATTCCTGGTGGCAACCACTTTATTACTCACCAACGGCATTGGCCAGCTATCCGGTCATTTCCAATAATAAGATCGCGCTTGGCAATTACTATGCTCAGTCCTTCTCTCTGAAGGAAAATGCCAAATCCATTCGGGAAGGTTTCCTAAAGCTGGCTCCTGATGCGGACATTTCGACGTATGACTTCTGGGTGGACCAGCCCTTCTTCAACTATCTGAACGGTGGATCTGAATAAAATAAATTCCGTCTCCAACCGAATTAAAGCTCGTATTTTGCCATTATAAACATCCGTCTTTACCGAATTTTCCAGGGTTTTCGACCCCTAGATTCGTAAAGGCGGTTTTTTGTTCAGCATTTTGCGAATTTCTTCTACAAAATCATTTTTCTCATGCAGGAATTACCAATATAAGGTCGAATCCTTTATGTACACAAACACGCAATCATATTGCATATCTCCGCACGAACAGGAGTTACTCCATGGTATATGACGGTATTCTACTAGGCTTAATCGTTGGTTTTTTTCGGGGAGGGTTGCGGCATGGGCTCAACCAGTTTGCAGCACTCAAGCTGCGAAGCGGCTGGATTTTCCCTGTATTGTTGCTAATCCAGTTCTTTATTTTCTATCTCCAGGAACGATTCGAATGGGTGGCATCCATTAATGGGTATCTCTTTGCTGCCGTCTACATCACAGGGCTCGCTTTTCTGTGGCTCAACAGACACCATACCGGTTTCATGCTCATCTGGATTGGGGTATTTCTCAATTTTGCCGTTATGGCTGTAAACGGTGGGCGCATGCCTGTTTCTGTGGAAGCCTCCGCTGTACTGGGACCCTACTATGTAGACATGCTCCGGGAAGGCGGCGCCGTATCAAAGCATTTTATGATGGATGCATCTACACATTTGCCTTTTCTCGGTGATATCATCCCACTCTCCAGCCCTTATCCACGGACTCAAGTCATCAGCATCGGTGATGTGGTCATGAATATTGGCATATTCCTTTTTATCCAATACATGATGGTGAATCGGGACAAAAAGGCTGTACAAACCGCTAAAACTCATCAGGCTTAAAGAGAACCAGGTAGACTCCAAGGAAGGGAGGTCTTCTCCATGAAAAAATTTGAAGGTGTGAAATATTCCCGCATTGTCATCAACGCAATCATCGTGGCTTCTGTCGTTGTAGCATTAACCTCGGGATACAAGCTGGGCGGCTAGTATCCATACCGCCAAACAAGACAAACAGGCTGCCAGCGGCCTGTTTTTTCTTTCTGGATTTTTGCCAGGCAAATTGGTATGTTAAACATCTATATAATATATCCCAATACAAGAACAACAATTATATATTGAACTGAACATTTGTAAGTGTTAATACCCATCAGCTCAATTTATATACACATCAAGAGTAGACTAAACCCAAGCAGGAGATTTTTTATGAACTTTATTCGTAACCTTATCCATAAGGCAGATCGAAGCAGTCTGTATGTTATTTTGCTTAGCTGTACCGGGATCGGTGTTTTTCTGTACATGAACAAGTGGTCTTATCTTCATCTAACCACGGCGGATTGGGTTATGGTCTACACCATGCTGGGTGCGGCGTTAATTCTGGATTACTTCACGTTCCAGATTCCACCCAAAGGCAATCAGCAATCCATGGATTCATCGGTATACCTTGCCTGTATATTCATGTTTGGCGGAGCTTTCAGTTTATCTGTACTGCTTCCTGTCTCCATCATCCTGTTAATCAAAGAGCGCAAGCTAACCTGGTGGAAACACATTGTTAATTTCAGCATCTACAGTCTCATGATTACGGGAGCAGCTGCCGTGTTTGAGTGGACTGGCGGGCAATCGGGAACGCTGGACGGCTATAACCTGATTCCTTATTTTGCAGCGCTCGCAGCCTACTTCATCATCAACACGATCACACTTGGCTTATTCTTTCATTTCTCAACAAAGGATGCATTACAGCAGATGAAGCGGGCATTCGTTACCGAATCCCTGCTGGTTTATTTATGTACGCTGATTCTGGCGCTAGTATTGACGATTCTGGTTGTGCACAATGGCGTACTTGGTCTGTTGTTGTATCTGAGTCTCAGCATTCTGCTCTCCCATGCATTCAAGCAGTTGTTTGTCATGTATCAGAGCATTGAGGAGAAGGCGAACACGGATCAACGCACAGGTCTGTTCAACCATAGTTATTTTGAAAGTATGTTGGAAAATGAACTAACCACCGCTCGTACGCAGGGAACACCGCTTTGTCTGGGACTTATTGATATCGATGATTTCAAAAAGTATAACGATCGGTTTGGCCACCTTCAAGGTGACAGTCTGCTGGCCCTGCTGGGGGATTTTCTGATGCGCAAGACGGAAGGCACACCTGTTACCGCTTTTCGTTATGGAGGGGAAGAGTTCACTTTGCTCATGCCAGGCATGGAGCTGGACGAATCCTACAGGTTCATGAACAAGCTGCGTAAACAATTGAACGACACGCCGTTTGAAGGCGTTGAAGTGTTTCCACATGGTTGTCTCTCCTTCTCTGCTGGCGTCGCGCCCTATCAGGTGGATATGTATAACAAATCCCAGCTCGTGGATCAGGCGGATAAAGCATTGTATTATGCGAAGAAACAGGGCAAGAACAACGTGCACCGCCACGGCAGCAATGATGGTATGGAACATGAGATTGATCTGGTACAGGACGTTCGTGACATCGAGCAGCAGCTCAATCTGTTCAGATACAAGGATATGGATACGTTCAAACATTCCAAACGGGTCTACAAATATGCACTGGATATCAGTGAATTGCTCGCACTGGAAAATGCGGAGAAGCGTCGTTTCGTGCTGGGAGCACTGATTCATGACATCGGCAAACTGGAGATTCCCTGGTCCATTCTGAACAAGAAAGACAAGCTCACCGCAGAAGAATGGGAAACGATCAAGGGACATGTCACCTGGGGCAAAAAAATGGTGATCACGAACGATCGCTTCGCCGATCTGATTCCGTATATTGAACTTCACCACGAGCGCTATGATGGCAAGGGCTACCCTTACGGCCTAAAGGGTAACGAGATTCCCCGGCTGTGCCGGATGCTGACCGTGATTGACTCCTTTGATGCCATGACGACAGAGCGGCCGTATCAGGAAACCAAGAACGTGGAAGAAGCGATTCGGGAGCTACGCGCATGTTCGGGTTCACAGTTCGATCCGGAGCTTGCCGAGTTATTCATTCGGTATATTGAGAAAAGAACCGCTCAGCAACAGTTGCTGTAAGATAAATGGGGCTTTTGTATAGGCTCTTAAAAAATCAAAGCGCTATCCCCGGTCTGATCGGAGATAGCGCCATTTTCATTTTCATGGAATGAATCGTACACCAGACATCTTCATTCTCGTGCAGATTCTACATTAAGATTTGGTATTCAGTTCATGTGAGGTCTGATGCAGCTCTTTGATCATCTGCTGCAAAAACATGTTGTCTTGGCGACTGATACCGTGCTGATTGTCTTGAACAAGCATCTGGTGAATGTTCTTTTTGAGCAATTCACTGCGACGTTCCAATACTTCTTGACTCATGTTGTTGCTTCACTCCTTAACATGTTTTGTAATGAATTCACGTTCTATATAAGTATAGAGGACCTTCTCCAATAGGGAAAACGGACTCAGCCTTCTTCAGCTGGATACACCAACCCTCACCTAGCGTGACAACATTTCACCCCTTGTCGTTCTTAGATATCCTTCTAAATACTCCCTGATCCTCCCCAGCTTTCTCCAAAGACACAGACTAGGGTCTTGGACAAGCATGCGTTATAATGGTCCCATCCCTGTATAAATAAAGTACCTAAATAAGCTAATCCTAGATCAAAGGAGTTCTGCATTCATGTCCTATAAACAAATTAAATGGATGATTCTGCTGATCCCCACATTCACGGTTGGCATCTGGGAATACATTCGTCATCAGTTTCTGATGCCATACCTTTCGATGGACGCTGGAAACTGGTTAACACCCGTCATCGTTTACCTCGTCAGCGTGACACTGCTCAGCCGATTGTTCCGCATGCTCGAAGGTGCCAGGGCTGCTCTGGAGCAGGAACGTGCAGCGAAAGCAGCCCTGGAAGCTCGTGACCAATTGGCAAGAGAACTTCACGACGGCATATCTCAGTCTCTTTTCCTGCTGTCAGTGAAGACCGATAAAGCCGGCCGTAGTCTGGCAGGGAGCGGACATGAGCATGAGATCCAGGAGATTCAAAAAACCGTGCATGAAGTCAATACATATGTAAGGCAAGCTATTGCACAGTTGCGTTTTGTTCCTTCCTCTACGGTAACATCAGAAATTATTTCACTGCATGCGCAGGTGGAAGTGCTCGTCAAAGAAACGGTACCCGGTGCACAGATTCATTGGGACCTAAGGGGTGTAACGTTCTCTTCCAAGGAGCAAGTGGAACTGCTCGCCTGTATCCGGGAGGGGTTACTGAATGTACGCAAACACGCGCAGGCTACCCGCGTTCAGGTTCATGCGGAAGGTAATCCAATTGCCTGGTTCATCTATATTCAGGATAATGGGAATGGACTAAGCGGAGATCCTCTTCATCTGAAGGATCGGTACGGACTGCGAATTACGAAGGAGCGTGCTGCCGAGATGGGTTGGTCTTTTACCCTCGATTCAAGACCGGGGCATACACGAATGACGATAGGAAAGGAGCATGCTTAATATGGAACATGTACGTGTATTGGTTGTTGATGATCATGCGCATGCGCGTGAAGCGATCTGTAGCATTTTATCCGAGGACAGCCTGTTTGAAGTGATTGGTACAGCTTCGAATGGACAGGAAGCGCTGGAACTCACTGGGCAATGGATGCCCGACCTGATCCTGATGGACGTGCAGATGCCGGGCATGGATGGGCTGGAAGCCACCCGTCAGATCAAGCTGCGATTCCCTTATGTTATTGTTGTTATGGTCACGGTATCGGATGATGTGACGTTTCTGTTCGAAGCACTGAAACAAGGCGCTCAAGGCTATTTGCTCAAAAATCTAACGCCTTCCACCTGGCTTGAATACCTGCGCGCCATCGTCAGTGACGACGCACCGCTCAGTAAGGAACTGGCTTACCGGATTTTACAGGAGTTTCCCGCACCACGCAGTGAAGATGTGCAAGATAACCCGCTAACGGCGCGGGAGCTTGAGATTCTGCAATGGGTATCCGCGGGATATACCAATCGGGAGATCGCCGATCAACTCGGTATTTCAGACCAGACGGTGAAGAATCATCTAAAAAACATTTTGCAGAAGCTCCAGCTGGAAAACCGGGTACAACTCACCCGCTATGCGCTAGAGAGCGGGCTTGCGGGACGTAAACTTCGCAAATAGCGTGGCTTCGTAGCAATATGTGAATGGTAGCATAAACTTATCCCACACCAATATGAGATTTGTAACATAAGACGAGATGGGTGCTCTGTACCATACACATTCATGCTTTTGTCACAATTATGCAGACCAAATCGTTTTTTTATAGCCCAATGTAGTCATACGCAGTCATTTTGGACAAAGTTATAATGGGATAGATTGTGTATAAAGGACCCGGATTGACTACAAATCTATAACCTGAGGGTGATGATTTTTTGATTTTGACAAGCTTTACCCTGAAATGGGGCAAACGGCACTGGGCATTGATCACCAGCCTGTTGCTTGTGTGCTGCCTTGTTATGCCACAGTGGGCATCTGCCCATGCCTATATTGTTAAGGCTTCGCCAGGAGAGAACGAGATCCTCGTAACCGCTCCGGAGCGGCTGACGCTGGAGTTCAACGAATCCTTGCAGACGGCCTTTTATGATATCAAAATTACCGGACCTGACGGCAATCAGGCAGACGATGGAAATGTAAAGATCGATGTGGATCGCCCTCATATTCTGGAGACTGGCCTGCAAGCTGGACTCGGGAACGGGACTTATGCCGTCAACTGGAAAGCTGTGTCTGCCGATGGACACCCGATTCAAGGAGCATATGTTTTCCATATCGGAGAACCGTCCGGTTCTCCTGCCGGACTAAGTGATCTTACATCTGGTTCCGGTTCAACAGGTGGGCCGCTGAAATGGATCGTATCCCTGACAGACTGGATTCAGTATCTCGGATTGTCTGTCATCCTGGGGACACTTGCATTCTTGTTGCTGCGAATTGCACCAACATCCATGACAAGAGAGCCTATGGACGTTCCAGGTAGCTACAAACTGTTATGGATCAGCTATGCTGCTGCTTCCTTTGCCGCGCTGGTCAGCCTGCCACTGAATACGTTATACGAATCTGGTGTGGCTCTGAGCGAACTAAGCTGGGCTCTGATCGGAAGTGCGCTTAAACTGACTTCCTTCGGTCAAATCTGGATGTTACAGATCCTCATTGTAATGCTGCTGGCCGTCACGATTCTCTCCGGATATGATCGTGATCGATCCATCCGTGCTCGCATCTGGTCTTCTTACGGGTCACTCGTGCTCGTGCTTGGATGGCTGTTCACTCACGCCATGACGGGACATCCGGCTGCGGCGGATCAACGTGCTCTCGCGATTGCCATGGACTTCGTGCACCTGATCGGTGCGGCTTTCTGGATTGGTGCATTGACTGCCATGGCGATATGTCTGCCTCCCCTCGCCGACAAGCTGCCTTCCAAGGTGCGAGGAGAAGTCTACTGGACTGCCATACGCAGGTTTACCGCTTGGGGAATCGGCGCCGTAGCCGCTCTGGTTGCTACAGGAATATACAGTAGTCTGATTATTCTACCAGCACCTGTACTGACTTCCTTGTTCACTACAGCCTATGGTCTTGTCCTGATCGGCAAGATCGTTCTGCTGATTGTGATGGTTATCTTGGCATGGCGTCATGCGCGACTCGCTAGAGCAGCAACGGGGAGCAGATTGTCCGGCAGCCTGAAAGCCGAGCTTGCTACTGGTGCTGTAATTCTTGCTCTTGCTGCCGTGCTGACACATCTGTCTCCAGGACAACCGACGGCAGTTGGACCGTATCAGGAGACAAAGACTACAGATGATGGCTCGGCGATCACACTTCAGGTGAGTCCCAATGTGACGGGAGAGAACCAATTTGAAGTTGATGTGAAACGTGCAGATGGCAGTATCGTTAATGATCTGGAACAGATCACACTGTCACTCACACATCTGGATATGGATATGGGGATCTATGAGATCACCATTCCGAAAAACGACACCGGTGTGTACAAGGCTGAAGATTACATCTCCATGCCTGGACGTTGGAATATCAAGGTACACCTGCTAACCAAATCGCTGGATGCACTGGATGCCGAATTCGAGATCGACACTGCCAAGCCATAGTTACACAACGTTGATATTAAAAAGTGATCCAATCTAAAATCAGTGTTTCTACGAACTGCAAATGTAGTGAAGGGAACGAAATTGATTCTGGAGAAGCGAAGCACTCGCCTTTATTCCCGGATTTCAACCTACTAAATATTAAATGTACTAATGTTTACACTGAAACGGAGAGGACAGAAAAAACCTGAAAAAGCGGAGCGATCGCCTAAAAGCTTTCTGAAAGAAAGCTGCTTCGGAAGCATATGCTATCACCGGATTTTCCCTTTGAGAAAAGGGAATCAAAAAAATCTGGGGATAACAGCGATTGGAGGGTTATTCTGTCGTCGGAGTGTATGTGTAAATCAAATTTAGTTAAATTTTAAAAATCCAGGATTAACGGTGATCGAAAGAACAATTCGTAATCGAAACGGTGCCTTTGCAGAACGTAGACACTCATTTAAGAAAATGGGCCGCATCATATATGATAAGAACTGAGAGGGGTTATTTATTTTGAAGAAAACATCATGGATTTCCAAACTTACATCCACTATCGCAACAGGTACCGCAGCATTTATGCTATTTGCCGGATTCGCGAGCGCGCACGTTACCGTTAGCCCATCCGTTGCACAGACAAGCGCATGGCAGACGTACACGATTAAGATTCCATCCGAGAAAGAACTGCCTACAACCAAAATCACCATGAAAGTTCCGGAAGGTGTTGCATTCAAGCAATATCAACCACTGGCAGGCTGGAAAATCACCACAGAGAAGAACAATTCCAATGAAGTAACATCAATTACGTGGGAGATTGACGGCGATAACGAAGGCATTCTGGCAGGACAATTCCAGCAGTTCAACTTCGTTGCACAGAACCCTAAGTCTGAAGCTGAAGTAGCTTGGGATGCCTTCCAATACTACAGTGATGGCAGCATCGTAGAATGGACAGGCCAACCAAGTGATGCCAACCCGCACAGTATCACAACGATTAGCGAAGATCCGGCTGCTGCTGGTAATGCTGCGGCAGGTGGAGGTCATGCCAACGATGGACATGATAGTGCAGGTACAGAAGGCGCCACTGGGGATAATGCAGCTACCGACGATAGCAAAGCAAACGATGACACTACGTTGGGCGATGCACTCAATGACACCGTTACAGGTGAACCAAACAACACGGATACAGACCCGGGTACACTGAAGCTTCAACAAGCAACGTTGATCGTATCCATCCTGGCTCTGATTCTGTCCTTCCTGGGAATCGCGTTGGCTACACGTCGCAAAAAACGTTAAGAACTAACTTACAGTTTTACGAAAACCTGAGAAAAATTCAGATAACAAAAAGCCTATGGCATTTGGGATTAAACCCGATGTGCCGTAGGCTTTTTAGCTATCATCATTTTGATTGGCTACCCATGTTCTTTACAATCCGTGGTTTAGAACTAATCATGCCGCTCCACGGTCACACTCTTATCCACACTGATTACCATCCGCAATATGGCATCAACCTGTACAGCTCTTTAGCGTTCCTGATCCGTCTGGATCATGATCTCAATGTATTGCAGCAAGCTTTTCTTCTGCTGTTCAATGGATTGAATACGTCTGGACAGGCCCGCAAAAAACTCTTCAATCTGCTGTCTTGTATGATCTGCTGACTGGCCTTTCCAATCGTTCAGGCGACTGTATAGCGCCCGCGCTTCCTGTTCATCGGCTTGCAGACGGGCAAGCAGCTGTGTCAGTTCTTTTTCCGCAATCCGAAGATCATTCAATTCCACCAGCAATTGTCCACCCACTCGTGTTCCCCTCCCCTATGTACGTGATATCAATGCTAGGCACCCAGAAATCCTTAATTAAAAATGAACTGGACTCTCGTCTGCCTGCCGGAAAGCATCCGCCTTCTCATCAATAAAGTTCAGGAACTGGCTGGTGTGTTTCATATGCCATGTGCCAAGCTCATGAATGGACGCGTCCAATTGGGTGACAATTGGCTCCAGCCTGCGACTACGGCTTGTATGGAGATATTGGGCCATGCGGGTTCGCACCTGATTCAACTCCGCATTGCACTGTTGTGCATTTTGCTTCCACCGTGAAGCGACACTTTTCAGTTCTTCCGGCGTTACCTGAATTAGTCCGGAAGCTCCCCCCACTGAGCCGACACCTGCAACCATCTTGCTGGTCTGCGCACCAAAGCTACGCATAATATCCGCAAGCTCCGTCATGATATTGGAAGGTTCACGGGGAGTTTTATTGATTTTCTCACCAGTGGTAGGGTCGTATAGATCATTGGAAATATAACCATTCTCGAACTGATACTGCTTCAGGTCGTGGTATTCCTTCCCACCAAAGGTGTTACCCATCTTATCTCCCATGCTCATGTTGTCATTCATGTCCTTGTAATTAGAGTTGATGTAATACATGGAACCCACATGGCGATCATAGCCACCAAAGAATCCACTGGCAACAAAGTCACCCGGGTGACCAAAGTTTACGATCTGATTATCGAATCCACCCTCTTCTGCCTTGCGTTTCAGTGATGGAGTCAAGCTGGATATTACAGATGGCGCACTAAAGGTTACTGCCGTCATTCCCGTATTCGCTGCTGCATACTGAGCATTTCCGCCGCCTAGTGAATGCCCTGTCAGAGAGAAGTCCAAATTCTTGTATTTGTTCTGCATATCCTTCGCATAGTCTTCTGCTTCGTACATTTGATTCGGAAAAGGGTTCAGCTTTTTATCAATCTGCCTATCCAGCTCACCCAACGCATTATCCAAATGGGTCAGTCCAGTGACGTCTTTTACCTTTTGAATTCCACCTGATAACCAATCGGGTGTGAAATCGGTAGACTGTTCAATTTTTCTGCCCAGTTCGGGGATCGCAATCTGACCATCCGCCAGAAAATCAAGCCCTTTACGATCCCATCCGGCACTTCCTTCTGTTCCTCGGTAAGAAATGACCGCCTGCCCCGTTTCCTGATTGTAAAAAGTCACTGCGTCAAACCCGGAATAACCGTTGCCATGCGTATCCTCAAGCACTTGCCATCCTGGTAAATTCGAATATTCGGTACCTGCTTTGGCATTTTCATAAGCCAGTTCCGACATCAGACGGTATGTTTCATCATCAATTCTTGGTGTATCCCCCATGTTATGTTCACCTCCAAAAATTCATTACAATCTACTTGGCAAAAGGATCGTAGCCTTTCTCAATGATGGCTGCCTTGATTGCAGGGCTCATTCCAAAATTTTTGATTTTTTTATCATTATAGTCATAGGAAATAGTGAACTCCTGATCCTTCTGATCTACCACATGCCCTTCCATTGCAATCGAGTCCAGTGCCATTTCGGGTAGCAACTCCTTGCTGGTAATAACAACGTTCATCTCATACTTGTCTTTGAAATATTTGACCGCTTTCGCTTCTGCTTCCTGAAAAAGTGCCTGTTTCTCACTTTCTTTCATGTTCTGACAGCCTCCCAAAATAAAGATAGATAGCACAATTAGTAAGAATACACATACCTTTTTTTGTATTGGCCTCATACCAATCACCTTCTTCTTATGATTTCAATGTATATGTGCACCCAATGAATCAGGATCATTCACCCATGCCCTCTGCTTCTGTTAACTGAATCATAGTACAAAATCAACATGACCACATCGGCTGAGAGCATCGTTTTTATGTATCTTTCTTCCTATATGATTCATACGCATGTTCGCGTGTATATTACCCGATTTCCTGAATTTTGCATCATAAATGTTTAAAGTATTTGATATTTCCCTTCCACGGCAAAAAGAGCCTACTCTTTGTAAGAGCGGCCCTTTTTTACATACATGACTTTTATGCCAATGCCATCTGCAGCGCAGTCAGCGCAATCCCGATAACAAATCCGGTAACAGCTCCGTTGATCCGAATCCATTGCAGATCCTGTCCAACCTTATCCTCAATCATCGAAACCAAAGTGGCATTGTCCATTTTGTCCACATTTTCGCGTACCAGTTTACCGATTTTGGAATGATTTTTCTCCAGCAGTGTTGTGACGCCATTTACGATCTTGGCATTCATGCCTGTCATCAACTCGTCATCTGCCCGCAGCTCAACCAATACCCGCTCAATGGCAGGCAGTGCATACGTATCTACATACTGTCCATCTTCCATCGCGGCGAGCGCCTTGTCTCTCAGTTCGGTGAGTTTGTTCAGCACCGTTTCCTCTGCGTTCCAGCCCTCCAGCATGTTGTTCTTCCAGCTGTTGATTCCATCTTGCATAGCCTCACTCATGGCCAGACGCACCGTCTGGGTACGTACCATATCAAGCACCTTATACCTTAGAGCGCTGCCTTCACGTTTCATATCCTCTACCCGATCGAAGAGATATCCTTGTAAAATGCCACCCAGACGCTCCTCGTTCATATAACCAAGGAACGCATTCATCGCAAACTGCATCAATCCGTTCATTTGAATGCCGCTGATCGCTTTCATCCCGCTTTCACCCAAAAACATGATCGTCTCGGGTTTAACCAGCCATTCCTCAGCTTGCTTCAGTCCATAGTCCAGCGCTTTGGCATCGTAACCCCGCTCTGTCATCTGATGGGCAGCCCGCTCCAGAATCGGACCCAGATCAAAAGCGCCCGCCTGTGACTTGATCTCAGCCGCTACGAGTGGAGCAATCTGCTCTAACGGCAGACCAGCCAGAATTCGTTTGCAGAGCGTATCAATCATGGTCTTGATTCCGTCATTGTGAAGCTCACGTGTCAACGTATCGAGCACTGTCTCTGCTGCTTTGAAATCTGCAATTTTCTCGGTAATGCTGTCTTTGTTGAGCAAGTTATTCTCTACTGCGGAGACCAGACCTTCCGTCATTTTATCCCGATTTTTCGGCAGCAATGCCGTATGTGGAATGGGAATGCCGAGCGGGTGACGGAATAATGCAGTAACTGCGAACCAGTCCGCAAGTCCACCCACGAGTCCCGCTTCAAATGATCCTACCAGCAACTTGCCCACGGGAACGCCCTGGAACGGCAAGGATGCAGCAAATCCTGCTCCCATTACCACGAGAGACCAGGCTGCTGCTTTTTTGGTTTGTTTAGGTTTAGCCATTGTATTCTTGCTCCTTTATCGTTAGTCGTACGGTCTGGTCTGTACCCAATTCCGTACTCCGTCTGTTCTTATGTAAACTCTCCAATTACAAAGTCTTGACTTCCATATATCGTATACTTCATCTTATCACCCACAAGCGTCAAAACCAAACCTCTGGTTGAAGAAAAAGGATAATAGCGGTGTTTACGTCGTAAACGAACCACTCCCTTTTCCTATACCAGGAATAATTTAGTATAATCAATCATAACGGCCCTTCGATATCGATTGGCTGCTGAACAGCAGGGTAATTACATAGTGGAACAATGAATCAATCAGAGGAGGAATTTCGGACCATGAAACACGTGCAGGACACAACCACGCTCTATAACGGAGTTAAAATGCCATGGCTAGGTTTTGGGGTATTCAAAGTTAAAGACGGAGACGAAGTCGTTCATGCTGTCAAAACAGCCATTCAAGCTGGTTATCGTAGCATCGACACAGCCAAAGCGTATAACAACGAAGCAGGTGTCGCTCAGGGTATTCGTGAATCTGGAGTAGCTCGTGAGGATCTGTTCATTACCACTAAAGTATGGAATAGTGATCAGGGATATGAATCCACGCTAGCTGCCTTCGAAGCCAGCATGGAACGACTCGAGCTGGAGTATCTGGATCTCTATCTCATCCACTGGCCGGTTAAGGGCAAGTACAAAGATACATGGAGAGCACTGGAGAAACTCCATAAAGAAGGACGCATCCGAGCGATCGGTGTGAGCAACTTCCAGATTCACCATCTGGAAGACTTGATGATCGATGCCACGGTCAAACCAGCGGTTAATCAGGTGGAGCTTCACCCACTTTTGATTCAGTCGGAGCTTCGTGAGTATTGCAACAAACATCAGATTCAGATCGAAGCCTGGTCTCCGCTCGGACAAGGTCACCTGATGGATCATCCGTTACTTCAGGACATCGCCGCCAAATACAGCAAATCCCCCGCACAAGTCATTCTGCGCTGGGATCTGCAGAACGGCATCGTGACCATACCAAAATCCGTCACGCCTGAGCGTATTCGCGAGAACGCCGATCTCTACGATTTTGAGTTAACTCCGGAAGAAGTAGAGCAGATTAACGGACTGAACGAGAACAAACGCTTTGGTTCCGATCCCGACAACTTTAATTTTTAATATAAACATCATAATTCGATTACACCCGCCTTCGATCTCAGAAGAGCGGGTGTTTTGTCATGTGATGTTATAGGCAATCTATTCGTAGTTAAGAATGGAGGCGAGGACAGCTATTCAGTACCGAATCTGTGCCCAAAAAAGTTTTTTTGACAGTTTAGAACTATTTGATCTCCTCATCAGTCTAACGAGTGTAAAGCGAACTCAAGCACTTATATAGAATCCAGGCCTGGAACGAGCGGTGACTTGAATATTTAAGTTTATCATGGGGGGATCAGGAGTGATAAGACTGAACCATAGAAAGACAAAAGAAGAACAGTTCAGCGAAAAAATAACAGAGATTCAAAATAAATTATATCGACTGGCATACTGCTATGTTAAAAATGAACAAGAAGCGCTGGATATCGTATCCGAAGCGGTCTATAAAGGGTTCATCGCTTATGGAAAGATGGACTCCATGACTTATTTTGATTCCTGGATGTCACGAATTGTGATTAACACAGCGATAGATCATATTCGACGCAACCAGCGATTGACCTATATGGAGGATCATGCGCAGGAGTTTGTGGCTCCAGAGCGAGGGGCATCCGTGGAAGAGAAAATGGATCTGTATGATGCACTGGATCGACTCGTACCCGAAGATAGAGCCTACATTATATTAAAGTTTTTTGGTAATATGCGTTTTCGAGAGATCGCTGAAGTGCTCTCCCTGTCAGAGAATACCGTGAAGTCAAAATTCTATCGGATTATCAACAAATTAAAAATGGATTTAATTGAAGGAGAGGTTGGAGATCTATGACTAGTAAAGAACGTTATGAAAACATTGAAATTCCAGCTCAACTTCCAGATGTTATTCGTCGTGCCCAGCAAAAGGCTGCCGCTCGCAAAAGCTCATCCCGTATCATTCGCTACGCTTCCAGTTTGGCAGCATGTGCCGCTTTGCTGCTCATTATCAACATTCCTACTGTCGCAAACGCCATGGTCAAAATACCTGTGGTCGGAACGATTGTTCAGGTCCTTCAATTCGGCGATGGCGGCAAGATTACGGATGGGGTAACCGTAGGTTCAGAAGCAACTGAAAATACGCTTAAAATTAATTTTAGCACCGACGAGCAAGATCAGACTAATGATGCACCCCATTATAATGTGGTGCACAAAGAAGCACCGAATCGTATCCTCTTCACGTTTAGCGGTGCACGTTACATGGATATAGAGAAAGTCAAAGCCGACTTCATGACTCAGCCTTTAGTGAAAGATGTATATGGTTCCATGATTTTAGACGACTCTTCCGTCGGATTCGTCGTTGTTTTAAAAGAAGGGGTACAGTATGCCGTAACGGAATTCAAGAACCCTGGATACCTGGAAGTGAAACTGACTTCCGACGGCAAACCGGTCACACCTCGGAAGGTATACTCTCTCCGCACAGAATCAATGCCTTTTGGAGAATCGATGGGTATAATTAAAGAATCCTATCCGGATGAGGACATCTCTTTCCTCAAAACGTCCACTGGTGAGTTTACAGCAGTTATTGGAGAATATCTTACCGCTGAAGAAGCTGAACAGAAGCTCAAAGAACTCGCCGGGCAACCGGATTATCATGAGGAGTTTTATGTGGACAGCTGGATGAGTAACGAGAATCCCAAATGATCCGTCATCGCTAAAAGTGATGCTGATCCAAAAGGGAATGATCTATCCCTGAACTAGGCATAGACCTCAGCATACTTAATACGCTCAATCCCAAAAAATCCCGATTCGGATGCTCTGAGCATCTCCAATCGGGATTTTCACATATCAAAACCTATTCGCTTTTGGATACCAGCTTGAAATCATCAAAGTGGAAACCTGGCGCAACTACGCAAGTGACCAGTACAGGCTCATCACCCAACGGGCGTGCTGTCTGCCATACGCCGGCTGGAACGAGCACCTGTGGTGATTGACCTGCAGCAATATCCATACCCAGAACAAGAACTTCCTCGTTCTCCGGGTTCTCTCCGTTGCCGCCCAGCTTCAGTTCAACTGGACTGCCGCTGTGCCACAGCCAAAGTTCATCGGACAGAACCGTATGCCACTCGGAGATTTCATGTGCGTGTAGCAGGAAATACGTGGAACTTGCCGAGAATCGTGGGCCGGAGTATGTATCCGGCAGAACGGACTGTGGAATCTGATAAGATGCCTTCCATTCTTCCTTATACCAACCGCCTTCAACGTGAGGCTGCATATTAAGCGCAGCAACCAATGGCGATAATTCATGTGTCGTCATAACCTGTTTCCTTCCTTCTACATCATATTGGAGACACTCCTTAACCAGAGTTTCGCCTCTCTCCCCCTACTCTAAAACATCATTCAAGTTTTGTCACCTTGACAGCACATATGGGCCATGCCAGATTCGGTCTCACGGTATTTTACATATGATTAAAGAAATATTTCATTTCCAATGATAGCGTTTACAAAAAGATGGATGTTCCGTTATGATATGGATATCGTTGTTAATCCGTGAAGCAGAGGGGAGCTGTACCATGAGTCTCATAGAAGATCGGATTGGACCCAAATATCGAATCGGTGAACATTCATTTACCATTGAACATATGCGCAGACATGATGGGAACGGTATGCCTCAGCCTCACGCTCATCCATTCTACGAACTGTATTACCTGCTTGAAGGTGAACGCGTTTATTCCATGAATGGTCAGATACTGTCTGCCCGCAAGGGTGATTTTATTCTGATTAACCCAAACGATGTACATAGCACCTCCAAAGGAAGTATTCCTGGCTTCGAACGGATTTTAATTGGTTTTTCTCCTGCTTTTGCAACGGGGATGGAGCTTGGCATATGTGGTCTGTTGCCTTTTAATTGTTCAAGACTCCTTCGACTGCCTGAAGCGGAGCAGCCCGAGATGGAGCGTATATTGTGGCAGATGCTGCAAGAATGCAAAGAGCGACGCCCTCACTATGAGATTGCGGTCAGAAGTCTGCTTGCCCAACTTTTGATCCGTATTCATCGGGTGGAGGAGGATATTCGGCAATCATGCCCCGGTCCTTTGCATCCGATGCAGGACAAAATCAGTGAAATCGTTACATATGTGAACAGCAACTACACCCAACCACTTACGCTGGAGGGTGCAGCAAATCGTTTTTATATCAGTCCATCCTATCTGAGCCGAATGTTCAGCCGTTTTACCGGGTTTCGGTTTAGCGAATATTTGCGTGTTGTTCGTGTCCGGGAGGCACAACGAAGATTGCTGTCCACACAAGAGCGTGTCCAGATGATCGCTGAGAAGGTAGGATTTGAGCATACGGCTCATTTTAACAAAACATTCAAACAGGTTACCGGTACAACACCGCTGCGCTATCGCAAGGAACACCGGTAGATCATCAGATAACTTCATATAAAAGCCGAGTGGGTAGCCTCGCTCCAGAGTTTACGTACTCCTTAGTATCAAAAGACATTGCGATTACTGGATCTATGGCTACGCCACTACGGCTGAATTGGACCAACTTGTATAAACCTACTACATACCTTTTACCTGCGAATGATCACGCCACTTCGTACTTCAGGACCCACAGAGATCTGACGACCTTCAGTTTCTGCATCGCCTTCACGACATACAATGCCTGCGGACTCGTGTCCAGTCACCATCAGAAGTCGGCCATCTGCACCTTTGCCCTGAATGCTCTCTAATTCGGCCCCTTTACACTGGTGCAAATGAACCAACGGACCTTCGGTGATCTGCGCCTGCAATTCCGCGATATGCAGATGTTTTGCATGAGCACATTGGATACCACTGCGAGCTTGCACGTTGTAACGCTGGATGATCACCCCATCCAAAGGCAGTTCCGGCAATCCACTCACAAGCAACGCAGTGTCAGCACCGGCACAGACCACATCCGATATTCGAATATCCCGGAACACCGGCGTCTCTTCGCTAATCTCCTGAGACAGATCACTGCCCCGGGCAGACCCTTCCTGATTTGCATAGAAAAAGGAAAACGAGATGGCTTCCATAATGATATCTTTCATATATATGCGCTCAATCTGAATGTCCTCAACCACTCCGCCGCGCCCACGTGCGCTTTTGAAGCGAAGTCCTATGTCCGTGCCGATAAACGTACAATCCGACACACGCACATGCCGCACACCGCCGGACATTTCACTGCCAATTACAAACCCGCCATGACCGTGATACACCGTGCAATCCCGAATGGTGATGTACTCCGATGGCAGACCCAGTTCACGGCCTTCGGCATCCTTGCCTGATTTCAGACAGATCGCATCATCACCGACATCGAATACACTATTCTCCACTACCACATGACGGCAGGATTCAATGTCCAGCCCATCTCCATTCTGAGAAAACCACGGATTCCGCACACTCACGTTACGAATGGTGACATGCTCAGATGCCCAGGGGTGCAGATTCCATGCAGGCGAGTTCTGGAACGTTGGACCGTCCAGCAATACCCGGTTACATCTCCGTAAACTGACCATGTTGGGACGTAAAAAGTCTCTGACTTTTTCATAGGCAGCGACATCACGTACCTGCTCCTCATGCATTCGATTCGCGATAGTGCCGCCCTCAAGTGCAGCTGTGGTAGGCCACCAGATTTCTTCCTCTCCGCCGGATTGCTCTACAACACCACCGGAAGCGACCAATTGGTTCCATTGTGAAGTGGTCATTTTGGAGCGTTTTACCGGACGCCATGCCTCCCCGCCGCCATCCCATATCCCCTCACCAGTAATCGCAATATCCTCCAGTTGATCTCCATCGATCGGGGATTGGCAGCGTACCACCTGCCAGCCTTCGAAGCTTGATGCAATTAATGGGTATTGATCAAAATCTCGGCTAAATGTAACCAGTGCCCCTGCTTCCACATGTAGTTCGATACGGCTGCGCATTACAATCGGACCTGTGAGCCATACCCCGGCAGGAATTACGATTCTTCCACCTCCTGCTTCAGCACACGAAGCGATGGCAAGTCGGAACATCTCCGTATTATCTGTTACGCCGTCTCCAACAGCTCCATAGTCTGTAAGCTGAAAATCCTGAGCAGGAATGACAGGCAAATTGGCTTCATAATCTCGAACATCGGACTGGGCACTTGCTCCTGTCGACATTGGGGAGTGATATGTATTCATCGTGCAGAATCATCCTCTCTACATGTAATGGAATTGTTATGGGATCAATACATTGCTTTTACTTTCCTTACTTGCGTTCAAACGGACGCTCTCTCGCTCCATCATATCAATGGCATGACATGTAGGGTTGAGCTTTCTTGCCATGTACACGTGGAACTTGATGCTATTTGTTTTGTTAATCAGAGTCATAAATCAAACATCACTTTCAGTATACTCTATACAACTATTCCAAAGGTTGGAAAACAACTAGGAGAATAGATTCATTTTTCTGTCAGGATTCGTCACAAGGTATTTAATAACATGACAGATATATAACATATTTTCTGGCTATAGCCCTAGGTAACCTATTACTTATGTCATGTTTTATCACAAACCAATTGCCATAAGCAGGATGACTATGTATGATTAAATAACTAGTTTCAATTTATTCCTTATTCTCCCTTTTACACACAGACGTTGCAGAAAGGATGGGGTGTACTCTTGATTGAATTTAGGGGTGTCCAGAAGCATTTCGGTCATTTTCATGTCCTCAAGGATATCCATCTTCACATTGAAGAAGGAGAAGTCGTCGTCATTATCGGACCTTCCGGCTCCGGCAAAAGCACATTACTCCGCTGTATTAACCGCCTGGAGACCATTACCGAAGGCGAACTTGTTGTCAGTGGGGTCCCTCTACATCAGAAAAAGGTGGACATTAACCTCTTCCGCCGTGACATCGGCATGGTATTTCAACACTTCAATCTTTATCCTCACAAAAAAGTCATCGATAACATTACCCTTGCACCCATGAAGGTGCGCAAACAACCCAAAGAACAGGCAGCCGCAACAGCAATGAAGTATCTGACCCGGGTGGGCATTGCCGACAAAGCAGACAGTTATCCCTCCCAGTTGTCCGGTGGACAGCAACAACGGGTAGCCATCGCCAGAGGACTCGCCATGGAGCCCAAAATCATGCTTTTTGACGAACCTACCTCTGCTCTCGATCCCGAGATGATCGGGGAAGTCCTCGATGTTATGCGTTCCCTTGCCCATAATGGCATGACCATGGTCGTTGTTACCCATGAGATGGGATTCGCCCGCGAAGTTGCGGACCGGGTCATCTTCATGGACGAAGGCCGAATTGTAGAAGAGGCCAACGCTGCTGAATTTTTTGACAACCCCAGAGAAGAACGAGCACAGCAATTCCTGAGCCGTCTGATTCATCATTGAGAATAATCCACTATTCCATTTTGAAAGGGGTCTTTATTCATGAAGAAATTATTGAAATGGCCATCATTTATGCTTGTCCTCATTCTCTCGCTTGTATTGTCCGGTTGCAGTACAGGTGAGGAGAATAGCAGTAGCGGCGGTAGTGGCGGTTCTGGCGGAGATGCCGTAGCCAAAGGAACAATAGAGCAGATTAAGGAACGCGGCAAGCTCATCGCCGGTGTGAAATACGATACGAAGCTGTTTGGCTTGAAAGATCCCGCAAGTGGCAACGTTGAAGGATTCGATATTGATATCGCCAAGGCACTCGCCAAACAGATCCTTGGAGATGAGACAAAGGTCGAGCTGAAAGAGGTCACTTCCAAGACGCGCATTCCCATGCTGCAAAATGGAGACATCGATATCATCATCGCCACAATGACAATTACGGATGAGCGTAAAGAACAGGTGGATTTCAGTGATGTTTATTTTGAAGCAGGCCAATCCCTGCTGGTGAAAAACGACAGTGCGATTACCGGCCTGGAAAGCCTCAGCGGAGTGAAAGTACTCGCGGTGAAAGGCTCCACATCCGCTCAGAACATTCGCGAGAAAGCCCCGGATGCTGAGGTCCTTGAATTCGATAACTATCAGGATGCATTCACTGCTCTCAAAGCAGGTAAAGGCGAAGCGCTGACCACAGATAACATCATCCTCATCGGCATGCAACAGACGGATAACAGTTTCCATTTGGTTGGTGGCAATTTCACAAGTGAACCTTATGGTATGGCCATTCGCAAAGGCGACACCGCCTTCGTGGAAGAAGTCAACAAGCTGCTCAAAAGCATGAAAGACAGCGGGGAATATGACACATTACATGAGAAATGGCTGGGCTCAAAGCCCGAGTAACCCCGATTAATGATGAGCACGCGGCGAATTCGTCTGCTGGATGCGAAGCATGAGCAGACGTAATCGCCGTTTCTACATCTGGAGAACGGAGGCTTCGCCTATATGGGCACATTGGATTTCAGCGTACTAATGCGACACTCGGATCGTTTTCTGGAAGGGTTCCTGAATACCATTCAAGTGAGCATTATGGCTCTCATTGGCAGCTTTATCCTTGGCGCGATCCTGGCTATCTTTCGGATATCCCCTGTGAAACCGCTGAACTGGATCGGCACGGCTTTTGTGGAATTTATCCGAAACATCCCATTGCTGCTGGTTGTGTTTTTCTTCTATCTTGGACTGCCTGCACTAGGCATCTCGCTGGATGGGTTTGTCTCCGGCACTCTGGGTCTGACCATCTACACCGCCGCTTTCATTGCCGAAGCAATCCGAGCGGGCATTCAGACGGTGCCGCGTGGACAACTGGAAGCAGCAAGGTCCTCCGGCTTGTCCTATGTACAGGCCATGAACCTGATCATTCTGCCCCAGGCCATCAAAATTGTGTTGCCGTCCATCGGCAACCAGTTCATCAATTTGGTCAAAAACTCATCCATTCTTGCCGTTGTCGCCGGTATGGATCTTATGTATTTTGCCGACCTGGTTAACTCGGATACATTTCAGCCGCTAAGTGTGTACACCATTGTTGCGCTGTTCTATCTGGTGCTGACACTACCACTCAGCTTTCTGGTGCATTATATGGAGCGCAGGTTTGGACAGAGCGATGCAGAGGCTCGCAACACCAAGGGCAAAACGAAGAAGAACAAATCGGCAGGTCAGGTCACCATGTAACAGATTAACTTGTACCAGCTCAGGTTTTTAGGGAAATATATTGGCTTGCCCATGTGGTTTAAATGAGTACTGGATCGTCTGTGTTTTGCTGGCATTGGTGATCATGTCACAGTGCATATTGTAATTCACTGCTACGGTGCTTGAGTTGCTTTGTACACAGTCCATGCCCCATCTATTGATCTTCGATATTCCATTCCTGCATACAGAAGGAGGCTAATAAAATATGGACTTTAGCGGGGCCTATGCGTGGCCCAACCTTCGTTTCCTGCTTCACGGATTCCTGATCACCCTGCAGGTAGCAGGGCTATCCATTGTATTCAGCTTCATACTCGGCACCGTGCTGGGTACGGTCCGGTTTACTCGCATCCCTGTTCTGTCACAGATCGTGGCGGTGATCGTGGATACGATTCGGAATCTGCCGCTGTTGCTCATCATTTTCTTCATTCACATGGTACTTCCACAGCTCGGGATTAAAATGTCCGTCTTCTGGTCCACAGTTGTTGGACTGAGTCTGTTTGAAGGCGCGATGATTGCCGAAATCGTCCGTAGCGGTCTGAAATCCGTTGAGCGCGGTCAGGTGGAAGCTGCCCGTTCTTCCGGCCTGAGCTACATGCAGACCCTCGGTGGCATCATCATGCCACAGGCGCTACGCCGCATGTCCCCGCCGATGGTCAGCCAATTCATCTCACTCCTAAAGGAT
This sequence comes from Paenibacillus sp. CFBP 13594, assembly GCF_014842675.1. Classification (NCBI taxonomy): domain Bacteria; kingdom Bacillati; phylum Bacillota; class Bacilli; order Caryophanales; family Paenibacillaceae; genus Paenibacillus; species Paenibacillus sp. CFBP 13594. The sequence goes on from NZ_JACYVQ010000009.1 coordinate 188,811, forward strand.
ACTTCACTGGCGATCATCATCTCTCTGCCGGAGCTGATGCACAACGTGCAGATCCTTGGCGGTCAAAGTTTTGATTATATTATCCCGGCCCTGCTGCTCGCAGCCGTATTGTATTTTGTGATCAACTACGCGCTGTCCATTGTCGCAAGACGACTTGAGGCACGGATGAATTGATTGACTGAATGAATGAAACGAGCTTCCCACCGATGTTCTAACGAACCGTGGGAAGCTTATTTAGTCATTTTGAGGACAGTTTCTAATCTAACGAATCGTAGACGCTCTATTCATCCGATTCATCCCGCTATTACGCCGTATTTCAGGTTTTTGAGTAAAATAACTTCACTGAGATTCGTTACATTTTTCATTTCGACTTATGCCACAAATTAGACGTCTCAGGTTCGTTAAAACTAATGCCATCCGCAAATTAAATAAACATCCACGCCTACTATTAATGATTCATGCCGCTCCCAAGACTAATACTTAGTCCAATCCGCCCAATTTTGCCCACAATCAGCTCATCAGCTAGATCGCCGCTCCGTTGTGACGTAATTCCGCCTGTAGCAGCTCAATTGGCAGTCCCACCGGATCAAGCTTCATCTTCACGGTTAGTGCAGCTGCTGTCCCGGCGGCCTCCCCGGTAGCCATACAGCTTGGCGTCAGCCTTGTCGTTGCATGCGCCTCATGTGTGGTGGAGATGCAGCGTCCTGCCGCCAGCAGATTGCGGATATTGCGAGAGATCAGACAGCGATACGGAATATCGTACGCCCCATCTCCTTCTATAAAGGCAGCCACAACACCTTGACCCGAAGGGTCATGAATATCAATCGGATAACCGCTTCTGGTAATCACATCCTCGAACTTCCGTCCTGCGACCACATCCGCCTGGGTCAACGCATAATGACCTATAATTCGCCTGGATTCACGGATACCAATCTGAGGTGCTACCGCTGAGATGGAAGCCCGTTCGAATCCAGGCACATCACGTTGCAAAAACTCAGCGATCATCAGTACCTGCTTCCTCCCTTCCTGTTCAGCAGAGGTCAGATCCTCGGCATCCGTCGCATCGAGTCCCTGCACCCGGGTACAATTAATCAGCACTTCATCGTCAGCCGGTCCGGTAAAAAACAGCACTTGGTCGCGATTAATCGGCACACCCGCTTTTTTCCATTGGGAATAGAAGCCGCTCACCCCGGTTAACGGAATACTGTCCAGCTCTGCAAAAGGCGTTTTCACATAGAAATCCTCCGGATGCTCCTGCATGTATTGCTTCACTCGTCCAAGATCCACACCACGCATGCGAAATTTCATGGTCATCGGCTGAGACTGGTTATCGCCATCTCTCCCCTTCGCCACCGAAGCCCCTGCAAGATAAGCCAGATCCGCATCACCGCTTGCATCCACGAATACGTTCGCCTGAAACTCCTTTCGTCCAGACTTGTTTGTCACTCGCACCGCTTTCACCCGATCATCCCCAACGACCACTTCATCCACGAAGCTGTGCAATAACAGCCGGACACCAGCCTCCTGCAACATCTCTGCCGCAACCACCTGAAAGATGGCTGGATGGTACGGCGTGACACTGTGCACAAATCCAACCGTATCACGCAAATGCCCCGGGGAGCCGCCACGCATCTGCAAACGATCCACAATTTCCTGTGCAATACCTTTAATGACCTGCTCACCACGTTCCGTATGGAAAGTCATCCAGGGATAGACCATAGCGGCAGTGGACATCCCACCAACGAATCCGTATCGCTCCACCAGCACTGTGCGGACACCCTGTCGTCCAGCGGCAATGGCTGCCGCTATTCCCGCAGGGCCCCCTCCCACAATAACGACATCTGCTTCTTCCTTTTTCATGCTCATCCGTTCATGCAAATGTTGTCCCTCCTTCCGTTCTATTGTACGTATTGTACGTATTGCTCGCCTTTGCACGTATTTCATGGCTTACTCTTTCAGTCCCGTCATGGCAACCCCCTCAATGAAGCGCCGTTGTGCCAGGAAAAAAACAATTAAAAGTGGCAAGGTCGCCATAACGGTGGCGCTCATCAGATATTGCCAGGCTGTGCCGACCTCATCTGTAAACAAAGATAATCCAAGCGGCAGCGTCATTAGATCACGCGAGTTAATGAAAATCAACGGATCGAAGAACTCATTCCAGATCGTCACAAACGTGAAGATCGTCAGCGTAGCCATACCTGGCTTGGCAATAGGCAGCATAATTCGCGCATATATTCGGAATCGGTTGCAGCCGTCGATCATCGCCGCTTCCTCCAGTTCCGTTGGCACCGTAATGAAGAACTGCCTCATCACAAAGATGCCAAACACACCGCCCGCGCCAAAGATTGGCAGTAGTATCAGCGGAAGATGGGTATCAATCCACCCCAGCTGCCGCATGAACAGGAACATCGGAATCGCCGTCACCTCATGGGGAATCATCATGGCACTCAGCAGGATGAGAAATACCACATTACGTCCCTTAAACGGAATTTTGGCAAATGCATAACCGGCGAGAGAAGCAAAAAATACGGTTCCCAGCACAACCAAAGCAGAAATGTAGATACTGTTCCAATAAAAACGGTGAAACGGAATCAATTGGAAGACATCGATGTAGTTCTGAAATCGGAATGATTCCGGTATCCACTGTGGTGGATAGGTGAATATGCCCTGGGGCTCCTTGAATGATGTCGATATCATCCAGATAAACGGAACAATCATGATTAGCGAAATCAGTGTCAGCAGCAAATACGTCCCAAGGGTACTTCCTATCTTCCTCCCCGAAGGACTAGGCATCGCCTTCATTGAATACCCACCTCTTTCGGAGCTGCCATTGCAGCAGCGTCAGGATCAGTACGATGAAGAACAGCACATATGCGAGAGCAGAAGCATAGCCGAACTGGAATAGTTTGAATGCTTTTTCCCAGATATAATAAACCAATACCTTTGTGCTGTTACTCGGCCCACCCTGTGTCATCACATAGATCTGTCCGAATACTTTGAGTGAACCAATCACGGTCATGACCACAGTCAGAAACACCGTTGGTGTAATCATAGGCAGTGTAACGTGAAAGAAGGTTCCCCTTCTGCCCGCACCGTCCAATGTTGCTGCTTCGTACAGTGAACGCGGTACCTGCTGAATGGCTGCAATGAACAGCACCATATTCAGACCTACATTTTTCAGCACACTGGTCACAATCACTGCCGGCATTGCCAAATCTTCATTGTATAACCAGGCCGGACCCTTGATGCCCGTCATCAACAGAAGCTGATTAATCAATCCCGACTCTGTCGCATACATCAGCTTCCACACGATGGCCCATACGATCAACGAGGTCATGACCGGAACAAAGATGGCCGTCCGGAAAATTCCGATGCCCCTCAGATTTCTGGATAATAACAAAGCAAGCAGCAGGGCGAGCACAATATTAAGCGGGACCAGCCCCACTGTGAAATAAACTGTATTGGCGAGCACTTTCCAGAACATGGTGTCTGTCATAATATTCCGGTAATTCTCCAGTCCCATAAAATGATGATCACCCAGCAGCGGCCAATCGGTCAGGCTCATGTATAACGCGAGACCCATGGGAAATAACAGCAGCAGGGTAAACCCAAGCACCATCGGCGATACAAACAGCCACCCCGCGATCTGGGCCTCTCTGGCGAGCGGTCCCCCTCTTTTGCGCTTGTGTGGATGGGTCACAATCAGGCCCTCCTTTTAATCATATTTCCTCCGAAGCTGAACTCTGTGACCATTCTATATAAGGTGTTGTCTCAAAAGGTATGATCTCCCTCGCTCCAAGGGCTAACGAATCTACTGCATCTTAATAAGGCAAGTTTTTAAAGAATGCACCGGGTAACGAATCTCAGTCATGTTATATCTCCATAAAATGTCGCCAGAACCATGAAAATCGACCAAATGGACGAAATATCGTCTCTCTGATTCCTTAAATTTTAGATCCGTACAAATGGACGCGAATAACATGTGCTCGATTCGTTAGAACGACTGGATGCTAACATAGGGTGTCCCCCATGATACACGTGACTTTCCCTAATTAGTCCGGACCGTTCAGACTGTCCACCGCATTGCGGAACCCGTTCACAGCCCTTCGCAGCTCATCCTCCGTGTTGCCTGTCACAACCGCTCCAAGCATAATCGCTTTGACCCCAGCTTGGCTTAGCACCCGAACATCCTCCGGTACCAGCTTTCGCTGGGAAGGAACCAATACCGGAACCTGGGCTTGCAAGACCAGACGGCGATACTTGAGCACATCCGCGAAGCTGAGAGGTGTACCATATTCTTTTCCAGGTACAATGGATGCCTCCAGAGCAGTGAAGCCGAAGTGAGCTGCCGATGTTACGAGTGAAGTATCATATTCTTCATTGATCGCAAACGTTGGGTCCAGCCCCAAGTCACTCAGCATGAAGGAGGGCAAGTGATGTGCATAGATGGAATAGAAATCAAAACCCAGTCCAGCAAGGCGCTCCACATCCTCCCGTCGTGCTCCATCTATACTGCCGGAAGGTACGACCCCAAGCGGACCACCAAATTCACTGCGAATCGCCCGAAATACCTCGGCATACCTGTCCAATGGGCCAAAATGATTCCCGCTGGCGCGATGACCGACATTATAGTGCACCTTGAGTGCATCAGCCCCCTCTTCCATGGCTGCCCGAGCCAAAGCAAGTTCATTTTCAGGCAGACTGACCACCAGGGACAACGGTTTCCGCTCAAGTAATTCTTTGAATTTGCCCATTATTCTCACCTCCGGTTTCGATCGACTTACTCAGGGTTGCAACACACTTTGGATCTCTTCCTGCATTTGTTTCAGGTTATCCTCAGCTGTCGCTGTCTTGGCAAACAGTCGGTCGAATCCCTGCAATACCGCATTGTCGATATCCTGCCAACGGATATGGCCGGGGATTAAGCGCGCTTTCGGCATTTCATCAATGACGGCCTGCACAATATGCTCTTTGCTCGGGTTATTCGGCTGAAGAATGAATGCATCCGAGTTCAGAACAGAAGTACGAGGAGGCACAAAATAGGTGGCTGTCGCCTGAATCCCCTGCTCACTCGCAAAATACTTCAACAGCTTCTTTGTTTCCTCTGGATGTTTGCTATCGTTGAACATGGCATATCCGGCCTGCCCCAGCATCGGTACACTGCCTTGTGAACCGGATGGCATAGGCGCGATGCTCCATTCAAAATCCGTAATCTCCCTTGCTTTGGAAACATAGCTGTAATTATCGAAGAACATGCCCACATTACCCGCATCGAAGCTAACTTGCTCGCCCGCCTTCGGATGTGATTCATCGGTGAACATCATGCGCTCCAGTAATTCAAAGGTCTGTACGCCATAGGCATCGTTCCAGGTGAACTTCGTCATACCTTCGTCGAATGGACCGCTTCCATTGGACCAAGAGTAGGAGGAGAGGACTGCCCAGGTCTTCCAGTCGCGAAAAAAGTTGGCTCCATAGATTCGGTTGGTCGCATCCTTGCTGGTCATCGCCTTGGCAGATTCTTCGAACTGTTCCCATGTCCATTGTCCTTGGGTGGCAAGTGTGTTTGGATCCGTCAGGCCGGCTTGATCGAACAGCGCTTTATTGTAAAACATGACCACCGGAGGTGTAGAGAAAGGTAGCCCCAGCAGCTGGTCTCCATCACGGAACAAATCCAATGTACTTGGAATATAATCATCCAGCTTAAACTGTGCATCATCCTTAAACTCGGATACATCGGCCAGAATGTGGTTGGACTTGAATTGTGGTACCATTCGCTCCGATACCCAGGCGAGATCGGGAAGAGAGCCTCCGGCAGCAAGCACCGAAATTTTTTGTTGGTATTCTGCGAAAGGTACGGATTCCATCGTGACTTTGATGCCTGGATTTTCCTTGGTGAAGCTATCAATCAGCTTGTTGTATACATCCATATGTGCCTGGTTGCCCCACATCATGAACTTCAGCTCCACCTCTCCATTCTCCCCGCCTGCACTGCCAGGTTCACTGCTGGAATTGGAGCTTGTGCACGCGATTGAAGTCACCATCATGAGTACAAGCATCAGTATCAGTCCTGCTTTTTTCATGGAAATCCCCCTTATGGACGTTGTGGTATACAGGTGCAACCAAAGTATAACGAAAGCTTCGTGCCCTCATAAATCACGTCAACTACAGAAATGGTATGGTTTTTCAAGAAATACTGAATCGGTCTCGGTATTCTCCAGCAGTCCATCCCACCTGCTGCTTGAACACCAGCATGAAATGTTTGGGACTTTGATGCCCGGATAACCGTGCCACATCATAGATTTTGAGACCCGTGTTGATCAGCAACCACTTGGCCCGCTCCATACGTGCCTCCGTGATGTATTCGGAATAATTAATACCTATTTCGTTCTTGAACAACTGGCTTAAATAAGTAGGGTTTAAGTGAACGAGATCTGCGATCGTCTGAAGCCGCAAATCTCCATCGGGATGTTGCTTGATGTGCTCCTTCACATCTCGGATAATCTTGCGCGTATCTCCACCAGCATGTTCTGCTTTCCCAGATGGCTGCGGGATCGAAAGGGTTGAAATACCGTATCTGCGATCCAGCAGCAATTGAATCTTCTGTATGCATAATGCCAGTTCATAGCGATCGATTGGCTTCAGCAGGTAGTTCAACACCCCGAACTCCATCGCTCTGCGCGCATATTCAAACTCGCCATAGCCGCTAATGATGAGCATGAGCAATTCAGGGTACATGTCTCTGGCTTTGCTTGCCAAAGTTAATCCGTCCATTTCGCGCATGCGGATATCCGTGATTAACACATCCGGCACCTCACATCTCAGAAAATCCAGCGCCTCGGTGCCGCTCGATGCTTCGCCCGTTACCTGAAACTGAGAAGACGCTTGTACGATCAGCTCTCTCATTCCCTGACGGATGATCGTCTCATCCTCTACAAGCAATACTTTATACATGCGCTTCAATCCCCTTTCGGTAGAATTTGAATGGATATCGTGACCACCAGGCCCTGCCCGGGACTTCCATCAATGCTTAGGCTGCCGCCTTCTCCGTACATGAGACGAAGCCTCTGGGCAATATTATTAAGCCCGAGACTATCCCCGGCATGGCAACGTAATGCCTGACTGGAAGGCTGTTTCGTTATGGATTCGTTTAGCTCGTACATCTTAGCCTGAGTCATTCCCTTACCGTTGTCTCGTACGCTAATCAGCAGCTCATGGTCAAATTTCAAGGCAGATACCCAGATTACTCCTCCATTTTCCTGCCCTTCAATGCCGTGGTAGACTGCATTCTCCACCAGCGGTTGCAGTACCAGCTTCGGAATCAAATACTCGGTTATCCCTTCTTCGATGTCATAGATAACCTCTAACTTGCCGTCGTAACGTACCTGCTGAATGCGTACATAGGATTGTACAAAAGCAAGTTCTTCCCCAAGTGGAACCATCCGGTCCACCTTATCAATCGTATAGCGCAGCAGCTTGCCAAGCGCCGTCACCATGTCCGATACCTCAGCATGCTTCTGGCGAATGGCCATCATGTTAATGGACTCCAGTGTGTTATATATAAAGTGAGGATTCATCTGGCTTTGCAACGCCGACAACTCTGCCTCCCGCTCTTGAATGCCCAGCAGGAACACCTCATTAAACAGTCGATGAATCTCTTCCATCATTCGGTTAAAGCCCCGGCTCATCTGTCCGAATTCATCATTGCTGAAGTGTGCTACCCGCTGGCTGAAATCTCCCTGCTCCACCCGAATCATGTGGTGCTTCAGTCGAATCAGTGGCCGGGTGATACGATAGGATAACAGAACCGCCAGAATCGCTATACCCGCCATACATAACACTGCGAACCATATTGTAAAGGTGAGCATCTTACCCGATTCCTTTTGAATCACAACAATAGGTGTAAGACTGATCACCGAAAGCCCGGAATAGCTGGAATGGTGTTGTACATAGAGATAGGACTCCCCATCCAGAACAATTTTTTGGTTTCCTGCATAGCCTTGAAGCTGTCCATTCGTTAGCAACTGGTCGTAAGCAGACATTCCTCCGGTCGAGGTCCGTTCGAACAGCAGACGCTGCTTGCTGTCTACAATCATCAGGCTTGCATCTTGCTCATAATTCAGATTGGATAACAGTTGACCGAAGGCCTCTAGACGGATATCAATCAGAATGTAACCCAGTCGCTGAAGCGTGCCCGGATCTCGAAGCACTCTGCCCGCCGATATATACCATTCTTGCTGACCACCCGTGTAATAGCTGGGTTGATGCGGAGGAAGCAGGCGCCATGTCCCTTCCGAGTCTTCAAGCTCTGCAAACCAGTCATCCTGTCTGCTGTCCCATACCGGCTTGACTGCCAGTGAATCGAGATTGGAGAACAGGATGCCGCTATTGCTGATCAGATGAATTCCCCGAATCTCGGGTCGGTCATAAGCTTGACCCGATGTATAGAGCTTCATTTTCAGATAATCCTCAGACCTCGCCCATGTACCAGATCCCATTGAAGCGTTGTATTCGCCCAGAATGCCAAGCACCATCTGATCGTAAAGCGGCAAGAGCGACAACCGCTCAAAGTCCTTCAGCAGCCGATTCAGATTGGCGTTAATCTGGCGAACCAGTTCAATGGTGAACTGCTCGGTCTTGCGATCCATCGTCTGCGAGAAATGCTTGTAGTTCATCATTCCCTGCAAGCCTAGCGGCAGCAACGTCAGCGCTAGGAACAACAGGAGCAACTTGGTGCGCAGGTTTACGTTTTTTCCGAAAAAAATGCGTACCTTGTCCATCATTTCCGTTCATCCCTCCCTCTCCCGATCATTGTATGAGCCCCCTTCACAGATCAATCTGGATATAACTGGGGTCATCATATCCAGTTTTAATGATCATTCGCTATCCTGCCAACCCTGGAATTGGTACGGAATTTCAAGTTATCCGCATTGGTATCAGGGTGAACGCAAAAAAGCCGACTGTATCGCTACAGTCGACTAAGGTATTTCTATAGAACACTAATTAGACCAAAAAACCGACTGCATTATGCAATCGGTTGTCTGTTCCTGAGATGGCTTTTATATTTGAATCGATTATATTCATTAATAAGCTCGTCCAGTACCATGGACTGTCGGAGGACTTGGTTGTCCTGCATGCCATGATTCTCCGCCAAACGACTCAACTCTTGCCTGTTCCGTTCGATTTTATCTGTGATCTGTACCGGTTCACTCACAGCATGCACCCCCTCTTTGTATAACATTTTAGGATACATTGCCAAAAAATTCATATTATATTCCTTTGCAGAATAAAATATTTATTTACATAGAGATACTTTCAACATCAAGCATTTTACATAGAGAGTTGACGTCTCTTCTTTTCTACAAGATGTGGGCAAAGAAAATTATAACATGTCTACATATCGTATTCGAGAATACGCAAATCCTTTACCGTTAAAGTGATTTATGGACATATTATCCATTTTACCCTAAGTATCTCTTGCGCCTTTCTCTCACGAGAAGTTAATAATTTTATCGAAAAGTAATCTATTTGTATAGATAATTCTCATCACCGTTCTGCATACCAAAATAACGAAGTCTGTAGCCCTCTCGATAACGAGCACGTAATGGATTGATGAAGGAGTCATTCCCAAACTCAATGTAACCTGTTAAATAGAGTAGGATCAGATATTCCTCAAAACGTGGATTGCCAAGAGTCATCTCAGTCTCTGCCATTCCATAAAATACTTCAATTTCAAGAATTAATAGTAGCGAAAACCCTCGCACAGTGGAATTGATGATCCATGCAAACTCCAATGGCTCATGGATATCCTCATCCTTATTCAGGCTAATTAATTGCTTGGTTCCCCTCTCATCCTTGAATACATAAGCTGCAATCGCCTGATCAAATCCCGCATGAGGGTCGTTGCGTAAGTCTGAAAACTCTTCTAAATCCACCTTCTCAGCGTAAAATTTCTCTGTTAGTCGATCATGAATCTGCTCTAATGTGAATGGATTAGGAATGTCCAATGTTATATATTTGTCGTAAAGCTTTTGAATATCAATCTGCAATGATAAATCCTCTTTTCGTTATGGATGATCTAATGGATAGAACAAATAAGCGCCCCATCTCCATATCCCGGAAATAAGACGCATGTTAATGAAGACTTTAATACCAAATACTCCTAATATCCACCTGCACCATGATTAAAAATCAGATTTATAATATTATTTATACCACCAGTAATACTAGAAAACATAATGAAAGAACTAAACAGCGTTAATACCAACATTGCTTTTTTTCTCATATCGACCATAAACCTCCTTGATAATACTTTTATATTGGGACTCTATTGAATCAGAAGCCTGTGTTCTGTATTCCTCAAATAAACTCACACAATAAATTATGGTGGAGTCATCCTTGATCTTGTGAGCAGAACTCAAACAAGTAAGCAGATCCCTGAATCCTTCATTATGCCTGGCTTTAGACAACTGGTAGAATGCTAATTCAGCCCAAAATTTAGTATATCGATCATCTTTTATCTGAGTAGTATAACTACTCTCATAGTTAGAATCATTAACTAACATACGGATAAACGAATCAAATCTTTTGAGAACATGGTCAACATTCAGTTGGTATTGATTAGCCGCTTCCATAACTTTGACAAGTCCAAGAAGAGTTTCATTTTCATTTACTTCTATAAAGTCGAGATAAGAGTTAAGCGCATTATAGTCGCCCGTCATCAACTTATATAAATAGGTATTAACTTCAGCCCAATCTTTAAATCGCTTTATAAAGAGTTGATCTTCTGTAGTAGAGTCTTCAATAACAATATTTGAATAGAAAGAAGTATACTCTAGCGCCTTTTCATACTCTTTACGCTCTCCCCATACAGTTGCTATTAATAAGTAAGCATAAAATTTATAAGTAAATAACGGGTGTTTGGAGGCTCTAATAAACTCCAATCCCTTTTTTTTATTTTTGTATTGTTCCAGAAATTTGACCCGTTGTAACAGTTCATCGGCTAATTGGAATACTTTATCCCACTGACATAACCCATTGTATGTATTCGCCAACTCCCTAATCGCATCCAACTGCCGTTCCTCATCCAGCCGATTAATATACGGTTCAAAATGTACGGCTGCACGCAGATTCTCGTGTTGGTCCTGACCGAGAGATAACGTGAAGATGCGATACTGGCACAGCGCCAGACGTTCCGAGTGCTGATATTTCTCACACTCCGCCACACATTCGTACAACATCCGTGCGGCCTTCGTCTGTCCACGTTCAAGCATGCCTTCGGCCATCTCGAACAACTCCGAGATATACGAGCGATCATCCGTCACTTCCTGGATAACCTTATGAATACATTCCAGCTTGTCCAATTCAGCACAGCGTTGCAGGAATGGTTCCAGTCTCCTCCAATGAGGTGCCGATTCCACGAAACATTCAGCCCCATAAATCTCGTAGAAATACCCCTCTTCCAGCTTCATGCCTTGGGTAATCAGATCCAGTTGCGCCATAGCGATGGGCCGAGTCCCCTTAATAATTGCGCTAAGCGTTCCGGCGTTAACTCCCGATATATCGGCAAAATACTGCAGGGTGTACCCCTGTTTCCTGATGTAGTCCTCAATATATGAGCGTATCGTAGTTGTAGGTTCCATGTATCCCACCTCCACAATTAAAATCCATAATTTTGAATTTATATGATAAGCACAATTTTAATCCTAAATTTTACAGCGGTCAATAAAAATCGTGGCAATTTCCTTCACATTTATGCAAGGAGGCCTCGCTGTTCCTGCTTATAGAAAAAATCCATTAGAAGAATCCGTGAGAACCTGATACATTTAATGCAACTTACATATCCTACTATTTCAATAGGATTATACGACACAGATACGATCAATTCAGTTCAAGGAGAAGGTCAGATGAAATTTGCCTTGTTTAGTCTCATGATGAATCTGCCTAATGCCGTTACCGGGGAGGCTCTGACAACTCAGCAGAAATTCCATAATATATTGGAGCAAGCGAAGCTGGCTGAACGACTGGGATTCGATGCCTATGGAATCGGTGAACGACATGGTGCGCCTTTTCTATCTTCATCGCCACCTGTCGTATTAACCGCAATAGCCGCAGCAACCACACGCATTCGGTTACTAACCACCGTCACTGTTCTTAGTATACTTGATCCAGTCCGGGTTGCCGAGGATTATGCCACGTTGGATCAATTATCGGGCGGACGGCTGGAAATGATCATCGGGAAAGGCAATGACCCTCGCCACTATCCGCTGTTTGGCATACGCGAAGAGGAACAATGGGACTCACTCGATGAACGGTATCATTTGCTAAGACGGTTGTGGTCTGAAGAGAATGTCACCTGGCAGGGGACGTATCGCCCTCCGCTTGAGGGAGTGACCACGTGGCCCAGACCGCTTCAGCAGTCCATCCCAATCTGGCATGGTAGCGCGTCCAGCACGGTCTCAACCGAACTCGCTGCCAAATATGGCGAGCCGCTCTTCACGTCGAACTCTTTTCACCCTCAGGCCAAATACAAAGCGTTAATTGATCATTATCGAGAGCGCCTCGATTATTATGGTCATGATCCGCAGCAAGCCGTGATTGGCTCTGGTGCCGGCAGTCTCTATCTTGCGGATACGGGTGAAGAAGCCATTCGCCGCTATAAGCCATATTATGAAGCGTTCCACGCCACCGCCGCCGCACAGCATAATCAGTCGCCCTTCACCGATCTGGAGGATAACATTGCACGAGGCCCTGCGTTAATTGGCAGTCCGGAGCAGATCATTGAGAAAATTCTGGACTATCATGCCGCTTACGGACATCAGGTGCTGAGTATCAGCGTAGATGGACTGACGCATAGCGAACAGTTGGAGCAAGTGGAGCGTTTTGCCAAGGAAGTGGCCCCTGTAATACGTCGTAAACTGCCAAGTTCGGTATGGAATGAACCCCCGGTGTTAACCCAGCACTCATCCTTCCTTTCCTCTAATGTTACAGATTCATGGCCCACAGCCATCTCACCTATATTCCAGGTCTAACAATCTCCCACGTACAATATACATGTGCTCCTTCCAGGGTGATTCCTACGAATCGCCCTCTTCCCTCTTCCTCCCGCTTGTATCGCGACTATCCCTATATCTAATTGGACTGAATGCCTTCAAACAATGAACGGAGCATCACATCTACAAACGCTTCATCCATCGCTTCCCCTGTCACTAACATACGATAGAACACCGGCCCATAGATCAGATCAATGTACAGTCCAATGTCCACCCCTGCCTTCAATTCGCCGCGCTCCACACCCTTCTCCAGAATTCCCCGAGCCTCACGTCGACGTGGTTGGATGTATCTTGTACGGTATTCTTCGGCAAGCCCTTCATCCGACTGCCCTTCTCCGATAATCTGTGTAATCACTTTTCCTTCCCGACTGGTCAAAAATCGAACCAGATTACTCGCATGTATGCGTATATCCTCCAATACCGAGCCTGTATCCGGCACTGGCAATCTTGCCGTTGCAGCAGACATATATCCGTCCATGATGACGGCGCCTTTGTTCGGCCACCATTTGTAGATCGTGGCTTTGCTCACTTGTGCGCGCTCAGCAATCTTTTCGATCGTAACAGCCCCGAATCCGTGTTCCAACAACAACTCATAGGATGCGGTAAGAATGGCATTCTGGGTTTCCATGTTACGTGGACGTCCTCTTTTGGCAGTCATCTTGAGCCCTCCTGGATGTAAAAAATATATTTTATCATCAGTAACATTCATAAAAACGATACGTTCATTATACTAAAATGCATTGCGTACACACAATTCACTCTCCGCTCATTTTTATATCCTCATTTAAATTTTCATTAAAATATGTTTAGCCTATTTACAATACTAAACGTTTAGTTTATTATATGTTTGTAATTAGTGAACACAACGTTTAGTAATTAACATTTTAAACAGCACCCGTTTATCTGGAATATCGAATTTTCAATACGAATATGAAATCTGTGGAGGATGATTAAGATGGATATGAGACAACAAGTGAAGAAGGCACCTGTACCTGCCTGGATTATTTTTTTGCTGGCATCCGCTTGTGGATTGATCGTGGCAAACCTGTATTATGCTCAGACCGTTATCGGACCGATTAGCATGACCACGGGCCTTTCTTCTGCCGCTGCCGGATTGATCGTAACGTTGACTCAGATTGGTTATGTTATTGGTTTGTTATTCATCGTGCCGCTCAGTGACATTATTGAGAACCGACGCCTGGTCGTTCTTTTCCTCATCGTACTGGTTGTTGCCCTGATTGCTGCGGCTTTCTCGCCCACTGCTGTTGTATTTCTGACTGCCTCTCTATTCGTCGGTATAGGTTCTGTTGTCGCTCAGATTCTGGTACCCTATGCGACATATCTTACTTCCGAGGAACAACGCGGGCGGGTTGTCGGCAATGTCATGAGCGGTCTGCTACTGGGCATTATGCTCGCTCGTCCTGTCGCAAGCTTTATCACCAGCTTCTTCGGATGGCAGACGGTCTTTGTATTCTCCGCCATTGTCATAGCACTTCTAATGCTGCTCCTATCACGTGCTCTTCCTGCTCGCCAGCCTGAACCAAACTTGAAATACGGTCAATTAATCGTGTCATTGGGCACACTGTTCAGAACGATGCCTCTGCTGCGCCGTCGGGCGTTCTATCAGGCCAGTTTGTTTGGTGCTTTCAGCTTGTTCTGGACCACGGTTCCGCTCAGGCTCGCTAACAATTTTGGCATGTCACAGCAAGGCATTGCCTGGTTTGCCCTGGCTGGTGTCGGAGGTGCTATTGCTGCTCCCATCGCCGGGAGACTGGCGGATCGCGGACTAACGCGCATTCTGACAGGTGCTGCCATGGTGATCGCTGCTGCTTCATTTGGTCTTGCTTATGTGTTCCAGAGCCACTCCACGTTTGCATTGATCCTGCTTGTGATCGTGGCGATCACACTGGATATGGCTGTCTCGGGAAATCTGGTGCTGGGTCAACGCATCATCTACTCCTTAGGAAGTGAAGCGAGAGGGCGTGTGAATGGCATATTCATGTCGATCTTTTTTGTTGGCGGTGCGATTGGTTCATCTCTTGGAAGCTGGTCTTATGCTAACGGAGGCTGGAGTCTCACAACGCTGATTGGCCTGATCATGCCGCTGCTCGCTTTGGTGTATTACTTTACGGAAAAGAAAGCTGTAGTCGTCAGCCATGAATAGAATGAATTGATCGTTTAATCCGAACGACCAAATAAGGGCAGACTGATCCTTAGGATCAGTACTGCCCTTGATGTTGTAATCAACACTTGGCTCCCTATGACAGAGCGAGGTATCACTATGATTAAGATGGATACATCTGCGTATTAGGCTTTACTGTGAAGGGTAACTTGGTACCCGTCTGGGTCGGCAAATGTAAAGGTTCGCCCGAATGGTCCATCTATGGGTGCAGATGTAATCTTTACGCCTTCTGCAGCAAGTTTGTCATGAATCTCTTGTGTATCCGGAGCATGTAGCCAAAGAGCGATGCCCAGTCCTGGCTGAGTACCTGAACCGAGTTCGGTTCCTGGCAATAGGTCACGAAGAGCAAATGCAATAGGCTTTGTTTCAAAAACCACCGCATGAGGTGGTCCCGCCTGTGAGCGTACCAGCCCGAGATAGTTTTGATAGAATTCGGCAGAGCTCTCAAGATTGCTCACTTGAAGTGAAATGAAATCGGGTCCAATTGCTGACATAATGTAATGTCCTCCTTAGTATTTGTATATCTTGATCATACAAGGACGCTCTTGCCAACAGTATGTCAGTAGCGTTCAGTCTTTTATTTAATTTTTCTTTGACTCGGTTTTCCCCTTTTACACCAACACGGGCAGATGCTTAGCTGCATCATACTCCACCAATGGCTCACCAGCATTCAATTTCTGCACCAGATCAGGGTTCGAGATAAACGGTCTGCCGAACGCAGCCAAATCTATGCTTCCCTTACCAATCGCGTGCTCTGCGGTCTGAACATCCAAATTCCCCACACCAATGATGATTCCTTCCCACTGACTTCGAATCCGCTCGTGAAAGGACTGCTCCCCTGCCCACGCTTTCGCATAATGATCTGTTGAGGGATGCAAGATTGTAATTCCCGTCTCGCGGAACAACTTCAGATATGCATCGATCATTCCAGCTTTGTCTACCCATGCATAGGATGCATCATCATCCTTTTTCTCGGAGAATCGAACCGATATGCGATCCACACTGATCTCTTTTTTTACCGCCAAAATAATATCTCGAAGGAACCGTAATCTGCCCGCAGTGTCGCCTCCATATTCGTCTGTTCTGTGGTTGGTCTTCTCATTGATAAATTGGTCGATCAGATACCCATGCGCAGCATGAAGCTCTATTCCGTCAAAACCTGCCAGAACCGCATTGCGGGCTGCCCTCTGAAAATGCTGAATCGTATCCGCTATATCCTGTGCACTCATCGCTTTAGGAATCTGATACGGCTTATGCAGCTTATGCACTCTTCCCTCTGCCGCAAGGCTGGAAGGTGCCAATGGAACAGCTCCGATCAGATCGGAGTGGGACAATCTGCCGACATGCCACAGTTGAGCAATAATGGTGCCACCATATCTGTGAACAGCATCCGTTACTCTTTTCCAAGAAGTCGTCTGTTCATCTGTATATAAGCCGGGGATACCATAAGTGCCTTTGCCTGCCAGATTCGGGTTAATGCCCTCGGTAATAATTAGTCCCACACCATCCCGCGCACGCTGCTCATAATATGCCAACATCTCATCCGTCACGGTCCCCCTCTGGTCATCAGCAAATCCCCGGGTCAACGGTGCCATCACCATGCGGTTCCTTAATTGCCACTGATGAATCGTCACCGGGCTTAATAGTGTTGAACGTGTATTCATTTTATCCATGTCATATCCCTACTCTCTTCGTCATTAGGGATATTGTACGGCGGCTCTGATATATCGTAAAATGATTGTAATATATAGTTGTATCTCTCAGAGAGATACCTAACATGAACATCTGCGGAAGCAATGTAAGTTAATTCACATTCAGGAGGATACAGCATGGAACTTTCTGATATCGATATTATTCTTGCGGTGGCACGTTCAGGCAAAATCTCACAGGCCGCCAAAGAATTGAATTACGCCCAGTCCAATGTCACTACACGCATCAAAAAACTGGAACAGGAATATCAAATCCAGTTGTTCAACCGATTTCCCAAAGGTGTTGCACTGACCTCCAAAGGAGAACAGTTCGTCCAGTACGCCACACAGATTCACAACCTTTTGCACGATCTGAAGCAGGATATGACCGATCCAGGTGAACCTTCTGGCACGCTAAAAATCGGCATTGTGGAAACTGCGGCATCCAGCCGCTTTATGGAGATTCTGAATGAATATCAAATAACCTACCCGGAGGTGTCCATCTCACTCGTTAACGCCACTTCACCCAAAGTACTGCGCAAGAAAATACAGGACTATGAGATTGACGGTGCTTTTATCAGTGGGGCTTGTGTGAAGCAGGGGCTGAAGGTGGAATATGAGATGCAAGACACGGTTCATATCATCTCCAAGCGGATGGATATACCACCCGCAAGCCTGTGCCAAGTATCCTGGGTTGTTTTCCCCGAGGGCTGCCCATATCGTGAAATGACTGAAGAATTCCTGCAAGAAGAAGGGTTGTCCGCACGCAATATCATTGAAGTGAGTACGATGGAAAACCTGCTCAGCTGTGTGGAATCTGGCATTGCTTTTACCATTATGCCGTGCAGCGTTATTCACAAGAAACCGGATGATTTCTCCGTATTTGATCTCGCAGATCGTTATACTCATACCACGACAACCTTTGTCCGCGGTGAGGATCGGTATGTCAGCAGTGCGCTGGATCAATTCATGAAGCTGCTCAATCAGAAGTGCATTACATTTTGATATATAACTTTTATAAGCAGCAGTATAGTATGTACATTCACAGCAGTCAGGAGAAGATCAGATGAAACTCACGAATCTTTTATATAGGCTCATTGATGCCCGGCGTGTCGACAACAATGCTGAACAAGTGTCCTTTCCATCCCGTCCACATCATATGCTGCTTGTTGTGATCAAAGGGAGCTTAACCGTCAAAGTCGAAGACAAAATCATCTCCCTATGCGCTCCTCAAGTCCTTTCCGTCCCTCCTTCTCACACCTGTAACGCAACTACCGAGGTACAGCATGACTTTGAATGTGTCACCTTAACCTACAATGTCTACAACGAAGAACTGGATGGCAAGATGCAGCGAGTTATTGATCCACATCTTGAATTCATTCCCGCTGTTGTTCCCTCAGCTCCCGTGCTCGCCATTCAAATCCATGAAGGTGGGCAGAAGGAAGATCCATGGGCTGGAATGGCACGTCAGATCCTCTTTCAGGAACTGTGTCTTGTCCTATTGAAGCAGAAGAAGCAGAAATTCCAGGAAGATACAGCTATTGAAGCGGTAAAGCAGAGCCAAAAATATATCAATACACATTATCAGGATAACTTCACACGCGAAAAACTGGCTGAATTGGCTGGACTGAGTGTCAACCGTTATTCCAGATTGTTCAAAAAAATGATTGGACAAGGCCCCATTGAATATTTGAACGCCGTACGCATCCGGGAAGCCGGTGATCTGCTATTGGCTTCGGACAACACGATCAAACAAACAGCCCGCCAGGTCGGGTATGAAGATGAATTCTATTTTAGCCGAAAATTTAAAGCAACCACTGGATTGTCTCCCATGGTTTATATTAAAAAGCATCGCTCCGTAACACGTATCGCTTCACTTGCCCATCCCTATACGGGGCATCTGCTTGCCCTTGGTATTGAGCCTTATGCGGCACTGATTAACCCGGTCCATAGGACATCATATGAATTCAAAAATGTGATTCAAGTGGGCAAAGATCAGCCTGATCTGGAACTATTAATGAACGCACACCCGGAACTGATCATTGGGTATGAAGGAACCGATTATGAAGAGCCCAAAAAAGCCGAATTATTTCGGCATATCGCCTCCACTTGCACCATATCTTTTGCAGAAGATTGGCGTAAACAGTTGTACTCCATTGCACAATCCGTTGGCAAAATAACAGCTGGTGAAGAATGGCTGGAACGTTATGATCTATCGGTCAAACAAAAAATATCCGGAATACAACGTGCCATGGATGACCGCCCTGTGGCTGTGGCGCAATACGAAGATGGACAGTTCCGGGTCTACGGCAACCGTAATCTGGGGACGGTTCTCTATGATGATTTGCAGTTATCCGTACCTCAAGCCCTACGCCACGTATCCCATTCCCGTTTAATGTCACTGGAACAGCTGGTTCAGTCGGATATTGAACACTTCATTCTGTTTACAAGTGGTCACGCAGAAGAGCGTACGCACACTGTAGCGTCGCTTATGCAAAATTCAATCTGGCAGCAATGGGGGGCGGTCCGTATGAATCAAGTCTATGAATTGGGCGATTCCTCCCCCTACTCCTGTTATACTTCCTTGGCTCATAATCTGTTTCTGAATCGGGTTAGTCAATTGTTCCTGAGCCAAACGTCCATGCATTAAACAGGAATATCCATGGATTACGATTTGGAATGGACCTATAATTATTTTGATAATGATAATCAAAATCAATTAAAGGGTGTGTACAACGTGTCTTTACCTAATAGCCAACGCTTCTCTACCTTTTTCAAATCAGGACGATTCCTTATAACCGTTCTTGTTCTATGCAGCATACTTGCAGGCTGTGGGACTTCCCAGAACAGCGGGAACTCCGCTTCACCCGAATCTAATGGGGCAAAGCCATCAACCGCTGAACAGGGAAGTGAGAATACACGCACCATTTCTACGATCAAAGGGGATATCGAAATTCCTGCTGAACCACAAAAAATTGCGGGTATGCTCTACGTCTTTGCTGACCAATTACTCGCTCTCGGCATTGAACCGACAGCCATGGTAACGTATAACGATCTCGGATTCCCTGAATACCTGGCAGATCAGATGAAAGATACCACTGCCGTAGGTTCCGGCGAGTCTCCCAATTTTGAAGCATTGCTCCAGGCTGAGCCGGATCTCATTCTGGCCTCCAAAACGTTAAATGAAGCAAACTATGAGCAACTCTCCAAAATTGCCCCAACGATCCTTTTTGATAATGAAGAAAAAGGAGACTGGGAGCGATTCATGGAAACGGCAACCGTTCTTGGCAAAGAAAAAGAAGCCCAAGCGGTCAAAGACGCCTATGATGCCAAAGTCACCCAAACCCATGATGAGCTTGCCGTAAAAGCCAAAGACGAAACGGTGGCCTACATGCGCGTACAGGATAAACAGCTCCAGTTGATTAAACCTGATGATAACTTCACTCTGTTTGGTGCTCTGGGATTAACCCCTGCTTCAGTAGACAGTGTAGATTTCGAGGGATCATGGAATGTGGCAATTTCCGAGGAAATTCTGCCTGAGCTGAACCCGGATCGACTGTTTATTATTCTTCGTCCAGGAGAAGAAAACAAGGTTGTGCTTAATAACATCATGGATACTTCCATCTGGTCCAATCTGAATGCAGTCCAGAACGATCATGTATATATCGGTGATGCCAACCTGTGGTTTGCAGGATACGGTCCCATCGGTCTGAGCAAAATTATTGATGAGATCGCTGCTTCCTTCGAGTTATAGAGGGACATGATGAAACCTAAAACAAGTCTTAGGCAGACCGTGATCGAACGACGGACGATTCAGGAATTTAATGGCCTACCCATTCCCTTGGAAACGATTCATGAGATTCTGGAGGCAGCGATATGGGCACCTTTTCATTCCAAAAAGGAACCTTGGCGCTTCATTCTGTTTATGAATGATGGCAGAGAAACATTCGCGAGTGCTGTCTTGAGTACACGCAATCCTGAATTTATAACAAAGTACGGACAACAAATCAGAGCGGCCTATTGTGCACAGACACCTGTGCATCTGGTTGTGGTTATGACAGCCAACCTGCCCTCTAAAGCGTGGGAAGAGGCTTTTGCTGCAACCTCGGCACTGATCCAGAACATACAGTTGCTCGCCTGGGAACAACAGATCGGCGTCGTATGGAAGACAAGTCCTTTCAACGAAAGTCCGCTATTCTGTGAAGCCATTGGTGTGACATCAGAGGAAAAAATAGTAGGCACACTTCACATGGGGTATTTTAACGCTGAAGATCAGCCTATGCCCAAGCCTCGCACACCTCTCTCTCAACTGTTGCATCTCATTGATCACTAAATGGACTAAAGCACATTGATCGAGACCATAAAAAAGAAGGGGATGTCCTATAAGTCATGAATATGACAGAGGACATCCCTTGTTCGTGTTATTTTGTTTTAATGAACCTGAGACAAGCTAGTCGCTCCCATTTGCCCAGATCTGAGAACTAACGAATCACAGAGACGTTATTTCGTCGATTCGCTCGATTTTTTAGGTTTTGACAACGTTTTTTGACGAAATAGCGTTACTGAGATTCTTTAAATCTTGCAAGCGTTGATGATCCGTCTTTTAAGGTGCGGTAGGTTCGTTAGCGCTTGGAGCGAGGCGGAATCCCTTTTGAGACAGTCCCTTACTCCACCTTGAATCTTGCAGCCGATTCGGCCAGCCTTTGCGTCAATTGATCGATTGTATCGACCATGTTCGCCAACTGCTGCACCGTGGAAGACTGCTCCATCATGGTTGCTGTTACCTCTTCAACTGAAGCGGATACCTGCTCTCCTGAAGCTGACAAGCTATGTGCTGACTCCAGTACGTCATCCTTATTCTGTAACATCTCCTGCATCTGTCCTGCCATCGTGGCGATCTGTTGATTAATGACCATTACTTTCTCCAGAATCACATCAAACGCCTGACGAGTCTGCAAAACAAGCTCATCCTGTCTGGACGAGATGGTGTGAATTTCCGCCACACTATGGTTGTTCTCCGCGACATCGGCCAGATTCTGCTCGATAATGCTGGAGATTTCCTTGGACTGGCGGGAACTCTGCTCTGCCAGATTGCGGATCTCCTCGGCCACAACCGCAAATCCTCGGCCATGCTCCCCAGCCCGTGATGCTTCAATTGAAGCATTCAATGCAAGCAGATTGGTCTGCTTCGCAATCTGGCTGATGGCTTCCGTGATCTGACTAATACTGCCCGAACTCGTTTGAAGTTTGACGGTAATCTCCGAGATTTTCTCCACTTCCCGCTCGTTGACCTCATTAATACGCATCAATTCATTGACGACTTCATTCCCGTTGTGGAATACAGATTCGATCTCATCCGCTCTTGCCTTCACATCCTGTGCACTGCTGTTCATGGCAGCCACTTTATCGCCAAAGCTGTTGAATTTGCCTGCAATCTGCTCGGTATCTTCCGATTGGGCCTCCATGGCTTTGGCAATCCCCATGGACGTCGCCGATGTCTCATCAATGGACCTTGCCGTCTGCCTGGACGTTTCCTCCAGCTCCTGGGTGCTGGCTTGAAGAACATGGATCGAACTATTCATATCGGTGATCAGGTTTCTGTTCTGCTCCACCATGCCATTGAAGCTTTCCGCCAGATCCTTGAATTCACTGTTATATCTACCATTGGCCTTGACGGTCAGATTCCCTTGAGCAAGCTGTTGGAACAGCCCGATCAGACGAACGATAGGTCTCGTAATACTACGAGAGATCAATAATCCTACGCCAATAGCCAGAGCAATTCCGATCAATGTCACGATAACCATCTGGCGTTGCATATCCTCTAATGGACGTTTGATATCATCATAATCGTCAATAATGACCACGGAGAGATCTGCGTCAGGAATCTGATTAACACGGTAGTAGATATCATCTCGATCCATCGAAGTGATTTTCATTTTATCGGTGGCTCTGGCCTCCATAAGTTCCATGGCTTCCTTGTCTTCTGCAAGTGTTTGTCCCACAACCGTAGGGTCCAGTGAGTCGAACATGATGATGCCACTCCGACTCAGCACTTCAACTCTGCCTTGGCCATTAATTTTAATGTCTCCCAGTTGCCCCAGGAAAAAGCTGCTGTCCACCGACATGGCGAACACACCCAGTATATTCCCCTGTTCATCGGTGATGGGCTCCGAGAATACAATAATGAGCTTCTTGCCAGTCTTAGAGACGACCGCGTCACTGATGAAGGATTTCCCCTGTATGGACTCCTTAAAATATTCCCGATCTCCCCGTGACTGCCCAATGACTTCCGGCATGGTTCCCGCAACCATGGTTCCTTCCTTGTCAAACACAAACAGATCCGGCTTGGTGCCTCCCGTGTCAGTTATACTGTCGGTGAGAATCGTATTCGCTCTGTTGAAATATGGATTCTCATCTGTGAAAAAGGTCTCATCTGTCATTTCATTGGTATCACGTAACTTCAAGAGTTCTTTAAAAGTACTATGTACGGATATCGCATGACTCATCTGCTGTTGAAGCTGCATCGCTGTCCAAAGCCCTTCCCCAAGGCGGTCAGCCATCACATTAATCTCATCCTTGCTTTTCTTGACCACAACATCAGATGAAATCATATAACTTGTGGTTGTTGCACCAAGCAGAACCAACACAACCAATACACTGATCATGAAAGGCAGCTTGATTTTAAGCGACATATTTTTGAGCTTATACCCTATACCTTTTCTTTTCCCCATTTCCTTCTCCCCACTTCCCTGAACCATCTGCATCTGAACGATGTACATACATTATCGGAAAAATCCATAGTAAAATTGATCAATTAGGGAGATATTGCCACTGTTTTTCTTTTTTTTAAAATTCTGATAGCAACATAAAAATGGCCTGTCAGATCGACTATCCATCTTGGAATGGATGTTGCCGTTATCTAACAGACCGTTTTAAGTTTTTTATGATTCAATACCGTTTACTTGCGCAATCTCCGGGAACTCAATGCGTGGTGGCCATTCTGCAAGAATGTACTGCGCGTATTCTTCATCTGTTCGATTCGTCGCTCAGCCAGACGATCTGCGGCAACATAGGTAGCGATGCCCTCGGTACGTGAGCTTTCGAATATTTTCTCCAGAGTGGAATAGATCTCTCCGATCTTGGTCCACGCCCGATCCGCGTTGTAACCGTTCAACTCATCCGCAATGTTAATTACGCCACCTGCATTGATAACATAGTCAGGCGCATATACAATGCCCATATCATACAGCTGATCCCCATGACGGGTCTCCAGCAGCTGATTATTGGCACAGCCCGCTACAACCTTCGCCTTGAGCGTTTTGAGTGTATCATCATTAATCGTGCCGCCCAGTGCACATGGTGCATAGATATCGCAATCCACACTCGTGATGTCTGCGGGATCAACTGCTGCCGCTCCGAAGCGGTCCACAGCCTGTTTCACCGAGTCCTTATGGATATCCGTAACGATCAGATGTGCACCTTCCTCATACAGATATTTGCACAGATGCATCGCCACATTGCCGACACCTTGGACCGCTATCGTTTTACCCTCCAGCAGATCGGTACCAAATGCCTCTTTGGCTGCTGCCTTGATCCCACGATATACACCCCAAGCCGTTGCAGGTGATGGATTACCGGATGAACCATAGCTCGCCGAGATGCCTGTCACATAGTCCGTTTCCTGATAGATCAGGTTCATGTCCTCTTCCGTTGTTCCCACATCTTCGGCTGTGATATAACGTCCGTTCAATCCTTGAATATATCGTCCAAACGCCCGAAACATTGCTTCGTTTTTGTCGCGCCTTGGATCTCCGATAATAACGGTTTTGCCACCGCCCAGATTCAGGCCAGATACCGCATTTTTATATGTCATACCACGGGCAAGGCGCAGGGCATCTTCAATGGCGGCTTCTTCTGAAGCGTAAGTCCACATCCGCGTGCCTCCCAGCGCAGGGCCGAGTGTTGTGTCGTGTATGGCGATAATTGCTTTTAACCCTGAATTTCGATCCTGGCACAGAACCAGTTCCTCATAATCGTGATGCTCCATTGCTTCAAACCAACTCATGTGCTAACCGTCTCCTCCAACCATTTTTGCGATCCAATCGCATTGTTCTCTATTCATTGACCATCCTCTATTGTACCCATGAATACCCAGTTTGTGCAAAATCACATCGCAATGTCAGAGAAGCATCGATCGATGTTTCTCATATGGCGAGAGCAAAGCGGTCGAATTTCAGATTATAATTTTATCGTCTATCAATAGAAAAGCCTCTCTCCCTTACAGGAGAAAGGTACACTTCCCTCAACAGCATCAACTTAATCGCCCCAAGTAGGCCACTTGATCGTTCATATTTAAGAGAGCGTCTCAACCACATTAATTGGATGCAAATCGCCATCCACAGCAAATGAAGCCTGTCCTGTCTCCTCAGAGACAACCAGTACAACCGCATCCGTCAATTCACTGAGTCCCAATGCAGCCCGATGACGAGTGCCTATTTTTCGTTCATGCACTTCCGCTTGCGACAACGGCAGCACATTACCAGCGGATACAATCTGATTGCCACGAATCAACACGGCCCCGTCATGCAATGGTGCACCGGGAATGAACAGCGATTCAAGCAGCGCATGGGTAACTCTGGCATCCACTGCCACCCCTGAGTGGATGATCGACTCCAACGGAATCTCCCGTTCAATCACAATTAGTGCCCCATATCTCCGGTCAGATAGATGCTGTACGCTCGATGTTAATTCGGCAAACTTCTCGGTAAAGGGTGACAGATAACAATCCAGATAAAACGACGAGGCGAGCACCTCGATCTGCTTGATCTCCGCTCGAATCTCTGCAAATTGCCCCAGCAGACAGGCACTGTCATTGTCAAACCGGGATAACGTCAGATTCATACGTTCTGCTACACGATGGAGATCCGCTTTGAGCTTGTGTCTCATCGTGGAACTGTCACAGTCTGCTTGCCGATTCATCATACGTCGCCTCCTCCTTTAATTCTTTTAATGCCTCGCACACATCCTGAATACCCATACCTTCCCCTCAGGAGCAAGTATATATACCATGACAGTGCGGTATGAGCTAATCATGGTCATGACTGCAACTTTGTATAATAAGCAAAAAAAAAACCTGTCCGCGAACAAACTTCCACGGTCAGGCCCTATTCGGCATGATGATATGATATCTATTTCACTTATTGTGCTTTTCCGTATGAACCTGCCTTAAATGTGGTCGGGTCATACCATTTGTACCCTGCCGCAGGTGCAGCCCATGGCTCAAGTTGCGGCTCGGTAGACGCAGCCGGAGCTTCGATCGGAAGCAGGCTTGTTGCCGTGTCCAATGTCAGTCCTGGCACTTGTGCCAGACTAGTGTAACTCTCTTTGACCGCGAGCCATTTCACAGTATTTACAAGGAACGTTGCATCATCCACTTCTTTGAATCCATCGTAGGTCTTCTTGGTAGCACCGGTCTCTTCACGCAAATATTTCGGAGTCGCGTCTTCCACAGGTGAAGAGTCGCCGATAAACGCGGCTTTGCCCGCACCAACCTTTGCAATGGCGGCATAGGCTCCTTCAGCTCGTCCACCACCATTATATACGCCCTGATCCACGGCATTGCCCCACTTGGACACACCACTTGGTACATACACCAAACCTTTGGCCTTGTTAGGGTCTATAATCGCAACAGTCGATCCCGCATGCATGGCTACAGAATTAACACCAGCCGTAATGCCGAAGGATTGTGCAGGTGCAACGATATCCGATGCATTTACATCTCCAAGAGCATTGTAACGGAAACGGACACCAAAGTTCGTCGCGAGCCAGTCTGAACTCGTCACACTCTGCATCGCTGGTGATTCGGCTTCAGCCGAAGACATGCCTTTGGCTGGATTCAGGAAGGCACCGCGGCGATAACCGTTGAATACTTCGGAAGAATCCCAGCGGTTTTTGTTGCGGTCTGCATTATAGTGGTCGGAGATGAAGAAAATGCTCCCTCCGTTCTGCACATACTGCACCAGCGCAGCCTGCTCTGTCGCTTTGAACGGCACGTTGGCTTCACCAATGACAAAGACGTGGTAATCTTTCAATTTATTGTAGGTGATGGCTTGCTCACCGAATGTATACGGGATGCTGCGTTCCAGCTGATCCACGGCAAAGCCTGCGTTTCGCAAACCATTGGCAAAATCCGAAAATGCCCCGTCAATAATCCAGTCGGCAGCACCTGCTGTCTGGGCGTGGGTATTATCGAACAATACTTTCTTGCCGGTACCGTCCGGCAGTGTTGTGCCCGGGTTCGGTTCTGGATCAGGATTGGTTGTTCCAGAGGAAAGTGTGATGGACGTTGGGTTTTTGACTCCTGCATAGCTGTTGTAGGCACCGAGGGTTCCGGTTACGATGATCTTTTTGCCTACAAGACTCGGATTGGAAGCCAGTCCATATTGCGAACGGAAAGATGCGGGAACTTGTACATCCAATAATCTGGCGTTAGTTCGCTCTGACGCTGAGTCCGCAATCAGAACATTAAAATCATTGGCATACGGAGATGTAAACTTCGCGGTAAGTGACCCGGTAGCATGTCCAACAATGATTCCTTCAACCGTCGCTGTTCCTCCACCGCTCTGGGCAGCGATGGCCTGAGATACCGTAAGTGGTGCTGCAGCTTGTACCGGACTCTGCGAACCCGGCCCCAACAGTGCAGTTGCCATCATGATAAAGACCAGGAATGCCCCGATCCAATGCTGCCATAACGCCTTCTTCATATTCCCTTTCTCCTCCTCCGAATTACCTGATAATGGGTTATCCTCCTTTATTTTAATTGTTCATATGATGAATTCCTCTTTCTTTTTGTAAAATTGTTGAAAAAGTTTTGAGATGGCATCCAATTGCCCATACTGACTATCATTAGAATCCCATTTTCCGAAGGAGTAAAACGATGATGAAATTGGTATTTTTGGTGCTCTTGTTAGTTATCCCGCTAATTATGGTTTATCTTGCTCTTCGTTCCCGAATGGTTACGCGGCTATTCCACATCCTTGCATTGCTCTGCTTCTATAGTGCGGCAACCGTCATCGCTGGTGATGTGTATGCAACGAATGCTCATATGACCACGTTCACCACCGAGATTCATCAATTCCTAATGAATGGCTGGTTCCTGTATCCGTCTGCATATCTCGGTGTGTACATTCCCTATGTGATGTGGAGGAGCCTATTTTCAGAAAAAAGTTAACTTCGTTACGGACTTGATATTGCATTTTGCCAGCGTTCATTGCATAATGAATATATAACGTGATAATGATTATCATTCTTGAACTTGTCTCCATGTAACTTTCTACTGCATATGATTTTACGATTTTATAGATAAAGGGGAACGAACATCGAATGAATACAACTCTGCAAAAGGCTGATCTGCAGCTTGACGATTATTTGGATCTTCTGAACCTGGCAACCAACCTGGGTGATACGAGATGGCAAAAGGAAATCATCCGTAAGCTGGCGTATACTTATCCCGCAGTTCAATGTAAACAACCACAATAGCATGCCTTATACTTACATAGCTCATAACCCATTCTTTACATGAATCGGTTATTGGGCTATTTTTGTTTTACAATATAATTGATCTAAACATTTACACGAGAAACGGAGAGGACAGAAATAACCTGAAGAAGCGGAGCTAAAAGCTTTCTGAAAGAAAGCTGCTTCGGAAGCATACACCTCACCTTTATCCCCGGATTTTCCCCTTTGAAAAAGGGAATCGAAAAAATCTGGGGGTAACAGCGATTGGAGGGTTGTTCTGTCATCGGAGTGGCAAGTGTAATATTCTCTAGTCAATTGATATAGGAGTGAACAACGATGCAACTGGAGACGGAGAGACTGATCATCCGGGATATTCGGGAGACCGATTGGGAGAGGATTCATGCCTATACTTCCATGCCGGAAGTCACACAACATACCGCATGGGGGCCGAATACGGAAGAAGATACGCGAGAGTACGTGCAGTTTGTGTTGGACATGCAGCAAACACAACCACGAGAAGGTTATGAGCTGGCGATATGTTTGAAAAGTGATGGAACTCTCCTCGGCGGAGTAGGTATTCACGTGATGGAGAAAACCAATGCAGAGATCGGTTACGTCCTCAATCCCGCCTATCAAGGAAAAGGGTATGCCGCCGAAGCATCCAGTGCTCTACTAGGCTTCGGTTTCAACGAACTCGGCATCCACCGGATTTATGCCAAATGTCGTCCGCATAACACTGCTTCGGAGAACGTCATGAAGAAAATCGGTATGCAGCGTGAGGGGCTGTTGCGAGAGCACTGGTTCTACAAAGGTTCCTTTCATGACTCTGTCATCTATTCGATTCTCTCCGGTGAATATGCACATGAACAATTTCAAACAAACACAA
This sequence comes from Paenibacillus sp. CFBP 13594, assembly GCF_014842675.1. Classification (NCBI taxonomy): domain Bacteria; kingdom Bacillati; phylum Bacillota; class Bacilli; order Caryophanales; family Paenibacillaceae; genus Paenibacillus; species Paenibacillus sp. CFBP 13594. The sequence goes on from NZ_JACYVQ010000009.1 coordinate 218,133, forward strand.
AAAGCTGACTCCCATATATGGGACGTCAGCTTTTCTTTTTACTCCGTAACGACCCCAATCGCCAATGGAGGTGAAGCCTTGAAGCCTCATTTGGAATCCAAATCGAATTTGTTCCTTGGGAATGCAACCGTTGTGCTTCCCTCAACTCGGAACACCGGAACGATCTACCTTACAACCGGCACAGCTCTACCGGGCAGCTTGGGAATGTCGGACATCCACACATACAGCGCAGGGCTGCCAGGTCACGAATCATCAGTTTGCCGTCCATCATATCCAGCGTACCTTGTTCCTTCCATGCCCCCAGCATCCGCGTTACACTCTCCCGGGTCGCTCCAATCATCTCGGCAAGATCGGTATGGTTCAGCTTCATGTCCAGCACAATACCATCCGGTGTAACCCTGCCATACGAATTGCTGGCACGAATCAGTGTCGAAGCCAGTGCACCCGCCTTGCCATAGAGCAGCAGATCACGGAATCTCGACTGGGTGATCCGCTGCGACAATGCCATCCATTGCAAGAATTTCAAGGCAAGGTCGCCATGTTTACTGAGTATATTTTCCAGATCGCCAAGCGAGATAATAGCCAGTTCCCCTTTTTCCGCCATCTCTGCACTATAGCTATGATTCAATCCACCGATACCGCCGAATTCACCGATGAGATCGCCGCTTTGCTGAATGGATAAAATAATTTCTTTGCCATCCTCCGTCGACTTGGTCATTTTTACTCGTCCCGAACGAATGTAGTACAGATATCCGGCTTCATCGCCTTCGAGAAAGAGACTATACCCCGACTTCACCCGTTTGGGTTGCATTCTTGCTTCAATCAGGTCCCATTGCTCAGGTGTAACGAACGAAAGGATTCCGCCTGTTTCTCGTGTCATTTTGCCCGCCTCCGTTTGTTTCTGCTCTGTTCTCTGGGTTGTTCTTTCCACAAATACTGTACCCATAACCTTCGTCCCCCTCGGTGATTCCTTATGTATACATCATATCGCGAAAGTAGCCTCAGGGTTATCGGGGGATTACCTGATCATTGACAAGAAACTCCCTGAATTTGCTGTGAGAAAAGTCACATTTCACCGATATGCCTCATCCATCGCATTTCTTCAATCCCTTGGTGCACCTGATTCAGGAGTCCTCCACTGCCCAAGTTCAGTAGATTACGGAGCGGAAATAGGGGTTTTCCCTGAATTACAATGTATAAGAAAGGGTCTACAATAGAATTAACATCGAAATACCCTTACTTTAAGATGATCCTAAAAGGTTAAAGATAATGATTACACCGTTACGTACGTTATAATCTGAAAAAGGAAGTGTCCTCTCATGCATGATGAACTGCCATCTGGCATTCAGGAGATGATCGACGGCCTGCGCCTGAACACATCCAGCGACTTCTGTGGACTTGCCTGTCTGAACGGGACGATGCTACGCTGGAAGGTTACCTCTGGGGCTAGTAATGAACGGGTGAGACGCATGGAAATGCGCCCCGGACAAGATCTGGTGGGCACAGCCCTTCGGACTGGACGCACAGCTCGATCTGATGCCCAATCCACCGGGGAGCATACGCCTGGTCGTTGCCCGTTAATGCTTGCTGAGCGGCTGGTAAGTGCCATAGCGGTACCTGTGTTCCAGGAAGGAAGTGTGCCTGGCGCCGTGCTGCTCGTTGGCAGCAGACTGCCCTGCACCTTCTCACCGGACATGATCCGGCAGACGGAGCAAGTTGCTCTACATCTTCAGCCGAAGGTATTTGGATAAAAGTATGAACTAGAGCGTGAGAGAAGCTATTCGGAGATTAAAGCTCTGAATGGCTTCTTTTTTTGTTATGATATAGAAAGAACTAAGGAAGCGGACAGGGGGAAATCATGTGATTCAACTATTAGTTGTAGACGACCATGTTGTCGTGCGTTCCGGGCTGATCGCTTTACTTGAAGGAAAGAATGATATACATATCGTTGGGGATGCCGCAGATGGTGATGAAGCCATTGCCAAAGCTCAAGAGTTAAAACCGGATGTGGTCTTGATGGATTTTAGCATGCCGCCAGGCAAAGACGGTCTGACCGTTACCGCTGAATTGAAGAAATTGATGCCAGATGTCTCCATTCTGATACTGACCATGCATGACGATGAAGAATATCTGTTCCGCGCCATCCACGCGGGAGCATCCGGATATATACTCAAAAGTGCGCCGCATGAAGAATTGCTTGCCGCAATTCGTTCCGTAGCAGAGGGTAGCGCCTATCTGTACCCCAGTGCGACCAAGCGGCTGATGAGTGAATATCTGGACAAAGCCAAACAGGAAAACGCTGGACCGTATGACACGTTATCCGAGCGGGAGAAAGAGATTTTGTCCTGGATTGCCAAAGGTTACGCCAACAAGGAAATCGCCGAACATCTGATCATCAGTGTCAAAACGGTCGAATCCCACAAAAGCAATCTGATGGAGAAGCTTGGCCTGCGCACACGACCGGAACTGGTGAAATTCGCCATGAAAAAGGGGTTGCTGAACTTTGAGTAGTGCACGCAAGAACAGACTAAGTGGACTCGCAGACCAGCCCGTACGCCTTCTGCTGAACGAAATCGATAATCACATTACGGATAATGAATTTCGCAGCAGGTTGAAGGGTTCCCTGCATCAACTGAGTGACCTGAAATTTGCCTTGGATGAATCCTCCATTGTAGCCCTGACAGACCGCAAGGGTAAAATCCAGTATGTGAATGATAAATTCTGTGAAATCTCGCAGTATGAGCGCGAGGAACTGATCGGTAAGGATCATCGAATCATTAATTCCGGATACCATGGCAAAACCTTTATGAAAAACCTGTGGGACACGATATCCTCAGGTAAGGTATGGAACGGAGAAATTCTCAATCGTGCCAGAGATGGCAGTCATTATTGGGTCAACACCACCATCGTGCCTTTCCTTGATAACGACGGCGAGCCATATCAATACCTGGCTGTACGTAGTGAAGTCACCAAGTTAAAATCCGTCGAAGCCGAATTGCAAAAGATGATGTCCCAAGTGATGAACATTCAGGAAGAGGAACGTCGCCGGATCTCGCGTGAACTGCATGACGGGATTGGACAGAGTCTCTTCTCTCTGGTGATTCAGATGGACCGACTGCTGGCAGACCAGCCTCACCCCGGAGTTGAAGCCCTTCGTAAGCAGGTCACGGGTATTATGGAAGATGTACGCGGTATGGCATGGGAACTGAGACCATCCGTTCTGGATGACCTGGGTGTTGTTCCGGCGATTCGTACGTATATCGAGAATTACACCCGTCACTACGGTATCGAAGTTGATCTGGAATGTAATTTGCACAAACGACTGGAGATGAACCGGGAGATAGCCATCTACCGGATTATTCAGGAAGCCTTAACCAATGTCGCGAAGTATGCCGATGTTGCCGAGGCACGTGTTACTATAGAAGACGCTGAGAACATGACGATGGTTATTATTGAAGACCAGGGTGCCGGATTCAGCGAAGCAACTGCTGGGAATGGCGTTGGATTGTTCAGTATGGAAGAGCGTGCCCGTGGTGCAGGAGGAACGTTAAGAGTATCTTCCGAGCCTGGCGAAGGGACCACCGTTACCCTTTTATTGCCCAAGACAGCCCAAGCATAAGCGGACATGCTTCGTATCACACTTTGCGCTTCACTTCAGCTTATCTATTATTTAACGGCTGCTCGCTATTGGACTGTGCGAGTGGTCTTTTTATTTTCCGATTGGTCGAAATGACAAAATGAAGGCTCAAAATCGGTTAAATTCAATAATCATGATAAATAGATTGACTCCAGTTACGATTCGTCATTAAACTATGAATGCCACATACACATTGTATATTCAGTAAAATTTCATTGTTCATTTCATATAGCGAAAGAAAAGGATGGTCAACATGTCAGAGAAACGCTCCTCCAAAGGGGGAGAAATTCCGCAAATGTACAATCTGGACGAGATGGATCGTAAAATTATTGCCGTACTTCACAAAAACAGCCGGATATCCTATACGGATCTGGGCACACAGATCGGGTTGTCGCGTGTAGCCGTTCAGGCACGCATTAATGCGTTATCCGAAAAAGGAATCATCGAACGCTTCACCGTTGTAATCAACCCTGGCAAGGTTGGGCTTCAGGTCTCGGCCTTTTTCAATGTCGATGTCGAACCGCCCTTCCTGGATGAAGTCGCTGAGAAACTGGATGAAGAGCCAGCCGTCACCAGCCTTTATCATATGACAGGCCCGAGTACCCTGCACATGCACGGTATTTTTGCGGATATGGAAGAGATGGAGCAGTTCTTGCTGGAGAAGCTCTATAAGATGCCGGGTATCGTCAAAGTGGAATCACAGCTATTGTTGAAACGTTATAAAAGCCGGATGGGCATGAGACTCTAGGAGGAAATCAGCATGGGTTGGAAAGATTACAACGGTCTCGTCATCGGAATGGTACGGACCGGAATTCTCGGATATGGCGGTGGCCCTTCGGTTATTCCGTTAATCCGTTACGAAGCCGTTACGCGTTACAAATGGGTCAGTGATGAGGAGTTCGGCGAGATTTTGGCTATCGCCAACGCCCTGCCGGGTCCCATCGCGACCAAGATGGCCGCATATCTCGGTTATAAAACCAAAGGTGTTCTGGGCGCCATTGTGTCTGTGCTCGCTCACATTTTACCGACAAGTATTGCCATCATTGCTCTGCTCGGTTCCATGTACGCGCTACGCGAGTCGAAAGTGGTAGCAGGCATGGTAGCGGCCGTAAGGCCCGTCATTTTTGTCATGCTGGGCATGATGGCTTATGAATTTGCCATGAAAGCCTGGAAGGGACTCGGTAAAGTTTTTGCCGCCCTATTCGGCGTAATTGCCTTTGTACTATTACAGCTGCTGGATATCCATCCGGGGATTGTGATCGCGGTTTTCCTTGGATATGGTGTCTTCCATCTGGAGCTAGTCCAGCGCTTCAAGTCCAAAGGCAAGTCCGATAAGGGGGTGTCCTAAGGATGCTCCAGACCTGGTGGGAATTATTTTGGGGATTTTTCGTAGCAAACATCTTGGGATATGGGGGCGGTCCGGCTTCGATTCCGCTCATGCAGGAAGAGATTGTGAACCATTACCAATGGATGACCACAGAGCAATTCGGGGATGTATTGGCGATTGGTAACGCCCTTCCCGGGCCGATTGCAACCAAAATTGCTGCATTTGTCGGGTATCACGTGGCAGGCTGGTTCGGGGCATTTATCGCAAGTTTTGCCACAATCGTCCCTTCCGCAACCGCACTAATTATATTACTTCGTCTATTGAACAAACATCGCACATCACCGAAAGTCAAAGGCATGACCCTACTCGTGCAGCCTGTTATCGCTGTACTTATGATTCTGCTTACATGGGAATTCGGGCAGCTATCCACTGATTCCATCGGCATCTGGCAGACGTTAATCATTGCAGGCATCTCGCTCTGGGTCATGACCAAGACCAAGCTGCACCCAGCCATTCTGATCGTGATCGCTTTTGCCTATGGTGCGCTGGTACTGTCTCACACGATGTAGTTATAGAACCTACAGGGAACGATCCCTGAATATGACGTTTCAGATTCGTTAGCGCTTGAAGACATGCTCTAGTTTATAGACCAAAAAACGGTGATACCAGCTATTAGCTGGCATCACCGTTTTTTATTTGCGCGTTTCACGCTCACATTAAGAAAAGCAATTACTTCGCTTCAACCACTACCGTTACTTTGGTTTTCACACCTGCAAATGTCACCGTAATTGTTGCTTTACCTTTGCCGTTCGCCTGAATGATTCCATCTTTCACCGATGCTGTTGCAATACGGGAAGATTTCCAGAGAGCCGGTTTGGATACATTAGCTTCACTGCCATCAGCATACGTTGCAGTAGCCGCCACAGTTACCTTTTCACCAGGTTTCATGGTCAACGTCACTTTATCCGTCTGCAAATATTTCAGTGTATCCACATCTAGAGCAATCGTTACAGACTTGCTACCGTATTTGGCTGTGATTTTGGCTTTACCTGAACCTGTAGCTTTGACTTTACCTTTGGTCACTTGAGCTACTTTGTAGCTGTTCGTTTTCCATTCAGCTTTGTCCGTAACATCACGCTCGCTACCGTCGCTCAAGAAGGCAGTTACCGTCAGATCAGCTGTATCGCCTGATTTCAGGGAAAGGACCGGCTCGGAAGCTTCAATACGTGAGATGACATCCACTTCAACTTGGATCGTCACTTTTTTGGAACCATATTCTGCTGTGATGTTGGCTTTACCACTGCTGTTACCTGTGATCACGCCTTTTTTCACATCCGCTACACGTGAGTTGCTGGATTTCCAGGTTGCTTCGGATGTTACATCCAACGTGTTGCCGTCCTCATCCGTACCTGTTAGAAGGATCGTCTGAGTTTCTTTGGCAGACAGAACAACGAAGTTCACATCTGCTTCCAGTCCACTAGCCATACCTACTTCAACAGGCAGAGTCAGTGTTTTGCCTTCAATCTTCGCGGTAATGGTTACTTTACCTGTAGCAACACCTGTGATAACCCCTTTGCTATCTACCTCAGCGATTTTGTCGCTGCTGCTGCTCCAAGTTGCATCTTCAGATACATCTTTGGATGTTTCACCATACAACGCCAGTACTTTGGCAGAAGTCGTTCCACCAACGGCTACCGATGCTTTTTTCTTGTCCATCTCATACTTGTCTGCTACGTCTACATTCACTGTGAATTTAACCGTTTTACCGCCATAAGCTACAGTGATCGTAGCCGTACCGGATTTGTATGCAATCAGATCACCGTTTGATACATATACAACATCTGGATTGCTTGAAGTCCATGTTGCTTTGGAAGTTACATTTTCTGTACTGGCATCAATATATTCGGCATTGGCTACCAATGTCTTGGACTTGTTATCACCTGTAACACTCATGGCGAGTTTGTCATTTACATCTTTGATATCCAGATATCTTGCCGTATCTACATCTACAGCAATTTCTACAGTTTTTCCACTATAGGTTGCTTTGATCGTTGTTGAACCTGCACTAATCGCTGTGATCTGTCCCTTGAACACCGTTGCAACCTTCTCGTTGCTGGATGTCCATGTTGCCTGATCCGTTACATTCACATCGCTGCTGTTTGGATACGAAGCCGTTACAACGACATTAGCCGTTTTGGTTGTCTCGCTCAAACGGAAGAAAATACTTTGTTTCTCCACACTCAGCTTGCTGGTCAGATCCACATCCACGTCAACGGATACGGATTTTGTACCGTATTTGGCTGTAATCTTGGCAGAACCTGCCGAGTATCCTGTAATTTCACCTTTAAGAACGTCTGCGACCTTCTCATTGCTGGACGTCCATTCCGCCAGATCGGTTACATCTTTGGTTGTGCCATCTGGATACGTAGCTGTCACTTTCACACTTTCACTTTTGTTCAACAACAGGTTAACCTGTTGTTTATCTACATCTACACGTTTAACCACTTCAACGTTAACATCCACAGTCACGCTCTGGCTGCCAACTTTCGCAGTAATAACTGCCGTACCCGCGCTTTGTCCAGTTACTTTACCATTCACAACGGTAGCAACCTTCTCATCACTGGTAGACCATTCTGCCGTACTTGCTGCTGCATTATTTGTTTCATTGTCACTATAGGTTGCTGTCAAAATAATTTCTTTTGTATCTCCCGTGCGCAAATCCAGACTTTGCACGTTTTTCGAAAGGGCTTTGACCTTCTTTGTCACTTTCACTTGAACGGTCTGACTCTGACCCTGGTAAGCTGCGGTAATCGTCGCTTTACCTTCCTTTTTGGCCGTGATTGCACCATTATATACAGTTGCTATCGAAGTGTCTTCGCTACTCCAGGTTGTACTAATCGTTACATTAGCCGAGGTATTATCTGAATATACCCCTGTCACCGTAACAGACCCAGAATCACCAACTTCGAGCGACATCTCATTCTTGGAAACCACAATTTTGGACAGTTCTTTGTCTGCCGCAGCGGCCAAGCCTACGTTGGAAATACTCAGCATCAACACCAGCATCATCACCATGTACTTGGTCAATCTTGGCTTTAACATCATTTCCCCCCGATTATCATCATTTTTTTCCTTATGTTTTATGTCGGCAAGTCCTTTCCAGATGTTTAGACTTTCAGGAAATTTTCAGGGATTCTATGGAAATTAATTTATCTTCTATTCCTGTTTCAACCGATCATACCTGCGAATATTGCGCATACCTATGTATATTGACTGTCTTGAACTTCTTTTAACAGGATTGGAGGAAACATAATGCGTCAGCCTTTTGATTACATCGGGTATTGGGAGGAAACATATCGTTCGGGTGAAACTTCCGGGAGGGGTTCATACGGGGTTTTGGCTGAATTCAAGGCCGAGGTCGTGAATGGACTGATTCAACGTGAAGGGATTCATCGTGTCATTGAGTTTGGATGTGGGGATGGCAACCAGTTGCAATACATGAATTATGAGGACTACCTGGGCGTGGATGTAGCGGCTTCTTCAGTAAAGCGTTGTGCTTCCCAATTTGCCAAGGATTCTTCCAAGAGTTTCATGCTGTATACACCAGGACTATGGATTAACCGAGGTTTCCTGCAAGCCGATCTGACGGTCTGTCTGGATGTGTTATATCACATCACGGATGAAACGGATTTTCGTAATACCCTCTATGATATTCTGCACTCCTCAACAGCATGGGTGGTGCTTTACACCCGTTTGAAAGAAAACGGCAACCCGGGGATTGATACAATCCAGGACCGTAATCTGTTCGAATATCTCTTCGACTACCCTGATTTCAAAGTTCATGAGATTATTCCGCAGCGCTATCCAGATCAATCTTCTGCCGACTTTGTCATCCTGAGACGTACGCCTTCGAAGTGAAAAGTGATTCTTTTCATAAAGTTATCATAAGCCTGTCCGCTGATATGATTGGTCTATTCCTAGATCAAGCTTAAGTATACGCCGCCTCCAATAGAGGGAATATCGTTCCTCCTATTGGATACAGCCTCAGGCGGACAGGTGATGATCGTTTGTATCGTTCTTATTTCCTCTTTAAAATAACCCCGCATGTCCACGCAGCTTCGCCAGCGCTTCCATATAGAAATAATCGCCGTATATAATCGGCACATTCAACCCTCGTCCTTCCGGGTAATGTACCGTCCCCTGCATGATCAGACCTTCTTCCGCTGCCGAGTCGCCGGAGCTATAGTGCTCATGCAACCCGCGGACGATGCGCTCTCCCGCGACGGCATAGGTTTCCCCGCGTGGCGACAGCTTCGCCAGCTCAAGCAACCCGCTCGCGGCAATCGCCGCAGCGGACGAGTCCCACGCCACCTGATGCTCCGCAGGTGCGCGGAAATCCCACATCGGCACGATCTCTTCGCCAAGCATGGCGAGGAAGAAATCGGCCGCACGCTCCGCTGTCTCCAGATATCGGGCTTCGCCCGTATACCGGAAAGACAGCGCAAACCCGTGCAACGCCCAGGCGGTGCCCCGCGCCCAGGCGGAACCTGGAGCATGGCCCTGTCCGCCATGCTCTCGCAGCTTCTGCCCCGTGTGTGGATCAAACTCCACCACGTGGCAGATGGACCCGTCAGCGCGGATGAATTCGCGCGCCACGGTGTCCGCATGAGCTTCCGCCAGCCAGCGGAAGCGAGGGTCGCCGCTCTGCTCGGATGCCCAGTAGAGCAGCGGAAGGTTCATCATGCTGTCAATGATGGCTACGCCGCGCGTATCCATTGCTGACGAGCTGAAGTTCCAGGCGCGGATGAACTCACCGCGCACGTGGAACCGGGCAGCGAGCAGATTGGCGGCAAGCATGCCACGCCGCCGTCCATCCATGCTGCCCGTCTGGCGGTAGTTGGCTACGCCACTAAGCAGCCAGATGAACCCCAGATCGTGATCCACTGATTCAGGATCACGCAGACACCCCTCCAGTTGCCGCTCACAGCTTTCGGCAATGCGATGTAACGGAGCGACCGCTTCACTTTCCGGCGTATCCCCATAGACTAGCCATAACAATCCAGGCCAGAAACCTGCTGTCCACCATTCCGGATCATTCCGGTCATACGTCCCCTGCGGAGCAATGTGTGGAAAAGTATCCTTGATCCGCTTTGCATTCCGAATTGTCTTGGCAGCTCCCTGTTGCCACGCTTCCTCGAGCCATTTTACCGACGTTGATGTGTTCATGAACATATCCCTCCTCGATTCAATACCGGACACCGTTCTTGATGCTCCAGCTCATCCTCAACTTATCTATAGCGTCGTACGCCGTAACTACTATATCTATCCGTTAAATATCACTAATCATCCACGAATAACACTTTTAACTATGATTCGAGATGTTTCGAGATCTAATGATCCTCGACCTGAACACCTTCATGTGCAACCTCGCCCAATCGGATCGTAAATGACAGACTACGTGCTCCGTTCACTTCAATCCGCGCTTCCTTCAGCAACCCATTACGTGAAGCCACAGCCTGTTCCTCCAGATGAATAATGGCTTCCTGATCCAGCGCTGTAGATTCTACATATGCTCCTCGATACTCCGTTCGTACGCTATGATCCGCATGGGTAATTACCGCCTGTTCACGACCATCATGGAACATCAATGGAATGAGTGCACCCGCCGCCGCAATCTCACCTTCGAATTCATACGTTATAGTCAGCACATCCGCCTGTTGCACATAATGGGTACGCAATGTTTCAATTCCGGGTAATGGACCGACCCATGTCACGGCAAAAGCATTCTCCAAGGCATTTACGCCATCTTCTGACGCTCTTTCCGCCAGGTGCTGTTCCACTTGATTCCGGGTATCATGGTCCACCTTCTCATACACTATTGACCCTCCTCCCTGAGCAGGGTCTAATCCAATGTCACGATCATATGCACCACCGGATGAAATCCCCTCTGCAAGACTGTGCCATACCCCATCTGGTGTCTTCCAGGCAGGACAGTAGCTGAGCGGACGGACCTCCCCTTCGGCAAATTCCGTAAACCCGGCCTGCACATGGCTGGCAGCGGACGGACCAATCAGACCAGGTAACCCCATCTGCTGAATCCGTACCAAACCAGGAATCGTATACGGATCATTCATCGCCGTGTGTAATACCAGTTGCTGACCAGGTATGGAAGCAATCACAGTTTCAAACCACCCATCGGTCTGCAAAACCCTGCTGCCTAACTCGGAAGGAAGGTACACTTCGCCCACATCGTCTCCCGGATCACTGAGACAAGCTTGGGCCAGCGCTGCTGCCGTCCACAGGTTGTAACAGGTATGGTTGGTATAGATTTCATACCCGTGCCGATCTTCTGGAGCGTATTCATTGCGCACGATTTTCAAACGTCCATTATCCATCTTCCAGCGCTCAACAGCAGCAAAACACCGATTGGCCGCACGTGCAAAAGCACCCGCCATCACCGGATCTCCCGCCTGCAAAGCTAGTGTTGCATGTGTGGAGCATACATAAGCCGCAGCCGCTTCATTCCATTGGTGCTGAGAGCTGCGACCACGCGGTGGAATCTCACCTAGCGGAGATAGCGTCAGCAGCGAGCTGAACGCACCATGGCGAAGATGCTCACGTAACGTATCGGCAGTGGCTCCCCCGTAACCTGCTTCAAGCATCACCCCAAGGTGATAACGGGTGGCAATATCATAGGAAAATGGACAATTCGGTCGATCCAGCGGTCCATCCTGATATAATCCAAGTGCCGTAAATCGAGGTACATGATAGGCTTCCAGATAACGATCCATCCACCTTGTATCCTCACTCGCCAGCTGTTCACGCCACCGCAGGTATTCGCCAGAGATCATAATCGCGTTCCAGTTGATCATGCGATTGGGATTGTTCATCTTGCTCATCGTAAATACATAATCTTGTTCAGGATCGATTGTCTTGAGCGCCTCAGCCCAAATCTTCGCTTGTTCCGGCAGATATGACTTCAACAACATGTAAGCTCTCATCATGAGCACTGGATAAAAATCAGGGTGATTGTCAGGTACGCTACCTTTGACCACGGCATCCATGCTCTGTGAGAGGGCTGCCGCTGCGGAATCCAGCAGATCTGTACGTCCCGCATCAACCAGAACTGCCGCAGCCATCGCATAGGCCGGTGTAGAATAATATCTCTCCACACCCGAGAACGGGTCGATAATTGCACCCTGGCTGTCCTGATATGGCGTGTAAGCGCGAACAACACTCTCAACAAGTGCCAACTTGCGCTCCCTATTCCAGCCGTCTGCCGGAGGAGGGCCCGCTTGCTCTGCCAATGAACGGTAACGTTCGAGTTCGTCTTTCCATGGATATGTGGACGCAGATGTATATTTACTCACGTATGCTCACCTCGGTTTCTCCCATTTTTCGGTTCAATGCTGAAGTGTACCTCACATACCGTTTCAATCAGATCAGAACTTTCTATCCGAACATCAGTCTCATTAATCACACCTGTCCATGATAGTGACGTTCGATAGAATTTGACTGGTACATTATCATGATCAACTGTGTCTATTGCCTCCGTAAGGACTTGCCACTGGTTCGCATCATACGTCATATGGACCGTTCCATGTACGCCTTGCCAGCGAAGATTACCGCTCTTCACCACTTCAGGCTGTACTCTACTCATCCATCGTTCAACAACACTTGAAAACTCTGCATGTGAATCTGAATTATCCACCGAAGATGATCGATCAGCCGAAGACACCATCCTGTTCTTCCATTGAAAACGGTCAATGAGACGCAATTCCGCTCCATTCCCGCTACCGTCAGAAGCCATCTTCCAATGAAATTGGCGCGTATAACGAGCCAGTGAAGCAGCTCCAGAGTAAGCGGATGTCAGATCCAATGTTGTATTCAGCTCACCGCCACCCTCTGCCAGCTTCCCCTCTAACACATGGGCTTGCGCTTGCCGACCGGAGCATTGCTCCTGACCTTCAATGAGCGGAACGTTATGCCCGGATGATGAGATGTGTAACAACTGCTCTCTGCCTGGCGCAAAATACGCTTGGGTATACAACCCTGCTCCTGGATCACACAGAATATTCTCACCACCGCAATGGATAATGAACTGCCCCAGATCATTATGGTTGTGAGGTTCATCGTTATGTCCGCCTTTAACGGAAATAGCCACCTGAAGAGGTCCGCCATTTGTACGTTTTGTATCTGGAGAATCAAGCGAGCCTTTTGCAATCATCCAGCCCAGATTTTGAAAAATAAATCCCCGCTCAAACTGCCCAGAGGCACCTTCACCACCATACACTGCCGGATCGCTCCACATCACGTTCCGCAACAGATGAGCCCAGCGATGACATGGATCATCAGTAAACAGTGGAATATGAAGCGGCAAGTCCACCTGCAACCCAACACGGGATGCAAGCAGGGAAAGCAATCCGGAAGGGATCTCTTCCTGCTCGGCACTGTCCGAATAATTCACGAATGTGCCACCCGACAGATGAACTCGTAGCGGGAAGGCTGCGATAGCTGTTATTTTGGAACCCGTCAGCAGATTTAGTTCGCCCTCACTATATTCACGAAGCATCTCGGCATAATAGGTGAAATAACCAAAGCCATATACCCAATATCCAATGCCTTCGGCACAGCCGCCATCCTCGCCATATCCGCTCAAGAATGCGTTCATACAGCTGACCGTATGGGAGATCGATTCCTGTAGTGTGAACTCATCCTCGAGCAGTAACAATGCAGCCATGCCACAGCAGCCACCACAGACCGCCGACCAGTTGTGATCCGCTGTCTGCCAGTGGAACTTCCGTTGCTCCCGGTATAGCGGGATGAAGATTCGCCGCTCTGCCTCAGACCTGATTCGCTCTATGACAAGGCGATCCAGCCGCTCGGCGTGAATGGTCACCATCTCGGCCAGCATATGTACTGTCTCTGCGGCGAACAGATCGATGTTCCCATTCACTTGGTTGACCCCCCCCGTACCTAGATGCGCGGGCAAACACCACGTATACTCACCACACACGTCCCACAACATTTCTTCCAGCGCCTGCAGTGCATCCGGCCTAGCTGTGTCTAATGCGAGCATCGCCACAGCAGCAAGTCTGCCCCTTCGATCGAAATAAGCCTCTTCATAGGCTTTTCGCTCACCCATATCACTGAACTGTCGATATATACGGAACGACAAGGAAGGCATGGGTTCTTTCAAGGCACGTTCAGCGTAAGCCTTCAAGTCTGTGTATAACGAAGCCAAATCAGGCCGGGATAACTTCTCCAAGAGTCTGTCGGCACTTAAGGAACTCAATGTTCTGCTCTCGTTTCCACGTTGAATTATATTTTCATTTTCGACTTCGTGAATGGAATCTTCCACTGGATTCACCACTCTTCGTTAATGGATTGTCATACTCACATTATAATGTAATCGATTTCATTTTACCGGATATAATAGCACTTTTGAAGAATTATCCATTAGAACCCTTTCCACGACGTGACGTCCTTCTCCTTCCCAACACAAAAAAAACGAAGAACCTTCGTCAGGTCCTCCGTTACATTCTGCCTGTCCACAGGCTTTTTATGACTATCTCATATTCTTAACTATCTTATGTCCTCAACTAATCCTATATACCTATAGTGCTGCTACCCATATCGCAACTGTCCGTTGTTGTTATTACACAATCGCAAGCGAAGAATTCTGTACAACAGACAACCATTGGCGTGCAATCAGCTCATGACCTGCTGCGGTTGGGTGTACGCCATCCCATAACCAGTAGGCTGCATCCGCCTGTTTCAGAGCGTCATTAAACGTCTGCTGCAATGGTACCCACACAGCTCCAAATTCCTCAGCAAGACCTTGAGCCAGTTTCTGATATTGACCGATATACGCTTCCCAGGCTTCCCATTTCTCCGCGGTTGCTCCGGTTCTCAGAATAAACGGCTCCATCAAAATCAGCCCCGTGTCCGGCATCACTTCCCGAGTTTCTTCGAGCAAATGGCGATACGCCCGTCCGAAACGATCCGTTACCCCGCTAGGTTCACCATTCATCGTGCGCCAGGCATCATTAACCCCAATCAGGATGCTGATCAGGTCCGGTTTTAGACTAATGGTATCCTCATTCCAGCGTGCGTACAGATCGGATGCCCGATCCCCGCTGATACCTCTGTTATAGAAGGTCTTATGCTTGCCCGCCAGTTCCATACCCAGTTTGCTAGAGATTAGATACGCATATCCGTGTCCGAGAAAATGATTCGGATCGTCATTGCGTGATCTTCCCCCATCTGTAATTGAGTCTCCCTGAAACAATATAACGGATGAACTTGTACTCATGATTGAAATCGTTCCTTCCTCTTGTGCAAAATGGAAACACTGAACACCTCAGTCTCCATTTTATCCCTTTCGGTCACAATAGAAAATAGCGTTTTCATCACCGATTGTCGCCATCTTATGAATCTTTTGGTTCTTTCTCCACATGGCCTCCGCCCTGATAGGCTGTCTCATCCTGTTTGTCGGGTACGCCTCTAAGCTTTGCCTCTTCCCACAACTCGGCTGCATCATCCTGTGGGCGGTATCCAATCTTCTGCGCCAGATAGCTAATATCATAGTAATTATCTGTATTCGCAGAAGTCCCGTACAGATTCAGATACTTCATATCTGGATCGGCTTCAATACAGCACTCAGCAAGCTGGACCATGTCCCTTGGTGAGATCCAGATATGAGCCGAGCGCTCCGAGTGCGGGTATGTATCACCTGAGAAGTTTCCAATCCGAATATTAAATGAGGACAGGTCATATTTGTCAACGTAATAACGTCCCAGCAGTTCAATATAACATTTGCTAAGTCCATAGAAGCTGTCCGGTCGGTACGGGTCATCCACTTCAATATCTTCACCAGTAGGATAGAAGCCTGTTGCATGGTTGGAACTTGCGAAGATCACCCGCCGAACACCATTCAACCGAGCTGCTTCATACACATGGTAGGCTCCGGTTACGTTGATCGGCAGAACTTTGCCCAGAAAATCTTCCTCATCCTTGGCCCATGCAATGTGCAGAACGGTGTGAACCCCCTGCATCAGTTCCTTCAGGCGTTCCCCATCTGTCACATCCATGGCTACAATGCCAGCTTCCTCGTCTTCACGCAGATCAGCCGCAACGATGTCATACGTACCCTTGGCTCTCAGCCCCTCCAGCAGACTGCGACCAATGACTCCTGCAGCTCCCGTAATTAACAGCTTGCGCTTCAGTTCACTCATGAATCCAGCTCCCTTCGCTCAGATAGGCTATCTGTCCTCTATAGAACAGTATTAACCGATCAGGCGAAGGAATTACCGGATTTTACAATACAATCTGGCAATTATCCGATCCAATATCGCAGTATCATCATAGCCACAATACCAACCAATACGGTTCCCAGCAGACTGCGTGTCCAAATCGCTACTGCAATCGTAGGCAGAGATGCCCACAGAGCTGCATTTTGCGTAATCGGCACTAACTGGTTGTCCGACATGAACAGTTCCTGACCAATCAGTGCTGCCATGACCGCTACAGGTACATACTCCAGCCAGCGTAACAACCACACCGGAATCTGTATCTTGCTGAACAGCATCAGTGGCAGTACACGCGGAATAAATGTTAACAGCGCTGACCCCATAATAATCCAGAATACATCCCATCTTACTTCCATCGTTCCATGAACACTCCCATCGTTGCCGCAATGACCGCAGCCACAATGACACTCATGCTGCCTAGTGAAGCCATGCTGGCGAAGATTACACAGACCACAGCGATGATCGCCACATTAATGTGTATTTTTTTGTTTTTACGATGCACCAACTGGAGTACAACCAGTCCGATAAACATCGCTGGCAGGGCATAATCCAGGCCCAGTCGTTCCGGATTGGTGATCCAGCGTCCAAAGTACGCTCCCGCCATATTAGCCACGAACCAGTTCAGATATGCGGTAATATTCAGACCGTGCATCCAGCGTTCACTGAGCCTTTCCCTGCCAATCGCACGTGTCATCGCCACACCGAAAGACTCATCCGTAAGCAATGAACCGATCCACATATTTTTAAGCGGGGTCAGATGCCGAAAATACGGTGATACAGCTGCGCTGAGCAGCAAATGACGAAGATTCACAAAAAATATGGTGAACATGATAGCTACTGCTGACCCATTCGATGCGAGCATGCCTGCTGCAATGAACTGAGCCGATCCTGCATATAAAATCAGGCTGAGCAGAGCTGTTTCCGCCAGACTCAGACCTGCGGTCATTTCAATGACACCCGCCGCAAAGCCAATACTCAAATAACCAAGCAGGGTTGGGATACAATCTTTGACCCCCTGCATGAATGTAGCTTGATCCCGGACCTCTTCCATGTTCTCCTGTCCAGATATCTGTAGTGTACTTTGGTCCAACTGCGGTACAACCCCTCTCCAATTTTTGTCTCCATCAACCGATATATATGGATGTAGATCCATTCAGGTCCATTCTTCATGAAAACAACTTCTTTGTGTATTCAACATGATCAGGTACATGCCTTGTGGATTTCGCAATTTGCAAAATTTCATTTCACATTAATTCAGAAATATACCACAAGATGTGCACTAAGGGAGAGACAGATTCCTTTTTATAGAACAGATGTAATCCTAAATACCTATAAAATCAAAAAATATTTTCGCGAAACTCATAAATTATGTTGAATAAACGCGAAATTTGTCATACGATAGCACCAGAAACTTCTGGAAAGGTTGGAATGAAATATCTTTTACCAGATGAGCTTGTCCACTAGATATGGGATGGGTTACACAGAGGGGGAATGTGTATGAAAAAAAATCGTAAACAAGGGGTCAAAAGAACAATGCAGATGAGAGAGAAACTGATTTTGTCATTTGCCATTGTATTGCTCATTCCAACCATTAGTCTCGGCATTATCTCTTTCCAAACAGCCGATGCCAAGGTTGAAGAGAAAATGTATGAGAACGCGATCAGCAGTGTTACTGTGCTCAACCAGACCATTGACCAGATCATTGGTGCAACACGCAAAAATGTTGATTTCCTGGCAAGTCAGCTGGACGCAGGTAATGTCGGACCCAATCAGGGTGACGAAACAGATACCATCCGAACCTTGCTCGACGCTTATAAGGAAACGCATGATGACGTGGAACTTGCCTCCATCGGTACCGATCAGGGCGTGTATATTAACTCCCCTGTAACTGCGGTGAACAAAGAAGGATATGACCCGCGCGAACGCCCGTGGTATCAGGCTGCTACGGAGAACAAAGATGTCCCTACCGTAATCACCCCCTACTTATCAAGCAATACCGGCAATGTTGTTGCTTCGGTAGCTCAGACCTCAGCGGATGGCCATGGTGTCGTCTCTGTCAGCCTGTCGCTTGAAGCCCTCTCGAAGACGGTTAACTCCACGAAGATTGGCGAGAAGGGTTATGTCTATATTATTGATAATGCCAATAAAATCATTGTACATCCTACCGAAAAACCGGGGACCGAAGGAACCATGGCACCCTATAAAGACATTTTTGCACAGAAGAACGGAAGTCTGACCTATACACTAAATGGAAATCAGGAACACGCCTTTTTCTCCACCAATGAAACGACGGGCTGGACCGTGGTTGGTGTCATCGACAGTGGGGAAGTGACGGCTTCTGTCCGTCCGATTCTATACACCACACTTATTGTTGTAGCGATTGCAATTGCGGTAAGCTCCGTCATTATTTTCTGGATCGTGCAATCCATCACCAAACCACTGAACCGCTTGGTGAAGGCATCTGACGAAATTAGTAATGGTAATCTGACCATCGAGGTTGCTGTATTAGGACAGGATGAATTCGGCAAGCTGAGCACCAGCTTCAATAAGATGAGCGAATCCCTGCGAACCGTTATTCAGGACGTGCGACACACGGCTGACGAGTTAACCGCCTCATCCACACAATTGGCAGTCAACTCATCGGAGACAACCAAAGCAACTGAGCAAGTCGCCCTGATCACGGAAGAATCCGCAGCTGGACTTGAGAAACAAACCAGCAGCCTGAAACATACGGCACTACAGATGAATGAGCTTGCTGGAGGTGTAGGACAGGTAACGAACAGCACACAGCAAGTATCCGAAGCTGCCATGCAAGCAAGTGAGCTCGCAGATAAAGGGAATGCAACCATGCAGACGGCCGTATCCGAGATGAGTTCCGTGAGTCGCTTTGTGCAAGGTATGGCAGATACTGCTGGACGACTTGGACAGCATTCCACATCCATTGGTGAGATGGTATCTGTCATTACAGATATCGCTGCACAAACCAATTTGCTTGCTCTCAATGCTTCTATTGAAGCAGCACGTGCAGGTGAGCATGGACGTGGCTTCTCCGTTGTTGCCAGCGAAGTCCGCAAGCTGGCAGAACAATCCAGCCTTTCAGGCCAGAAGATTGTAGAGATGGTCGGAGCGATTCAACAGGAGATTTCATTGGCCAATCACAATGTACAGATCGGGCAACAGGATGTAAGCAACGGCATTCGTGCCGTTCAGTTTGCAGATGAAGCTTTTGCCCAGATTAGTGAGGCTGTTGGGGTCGTCAATCATCAGCTTGAGAACATTGCAGCCGCCTCACAACAGATGTCTGCAAGTACAGCCGAAGTGGTGCAATCCATTGATCAGATCCACGCCATATCTGAAACCAATGCCGATGGAACGGAGAACATCTCCGCTGCTACGGAGGAGCAAGTGGCTTCCATGCAGGAGATATCATCCTCTGCTGATTCCCTTGCCCATCTGGCCCACAAGCTGCAGAAGCTGGTGGAACAATTCAAGCTGTAATCGTTGAACTAAAGATTGTTTACACTAACACTACGATGACAGAATAACCTTCCAATCGCTGTTATCGTGTAAAGGACTGGTTCAACTTATTTAACAAGTAGTCTATGATACAAAAGCCCCTTTGCCATCATATTGGCAAAGGGGCTTTTGGGTTATAAAAGGTCAGGCATTTTAGAGAGGAAAATGTCCCGCTTAATCAGCAGATGGCTTTTTATCTCCGTGGTACCCTTGATCTCCGTAGGGCTCTAACTGTTCAAACCAGCGATTCAGACATTTGGCGAGTGCATCTTTGGGATCGTAATACGGGTTATCATCTTGTTTCAATGTCTCCAGCACTTCGATCACAAACGCATTCTCTCCATATTCATTCCATTCAGCCTGCAACCTTCGATTCAGATGGCTACCCATCTGTAACATAAACCGTTGTCCATTAATGGTTTTCAGGTTAAGTGTGCTGTCGATATAAACTTTGCCGTTACGTTCATTTCGAATCTGGTAGACGCCCGCTTCCGTTTTGACTTCTTTGGCCTGTTCCTGCAATTCTTTGCGACGATTCATCTTCTCCTGCTCCCCCTTTTCTTTACGTTCCTGTTTTCCAACTTCGGCGCTCTGTTGATCTGTGCTGCTTCCCAGCCAATACTGACTGCCGTCTGGCTCACGTTCCAGCAAACCATAGTCGATGAGATACCTCCGTATTTCCACGTAATCATCATTAACTTCCTTCAGCAGCTCATTGACCTGTTTTTCGGAATATTGGCGCTCTGTCTCGAATCGTTTGGCAATTTCGGTGAGCACGATATATTTATGCTTTTGTTGCATATGAAACGTCGTCAGTGGACCGCTGGTGCCTTCCGGAAAATACTTGTTTAGCACCTTCTCACGATCCTGTTCTGTAATATCAAATGAGTTCGGATGGATCGTATGTTCGTGCCTTGTCACCGGCGACACCCATTCGGCTGGACTCTGGGTATCCTTGCTTTTGAGGAGTTCCATTAATGCCAGGAATATTTTGGCCTGCCGTTCCTTCTCCTTCAATACAAACCGATGATTCCGAATCGTGGAAGCACTCCCGATGCCAAGGGTCTTCTGTACTTCAGCATCCTTCTTGCCTTCATAGAATTGTGACAACAAGCCCCGCTGGACATCAGACAATCCGGTTACGCTTTTATCCAACTCCAGTAAATACTCAAATACCGACCCATGAACCTTCTCAATATGCACTCGCATATAACGGGCTGCTTCATAGAGCACTCCTTCTTCGGGGTAGATAATCCCCGATTCCGTCCTGTATCCGCAACAGACACATATATAGGCGGGACCCTCCTCCATATAACCACGCTTGATCTCTTCCAATGAAGCGGTTTGCAACCAGGATTCCGATGATTTCATGTAAAGCTCCTTTTATCATTGTATGGTGATTCCAACCGTATAATAATCAAATATTTTATAATTTTGTTTGTTTATTTATAGATATAATATAGTTTTGTTTATCATGTGTCAACATGACGGAAAAGAATGCTGTGTTTAAAAACATAACGGATGCCCCTTGTTCAACAGAAAAAAGACCGCAGGGTCGCAACCCTGCAGTCTCATTTCAATCCCTGTTACAACTTAAACCGTTCAATCATGCTTTGCAGATCTTCAGCCATACGTGACAATGCTGCCGAAGAAGCTGCAACCTCTTCCATTGTAGCCAACTGCTCTTGAGCCGCCGCTGATCCGTCTTCCGTTCCAGAGGCAATTCTGTCCGACAGAACCATGGTATCACTTACTGCCTTGTTGACATGACTCATGCCACCATCAATCTGACGGGAAGCCGCGGATACTTCTCCAGCTTGTGCAGCCACCAACTGTACCGCAGTACGAATGTTATTAAATGCTTCGCCTGCCTCTGTAATCATCTGCGAACTCTTCACCATACCTTCTCCCGTACGGGCAAAAGTGGATTGCACCGCATTGGTTTTCTCCTGCATCTCATGCATAAGCTCATTAATCCGCTCAGCTGAAGCGCCTGAACTGTGAGCCAGTGTCTTCACTTCGTTGGCTACAACCGCGAATCCACGCCCTTGCTCACCAGCTCTTGAAGCTTCAATGGATGCATTCAATGCGAGAATGTTCGTCTGCTTGGCAATAGCCGTAATCTCGGCCACAATCACCAGAATCTCTTCATTTTTCGCGCGCAGATCCTCAATGACCACAGACATGGCTTTGCTCTCGTCATTCACCTGCTGAATATGGGTAACCGCTTCTTCCACTGTCACCATGCCCGCTTCCGACTTGGTGGAAGCATCCAGAGCGATACGAGCGGTGTCTTCAGCACTTGATGAGATCTCTTTGACTCCAATGGACATTTCGCCCACGAGTTGACCTGTAGCAGCAAGACTATTGTTCTGCAAAGTCGTTCCTGCAGCTGCATCCTGCATCAGTTCAGCCACCTGTTCTGTGGCTTTCGATGTCTGCTCCGAACTTGCCATCAGCTCTTCCGAAGATGCCGCCAGCTGGCTGGACGTATCATGTACCTCTCCAAGCACATTACGCAGTGAAGTCGTCATCGTGTCGAAGCTTTCTCCAAGCAGTCCGAACTCATCCCGGCGCTGCAAACCTACCCGAACGGTGAGATCCCCGGCACTTACTTTCGATGCTGCCTGTGTTAATTGCAGTAATGGCCGATGAATGCTGCGAATAATGAAAACAAGCAGAATCAGCCCAATAACCAATGCAGATGCCACAATTGTAATGGAACGAATCAAAATAGGCATTACGGCTTCAGTTGCTTCCGAAGGAACCATCTCGCCAACAATTTTCCAGCCTGTAACCGGATTGGTGAAATACACAGCTTCCACTTCGTGACCATCATATGTATACTTCACCGTTCCACTTTCCTTCGTATACATCTCATTAATGTAGCTTTCATCCGACTGTGTACCGGATTCAATATTGTAGTGGAACAGGAATTTACCCCCGTTATCCAGCATGTACAATTTTCCTGCTTTACCGATACGTATCTGATCTACGGATTCTTTCAGATGATTGAGACTGACATTGGCCCCGAATACCCCTTTGCCATCAGCCAGCTTGACCGCCGCGGTCACAACCCATTCACCCGTCGAAGCCGATTGGAATGTATCTGAAATTACAGGCTCATCCTGAGACATGCCCATCGTATACCATGAACGTTCTCGAGGATCATAATTCTGTTCCTCGGATTCTGGGGATTTCATCCAGCTGCCATCTTCGGCACCTGCGGTTAGTACACCCAGCTCCTTATGACTCTGAGACATCCGATCCATCTGCCTTTGAAGTGCAGGGGATTTATTAATGATATCGTTTGAAGTCATACCCGCAGCCATCTGTGCTGCGTTATCCTTCTCCATATCCAGCATTTGATTTATCTGCAGACTAAGCATTTCTGTTTTGGCCTGTGCGGAACGAATAATTTCCTGCTTAACCTGGTCAGCAGCTTTTTGATAAGACAACCAACCAACGGTAATACTCGGTACAATCAGGAACAGGAGCAATGCAGCAATCAGGCGTTTTTTTACGGTTAAAGTAAACCAATTTCGAATCCTTTTCTTCATATAACTATCCCCCATCATAATCTTCACCCATCCTTTTATCGGACAATCGCTGTAAAAATATTATGTATAGATACTAAATTGGTACAAATTTAATTTAAATGATTTGATCACATGATATGAAATATATCCGTTAATCGTTTTGACCCTCTAAGCGAGATCGTTTACAATGCTCATAAGTTGTCTATTCATGAAACGATTGGAAGGGGAGGATTCAAATCTTACGCAAGTCACACATGCAACAACCTGTTTCCACGGTATATTCATCCATGTTTCGTATCCTGTTAGCGTTCATCCTGTGCGCAGGCCCGATTCTGGGACAAGTCGGTATCACGGCATCCGCAGCGCAGGCAACGCAAGCAGTTCACATTGAAGTGAATGGTGAGCAACAATCCTGGAAGAACGCACCACTTATCATCAAAGGCTCAACGTTTGTTCCATTGCGGGATGTAGTGACATCCGTTAAAGGCACGTTGAAATGGGACAATCACACCAAGATAGCTACCATTACCGTTGGCAGAGACAAGCTGGTCCATCAGGCTGGCAGCAACTCCATTAAGGTAAACCAGGTTAATCTCGCTACAGGTGTGAATTCACGTACCATTAATGGTACGTTGATGGTGCCTGTCCGGGCCATGGCTAATGCAATTAAGGCAGATATCAAGGTCCAACGTACAGCTACGGGTCAGATGAGTGTGAATATGTTCACGGATCAAGTCAGCCTGCTGAACAGTGAAGTTGCCAGCGTAGATACGTATCTGCGCGAGATCAACTATCCAGGTATGGCACTGATTGCCCGCGATGGTGAAGTTCTGCTAAGACAAGGCTACGGACTTGCCGATGAACAGACGCTGAATCGCCCGGATCAGAAGACCCGGATCGCATCTCTGAGCAAATCCTTCACGGCCGCGTCCATTCTGAGTCTGGTGGAGGATGGTAAGATTAATGTGCAAGATCCAATCTCCAAGTATATCTCTGGTATACCAAAGGGAGATCAGATCACGCTGCATATGCTGTTATCCCAGACTTCAGGTCTGCCATCCGCATTTGGTCGGGGTGAAGGAACTTCTATGGAAGAGACTGTAGAAGAAATTCGTCAAAAAACGCTGAAGTTTGAACCGGGGAGTGCCTATCTATACAGCAACAGCGGTTATGTTTTGCTTGCATACGTCGTTGAACAGGTATCCGGCATGAGTTATGCCGACTACGTGCAACAGACGATATTGAAACCACTTGGCATGAAGAATTCGGGAGAGGCTTCCCGTAAAGTGCACACGATTAGTGGTTTTGTTCAACAAGATAACGCATGGGTAACTGCCCCTTATTATGTTTCCCAATCCGGATCAGGAACCATCTATTCCACGGTGGACGATATGCTGAGATGGGATCGTGCGCTGTATACGGACAAGATTCTAAGCCAGGATACGATTGAACAGATGTATGAGCCTTACTCCGATAAAAACTACGGCTACGCGTGGATTCTCAAAGAGAATGGAACCAACCGCACCGTCTTCCACAACGGTAGTGGTGGCGGGTTTGCTACAGCCTTTTCACGTAATCTGTCCGATGATATCACCATTATCCTGCTTGGCAACCACGCGGGTATGGACATGACTTCACTTTTGGATGAAGTTGAAACCAAAACAGCAGCAGCACTGCAATTGCAATAATCCATAATTAATCGCTTATATAGAGCAAAGAGACGATCCTTTAAAGGATCGTCTCTTTGCTCTATATATGTTTCATTTTAACAACTCACATTTCCGTTTCGCTCAACCCACAATTCATCTCTTCTCCATCCTGCAAAAGGCAGATGTACTCATATTCTTATCACTGCCTAGGAGACATCCGCTCTTTCATCATCTGTCTGCTTTAATGTTACAGGAAGTCTCCCCGCAAAAGGAATGTATCCCATCAGCGCCTGAGCGACGCTATCCATGGCAAGTGGCCGGCTCTCGTAAGCCGCTACATACACTTGGGCATCCGGAATTGCGAGCAGATCATAGGGACTTCGCAGTGTCACAACTGCCAATGGCTTGCCCAGTTGCTGCAACCAGCCGATTAGTCGGCACTGTGGATCACCCGAAGGGCTTCCCGCATTGTAGGTGCCTACCACAATCTGTCGAACGCCATCCTCTTCCGCAGCTTGAAGCAGACGTGCGGAACGAATGGCAACTTCCTCGGGCGTAACCACCCGATCAACAACATCCAGACCATACTTGGATAAAGCTGAGCCCAAGGTGAACGTCTGACTCAGCTGTTCATCTGCAATCGTCGTCACGGACGTGGCAACCGTTATCACCAGTGTGCGTTCCGGCTTCAAAGGCAGCATATTCAGCTGATCGCGTACCAGAGTGATACTGTTCTCGCTAATTCGGCGGGCAACCTCTTGGTGTAATGAACTGTTGCGCTCAGACCCGCTGGAATGTGAAAGATCCTTTGATGAATTCAGGGAGGGTGCATTTGAGAATACACTATTCACTTCATCATCACCTGCACCGCCCGTTCCACTCTCCAACAAACCACGTTTCGCCTTGTACATCAGCAAGCGGGTTACCGACTCGTCAATACGCCTTTCGCTAATCCGCCCGCTCGCCACAGCTGCTAGCAACGCTTCAAATGCCTCTGCCTGAAGTTTAGCCGTATGGCTAATTAACACCAGATCCGCTCCGGCCTCTACCGCCATCACAGCTGCATCGACCGTGCCATAGTTCACAGCAATGGCATCCATCTCCATGCAATCTGTCACGATCATGCCCTCATAACCCAGTTCCTGGCGAAGCAGACCGCTTAATACGCTGTGCGATAGCGTTACGGGCAGACGCTCTGGCTCCAGTGCAGGGAAATAAATATGCGCCGACATCATGGCATCGACACCTTCGGCGATGGCGGCTCGGAAGGGAATCAACTCCAGGCGCTCTACCCGATCACGATTATGAGTGATGATCGGCAGGTCCAGATGAGAATCGGTGTCCGTATCCCCATGCCCCGGGAAGTGCTTGGCTGTCGCTGCAATCCCGGCGTCCTGTATCCCCGCAATGCTTCTGGCCCCATATTCTGCAACGGATTGTGGGGATTCGCCGAATGATCGTACACCGATGACCGGATTCGCCGCGTTATTGTTCACATCCAATACCGGAGCAAAGTTCATATTAATGCCCATGGATTTCAGCTCCAACCCACTGATATATGCCGCCTGATACGCATCGTCAATGGAACCGGCAGCGGCAATAGCCATTGGTCCAGGCATCAAGGCGATTCCTTCGGTAATTCGTGCAACCATGCCGCCCTCCTGATCAATGGATATCCAGAGCGGCACATTACCGCTGCTTTTAGCAATCTGTTGTAACCCTGACGATAACCGCTCTACCTGCTCTGGCGACTCAACGTTGCGTGCAAAATAGATCACGCCACCGATTGGATACTTTCGAAGAAAGGGTTCCACATCGCCAGCAGCTTCAGTGCCATGAAAGCCACAAAGCAGCATTTGCCCAACTTTCTCACGCAAAGTCATCTGTTTCAGCCTCAACTGGTATAACTCTTTTTGCCCACTCATTTCATGCCTCCCTCCGCTAACAAACATCCGTTCATTCATATAACAAAAACGGCTTTCGCCGCTCCTTCCATTCTGCTGCCTGTACCTTCCACGCATCCATTAAACGAATGAATTCCGCACGGTCATGAATGGTTTCCCTGACTGCCTTCCCCCCTGTCAACAGGTCGATAAAGTACCTCGAACCCGGCTCTGGTGGCTCCAGCCAGCAGAATTGCTCCGGATAGAGTGAAACCAGTTCATGCAATAGCACTAGCCCCGGCTCTACCGCCCGGAATTTCCTGCTGTCCGTTACAAAAATCCTTACGCCATCACACAGCTCACCTGCATGTTTGGAGAATGTTGGGGACATGTACACTGGATGCACATGCACACCTTCCAGCTTGTATTCCCGAAATCGTTCCGCCAATCGCTCACCCTCAATCCAGGGGGCTCCAATCCACTCGAACGGGCGGGTCGTACCTCTTCCCTCCGATACATTAGTGCCTTCGAACAGGCACGTACCCGCATATACCCGCACACTGTCCAGCGTGGGCATATTCGGAGAGGGTAACATCCAGGGAAGACCACAATCCGCAAACTCCATGGAACGCTGCCAACCTTCCATCGCAACTACGTCCAATTCGCAAGGTACATCCATCTCGCTGTTGACCATCAGGGCGAGTTCACCTACCGTCAATCCGGTACGTACAGGGACACGCCAAGCGCCAACGAGTGATTCATACCCCGCGTTCAGTACACCGCCTTCCACAACGTTTCCACCCAGTGGATTGGGACGGTCCAGAATCAGCATACGTTTGCCTGCTCCAGCGCAGACCTCCATCATATGGAACAAGGTTGAGACATACGTGTAATAACGGATGCCCACATCCTGAATGTCAAACAGGACCGTATCGACTCCAGCCAGCATTGCAGGCGTAGGCTTCTTGTGATCTCCATACAGGCTGAACACCGGAATGTCCAGACGCGGATGACGCATGTCTCCGAATCTGACACCCGCCTGAAGTTCTCCATCCAGTCCGTGCTCACAGGCGTAGAGCGCTGTAAGCTCGGCATTAGCCAGTCCTGTGCACACATCTATGGTCGATACAAAATCCGCTGTAATTCCAGTCGGATTCGTAATTAGACCGATTCGAGCACCTGTTAACCATGGATGCGATAACCCTCTCGCCAGAAGGTCAACTCCCGTTTTTACAGCCGGAATCTGCTCGCTTCCATTCAACCGACCCATTACACATTCACCTGGCTGATCCACCCTGTATGCTGGTGATCATTACCGCCTGTTACGACAGGTTCCTCTTCAGGCTCCAGCACATTGCGAGCCACCTTATGCTGATAGATGGCAAACATCCCCGCGAACAGCGCTCCAAAGCCAACAACCGTCAGCATCAGCAGAGCCGTCAGACATAGCGCCTGAAAACAAGCGCCCATCGTATACCCCGGGTGACGGAAGAACAGCTTTACACTTTCCCCCATCGCCTGAAGGATGCCCATGTTTTTTTGTAAAACAAGCTGCCAAGTATAGAACTGTGACATCAGCGCCATGAGAACAAAGAACGTCTGGAATACGCCTACCGCTGTACCTGTAATCCCGCCCTGTCCGCCGTAATACCACCAGGTTGACCAGAGAATGAAGCCAAGCACGGCGAAAAGCACACCTACTGCCCCTCCCGGGATGAATCCCTGCATCGTTCCGTTCCAGATATCCTTAAGCCCATTGCGGCGTTCCTTGCGTTCCAGCCTATGATGTACGGCATAACTGACACCGAACAGGATGGGCATATATATCAAGGCCAGAAGCAGCACCGCGATTGGCAGTGGAGCAAACATCAGAATGGGAACCAATACAATGGAGCTAACGACACTGTACAAGGCTACCGGAATAATATCCCGATAGATTTCTGCACCTGACTTGATCAACACTTCACTCAGCTTACGCATCTTCACCCTCCCCTTTCTAACCGTTCCTTCTTCGCCAGGCCTCGTCTTTTATTCCCGTCCAATCGCAAGCTCCGTCTCTGGATCGAAAAAGTGCGCCTTACGCAAGTCCAGCACAAAATTTTTGTCCATTCCTACATACGCATGTGTTTCGGGGTGAACTTTAGCCGTAACGGTACGGGCACCGGAACGGAAATACACCAGATTCTCGGAGCCCAGATGTTCTACAACCTGAACTCGCGCCTGCAGCATATGGTCTGTCGGGATATTCGGAGCGACATCGTCACCAAAAATATGCTCTGGGCGCAGTCCCATAATCACCGGCTTGCCCTGATGGCTCTGCAAACGAGCAAGCACATCGGCTGGCAAGGTGAATGAGGCTCCCTCGATGACAACCTGTGTGCCTTCAATCCGTGCATCAATAAAGTTCATCGCCGGGGAACCAATAAATCCGGCAACAAACATATTTCGCGGACTCGCATACAGTTCTTTCGGTGAAGCTACCTGCTGAATATCCCCATGATTCATGACCACGATGCGCTCCCCGAGTGTCATGGCCTCCACCTGATCATGCGTCACGTACACAATCGTGGCACCGAGACGTTTATGCAGCTCACCCAATTCCACCCGCATCTGTACCCGCAACTTGGCATCCAGATTGGACAGTGGTTCGTCGAATAAAAACACCTGCGGATCACGGACGATCGCCCGTCCTACCGCAACACGCTGGCGCTGACCACCAGACAGCTCGCGTGGTTTGCGCTCCAGCATCGCTTCCAGTCCCAGAATGGAGGCCGCATTCTGTACCTGTTCATCAATATAGGACTTTGGCTTTTTCAGATTTTTCAGGCCAAAGGAAAGATTTTCACGGATGGTCATATGCGGATAGAGTGCATAATCCTGAAACACCATCGCGATATCCCGATCCTTCGGATGCAGATCGTTAACAAGCCGGTCACCGATGACAATATCACCGCTTGTTTGCTTTTCAAGTCCGGCAATCATCCGCAGTGACGTTGTCTTGCCACAGCCCGAAGGACCCACAAACACTACGAATTCCTTATCTTCTATAACAAAGTCCGAGCCGGCCACAGCCGTGAACGTTCCTTTATGATCGTCTTTGAATTCTTTGCGCACTTGGCGAAACTCCACGCGTGCCATAGGTAGATCCCCCTTTACGTTGTCGCTTGTCCTGAACTAACAGTTCAACTTAACCTTTTACCGCACCGATCGTAATGCCCTGCAGGAAGTAACGTTGCAGTGAGAAAAACAGAATGATCATCGGCAGTGCACCTATTGTTGCCCCCGCCATCATTGCGCCGAAATCAGTTGATTCGGCAAATACAAACGAGGCTAGCCCCACCTGAATGGTACGCATCTCGTTGGAATTGGTAATGAGGAACGGCCAGAAGAATTCGTTCCACGAAGCGACAAACGTGAATATCGCCAGCACCGCGATTCCCGGCTTTGCCATCGGCAGAATGACTTTCCAGAAGATGCCGAACTCGCTGCATGCATCGATACGTGCCGCATGAATCAGCGATGTGGGCAGTGTCGACATGAACTGTTTCATTAAGAAAATATTGCCCACACTGACGGCACCAGGCAGAATAATGGCCGTATACGTATCTCCCAGGTCAAACACGTTGACCATCAGAATGTACAAGGGAATCAGCGTCACCTGTGCCGGAATCATCATCGTCCCCAGCAAGGTCCAGAATACCGCCTGACTCCCCGGAAACTTTAGTTTGGCAAACGCATACCCCGCCAGGGAGGCGAAAAATACATTGGTTACGGTCAGAATGATCGAGATGAGCAGCGAATTGTATAACCAGCGCCAGGCATCAGTTTTGGCAAAAAAGCGCTCATATGGTGATAACGACAACTGCTCCGGAATCATCTGTGGTTTAAACGAAGCCGACATCGCACTATCCTGCACCGAACCGACGAGCATCCAGTACATCGGAATGACCGTCACCAGCGCCCAGACCACCAGCAGGATGGATGCAACTACGAGCAGGATCTTTTTCTGTGTTGATTTCATGGATTTCATTCACCCCCGGATGCTTAATGCGACATGCCTACCTCTAATACGTGTTCAAAAAGAGCGGTTTTCAGTTGAACTACCTCTAATACTCAATATCGCTGGAGAAATATTTGAACTGTATGACGGAGATGACTATGATGATAATCGCCAGTACGAACGACTGAGCCGAAGCCAATCCGAACTCATAGAACTTGAATGCCGTCTCATAGATCAGATAAGCGATTGTAGTTGTCGCAAAGTTTGGCCCACCCTGTGTCATCAGATATACCGAGATAAACACCTGGAAAGACGTGATCACACCTGTAACGAGCAGATACAGCGTCGTTGGTTTGAGTAGCGGCCATGTAATCTTGCTGAACTGGGTCCAGCCGCTGGCATGATCAATATCCGCCGCTTCGTACAGCGATTTCGGAATACCGCCCATGGCTGCCAGGTACAGAATAATGCCCGCCCCATGCGATCCGAGCCAGTTCATTAGAATGAGGGAAAAGAGTGCCGTTCCCGACTGGCCGAGCCAGATCACTGGGTCAAGGCCGAACAGGCCGAGGAAGCGGTTCAGCAGTCCCGAATCGGTTGGATCAAAGATTGCCAGCCATACAATGGAGATGGTCACCCCGGAGGCTACCGCAGGCAGATACATGGTAGCTTTGAAAAATGTCTGCCATTTGCTTTTCATTTGATAGATGAAATAGGACAGTACAAATGTAATGAGAATATTGACCGGGACTGTGCCTACGGTGAAGATCACCGTATTTTTAATCGACTTCCAGAACGTCTCATCCTTCACCAGTCGCTCGTAGTTGTCCAATCCAACCCACGTCGAATTCATAATGTTGTATTTCTGGAAGCTCATCACGAGAGCTGTTAGTACGGGATACAGTGTGAAAATGAGAAACAGCAGGACAGGCGCCAAAATAAACATATACGCCCACCCGTAGTCCCGCCAAAACCGGGCAACCCGGGAAGTCCGGGGCACGGACGGCTTTGGCGCAAGGGCGGTCTGCATGGCGAATCCTCCTCTCCTAATCAGTGTGGGTTTACGTTATGTTTGATTGTCGAGTTATTGTCCAAACATCTGCTCGCCCTTGCTCTTGAAATCTTCTGCGATCTGTTCCGGTGATTTTTCACCCGAGAACAGCGCCTGAATATTAGGCTTCACAACCTGTTCCTTGAATTGTTTTTGCTGAGATGCTTTGTCGATATCCAGTTCAAGCACTACCGGCATCGCGATATTCTCTGCCATGACTTTCGCAGCGGCCAGATTATCCGCTTGACCAAGCTCTTTTCCTTTAAACAGTTCCACTTGGGATTGTCTTACGAATGGGAGCGCCAGTTCATTGGCCGAGTTCCCTGCTTTGGCACCACTAAGCGCGTCCATCACCAGGAACGTATTTTTGGCATGCTGTTCGCCCTTGTCCTTTTTCTGTTTAAAGGCTACATACCCTTCGCCACCCATTGTTGTGGCCGCAGGTTGATCATCATTATGCGGTACAGGTAACAGGACAAAATCAATCTTCTCTCCCTGCACCTTGCCATCATCAATATCCTTGTTGCGGTTCTGAATCATCACATCATAATAAGGAATCGCTTTGGAAATAATCGCAGTTTCCCCCGCGTAGAACATATCCGTCCGTTTTGCTGGAGCAAGAGCCGCCGTTTCCTTCGGCATATACCCTTGATCCATCAGGTTTTTGATAAAAGAGAGAGTATCCAGAATGCGACCATCATTCCATTGGAACGTGCCGTCTTTATCAAGAACATCAATCATCCCGTTGTTCCGGGACAGCATTTCAATGAAGTCAAGCGAGGTTCCGTCGGTAACCAGTGCATATTGCTTGGCCCCGCCATCCAGCGTTTTGGTCAGCTTGGCAGCAGCATCGTTGAATTCGGACCAGGTCCAGCCATTTTGTTGAATGGACTTCCAATCAATGCCCGCTTCCTCCAGAATTCGTTTGTTACCACCCCAAGCCCATTGGAATTGATACAAGGGCAGTCCATACTGTTTCCCCTGAATCTGGCCTAAATCCAGCGTACCCGGCAGGTAGTCGTCCTTGATCACAGATGTCAGGTAACTGTCCAGCTCAAGTGCCAATCCCGTATTCACATATGTGCCGTCTACACTATGAAAGTAAAGATCCGGCGGATTGCCCGCGTTCAGAGCGACATCGAATTTTTTGGGCCCTTCCGCCCAGGAGAGCATTTCAGTCTTCACGGTAATGTTCGGGTGTTCCTTATTGAAATCAACGATTAGATCCTTCAGTTCATCTTCATATGTTCCATGTACTGGATACGTCCATACGGTCACCGTATCTTCTGCATTGGGATCATCTGAAGCAGCGCCCCCGCTATTCCCGCAGGCAGTAACCATGACCATCATCAACAACATTGTCCATACCAGACCCTTCTTTTTCATCCCTTCATCTCCTTTGCATGTCGTCTTCCGATTCTTTCATTTGCCTAACCATGCTACCCCTTTGTGATCATTCGGCCTTCAAACGCCATCCACCTATACACGCGGCAGTAAGGAAAAGCACCTCCCCTGTAGATTGGGCCTGCCAGTCGCAGGCTAAATCTCTTAAATGCAATATTAACGTCAACTTAATTGACATTAACAGTATTAATTCCTTCCAAAATTGTAGATTGAATTCATTATATGAGTTGTAAAATAAAAATTCAACATTATTTTTTATTATAAAATTTAATTTTACTTTTTCTTTTCATGCAACTATACTATGTAAAAAGAAAACCCAAGCAAGCGAGGTGAACCACTTTGCGAGTGTATGTAGGCGTAGATGGAGGCGGTACCAATACTGATGCAGCAATCATTTCTGAATCTGGTGAAATTCTCGCCCGACTCAGCGGCGGTCCCACGAATCCTCACACCGTATCAACTGAACAGGCCATTTCCGAACTGCAACGAGTGCTGGAACAGCTATTTAAT
Source organism: Paenibacillus sp. CFBP 13594 (assembly GCF_014842675.1). NCBI lineage: Bacteria > Bacillati > Bacillota > Bacilli > Caryophanales > Paenibacillaceae > Paenibacillus > Paenibacillus sp. CFBP 13594. Next base: position 251,961 of record NZ_JACYVQ010000009.1, read on the forward strand.
CTAATAAGTGATTTATCGACAAATTGTGAGGGTATATGCCTTGGTATGTCAGGTGTAGATACGATCCAAGAACGGCAACTTATAGCCAAAGCAGTAAATAACTATATGAAGAGTCGTAATCAACAGGCATCGGAAGGTTGTCCCGTCTGGGTTGTATCCGAAGGAGAGATTGCTCTGATGGCCTCTCTCGGACATACGCACGGTGTATTATGCATCTCTGGAACAGGGTCCATCGTGTACGGATTTACGCTGGAAGGAGAGCGATACCGTGCAGGAGGCTGGGGTCATCTGCTCGGAGATGAGGGGAGCGGCTATCGTATTGGGCAGCGTGCACTCCAAGTGGTTATGCAGAGTTATGACGGTGTTCTTCCTCCAACCTGTTTAACCCCGCTTCTTCTAAAGAATCTGAGCCTTCGGGATATATCGGAGCTAAAGACGCGAGTGTATCAGACGGATTGGGGCAAAACCGAGACCGCATCCATCGCCCGCCTAGCTATAGAAGCTGCTGAACTCGGGGATGAGGCCGCCCGCGCACTGATCATCGACGAAGCCTCACAATTGGCGGATACCGCCAAGGCGCTGGTTGCCCGTCATCCCGAATTTGCATCCATTCCGGTTGTCCTGTCCGGATCACTGTTTCGATACGCTGCACTTTTCCGAAATACATTTATCCAGAAGTTATCTGAATATTATGAAGAGTTGGACTTTGTATATCGTGAAGATGCCCCCGCTCCAGCGGTTGGTGCAGCACAACTGGCAAGAAAACGCTGTTCCCTGAATGAATCATTTTAAAAAGAGAGAAGGAGGCCATACGGATGAATCACATGCTGGATTCACTACTAACAGAACAACCCAATCCACTAACGGATCATATAGATGAATTGCCTTCGGCAGAAATTATGGAGCTCATTAATAAGGAAGATCAACGGATTGCGGAGCTCATTCAGCCCCTCATTCCGGTCATTGCTCAAGCTGCGGATCGGATCTTGGAGGCGTTTCAGTCTGGCGGCAGGCTTTTTTATGTAGGCGCAGGTACCAGTGGACGATTAGGAATACTTGACGCTTCGGAATGCCCGCCTACCTACGGAACCCCGCCATCCATGGTGCAGGGTATTATTGCAGGGGGATTTCGGGCAGTGAAGGACCCGGTTGAAGGTGCTGAAGATAATGAGGAGTTGGGAGCTGCCGACCTTGATGAACATGGCTTAGACAAAAACGATGTCGTGGTTGGCATTGCAGCCAGTGGACGAACGCCGTATGTGCTGGGTGCGATGAGACATGCCAAGGAGATCGGGGCTACGGTGATCAGCCTGAGCAATAATTCAGGCACGCCGATGACCCTGTTGGCTGATGTAAGCATCGAGGCTGTTGTCGGTCCAGAGGTTGTCATGGGTTCAACACGTATGAAGGCAGGCAGCGCCCAGAAAATGATTCTGAACATGCTCACCACTACCGCCATGATTCGTCTGGGCAAGGTTTACCGTAATTTCATGGTTGATCTGAACCCTTCGAACGAAAAGCTTGTCCATCGGGCCAAACGCATGATCCATCTGGCAACCGGAGCAAATGAAGCGGATATTGAAGAGGCTTTTACCGGTGCAGACGGTCATGTAAAAACGGCAATCGTCATGCTGATGGCAGGTGTGGACGCAACGGAAGCCCAGCACAGGCTTGATCTGGCTGACGGATTTGTCCGTAGCGCCATTGCGGGGCCTTCCTGAGCCGTACAAGGGGTATTATTAGAGGTTGAAAGAGAGGAGCCCGACATTAGTCTGGGCTCTTTTTTTTATTTTTTTTATTCTAACAGCGGATATCATCCGTCAAAAAATCCCCTCCTGCATAAACAGAAAGGGATTCATATGGTTCTACTTCACTTGTGCTCCAGAATAGCCTGTCGGCTCTTCTCCAAATACTCCACCGACTGGTTGTAATCCCGGCTGGCAATCGCCAGATACAAAATGTCGATCACGTTCAGCTGTGCTATCCGTGACGAAGTTGCTCCGCTCCGAATATCACTTTCGGTGGAAGTAATCCTCAGGGGCACGTCCGCCATACTACTGAGTGTATTGCTGCCCCACTTGGTAATGCTGATTGTCGCTGCACCACCATCATGAGCATGCTTGAGACAGGAGATTACGTTCGACGTCTCCCCTGAATACGAGATACATACAACCGCATCATCCTCACGAAGCGTCGTTGCGGACGAAATCTGCATATGCGGATCGGCGAACGAAAAGCTTGTGCGATTGATTCGCATGAACTTGTAATGTGCATCCAGCGCAATCAGGTTGGAGGCCCCTACTCCATAGAAAAAGATCCGGTTTGCCTGATGAAGCACGTCCACAGCTTTTTCCACCAGACGTGGGTCCAGAATATGAACCGTATCCTTCACCGACTGAATATTGTTTGCGGACACATGCTGAATAATGCTCTCCATGGAGTCCTGGGGACGAATCTCCGTATATTGATATGGCTCACTCGTCTGCAAATCTCCGGCAATCTTCAGCTTCAGCTCCTGAAAACCCGTTACACCCAGTGATTTGCAGAGACGGATAATGGCAGCTGGGCTGCCTCCACTCCGTTCAGACAACTGGGCCACCGAGGATTGAACAGTTTCTTGCGGGTGATCGAGAATATAAGCTCCGATCTTCCGTTCGGACGGGGTCAAGTCATCCATTAATGCGCGTAAACGTACAAGTCCACCTTTCATGCCTTCCATTCGCTCCTCCTTTCCGTACTGCATTCATGTACAAGCATTTTATCTTATAATTCCACTCGCGTCTAATCGAATTCCTCGCCCTTCCATAACTGAACTCTAATTAAAGTCATACCTCACTAGAGTGTTAGATTGCCCGAGATTACGGCGTGTTTCGCGCCGGTTACTGCCGGGAGTGTATTAGTTCTTCCCATAAGTGCCTCATGGCCAAGTAAAGCAAATCCAATGGCTTCCCGAGCATCATCGGGTATACCATAATCTGCTGTTCGTTCCAAACGGATATCCTTCGGTAGTCTCTGACGGATCATTTCCATTAACGTGGCATTGGAAGTACCACCACCGCACGCGAGCATGGCCGATATTTGCACCTTGGGCAGGATAAAATCCTTCACTGCACGCACGATGGTCTCCGCGGTCAGACAGGTGGCAGTAGCCAGCGTATCTTCAAGAGATAAGGAACGCGCTGCGGCCATCCCCATCAGTCTCACTGCGTACGCTGTTCCATATACTTCTCGCCCGGTACTTTTCGGTGGAAGTCTTTTGAAATACTCATCCTCCAAGCACAGTTCTACCAGACGCTGATCGACCTTCCCCTGTGCGGCAATACTTCCATTCGGATCATAATGCTGCCGCCCATCCGTTGCCTGTCGAACAAGGGCGTCCATCACCATATTCCCCGGTCCCGTATCAAATGCTGAAATTCCTTCGGTAGATGACTCGGAGGGAAGCACCGTCACATTGCCAATGCCACCGATATTCTGCACTAGCCGCCCTTCTGTCGGGCTTCGAAACATCAGAGCATCCGCATAAGGCGTAAGCGGGGCACCTTCCCCACCAGCCGCCATATCCCTGGCTCGCAGGTTGCCAATCACGGGCAGTCCTGTCCGTTCTCGAACAACAGCACATTCACCGATCTGCAATGTCGATACCACATCAATACTTGCCCCCGTTGGCCCTGGAAATGCGGATGCTACAGGCGCATGCCATACCGTCTGCCCATGCATGCTAATCACATCCACTTGCTGTGTTGAGATACCGGCAGACTGCATCAGTTCCGTAACACTATGTGCATACCACTCCGATACACCAAAATGTGCGGCTGTCAGCTCGTCGATACGAGCTGTCCCCGGTGAACATAATCGGATCAGTACGTCTCTCAATCCATTCGAATACGGCACACATACGAAATCAACCAGCTCGATCTGCTGTAATGCCCCACTCATATCGGTTTGAATACGCACCAGCGCCGCGTCTGTTCCGTCCAGAGACGTCCCTGACATTAGTCCGATGACCAGATGCTCCTGCTTCAACCGATACTTCTCCCACATCGGATAGCTGCCTGTATCCATCCATTTCCAACCTCCTGCAAGACCTGATGAACACGTCATCCTGCCATAATTTCACCCAGTATATGATATTAAATTTCACAAGTCAAACATTATATGAAATTTAATTACAACATTGAAAATAAAAAGAGAGATATTCATCCCATTTGCGATCACACATCATGTTTTATTCCATCAATTGATAATTAGATATCAGAAGAGAAACATTTTTACATTTTTACCGTTTATAATATGTAGGTATATTTTGGTAGTCAGATATAGATCTAATACTAGTCGAGGTGCATAATGAAGAAAACCATTTTACTACTGTTTTTGAGTCTGTTCTTACTCGTTTTGCTCCCTAATCAGGGAAATGCCGCTGCAAGCACGTCGAAAATTTTTATGGATGGAGAGGAATTAGTCCTCCCAAGTGAAGTACAGGTAACGATTATCAATAAAAACGTGATGATTCCGATTCGTGTCGTTGCCGAAAATTTGAAATTCAAAGTCGATTGGAACCAACAAGCACGCACTGTAAAAATTCAGCAAGACCAACAGACGATTTCCCTAACCGTGGATCAAAAGCAAGCCATGGTTGCTGACAAACAAGTCACTTTGAACACAGCACCGCAAATTTTGAACAATACGCTGGTGGTGCCCATTCGATTTGTCAGTGAACAAATGGGGCTTAAGGTAAGATGGAATAATCAAGACAAGATCGTATACTTAACAAACACCAGTAAGGGACCTGCTATCGATCCAGGCAATAGTTCTGGAAAAGGAGATTCAACGTCTAACGCGCAGGTTACCGATATCCAATTTGCCAATAATCAGCTCGTGTTATCCACGGATGGGGCCGTTCAGCCAATAGTAACGACCCTCAAGTACCCTGATCGTTTGGTTGTGGACTTGCCTGGAACCGCCTTTGGTGATATCTCCCAACCGCTGGATCAAGGACTCAATGGCAAGTTGGATGTGAGTGGTTATCCCAATGTGACAGAAGTGAGATATTCACTGTTCAAACGAGATCCGGCGCAAGTTCGCATTGTCGTAGAATTGAATAATGTGAAGGATGTCCAGTACAGCCAGAACGTCATTGCCGATAAACTGATTATTGATCTTAATGTTGCGGGAGACAATGTCACACCTGCTCCAGTCACTCCAGTAGGTGATTCAGGACGCAAGGTTGTGGTCATCGATCCAGGACACGGTGGGAGTGACCCGGGGACGAATAGCATCACGAACAAACCCGAAAAGGAATACAATCTGGCATTGGCTCACAAAGTACAGGCCCTGTTGCTAAATGAACCCAATATCGAATTGGTGATGACTCGTGAAGGTGATACCTATCCGACCCGCCCTGAGCGTGTTCAGCTCGCCAATCAATTAAATGCGGATGTATTTGTATCTATCCATGGCAATAGCGTAAAGTCTGCTCCCCAAGCCACAGGTACGGAGACATATTATTATCAACGCAGTAATAGCAAGGAATTAGCCACTATCATTCATCAACGTTTGGTGAAAGCCATGGGTCTCAGAGATCGTGGTGTGAAAAATGGCAACTTGGAAGTAATCCGAGACACGACCATGCCTGCAGTGCTTTTGGAAGTGGGATTCTTGAGTAATGTGCTCGATGAAGAACTGATGTCATCCGAGGTTGTTCAGATGAAAGCCGCTCAAGCGATAGCCGATGGAATCAAGGAGTATTTGAACCTATAAATCATCAAATAAATCAGATAAAGGAAGTGATTCTTTGAATAAGAAGCTAGGTTGTGCACTTATATTATCATGCTTGATCCTTATCGGAGTTGGATGTGCCCAGAAGCCAGTGAGCCAATCCGGTTCGAATGAACCTGCTGTTCAGGGAGGACAGACGCAGTCACCAAACCCATCCGAAACGAAAGTGGACCTGGGCACAATGAATACACAAGTCGTCGATGTATATTTGGCAGATTCTCAGGTACTGGCGCTTGAGAAAACAGAGCAGGAAATTGAGTACAAGGATGACTCCGAAAAATATGAAAAAACATTTGCAGCGTTGCAAACGAACACCGATTCAGAGCTTGTTTCCCTCTGGGAGCAGGTGGAATTGCTCTCTATTCTATATGCTGAGGGTACAGTGACTTTGGATGTTCATATTCCCGCTGAAGCCAATCTTGGTACCAGTGGAGAATTGCTCGCATTGGAAGCTTTAACAACAACGATGTTTCAATTTGATGAAGTGAACAGCCTGGATATACTGGTGGATGGTGAAGCCGTTGATAGTTTGATGGGCCATGCCGAACTGGAACACCCCATTCATCGCGAACCCTAACTGATCCGGCAACAATGGAAAAAGAACGTCCCTGGGGACGTTCCAATCTGACGCATCAATTCGATTCATGCACAATGCACACATATAACTCGTCACCAGCAGACAGTGAATGTATAACTGTTCCCGGTGACGGGCTATTTCTGAGCAATCCTTCCTTTAATCGGTCCGTCTCTGCCCGGTCAGCATGCACAAGGACCGTATGCCTTGCTGGAACCTGATGCAGCATCCGTTCAACATCCTTCCAGCCCTGATGCACTTTATATCGTATTTTCCGCACCTCACACACTCCATACTTGTCAGGAACCCGTAGCAGTTTATCAGCAAATGTGCCATGAGCAACATGCCCGGTGAGCAGAATCAGATTCTCCTCCCTGTCCGATAATTGACTATAATACCAACGGGCAAGCGAGGACTGCATCATGCCGTCCGGAATAAACCATAACGAAGCAGCATGATGTTCCAACAGTTGTTCCCGCTCTTGGGTAGTTGTAGGCAGATCCCATCCTCGTCCAGTCAGAAAACAATCGATTTTGTCTTTCAACGAACTTCCGATGACATGCTCTCCCTTCTCCCTCAACCAATACGGAACATGCATAAGCTGCTTCATACCGTCCACCAGCCCTTGTTCCACTATGATTGGGATAGCCGGGAATTGTTGCTGTGCCCACAGTATGATCTCCTGTCCACGCCCTACGACAGGCATGGGTAAGAGCACCTTTCCGCCTTGAGCAATCGTTTGGCGAATGGCTCGTTCAAGCTGTTCCAGTTTGTCGGCCTGTGTATCCTGATCCATACCGTAGGCCGCATCAACGATCGCCAGATCTACCAGCCCGACGGAAGATTTTGGCGCAGCGTCTGCTACGTTTGCTCTGCTTGCTCCATCTGCACCATTGGATATGGAATTTCTCTGCTTCATGGGTATCTCCATGGATACAAGTGTTCTTGACGACGCTTCTGATGCAACAGATGTCTGCTCTGGTGACGTTATGAATTCTCCAGCCTTTTGCCCGCTGTTTATAACGATTATTTCCTCCATACCCCACCGCTCACTGCTCGGAGCATCGAACAACGTATCTTCACGAATCATCTTTGCCCGTGAGAACGCCTCCGCTGGGCAATCCTCCTGTAAAAGCATTGATTCGGACGTGTAGTCCCCGGAATAAAAAATCCGCTTCGCTTCGATTTCAAGTCCAAACCACACCGATCCAGCCAGATGTCCACTCCGGCCCCACATCACTTTTACTTCGGGAATCGGTTCGAACCAGGTTTGGGATACGACCTCATCTTCCAGATAACGATAACGAATAGCCTGCTCATCTGCTTCATCGTAAGGGAGTTTCTCTCCGACACGTTCTGCAAATCTTCGCCAGTTGGCAAAATACGTACGCAGCTGTGCCCTCGTCTCTCTCGTTGTCCATACTTCACCCCGGTAGCCCATCTTATACAGCAAAGGGATGGCGACCGAATGATCCTCATGGGCGTGGGACAAAAACACCGCATCCAGTTGCGGAACAATCTCCGGGTCAATTAGCGGATACTGGCCCGTGCCTTCTTTTTTCACACCACAATCCAGCAAAAGGCGAAACCGGCTCCCGCTCAGGAGATAGGCGGAACGTCCATGTTCCCCTGCACCGCCCCATACGTTCAGTTTGATCATGATGCATTCCACTTTCTCTTTGAATTCAGCAGTTCGATTCCAAGCAGCATCAGCACCGTCATACCTACAGTTACAACGGCCATCGCCATTCCGAGGGATACCTGACCTTGTTCAAACTGGGCAAAAATATACGTAGCTGACGTCTGCATGGACGGCGGAAGAATTAACAACGAACCTACTAGCTCCCGGGTAGCAATCGTAAAGGTCATCATCCAGCCGGCCAGCATGCCAGGCAGGATCAGCGGTATCAAGATACGCCGCAGAATATACAGCGGCTTCCCTCCAAATACTTGCCCAGCCTGGAACAACGTTCCGTCAATCTGGGTAAAGCTCGATTTTACATACTGCACGGTGTAAGGCAAGAAGAGCACAACGTACGTGAGCACAACCATGCCGTAGGTGTTATACAACGTGACAGGCATCCAGGGTGAGTTCCAGAAGAGAATCAGACCCACAACCATCACGATACCCGGCACCGTATTTGGCAACAGACTGAACAAGTCAATCACACGCTGCATGAATGAAGATGATCTGCCGATCGCGAGCGCAAAACCCGTACCAATAACAACAGCAACGGTTGAAGCCGCGAGGGATAGACCGAGACTGTTTCCGATGGCCTTCATACTCACCGATCCCCAAGATAACAGCTCTTTGTAATGATCCAAGGTCAGATTATCAAAAGCAATTCCCGATCCTCGTAACTTCATGGTCGAAGCGGCGATGATGGAGAAATACGGGATACCTATCGACAGGATCAACAGGATTGCAAGATATGCCCCACATAACCATCCGGCTCCGCCACGAAGGGAATATCGCTTCGAACGTTGCCCTTTGCCACCAACCAGACGATACGTGAACTTTCGACTCATGGCAGACTGCATATACCACATCACCAGACAGACGGACAACAGCACCGATGCCAGCGAAGTCGCCTTACCGAAATCAATCGGCCAACTAGAGATGTACTTATGAATTTCGGAGGTCATGACATAATAGCCAATCTTGCGCCCAAAGGTTGCCGGTGTTCCGAATTCAGCGATCGTTTTGACAAAGACCAGCATGATCCCCATGCCGTAAGACGACAACAATAAGGGTAAAATAATACGTCTGAAACGGTACCCTGCACGTGCACCGTGCACGGCTCCCGCTTCTTCCAGGTTGCCACCGATGCGGATCAACGCATCTCGAAGCAGCAGGTACAGGAATGGGAACAGGTGCAAGCTCATGATGAGCACCATGCCCCAGAAGCTGAAGAACAGCTCACTCCAGCCTGCAGATGAAGGCACCCATTGTTGCAGGTATCCCCCTTTTTGCATAAACAGAATCCAGCCCATCGATCCGATATACGGCGGGGTCATGAACGGAATCATCAGGATTACATCCACCCAGCGATGCTCGCCCATTCGGGTCTTCGCCATCATCCAGGCCAACGGTAGCGCCAGCAGCGTGGTTACTGCTACAACGCAGATGCCAAGCCAGACGGAATTCAGCAATACACCTGATAGATGATGACCCGTAATCGTGCGAATCGGAGCCATCCAGTCCCATTGTCCGTCCGGATACACACTTTGCCAGAAGATCAGCAAGAGCGGCACGCCAATACTTATGGTCAGCAGAAAGAGGGCCAGAATCACGCCCACTCTCCGAAAAATTCGGTTGTTGTCTATTCCAACAGGTTTCACTACGTTCACCTCACATGACTTTCCAAAGACAGCAGGTATTCCTTTTGCCTAATTGTCTCTATCCTATTGTTTCTTACTTAAAAGTCTCGGAAAAACGCGCTGCTGTCTCTTCGCCATGTTCGCTCATCCAGTTCCAATCCACTTTAAGCTGTGGAATATCCTTCACATTGGCACGGTTAGTCGCTTCAATGTCTTCGCGGCCCGGGATTAGATAAGCATCTGCAACAAGCTTCTGTGCTTCATCAGACAACAGGTAGTCGATAAACGCTTTGGCATTCTCTACATTCGGACTGGATTTCAGAATTGCTGCCGGTCTTGGGCTGATTACCGTGCCTTCCTCAGGGTACACGATATCCAGTGGTTCACCTTTTGCCTTGGAGGAATACGCCATGTAATCCACACCTGCAGCTACGATGCTTTTGGCACCCGTAATGACCGGATCAAGGGCTTCCTGATTGGCTCCTGCCATCGCTACACCATTGGCTTTATAGGCACTCAGCAGATCCCAACCTTTTTCACCATTCGCACTCAGGTATCCTGTGATGAAGTCGAGTGCTGAGCCTGATAATGTAGGGTCGGGAATGTTCACTGCATCTTTCCATGCAGGCGTAGCAAGATCTGCCCAACTTGTTGGGGGTGTAGATACCAGTTTGGTGTTATACACAATACCCAGTGCGGAAGCACTGCTGCTAAAATAGTTGCCCTCTGCATCCGACCAGTCCTTGTTCAGCTTGTTTGCATTGGCTGCTTCAGGGTATGGCATAGTCAGTCCATCGGCTTTCAGAGCCTGTGCGGAAGGTAAAGAGGCCAGGATTACAACGTCTGCCACCGGATTGGATTTCTCAGCTTCCATACGAGCCAGAATTTTGCCTGTCGTTCCCTGGAACATCTCAACTTCGATCCCTGTTTTGTCTGTAAATCCGCTCACGATGTTATCGGCCAGCTTCTGTGGGCCAGCACTGTACAGTACCAACTTGCCGCCAGCCGGTTTCGTTGTTTCTGCCGCTGCTGCTGTGTTTCCTTCACTTGCGGGTTGCGCCGCATTTCCTGTGGTCGAGTTCCCTGTACTACAGCCGAACAAACTGATACTCATAACCGCCGTTAATAACAGCATTGCGCTCTTTTTTCGTGTTTTCATCCCCAACATATTCATCCATCTCCCCTGGTTTCTTATAAAATGTGTAATCCTGCTTCCAACTGTGCTCGTTCAACAATTTAATATGCCACTGCGATTGCTTCGTTCTGTTTCATACTTGGGTGGTCATAACCATCCATGCGGCATATCCGCTCGGGAGCAACATAGAGCTGAACTCTCTCCCCTACGCGTACTCTTTGGTTCATATAGGCTGTCCATACGCCCAGCCCTTCCATCTGCACTCGCACTTCGTAGCGTTCACCTACATAGCTGACGCTGAGTACAGTTCCCGGATAACACAGATCATCATGACCTGTTTTGTTCCAGGTGACATGCTCTGGTCGCACCATCGATTGATTAGGCGTGAGCCAGTTGGACTTTCCGATAAACGAAGCAACATACGGATCACTTGGTGCCGAGTAGATCGTTTCCGGGCTTCCCTTTTGCAATATCCGTCCCTTCTGCATCACCACAATCTCATCCGACATCGACATCGCTTCAATCTGATCATGTGTGACGTACAGCGCAGTCAGCCCCATATCCCGTACCAAAGACATCATCTCAATCCGCATCTCTTCCCGGAGTACAGCATCCAGTGCGCTCAGTGGCTCATCGAACAGGATCACACCAGGTCTGACCGCTACGGCTCTGGCAAAAGCAACCCGTTGCTGCTGTCCACCAGACAGCTGATGAGGATATCGATCTTCCATGCCTTGCAGGCGAACCATGCCAAGTGCCTCGTTCACCTTTTGCCGCAGATCAGATTTCTGTTTTCCGGCCTTCAGGCCAAACGCTACATTTTCGTATACGGTCATATGCGGCCATAATGCAAAATCCTGAAACACCATGCCCAGATTACGCTTGTGTGTTGGTATATCAATCCGCTTCGCCGCAGAGTAGATACACTGACCATCTGCACGAATCTCCCCCGCGTCCGGCTGTTCCAGCCCGGCCAACATGCGGAGCAGTGTTGTTTTGCCACAGCCTGATGGACCGAGCAGTGTCGTGAACTTTCCATGTTCAAGCGTTAGATCTGTCGGCAGCAGTGCGGGTGTTTGATTAAATGATTTTTGAATTCCTGTCATCTCTAATTTCATAAGCATCCCTGCCTGTCTTCTGTTACTTGATCTCTTGCACTGTTCTCAGTCTAACGTCCGCTTTCGCGAGTTGTATGTCTTGTATGTAAAATTGGAATTAACTTTTTAGATGAATTCTGTTGATGTTCATAGATTAAATCTATAGTAGGTGAACTAAATTAATTTTCATGTTTTCGCTTCGATTACAGCACCATCTTCCGATCGCTGTTATCCCCAGATTTCTTATACTCCCTTTTTAAAGGGAGAAATCCGGGGATAAAGGCGAACGCTTCGCTTCTTCAGATTGGTTCTGTACTCTCCGTCTTTATGAAAAACATTAGATCATCTTATATATTGGGGTTAGTAGAAGTGAGAGGAGTGCTGGGACATTGAATCTGATCAAATTGCAAATTGTTGAGCTGATCGACAAGCATCATCACATGACAAGCGTGGCCGAATTACTGGGGATCAAACAACCCACCGTTACATTTCATATGAAGTCATTGGAGGAAGAGATGGGCGTGCGATTATTCGAATCACGCAGTGGCAAGACCTTTCTAACTGAGGCCGGACAAGCCCTGCTCCACTATTCCGTCAAAATCAATGCTCTAACCCAAGAGGCAAGGCGGGTAGTGAAAGAATATGACAGTCTCTATCGGGGCACCCTGCACATTGGGGCAAGCTATGTACCGGCTACATATCTGTTGCCCAGCATACTCAACACCTTTTCTCAGGAGTTCCCGGGCATTCGTATCGTCCTATCCGTCAAACCATCACCTGTTATTCGCGAGATGTTAATTCGGCATCAGATTGATCTGGGGGTGATCTCTTCCGAGCCATTTGTTGGACCCGCCCTGCAAGCTGAGACGCTGTGTGAAGACGACTTAGTATTGATCTGTTCTCCACAACATGGGTTGGCCCAGAAGGATGCATTAACACCTGATCATATCGCGCAGATTCCTTTTGCCTTACATGGCAATGAATCCAGTACTCGACGGTTAACCAATCAATGGCTTGCGCAACATGACATTCGTTTGAGGAGTACCGTGGAGATGGATTCCCTGGAAGCGATCAAACAGCTCGTGTTAATCGGGGGGCATGTCTCATTCATGTCTCGGATGGCGGTACAGTGGGAGGAACAGCACGGGCTCATTCAAGTTCTTCCCATTCCCGGAGAGCAAGCGCCGCGCCATATCTATACGGTACATAACAAGGACCGCCACCCTTCCGTTCAGGTAAACCGCTTCAAAGAAGTGCTTCGAAAGGTGAGTCACGGCTCCCCCATTTTCCATGGCAGATTGCCCTGATCCGCTATAAACTATCGTTTACCATTCATCAAATCTATGCAGGATTAACGCAATGTGCGCTCCCCTTTAATCGCTTTCATATATTCGGGCGATAAAGTGAGTCTGTACGTTAATCCAGATTAGGAGAGTGATTGGTTTTGAAAAAGTGGAAAAAGGTAACCGCCTCATTGATGCTGAGCATCGTAACATTGGGAAGTGGAATGACATTTCTGGGAGCACCCCAGGCTTCAGCTGCTGCCAATGCCGTTCCTGCTTATGAAGTAAAGTTTCTGGCCAAGCCGGAACTTGTATTGAATATAGATGGGACACCACGCAGTGAAGTGATTCAGACACTCGGCCTGAGTTCCACGCCAAGAAACATTAACGTAGAGTACTTCGACACCAATGCTCTCGGATTGGATCAACAAGGATGGAACGTTCGTTTTCGCAAAAAGGATGACAAAAATAACTACGAATTGACTTATAAAAAACGCTACCCTGTAATCAATGGCGACATCAACGCAGCGCTTACCCTGGCTAACCAAGAAGGATTCAACATATCAGATGATAACTACGAGGCTGAGATTGATTGGGGATACGGCAAACAGACACTGAGCTTCTCCAACACCAAAAAAGTCGATACCAAAGCGACAGGTGTTCAACTTCCTTCCCAGCAAGATGCCCTGAACATGTTACTGGACAAGCTTCCGGGCAAATTGAAGAACTGGTCTGCTTCCAACTGGGGTAAACAACAACTGACTCAATCCCGTGCATATGGCCCAATCACATTCCAACGTTATGAAGGTACATGGAATGGTCAAGAGCTTACACTCGAAGTATGGCCAATCCGTGACGCAGCAGGTACAGGTATTGAGAATATCGTAGAGGTTTCTTTCAAAACCGATGATACTGTAGCCGTATCCGGTCTGCGTACTCAACTGCTGCAATTGCTGGAGAACAAAAACTGGCTGATTCCGGCCGATGGCTTGAAGACACAGACTATTTTGGAAAGATACTAATCGCTGGCTCTAATTAAAAAGACAAGTTCCTCTTCCTGCGGATATCGTAGGAGAGGGACTTGTCTTTTTTTGTGTAGAGAACGAATTAAAATCAGTTAATTAAGTAATTCTACGTTTATCAACAGTTAAGATTTTTGCTTATCTATTTCATCTGTTCAACTCGAGTTGACTACTCACATTAAACTCTGGTTTTCTGAAAATCACCTCTTCTTATAGGTGAAAACAAAAAAGCCCTTGCTATAAGCAAAGGCTCTTCTATATGTTACTAGGAAGCGGGTGATGGGAATCGAACCCACGCTATTAGCTTGGAAGGCTAAAGTTCTACCATTGAACTACACCCGCAAATAAAAAAAATCGGGATGACACGATTTGAACATGCGACCCCCTGGTCCCAAACCAGGTGCTCTACCAAGCTGAGCTACATCCCGATACTTATGAGAATAATGGCGCGCCCTGAGAGATTCGAACTCCCGGCCTTTTGATTCGTAGTCAAACGCTCTATCCAGCTGAGCTAAGGGCGCAAAATATTGGAGCGGAAGACGGGAATCGAACCCGCGACCCTCGCCTTGGCAAGGCGATGCTCTACCGCTGAGCCACTTCCGCAAAACATATGGTGCGGTCGAGAGGACTCGAACCTCCACGGGGGGTTAGCCCACACGGACCTGAACCGTGCGCGTCTGCCAATTCCGCCACGACCGCAAAATATAATGGTGAGTCATGAAGGGCTCGAACCTTCGACACCCTGATTAAAAGTCAGGTGCTCTACCAACTGAGCTAATGACTCGTAATGAAATGGCTGGGGATATAGGATTTGAACCTATGCATGACGGAGTCAAAGTCCGTTGCCTTACCGCTTGGCTAATCCCCATTAAAAAATCATGGGGCGATCGAGGGGAATTGAACCCCCGAATGCCGGATCCACAAACCGGTGCGTTAACCACTTCGCCACGACCGCCATAGAGTAAGCCATTCATCCACTAAGAGAATCTTAGTATTACCAATTTAACTTGTAATATACATTCTATCACAAATTCATATGTAAATACTAAAAATGGTGCCGGCGAGAGGACTTGAACCCCCAACCTACTGATTACAAGTCAGTTGCTCTACCAGTTGAGCTACACCGGCACGGTGTATATTTTATTAAAAATGGCGGAACCGACGGGATTCGAACCCGCGATCTCCTGCGTGACAGGCAGGCATGTTAGGCCAACTACACCACGGTTCCATAGTACTTTCTCAAGGAAAGTATAATTGCGGGGGCAGGATTTGAACCTGCGGCCTTCGGGTTATGAGCCCGACGAGCTACCGGGCTGCTCCACCCCGCGTCGTTATAAAGTTATATGGTGGAGGCTGAGGGGATCGAACCCCCGACCCTCTGCTTGTAAGGCAGATGCTCTCCCAGCTGAGCTAAGCCTCCATAATATGACCCGTAGGGGATTCGAACCCCTGTTACCTCCGTGAAAGGGAGGTGTCTTAACCCCTTGACCAACGGGCCTTGCTAAAAAATTATCTGGCGGAGAGAGAGGGATTCGAACCCTCGAGACGCTTGTGACGCCTACACGATTTCCAATCGTGCTCCTTCGGCCAGCTCGGACACCTCTCCATATGGCTCCCCGAACAGGGCTCGAACCTGTGACAACTCGATTAACAGTCGAGTGCTCTACCAACTGAGCTATCAGGGAATGGTGGAGCCAAGCGGGATCGAACCGCTGACCTCCTGCTTGCAAGGCAGGCGCTCTCCCAGCTGAGCTATGGCCCCATACTCTGTGTATTTCTTGTTGTGGTCTTGCTATGGGCCCTGGTGGACTCGAACCACCGGCCTCACCCTTATCAGAGGTGCGCTCTAACCAACTGAGCTAAGGGCCCTAATATATATCCCTTATTCCTTTGCAAGGGGGGCAAAAAAAATACCCCAAAGGGAAATCGCTTGGCGGCGTCCTACTCTCCCAGGACCCTGCGGTCCAAGTACCATCGGCGCTAGAGGGCTTAACGGTCGTGTTCGGGATGGGTACGTGTG
>NZ_JACYVQ010000010.1:0-236363 GCF_014842675.1 Paenibacillus sp. CFBP 13594
CCTCTAGCGCCGATGGTACTTGGACCGCAGGGTCCTGGGAGAGTAGGACGCCGCCAAGCGAACTCTTTCATCATACATAGAAAACAGGCTCTGCATGTGGACGTTGTACGATGAATTGCATTTGCCCTGCAAATGCATATTATTCCCTGATAGCTCAGTTGGTAGAGCACTCGACTGTTAATCGAGTTGTCACAGGTTCGAGCCCTGTTCGGGGAGCCATTTGCTCTCATAGCTCAGTAGGTAGAGTGCATCCATGGTAAGGATGAGGTCACCGGTTCGATCCCGGTTGAGAGCTTTGGAAATGGGGCCCGTTGGTCAAGGGGTTAAGACACCTCCCTTTCACGGAGGTAACAGGGGTTCGAATCCCCTACGGGTCATATAGTTGGAGGCTTAGCTCAGCTGGGAGAGCATCTGCCTTACAAGCAGAGGGTCGGGGGTTCGATCCCCTCAGCCTCCACCATATTTTTTATTGGGGATTAGCCAAGCGGTAAGGCAACGGACTTTGACTCCGTCATGCATAGGTTCAAATCCTATATCCCCAGCCATTTTAGTATGAGTCATTAGCTCAGTTGGTAGAGCACCTGACTTTTAATCAGGGTGTCGAAGGTTCGAGCCCTTCATGACTCACCATCATATGCGCGTGTGGCGGAATTGGCAGACGCACTAGACTTAGGATCTAGCGTCTTTGACGTGGGGGTTCAAGTCCCTCCACGCGCATCCCTTATTTGCGGAAGTGGCTCAGCGGTAGAGCATCGCCTTGCCAAGGCGAGGGTCGCGGGTTCGATTCCCGTCTTCCGCTCCAATATTTTGCGCCCTTAGCTCAGCTGGATAGAGCGTTTGACTACGAATCAAAAGGCCGGGAGTTCGAATCTCTCAGGGCGCGCCATTATTTTTTTAGTATCGGGATGTAGCTCAGCTTGGTAGAGCACCTGGTTTGGGACCAGGGGGTCGCATGTTCAAATCGTGTCATCCCGATTTTTGCTTATGCGGGTGTAGTTCAATGGTAGAACTTTAGCCTTCCAAGCTAATAGCGTGGGTTCGATTCCCATCACCCGCTTACAGGATACAATGAAAGAGCCTTTGCAGATGCAGAGGCTCTTTCATTTTTATTAACGTAAGAATTAGCAGTTATTTTATATAATATTTTATGTAAGAAACAGTACAGGTTTGTTTAAAAAAGGAGCCAAGACCTCCCTATTTCAATGTTGAAGGGGTCTTGGCTCTTCTGTTTATCTCTGTGGATGAGCTGCTTCTAAGACATAGCAGCTATTGTATAGTGACGTGAGTACAATTTAACGTTCGTTGTGATCCGTCACTCTTTTACGCATGCCCGCTAATCCAAGCAACCCTAGCAAACCAAGCCAGCCCCAATCCATGCCGTTGTCACGGTTGGTTGTTGTGGCGTTAGCACGAACACTGTTGGTACGATAGTAACCATTGTTGCGGTAGTTTCCATCCATGTTCATATTCATGTTGGAATTAGTGTTTGTGCGATCCATGTAGTTGGTGTCCTGATATGACCGGACACGTGATCCATTAGTGTTGGTATCCATTCCTTTGGACATTTGACCATCAGCAGCAGCAGGGCCGGCCATCGCGGCCACCAGAAGCACGGAAGCAATAATTGTTGTACCTTTTTTCATCATTTGGATTCCTCCTTTTTAGTAAGAGCTACAGATTAATCTGCCCAAAAAGCTAA
The DNA here is from genome assembly GCF_014842675.1 of Paenibacillus sp. CFBP 13594. Classification (NCBI taxonomy): domain Bacteria; kingdom Bacillati; phylum Bacillota; class Bacilli; order Caryophanales; family Paenibacillaceae; genus Paenibacillus; species Paenibacillus sp. CFBP 13594. Next base: position 1,700 of record NZ_JACYVQ010000010.1, read on the forward strand.
GAACATTATGTAGAAATGGTCTGTTAAGATATCCCTAAGTTTACAGTAGGTAGGTACATACATAAGAACCTCCCCTAATAAGCAGACTTGTCGTGGGAGGAAATTTATAATTACATCTTTAATTTATTGCGTCACTGTGGTAAAGTATACAAAAGCTTGCTTTGCCGGTCATGTTTCTTTGTATATCATCTGTTCTCAAATAATGAAATTATGCAGTTTAACCTTAATATCAGGTACATGGGATCATATCTAAAAGAACTGTATATTTATGAGTTTTTAAGAATAGGTATGAGACTTTTGATTTATCTAAAGTACGTGAAAAAGGTATCATGCGACAGTATATGACCATTAATTGAAGCAGAACAAGAAAATGAATAAAAAAGCGTGTTTTTGTGCTGTAAATCGGGGATAATCCCCATTTTTTCTAATAGAAAAATAAAGATTTTCGTACCATTTTATTGTATGATGTTATGAAGGTGTCAAATTTACGTGTACGAATGGAACGATCAGATGGGAGGATAAGCATGACTGAAACTATGGTAACCGCCAGCAAAAGCCAATCCAACAACCTGCTTCGGCGAGACGTGCGGTTCCTGGGCAATATACTCGGAGAAGTTCTTGTCCATCAAGGCGGCACGGAGCTTCTAGATATCGTTGAGAAGATTCGGGAAACGAGCAAATCGTTGCGTGCAGAATTTCTGCCAGAACTCTATGCAGAGTTCAAAACGATGATCCAGGAATTAGACTCGGACAATCGTCACCAGGTTATTCGGGCTTTCGCTATTTATTTTCAATTAGTTAATATTGCTGAACAAAACCATCGGATCCGGCGTAAACGGGATTATGAACGTTCTGCTGGGGACGCTGTGCAGCCAGGATCGATTGAGAAAGCAGTACAGGATCTTAAGGAACGTGGACTGTCTCATACAGAGGTGGAAGAGATTCTCGACGATTTGTCGTTGGAACTCGTTATGACAGCTCACCCAACTGAAGCCATGCGCCGGGTTATTCTGGACATCCATAAACGGATATCCGAAGATGTCATGCTACTTGATAATCCTACGCTGACGTTGCGTGAACGTGAACAGTTGCGTGAGAAACTGCTGAATGAGGTTATTACACTTTGGCAGACAGATGAACTCCGCGACCGCAAACCGACTGTACTCGATGAAGTGCGGAACGGGATGTATTACTTTCATGAAACGTTGTTCCATGTACTTCCGGATGTATATCAGGAGCTGGAACGCTGCCTGAACAAATTTTATCCTGACCATGACTGGCATGTGCCGACGTATTTGCGGTTCGGTTCCTGGATCGGTGGAGACCGGGATGGAAATCCTTCGGTAACTTCAGATGTAACATGGCAGACGTTGTTGATGCAACGCAAGCTCGCTTTGCGTGAATACCAACGGATTATGATTGAACTTATGGGCCATCTCAGCTTCAGCACGAACATCATCCACGTATCGGATGAGCTGGTGCAGTCTATTGAGCAGGACCGTAGTTGTGTAACGTTGAAAAAAGTGGATATGTGGCGAAATGAAAAAGAGCCATATCGCATCAAATTGGCCTATATGATTGCTAAGTTGAACAATGTACTGGATGAGAACAAATTAGGTCAGGCTGACCGTTATCATAGTGCTCAGGATTTGATTGATGATCTGATGATTATTGATCGAAGTCTGCGCCATCATTTTGCCGATTACGTAGCGGATACAACTATTCGCAAAATGATTCGTCAAGTCGAGTTGTTTGGTTTCCATACCGCAGCATTGGATGTGCGTCAGCACAGTCAGGAACATGAAAATGCGATGTCGGAGATTTTGGCGAAAATGAACATTGTAGAAGATTATGCGCGTCTAACTGAAGACGGTAAAATCGATCTGCTTGCTCGTTTGCTGGATGATCCGCGTCCTCTTACTTCTCCTTATCACCAATACACGGAGGGAACCAAAGAGTGTCTGGATGTCTTCCGTACCATTAAGCGTGCCCAGAACGAATTTGGGACCGGCTGTATCACAAGTTACCTGATCAGTATGACGCAGGGCGCAAGTGACTTGCTGGAGGTTATGGTATTTGCCAAGGAAGTGGGCTTATTCACCAAAGGTCACAACGGTGACGTTGTATCTACACTTCAAGCGGTACCACTGTTTGAAACGATTGATGATCTACATGCGGCTTCGGACATTATGCAGAAGCTGTTCAACCTTCCTGTATACCGCGCAAGCGTAAAAGGACGGAATGAACTTCATGAAATCATGCTTGGTTATTCAGACAGTAACAAGGATGGCGGCGTGGTTACTGCCAACTGGGAACTGCGTGTAGCGATGAATGCTATTACGGCTGTAGGGAATGAACACGGCGTTAAGCTGAAGTTCTTCCATGGACGTGGTGGGGCTCTTGGACGTGGCGGCATGCCGCTTAACCGCAGTATTCTTGCTCAACCACCGCATACCATTGGTGGGGGCATCAAGATTACGGAGCAGGGAGAGGTTATTTCTTCCCGTTATTCTCTACAGGGGATTGCATACCGCAGTCTGGAGCAGGCAACTTCGGCTCTAATCACAGCAGCACTGAATGGGCTTGAGCCGCAAGAGTCAGCATCCGAACGTCATTGGGACAGCATCATCAAAGAGATTTCGGAAGTATCCCTGACGAAATATCAGGATCTGATTTTCCGTGATCCGGACTTCTTTACCTTCTTCAAGGAATCCACACCGCTTCCAGAGGTGGGTGAACTGAATATTGGTTCACGTCCGTCCAAGCGGAAAGGTAGCGACAAGTTCGAAGATCTGAGAGCAATTCCTTGGGTATTTGCATGGACGCAAAGCCGTTATCTGCTTCCGGCATGGTATGCGGCAGGAACAGGATTGCAAAGTTACTATCAGGATAAAGAGGAAAATCTGGTTGTCCTGAAAGAAATGTATGCAAGCTTCCCATTCTTCCGTACATTAATTGATACGGTACAGATGGCCGTAGCCAAGGCAGATCTGGTGATTGCTAAAGAATATTCAGCCATGACTTCGAACAAAGAAGCCCGTGATCGCATCTACGGTCAGATCGAAGCCGAATTCAAGCTCACAAAAGAGCTGATTCTTAAAATTACCGGAGAAGCTGAAATTCTGGATGATGTACCGGTTATTCAAGAATCCATTCGTCTTCGTAACCCTTATGTAGATCCGTTGTCCTACATGCAGGTTCAACTTCTGAGCGAGCTCAGAGATATGCGTGAACGTGGTGAGGATGATACGGAACTGCTCAGAGAAGTGTTGCTGACAATCAATGGCATTGCTGCAGGACTCCGTAACACAGGTTGATGATTGAACTGCTGCATTTTGAATAATTATATATAACAAAGTACCCATTACTTTGTTGAATAAAAGCTCCATTCTCTGCTCTACGGAGTGAGAGATGAAACGGGACTCCTGCGGGAGTTCCCGTTTTTACTGTTTTTGGCGGATATTTGTCATACAGTCTTGATTTTTGACCAAAGTTGATTTACGATTTGATTGGTGAATTACAAGTGTGGACGGGTATCAGAAGACGGAAGACCCATCAGCATGTCTGGGGGAATAAGGGTGGACAATTTGGAGAACAGGCTTGTGAAACTGGTGCTCAAGGGCGACCAGAGAGCCTTCGCAGAAATCGTTGAACTATATAAGGACAAGCTATTTCATTTGGCATACCGGATGCTGAACAATCGTCATGAAGCTGAAGACGTTGTGCAGGAGACGTTTTTGCGTGTGTTTCGTAATATGGAGAAGTACGATCCGAACCAGAAGTTCTCAACCTGGATCTACCGGATCGCAACGAATCTGTGTATTGACCGACTGCGCAGAAAGAAACCTTCATACTCTTTGGATGCTGAACTGAATGACCAGGAAGGATCTGATGGTTATGCGATGCTCCCGAGTGATGATCGTACACCGGAGAGTGAAGCACTCCTGTCAGAAACGCAGACACTCATTCGTGAGGCCATTGACAGTTTGCCAGCCAAGTATAAGTCCGTTATGATTCTGAGATATTTACAGGACTTGTCGCTACAGGAAATCAGTGACGTGACAGGTATGCCCGTAACAACGATCAAGACACGCGTTCATCGGGGCCGTGATTTTCTACGTAAAAAATTGGAGTATAAGTTATAAATATTAAACGCCTTTAAATATGGGCGAAATTATTTGAAACATATCCGAAACGGATGCGTATGTAATGTATGCAAGTCTTATGCGTGCTTTTTAATGGCACATGGACTAAGTGATTTAAGAAAGGATTGGCTCTCATATGGATTGCAACTCGGCCGTCTCTTTAATGCATGAATGTTTGGATGAGTCGTTGTCCCCGGCCCAGAAGGTTGAATTGAAAAGTCACCTTGTGATCTGTCCGGATTGTCGCATGCGCTTTAAAGAGTTGGAACAGACGGAAATGTTACTCTTTGCCATGAAACACTATTCACCGTCTGCCTCTGATGAGCTGACCAATCGAATTATGAATGCTCTGCCCCAGCCCAAGAGACAGCAAGCATGGCTCAAATGGGTCAAAGGACATCCCGCGCTGACGGCGGCAGCCTTCTTTTTGGTCGTGATGCTCTTTAGCGCCTTGAATTTCTGGAATCAGAATAACGAAATGGTTGTTAAGGGAAATAATCTGGACCAGATCGTGATTCAGGGTAACACGGTTATTGTTCCTGAAGGTAAGTCAATTGCTGGCGATCTTACGATAGAAAATGGAACCGCACAAGTATATGGTGATGTGAACGGCAATCTGACGGTTATCGACGGACAACTGTTTCAGGCTTCAACGGCGCATATTTCAGGTCAGGTGAAAAGTATTGATCAGGCGCTGGACTGGTTCTGGTACAAAATAACCAATATGGTAAATGAAGTGGCTTATCGCTAGAACAGGGTAAAATCTTCAATGGTATATACCAAGCAGGGTACCTCCAGATTGCATGGGGTACTCTTTTTTTATACGCAAACTTTGTAATTCATGGTAAATGTGATGTTTATGTGCAGTTTGAGACTGCCGTAACTTGCAACCTGAACGTTAACGTTATAACCTAGATACTAAAGAGAACATACTACTACATATAGATAAGCATTTTGCACAAATCAAATGATGCAAAAATGCGGAGACAAAGGATTATATAAAATCCTAATGGGTTAATATGAGATCAGGGTTTACTCATCAATGGGGATAGCGGGGGCTGGCTTATGAATTATTTTGCTGACTTAACGTGGACAGAGTCCATTAAGGACGTTATCGATATATTGATCGTTACCTATATTATGTACAAACTGATTTTGCTTGTGCGGGGGACACGTGCGGTTCAGCTCCTAAAAGGGATTCTGTTCCTTGTATTGATCTGGGCATTAAGTACGTGGTTAAACCTGTATACGCTCAAATGGTTAATGAACCAGATGTTTACGTTTGGTGTTGTTGCGGTATTCATTATCTTTCAGCCTGAACTGCGTCGTGGTCTGGAGCAATTGGGACGAGGTAAGCTGTTTGGACGTTCAGCGGCAGCGAGTGATGAAGAATTAACGGTGTTAATTGGTGAGATTATCAAGTCAGTTAATTATTTGTCACGGCGTAAAATTGGCGCTTTGGTCGTATTTGAACGTGAAACGGGTCTGAACGATTACACGGAATCGGGCATTAAGATGCACTCTCTGGTCAGCTCGGAGCTGATGATTAACATCTTTATTCCAAATACACCGCTCCATGATGGAGCCGTTATTATACAGGGAAAACAGATTTCGGCGGCAGCTTGTTATTTGCCATTATCAGAGAATCCTTTTATCAGTAAGGAATTGGGAACACGTCACCGTGCAGCAATCGGGATTACCGAAGTTGCAGATGCGATCTGTCTGGTTGTCTCCGAGGAGACAGGACAAGTGTCACTGGCAATGAATGGACAGGTCGTTCGTGATATTAAGGAAGAATCGCTGATTGCCAAACTGTATGAGGAGTTGCGCCCTACATCCAATCTGAAAAAGAATGGCTGGACAACCTTCTGGAAACGGAAGGGAGGACGTAACAATGGATAAGTGGTTTAACAATAATAACTTTGCCAAAATACTTGCGCTTGCGGTGAGCCTGCTGCTCTGGTTCATGATTCATCTGGATGAAGTACCAACCACCCCTACGATTACAACAGGGACGACCAACAAGGTTGTGGAACGTACGGTGCCTGTTCAACCTTATGGATTAGACAGTAACAGCTATGTGCTTACTTCATTAAGTACGGATGAGGTCCGACTGGAGATCAAAGGACAGCGCTCGATGCTAACATCGATTTTTACAAATGACGATTACAAGGTACTGGTTGATCTGAGTCAGGTGAAAGATGGGTCCAATACACTGCCACTTGTACCTGATTTGCCTTCCGGAGTAGAAGTAGTCAGCATGGAACCTTCCATGGTTACGGTGAATGTAGAAAAATTGGGCACCAAATCCTTCAATGTGAATATTGTACCCGAAGGGCAACCATCGGCCGGATACAGTGCTGGAACGCCCGTAACTGAACCTTCGACGCCGGTTAAGGTAACTCTGCCCGAAGGGCAACTCGAGGCTGTAGCGAAGGTCCAGGGCAGTGTGAGCGTGAAAGATGCCAAGGAAGATGTCATACAGAAAAAAGTGAAACTTCAAGCATACGATGCTGAGGGCAAGGTCCTTGAAAATGCGATTATAACGCCTCAAACAGTTGAAGTACGAGTTCCGGTCAATCAGCCCTATACATCTGTACCCTTAAGAATCAAATATTCGGGACAGCTTCCGGAAGGCCTGGTACTCTCCACGGTAGAGCCAAGCGTGAAAGAAGTCTCGGTTTATGGATCAGAGGATGCGCTTGCGGGTATACAGTCCTACGACCAAGTAACCCTTGATCTTACACAGTTTGATCAGTCGGGTACATCGACAGTTAACGTGGACTTGACGCCGCCTTCCGGTTTTGAGAAAATCGAGCCTAGTTCGATTCAGATCAAGGTAACCATATCACCATTTGACGAGGCAGAGGAGACAACCAAAGTCTTTCCGAACGTCCCCATCACACTTACCGGTGCGGGGAATGGACTGGAAGGGACGCTGGTTACGCCTCGAAGCGGGGGTCTGAACCTCACACTTACAGGCTCAGCAAGTATGCTTGAGGGTCTGAGTAGTGATGATCTCACGTTAACCGGGGATCTTGCTGGACTTGCGGTCGGAACGCATGAGATCAAGCTTGAAGCCGACCTGCCCCGTTATGCCAAACTGGATGAATCATCCACTGCATTGAGTGCGACGGTCAAAATTAGCGAAAAGGCTGAAGAGACTACGACCACTCCTGGCGAAGAACCGACAGACGAGGGAACGGTAGCACCTGACCCAACACCAGCCGAGGTTGAAAATGGGGAAACAGAGCCTGTTCCTGATGAAGAAGAAACGGAATCGAATACGGATACTCAGGATCAGGGCCAACAGGGGAGCACAAGCAGTCGAGGTAATTTAAATAATAATAATAACAGCGGTACTGGCAGTAAAAGTGGCGCTAATCCGTAAACGTTCTAATTTTAAAATTCTCAAAAAATAATAATAGTGCTCGTATATGATGCGAATAGAAGGAGTTAAATCATGGGGAAATATTTTGGTACAGACGGTGTAAGAGGGGTTGCCAATAAAGAGTTAACGGCAGAGCTGGCTTACAGCATTGGACGTTGTGGTGGTTACGTGCTTGCAGGTGGTGTGGAAAGACCAAAAGTGGTTATCGGCATGGATACTCGTATCTCGGGATTGATGTTGGAATCCGCACTGGTTGCAGGTCTGTTGTCCATTGGCGCTGATGTGATCCGTCTGGGCGTGGTATCCACTCCGGGAGTGGCGTATATTGCACGTTTGTTGAAAGCTGACGCCGGCGTGATGATCTCGGCTTCCCACAATCCGGTTGAGGATAACGGAATCAAGTTCTTTGGTGGAGATGGCTTCAAGCTGTCTGATGAAACAGAGAACCGGATTGAAGAACTGATGGATGCGAAGACAGATCAATTGCCACGGCCAGTTGGTGGCGGGCTGGGTACTGTAACGACAGATGAAGAATCCCGTTATCGTTACCTTGATTTCCTGAAAACGACTGTAAATGAATCGTTCTCTGGACTTAAAATTGTTTTGGACTGTGCAAACGGAGCAGCTTATGAACTGGCACCGAAATTGTTCAGTGAACTAGGTGCAGAAGTCATTGCCATTGGCGCTGAGCCTAACGGCCTGAATATTAATGAGCAATGCGGATCAACTCATCCAGAGAACCTGAAACAAGAAGTGCTCAAACATAAAGCGGATCTGGGCCTTGCTTTTGACGGGGATGCAGATCGACTGATTGCTATTGATGAGACAGGCGCTGAGGTGGATGGAGACTTCATTCTGTGTATCTGTGGAGATGCGATGAATCGTGCAGGCAAGTTGAAGGACAGTACCGTTGTATCAACGGTTATGAGTAACATCGGATTCTACAAAGCAACGGAGAAACTTGCACTGAAAACAGCTAAAACGGCAGTAGGTGATCGTTATGTGATGGAGGAAATGCGTCGCGGCGGTTACAACTTGGGTGGAGAACAATCTGGCCATGTTATTTTCCTGGATTACAATACAACTGGAGACGGTATGCTGACTGCGATTCAACTCGTGGATACGCTCAAGGCTTCCGGTAAAAAACTGAGTGAACTAAAAGCGCTCATGACCCAGTACCCACAAGTATTGGTGAATGTGCGTGTTGAAGATAAGAGCAAATACGAGGGTAATGCTGCAATCGAGCAAGCTATCGCTACAGTTGAACAACAACTCGGCGATAATGGACGTGTACTCGTTCGTGCTTCAGGTACTGAATCTCTGATCCGTGTTATGGCGGAAGGACCAGACAAAGACGAACTTGAACATTTTGTGTCTCAAATCGCAGATGTAGTGCAAAAAGAGCTGGTATAGGACTGGAAGATGTAAGAGATACCTTCTGCATACGGTTTTCTTAAGGGGATTGTTGTGTAGAACGAGGCTTAATATAACATGATTTAGGACTTATGCATGGATATTCCTGCTTCCCGGCCTGATGAGACCATAGGTCCGTTTATCCGGTCGGGATTGTAGGTAAATATGCTAAAATTGTCACAGGTACTTTGCTCCATTGCAAAATGGACCTGACGTGCATATAATGAGTGGAGTCGTCATTCAGACACAGAAAGTGAGGAACGTAAGGTTAAAGTTATACAAGCGCCAGAGCTTGGAGTTGCGCGGGATGATGTTGATCAGGATTTCTTCTAGGTTGAAGAACGGCTGATTAAGATCAACGGCAATCAAGCTGACGAGGTGGAGGTGTTCGGATTGTTCGGCGGGGACCTCCCGGTGAAGCACCAGAGCCGTAAACCGGATTGCGGAAAATGGATAGGTGACTGTCCACACAACGCGCCGGTGCAGGTGCAAGAGTTAAACTAAAATTCAAATGAATGTGCGTGAAGAGCGTAAACAGTACGCGGACGGGAAAATGATGTACATTCATGATTGCATTCATAACAGCTTATGATGACAGCGGGGCGACAAGAGGTCGCTCTGATCATTGATAATTGAATAAGTACCAAGTATTCATGAAACGCTAGGCAATCACTCATTTTTCCGATATGCCGCCTCTGCCTGTTTCTCTTCGTGACACAGTATTCATATACAAACGGAGGAAATAAATTATGTGCGGTATTGTTGGATATATTGGTAATAAGAACACTCAATCGGTATTGGTCGAAGGATTGAAGAAACTTGAGTATCGTGGTTATGATTCTGCAGGTATCGCGGTATTCACACCGGAAGGTCTGCAAATCACAAAAGCTCTCGGTCGTCTTGCGAACCTTGAAGCCAAGCTGGATGGTGCACCACTGGTAGGTAATGCCGGAATCGGACATACACGTTGGGCAACTCATGGTAAACCATCGGATGAGAACTCTCATCCACACACGGATGGAAGCCAGAAGTTCTCTGTTGTGCATAATGGTATTATTGAGAACTATCTGGATCTGAAGGACGAATTGATGGCTCAAGGTCACACGTTCACTTCCGAGACAGATACTGAGGTTATCTCTCACCTGATCGCACGTGAATATAATGGTGATATCGTCAAAACAGTACAAAAAGTGATCACGTTGTTGCGTGGCGCATTTGCACTGGGTGTATTGACAGAGCATGAGCCTGAGAAACTCGTAGCTGTGCGTCAAGCAAGCCCATTGATTATTGGTATTGGTGAAGGCGAGAACTTCATTGGTTCCGACATCCCTGCAATTCTGGAACATACACGTAACGTGTACATTCTGAATGATGGTGAAATGGCTGTGTTGACACATGATGCTGTCGAATTGATGACGATTGAAGGCAACTTTATTTCTCGGGAAATGATTCGTGTCGATTGGGATGCTGTAACCGCAGAAAAAGGCGGATTTGAGCACTTCATGCTGAAAGAAATTCATGAGCAACCAAAAGCATATCGTGATACAATGCTGGGTCGCATCGATAATGAAGGCAAAAAAGTTCAACTTCCTGAGTTGAAAATGACTGAAGAACAAATTAAAAATATCCGTAACGTTCAAATCATTGCATGTGGTACAGCGTACCATGCAGGTCTGGTTGGACGTACAGTGATTGAGCAATTGGTACGTATTCCGGTTGAAACAGATGTGGCTTCCGAGTACCGTTACCGTTCCCCAATCGTGCACAAAGATACACTTGTAATCGTAGTGAGCCAATCCGGTGAAACTGCCGATACACTTGCTGCTTTGCGTGAAGCACAATCCAATGGTGCACATGTACTGGCAATCACAAACGTAGTGGGCAGCTCCATTGCACGTGATGCAGATGATGTTATCGCAACATTGGCAGGTCCTGAAATTGCAGTAGCTTCTACCAAAGCGTATACTTCGCAGTTGATTGCTTTCAACTTGCTTGGTCTGTACCTTGCACAAGTTCGTGGTACTCAATCTGCAGAAGAGATTGCACACACGCTGGCAGCGATGCAAGCATTGCCTGAACAAGTGGAATCCATGTTGGAGCAAGCGGAAGCAATCAAAGGATATGCAGAGCAAATCTCCAAACATGAACATCTCTTTTTCATCGGTCGTGGTCTTGACTATGCAGTAGCTCAAGAAGGATCGTTGAAACTGAAAGAAATCTCTTATATTCACTCTGAGGCGTATGCTGCGGGTGAGTTGAAACATGGTACGCTTGCATTGATCGAAGATGGTATCCCTGTTATTGCCCTGGCAACGCAGGAGAACGTACTTGAGAAAACAGTGAGCAACATTAAGGAAGTAAAAGCACGTGGCGCAGATGTATTGGCAATTACGTACGAAGAGCACGTAGCACCATTGCTGAAATCCGTAGACCAAGCGTTTGCGATTCCTAAGACACTACCACTGCTTAGCCCTGCTTTGTCTGTAGTTGCGCTGCAATTGCTGGCATACTATGCTTCCCTTGCACTGGGTCATGATGTGGATAAACCACGTAACCTGGCGAAAAGTGTAACGGTTGAGTAAGGTAAGGGATTCTGTATTAATTACTTTATTGTCTAGTGATAAATAAGTGTAGAACCACTAACAAAAGTATGGAACTACACGAACTATTGCCAAATGACATGGATAACGGGTTGATCAATAGATTCAGTAAACTAATACAGTATGAACAAAATAATGGTCCTGATGACTCTAAGTCATCAGGACTTTTTTGATGTTTCAGGAGGGTGGTTCTGAATATTAGAACCATCTTTTTTGTGTTTGTGCATTGTAAATTGCGGTCATTCATTGAACGAAAATCCACCACTAAAAGATCATCTGAACAATAAAGAAAGATGACTGCACATGACTAAACATGACTGGTACATCTTTCAACAACTCACAAAATGGTATGCCAAGAAGCAACAATTCGCTCGATGAAGGTGCTTATTACGCGAAGCGAAATCATTGTCCGTTCGCGTTTGTAATCTGTATGTAAATGAGTGAAGGATATCGGAAAGCGTATAAGGGAAAACCTCACAAACGGTTTGATGAGGAGGAGCAGAATATAATTACCTAACAGAGGCGCAGAGCAGAAGGCGTGATACAAAACTATGTCGGCTGCCATCCGTGCGGACGCTGCGTCCAGTTTCCAGCCAGGCTTTCAGAAATTGGTCAGGTAATCATGTTAAGTTATTACAAAGTGCAAGGAATCGGAACACCGGCAAAGAATATTTAAAGGTAGTATATACCAAATTTACCTTTAAAATGGATGGATGTCAACACTCGTCGAATTCCTAGATTGATATCAAATCATTCACAATGTTTCTTTTACATTCACTTTTTTAAACGAAAAATGTTAACACATTATGTTTTATGAACCAAATTTAACAATATAATGACTATATTTAACAAAAATATCACTATACATTCTTGTAAATTTTGATATAATTCAACCTAGGTCTTATTCCCTATTATTCTAATAAATGGAATTGTAGGGTTTTTTATACCCATCCAAGTTGTGTGCGAGAGACCAGTATACTGGCTAACCAACAAGCCGGCATGCGGGGACCAACAATTGTGAAAATGACAGCCTAGAATATGTTGCTCCATGACGTCAGAAGGTTCAGAAAGGAAGGTTCAGAAAGATGGGCCAACCTTATCCCAATTCCGATGGAGGATGAAGTGAGTGAGCATTTTTGAAAAGCTGGAATCCAACGTAAGATCTTACTGCAGAAGCTTTCCGGTGGTATTCGACCGGGCCAAGGGAGACCTTTTATATTCTGAGGACGGAAGAGCATATATTGATTTCTTTGCAGGTGCCGGGGCACTGAATTACGGCCATAACAACGATTATATTAAAGACCGGGTTCTCGATTACTTGACCTCCGACCGGATTATGCACGGTCTGGATATGTATACAATGGCCAAGCGTGAATTCATCCAGAGCTTCTCGGAGCGGATCCTGGAGCCGAAGAAGCTGAATTACAAGCTTCAATTCTGCGGCCCAACAGGGACGAATGCGGTGGAAGCGGCCCTGAAGCTCGCACGCAAGGCGAAGAAGAGAAGTGGAATATTCGCATTCATGGGTGGCTTCCACGGCATGTCGCTCGGCAGTCTGTCGGCGACAAGCTCCAAGTCCATGAGAGCAGGGGCGGGGCTTCCTCTGGACGGAGTTACGTTCATGCCGCATCCGAGCGGGGCTTTCGCAGAAATGGATACGCTCGGCTATATCGAGAATATCCTGACTGATTCGCACTCCGGAATCGAGAAGCCGGCCGCAATCCTGCTTGAAACGGTACAAGCCGAAGGCGGAATTCACGTTGTCGACGCGCAGTGGCTACGCGAGCTGCAGCAGCTTTGCCGCAGGCACGATATTCTGCTCATTACAGACGAGATTCAAGTAGGGTGCGGCCGGACAGGCGAATTCTTCTCCTTCGAACGTGCGGGGATCGAGCCGGATCTCATTACCCTATCGAAGTCGATCAGCGGGTACGGCCTGCCAATGTCCCTGCTGCTGCTGAAGCCTGAACTGGATATCTGGACGCCGGGCGAGCACAACGGCACCTTCCGCGGCAACCAGCTGGCTTTTGTGGCCGCAAAGGCTGCTCTCGAGTTCCGGGACAGAACCGAACTGGAAGCTCAGGTGAAGCAGAAGGAAGAGTATGTGCGCTCGTTCCTTGATCAAGAAATCAAGCCTCTGCATCCATCCATCGCCATCCGCGGACTCGGCCTGATCTGGGGCATTGACGTCTCGGGGTTCATGGATGAAGCCGGGGCGAAGCGGGTGACGGATATCAGCTTCGAGAACGGGCTCATCATTGAAAGAGCCGGCAGAGGAGACTGTGTACTGAAGATCATGCCTCCGCTGACCGTCTCGATGGAGCATCTGACCGCCGGCTGCGCCATTATCAAGTCCAGTATGCAGCAGGTGATCTCTCAGGAGACCAAGGATATGTTAGTAACGACCTAAGCTTGGCCAAGCCGATGGGCCGCCCCCGGCAAGAGGCATGAAAGTGCATTCCGGAGGGCGTGCGGACTTGATGTTAAGGTAGCGCTTTCTCCTCATGCTACCTGCGGTAACGTCAATCAGCATGGAATTCTCCGGCAATCCAAGGGCAGTACCGTTCGTGCCATACGGAGCATTCCTTGAGTCTCATGCAGTACCCTCGTTAAATTTAATCGTCAGGAAAAGCTCACTACCCCGCAGTCGAATCTTTACTTATCCACACCAGGGCTGTGGGGGAATAAGCAAATCGTACATAGAGTGTATCAATACCCCTTAAACATAGGCTTCGTCAAAGGCAGCTCAGTTGCCAAATCAGGAGGTACGGTCGACTTCCTGCTGGCCGGCTGGAGAACCCTGCGGCAAGCCTTACATCGACAGGAGGAACATTCCTTGTCGTCTATCCCCAAATCCAATTCCGAATCCCATGTTAAACCAAATCCCGTCTTCGGGTGGCTCGTCCGCAGCAATCTTATTGAAACAGAGGAGACCGAAGTAACCGCATCTCTTGTGTAGAACGATGCTTGTTGTCCTTTACGCATTGGAGCCGAGCGGGACAGCTGGTAGGTAGAGGATTGCCACATGCGATCAACCGGGCAATTGAAGCGGTGACATTGCGCAAGCCATTGATGTTGTTGTCAGATGTTTGAGAAGGAGGGGAGCGTTGCTTCGGCATATGCTCTGCCGTATTGCTTTTACCGATGAAGAGAGGGGAACGATCCAGATGGCTTTTGAAAAAGAAACGTTGTTTTGGAACGAAAAATTCGGTAGTGACGATTATACCTTGACGCGGCTGCCTTACAGCAAAGCTCCAAACTCCCTGGTGCCCAATGTGAAAACCGTTGGCGGTTCGCTTTCGGAGGAAGCGGCGCAGCGCGTCTTTCAAATGAGCAAGGGTGCTCCGCTGGCTGCTTTTATGATTTTGCTCGCCGGTGTTCAGGCACTCTTGCATAAATATACTGGAGCTTCAGACATTCTGGTCGGCATGCCGGTTGTGCCGAAAAAGGGGGAGACGCGTCGATCCGTTAATCATACGGTCATTTTGAAAAACTCCCTTTCGGTGGGAGCAACTTTTAAAACGCTTCTGAGCGAACTGAGGACTTCCTTGCCGGAAGCCATTCAGCATCAACATATTCCGTTCTTGAAAATGACGGAGAAGCTGGATCTGCAATATGCAGAAGGGATACCCTTTGTCCATACGCTAGTATCCCTTAAGGAGCTGCATCTGGACGAAATTGGGCAAAACGTGGTCACGGACTGTTCGTTTGAATTCAGTTTAGCCGGCGGGACGATACAGCTAGCGCTGTCATATAACGAGCACTTATATGACTCCGAGTTCATGACTCGGGTCGTCGGCCATCTGAATCGCCTGCTGTCCGTGGGGCTTCATGAGCTGGAGCTGAACATCGTGCGAGCGGACATGCTGTCGGAGGACGAAAAATTTAAATTACTGCAAAGCTTTAACGATACCGAGAAGGACTATCCTCGTGATCGGACGATTCATCAGCTTGTGGAGGAGCAAGCGAAGCGTGTGCCCGAGGCGACGGCGGTGTTCTTTGAGGGGCAGCGTCTTTCATACGCAGAGTTGAACGAACGGGCGAACCAGCTGGCGCGTACGCTACGATCGGTCGGCGTGCTGCCTAATCAGTTGGTAGGCTTGATGGTCAGGAGATCGCTGGAGACGGTCATTGGCATTCTGGCGGTTCTGAAAGCTGGCGGTGCCTACGTGCCGATCGACCCGGAGTACCCGGAAGAACGTATCCGCTACATTCTGGAGAACTCGAACGCGCAGCTGCTGCTGACTCAAAAAGAGCTCTTACAGCAAGTCCCGTTCGAAGGGACCGTATTGGCGCTAGATGATAAACAAGCCTATAGCGACGATGGCTCGAACCTGGAGGCGGCCAGTGGTCCAAACGATCTTGCTTATGTCATTTATACGTCAGGTACAACGGGGAAACCCAAAGGGGTTATGCTGGAGCATCGTGGTTTGGTCAGCTTGAAGCTGATGTTCGCAGACAGGCTGGGCATCACGGAGCAAGACCGGATCGTTCAATTTGCGAGCTTGTCCTTCGACGCATCCTGCTGGGAAGTGTTCAAAGCACTCTATTTTGGCGCGGCTTTGTACATCCCGACGGCCGAGACAATTCTCGACACTCGTCTGTTCGAGAGTTATATGAACGAGCATGCGATTACGGCGGCGATTCTGCCTCCGACGTATAGCGCTCATTTGAACCCGGATCGTCTTCCCAGCTTAACAAAGCTTGTAACGGGAGGTTCAGCGGTATCGGCCGAATTCGTGCAGCAGTGGAAAGCGAAGGTCCATTATTTCAATGCTTACGGCCCTACCGAAGCTTCGATTGTTACGACGCTTTGGGATGCGGATGAGCAACAGCCGGAACGCAGAGTCATTCCGATTGGGCGCCCGCTGGCTAATCATCAAATTTTTATTTTGGATGCCCACCTGCAACTTGTGCCTCCGGGAGTGGACGGCGAGCTGTGCGTGGCAGGCGTGGGGCTTGCGAGAGGTTACCTGAACCAACCGGAGCTGACGGCAGAGAAGTTTGTGGAACATCCGTTTGTGCCGGGAGAACGCCTTTACCGGACAGGAGATCTCGCCCGCTGGCTGCCGGACGGAAATATGGAGTACTTGGGCCGGATCGACCATCAGGTGAAAATCCGTGGATTCCGAATCGAGGTCGGTGAGATTGAAGAGCAACTTCTGAAGATCGACTCCGTGCAGGAGACGATTGTAATCGCGCGGGAAGGCAAAAGCGGGCAAGAACTGTGCGCTTACCTGGTCGCGAGTCTCCCTCTTACGCTCGGCGAGCTGAGAAGCGCGCTGGCGCAAAAATTGCCGAATTACATGATTCCGGCGCATTTTGTTCAGCTTCCGCGGATGCCGCTCACGCCGAACGACAAAATCGATCGTAAGGCTTTGCCTGCCCCGGAAGGAAACGCACTGACCGGCGGCGCGTACGTAGCTCCCCGCAATGAAACTGAGCGAACGCTTGCTGATGTGTGGCAGGCGGTATTGAACGCCGATCGTGTTGGGGTAACGGATCATTTCTTTGAGTTGGGCGGAGACTCGATCAAGTCCATTCAAGTATCTTCGCGGCTTCATCAAGCCGGGTACAAGCTGGAAATCCGGGATTTGTTCAAATATCCGACGATTTCACAGCTCAGCCTGTATGTGAAACCGATCAGACGTACCATCGATCAAGGCGAAATAACGGGTGAAACGGCGTTGACGCCGATTCAGCATTGGTTTTTCGAGAGTTCATTTGCGGACCCGCATCATTTCAACCAGTCGGTGATGTTTTACCGGAAGGAACGCTTCAACGAAGAGACAGTGTATAAGGTGCTTCAAAAGCTGGTCGATCATCATGACGCCTTGCGCATGGTGTTCTGTAAGACGGAACAAGGGTTTAGTGCGTTAACCCGAGCGATTCAGGATGGTGGGCTGTTCACGCTGGACGTGTTCGACTTTAAGGATGCGGAGAATCCCACGCAGGCTGTGGAAGCGAAGGCAACGGACATTCAAGCAGGCATCGATCTGGAGAACGGGCCCCTCATGAAGGCGGGACTGTTCCAGTGCCAGGATGGAAATCATTTGCTGCTCGCGGTTCATCATGCCGTGGTAGACGGCGTGTCTTGGCGCATTTTGATGGAGGATTTCGCTCTAGGTTACGAGCAGACTGGCAAAAGCGAGGAAATTCGTTTCCCGGCGAAAACAGATGCGTACCGCACTTGGTCCGAGCAGCTGGCTGCTTACGCGCAAAGCCCGGAGATGGCAAAGGAACGGGCCTATTGGCAGGCCGTGGAACAAATGGAGGTTCTGGCCGTGCCAAAGGATATGGAGGCGGACGTTACGACGCAGCAGGACAGCGAATCGCTGTTTGTCCGTTTGACTCCCGATGAAACGGAACTGCTACTGAAGCGGGTTCACCGTGCCTACAACACCGAAATGAATGATATTTTCGTAACGGCGCTCGGAATAGCCTTACGCAAATGGGCGGGGCAGGAACGGTTGCGGATCAATCTTGAAGGACACGGACGTGAATCGATCGGAACGGATATCGACATCACGCGTACAGTTGGCTGGTTTACGACCAAGTTTCCGGTCGTCCTGGAGCCGGAAACCGACCGAAATTTGGCATATCAGATTAAACAGGTCAAGGAAAACTTGCGCCGTATTCCGAACAAGGGGCTAGGGTACGGCATATGTCGCTATCTCTCGAAATCGGAGGATGGCTTAGTTTGGGGCGCAGAGCCGGAAATAAATTTTAACTACCTCGGCCAGTTCGACGATGATGTCAACCAGGACGAGATCGGCATATCTTCTTATTCCAGCGGCAGCCCGGCTAGCGACCGGCAGGCCCGCAGCTTTGTGCTGGATATCAACGGTATGGTGCTGGACGGCGCTTTATCGCTCGATCTCAGCTACAGCCGGAAGCAGTATCGCAAGGAAACGATGGAAGCCCTCGCTCAGCGGCTTGAGCAAAGTCTCCGAGACCTCATTATCCACTGTGCAGGCAAAGAAACCACTGAATTGACGCCGAGCGACGTGCAATTCAAAGGCTTGACCATTGCAGAATTGGAGAAAATCGCCCAGCGCTCGGGCCATCTCGGGGAAATCGAAAATATTTACTCACTTACGCCGATGCAGAAGGGTATGTGGTTCCACAGCGCGCTTGACCGGCAAACGGCAGCTTATTTTGAACAGACGCGGTTTACGATGCGGGGAGCACTCGACGTCCAGCTTTTTGAGAGGAGTTGGATGGAACTTGCGAAACGTCATCTGGTGCTGCGGGCGAATTTTGTGAAAGGACCGGCGGGCGAGCCGCTGCAAATCATATACCGCGACAAGCCAGTCGGTTTTGAATATGAAGAGCTGCTTCATTTGCAGGTGGACGAAAAACAAGCTTACTTGGATAAAAAGGCCGAGGAGGACAAGCTTCGCGGCTTCGATATGGAACATGACGCGCTCGTTCGGTTCACGATCCTGCACACCGAAGAGCAAAGCTATCATGTACTGTGGAGTTTCCAACATATTTTGATGGATGGCTGGTGCCTGGCTCAGCTGACGCAGGAGCTGTTTGAGGCATACTCGGCCTTGGCATCCGGCGAGCAGTCAGCGGGAGATAAAGGATCGGATTATGGCGCCTATATCGAATGGTTGGAGAGACAGGACGATCAGGCGGCATCAGCCTATTGGATGGCATTCCTGGCAGGTTATGAAGGGCAAACTGTAATCCCGGGACAAAAGGAACTGGCACCCAACGGCAGATTTACGGCTGATCACGTCACCGCCGAGCTGGGAAAGGACTTGAGCGAGCGGATGGACCGGGTGGCGAAACAGCGCCTGGTTACGGTCAATACACTGCTGCAAGCTATTTGGGGCGTGATGCTGCAAAAATATAACGGAACAAACGATGCCGTATTCGGCAGCGTCGTAGCCGGAAGACCGGCGGAAATTCCGGGCATTGAGTCCATGATCGGGCTGTTCATCAATACGGTGCCGGTCCGGGTAACGAGCGAAGCGGACACCGTGTTCGCCGACCTGATGGCGAAGCTTCAAGAGCGGGCGCTGGAGTCCGGGCGTTATGATTACTATCCGCTGTATGAAATTCAGGCCCGCAGCGTGCAAAAGCAGAACCTGATCAACCATATCATCGCTTTTGAGAACTATCCGGTGGATGAGCAGATGGAGCAGGCGGGGGACCAGCAGCACGGCGACCTGACGATTGCTGATGTTCAGATGGAGGAGCAGACAAACTATAACTTCAACGTCACCGTGGTGCCGGGAGACGAGATTGAAATTCGGTTCGACTTTAACGCCGAAGT
Organism: Paenibacillus sp. CFBP 13594; assembly: GCF_014842675.1. NCBI lineage: Bacteria > Bacillati > Bacillota > Bacilli > Caryophanales > Paenibacillaceae > Paenibacillus > Paenibacillus sp. CFBP 13594. Next base: position 21,536 of record NZ_JACYVQ010000010.1, read on the forward strand.
GTTTGATAAAGATAGTATTGAGCGGCTCAAGGGGCATCTCGTTCATTTGCTGGAGCAGGTGGCGGATAACCCGGAAATTACCGTGGGCGAGCTGGAACTTGTGACGGAGGCGGAAAAGGCTGACCTTCTCGGACGTTTTAACGACACCACAACGGAATTTCCGCGCGGGAAAACGCTCATTCAATTGTTCGAAGAGCAGGCGGAGCGCATCCCGAATGCAGCTGCCATCTCCTTGAATGGGCAAGAGCTGACCTACCGCGAGCTGAACGAACGCGTTAACCGCCTTGCTCGTACCTTGCGTAGCCACGGGATATCCAAAGACCGTCTGGTCGCCATTATGGCTGAGCGTTCCATCGAAATGGTGGTGGGAATGCTGGCGGCACACAAAGCCGGTTCGGCTTACGTACCGATTGACCCGGAATATCCCGAGGAGCGTATCCGTTTCTTGATCGAGGATTCGGGTGCGCAGGTCATGCTGACGCAAAGTCGATTGCGCGAGCGCCTGGCGGGTTCTTACTCCGTGATTTTACTGGATGACGAGTCCTTCTATCACGAGGACCGCACAAATCTAAATCCGGGCAACGAAGCGACAGATCTGGCTTGCATCATCTATACGTCAGGCACGACGGGCAAGCCCAAAGGCAACCTTGTTTCGCACCGCAATATCGTGCGGATCGTGCGAAATACGAATTATATCGACATCACTGAGCGGGATCATGTCCTCCAGCTTTCGAGCTATTCGTTCGACGGAGCGATTTTTGATATTTTCGGCGCTTTGACCAACGGGGCACGGCTGGTGCTGGTTCCCCACGAGACTTTGCTGGAGATCGGCCAGCTGGCGGATCACATCCAGCGCGAGCGAATTTCGGTCATGCTGATTACGACAGCTTTCTTCAACGTCCTTGTGGATGTGAACGTCGACTGCCTGCGGGATGTCCGGGCGATTTTGTTCGGAGGAGAGCGCGTGTCGGTCGGCCATGTGCGTAAAGCGCTCGCTCATATCGGACCGGGCAGGCTCAACCACCTGTACGGCCCATCGGAAAGCACGGTTTATACCACGTACCTTCCAGTCGACTTTGTCGATGAGTCCGCGGTTACCGTACCCATCGGACGGCCGATCAGCAATACGACGGTGTATATCGTCGACAGCCAGAATAAACTTCTGCCGATCGGCGTGGCCGGGGAGCTTTGCGTCGGTGGAGAAGGGTTGGTACGGGGCTACAATAACCGACCGGAGCTGACGGCGGATAAATTTGTGGACCATCCGTTTGTGCCAGGAGAGCGCATGTACCGGACAGGGGATTTGGCGAAATGGCTACCGGACGGCACGATTGAATACGTGGGGCGTACGGATGACCAAGTGAAAATCCGCGGCTTCCGTATTGAGTTGGGCGAGATCGAAGCTCAGCTTCAGAAAGTGGAGGGAATTCGGAAAACGACGGTATTCGCACGGGAAAACGCCTCCAGCGAGAAGCAACTTTGCGCCTATTATGAAGCGGACCGCGAGCTTCCGGCGGCCGAGCTGAAGAGCGTTCTTTCCCGGGAACTTCCTGCCTATATGATCCCGGCGTACCTGATCCAGTTGGAACGGCTTCCACTGACAACGAACGGCAAGGTTGACCGCCGCTCCCTCCCGGCACCTGAGGAGAGCTTGCAACCGGGCGAAGGACATACTCTGCCTCGGACTCCGTTGGAAGCCAGCTTGGCTGAAATATGGAAAAGCGTGCTTGGATTGGAGCACATCGGGGTTCATGACAACTTTTTTGACTTGGGTGGCCATTCCTTGCGCGCAACGACACTGGTGAGCAAGGTGCATCAGGAGTTGAACGTCGAACTGCCTCTGCGCGACGTATTCCGCTACTCAACGATCGAAGAGATGGCTCTCGCACTCTCCCGGACTGAAGAGCAGTTGTTCTCGTCGATTCCGCTGGCAGATGAAAGAGCGTATTATCCACTTTCCTCAGCTCAGAAGCGGCTGTTTATCCTGAATCAGCTGGAAGGAGCCGATCAGAGCTACAACATGCCGGGTGTGCTGTTGCTCGAAGGATCGATTGACCATAGCTTGTTGGAGAAAGCTTTCTGCGGACTGATCGAACGTCATGAAACGTTGCGAACCGGATTTGAGATCGTGCAAGGCGAAGCGGTACAGCGTATTTACGAGGGCGTTGATTTTGCCGTCGTGTGTCGACATGCGAACGAGGAAGAAGCGTCTGCAGTCGTGCAGGCATTTATCCGGCCTTTCGACTTGGCGAAGCCACCATTGCTGCGTGCCGAACTCGTAGAGCTGGCAACCGAACGTTATTTACTGATGTTTGACATGCACCATATCATCTCTGACGGGGTTTCGATGGACGTATTCGTTGAGGAACTCGTTCGTTTGTACGGAGGTGAGTCATTAGAGCCTTTGCACATTCAGTACAAGGACTATGCGGTATGGCAGCAATCGTACGAGCAAAAAGTGCAATTGAAACGCGAGGAAGCTTACTGGCTGGACCGTTACCGGGGCGAGTTGCCGGTTCTGGAAATGCCGACGGACTATCCGCGTCCTGCTGTACAGAGCTATGAGGGACATACGCTGACATCCTTCGTGGACGAGGCAACGAACGAAGGCTTGAAACAGCTGGCCGCTCAAAGAGGAACGACGCTATATATGGTGTTGCTTGCCGCATATACCGTGCTTTTGCATAAATACACAGGTCAGGATGATTTGATCGTTGGAACGTCGATTGCAGGCAGAACGCACGGCGACATGCAGCCTTTGATCGGAATGTTCGTCAACACGCTGGCGATCCGCAATTATCCGGCTTCGGAGAAGGCCTTCCTGTCGTATTTGGAAGAAGTGAAAGAAACGACATTAGGCGCTTACGAGCATCAGAATTATCCGTTCGAAGAACTCGTCGATAAAGTGCAGGTTAGCCGGGATTTGAGTCGCAACCCGCTGTTTGACACGATGTTCTCCCTGCAAAACCTGGAGGAGTCAGAGTTTGAGCTGGAAGGCCTAAAATTGTCCCCGTACTCTAGCGAATATGGTATGGCCAAGTTCGACCTGAGTGTGGATGTTACGGAAGAAAATGGCGGACTGGAGTGCAACTTTGAATTTGCAACGGCTCTTTATAAAGAAAGCACGATCCGGCGGCTGTCGATTCATTTTGGACATTTGCTTGCGGCGATCGTAAGCCATCCGAATGCAAAGATCGCTGAGCTGAACATGTTGACGGAAGATGAAAAAGAGAAAATTCTCGGCGCGTTTCACCCGGCGCAATCGGAAGTGGCTCCTGTGGCAGCGTTCCACCGACTGTTCGAGGAACAGGCGGAACGGACACCGGAAGCGGAGGCCATCGTATACGAGAACGATCGGCTGACGTATGCGGAGCTGAACGAGCGGGCCAATCGATTGGCGGCAACGCTGCGCGCAAGTGGAATCGGCCGGGAGGAGATTGTTGGCATTCTCGCCGAGCGTTCGGTGGACCTGCTGGTGGCTGTGCTGGCCGTCTGGAAAGCGGGCGGGGCGTATGTACCGCTCGACCCGGATTATCCGGCAGACCGGGTGCGGTTCATGCTTGAAGACAGCCGAGCGAAGGTACTGCTGACGCAAACGCCGCTGCGAGAGCGTGCTGAAGCCTGGCTCAGCGAAGAGGAACTTGCACTGGTGACGGTGCTGTATCTCGACGACGAAACGTCATACAGCAAAGACCGGGAGAATGCACCGCTTGGCTCCAGCGTGGTTTCCGGTAAAGTCTCCGGCGAGCTGTCGGGTGCTGTGAACGACGGAGATGAGAGCCATTCGAAGGTTGTGGGCATGGACAGCTGCTATGAAGCCTGTCCGGAGGACTTGGCGTATGTGATCTATACGTCGGGAACGACGGGTAAGCCAAAGGGTGTAATGATCGAGCACCGCAGCCTGGTAAACACGGCAGCGGGCTACCGACGGGAATACCGGTTGGATCAGTTCCCGGTAAGGCTGCTGCAGCTCGCCAGCTTTTCGTTTGACGTGTTCGTGGGCGACATTGCGCGGACGTTATACAACGGCGGTACCATGGTCATTGTACCGAAGGACGACCGGGTCGATCCGTCTCGTCTGCACTACTGGATAGAGCGGGAGCAAGTGACGATCTTTGAATCAACACCGGCACTGATCGTGCCGTTCATGGAGCATGTGCATGAGCAGGGGCTAGAGTTAAGTGGTATGGAGCTGTTGATTACAAGCTCAGACAGTTGCAGTGTGGCGGAATACCGAACCTTACAGGAACGGTTTGGTTCGTCGTTCCGCATTATCAACGCCTACGGCGTGACAGAAGCGGCGATCGACTCCAGTTTCTATGACGAGGAGTTGGCGAAGCTGCCGCAAACAGGGCATGTGCCGATTGGCAAAGCGTGGTTAAATGCGAAGTTTTACATCGTGGATGCGCACCTGAACCCGGTGCCGGTCGGGGTGCTGGGGGAGCTGGTCATCGGCGGCGTTGGCGTAGCACGTGGGTACTTGAACCGTCCGGAGCTGACGGAAGAGAAGTTCGTAGATAGTCCGTTTGTCGCGGGCGAGCGGCTGTACCGCACAGGAGACTTGGCGCGGTGGATGGAGGACGGAAACGTGGACTTCATCGGCCGGATCGACAACCAGGCAAAAATCCGGGGTTACCGAATCGAGACGGGTGAGATCGAGTCGCAACTGCTGCGGGTGAAAGGTGTGCGCGAAGCGGTGGTGCTGGTTCGAAGTGATGCGAACGGGCAGAAGGCGCTGTGTGCGTATTATACGCCGGAGACCGGCGGCGCGGAGCTGTTAGTGAACGATCTGCGCAGTGCGCTGGCGCAGGAGCTGCCAGGTTACATGATCCCGTCGTACTTCGTACAGCTGGAGCGTCTGCCTCTGACACCGAACGGGAAAATAGACCGGAAGGCGCTGCCAGCGCCGGAAGGAGAAGCGGGAAGTGGAACGCAGTACGTCGCACCGCGCAATGAGCTGGAAATGAAGCTGGTGGTGATTTGGCAGGAAGTGCTTGGGCTTACGAAGGAGATTGGTGTTCACGACAACTTCTTCGACATCGGTGGCCACTCCTTGCGCGCGACAACTTTGGTCAGCAAGATTCATAAAGACTTGAACGTGGATCTGCCACTGCGCGATGTGTTCCGCCATTCCACGATCGAGAGCATGGCTGCCGCCATTTCTCGGCTGGATCAGCAGACATTCGTTGCCATTCCAGTGGCGGATGGCCGAGAGGTGTACCCGCAATCTTTTGCTCAAAAACGTCTCTTTATCTTGAATCAGCTGGAAGGTGCGGAGCTTAGCTACAACATGCCGGAAGCGATGCTGCTGGAGGGTGCTTTGGACCGGGCAAGGTTCGCAGAAACGTTCCGCAAGCTCGTGGCGCGGCATGAAATGTTGCGCACCGGGTTCGAAATGGTGGATGGCGAAGCATCACAGCGGGTTTACCAGGACGTGAATTTTGCGGTGGAGTTCTATCAAGTGGATGAGCAAGAGGTCGAAGCGGTGGTTCACGGTTTCGTCCGTCCGTTTGACTTGGCTAAGCCACCGCTGTTGAGAGTAGGCCTTGTTGAGCTGGCTCCGGAACGCCATATTCTGATGTACGACATGCATCATATTATTTCTGACGGCGTTTCGATGGAAATCTTTGTTGAAGAATTCGTGCGTTTGTATGGTGGAGAGCAATTGGAGCCGCTACGCATTCAGTACAAAGACTACACCGTTTGGCAGCATTCGCAGGAGCAGCAGGAACGGCTTCAGCATCAGGGGGCGTATTGGCTGGACATGTTCCAGGGCGAGCTTCCGGTGCTGGAAATGCCGACTGACTATCCACGTCCGGCTGTACAGAGCTATGAAGGTCAAACGCTGGAGTTTTTCTTCGACGCTTCAAAAACCGACGGCCTGAAACAGCTGGCTTCGGAAACGGGCACGACATTATTTATGGTTCTGCTTGCGGCGTATAACGTGCTTTTGCACAAATATTCAGGTCAGGAAGACGTGATCGTTGGAACGCCGATTGCCGGAAGGAATCATGGAGATGTGCAGCCGTTGATCGGGATTTTCCTAAACACGTTGGCGATCCGCAGTTATCCGGCTTCGGAGAAAACATTCCTGTCATACCTGAACGAAGTCAAAGAAACAACTCTGCACGCCTTTGAGCATCAAAACTATCCGTTTGAACAATTGGTGGACAAGGTGCAAGTCACCCGTGATTTAAGCCGTAATCCACTCTTCGACACGATGTTTACGATGCAAAATACGGAGAATGAGCAATTTGAGCTGGAAGGGCTTCGCCTGATTCCTTATCCGAGCGTACTGGATACTGCGAAGTTTGATATCAGCTTGGATGTGGGCGAGGAGAACGGCGGGTTGGATTACAGCTTCGAATATGCAACGGCTCTTTATAAAAGGGAGACGATTGAACGGCTGGCAAAACATTACGAGCAGTTGCTCGTGACAATTGTAAACCGTCCAGATGCGAAGATTGCCGAGCTGAACTTGCTGACAGCAGAGGAAAAAGAACAAGTTCTCAGTGCGTTTAATCCAGCGCGGCTAGAACCGGCTCCTGTGGCGGCGTTCCACCGGTTGTTCGAGGAACAGGCGGAACGCACACCGGAAACGGAAGCCGTCGTGTATGAAAATAACCGCCTAACGTATGTGGAGCTGAACGAGCGAGCGAACCGCTTGGCGGCTACGCTGCGCACAAGCGGCATCGGCAGGGAGTCCATCGTTGGCATTCTCGCTGAGCGTTCGGTCGATTTGCTGGTGGCTGTACTAGCCGTATGGAAAACGGGCGGGGCCTATGTACCGCTCGACCCGGATTATCCAGCAGAGCGGGTGCGATTTATGCTCGAAGACAGCGGAGCGAAGGTACTGCTGACACAAACACTGCTGCGAGAGCGTGCCGAAGCCTGGCTCGGCGAAGAGGAAATAGCACTGGAGACGGTGCTGTATCTCGATGACGAAACATCATACAGCGAAGATCGGGTAAATGCCCCGATGGACTTCGGCCAAGGCTCCAGCAGTGCTCCCAATCCAGTCAACGGCAAGCTAACGGGGGCTGTGAACGGTGGTGGAGAGAATCATCCAAATGATGTTGATGTTGTCGGTATGGACAGGTTCCATGAAGCTCTTCCTGAGGATCTAGCGTATGTGATCTACACGTCAGGGACAACAGGCAAGCCGAAGGGCGTGATGATCGAGCATCGCAGTCTGGTGAACACGGCAGCGGGTTACCGACGGGAATACCGATTGGATCAGTTCCCGGTACGGCTGTTACAACTCGCTAGTTTCTCGTTTGACGTGTTCGTGGGTGATATCGCGCGGACGCTGTACAACGGAGGGACCATGGTCATTGTACCGAAGGACGACCGGATCGATCCGTCTCGTCTACACTACTGGATAGAGCGGGAGCATGTGTCAATCTTTGAATCAACACCAGCACTGATCGTGCCGTTCATGGAGCATGTGCATGAGCAGGGGCTGGAGTTAAGCGGTATGGAGCTGTTGATTACAAGCTCGGACAGTTGCAGTGTGGCGGATTACCGAACCTTACAGGAACGGTTTGGCTCGTTGTTCCGCATCATCAACGCCTACGGCGTGACGGAAGCGGCAATTGACTCCAGTTTCTATGACGAGCAGTTGGCGAAGCTGCCGCAGACAGGCCATGTGCCGATTGGCAAAGCGCGGCTGAATGCGAAATTCTACATTGTGGATGCGCACTTGAACCCGGTGCCGGTCGGGGTGCTGGGCGAGCTGGTCATCGGCGGCGTTGGGGTAGCACGTGGGTACTTGAACCGCCCAGAGCTAACGGAAGAGAAGTTTGTAGACAGCCCTTTCACCGCGGGCGAGCGGCTGTACCGCACAGGAGACTTGGCACGGTGGATGGAAGACGGCAACGTGGACTTCATCGGCCGAATCGACAACCAGGCAAAAATCCGGGGTTACCGGATCGAGACGGGTGAGATCGAGTCACAGCTGTTGCGGGTGGAAGGTGTGCGCGAAGCGGTGGTGCTGGTTCGAAGTGACGCGAACGGGCAGAAGGAGTTGTGTGCGTATTACACGCCGGATATCGGTGCGGAACTGTTGGTGAACGATCTGCGCAGTGCGCTGGTGCAGGATCTGCCGGGGTACATGATCCCGTCGTACTTCGTGGAGATGGAACGCCTGCCTCTGACGCCGAACGGGAAAATAGACCGGAAGGCGCTGCCAGCGCCGGAAGGGGAAGCGGGAAGTGGAATGGAGTATGTCGCACCGCGCAATGAGCTGGAAATGAAGCTGGCGGTGATTTGGCAGGAGGTGCTGGGGCTTACGAAGGAGATTGGCGTTTACGACAACTTCTTCGACATCGGCGGCCATTCTCTGCGAGCGACGACGCTGGCAGGCAAGGTATTTAAGGAATTAAACGTCAACCTCCCGCTGCGCGACGTATTCCGTCACTCGACGATTGCGGCGATGGCCGAGGCGATTGCCCGGATGGAACGGCGGGAGCATGAGTCCATTCCTCAAGCGGAGCAGAGAGAGTACTACCCTCTGTCCTCCGCGCAGAAACGGCTGTTCATTCAGCATACGCTGGATGGAGCGGATCAGCTTTACAACATGCCGGAACTGGTGCAGGTTGAAGGCAAGTTTGATTTAGACCGCTTGGAAGCCGCATTGCGGAAACTGATAACAAGGCATGAATCGCTGCGTACCGGTTTTGAAATGGTGAAGGGCGAAGCGGTTCAGCGGATTTACCCGCAGGTCGATTTTGCTATTGAGCATCATCAAGCGGATCCAGAGGATGCAGCTCAAGTCGAGCAGATTGTCCGCAACTTCGTTCGTCCGTTTGATCTCGGCAAGCCGCCGCTGCTGCGCGCCGGAGTCATCGAACTGGAGCCGAACCGGTATATTCTCCTTTTCGATATGCACCATATTGTGTCGGACGGTGTATCGATGGCGATTGTAATGGATGAGTTCTCGAGTTTATACGCCGGGGAAGAACTGCCGCCACTACGCATTCAATATAAGGATTATGCCGTTTGGCAGCAGTCGGAGGTTCACCGAGAGCGGATCGCGCGGCAGGAAGCGTACTGGCTGCAAACCTTCGAAGGCGATCTGCCGACGGGGGATCTGCCGATGGACTACGAACGTTCTACAGTTCGCAACTACGAAGGCGCGCATCTGGATTTCGACGTCGAAGCTTCTCTCTCTGTGCGGCTGCGTGAATTGGCGGCCGAGCGTGAAAGCACGCTGTACATGGTACTGCTTGCGGCATATACTGTGCTGCTGTCCAAGTACAGCGGGCAGGAAGACTTAATTGTGGGCACCCCGGTGGCAGGAAGAACTAACGCTGATTTGGAGCCGGTCATCGGCATGTTCGTTAATACACTGGCGCTCCGCAATCGCCCGTCGGGCAACAAAACGTTCCTGTCCTACCTGGAAGAAGTCAAGGAAACGGCTCTGGGAGCTTTTGAGAATCAGGATTATCCATTCGAAGAGCTCGTGGAGCGTTTGAATGTGAAGCGGGAGCCGGGCCGCTTCCCACTGTTCGATGCCGTTTTCGACTTGCAAAATATCGAAGAACGAGACGCCGAACTTGAAGGGGTCAGCCTGAAGAATTATGAGCTTGACCATTTGGAGGAAGCAAAGTTTGATTTGACGCTGTTTATGTATGAAAACGAAGGGGCGCTGAGCGGGGGCTTTTTCTACGCCACCAAGCTGTTCAAAGAAACGATGATCCGTACATTAACGGAGGATTACCTGCGGGTACTTTCTCAAATTGCGGAAAATCCACAACTTGAGCTAAGTCGGATTGAATGTCATAAACCGGCGGCAGGCGCAAAGAGTGCCGTCGATACGATCGAATTCGCGTTCTAATATTACAAGCGCGCTTCCGCCGTCAAGCGAAAGTGGTGCGCATCCCATGGAAGACGGCGAACAACTTGCAAGTCCGTAAATCAAGCCCGTAAACGCGCAGGCCGAAAGCAAGTTTTTTCGGATCTGCGCCGGGGCATACGGTCACTTCATTTTTAGGGGAGGTACGAATGAAATCTTTATTTGAAAAGGAAGAACGGTACTGGAGCAGCAAGTTTGACGACGATGACAGCCTGAGCTTCCTTCCCTACAGTCAATCCTCCAAATTATCTGCGGGTGGCGAAGCTGCGGCAGAGCCGGGCTTGCTTCACCGTACCCTGCCGAGTGAGCTCTCGGAGAGAATTATTCGCCTCGCCAATGGTTCGGATCTGGCTTTGTACATGATTGTTTTGGCAGGAGTAAAAAGCCTGCTGTTCAAATATACCGGGCAGGATCAAGTACTGGTCGGCATGCCTTCTTATAGCGGGAACCCGGACGTGACTCAGCCGCCGCATGACATCCTGGTGATCAAAACGCCCGTAAGCAACCAGACTACGCTGAAAACGCTGCTCGGGGACATCAAAGCCTCCATCGGCGGGGCGCTGGAGCATCAGCATCTGCCTTTTCGGAAAATGGTGGAGCCGCTCCATCTGGACTATACAGGGGAAGGCGTTCCAGTCGTCAACACTGTTGCATCCTTCGCCCCGATTCATCCTGAACCGCTGGGTAACCGGGTGGCGGCCGATACGGTTTTTCGATTCGACCGCCAAAACGACTCTATCGAGCTGGAAATAAGCTTTGACGGGAATCGATACGAGCGGGCATTTGTGGAACAGGCGGCCGACCACCTTGTTCGGTTTCTGTCCATGCTTGTATTTCAGCCGGATTTGGAGCTTGGACAAGCCGATGTGCTTTCCCCGGACGAGAGGGAGACGTTGCTGAATCGATTTAATGATACCGAAACCGGGTTTGAGCGGGGGAAAACGATTCACGGTTTGTTTGAAGAACAGGTGGAGCTTTACCCGGACAATGTGGCTGTTGTCATGAACGAACGGCAGCTGACCTACCGCGAGCTTAACGAGCGATCCAACCGTCTTGCGCGCAAGCTGAGGGAGGCGGGAGTTGAAGCGGACCAGCTAGTAGCGATTCTGGCCGAACGCTCACTCAATATGGTTGTCGGCATACTGGCGATTCTCAAATCGGGCGGAGCCTACGTGCCTGTCGATCCCGACTACCCGGAGGAGCGCATCCGCTTCATGATCGAGGATTCGGGTGCGCCGTTATTGCTGATTCAAAAGCATTTGCATGAGAAGACCGACTTCGCAGGAACGCGCCTTGAAATAGATGATTTCGTTTGGGGAGGAGACAGTGGGGCGGACTCGGAAGGTGCGCTGGACGCTTCGAATCTGGAGCCAATTTCCGGGTCGGGGAACCTGGCATATGTCATCTACACGTCGGGAACGACCGGCAAACCAAAAGGCACGTTGATCGAGCATAAAAACGTTGTGCGTCTTTTGTTTAACGACAAGAACTTGTTCGACTTCGGGCGGTTCGACACGTGGACGCTGTTCCACTCGTTCTGCTTCGATTTCTCCGTCTGGGAAATGTACGGAGCGCTGCTTTATGGAGGCAAGCTGGTCATCGTACCGCCGCTCACGGCGAAAAATCCGGCCGATTTCCTGGCGCTGCTGGGCCGCGAACAGGTCACGATTTTGAACCAGACGCCAACGTACTTTTATCAGCTGCTGCGTAAGGTCTTGGCGGATCATCCATACGATCTGCGGATTCGCAACGTCATTTTTGGCGGCGAAGCGCTCAGTCCACTTTTACTCAAGGGTTTCAAGACAAAGTACCCGGAGACAAAGCTGATCAATATGTACGGCATTACCGAAACGACGGTTCACGTGACGTATAAGGAAATTACGTGGGTCGAAATGGAGGCGGCGAAGAGCAATATCGGCAAGCCGATCCCAACGCTGAGGGTTTACGTCCTGGATGAAAACCGTCGCCCAGTGCCGATTGGCGTAGCGGGCGAAATGTACGTAGCCGGGGAAGGGCTGGCGAGAGGATACCTGAACCGTCCGGATCTGACGGCGGAGAAGTTCGTTGATTCCCCGTTTGCGGAGGGGGAGAAACTGTACCGCTCAGGCGACTTGGCGGCCTGGTTGCCGGACGGCAACATCGAATACCTGGGCCGAATTGACCATCAGGTCAAAATTCGCGGGTACCGGATCGAGCTGGACGAAATCGAGACGCAGCTTCTGAACGCCCGGGGTGTGGAAGAAGCGGTTGTACTCGCCCGGGACGACGCGAACGGCCATAAGCAACTTGTTGCTTATTACGTCGCGGAAACAAAGCTGGCGGCGAATGAACTCAAGGAGCAGCTCGCCAAGCAGCTTCCGGGGTATATGATTCCTGCGCATCTTGTGCAGCTTTCGCAGATGCCGCTGACCGCGAACGGAAAAATCGACCGCAAAGCGCTGCCAGTGCCGGAGGAAGCTGCGGCCAGAGGAGCGAAATATGTTGCGCCGAGAACGCTGCTCGAGATGAAGATCGTCCGTGTCTGGCAGGATACACTTGGCATTCCACAGGTCGGCGTAAAGGATAATTTTTTTGAGCTGGGCGGCAATTCCTTAAGTCTGATGAGGCTTGTTCAAGCCGTTTACGATGAAACGGGCATCGAGATACCGCTGAATCGCCAATTCCATAGTGTAACCGTTGAAGCCATGGCTTTTGGAGAGGAGGATCTGGGTCTGGATAAAGGGGGAGACTCCTTCATTAAGCTGAATAAAACAGGGGATCTAAACGTGTTCTGCTTCCCTCCAGGCAGCGGCTTCGGCATTGGTTACCGAGAGCTTGCAAGCAGGCTAGACGGCCGATTCGTGCTTTACGGCATTGATTTTATCGACGATGTCATCGATTACGAGGCCATGCTGAACCGTTATGTGGATGAGATTGTTCGCATCCAGCCGGAAGGACCTTACGTGCTACTGGGCTACTGCTTCGGAGGCAACCTGACGTTTGAGGTAGCCAAAACGATGGAAAGAAGAGGGTATTCCGTAACGGACGTGCTCATGGTGGACTCGTGGATTAAGGACACACTCACGCCTTATGAAACGTTTGAGAAAGAGCTTGAAGAAATGCTTGCGGATTTCGACGAAGAAGAGAAGGAATTAATGAGCAATTCGCTCGTGCGGGAGCGTGTTTATCGGAAGATCAAAGCTACTTTGACGTACGAATCGCAGCTTATTAATTCAGGAACGATAACTGCCCGGATTTACGAACTGATTGCGAAGGACAGCGAAGCGTTCCGCCTGGAGCACCAGTTGCCGTCCTGGCAGAGGGCAACGACGCAAGCTTACGCCGATTACCGGCTGGAGGGCGCACACGAGGAGTTACTGGAACTCGCGCGCGTGGACGAAACGGCCGTTGTCATCCGTGACATCTTAGTGCAAATTAAGCGGCAGATCGAAGCGGAGGCCGGGGTCCTGCATGGGAACTGACCGGCAGACGTTTGTTCAAGAACAAGGCACAGCTGCGCCTTCCAAGCGTCGAACTGCATATGCCACCTGGAAAGCGTTCCGCTGGCTGATGTCCTATGTAAGCCGTCACAAAGGATGGATGATCGTCGGTATCCTGTCTGCAATTGCCGCCGCGGTTATTGAGATATGGACGGGACGTTTGGTCGAGCAGCTGACCACACAGGCCGAGAATGGGGCGGGGCCAATCGTTCTGCAAATCGTATACACGGTCTTTGTGGTCATCTTGATCGGTGTGCCAGCGAAGTTTTTCATGAGCTTTGGTGTGGAGCGAAGCAGTGCCTCTGCGGTGCAGGATATCCGCAACCATGTCATGCGTCATATCGGCAAACTTCCGGTCCCCTATTTGGAAAAACAACACTCCGGCGACGTGTTGTCGCGGATCAACAACGATCTGCAGCTCATCCAGCAATTTATGATTCGGGACCTCGCCCAGTGGTTTTATCATCCGTTATTGTTTATCGGCTGTTTCGCTTATTTGATGTATCTCCAATGGGAGCTGATGCTGTACAGCCTGCTGTTATTTCCCATAGCACTGCTGGTTTCCCAATGGATCGGCAAGCAGTTGGAACAGTTGACGGAGGAAGCCCAGGCGAACATGGGCCGAATGAACGTCAACCTCCAGGATACACTTGGAGGGATGCCTATTGTAAAAAGCTACCTATTATCCGGTATGTTATCTCGCTCCTACCAAGTGTTGCTGCAATTGACGGCTCAAAAAAAGCTAGCCGTGAAAAAGCGGGAAGCTTGGGTCAACCCGCTGCTTTCTACGCTGATGATCAGCCCGATCATTTTCGCCGTCAGTTACGGTAGCTATTTGATCTACAACGGGCAGCTAGGCGCGGGAGAACTGATTGCCTTCCTGTACTTGCTTAATCTGTGTCTGGAGCCGCTGGAGCATATTCCCGAGCTCATTACGCGCACGTTCGAAATGAGCGGTGCCCTGAGAAGGGTCTCCGAAATCGTCGAGCAGCCGACCGAAACGGAAAATGGCCGTTTGCTTCCAAAAGCAAACGCCGCCCCCATCCAGTTTCAGAACGTAACCTTCGGGTATGAAGAGAGTTCCCCGATTCTGCGGAATGTTAGCTTCTCGGTGCCGGAAGGCAAGACGATTGCGCTTGTCGGAGCGAGCGGCGGAGGGAAGAGTACGGTGTTTAAGCTGGTATGCGGCTTTTATCCGCTTCCGGAGGATCAGGGCGAGATCCGCGTGTTTGGAAGCCTGATCCACGGTGCAGATCCGGAGCAGCTTCGGTCGCATTTTTCCGTGGTAACCCAAGATTCATATTTGTTTAGCGGTACAATCGCCGAAAATATCGGCTATGGGCGGGAAGAAGCGTCGATGGACGAGATTATCGAAGCCGCCAAAGCCGCTCAGGCTCATTCTTTCATTATGCAGCTTGAGGGTGGCTACCAGACGTATGTCGGAGAGCGCGGCGGCTTTTTGTCCGGTGGGCAACGCCAGCGCATTGCAATGGCCCGGGCTTTTCTGAAAGATGCTCCCGTTCTGCTGCTGGACGAGCCCACATCGGCTCTTGATCCGGAGTCGGAAAGCGCGGTTCAGGAAGCGCTGGGCATATTGATGAAGCAGAGAACGACCATGGTTATTGCCCACCGGCTTTCTACGGTACAAAACGCCGATGAAATCTGGGTTATGGAACAAGGAAATATTGTCGAAAAGGGCACTCATGAACAATTGCTCGAGAGGAAGGGACTGTACGCCCAGTCGTACTACCAGGAATTTACCGAGTCTGCCGAACGCAGGGAGGTGTCGTACACATGAAAAAGGGCGGAAGGCTATCGCAAGTGAAAGAACTCGGCTACTTGCTGACGTTTATGAACCGCAAGCGCAAAACCCAGTACGCGATTGGCCTTGCTGTAACGGCGCTCACCCAGACATTGTTTCTGATCGCCTTCAGCTTGGTCGTACATAACTTGGTTGATTTCGCCGTGTCCAGAGATACGTCCCTGATGGTGGAAGCTTTTATTATTTTGGGCGCGGCCTTGTTCCTGGAAAATATAATTTCTCCCTGGTTCATTTACTTATACCAGCGCAGTGTCGAGCTGACTGTGCTGAATATCCGCAAACGTCTTTATGACAAGCTGTGCCGGGTGCGGCCGAGATTCCTGGAGCAGACGCACCATGGGGACTTGCTGTCGCGGGTGAATAACGACGTAACGACCGTTGAGTTTACTTTCTCGCAGGTTTACTTCGTTTTGCTGCTTCAAGTTGTCTTTTGCATCGGCTCCATTGTCTCCATGGTGGTGATCGATTGGCGGTTTGCTGGCGTATCCTTCGTCATTCTGCTGCTGTCCTCTCTGGTCAGCTTGAAATTTGCACGGGATATCCGCGCTTTGTCCGAACAAGGCTTGCAAACGCTCGGTAAAATGACCGAAAAATTCAAAGATTTTATGGGCGGCATTCAAATTGTGAAGCTGTTCCGCATCCGCACGATTTACGGCCAGTACGAGGCGTTGAACGAACAAATGACGCAAACGCTTCGGCAAACGGCGAAAAAGAACGGTATGCAGGCTGCGGTGAACCATTTTATCAGCTACGTCACGTTCTGCGGCATCATCGTCATCGGCAGTCTTCTTTATGCCTACGGAATGATGGGAATGGGAAGCGTCGCCGCTCTGGCAGTTTTGCAAGTGAATCTGACGCACGCCTTGTTGAACTTGGGGATGGTTCTGTCGATGACCCAAAATTCGCTCGCGGGTGCTCACCGGATTCAAGAGGTACTAGGCGAGGAAGAGGAACCGGAGCGTCTGGGATCTTCTCGTAGCGAGCTTGTATCGGAGGCTGCGGTGGAGTTTCGCGATGTGGAATTTTCCTATCAGGCGGATAAAAAGGTACTTGTGGACATGTCCATGCAAGTGTTTCCTGGTCAGGTTGCTGCGATCGTAGGAGCAAGCGGCAGCGGCAAAAGTACACTGATCAAGCTGTTGCTCGGCTTTTATCCTGTGGATAGCGGAGATATCCTGCTCCAGGGCAAACCGTTCGGCCATTATACGCTGGACGAAATCCGCAGGCAGATTGCATATGTTCCGCAGGAGCCGTTTTTGTTTACCGGCACGATTGAGGAAAACATCCGCTATGGAAACCCGGGTGCAACGGATGAAGAAGTGGTTGAAGCGGCCAAAGCGGCGTACGCTCACCATTTCATTCAGGAACTTCCTGAACAGTATAAAACGCCGGTGGGAGAGAGGGGAGCGTCGTTGTCAGGCGGACAAAGGCAGCGAATTGCGATCGCCCGGGCGATTCTCAAAAATGCTCCGATTCTCCTGCTGGACGAAGCGACTTCTGCATTGGATAACGAATCCCAGCATTGGGTACAGCAAGCTCTGAACGTATTGATGAAGGGACGCACCACCATTTTGATTGCGCATCGTCTCAGCACTGTGGAAAATGCGGATTTGATTACGGTCATGAATCAAGGAACGGTCGTGGAACGGGGCCGCCATCAGGACCTGCTGGCGCTCGGAGGTTATTACGCACGGCTGTACGGATAGACCCGCTTTACGGCGGGCGGTTTCCTTCTGATATTCAGGTATAAAGCCTATCTACAAACAATCTCTAATACGGGAGTGTGTCGATGTGAGAGAGAATACGAACAAGCAATATGGATTAACGCAAGCCCAGCGCCGGATATGGTTCATGGAAATTATGAATCCGGGCACATCCATCACGATGCTTTCCGCGACCTACCAGATTACGGGCGAGATCGACACCAAGCTACTTGAGCAAGCGGCAGCAGAGATTGTCAAAACCTATGACGCTTTCCGAATCCGCATTAGCGGGGATTTGCAAAATCCAACGCAGTGGTTCGAAGAGCCAGAGAATGTCCAAGCCAGGATAAGCCACCTCGAAATAGGCACGACCGAACAATTCTATGCTTGGGTGAAAGAAGTAACCGAAAAACCGGCCAGCGTGTTCGACGAACACCTCTACCAATTTACGATGATCCATTTTGCGAACGGCCAAGTATGGCTTAATTTGACTATAAATCATATCATCGCCGATGGCTTGTCCGTCACTGCTTTGCTGCATGCGGTGATGGAAAAATACCTCGAACTGCGCAAAGGCATCTTCAGCAGTTACCAGGCCCCTTCCTATCTGGATTATATTTCAACTGAGCGTGAGTATGAGCAATCGCAGCGTTATCAAAAAGGCAAGGAATATTGGCTGACCAAGTACAACACTTTGCCTGAAACGAGCGGCATTAAATCGGTTCCGCCATTCTCGATTGGCAGCGAATCGAATAAACGTTCCATCACTTTGGATGCTTCCCGCTACGACCGCATTCTGGCTTTTAGCGAACAATATCAGGTCAGTTTATATACGTTATTTTTGTCCGCCATGTACGTCTTATTGTACAAGCTGACCGACAGCACCGATGTGCCGGTCGGAACGGTTTTTGCCAATCGCACCAGCAAGAAGGAAAAAGAAACGATCGGTATGTTCGTCAGCACCGTGGCTACGCGGATTAGTCTGAATCCAGATGGGTCCGTGCTTTCCTTGATCCAAACGGTTTCCAAGGAAAATACGGCGGATCTGCGGCATCAGAAATATCCTTATAACCAATTGATCCAGGATTTACGCGAACAACACGGCCGCAACGATCTTTCGGAGCTGTTCCGCACGTCTCTGGAATATCTGCCTTTAAAAATAGTGGAGTACGAAGAAATCAAGGTACGTCTGGAGGCTCACTTTGCTAGGCACGAGATGGATGATTTACTGCTGCGCTTCGACCATATGCTGAATGAAGGTCATGTCATTCTCCATGCTTCCTATCGTACCGGCCTGTTCGAGACGACCGAGATTGATCGCATTATGGAACAGTATGTAACCGTTTTGGACCAGTTTCTTGAGACTCCCGAACTGCGGGTACGCGAGATTTCTCTACTGGGCGATGAGGAGAGACGCCGAATTCTGGATGTGTTTAACCCGCCGGTGGCAGCACTGAGCGAGGGAATAGCGTTTCACCGGTATGTCGAAAAGTTTGCACGAGACATTCCGGATCACCCGGCAGTTGTTTACATGGACAAAAAGCTGACCTACGGCGAATTGAACAAACGCGCCGAGCGGCTGGCTTCGCTCCTTCGTGAACAGGGCGTGGGAAGGGAGACAATTACGGGGATCTGGGCGGAGCGCTCGGTGGAACTGCTGGTCGGTGTGCTCGCCGTATGGAAAGCCGGCGGAGCTTATGTACCGCTGGACCCCGATTATCCGGCGGAGCGGATTGAGTACATGCTCAGCGATAGCGAAGCATCGGTGCTGCTTACGCAGCGTCATCTGATGGAGGGGGCCGGAGGTTGGTTGGCCGATGGCCGGCTGAAGCTTCAAGCTGTCTATGCGATGGACGATGAACAGATGTATAACGGGGATACCTCAGCCGTGGAATTTGAATCTGCGGACAGTGCCCCGCAAGACTTGGCTTATGTGATTTACACCTCGGGTACGACGGGACGCCCAAAAGGCGTCATGATCGAGCATGGTAGTCTCATGAATACGGCGGATGCGTACCGCCGTGAGTACCGATTGGATCAGTTCCCGGTGCGCCTGCTGCAACTGGCCAGCTTCTCGTTTGACGTGTTCGTTGGAGACATCGCGCGGACGCTATATAACGGAGGAACGATGGTAATTGTGCCAAAGGATGACCGGATTGATCCGAACCGCTTATACGGCTGGATTCGGCAGCAAAACATTACGGTATTTGAATCGACACCTGCGCTCATCCTACCGTTCATGCAGCATATTTATGAAGAAGGGCTGGACGTCAGCTCCATGCAGTTGCTGATTACCAGCTCGGATGCTTGCAGTGTCACCGATTACCGATTGCTGCAGGAAAGATTCGGCGGACAATTCCGCATCATCAACAGCTATGGCGTTACCGAAGCGGCGATTGACAGCAGCTTTTACGATGAGCCGCTGGACAAGCTCCCATCGTCGGGTCATGTGCCGATCGGCAAAGCTTGGTTGAACGCCCGGTTTTACATTGTCGATGCTGCGTTAAAGCCGGTTCCTGTAGGGGTCCCGGGTGAACTTGTCATCGGCGGCGCCGGGGTAGCGCGCGGGTATTGGAACCGTCCGGATCTGACCGCCGATAAGTTTGCAGACAGCCCGTTTGTGTCTGGCGAACGTCTGTATCGGACAGGAGACCTGGCCCGCTGGCTGGAAGACGGCAACGTTGACTTCATTGGCCGGATCGACTATCAGGTGAAAATTCGCGGGTTCCGGATCGAACTCGGCGAAATCGAAACGGCCCTGTTGCGTCTTCCGGACGTCAAGCAGGCTGTAGTGACCGACCGTACGGATGAGCAGGGGCAAAAGTATCTGTGCGGCTACGTGGCAGGGGATGCTTCCCTGCAGCTGAGTGAACTGCTGTCCCAATTGAAGCAAGAGCTACCGGCACATATGGTTCCGGCCCGGCTGGTGTCTCTTGATCAGCTTCCGCTCACACCGAACGGCAAGATTGACCGTAAAGCGCTGCCTGAACCGACCGGAGAGGTAGAAGCGGGCCGTGAGTATATGGCTCCTCGCACAACACTGGAAACAAGACTTGCTCTTATTTGGCAGCAGGTGCTGGGTATTGCGCGAGTTGGAGTCCATGACGATTTCTTTGACCTGGGTGGTCATTCCTTGCGGGCCTCCGCGCTTGTTTCCAAGATTCGAAAAGAGCTGCAAGTCGAGGTTCCGCTGCGGGACGTTTTCCGCTACACCACGATCGAACAGCTCGCCCAAAGAATCAGCGGTTTAAAGCAGCAGGAGACGTATGAGATTACAAAGGCGGCAGAGGCCGAGTATTATCCGGTTTCATCCGAGCAAAAGCGTCTGTACGTCCTGCGCCAGCTTGACGCGGCCGAGCGTAGCTACAATATGTCGGCGGCGCTTCTTCTCGAAGGCAAGCTGGACCGCACGCGCGTAGAGTACGCGTTCCGTGAGCTGATTCAGCGCCATGAGACACTGCGTACCGGGATCGAGCAGGTTCAAGGCGAGCTTGTGCAGCACATCTATGACGAGGTGGAGTTTGCCGTAGATTATTTCCAGGTGAGCGAGGGAGAAGTGGACCAAGTGGTCGAAGCATACTATCACCCGTTTGATCTGACCAAGCCGCCACTTCTTCGCATTGGTCTGATCGAAGTCGCCAAGGATCGCCACATTCTGCTGTTCGATATGCACCATATCGTTTCGGATGGTATCTCGACAGCATTGCTTTTCGACGAGTTCAGCCGCCTGTATCGGGGTGAGGAGCTGGCTCCGTTGCATATTCAATACAAAGATTATGCCGTTTGGCAGCATTCCGAACCCTACGGGCAGTTGGTCCAGCCGCAGAAGGAGTACTGGCTGGAACAGCTGTCGGGCGAGCTGCCTGTATTAGAACTGCCAACAGACTTCCCGCGGCCTGCGGTGCAAAGTTTTGATGGCCGGACCGTAAAGTTTGATATTGGGAAAGAGCGGACGGAGAAGCTGAAAGAACTGGCCGCACGGACGGGTACGACCCTGTACATGGTGCTGTTGTCTGCTTACTCGATCCTTATGCATAAATATTCGGGTCAGGAAGATCTGATCGTGGGAACGCCGATTGCCGGAAGAACGCAAGAAGAAGTGCAGCCGATCGTAGGGATGTTTATCAACACGCTGGCTATTCGCAGCCATCCGGAGCGTTCCAAGCCGTACCTAAAGTATCTGGAAGAAATGAAGGAAATCACACTCGGGGCGTTTGAACACCAAAATTATTTGTTCGAAGATGTGTTGGAAAGCCTTCACATTTCGCGCGCGACTGGCCGGAATCCGCTCTTTGATACGTTCTTTTCCCTGCAAAATACGGAGAATGAGCAAATTGTCATCGAGGGGCTGGAGCAATCGTTTTATCCGTTGGAAAACCGAACGTCCAAGTTCGAGTTGCTTCTGGACATTTCGGAGCTGGATGGTCAGCTCGAATGCCGGTTGGAGTACGCTACGGCTTTGTATAAGCAGGAGACCGCGGAGCGGTTCGCCAGACATTACGACAAGCTGCTCGAAACTATCGTAACAGCGCCGGAAGGGGATATTGCTTCGCTGGAAATGCTAACGGAGCAGGAAATCCGTGAACTGGTGCGCGGTTTTAATGATTCGGAGGCAGACTACCCGCGTCAGCAGACGATTCATGGCTTGTTCGAAGAGCAGGTGAAGCTTTACCCGGATAACGTGGCCGTCGTCATGAATGAACGGCAGTTGACCTACCACGAACTGAACGAGCGATCCAACCGCCTTGCACGTAAGCTGAGAGAGACAGGAGTCGAAGCGGATCAGTTGGTAACGATTCTGGCCGAACGTTCGCTTGATATGGTCGTCGGCATTCTGGCGATTCTCAAAGCTGGCGGAGCCTACGTGCCTGTCGATCCCGACTACCCCGAGGAACGCATCCGCTTCATGATTGAGGATTCGGGTGCGCCGTTATTGCTGATTCAAAAGCATTTGCATGAGAAGACCAACTTCGCAGGAAAGCGCCTCGAATTGGACGATTTCGTTTGGGGCGACAAAGGGGCGGAATTCGCTGGTGAGCTGGACGCTTCGAATCTGGAGCCGATTTCCGGCCCGGGTAACTTGGCTTATGTCATCTACACATCGGGAACGACCGGCAAACCCAAAGGAACGTTGATTGAGCATAAAAACGTCGTGCGCCTTTTGTTCAACGACAAGAACCTGTTTGACTTTGGGACGTCCGACACATGGACGTTATTCCACTCGTTCTGCTTCGATTTCTCCGTCTGGGAGATGTACGGAGCACTTCTGAATGGAGGAAGGCTGGTTATCGTACCGCCGCTCACGGCGAAAAATCCGGCCGAATTCCTGGCACTGTTGAGCCGCGAACGGGTCACGATTTTGAACCAGACCCCAACATATTTCTATCAACTGCTGCGTGAGGTTTTAGCGGACCATCCGTACGATCTGCGGATTCGCAACGTCATCTTCGGCGGCGAAGCGCTCAGCCCGCTGTTGCTCAAGGGTTTCAAGACAAAGTACCCGGAGACAAAGCTGATCAATATGTACGGTATTACCGAAACGACGGTTCACGTGACGTATAAGGAAATTACATGGATCGAGATGGAGGCGGCGAAGAGTAATATCGGCAAGCCGATCCCGACGCTGAGCGTGTACGTCCTGGATGAAAACCGTCGTCCTGTTCCGATCGGCGTAGCAGGCGAAATGTACGTAGCCGGAGAGGGCCTGGCGAGAGGATACTTGAATCGCCCGGATTTGACGGCGGAAAAGTTCGTTGATTCCCCGTTTGCGGAGGGGGAAAAACTGTATCGCTCAGGCGACTTGGCGGCCTGGCTGCCGGACGGCAACATCGAATACCTCGGCCGGATCGATCATCAGGTCAAAATCCGCGGGTACCGGATCGAGCTGGACGAAATTGAGACGCAGCTTCTGAACGTGGAAGGTGTGGAAGAAGCGGTGGTGCTCGCCCGTCAGGATAACGGGGGCGAGAAGGCGCTGGTTGCCTACTTTGTGGCGGACCGGACGCTGACGGTTAGCGAAATGAGAACCTCGCTGGCCCAGGGAATGCCGGGATACATGATCCCGTCGTACTTCGTGCAGCTGGAACGCATGCCGCTGACGTCCAACGGGAAAGTGGACCGCAAAGCACTGCCGGAGCCGCAAGGCGGCCTGCAAACGGGTGTCGAATACGTAGCCCCTCGTAACCTTACGGAGTCCCAGCTTGTGAAAATCTGGGAGGAAGTGCTGGGTTACTCGGGCATTGGAATCCTGGACAATTTCTTCGAACTCGGAGGACATTCCTTGCGGGCAACAAACCTTGTCAGCAAGATTCGGAAGGAAATGAACGTTGAACTTCCGCTGCGCGATGTGTTCCGCTATATGACGGTAGAATCGATGGCTGGGGCTATTGCCAGCTTGGAAGAATCAGAGCACAGCACGATTCCAGTAGCGGAAGAGAAAGCATACTATCCGGTTTCCTCTGCACAAAAAAGGCTGTACGTCCTGCATCAGCTGGATAGCTTGGAGCTGAATTATAACCTCCCAAGCGCTCTACAATTGGAGGGGGATTTGAACGAGGCCAAAGTAGAAGATGTGCTGACTACTTTGATGGCCCGGCACGATATGCTGCGCACCGGTTTTGAAATCGTGAATGGGGAGCCGGTTCAGCGTATTCATCCGCTCGTCGCTTGCAAGGTCGAGAAGATTCGAGCAAGCGAGGATCAGGTTGCAGCCATTCTTGAAGGCTTCATCCAGCCTTTTGACTTGACCCAGCCGCCTTTGCTGCGCGCCCTGCTGATCGAATTGGAGAAAGAAAAATTCCTGCTTGCGCTGGATATGCATCACATTGCTTCCGATGGTCTTTCCATGGATGTACTGCTGCGTGAATTCGTGCGGCTATACAATGGGGAAGAGCTGCCGGAGCTGCGGATTCAATACAAGGATTACGCCGTTTGGCAGCAATCCGAGGAACAGCGTCAACGCATCAAACGACAGGAGGAATACTGGCGCGGGGTATTCAGCTCCGAGCTTCCGGTTCTTGAGCTGCCTCTTGACTACTCCCGTCCAGCCGTTCAGCAGTTTGACGGTCAAACGCTCACGTTTACGCTAGATGCGGAGAAAGGCGAAGCTCTCAAACAGCTTGCCAGCGATTCGGGGGCAACGTTGTACATGATTCTGCTGGCTGCGTACTCCGTATTGCTTCATAAATACGCGGGACAGGAAGATATCGTAGTCGGCACTCCGATTGCCGCTCGTTCTCACGCCGACTTGCAGCCGATTATCGGCATGTTTGTCAATACGCTGGCCCTTCGCTTGGGTCCGACGGCAGAGCGGACGTTCATGGATTACTTGCAGGAAGTGAAGGAAACGACACTTGGAGCCTACGAGCACCAGGATTATCCGTTTGAGGAGCTGGTAGAAGCTCTTCAGGTGAGCCGGGATTTAAGCCGGAATCCGCTGTTTGACACCATGTTTTCTTTGCAAAAGCACGAAAGCCTGGATTTAATTCTTGAAGGCTTGCAGTGGTCGCTGTTTGACATCGAGGAAAAGACGGCAAAGTTTGATCTTAGCTTGGATATCGTGGAAGAGGGTAACGAGTTGGTTTGCAAGATCGAGTACGCTACCTCGTTGTTTAGACAGGAAACGATGGAACGGCTGGCGGGTCATTACGAGCAGCTTTTGGCGTCGATCCTGGCTCAGCCGGGTGCGCGGATTTCGGATTTGGATATATTGACGGACAGCGAAAAGGATAATTTATTGGTCGGGTTTGACGTGTCGTCTTCGGCTCTTGTGAAGCAACCCGCCGCAGAGGGTACAGGTCTGGAAGCGGATGAGTCATGGAGAGAGAGAACGTTCCACGAGCTGTTCGAGGAGCAGGCGAAACGCGCTCCGGGAGCGCTAGCGGTTGTATACGAAGACAGCAAGCTGACATATGCGGAGCTGAATGCCAAAGCGAATCGTCTGGCGTATGTACTGCGGGCACGTGGGGTGAAACCGGAACAGGTGGTCGGCATTCTGGCCGGCCGTTCAGCCGAGCTGTTGATCGGGGTGCTCGCCGTATGGAAAGCTGGCGGTGCTTATGTACCGCTTGACCCCGACTATCCAGCGGAGCGGATAGAATATATGCTTGCGGATAGCGGGGCGTCGGTGCTGCTTACCCAGACCTGCCTGTTGGAGCAGGCGGAAACTTGGCGCTGCAACGGAGCTTTAACGCTGCAAGCGGTGCTTGCACTTGATGACGCCGCGGCGTACAGCCTCGGAACGGCGGAAACGGCTGTAGGCGTACAAGCTTTGGGCGAAGCGGGCGCGGAGGCGGAGGCTTTGGCGCGAGAGGCGACGGCTGCAGCCGAAACGTCCGTCACGGCAGAAGCTGCGCAGAACGTACAAGCGGCGGATCTCGTATCAAATCCGGCAAATGTGAACAAGCCGGGCGATCTGGCTTATGTCATCTACACCTCCGGTACGACGGGCCGTCCGAAGGGCGTGGCAGTGGAACACGGCAGCTTGGTGAACACGGCGGCGGGCTACCGGCGGGGCTACCGTCTGGATCAGTTCCCGATCCGGCTGCTGCAACTTGCCAGTTTCTCGTTTGACGTGTTCGTTGGTGACATTGCACGGACGCTGTACAACGGTGGAACTATGGTCATTGTGCCGAAGGAAGACCGGATTGATCCAACCCGCCTCTATGGCTGGATTCGCGACTACGCCGTGACAGTGTTCGAATCAACTCCTGCGCTGGTTGTGCCGTTCATGGAGCATGTGTATACCGAGGGTCTGGACCTCAGCTCGATGCAGCTGCTGATCACAAGCTCGGATGCCTGCAGTGTAGCGGATTATCGTACCTTGCAGGAGCGCTTTGGCTCGCAGTTCCGTATTATTAACAGCTACGGCGTAACTGAAGCGGCGATTGACTCCAGCTTCTATGACGAGCCGCTGGAGAAGTTGCCGAAGACGGGCAGCGTGCCAATCGGGAAAGCGTGGCTTAACGCCAGATTCTACATCGTGGATGCAAATCTGAAGCCAGTGCCGATCGGGGTGCTCGGCGAGCTGGTTATCGGCGGAGCGGGAGTGGCGCGCGGTTACTTGAACCGCCCGGGTTTAACGGCGGAGAAATTCGTTGATAGCCCGTTCACCGCTGAGGAGCGGTTGTACCGGACGGGTGATCTGGCACGCTGGATGCCTGACGGCAACGTAGAATTCATCGGCCGAATTGACAATCAGGTGAAAATTCGTGGTTACCGGATTGAGCTTGGTGAGATTGAAGCGGCCATGAAAAATGTTGCCGAGGTGCGGCAAGCGCTAGTCATCGACCGGACGGACGAGCAAGGGCAGAAATATCTGTGCGGATATGTCGTAGTGGATTCCAGCTTCAATCTGGAAGGACTTGTGGCCCATCTGGACGCCGTACTGCCTTCTCATATGGTGCCTTCGCGCATCATGCTTCTCGATCAATTGCCGCTTACACCGAACGGCAAGATTGACCGTAAAGCATTGCCTGTGCCAGAAGGAAGCATTCGTGCCGAGGTTGCATACACGGCGCCGCGTACTCCTGCCGAGCAAGCACTCGCTTTGGTCTGGCAGTCAGTGTTAGGCGTGGATCAGGTGGGCACCATGGATAATTTCTTTGCGCTTGGTGGGGATTCAATTAAAGCTTTACAGGTATCTTCTCGTCTATTGCAGTCGGGGTATAAGCTGGTCATGAAAGATTTATTCCATTACCCGACGATTTCCGCCCTTAGTTTGCGGTTGCAAACAGCGGAGAGAACGGCAAGCCAGGCCGAAGTGACGGGAGAGGTTATCCTGACCCCGATTCAGCGCTGGTTCTTTGAACAAAATCCGGCCGATGTGCATCATAGCAATCAGGCACTCATGCAGTTCTCCAAGCAAGGCTTTGATGAAAAAGCTTTACGCCAAGCGGTGCGTCAGCTTATCGTGCATCACGATGCTCTTCGTACGGTTTATCGTCAAACCGAGAATGGTTATACCGCATGGAACCGCGGCGCTGGGGAGAGCGAAGTGCTGTTCGATCTGGAGGTTGTCGATTTCAAGGGAGCCCGCGACGTGAAAAAAGCGGTAGAGGCTAAGGCAAATGATATTCAAGCGAGCATCGATCTGGAAAACGGTCCGCTGGTGAAGCTTGGTTTGTTCCGCTGCAACGATGGCGACCATCTGCTCATCGCAATCCATCACTTGATCGTAGACGGCGTATCCTGGCGGATTCTGCTTGAGGATTTTGCTGCCGCCTATGAGCAGGCGCTGCAAGGGCAGCCGATCCGTCTGCCGCTCAAAACGGATTCATTCCAAACGTGGGCGAAACAGCTCGCTGATTATGCGAACGGGCCGGCGATGGAAAGCGAGAGAGCGTATTGGCAGTTTATCGAGCAATTGGTCTATGAGCCGCTTCCAAAAGATTTTGATCAAGGCAGATCCAAACTGAAGGACAGCGGGCTCGTAACCGTTCGATGGGCGGCGGACGAAACTGAACAGCTGCTGAAGCGGGCTCATCGTGCTTACCATACGGAAATGAACGATTTGCTGCTTGCTGCGCTGGGCCTCTCAGTACAAGCTTGGAGCGGCCAGAAACGCGTGCTGGTGAATCTCGAAGGCCACGGCCGGGAAGAAGTTTTGCCAGATGTGGACATTACGCGCACGGTAGGTTGGTTTACAAGCCAATTCCCTGTTGTTCTGGAGCCAGGTCACGCTCAGGCACTCGGTCATCAGGTGAAACAGGTGAAAGAAAACTTGCGCCGCATTCCGAACAAAGGAATCGGCTACGGCATCCAGCGTTATTTGTCGGCGCCGTGTGACGGAGAACGCTTCGTTTTGGAGCCGGAGATCAGTTTTAACTATTTGGGTCAGTTCGACCAGGATTACGAAAGCAGTAGCTCCCAGCCTTCTCCGTTCAGCCCGGGCTCCGATTCAAGCCCAAATGCTGTGATGGATTATGTCCTAGATATCAATGGTATGGTGTCGGAAGGCGTGTTGGAACTCACGATCCGTTATGGAGAAACCCAGTATCAACGGGAAACGGTTGAGCGTTTGGGCACCCTGCTTCAATCGAGTTTGCGTGAAGTCATCAGCCATTGCGTATCGAAAGAGCGGCCGGAGCTTACCCCTAGTGATGTACTGCTTCAAGATGTGACGGTGGAGGAACTGGAGCAGCTGTCCGAACATACGGCGGCACTCGGCGAACTGGAGAATGTATACACCCTGACTCCGCTGCAAAAAGGGATGTTGTTCCACAGCTTGCTGGATGCCGATTCGGAAGCTTACTTCGAACAGGTAACCTTCGATCTGTACGGAAGTCTGAATGTGGAAGCCTTCACCCGAGGGTTGGATACGCTGGTGCAGCGGAATGAGGCGCTGCGGACCAACTTTATTACCGGCTGGAGAGACGAGCCGATTCAAGTGGTATTTCGCGAGCGGAAGTGTGAAGTGTATTTTGAAGATATTCGCACGGCAAGAGATGAACACCCTGAGAAGACGATAGCCGATTTTGTCAGCGCGGATAAGGCGAACAAGTTCGATTTGGCCCAAGACTCTCTTATGCGTGTGACCGTTTTGCGCACAGGCGACGAGTCCTACCATGTGATTTGGAGTCATCATCACATTTTGATGGATGGCTGGTGCATGTCCTTCATGATCAAGGAAGTGTTCGACACTTACTTTGCGTTTCAGGAGAAGCGAGCGCCAGAGCTCCCACCGGTTACCTCGTACTCCCGATATATCGAATGGCTGGAAGCTCAAGATGTAGCGAAAGCTTCGGGTTACTGGTCTGAGTATTTGGCGGGTTACGATCAGCAGACCAAGCTGCCGCAGGAGAGAACGCAGCTGAAACAGCATGCTTTTGAAATGGCTGAGATCGATGTGGAACTCAGCAAAGGACTGACTGGGCAGATTGAGCGTGTGGCACGCCAGCAGCAGGTGACACTCAACACATTTATGCAGACTGTATGGGGACTGGTCTTACAGATATACAACAACAGCGAGGATGTTGTATTCGGTTCCGTTGTATCCGGCCGTCCGGCGGAAATTCCGGGCATTGAAAGCATGATTGGCCTGTTTATTAATACGATCCCGGTCCGTATTCAAGGTAAAGCCGAGGAGACGGTAGCCGATATTTTGAGAAAAACCCAGGATCAAGCGCTGGCATCGGGAGCTTACGAAACATTCCCGCTGTTCGAAATTCAGTCGCTGAGCGAGCAAAAGCGTGACTTGATCAACCATATTATGGTCTTTGAAAATTATCCGATGGAAGAACAGATTGAGCAAGTTGTCGGCGGAGGACAAGAAGCGCTGAAAATCGCTAATATCCAATCGCCGGAACAAACGAACTACGACCTGGACATTACCGTCATTCCGGAAGAGCATATTTTGCTGCGGTTTACGTACAATGCACTGACATTCAGAGAGCATGACATCAGGCAGATCCACGGTCATTTTGCCCGTGCATTGGAGCAGGTTGCGGCTAATCCGAATGTTCGTGTACATGAGTTAGAGCTTTTGACGGCGGCGGAAAAAGAAGAAATTGTAGGCGTGTTTAATCCGGTGCAGCCGGAAGTGGCTCCTGTTGGCGCCTTCCATCGCCTGTTCGAGGAACAGGCGGAACACACGCCGGAAGCGGAAGCCGTCGTATACGAGAACGATCGGCTGACGTATGCGGAGCTGAACGAGCGGGCGAACCGCCTGTCGGCAACACTGCGTGCAAGCGGCATCGGTCGGGAGACGATCGTTGGTATTCTCGCCGAGCGTTCGGTCGATTTGCTGGTGGCCGTGATGGCCGTCTGGAAAGCGGGAGGGGCGTATGTACCTCTTGACCCGGATTATCCGGCGGACCGCGTGCGGTTCATGCTGGAAGACAGCGGAGCGAAGGTGCTACTGACACAAACGCTGCTGCGAGAGCGCGCCGAATCCTGGCTCGGCGAAGAGGAATTGGCACTGGAGACGGTGCTGTATCTCGACGACGAAACGTCATACAGCGAAGATCGGGTAAATGCCCCGATGGGCTCCAGCATGGTTTCAGGTCTGGTCTCCGGCGAGCTGACGGGTGCTGTGAACGACCGTAATGAGAGTCACCCAAATGATGTTGATGTTGTCGGTATGGGTAGCTTCCATGAAGCCCGTCCGGAGGATCTGGCGTACGTCATCTACACGTCTGGAACGACGGGCAAGCCAAAAGGCGTGATGATCGAGCACCGCAGCCTGGTGAACACGGCAGCGGGCTACCGACGGGAATACCGGTTGGATCAGTTCCCGGTAAGGCTGTTGCAGCTCGCCAGCTTTTCGTTTGACGTGTTCGTGGGCGACATTGCGCGGACGTTATACAACGGTGGTACCATGGTCATTGTACCGAAGGACGACCGGGTCGATCCGTCTCGTCTGCACTACTGGATAGAGCGGGAGCAAGTGACGATCTTTGAATCAACACCGGCACTGATCGTGCCGTTCATGGAGCATGTGCATGAGCAGGGGCTAGAGTTAAGCGGTATGGAGCTGTTGATTACAAGCTCAGACAGTTGCAGTGTGGCGGAATACCGAACCTTGCAGGAACGGTTTGGTTCGTCGTTCCGCATTATCAACGCCTACGGCGTGACAGAAGCGGCGATCGACTCCAGTTTCTATGACGAGGAGTTGGCGAAGCTGCCGCAAACAGGCCATGTGCCAATTGGCAAAGCGTGGTTAAATGCGAAGTTTTACATCGTGGATGCACATCTGAATCCTGTTCCAGTCGGCGTGCTGGGCGAATTGGTTATCGGCGGAGTGGGTGTGGCACGCGGGTACTTGAACCGTCCAGAGCTGACGGAAGAGAAGTTTGTAGATAGTCCGTTTATCGTAGGTGAGCGGTTGTATCGCACGGGAGACTTGGCACGGTGGATGGAGGACGGAAACGTGGGCTTCATCGGCCGGATCGATAACCAGGCGAAAATCCGGGGTTACCGGATCGAGACGGGCGAAGTCGAAGCAAAGCTGCTGAGTGTAGATGGCGTGAAGGAAACGGTCGTTGTTGTCAGGGAAGATCAAGAGGGGCAGAAAGCGTTGTGCGCTTATTATACATTGGAAAAAGGCTTGACGGCGGCAGATTTGAAACGGGCGATCTCCAGCGAGCTACCGGGATACATGATTCCGTCGTATTTCGTCGAACTGGAGCAATTGCCTCTAACGCCGAATGGGAAAATTGACCGGAAGGCGCTGCCAGCGCCGGAAGGGGGAGCAGGCGGAGGCCGCGAATACGTGGCGCCGCGCACCGAACTGGAGGCAAAACTGGCCGCCATTTGGCAGGAAGTGCTTGTTCGGGAGAAGGCGGTAGGCGTAATGGACAACTTCTTCGACCTCGGAGGACACTCCCTGCGGGCGACAACACTTGTCAGTAAAATGCATAAGGAGCTCGGCGCCCAATTCCCGCTTCGCGACGTATTCCGCTACTCGACAGTTGAGGAAATGGCTGTGGCTATGGAGCAGTTGGAGATCGGCTCGTTTACGGCTATTCCGGCTGCGGAACCTAGCGAGTACTATCCGCTCTCTTCTGCTCAGAAACGTCTCTACATCTTGAACCAGCTGGAAGGAGGCGAGCTGAGCTACAACATACCGGGAGCTATGTTACTCGAAGGGCAGCTCGACCGGCAGCGGTTTGAAGAAGCATTCCGCGGGCTTGTAGCTCGTCATGAAACGCTGCGTACCGGCTTTGAGATGGTTGAGGGCGAAGGGGTTCAGCGGATTTACGAAGAAGTCACCTTCCAGGTGGAATATGTGCAGATCAACGGGGAGCAGGCGGAAGAAACGGTGAGCCAATTCGTTCGTGCGTTTGATCTGGCAAAGCCGCCACTTCTGCGGGTGGGCATTGCCGAACTCGCGCCGGACCGACACATTCTGATGTTTGATACACATCATATCGTATCGGACGGCGTTTCAATGGACGTACTGATCGAAGAGTTTGTGCATTTGTACAGCGGGGAGCCGCTCAAGCCACTCCGCATTCAGTACAAAGATTATGCAGTATGGCAGCAATCGGATAACCAGAAAGCTCAGCTAGCCAAGCAGGAAGCCTACTGGCACGACATGTTCCGCGGAGAACTGCCAGTTCTCGAAATGCCGACGGACTATCCGCGCCCGGCTATGCAGAGCTATGAGGGCCGCACGCTGCAATTGTTTATGAATATTGAGAAAAGCGAAGGTCTGAAACGGCTTGCAGCTGAGAACGGCGCAACGCTTTACATGGTTCTGCTTGCAGCGTATAACGTGCTTCTGCATAAATATTCAGGTCAGGAAGACGTGGTGGTAGGTACGCCGATTGCGGGCAGAAATCACAGCGACGTTCAACCGCTGATCGGGATGTTCGTTAATACATTGGCCATTCGCAGTTACCCGGCTGCCGGTAAGACGTTCCTTGACTACTTGAAGGAAATCAAGGAGACAACGCTGGGTGCTTTTGAACATCAGAATTATCCGTTTGAGGAACTGGTGGATAAGGTAAACGTAGCTCGTGATTTAAGCCGAAATCCGCTGTTTGATACGATGTTTGCTTTGCAGAATACAGAAAATGTCGAAATACAGCTTCCGGGACTGCATCTGTCGACGTATGCCAGCGAAGAAATTGTTTCCAAATTTGATCTCAGCTTGGACGTCACGGAGATTGAGGATGGCTTGGAATATCTTTTTGAATACGCCACGGCTCTATATAAAACGGAAACGGTGGAGAAGTTGGCTGCACACTACTTGCAGTTGCTTGAATCCATTCTCTCCAACCCGTCAGCGACGATTGCCGAGTTGAATATTTTAACGGCGGCGGAAAAAGAAGAAATTGTCGGCGCGTTTAACCCGGGGCAGCCGGAAGTGGCTCCTGCGACCGCGTTCCACCGGCTGTTCGAGGAACAGGCGGAACATACGCCGGAAGCGGAAGCCGTCGTATACGAGAACGATCGATTGACGTATGCGGAGCTGAACGTACGGGCTAACCGCTTGGCGGCTACGCTGCGCGGAAGCGGCATTGGCCGGGAGGAGATTGTTGGCATTCTCGCCGAGCGTTCGGTCGATTTGTTGGTGGCCGTGATGGCCGTCTGGAAAGCGGGAGGGGCGTATGTACCGCTTGATCCGGATTATCCGGCGGACCGCGTGCGGTTTATGCTCGAAGACAGCGCAGCGAAGGTACTGCTGACGCAAACGCAGCTGCGAGAGCGTGCCGAAGCCTGGCTCGGTGAAGAGGAACTGGCACTGGCGAAGGTGCTGTATCTCGACGACGAAACGTCATACAGCGAGGAACGAAGCAATGTGCCAATGGACTTTGGCCAAGGTTCCAACAGTGCTCCCGATCGAGTTAACGGCAAGCTAACGGGGGCTGTGAACGGTGGTGGCGAGATTCATCCAAATGATGTTGTCGGTATGGACAGCTTCCATGAAGCCCGTCCGGAGGATTTGGCGTATGTCATCTACACGTCCGGAACGACGGGCAAGCCCAAGGGTGTGATGATTGAGCACCGCAGCCTGGTAAACACGGCAGCGGGTTACCGACGAGAATATCGGTTGGATCAGTTCCAGGTGCGACTGCTGCAGCTCGCCAGCTTCTCGTTTGACGTGTTCGTGGGCGATATCGCGCGGACATTGTACAACGGAGGCAGCATGGTCATTGTACCGAAAGACGACCGGATCGATCCGTCTCGTCTGCACTACTGGATAGAGCGGGAGCAAGTGACGATCTTTGAATCAACGCCGGCGCTGATCGTACCGTTTATGGAATACGTGCATGAGCAAGGGCTGGAGTTGAGCAGGATGGAGCTGTTGATCACAAGCTCGGACAGCTGCAGTGTGGCAGATTACCGGACCTTGCAGGAACGGTTTGGCTCATCGTTCCGCATTATTAACGCCTACGGTGTGACGGAAGCGGCAATTGACTCCAGTTTCTATGACGAGGAGTTGGCGAAACTGCCGCAGACTGGCCATGTGCCAATTGGCAAAGCGTGGTTGAATGCGAAGTTCTATATCGTGGATGCACATCTGAATCCTGTTCCAGTCGGCGTGCTGGGCGAATTGGTTATCGGCGGAGTCGGTGTGGCGCGCGGGTACTTGAACCGTCCGGCGCTGACGGAAGAGAAGTTTGTAGACAGCCCTTTCACCGCGGGTGAGCGGTTGTATCGCACGGGAGATTTGGCACGGTGGATGGAGGACGGCAACGTGGATTTCATCGGCCGGATCGACAATCAAGCGAAAATCCGGGGCTACCGGATCGAGACGGGTGAGATTGAGTCACAGCTGCTGCGGGTGGTAGGTATACGCGAAGCGGTGGTGCTGGTTCGAAGTGATGCGAACGGGCAAAAGGCGCTGTGCGCGTACTACACAACGGAAAGCGAACTGACGGCGGCCGACCTGAAACGAGCGATCTCCAGCGAGCTGCCGGGTTACATGATCCCATCGTACTTCGTGGAGCTGGAGCATTTACCTCTGACACCAAACGGGAAAATCGACCGGAAAGCGCTGCCGGCGCCGGAAGAGGGAGCAAGTGCAGGGCGCGAATACGTGGGGCCGCGCACGGATCTGGAGACGAAACTGGTATCCATCTGGCAGGACGTGCTTGGGTCAGTTACGATTGGTGTGACAGACAACTTCTTCGACCTCGGGGGTCACTCGCTGCGGGCGACAACGCTGGTCAGTAAGGTGCACAAGGAGCTGCACGTGGACCTGCCACTGCGCGATGTATTCCGGTACTCGACTATTGAAGCGATGGCAGAAGTGATTAGCCGATTGGAGCAGCAGGAATTCTTCTCCATTCCGGTTCTGGATAAAAGGGAGTATTATCCGCTTTCCTCTGTGCAAAAACGGCTGTACATCCAGCAGCAGATGGAAGGTGCCGAGCTTAGCTACAACATGTCCGGCATGACGGTTCTCGTCGGGCGCTTGGAGCGGAATCAATTCGAGGCGGCGCTCCAAGGATTAATCGCTCGTCACGAAGTTTTGCGAACTGGCTTCGAGATGGTCGACGGCGAACCGGTACAACGGGTTTATTCGGATTTGGATTTTTCCGTCGAGTATACAAAAGCGCCGGAAAGTGAAACAAAAAGCATTGCAGATGCCTTTGTACGTGTCTTTGATTTGGAGCGGCCACCGCTGCTGCGTGTGGGCTTAGTTGAATGGGAAGCGGAACGTCATCTGCTTATGCTGGACATTCATCATATCGTCACGGATGGCATGTCGATGGGTATCTTCATCGAAGAGCTGCTGCGCCTGTATAACGGTGAGACGTTGGAACCGCTTCGGATTCAATACAAGGAATTCGCCGCTTGGCAGCAGTCCGAACCTGTAAAAAAACGGCTGAAAAGTCAGGAAGCTTACTGGCTGGACATGCTAGAAGGTGAACTGCCAACGCTTGAGCTGCCTACGGACTTTGTCAGACCCGTCGTTCGCAGCTTTGAGGGAGATGTGCTGCCTTTCAGTATCGACAAGCAGATGACCGACAGCTTGCAGCGTATTGCCGATGAGAACGGTGCTACCCTATATATGGTGTTATCGGCGGCCTATTCTATCCTGCTCAGCAAGTACTCGGGACAAGAAGACTTCATTGTAGGCACACCGGTTTCGGGCCGCACACATGCCGACCTGGAGCCACTCATCGGAATGTTTGTCAACACGTTGGCGATCCGCCATTATCCATCCGGGGAGAAGACGTTCCTCGATTACTTGAACGAAGTCAAAGAAACGATGCTGGGGGCCTACGACCACCAGGATTATCCGTTTGAAGAACTTGTGAAAAAGCTGCAGGTGCCGCGCGATCAAAGCCGCAATCCTGTATTTGATGTCATGTTTGCAGTGGAAACGAAGGAAGATAACGTTCAAAGCTTCGGGGATATCCAGATCGAATCTTATCCAGAAACGCATACGGTTTCCCAATTTGACCTTACCTTGATCATTTCGTTGCTGGATGAGGGTATGAATGGGCAGTTTGAATATGCCACCAAGTTGTTTACGCGCAATCTGATCGACAATTTCGCTCAGGACCTGCTCGTGATCATCACCCAAATTGGCGAACAGCCTTCGGTGCTGCTCAAGGATATTTCCCTGAACGGGCAATCCGAACAGGAGCAAGATGAGCTAGAGGCTATTGATATTATTTTCTAATCCTTTATCCGGCTTGGGTGAAAATGGATCATTTAAGCACGTTATATGCGACATTCGGTATATTGAGGAAGTGGTAATGAAAATTTGTGGTGGTTTCACGACTTTTTTATCACCTGACAAAAGTATTTAAGTTATGTAACAAAGGGTCCTGATGACAGTTGTCATCAGGACCCTTTGTTTATGAACGTATAATTAATGTTTTCCACTGATTTGCTGAAAATCTCCTCCATGTACTCAACATTGTTAGCATCGTAAAATACGGCAATGACAGCGGAAGACGTTAGTGCCTGTGTCTGGTTAAAAGAGCCCAGTGGTGCAAGTTTCCCTTTGCCTTCAGCACTGTCGATAACAAGAAACGCCAAGGTTGCATGTTAATGGCCGAAGGGGCACGTGAAGCTTTCGCCAGTATTTCGGTCATCTCCTCGCGACTGGATTTTCACTTCAGGGTCGTAGACTTTAACGGAATGGCGCTCCAAGACGATGTTATCAAAATCATTTATTTTGTTGAATTGGCCGGATGAACATATGCTGAGAGATCATAATAACTATCGAATATATGCGCAGAGCATTATTCAGCATCTGGAAGTGGTCAAACAATGTTTAGCTGTTGGTTTTACGATCAATGAGATCCAATCTATGATCTCTAAACATGGGTTTTCAAATAATGATCAAGCAAGCATTATCCAAGCGAAAATATCAGAAATTGAAGAAACACAAAATAAATTAGAGAATTCCAGACAAAATCTGTACGAAATTCTTAAATCGGATATCACGTGTGAGGATGGTTTTGGTAAGTATTGAGCTGGAAATCCCTCTTGAGTTTTTCATTCAGTACGTTCTTACATCATATCGATTCAATCGAGTACATATCGTCCTGTATACGCAAATTACCGGGCTGCCCAGTTTCAACTTTTACCTCCGTGGCAAATACACCAGGCATACGCCCGTCTGGGAACCAGGGCATCTGTTTATCAATGACAATAAACATGCCTTCTGCATCACCCGTAGGGGAGAATTGTTTTCCGTCTCCGGCAAAGGGTTCAAGTTGATAATGCCCATTCAATATGTTTGTCGTCTCAGAGACATCATCGACAGGCAGACCGATTTCACTAATACATAACAGATGCTTCGCTTCAAAAGCTTCATCAACTGCATTATCGAGTGAATGGTGAGCGATAAATTCCATCAAGTTGCCGCTTGGATCATAAAAATAGAAGGCTGTTGCATCCCAGTAGGGGAAATAAAATTCATCTTGTCCATCTTTGGAGAGCACTGAAATGTTACGGTCTTGAGCCCACCTTTTCGCATCAGCAAGTTTATTCGTTGGAATCGTAAATGCTACATGATAGTAGGGCTTTTCTTGTTCTGGCGCCTTCTTGAAAGAGAGGACCGAGTTCCCCGCACGGAATGAAACGCATGTTGCATTATCCTCCACAAGATCCATTTCCAGTAGTGTACCGTAAAACTCTTTTATGGCCTCGACCTGATGTGTCAACAAACCAACTTCTCTTATTTTCATTTCAGTATCCTCCTTTTAATCTCACCTTTGATTGAAATACTCGATTGTTTTCTCAATAAATGCCTTGGCCGATTGCGTTAGGTAACGGTCGGACCGATGGATGATCTCAAAGTGCCGGTATGGCGGATCGTCTGTAATTCGGATGCAACGTAGCGTAGGCTCATTCATGGCTTTGATCAGAGGAAAAGGCAGCAGTGTTCCTCCGACATTGGCTTTGACCAGGCTAATGATGGAGGTTGCCGAACTGGTCTCCATGATGGTATTTAGGGTAAATCCATATTTACGGCAATAGCCATCGACCAATTCTCTGCCTGTAAATCCTTCGGGGAACATCACCGTTTGGATATCACGTAGCTCTTGAATTTCAATGGTGCTTCGTTCAGCCCAATCATGATTCTCGGAAACAACGAGTACATATTCTTCACTGCACAAAGGAATGCGCACAAGCCGCCTATCAGGGGCAGACGTGATCTCGATGCCGATGTCGACTTCATTTTCCAACACTTGATTTACGACATAGATCGAAGAGATAACCTTCAATTGCACCTTGGGAAATCGGGCATGAAAATCAACGAGCAGCGGAGTAATACGGTAATCCAAATCGGATGGAAGAACACCAATAACCAATCGTCCCCGCTGATCATTCCGAAATTCAGCCAACGCATCTTGGGTATTCTGTAAATGCCGGATCATCTGTACACAGTGCTCCAGAAACAGAGTGCCTGCCTGGGTCATCACAATTTTTTTGCCGACACGGTCAAACAAAGGAACACCAAGTTCATCCTCCAACCCACGTATCTGTTGACTCAACGTAGGTTGAGATATGCCAAGTTTCTCAGCTGCCCGTGTAAAATGAAGCTCCTCACACACTGTAATAAAGTTTTCCATTTGACGAATCTCCATGAATTCACCTCTAATCATTGGTTTTAGTAATCATTTTAATAGAAATAATAGTATTGTTCAATCATTCTGATGATTCTATACTTAATCGTGCACCACCCGAAGATCTTGTCGTTAACAAATGGGGTCTTTGGTGAAGGCAACGATACTACTACCATGAGGTGATCCATAATGAAATTTTTTTATATTGTATTGGCGCTTATTCTGGCTTCACTGAACTTAAGACCACCGATTACTTCCATTTCTCCTCTGATGAGTACCATACAGAATGATCTGGGTTTGAGTGGCATGACCGCCAGTCTGTTAACTACACTACCCGTATTATGTATGGGCATATTCGCTCCATTCTCTGTAAGACTAAGTAGAAGGTGGGGGAACGAAGGTGCCATTGTGCTGGCTTTAATCTTTATTGGGATAGGTACGGGATTACGATTGTTCGTAGGAGCAACTCCGTTGATGATGTTCACTTCTTTTCTGTCAGGTGTAGGGATTGCATTGGCAGGGCCGCTGTTGTCCAGCTTCATTAAGCAGTATTTCCCTAACCGAGTGGCAGCCATGGTCGGCATCTACTCTACAGCAATGGTGATGGGGGCCAGCATTAGTGTGGGATTATCGGTTCCGCTTCAGCATACGTTGGGGGGATCTTGGAGAGGTTCTTTGGCTACATGGGCATTACTCGCTGCCATTGCATTGCCGATCTGGTTAAAATTAGCTTGGTCTGCGCGTACAGAGCGACAATCCGGACAAACCTCGGCTGTCATTCATGCACCACTTCCGGTGAAGAACAGGCGTGCATGGGTGCTGACACTGTTCTTCGGACTGATGGCCGCGATCTTCTATTCATTAACCGCCTGGCTTGCGCCAGCCATTCAAAGCCATGGATATAGCCAAGAGACTGCTGGCAACATCCAAACGTTATTTACATTGATATCACTGCCCTCAACGTTATTCATTCCCATGCTTGTACACCGATACCAAAGACGTGTCTTCTGGCTTGTTGGATGTGCGATGTTGGAATTAACAGGTGTCCTGATGCTGAATCTCTCTGTCAGTCCGTGGTTCGCAGCGATCCCGCTCGGTATTGGTGCAGGTGGACTGTTCCCGATTGCACTCATGTTGCCAATTGATGAGACAAAAAATGCTCAGGAAGCGAGTAGCTGGTCCGCGATGACTCAATCTGGTGGCTACATTCTTGGAGCACTTGGGCCGCTGGCGATTGGTTGGCTCCGCGATCTAACAGGCAGCTTCGTGCAAGCATTTTATGGCTTGGCTATCATCATCGTGTTGCAGATTATCGTTCAATTGGCTATTGGTAATAAAAAAATGTTAAAAGTTAGCCGGGAGCAGAGCTAAAAGGCATGTGAAGTAAAATGGATATAGAAATATGATCTTTATACATGATCCAACAAGTCCAGATAGTACTGCCTTAATGCTTTCTGTAAGATGACGGGCTCCATAATCTTAATCGATTTACCATAGCCCGCAAGATATCTCACTATGAAATCAAGCTCGTGAGGTTCATACGAACCGACAAGATACATGTGTCCCATCTGCTCGATGATCTGCATAGATGGGAAATGTTCTTGCTGGAATAGCTCCATCCCGGCTTCATCAATCAGGCATTTAAATGGAATTGCTTGTTCCGATGGTTTCCATAAAGATTGGGCATCCTGTGAATAGAGTTCCTTTACATGAGTTAAAGGCTCAATCTCCGTTGTTTCGGCTGAAACGATACGGTCGCAGCGGAATACACGATACGCTTGTTTATGCATATCATAGGCCTGGCAATACCAATAGCCTTTCCTGGCATAGAGCGCGATGGGTTGAATGGTGCGGATATTGGTGTTTGCAGAAGATGACCTTTGATCAGAGGATCTACGCTGATTAGCGTACGTAATCTGGATCACTATATTCTGCACAGCAGCCATCAACAGAAACTCCAAATGTGCACTGTCGCGGATCTGCTCGGTATGTTGGAAGTAAACCCGGTGTTGGATGTTCTCA
This sequence comes from Paenibacillus sp. CFBP 13594, assembly GCF_014842675.1. Taxonomy (NCBI): domain Bacteria; kingdom Bacillati; phylum Bacillota; class Bacilli; order Caryophanales; family Paenibacillaceae; genus Paenibacillus; species Paenibacillus sp. CFBP 13594. The sequence goes on from NZ_JACYVQ010000010.1 coordinate 61,900, forward strand.
ATATCCTGTCGTTGCTTGTCGGATAACGCGCTCATAAATTTCTCATGAATGGTACGGAAAGAGACTTGAAAAGGTAAGTTGGAGAAGCTGCGGAGAGCCTGCATCGCAAAATAAAGGGCATGAAGCTCCCCCGTATTAAACGAAATGGGAGGCAGCTGCATCTGTTGCAGCAGTCGATATCCGCCATAGCGTCCATATTCGACATAGATGGGCGCACCTAACTCTTCCAATGAAGCGATATCTCTTAAAGCGGTTCGTTTGGAGATCTGGAACTCCTGCATGAGATCTTGCAGAGTGAACTGTTGTTTTTGATTAATAAAGCGCAGCATCTGGTTCATACGTTCTGATTTTTTCATATCAAACCCTCTTAATGGTGCCATGGATTGGCACCTTTCGTTGTTATAGTGATAAGTGTAATCCAATAGGAACAAGGAGGCAATATAATGAATTTTGAAGTGATACCATTTTTGTCGATGAACGGTGATGCGGCAGCAGCCATTGCTTTTTATGAGGAGTTTCTGGGCGCCAAGGTGATATTCAAGAAAAGTTATAAAGAGATGAAGGAGATGAACCCGGGTTTTGAGTACCCTGCCGGTCAAGATGAGTATATTACACATTCGGTGCTGGAGATTGGGGTTAACAAGGTCATGATTGCGGAAGAAGCAATGGACACGGAGAGAGCATGGCAGCTGGGGAACAGCACGTCACTATGTATTCAATCCAAGGATAAAGATACAATCGATCAACTGTATCATTCTCTGATGCAACATGAGGGCGTGAAGGTACTGGTACCTTACGAGCAAAATGAATTCAGCCCAGGTTATGGCATTGTACGGGACCCATTTGGCATTGCGATTCAGTTATGTGTAACTGTGCATGATTTTTAAAATGAGTTCAGGCCACCAGTTAAGCACTCGGTATGTAAACCTGTAACTAACTTAAAAACATCAAAGAAAGAAGAGCCATGGATATCATGCGCTCTTCTTTTTTCGGTTCTATACAAGGTTGTTCGAGCAATCGATGGTTACAGCAGATCTCTTTTCGTGTAAATCATATAGGTATGGATGTCGCTGTGTACAAGCAAGTTCAGTGGATAAAGGAAAGAAGGGATACTATGATTACGAGAGGAATCGACCATATTGGAATAACTGTACCGGATATGGCGCAGGCGACACTATTTCTACAACAGGCGTTTGGAGCTCAACTTGCCTATGACCATATAATGCCGGATGATCCCCCACAGGAAGGACCTGAGGCAGAGCTTAAATTAGGACTGCGTTCAGGAGCAAAGGTTATTCATATTCGAATGTTATCTCTTGGGGAGAGCGCCAGTATAGAGCTATTTCAGTACACGAATACAGCACAATCGGAGCCAGTTAGGGCATCGGATTACGGATTGCAGCATATGGCGTTGTATGTGGACGATATGCAAGAAGCTGCACGACACTTCAAAGAAGCGGGCGGGGTGTTGCTAACAGAGCCTGGGGCGTTGTCCGGTCATATTGAAGGCGGGGAAGGCAGTCAGTTTGTGTATGGAAGAGCACCTTGGGGGATGCTGATCGAGCTGATCTCCTACCCTGCGGGCATCCAGTATCCGAATCATAGTGAAGCGAAGCGCTGGACACCACGAAAAAAATAATAACGATGAGACTGGATAAGAAACAGGACGATGCACGACAAATCGTTCTGTTTTTCTTGTATATAGGGGCTAAGCGGCCACTAAAAAAACAGAAATTATGTTACAAATACGTTACAAATACAGAAGTTTATACCTCTTTGCCCTATGTTACGATACGTACAAGTAGATACAGAGATATTTTACGGATAAGATAAGCTATAACCTCTCTTTTCTGGATGATGAACATGCACCGAAGGTATGTTGACGGATGCCTTTTATCCAGGATATTGAAGAAGCATTGAAACAAAGATTTTCTTGAAAAAATAAATGACAACAGATGATCCAAAATGCTGCAAATCGGGTATCAATAGTAGAGCCATCTAGAACCTGATGGATACATACGTTGTTATGATCGTTTTTGCTAGTTAAATGCTGTCTATTATGGAATGAACTGTGGGGGTTATCAAGTGTCTATATTAGATATGGAAAAGAAAGATGTTGTCACCGATGCAATGGTCATCAAGGCGATGGAGAAAAATCTTGCTATCATTCGATTCAATCTGGATCGCCGGGTAACCTACGTAAATGAAGTCTTTGCCCAAACGATGGGATATACGGTAGATGAGATGTATGGCATGAAGCATCAGCAACTATGCTTTGGTCAATTTGCAAATACCCCGGACTATGATGCTTTTTGGAATAGCATATTTAATGGTGTCAGCTTCCAGGACAAGGTTGAACGCAAGGATGCAAAGGGGAATTCCGTATGGCTTGAGGCGACATATATGCCGGTGTACGATGAGACGAATCAGAAGATACTTGGTGTCTCCAAAATCGCCACCAACATTACCAACCGTCAGAACAACATTTCGGTCGTAGTGAATGAGCTGAAAACGATGTCCCATGAACTGAATGGGCAGGCAGATGTAGGCATTGAACGGAGCCAGGAATTAATGTCAAGTATCTCCTATATCTCTGAGGTGTCGACTTCTAACCGTGCAACGTTGACTCATTTGCAGGAACAAGCCGGATCAATTCAGGGCGTGGTACGAACGATACGCGAGATTTCGTCTCAGACGCAACTGCTCGCGTTGAATGCTGCCATTGAGGCTGCACATGCAGGAGAATTTGGACGAGGATTCGATATCGTGGCCAAGGAAGTTAAGAAACTATCCGCAATGGTGGAGAGTTCGATTAATGAGATTCGTGATAGCGTTACCGGAATAACGAAGGAGATTGGTAATATCACAGGCGGTACCAAAAAGGTAGAAGAATATGTGGAGCAGAGCCAGAAGCAGATTGAGATTGCACTGAATGATTTTACAGCAATTGCTGCATCAGCTCACTTGTTGGATGCCAAAGCGGAGCATGTGACCAGAATCGTATAATATAGAGCAAATAGTGGTTCCTAATAAAGGAACCGCTTTTTTTTTGCTGTTCTGTACACAAAAAAACGGGAATTATTGTGATCAAACGGGGACACAATACTTGGGAATACCTGCAGCTTTGTCATGCAGAGAAATGTTGGGGTGGGAACATGTGGTCAACAATTGTATCCTACGTGCCGGATTGGTCCATATGGATCCAGGCATTCTTGGTCTTCATCATTCCAATTGGTATTACCTTGAGCGCGCGCTGGATCAATGCTGCCATTAAGCGCGGAAGCTTCTCTCGTTCGAAGCAATCGTCCGTATCCTCGAAGGATATCTCGCCAGCAGCTAAAGGGCAGGGTGAAGGGACCGAAACAGGCCAATATGCGAATATTAAATTAACCGGCAAGTACAATACGGATCTGACCAGTGTAAGAGAAAGCTTTGGTCAAAATGCTGACGTGCATATTCGGGAATTTACGATTAGGGGAACGAATACACGGGCAGCCGTTGTATATACCGAAGGTCTGGTAGATCAGGACTTAATTGATGATCACTTGATAACACCGTTGATGTTAGAAGGTGTCCCTTTACTTAAGCAGGAAGGTTTCCTCCATCCGGATAATGCACATTTACTATCGGCCTACCTGCAAGGTCAGCTACTACCTGTCAGTTTGATTGAGGAGACCCAGTCCCTTCAAAAGGTCTCAGTTGGCGTGCTTTTTGGCAAGAATGCACTGTTGGTCGATGGATTGCCGGGAGCTCTATTAATTGGAGCTCATAAGATCAAAACACGTGGTGTAAATGAACCGTTGTCAGAGGGATTGCTCCGTGGACCTCGTATTGGTTTTACAGAGCAATTAAGCGATAATACAGGCATTTTGCGTCGTTATGGAAGTGATCAGAGCCTGTTTATTAAGAAGTATGAAGTGGGTTCACGGATCAAAAAAGATTTGGCGATAGCCTATATTCAGGATATTGCCGATCCCAAACTCGTGGCTGAAGTATGCAAGCGAATTGAAGAGATGGATATGGATTCGATGCTGGAATCAGGTTATGTGGAACAACTCATCGAAGATAATACGCTGAGTCCTTTTCAGCAGGTACTGAATACAGAAAGACCTGACCGGGTAATGGGTGCCCTTCTGGAAGGCCGAGTGGCAATTTTGCTGGATGGAACGCCATTTGTATTAATTGTACCGGTGACCTTTAGCATGTTGCTTCAGTCACCCGAGGACTATTATGAACGCTGGATTCCCGGAACATTTTTGCGAGTGCTGCGTTTTATGGCCGCGATGCTGGCATTGCTTGCTCCTGCGCTCTATATCTCGTTTATCTCCTTCCATCCGGGTCTTATTCCAACGAAGCTGGTACTGACGATTATTGAAACGCGGACGGGCGTGCCGTTTCCTTCGATCATTGAAGTACTGATCATGGAACTTTCGATTGAAATTCTGAGGGAGGCAGGGATACGGCTGCCTAAACCAATTGCGCCAGCGATGGGTATCGTAGGAGGTCTGATTATTGGCCAAGCAGCAGTGCAGGCGGGAATTATAAGCCAATTTCTGGTCATTGTCGTAGCGGTTACGGCCATTTCTTCCTTTACGATTCCAGTCTATAGTGCGGGATTAACACTACGGATTCTCCGATTTGCCGCTATGTTCAGCGCAGCCGTACTCGGATTGTTTGGCGTGGTTATGTTCTTTCTGCTTGTGTGTACGCATCTGGCACGACTCTCAAGCTTTGGCGTACCTTATGTGGCACCAGCGGTTCCTTATCACATCAATGAATGGAAGGACTTCGTTATCCGTGCACCGCTAAATATGATGAGAATGCGTCCCAAAATGACAAATCCGATAGATCAGGACCGAAAAAAATAAGCTAACTCACAGAAGGTCTGGAGGTGAACTAAAGTGAATGGCTCCCAAGGAAAGCTAACCACGACACAGGCCGTTGTAATTATTGTCAATTACATGCTTGGTGCCGGGATATTGACGTTGCCTCGAACAACTAGCAAGGCTGTAGGAACACCAGATGTCTGGATTTCCATTATACTGTCTGGACTGATTATTACAGGTATTGGAATAATTATGGTTACCCTGTGTCGCAGATTTCCGGGGGAAACCGTGTTCCAGTTCACCCGTGAAATTACGGGGAACTGGATTGCTTACATACTGGGATTTGCTATGATTATGTATTTCACGGTCATTGCAGCTTTTGAAGTAAGAGTCATGGCTGATGTGACAGGAATGTATCTACTCGAACGCACCCCTACCTGGGCAATTGTTATGGTCTTCATGTGGATCGGTATATATATGATCTCGGGTGGGCTTGGTGTCATTGTACGCGTGTTCGAGATTATTCTGCCGATTACGATCATTATATTTGTAATTGAAATTTTGCTCAGTAATCAGTTATTCGAGATAGGCAATCTGAGACCCGTTCTCGGTGATGGGGTTATGCCCGTTTTCAAAGGGCTAAAACCATCACTATTGTCTTATACGGGCTATGAGGTGATGTTAGTCATGACTGCCTATATGAAAAATCCGAAGAAAAGCAATAAAGCAATGAGCTGGGGGATATTCATATCCACCATTATCTACTTGATCACGGTTGTCATGGTCATAGGCAGTTTATCCCTTGATGGGATCAAAACGCGAACCTGGCCAACGCTGGATTTGGTAAGAAGCTTTGAGATACAAGGTTTAATATTCGAAAGATTCGAATCCTTATTGCTGGTCATCTGGATTATGCAAATTTTCTCGACTACAGCGATCACACATTACTGCGCGTCGGTGGGTATTCGTGATTTGTTCCGTTCCAAAAAAATCAAAGGTATTATGTACGGTCTGCTTCCGTTCATCTATCTGATAGCAATGATGCCCAAGACCGTGGATGATACCTTCGAACTAGGAGATATGCTGGGTAACGTGTCCGTATGGTTATTTGCCATTTTACCTCTGGTACTACTGTTGTTAAGTCTGATTCGTAAAAAAGGAGGCAAGCATGCATGATTACATTCCGTATGTTGTTACGCTTAGCCACTGTATTATGCATACTCTTAACGATATCCGGATGTTGGAGCAGTCGGGAGATAGAGGATCTAAGTGTATACGTTGGTCTTGGGATCGATATTGGCAAAGAGACGGAATTTGAGAAAAACATCGCTAATCAGGGAGGAGCGTATTCCAAGCAGAACAATGTGACAGCCACGGTACAGATTGCTCCCGGTAACTCCAGCAGTCAGAAGAGCCAACAATCCGGGTCACCTGCTTCTGGTAAAACGTCCTACTCCAATGAACAGCTTACCGGAGATTCCTTGCTGCAAATCTTTCGTCAGTTTGCACTAAGGCGAGATCATCCGCTCATCGGGCATCATCTGAAGGTTATCGTTGTGTCCAAGGATATCGCCAAAAAGTATGGTCTGGACCAGCTGCTGGATTTTGTACTTCGGGATAACGATATTCGTCCTAACTGTCTGGTGCTGATTAGCCATCATCGCGCTGCTGATGTACTGACTTCAGATGATCCTTCCCGGATTCCAGCATTTTATCTTACAGGTATTACAGGTAATTCGTACTTGTCCAATAAAATCCTGGACCCCGTTCTACTCTCCAAACTAGATGCACAAATGCAATCCGGTTCCAGCTTTTTGCTCCAGAATGTACTGAACTTCAATGGAGAGGACAAGTTCTCCGGTGCCAGTATCTTTGATGGGAAAACGACCAAATTCATCGGGGAACTCAGCCAAACGGATCTAGAAGGGCTGTCGTGGATCAGACCTAAAGAAAAAGGAGGCATCTTGAAGACATACAATAAAGCGGGATTCACTGTTGTATATGAAATGAAGAAGAAAAAAACAAAAATAATTCCAAAAGTGGTTGGCGATGATATTTCATTCCATGTGAAGACTGAATCCGAAGGCTGGTTGATGGAGGATTGGCGTGCTCCAGAGGAAGAGGAAAAAGGTGCTTATCTCAGAGAATTGGAAAAAGAATTTGCTGAACTGGCTGAACAACAGATTCGACAGGTGTTATACAAACTGCAGCATACCTATAAAGTAGATGTTGCGGATTTTCGGGATAGCTTGCGTATCAAAGAACCTAAAACATGGAAAAAAGTCAAAGACGATTGGGATAAAATTTTTAGCACCGTGCCGATCACGTATGAGGTAAAGACCACCATCACCAATCCGGGGTCTTCCACGGAATAGCGAGGTGTGCCATTTATTATTTAAATGTTGACACATTCATGATAGATCGCTATATTAGTAAAAAATCATTTTCTTATCCAGAGAGGTGGAGGGACTGGCCCTTAGAAACCTCAGCAACAGATCTGAAGGATACTGTGCTAATTCCAGCGGGTGAAAGCCTGATAGATAGGAGCGTTTGTTTTTATTTGTCAGTAACGGCGCACTCTTTAGGCAGAGTGGGTCTTTTTTGTTTTTTCTGGATGAAGAAGTAGGGGAGCAGCTGGTATGGAAAACAACAACGACAAAGGGCATTTTCAGCGGAAAATGCAAGCACGGCATGTGGTCATGCTCTCTCTCGGAGGAGTCATTGGAACGGGATTATTCCTCAGCTCAGGTTACACCATTCAGCAGGCGGGACCACTGGGAACCATTCTGTCCTATCTAATCGGAGCCATCGTTGTATATCTGGTGATGCTCTGTCTTGGTGAACTGTCTGTTCATATGCCAGAGACGGGAGCATTTCATAGTTATGCAGCCAAATATATCGGACCGGCAACAGGCTACACGGTGGCTTGGTTATACTGGTTAACCTGGACTGTTGCGCTTGGCTCCGAATTCACAGCCGCTGGATTGCTGATGCAGCGCTGGTTCCCATCGGTGAACGTATGGATATGGAGTGCGCTCTTTGCACTGATGATCTTTCTGTTTAATGCATTAACGGTGAAATTATTTGCGGAATCCGAGTTCTGGTTCTCATCTGTAAAAGTAGTGACTATCGTAATCTTCATTATTATCGGTGGCGCAGCCATGTTTGGGTTCATTCCCATGGCGGATTCTGAACCGGCTCCATTTCTATCGAATATTACCGCATCCGGGTGGTTCCCTCATGGGGCTACAGCCATATTGATGACCATGCTTGCTGTAAACTTTGCCTTCTCAGGCACCGAGTTAATCGGCATTGCCGCGGGTGAGACGGAGAACCCGGAAAAGACGATACCGAAAGCTATTCATACAACGCTGTGGCGTTTGGTTATTTTCTTCATCGGAACGATTATTATCTTGTCGGCCTTGTTGCCCATGTCGGATGCCAGTGTACTGGAAAGTCCGTTTGTAGCGGTAATGGAGCGGGTGGGTGTACCCTATGCAGCAGACATTATGAACTTTGTTATTCTGACGGCGATTCTCTCTGCTGCCAATTCGGGCCTATATGCATCTTCACGGATGCTCTGGTCTCTGGCTGACAAAAAAACGATCTCTCCGTGGTTTGCCAAATTGACCAAAAGCGGGGTACCGCTGAATGCACTTCTGATTAGTATGGTGGGTGGTGCGTTGGCCTTGCTGTCCAGCATCATTGCGCCAGGTACCGTGTATATTACACTGGTTTCCATTTCAGGTCTGGCTGTCGTTGCGGTATGGATGAGTATCAGTGTCTCCCAATACATGTTCCGCAGACAATATATCCGGGAAGGACATGCGGTCAAAGATCTGGTCTACCGCACACCACTATATCCGGTGGTACCAATTGTTTCATTTATATTATGCCTGGCTTCATGCATAGGTATTGCCTTTGACCCGACACAGCGAATTGCGCTATATTGTGGGGTTCCGTTTATTGCAGTGTGTTACGCTGCTTATTATCTGACAGAACGTGTGAATAAGAAAAGAGGACAAGTACATGACGCAAGCACAACAGACTAACCCCTTAGAACGGATCCTGCGTGAACATCCGGTCATGATTCTGGATGGAGCGCTGGCAACGGAACTCGAACAGCATGGATGTGATCTCGATGATCCACTATGGTCTGCTCGTGTGTTACTTGAGAATCCGGATGTTATCGTTCAGGTCCATGCAGATTATTTTCGAGCAGGAGCCGACTGTGCGATTACATCCAGTTATCAGGCGACGGTGGATGGTTTCCGCAAGAGAGGGATCGATGAACAGGCAGCACTGGAGCTGATCCGCAAGACGGTGGAACTGGCTGCACAGGCGAGAGATGACGTGTGGGCAGAAGTGCAGAGTAGACTAGTAGGGAGAGAAAGCTCGACAAGTCAGCTTGTAGAAGCTTCTTCGGTACGTGCTGAGACGGTGGAGAATGAGGAGTATATAACAGATCGTACAGGGGATCGCGAAGGAAATTGTCTTCGTCTACGTCCAATTATTGCCGGGTCCGTAGGTCCGTACGGCGCTTATCTGGCGGACGGTTCAGAGTATGTGGGTCATTACGGCGTGTCGGATGAGACGCTTGCCGCATTTCACCGTCCGCGTATGGCGGCGCTGATTGAAGCGGGTGCTGATATTCTGGCGTTTGAGACGATTCCTTCCTTGCAGGAAGCTCAGGTGCTGGTTGAATTACTGAAGGAGTTTCCTCATGCGTATGCCTGGTTATCTTTTTCTTTAAAAGACGGGATAAGCATCAGCGAAGGCACACTGCTTGAGGTATGTGCACAGACGTTTGGCTCCGAGCCGCAGGTTGCGGCGATTGGCCTGAACTGTGCTCCGATGGAAGTGGTGACGGAAGCAGTGGGTATTTTGAGCCGTACCAGCGATAAACCTGTTATTGTGTATCCGAACTCGGGAGAAGTATACGATGCAGCAACGAAGACGTGGAGTGGACAGGGTACATGTGGCAGTATGAGTGATGCTTCGGAACAGTGGGTTGCTGCGGGCGCAAAAATTATTGGTGGCTGCTGCCGAACTACGCCACATCAGATTGGCGAACTTGCGAAGAAGTGGCGGAGTTAAATCATAACGCAATAACAGCACTTCCACCTTTTATAAAGGCATGGAAGGGCTGTTATTGCGTTATAGAATCCTGACTACCTTATTCGATAACCAACATACGTGGCGATGCCCCACGAATAATTCGCGAAGAGAACCATGAACCAAGACCCGCTGCAATGATACTTAGACAGGCGAACAGTATCATTCCACCCCAATTCAGGATCAGCGGAAGCTCGACGATACCATAACCGGAAAGGACCAGTTCGAGCAGAAGAGGAAGTACATATACGCCGACGAGCATACCCAGTATCGCTCCGATGGAGGACAGTACGATCATTCCCATCGTGACCGAGAATCGGATCTGGCGGGATGTCATTCCCAGTGATTTGTATATTCCGTAGTTTCTGCTCTCTTTGCGGATATTGATCCGACAGGTGCTGAAAATAATGATGAACGTCACAGCGATGAACAGCAATCCAATCAGACTCATGGGATAGATCAGGATATTGGCAGCTTCCGCGTATACTGAATCAAGCAATGTCTTCTGGGTGACTACGGATGCAAAATCTTTAAATTGTTCGTTCAATTCCCCGGCAATCAGATCCGCCTGTGTAATATCCTTCACATTGATGAAAATGGCATCGAATTCACCATAAGCCGGGTTCACACTTCTCATGGCATCGATCGTGATTCGGCCTGAAACAGACATGTTGGCGATCGCCTGATAGATTCCTGTGATGAGGAATGTCCTCTTCTCTCCTTCAATATAGATGTCGATGAGATCACCAAGATCCTTATTGGATGTTTGGGCTATACTTACACCAATGGCAATCTCATTCACATGGTGAGGGTTATCGCCTCTCAATGTTGTGAACCCAAGTTCCTGATATTTTCCGTCCAGTACACTCAAGTTGAGACTGATGGATGGGCCTTGCACTCCCTTAGAAGACTCCGGGCTAATGACACCCGTTGTGTTCCCTTGCCAGCCCACATTGCTGATCCTTGAATCCTGTTCTAACACGTGTTTCAGCTCAGCCTGGGGGAAGGTACTTTTGTTCACCACGACTGCTGCGATGTTGGCATTATCATACCCCCAATGGGCTGCGGTCTGATAGATTCCGGTTATGCTGGTCAGCAGAACATACCCTAGAACCAATACAGAGGATGCCATCGTGGTCAGCAGGAGGGTTAGAATAGAACTTTTGGTGTTTTTGAACAAATGTCGAAGTCCAAGGGCCATAGTCACAGGCAGTCGTGTGAACCCGATCCATCGTGCCCAGGGTGAATTCATTTTGCCCGCCATCCGGCTATTATCTGTCTCCGACATACCATAACGAATGGCCTGCACAGGCTGTATGCTGCGTGCTTTTTTGGCATATAACACAACGGACAGAATCACTATAGCAAATAGAAGCACACCAGCCATAATGGCAGCGTCCAATCCTTGGACTGGAATGTTCTGATGGTCCACTCGAAGAGAGGACACGGATATATTAATGATCCACCTGGAGATCCATACGCTAAGTGCAATTCCGGGGATAATGGCAGCAATGGAGAGCATCGCATATTGAATGACATAGGTACCTATTGTTCTCCGGGCAGTTAGCCCGAGTGATTTGAGAATACCTATCGTTCTGTAATTGGCCAGTATGGCATCCGAAATTGTGAACCCGATGGTCATCAAAGCGATGGAGAGCATGACAACGCCCATGAAAATCATAATGAAGCCAATAACCTGGTTAATAATCAGATAAAAAGAGGAGATCGCTTCGAACTCCATTTTGGATTCCAGAAACGGAGTACCTGTCTCGCGATTGTACCGTTCCCAATACAATGAATTCATACTGTAATCGTTGAAATGAATACCGATCATGTAATTCTCGTTGCCAGCGAGTGCCGTGAAATCACGTTGATAATCAGCAGAATTCATCCAGACCCGTGCAGTATTGGAGAAGGGTGCTCCGTACGGTACGTCGATGACAATACCCGACACATTCAATTCGAGTGTGCTTGAGCCGGTTTTGAAGCCAATGGTATCATCTAACGAAATATGATAGGCATTTGCCATGGACGTTGGAATCCAGACGGAGCCCGGTTCGGGAGTCGTGCTGGGTGTTCCACTTGAAAAAATAAGTTCATCCACACCCCATGGCGGCGGAGGTGTATTAAACATGTACAGGTAGATGTTAGGGATGTGAGTTTCATTCAAGATGATGCCTGACAATGAACGATACGATAGTAACGGGGACACCTGAACGTCATCCTGGGAAGCCCACCAATCGTGCACCGTCTCCGGGTCATTCAGCCCTTTCTCAAAAGTCAGAATCTGATGAGACCCATGGGTGCGGATATGCATTTCATGAAACTGATTGCCTGTGTTCGCCAGAATGACAATAGCTGTAGATACAAGAAGTGTCGAGAGTAGCAGGAGCAGCGCAATCAGCGCATTTTGTATTTTGTTCCTACCCAGATACGACAAGCTAAGTTTAAACATGACTGCCATCGTTATTCCTTCCCCGTAACCAAAGCGAAGATAATCGCTTCACGATCTTGAATTTGATGTTCGTCATAGGTATCGAACTCAAGGATTCCGCCAATCTTGCCGTCTTGAATATAGATCAGGCGATCTGCCCGACAGGCAGCCTTAATATCATGCGTAACCATAACTACCGACTGTCCTTTTCGATGGATATCTGTAAGGATATCGAGAACAGCTGTGCCATGTTCCATATTTAAGCTTCCGGTCGGTTCATCCGCAAAAATGATATCCGGCGAGTTGATCAAAGCCCGTGCAATCGCAGCTCGTTGCTGCTGTCCTCCGGAAGTTTGGGAGGGGAGACGGTTACGTTGTCCATCAATATCCATGGCATTCATCAGCTCAGCAACGCGGGATAGGATGTCCTTCTTTTTGTTTCCTGCAATATATCCCGGTAAAGCAATGTTTTCTTTGATGGAAAGGTCCGGGACCAGATTGATGCTCTGATAGATATAACCGATCCGGCGGGTGCGGAAGTTGGACATTTCCCGTTCACTGTAAGCGTCAACCCGCTGGTCACGAAAATAGACCTCACCTGCTGTGATCTGATCCAGTCCGCTTAGCAGGTATAGGAGGGTTGATTTGCCAGAGCCAGAGTTACCCATGATGACCGTGAATTCTCCTTCATAGATGTCGAGATCAACATTACGGATGGCATGATATTGTTCACTTCCGCTGTTGTACGTTTTGCACAGATTCTGTGCACGGATAATCACTTTTTTGGACAAGTCGAATCACTCCCAAGTGCAGTATAGGATTCATTCTAGAGGAGGGATGTTGAGGAAGCCTTATCAAATTATGAATAAAGTATTACAGCTGTGGAGTGTGGGCTCAGCAGATCGGTAGATAGAACCGGAAGGTAGTACCTTGTCCTTCTTTACTAGTAAAGGAAATATGACCTCCATGTGCTTTAATAATGCTTTGGCAGATGGAAAGGCCCAGCCCTGTACCTTCCTGAACATGTTGTTCTGCATGACTCGTATGGCCTCTGAAGTAACGCTGAAAAACAAATGGCATGTCCTGTACACGTATTCCCTGACCCGAATCGGCAATCGTCACTTTCAAGTGCCCGGATTCCAGTTCCAAATCTATACGTATCGTGTCTCCTGGAGCTGTATGCTTGAGGGCATTGGCGGCAAGATTGGAGATCACCTGTTCAATTCGAGTGGGGTCGATAGCGATTAACACATTGGGGATGTAGTTGGGTCCTTTATAGATAAGCCCCTTTGTTAGGACAACATGTTCAATAGGTTTCAACATCGTCTCCAGTATAGGCCCACTGTACATTTCACGGGTTTCCACCGAAATTTGCCCCAATTCCTGAAGTGCATGAACCAGCAGATCCTCCACAAGGCGTGCCGTTTTATCCGTATGGGTCCGCATGACTCCCATATATTCCATCAGCGTCTCCTGATCGTTGCATAGTCCTTCCTCAATAGCTTCTATGTATGCTTTTATCGTGGTAATTGGTGTTTTAATATCATGAGATATATTGGTGATGAGTTCTTTTTGTGCTTGTTCCTGCTGAATACGCTGCTCGCTCATATGTTTAATCTCCGTGCGCATTAGATCAAACATGGCATATACTTCGAGCAATTCATCGTTCCGGTTGTACTGGATTTTTTCTTCATAATTGCCTTTAAGCATGGATTCCGCATGTTGCTTCAATTGATGGATGGGAGAGAGCAGGTGTTTGTCCAGTTTTCGTTTCATCCAGAATAGAAATAAGCTCAGAATCAGTGACAGGAGCATGAGTGCGCTAATCAATATAACCGGAAAAGTCATCGGTTGCTGAATCGTAACCATCGCTTGGGGGATGGAAAAGATGGCATTGCCGATCTGACTTCCCATCGGTCCGTCCATCACGGGAAACGCAATATCAAGCGTATCGTTACCGTCCGCGGCCTGCGTGGCATGATGCAGATCATAATGGAGAGCTGAACGCAGATTAACTTGCGTCCCTTCAGAGGTGGGGTCGGAGGACAGAATGATTTTTCCATCCAAGTTTAGATAGGTAAGTAGAACCCCGGTCTCTCTGGCGGTGGAACGTATGACTTCACGAATATTTTGTTCATTAAGATGCTGATGATTTTGCTCCAAAGCGAGTAAGATCGGATTGACCTTGAGTCGAACCTGATTCAGGGACAGATTGGATTCGCCTGAATTTCGATCTTGTAACAGCATCATCGACAGTGCAAGGATACTTGAAACGATAATAATGAGAAGCCCAAGTGTTGTTAACAACCAGCGTTTGGACCACCTGTTCAATGACATGTGGGTGCCTCCAATCTCACTTATTCGTAATTGAATTTGTAACCGACACCCCATACCGTCTTCAGAACGGTCGGATGCGAGGCATCTGCCTCAATTTTTTCACGCAGTCTACGAATGTATACGGTTACGGTATTTTCATCGCCATAGGTTGCATATCCCCAGATGGCGTCGAGCAACTGGGCTTTGGAGAATACCTGATTCTTGTGGCTTGCCAAGTAATGAAGTAGTTCAAATTCCTTGGCAGACAGAGAAACTTCCGATCCGTTTAATGTAACTTTATAGGCTTTTTTATCAATTACCAGGTTTCCAAGATGCAGTAGATTTGTTCTATCTCCAACGGAAGTCATGCTGTCATAACGCCTGAAGTGGGCATTAATCCGTGCTAACAGTTCGCTCAGCGAGAAGGGCTTGGTCATATAGTCGTCTGCTCCAAAGCCAAGTCCAAGTACCTTGTCGGTATCACTGCCTCTGGCACTTAGAATGAGGATGGGGATATTATTGCGCCTTCGGATCTCTCGACAGACCTCGATCCCGTCCATGTCCGGAAGCATAATATCCAGAATGATGTAGTCTGGTTGAATAATCTCCATAATCTGAAGTCCATCTTGTCCAGTGGCTGCCACGGCGGCTTCATATTGATTTTTGGTTAAATAATCTCGCAGAATGCGCGAAATATCTGATTCATCCTCGATGATGAGGACTTTGCGCTGGTGGGTTAGCATATGTATCGCTCCATTATGATAGATGTGAATTTAATGGGTATGTATGAAGACCATGAACCTCTTAAGGTCATGGGTTTCTGACACTGAACATCATACATGCTCCAGATCATCAATAGGCTCATGCTGTCTGGATTTGAGATACTCCGCCGGAGACACACCGAAGTGCGCCCGGAATACCCGGTGGAAATAGGAGTAGCTCGCAAAACCACAGGATTCCGCAATATGCTCCAGTGTCATTTCGCTGTATTTCATGCGTTCTAACGCTGCATTCAGACGGATCTCAATTGCGTATTGAATCATGGTCTGATTGTAGTGCTCCTTGAATAAACGGACTGCACGCGACAGGCTGAGTCCGGCATAACGTGCCGCTTCCTCAAGCTTGAACGTAACCGTGGCATGCTCCTCAATATAACGTTTTAACTTCAGCGCAGAGGAAACTGCTCGATCGGTCTGAATATTCTCTTTAATTGCCCGGTCAATATATAGACATAATCCGCGCAGTAACGCATCCTTTAGCTCCGCATTTTCCTCAAGAGGTCCCCGACGTTTCTCAAGCAACATATTTCTCCATAGGCTGATGAGCTTATCATCAAGTCCAATCCGGCTCACGGTAGATCGTTGCTGCCTTTTCCACCAGTTATCGATCCAACTGCCCTCGCAGAACAGATAATAATCTCCGCTGGACAAGCGTCCTTCCTTATGTGGTTCATCCACCACGAGATGATAGTCGTCGCCAGGTTTGAGCAGCAGCAGATCCCCGCTAGTCATCCTGAATTCTTCATCCTGTACATACACTTTGCACGAACCTTCTGTCTGTAGACGGAACAGATAGGTTTGCAGCTCGCCCTTCATATTATGAGTGAACGCTTTATAGTGGTATGAGTAGTCACAGATCAGTACAGATGTCTCTAACGTATCCAAAGATAAAATCCCCCAATATGTACATCCTGCATGCAATCAAATGGGTACATTCAATAGATGCAAAATGATGGAAATAAAATTTGACCAGATAGTTCATGTTCTGACTATATTGTATATGTTCATTCTAGCCTGTTTTGCGTTAGGATGATACCAGATAGAGCAATGAAAGCAAATTTGAGAACAGAGGTGTATCCTACATGAAAAAACTTAATATTGGTTTGCAATTGTTTACACTCCGTGATGAAACTGCAGCAGATTTTCGTGGTACGTTGCGTAAGGTAGCGGCCCTTGGATATGAAGGTGTGGAGTTTGCCGGATATGGTGATATTCCAGCTGAGGAAATGAAAGCGCTACTAGATGAACTTGGACTGAAAGGATTCAGCAGCCACGTTTCACTACATGCGATGCGCGAAGACTTGCAAAAACAAATCGATTACCTGAAAACAATTGGTGCACAATATATCATTTGCCCTTACCTGATGCCAGAAGATCGTCCTGAGAATGCAGAAGGTTGGACCAAGCTATTCGCTGAGTTACAACAATATGGGGCTGAAGCAGCGAAACAAGGGTTGATCTTTGGATACCATAACCATGACTTTGAATTCCATGGGCAGGTTGGTGATGCCAATGCCTTTGATGCCATGTTCGCTCAAACATCACCGGAAGCGGTAAAAGTGGAAATGGACGTATGTTGGGTACAATTTGCGGGACAAAATCCGATCGAGTATATTAATAAATATGCGGGTCGCTTGCCGCTGCTTCATCTGAAGGACTTCAGCAAAGACGAACAGGGCCAGATGAAAACACTGGAATTGGGACAAGGTTCGGTTGACCTGCCAGCTGTTATTGAAGGGGCTACGAATGCAGGCGTGGAATGGCTGATCGTGGAACAAGACGTATGTCAGAACCCTCCGCTTGAGAGCGTATCCAACAGCTACAACTGGTTGAAACAGAACTATTTGAGCCAATTTTAATCTAACATTTTGCATAATCCAAAGAGCGAATTGAATCGAATTATGAAAAATGCTGAATTTTATTTGTCAAAGGAGACTTATATACATGAGTAAAATTAAAGTTGCTGTATTCGGCTGTGGAGCCATTGCCGAGCGCAGACATATTCCAGAGTACGCTGCCAATGAGAACGTAGAACTTGTCGCTTTTGCCGATCCGATTGTGGAGCGTGCGGAGAAGATGGCTGAGACTTACGGAGGTAAAGCGTACTCCAGTTACGAAGAATTGCTTGCAAACGAAACGGTGGATGCCGTTAGTGTGTGTACACCAAACTATCTGCATGCGCCAATGGCGATTGCTGCTGCCAATGCAGGCAAGCATGTATTGGTTGAGAAACCAATGGCAGTATCCACTGAAGAAGGCGAGCAAATGATCGAAGCTGCCAAGAAAAATGGCGTGTATCTGATGGTTGGACACAACCAGCGTCTGATGCCTCCACACGTAAAAGCAAAAGAGATTCTCGACTCCGGCAAACTCGGTAAAGTTCTTAATTTCCGTACATCATTTGGTCACCCGGGTCCAGAAGGATGGAGTGTGGACGGAGCGGATAGTTGGTTCTTCCGTAAAGAAGAAGCTATTATGGGCGCCATGGGCGACCTGGGCGTGCACAAATCCGACTTCATCCGTTACTTGCTGAATGATGAAGTATCTGAAGTGGCTGGTTTTATCAGCACACTGCACAAGGAAGGTACTAAAGTTGATGATAACGCAACTTGTTTGCTGCGTATGAAGAGCGGCGCGATCGGAACGCTGGTAGCAAGCTGGACGCAATACAGAGCTGGAGACAACAGTACAGTGTTGTGGTGCGAGAATGGTGTTATGAAGATCGGAACAGTGGAAGGCGATGAAGTGATCGTTGAACTGACCAATGGTACAGTTGAGACGTACAAAGTTGGTGCCATGGCTACCAACGAGAAACAAGTGCCGAGTGGTGTAATTGACGCATTTGTAGAGTCAATTGTAACGCAAACACCTCCAGCGATTTCCGGGGAAGAGGGCTTACGCTCCCTGCAAGTGATTCTGGCAGCATTCGAATCCGAGAAAACAGGTCAGATCGTTAAACTGTAATCCAACCGAATGACAGTGCAATTTCTAACATTCTATGCGTCTTAATCCATGATATAAGGGACTTACCTTCAGAAATGCATTCTGGGGTAAGTCCTTCTATATTTCTCCCCAACCGAGTAGGGGAAAGAGAACAGTAATACGGTAATTGTGCAACAGGGTTACAATATTGGATCGCTTTTACACAACAGAAAAGGCTGATATTCCGGGTTATCGCGGAATACCAGCCCCTTATACTCATTAAAGTTAATGATAGAATAATTAATTTTCTTTAGATGCCAGCAGGTACATCACTGCCCAGATCCAGCCATGCGATTTCAGCAGGAGTCAGCGTGATGCGGGACCCTTCGTCACAGGAGAGCAGTTCCGCCTGATTCTGGGCACCGATCAAGGCACAGGTTGGGAACGCCTGATTCAATACATAAGCGAGTGCGATCTGAATGGGTGACGTTTTCTTCGAATTAGCCAATTGTTCAGCCCGGCGTAACCGTTCCCAGTTGCCATCACTGTAGAATACACGCACCAGATCTTCGTTATCGCGAACTTCAGGTGTGAATCTTCCCGTGAAGAAACCGCGCGCTTGGGAGGACCAGGATAGCAATGGCAGCTTGGTTTGCTCATGCCATGCCAGTGTCTCTGCATCTGCCGACACACAGCCTGCCCAGAAAGGTTCGTTTGCTTTGGCGAGACTGAGGTTCGGACTGCTGAATGTGAAGCCCTTCAAGCCATTTGCCGCAGCGTACGCATTGGCTTCCTCAAGGCGCTGCCAGGTCCAGTTGGAGGCGCCAATTGCGCCGATTTTGCCGGAATCAATATGTTCGTTTAATGCTTCAAGAATAACACTGACAGGCATATTTGGGTCATCCCGGTGCAAGGCATACATCTCTACATGATCTGTCTGAAGACGCTCCAGACTTTCCATCAAGTCACTGCGGATGGCATCAGCGTTCACGCGTGGCCCATTCTGGTCATGATGCGCGCCTTTGGTGAGAATGACGATCTGGTCACGGTTACCGCGTTCTTTCATATAACGACCAAGGACTTCTTCACTCTGTCCACCACAATAAATATGTGCTGTATCTACAGTGTTACCGCCAATCGACAGAAAAGCATCCATGTTCGTAGCTGCTTTATCGTAGGCATTATGCACGAAATAATCGGTTCCTTTAATCAATCGGGAGACACGTTTACCTGCACCAGCAATTTCGATATATTCCATAAGTCAGTTCATCCTCTCAATTATAGTGTAATTCGTGTACGTTCTTCCGCTGAACGAAGGCAAGCTTCCAGCACTTTCATATTAGCTACTGCATCGGAAGGGGCGAAGCGCAGATCCTTGCCCTGAAGTACGGCACGTGCCATGTCATCTCCCTGCAGAGAGTAGTGGTTCACTTGCGGAACTTCAATCTCTTTGCGTTCACCGCCAGCCGTTACATAGAAGTTGGAACTGCGATCCTGACGACCGATAAAGGCCGATGGTACCTCAATGATGCCATCAGAACCTAGAACTTCGAGCGTGTTGCGGAAGGCTGCCCACATGCTGCTGTCAAACGTCACACCAACGTGATTATCGAATTCCAGCAGTCCGGAAGCCATCATATCGACCTGATCATGCTGTGGGGAGAACATGCCAATAACGGTAACTGCGCTTGGTTCTTGGCCTAGCAGCAGGCGAGCAACACTGATGGAATAACATCCGATATCATACAGTGCACCGCCACCCCACTCCTTCCGAAAGCGGACATTGCCGGATGCATTGGAGTTATTAAATGAAAATGTGCTGTGAATACCACGGATCTCACCGATCTCACCACTGGCAATGATATCCCTGATCTGCTCATAACGTGGATGATGGCGGTACATGAATGCTTCCGCGAGATGCACACCTGCATCTGCACAAGCTTGAACCATCTCCTGAGCTTCCTGCTCTGTCAGAGCCAATGGTTTTTCGCACAAAATATGTTTGCCTGCTTCAGCAGCCCGGATCGTCCATTCCCGATGCAGATGATTCGGAAGCGGGATATATACGGCATCAATGGAATCATCAGCGAGCAAAGCTTCATAACTGCCATAAGCCTTGTCGATCCCTAGTTGTTCGGCCGTCTGTTTGGCTTTATCTTCGTCTCGACTGGCAATCGCGGTTACTTCATTCAACTCGGATTGCTGCAACCCAGGAATGACGGATTCCACAGCAATGCTAGCGCTACCAAGAATGCCCCAACGTAATTTTTGAACTGAATTCATGTGTTGTATCCTCCTGTGTATAAATGTATATTGTGATTATAATGAATAGACCAGCGAATTAAAATGATAATATATTGAAGTTAGTTAACACAATATTGTTGATCAAGGAGAACCGGCTATGATGAGACAAATCGTATTGCTTACCCTGCAGGATATTCCATATTTTTGTTATCCCGAGTCCGTTGGACATTATATGGACCACGTCCAGCATTCCGTGTTGCGTGAGGCTGGCGCACTGAACAACTTTAATATTCACTACGTCGCTTCGGGCAAGGGATATGTGGAAGTGGACGGAGTGGTGCATGAGCTTCGCGCAGGTCAGGCGTTTCTCTATTTCCCGCAGCAGCGGCAACATTATTATAGTAGTGAAGATGATCCATGGGATGTACGATGGGTTCATTTTTACGGTGAACGTCTGCATGATTATATGATCGAGCGGGGGTTACACCGCAATCTATTGTGGACACTGCGGCAACGCAGCTCTTGGGAAGAGGCTCATCTGGCCTTGCTCACTGAAGCGGAACAGAACACAATGCTGCGTCCGGCTCAGCTATCCACACTGACCTATGCCGTACTCGCCGAGTTCGTGCAGCATGCAGTACCTTTAAAGAGCACACGTACCACAAGTAAGGCGGAGAGTCGGGTTCTTGCACTTCTTCCACAGATGCAACAAGAGGCCTGTCAACCTTTCCTGTTACAGGACTGGGCGGATCTCGCAGGTGTGAGTTCGTATTACTTTTGCAAAATGTTCAAGAGTGCTGTAGAGATGACACCTATGGAGTTTATCACTCGTTCACGACTACAGATGGCGAAGCAATGGTTACTCGAACGGCCTACGGCCAACATTGGACAAATCGCGGAGGAAGCGGGGTATCCCAATGCCAGTTATTTTAACCGCCAGTTCATGGCTCATGAGGGGATGACACCTACGGATTATCGCGGATTGTATCACAATTAACCCGTATCCTTTCGATGTTGCCAGCGCTTGAAGAGTAGTGGTTTGACAGAGAGCTCAATCAAGTCTATTATGGATAAATTAAATCCGTGTATAATGAGGTGCCCTCATGAAATATTCAAAAGCAACAAATTATGCTTTGCATACCATGCTTCATCTTGTAAGTACTGCCCCCGAACAGCTGGTTAGTGTCCACCAACTTGCAGAATTGCAGAAGGTATCACCAACCTATTTGTCCAAAATATTGACCAAATTGGTTAAGGCGGGCATGATCGAATCCACATCCGGTGCCAATGGTGGTTACCGGCTTAGTCGTAAAAATCCCGATCCTTCTTTCCTGGAGATCATTCATGCGATTGAAGGTCAGGCGTCCCTGTTCGAATGTTCCCAGAATCATAACGCAGGCTGCTTGATCCAGCAGGTGATGGTGCAGGCGGAAGAAGAGATGGAAAGTTTTTTGAACAATAAGAAAATGTCAGAACTCGCTTCCCAGATGAAGAGTTGGAGTGCACAGCAGTAGCTTGGGGATAGAAGTGAGGCTTGAATTGATGGGAATAACTCGTCTGGCACATAGGT
The DNA here is from genome assembly GCF_014842675.1 of Paenibacillus sp. CFBP 13594. Lineage (NCBI taxonomy): Bacteria > Bacillati > Bacillota > Bacilli > Caryophanales > Paenibacillaceae > Paenibacillus > Paenibacillus sp. CFBP 13594. The sequence continues at coordinate 84,106 of NZ_JACYVQ010000010.1, forward strand.
ATATCCAGATCTTTCCCCAACCTCGCGAGAGGTAAGGAAAGATTTTTTTGTATCATTGTACCTAATAGAAGGCGAATGGTACAATAAGGAAGGTATAGTATGCATACATACATGATCCTAATCTTACATCACATTTTACATCTCTGGAGGGACAACACATGAGCCAATCAACGATCACAGGACTGGAACAATTGCTCGCGCTGGAAAACATTCGGAATACCAAGGCACGTTATTGCCGCTATATTGATACGAAACAGTGGGATACCTTGGGTGATGTGTTTGCTCCGGATGCCGTGGCCGATTTCAGCACAGAAGGCAATCCAATTCCGGTATTAACAGGCCGTGATACGATCGTACAAGTATTCCGTGATCTGGTGGATGTTGCCGTAACCGTGCATCATGTACATAGCGCCGAAGTTGAATTTGTATCCGAGAATGAAGCGAAGGTCATCTCCCCAATGGAAGATTGGGTAACGTTCCCGGAGGGCAATGAGAACAAATCCTTCCACGGATTTGGGCACTACCATGAAACTTTTGTCAAAATCGACGGCCAGTGGTACATCAAACATACAAGTTTGAAACGTCTTCGTTTGGACCTGTTTGAATAGTATACTCAGTTTAGAAGAATAGAGAAGTTGGTCAACCATAAAATAATAGCCCCGAGGAGCGTGATGAACGCATCCTTGGGGCTTTTTTGTGTTAGTGGAAGAGGGCAGCTGACACATGTATCATGCATAGAAAATAGGTAGAAAAAAAGCCAGGTTCAGAACCCGGGGGCCCCTTCCTGACTTCTTTTGGTTAAATATAATGTTAAATCCGGTTACTTGTTTTCGTGACTTTCCGTGACTGCATTCTTAGATACACCTGAGAGAAAATAACCGATGCGACTGCGACCGCAGTCATGCCCCAGAAAATATTGGTGTACGCTGAGGATAGCGGCATGTTTTGCATCGCCGTTAATGCTACGCCAGTAACAGCAACGCTGAAGGCACCACTGAAGAACTGACTAAGTTGGAACAGTCCCATGCCTGCGCCCACCTGATCCATGGTCAGGTTACCAGACAATTCATTGGACACGCTGGTGGTCAGCGATGAGAAACCAACGCTGAGCAGGACATACACAGCCATAATAGCGTAGATGTTATTGTCTGCAAATAAGGCGAACAATCCGGCAGCGGCCAGTAGCAACCATGGTGCAAATTTCAACAGCAACGTATTGCCATGTCGGTCAATCATGCGGCCGATCCGGTTGGACAGCAGCATGGACACAACTGCACCGGGGAAGATGACGAGTCCGGATTGAGCAGGTGTGAGTCCGTATAGATGAGCCAAAATTTGAGGTAACAGGAACAACGTTGAGAAGTTATTAATGTACGATACAATCCCCAGCGAGCTGAGCATCATATATTTTTTGTCTTTGAACAAAGCAGGTTGAACAAACGGATCTGCCGCGCGCCGAATTCGGAGCCAGAACAGAAGCAGTGCCGCAGCACCGATAACAAGCGTGAACCACTGACGGGAAGTCAGGAATAACAGCACACCGGTAGTACCGATGGCAAGAAGCACGGCACCCAGCAGGTCAAATGAACCTTTTTGCGGTGTTTCCCGAGGAAGCAGTTTGAAGAATACAGGAATCAAGAATAACGTTAATCCCGTAACGATAAACAGATCATGCCATCCCAGAAATTGTGTGATACTTCCGCCAATGACGGGACCAAGTCCAAGCCCAAGTGAACTCGCGGACATGATGACAGCCATCGATTTACCCCGGCGATCATGTGGAATGTACCGGGTAATCAGCACAATGGCAAGCCCCGGAACCGATGCAGCACCCGCAGCCTGGATCAGACGTGCAATGAGCAAAATGATGAAATGATTACTGAAGAACCCGAGTACCGATGCAGCACCAAGTAACGTAAGCCCGGTCGTGAATAATGTACGAATAGGTATGAAATCCGATAGACGTGAGAACGTAATCGAGGAAATGGCAAATACGATGGAATACCCTGTAACAATCCATGAGGAAGCGACGGATGTAAGCATAAATTCGGCTGCAATTTTGGGTAGGGCCAGATTAAACATCATTGTATTCATAACAACGAGTACAACGGTGAAGCCAAGCAAGCTTACAATTAATCCTTCCTGTATTCCGGTCCGTTCCCCTGATGATGCGGTTGCGGTGTTGTTCATAAAAACCTCCTAAAGTGATGTGTATTTCGCAACATTTCAGAAACGGTGTGTAACATTTGCAAAATGTAGTATGATGTCAATCCCGTGCCTGACAGCAGGGGTTTCATAACGAAATCATTAAAGTTCGATTGGTGTCGAACATTAGAAATATATCATGGATCTGTGTTAGAATACAATGCATAGTCTGAAAAAAGGAGACTACCGTATGAAAATTTTACATCATCCACAGGTGTCAGATATTGAACTTTCCTCCGTACTGTATGCGCTGAGTGACCCGACTCGCCTTGGGATTGTTGCGGAAGCAGCCAGAAGCGGAGAGCAACCGTGCAGTCATTTTCATGCACCTGTTGTGAAGTCAACGATGTCACACCACATTCGCACTCTGCGGGAAGCCGGAGTTATTCGGGTCAGAGTGCAGGGTACACAGCATTTTCTCACCCTGCGATCCGATGATTTGGAAACGCGCTTTCCAGGACTCCTGCAACCGTTATTGCAGGCCGCAGCTCAGTCGAGCACAGATCTTTCCTAAATGTTGTCCTTTCTTCAGGTCGAAGAGGGGACATTTTTTATTTTCTAATACGGCATGTTCAAAAAGTTAACGATTCAGCACCGAGAAGGTGAACGCAAGATTCGATGTCGAGTTCGCTTCTTGGGCTACTTCGTGATCAATTGGGGACTTTTTGAACAACCTTTAAAACTGATGCGACATTCTGTGTCGTACCATGCCCTATATAATAACGGTGAACACACAAACCATATCGAAAAGAGGTTCACAACCATTGGCAAAAACCAAAAGAGGACGCGTCTTGTGGAGTCTTCCTTCCAGGGGCCGGGGAACATGCCCGGTGTGCAGCAGTACCCGAATTAAATTGTTGTATACGCAAACAAAAACAGACGGTACAAGTCTGAAAGTATGCAAGAAATGCTTCAAAGCCGTGCAATCCAGAGTGGATAAGGCACATGTATAACATAACTGGCCTGTTCTTCGGAACGGGCCATGTCTTTTGATATAATCGAATATATTAGGAATGGATGAGATGGGGGCGGGAAGATGAGTAACATGCATCGGATTCACTGGTTTGACGAACAGATTCGGGGTGGACGTTTTCCGAATAGCAGCTGGCTTGCCCGTGAATTTGAAATCTCCCGTCGTCAGGCTCAGCGTGATATTGAATATATGGCAAACTCCCTGCGCGCCCCCTTGGTATATATGGCGAAATATCGGGGCTATTGTTACGAGGATCAGACCTTTCGATTGCCCCATTTATATATGACAGAAGAAGAGCAACGTGTGCTGAAATATTTGGCACACCGCTATCGACATTACGATTATGATCAATCGGACGCGGTGAAACGTGTAGCGCATTTACTGGAGCGTTTTACGTTGGAGGAACAACAGATGGGGAGTGGTGCGCTTCCGGTGTTTTCGGCGCAACCGAAGCAGCTGCAATTCTTTGAATTGTTGTCCCACGCCATAACTGACTTGCGCAGAGTACATATTCATTACAGGGATCACGATGGAGAACGGCAGTTTTCCTTGTGTCCATTAAAGATGATATCCCAGTTTAACGCCGATTACGTGGTGGGTTATGAAGCAGATCCTGTGCAGCAAGTGGCGATTCGCTTGGAGGGCATAGTTCATGTATCGATCTCGGATGATAGATTTGAGTACAGGTCAGATGCCCTCCTAGGTGGATGGGAAGAACCACTGCCTGTGCGTAAACCGTTTGTAGCTGAGATTCGCTTGAAGGAATTGCAGCAAATGGACCTATGGCAAGGGTATCGTATTCGGGCTAGGCAAGATCTGATTTATTCGATTGAATTTTATGACACGGAGGCTTTCTTACAGCATTTGTTTATTAGCGAATGGGAGGAACTTTTGTCTCCTGGGTGGCTTAGACGCAAGCTTCAGCAAAGCGCAGAAGGGTTGATCCACAGGCTTGGAACATAGAGTGATTCTGTAAACAGGCAACAAACGAGCAGATTAAGAGCAAGCTGCTGTTTCTCGTAAATACATCAGGAAAACCACCATGGAGAGGAGCTTTTCCCTTGGCTGAAGTCGTGTTAGATAACCTCATCATGAAGCGGGAGTCCAAATCGTACGTGGATAGTCTGCATGCGATACTAACCCATACAGGCCAGTTTCAAGGTTCCAAGGTTGTACTTGCCGGATATACGGGCATGGCTTTCAAGCTGGCGGTGCATCGCAGACTACTTTCCATGTCGGTTACAGCGTATGGACAATGGGGGGAAGCACATCGTCCGGGAGTCGATAACCTGGGAATATTTACGGTCTGGGATGGGGGACGTACACGTCATTCCACGTTTGGTTATTACCAGCAGGATGCAGTGAATTGGGTGAGACGGAGTATTGATGAAGGAACTGGTGTGATTTACTGGATTCCTGAGTTCGGTGTTATTCATGGATATGATGACCGGGACCGCATCTTTTATGTGCAGGACGGATGGAGCAAGGAACCGCAGATTTTGTTGTATGACAATTTCGGCTTAAACTTTACCGGATTTTGGTATTGTCAGGTGTTTGGTGATCAGGTCCGCATCCCTGAACAGCAGATGCTGCTGGAATCCCTGAGACTGGCGATTGAGGATTGGGATCTTCCCTATCGTCTGTTACCTGATCAGAATATTGCTTCAGGTAGAAAGGCATATGATGTGTGGGTGCAGGCCCTGCGGAGTGGGGATTTCGATGAATCCGGTGCAGGTTATATCTTGGAATCCTTCTGCCATTCGCGAACCGAAATAAGGATGTATTTGCAGGGTGTTCGAGAGATATGGAACGAACTGGACCATGCTTGTGCATGTTATGAACAGCTTGGGACGTTAATTGACCAAATGAAAGGATATATGGTTCAGCAGGAGAATAGACGTGTCTTGCGACCAGACACCACAGAAGATTTAGCACAGGTACTCGTGAAGGCGAAAGCATTGGAAGAGCAGGCTATTGATTATTTTCGAGTGATATCCAGGAAGTATCCTGACCGTAAAAGGTCCACTATACCACGGTGGGGAGCACATTCCGCACGATAGGATGAGAGAGGAAGGGTGTGAAGGGTGATGGCGACAAAAGTAGTATTGCAGGACTGGATTCGATCCTCGCAAGCTGTGAATTCTGCTGATGAATGTAGATCATGGAGCGGTGTAAGCGCGTATACAGATGCGTTGTTTCGCATTTTATTACATAAACAGTGGACGGTTTTCCCACACCACATGATTGCAGGTATGACAGCAAGTGCATTCCGATTAGTGGTGGATCGGCGTCTGACGTCAGAATCAATTTCGGCTTACAACTGGATGGCAGAGAACTTTGTCGCAGCAGACTTCATTGGTGTGACAACGGGACAACATGGTGGATTTTCATTTGAACCGACTTTTCCGCTCTATCAGAAGCAGGCTCTGCTGGATATTAAAGCTTCCATTGACCGAGGCATAGGTGCAATTCTCTGGCACGATCAATTTGTCATTGTTATTGGCTATGATGATGTGGAACGGGTGCTGTTCATCTGTAAAAGTAATGGGAATGAAGTCATTCGTCTGCCCTATGATTCGTTAGGGAGAAACAGTACACCCTACTGGTATTATCAGGTGCTGGAAGCCTGTGCACCCATAGATCTATGGGAAGTCTGCAAGGAATCGTTAATCCAGGCCGTGTACAAATGGGAAACCCATGACTATATGCTGCCGCCCCAAGATTATGCCTGTGGAGCGGCAGCGTATGACGCTATTGCCGCTGTTTTGCAGTCAGGAACATATGACACAGAACAAGCGGCAGCTGTACTTCGCTATTATGCCAAATCAAGATTGGATATTGCCTCTTATGTTGCAGGACTTAAGCATCTGTCTATTCAAATGGATCAGGTAATAAACGAGTATGAGCTGCTCGCAAACCTGTATACAATGATCGTTGAGGTGATAGATGACTCCATCTCTTGGGATTCGAGAGAACCGGAATGTGTGCAAAGGGTAATTGAGCTTATCCGGAAGGCAGGGGCTACGGAACAACGTGCCATTGATGCCATTAAACGTGCCTTTCCAGAGACGATAGGCAATCGTTTTGACGACGTAGGCTTGAGGTGAATGAAGCATGCAGTTCCTCTGATGTGGCACCCCGGCCCGGAGTCTGCATTTGATGCTTAAAGCGCAGTTTAAATATTTCTCACTTAACGTGGTGGGGTAACCATGCTGACCGCATTCTCAAATTCCGCCTGCCAGTCGCCCTTGATGATGCTGCCGATGTAACCATCGGGTCGAATCAGTACTAGCGTATCATCGCTGATGCCATAGATCTCGGTCAGTTTTTGGGTGGTATCGTTGATAACATTCTGTTCGGCTTCATTGCCGAGACTAACGATGTATCTGTGTAATTTGGCACCGCTGGTTGGCCAGATCAGCTCTGGGAGAATATTAGAGGCATTGGCTCCAAAGGCAAGCAATGTGAATTGCGGTCCACGAAGGATCTCAAATAGTCGTCTTACACCGCCTGGGCCGATGCATGGAGCATCGGGAGCTCGACCTCCGACCTGAAGTGACTTGGTCGTTGATGCATTCTGAGAGCTAAGTGGTCCACCATGATACGATAATAAGAGCTGTCGTTCTTCGTCACCACGTTTGAGACTGGCGAGACGTTTATTATCGAGCTTGGCGTACAACTCGCTGGATTTTCCAAGAACGCGTGCGGCTATGGGTTGACGTTCCGCTTCGTAACTGTCAAGCAGGCGATCAGGTGCGCCGGCAATAACCTGACCTATTTTCCAGCCGAGGTTGTAAGCGTCTTGTACACCGGTATTGAGTCCTTGTGCACCGGCTGGGGTATGGACGTGGGCCGCATCGCCTGCAAGGAAGACACGATCTGACCGATAGTGCTCAGCCAGTCGCACGTTGGGACGGAATACGGAACTCCAGGTAATGTCGTAGAGGCGGAAACCAGTAAGCTTGTGGAACTGAGCGGCCAATACAGCCTCATTCAAGTCTGGATTCTCGTCTGCTCCTAACCTGATCATGACTTGGAACTGTTGGGAGTGTGGCAATGGACATGCTCCGACAAATTTACCTTTTGTGTGTGGCCACATATGCCAACGACTGCGAGACAAGCCATCTATCGTGCCATCAATGATAAGCATACGATCTGATTCGTTGGTCTCTCCGATAAATCGAATACCTGTACCTTTACGAACGGTGCTGGAACCTCCGTCTGCCCCCACCAGATATCTGCTGCGAATCTTTTCCCCTGTAGAGAGCGTCACCGTCACCCCATGGGCATCCTGTTCAAAAGAATCCACCGCGTTGTTAAATTCAATATTTAGCCCCTGACGTTTGAGCAGGCGGTGCAGGATGGCATCCGTGCGGTGTTGAGCCAGCAGAAGAATATTCGGATAGGGCACATCTGGTGTAGGTTTATTTCGCTGCTGCATGCGCCACGGCACAGTGATCGGACCTAGATGGATACCTGCAAGCGGATAAGAACTTCCCTCTGTATGAGCATCACTCAGCACGCCGAAATCTTCCAAGACCTCCTGGGTTCGCGGCTGTAATCCCTTGGCACGAGAACCCTTAAAGGCATGTGGAGCCTTGTCGATCAGCCGGACACGAAGGCCGCGGCGCAAAAGATCTGCTGCTAATGTAGATCCGGTCGGGCCAGCACCTGCAACCAATACGTCGATATCGTAATCTTCCCTTGATGGACTCACACCCGGTTGTTCCTTCTCTTGCGATGGCTTGAATCGTATATCTGTCATTTGTAATGTTCCTCTCTAAATTGGGGCTAAAATAAAGTTCTGTTTTTCTTTAATAAAGGATCATGAAGCGCTCGACTTATTGTTTCTGAGAAACAATAAGTTTCCTTGCAACAATATTAGTTTAAATTCTGTTCTTTTGTCAACATTGTTTCCTTGGAAACTTTAATTGCGGACCTTTCCTTGATATACTGGGATGAAGTTCATTAGTGTTGGGGGAAAAAGGATGATCAAGCCATCAAACAATCACAATAAAGAGCACTTGATCAATGAAGTGCTGGAAGCTGTGAGAGACATACAGATTAAATTCCAAGCGGAAGATGACGAAGAGAAGGAATGGCTGCTTAAGAACAGCCCTAATTCGGAAGTTCAAGAGTTAGTCCAAGAAATGACGGTTACTATGCTGCATGTGCTGGATGCGATCGGAACACTTGAACCTGTAAATGGCATAACCATCTCAAAGCAATTCGGCTTTTCCAAAGGCACAGTTTCCAAAATCACCAAAAAGCTGGTGCAGAAAAATATCATTCTGCCTGAATACCTACCAGATAATAAGAAAGAAGTATTATTTCGCATGACAGAACTGGGTCAAGACATCTATCGTTTGCATCAAGCCATGCATCAACAAATTGATCTTGGCGCAAATCGTTTTTTGCAGCGATATACCGAAGATGAATTGCAGTTCTTAGTGCATGCTCTCCGTGACACCGCGCATACCTCCTGGTTCCATTCGGAAAAAGACAGTCCATCCATGGTTACTAGTGAAGGGGGACCATATCCCGATGAAGCTTCAAACGATAATGATAATGAGAATGCGGAAGCAGTGACCATTAACGAGGAAATGAATGAAATTATGGGGATGCTTCATACGCTGAATTCCCGTGATCTGAAGAAGGCCAAGGCCGTTCTTGAGGACGTTTTCTTTACAAAATATGAGGATTAGCGTAAGTAAGCTGTTGAGTCTGCTCGTATTCATCTCGGCATGTGAAGCTGTTCTGGAAAAGATATAAACGCAAATAAACCGGACAGGCCGCAGCCGATCCGGTTTATTTGCATTGAACATATGTGTACATCAGTTCATATGATCCACGCTAATAATAACTTTTAAAAGAAAAATAACCAAAATTTTAATTTTGGGGTAATCCAAACCCCCTATTGTTCCGAATATTATATTAGATGGTCTTTTTTGGATGATGATATTCAAGGATAACAGGGGGCGGGAGTATGGTACATAATCCGGAAACCATTCAGGAATGTATCGAACATGCACGGCAAAGGCTCTACCAGATTGCTGATCAATATGCGGAACTATGGCATCCGGAGGTTATTCGCCAATCCATGGTGCTGGATGAATTGATTAATGAATATAACAACGCTGTTCGCGGCAGAAAAATTTCAAAACAACTGAAATCATGAGCTATAGAATGCACTTATAGAACGAAAAAGAATCCATAACGGGATTCCGTGTGTTTGCCTTACTCTTTTACCGCCCCGAGCACAATTCCCTTTACGAAGAAACGCTGCAAGAACGGATATACGAGCAGAATCGGCAGAGCGCCAATAAAGATCTGAGCCGCGTTCACCGTACGTTGAGACATGTTCTGGAGCTGCGTCGCATCCACGTTCATGTTGGAGAAATCCTGCTGCACGATTATGGTCTGCATTAACGTGGCGAGTGGATATTTGGAAGCATCATTCATATAGATCAGCCCGTCAAACCAGGAATTCCACTGACCTACCATCGTGAATAAAGAGATCGTCGCAATCGCTGGCATGGATACAGGCAGATAAATTTTGAACAGAGTCGTGATATGATTGGCCCCATCAATAAATGCAGCTTCTTCCAGCTCTTTCGGTACGTTGCGGAAAAAGTTCATCATCAGAATCAGGTTCCAAACAGCGACCGCTCCTGGCAAAATCAGTGCCCACATCGTATTAATCAGTCCAAGCTTCTGAATCAAAATATAGGACGGAATCAATCCCCCGCTGAACAGCATCGTGAAGATGAAAAACCATGCATATAACGAGCGCCCCTTGAAGTGCAGACTTTCCTTGGATAATGGATAAGCTGTTAGGAACACAAGTGTCATACTGAGCAGTGTGCCCAGAACCGTACGCTGGACTGAAATCCAGAGTGCACTGAGAAAGTTACTGTTACCAAATGTTTTGGTGTACGCGTCCACTGTAAAATCAATCGGCCAAAGTGTCACCAGATTGGCAGATGCTGCCGCCTTACCACTGAAGGAAACCGCCAGAATATGGACCAGCGGCAGGATGCACAGGATGGAGACGGCCGCGATGAATATCAGGTTAAAACCATTGAATATACGGTACCCGGTTGTTTTGTGATACACCTTGATTCCTCCTTAATGCATGATGCTAACCCTTTTAGAAAATACGATAATTGGCGATTTTGTACGCCATCCGGTACGCAGAGATGACCAGGAACATCGCGACAAATGATTTGAATAGTCCAACAGCGGTCGCAAAGCTCATTTTGCCATTCAGAATTCCCATCCGGTAGACAAAGGTATCGATAATATCACCTTTCTCATATACCAGCGGATTGTACAGGTTAAAGATCTGGTCAAAGCCTGCATTCAGGATATTGCCCAGCGATAACGTACCTACCACGATAATCATCGGTACAAGCGCAGGCAGGGTAATGTGTAATGTCTGTCTGAGCCGCGTTGCCCCATCTACCTCCGAAGCCTCGTACAATGCCGGGTTAATGCCCGCAAGTGCTGCCAGAAATACAATTGTTCCGAATCCAAATTCCTTCCATACATCACTGACAACCACAGTTACACGGAACCAGTCGCCATCCCCCAAAAAGAAAATCGGTTCAACGCCAGCCGCCGCCAGCACCTGGTTTACCAGTCCACCTTCCGGTGATAACATATCGAGCAGAATGCCGCCCAGGACAACCCAGGACAGGAAATGGGGCAGATACACCAAGGTCTGTGAGAAACGTTTGAACGTAGAGTTCCGAACCTCATTCAGTAAAATGGCGAACACCACAGGCGCGATAAGTCCGGCCACAATTTTCATTGAAGCGATCAGTACGGTGTTCCAGATGACCTGAACGCTGTCGGGATATTCGAACATGAACCGGAAGTTGTCCCAGCCCACCCATTTGGAGCCAGTGAACCCCAGCCACGGTTTAAAATCCTGAAAAGCAATAATAATGCCGCCCATGGGCACATAGGCGAACAGCAATGTGAGCAGTACAGCAGGCAGCAGCATCAGATGCAGCGGCCACGTGCGTTTGAAATTCCAGCGGGTACGTTTGCGTGGATGGGGTGTCATTTTTCGCACCGGCGTATGGGTTGTTAACGGTTGTTCGATAGCCATCAGGGTCCCTCCTTTATCTCGTCCAACCCTGGCAACATAAGGCGAGAAAGCCTCTGCACAGAGTGGAGCAACTGAATTATAGCAACGGAAAAGGGCGGACTATAGAACAACATTTCAATGCGGATGTTGAAATATTAACTTGTTGATGGAAACAGAGAATTACAAGTTGCAGGAAAGCGGGCGAATATAAAATCAACTAGAAATGTAAGGGTTTTCAATATAAAATAGGACTTCGGTATAGAAGGACTTCAAATTCAGGGACAGGGTGAAACGATGAAATTCACAGTATTTGCGAAAACGGTCATTCTCTTAATCTGCCTGCTCGTACCCATTCTGCTGCTCTATACGTACGCGAACCAGGCAAATGTGGATATGGTCGTCGAAGAGAAACAGCAATCGAGTCTGAACCAGTTCAATTATTTCAGTTCACAGGTGGATAAAAATATCGAGCAGCTCTCGCTGTATGGCCTGACGTTGCTGCGAGATCCGAGTATTCTGCATTACCGTTACATGACGGACTCAACCAGCCAATATGAGAAAAACAGCATCTATCTGGATATTCTCGACAAATTATCGTTGTACCAGTCCACCAGCCGTTGGAAGAACGATATTACCATTGTGCTGCCGCAAGCGGAACTTGTGTTGTCCACCATGTCCAGCCGGACGGTCTACGATGAGAAGATGTTGACGTTTCCGCAACCAGGCCAATGGCAGCTGGAGAAAGGGAGTTTCACCTACTTTTTCACAGACAACTACGAGTGGAATGAAAAACCGGTGAACACAGGCGTGCGAACGGTAATGGAGATTAATTTTGACCCGATGAACGTGGTTGCCATGTTGGATGATTTCAAAGTGACACAGGGCGGAGATCCTTTCTTGCTCGTACCAGGTAATGATCCGTTGCTGAACCGTACGGCGGACCCTGAACTGGTCGAAGCGATCATGCGTGATATGCCTTTTAACGGGCCGGAGAGGGAAGGCAATCATCAGCTGGAGGTGGGCGACAAACAGTATATGGTCAGTTACGTGCACTCCAAACAACTGCAAGCAGTATATGTGAACCCGGTGGTGTTGGATGATCTGCTGAACCCGATGGATAAGAGCCGAAATATGTTTATTACCTCCATTTTGTTACTGCTCGTGCTCAGTATCGGGGCCGCACTGCTTTTGTATCGAAAAGTTCAGGTGCCCATCCACCGTTTGATGAGAGGGCTGCAGCAGATTCGTAAAGGGCAGCTGTCCACACGGATTCCAGTCGATCACTCCCGTGACGAATTCGCGTACCTGACCCAGAGCTTCAACCATATGGCGGAGCAGATTCAAGAATTGATCGAGAAAGTATACGAGGAACGTATCCGGTCACGGGAAGCCACACTGAAACATCTGCAGTCACAGATCAATCCGCATTTCCTGTACAACTGCCTGTTTTATATCAAAAATATGACCCAGCTCGGCAACCGGGAAGCGGTGATTGCCATGTCGCTAAGTCTGGGAGACTACTATCGTTACATTACGCGGGGCGAGAATGACATGACGACAGTGGAGGAAGAGATCCGACTGCTGGATCATTATCTGTCCATCCAGCAGATGCGGACCAACCGGCTGACCTACGAGATCGCCGTACCGCAGCAATTGATGCAGCTCCATATTCCGCGACTGCTCATTCAGCCTATTGTAGAAAATGCGGTGATCCACGGCATTGAGCCAATGGAAGGCAGTGGGCATGTTGTCGTAACGGGGATTGCGGTACCCGAACATATTGAGGGTCGCCAATATACCCGATATAGCCTGTTTGTTGACAATGATGGTGTCACGCTGACAGCGGAAGAGATAGCCGAATTGGAACGGGAGATCAATGAACCGATGGGCGAGGAGATTGGAACAGGCACGTGGAATGTGCATCAGCGTCTCGTTACGCGATATGGGCTGTCGTCCGGGCTTCATTTTGGAGCGATTCCCTATGGCGGACTTAGTGTAGAAATTCGATGGTTTGAGGAGGAACAACCGCATGATGAATCTAATGGTCGTGGATGATGAACATTCGGCAGTAGAGTCGATCGCTGTCTCCATACCGTGGAGAGAACACGGGATTGGTCAGGTATTCAAAGCCTATTCTGTCAAAGAGGCATTGGAACATATGGCAGCACACCAGGTCCATATTATTATCACGGATATCCGCATGCCGGGTCTGTCCGGTCTGGATCTGGTCAGTCACATCAGGCAAAAGTGGGGACAGACCAAATGTATTATTTTATCCGGGCATGCTTCCTTCGATTATGCGAAGCAGGCGCTTAAACATGGGACGGTCAGTTATCTGCTCAAACCGGTTCGAGATGAGGAACTGATCGAATCCGTGCAGCAGGCCGCCGTGCAGATTCGCCTGGAGGGTGAGAAACAAATGCTGCATCAGCGGGCCATGTATTCAGTGAGGGAACATCTGCCCGAGAAGCGGGCGGAGCTGATGAAGGATGTATTGTTAGGGCATAAATTTGCGGATGCTGAACTCGAAGGCAAGCTGGAGCAACTGGAGATCGGATTCCGTCCACAGGATAAAATGCAACTGTTGCTCATCCGTTATGATGACCATCAACCTACTCATAAAGCGTTTCGATTGATGAAGTACGCCATCTCGAATGTAGTGGAAGAGATCTACGGCAGTACCTATCACCTCTGCCATACGGATGACGCCTATGATGATCTGGTCTTTATGGCCAGCCCCAAACAAACCCAAGCCGAACCGGAAGTGCTAATGGGACGACTTGGAGAACGGTTGCTTCACAGTGTAAGGCAGTATCTGAACGCGACCATTTCCCTGTCCGTTAGTCGTATGGGACGTTTTCCAGATCAGGTGCCTCAGCTATATCATCAAGCCGTCAGTGCGCTTCGCAAGCAAGCCGATGCAGGCAAAGGACTACATCTGAATGCGGCAGCGGGAACCAATGCGGCCACGTTAAAGTCACTTGCGGCGCTGTATGAACCGCCGGGTCTGACGACGTTACTGGAAGCCGGACGCATGGAGGATGCACACCGTAAGATTGATCAGATCTTTGCCGAACTTTCGAACAGTGTGTTTCCGGAACATGTGTATGTGGCTTTTCATTATTTGGCGGCGGCATTCTCATATATGGCTCACCGGGAAGGAAGACAGTTAGCCGAAGTGCTTGGCGAGCAGTACCAGCAGCTGCTCAAGGATGGTTATGGCATCTCGCTGCGTAGTCTGGAAACGTGGACCAGAAGTGTGATGCAGCAGTGGGAAGAGAGCACAAGCGATGCGGGACAGGATGCCGGATCAACGCTGATTCGGCAGGTGCAGCACTGGATTGATCATCATCTAGGCGAGGATCTATCGTTGCAGGTCATTGCCGGAGAGGTGCATCTGCACCCGGTATATCTGTCGAAAATGTACAAACAATCCACGGGTGAAGGCATTAGTGATTATATTATCCGTTCCAGAATGGAACGTGCAGTTCATTTGCTCAAACATACAGCCATGAAGATCTATGAAGTCGGTCAGGAAGTGGGGTACAATAACACGCCTTATTTCATTCAGGTATTCCGCAAACATTATGGACTGACCCCGCAGGATTTTCGGAACGGTTAACAAATCGATATGAACATTGAAATTGTGATATATGTTTGCCTCCCCGGCTGCACTATCCTTTTCATGTAAGGTGCATTTGGCAACAATCCATTTGGCACAAGAGGGTATCCAAGTTACCTGAGGAGGGGTTAGTTCATGTATAGAAAAATGATGACGACATTGCTCGCAATCACGATGGTTGCCGTAACGGCATGCAGTTCGGGGGCCAAGGAAGAACCGACGAAGGAAGCCGCTGCGCCACTTGCTCTGCAAGACGGGAAGTATGAACCGGCGGTACAGATGAGTTATCTGCGGGCCTGGAATGATGATACGAAATTCAAAAATGGGGAAACAGCACAGAACAATGTGCATACCAAATGGGCCAGGGAACGACTTGGCATTGATCTGACCACACCGTGGGCCGTATCGGTGACCAATGATGCATTTTACACAAAATTGCGCTTATCGCTGTCCGCTAACGAAGAACTGCCGGATATCGTATCCATTCGGGGAGACTACAATCTGGTCCGGGAATTAATTGAGTCCGGCAAATTTGCGAATGCAGGCGAGCTGTTTGACAAGTATGCTTCGGACACATGGAAACAGGCATCTGAATCGGCGCCGGAGGAATGGTATCCATACATGTATGAGGGCGAGCGTTATGGCATTCCAATCTTCGATTATGCGTACAACGGCGATTCGGTCATGTTCATTCGGGAAGACTGGCTGAAGAAGCTGGGACTGGAAGAACCAAAAACCATGGATGAGCTGGTTACGGTCATGGATGCTTTTACAAATCAGGACCCGGATGGGAACGGCAAGAAAGATACGTATGGTCTGACCGTCGGCATGAAGAATGCACTTAATACCTGGATGACGGAATCCGGCTGGATCTTCGGCATGTACAACACGATGCCTGGACAGTGGAATGATGCCGGAGACGGAACACTGCAATATGGTTCCATTCAGCCAGGTGTGAAGGAAGGCCTTGCGACGATGAAGGATTGGTTGTCCAAAGGTTACCTGCCCAAAGAAGCTGGCGTTTATGACGAGATCAAGGCAGCAGAACTGTTTACCGCAGGTAAAGCAGGCATTATTGTGGGACCACACTGGATGCCGAACTGGCCGATTGATGATGTGAAGAAAAATGTGGATGGTGCCACGTACAAAGCCATTGCATTACCTACAGGGCCAACAGGTGAGAGCCACCAACATGGATCTGGTGCAAGTAACGGCGTTGTGCTGATTAACAAAGACATGGCGAACCCAGAGATTTTCTTCACGTATCAAAATTATCTGTTCGACAATTTTGCCAACCCGGAAGTGGGCAGCGAGTTCGAGCATGGATTTGCGCAAGGATATGACTATGACATCGTGGATGGAAAAGTTGTTGGTGAAGCTGAAGTGAAGGACGGCGTATCACCCCTCAAATATACAATTACGTATGATGGTGCCCGAATTCCGAATCTGATGATGGATACACTGGCGGAACTTGCGAAGGGCAAAGAGCCTGAGACTCCTTTTGAGAAAAATACGAAAATTGCCAACAAACCGGAAGTGTTTGTAGCCGCTGAAGTGGTCGTTGCGAATAAAGATAATGCGATCAAGAACAAGTTCACGGGAGCTCCAACCGAGACAATGAAAATGAAGAAGGATGCAATCGACAAGCTGGAGAAGGATACGTTCAGCAAGATCATCTATGGTCAGGTGGGCATTGAGGAATTTGATGCGTTTGTGACGAAGTGGAAATCCATGGGCGGGGATGATATTACCGCCGAAGTGAACGAGTGGTATAAGACAGTCAATTAAACAACAAAAGCAGGGTAGAACGATGAATGCATCGGATCTACCCTGCTTTTTTTTGTGTATCTCAAACATCTATGACTCGCCGCGGACAAACGTCACGTTTTTTCCTAAAATCACATTCTCTACCTTCCATCCGGCATTTAACCAAGATAGTGCCTGTGTATGATTATTGGAATTATTTACCCACCATTGTTCGCGATTATACGCTGTAGGGGGTAACGTAAATCCGAGAATTTCCTCAAGCTCTGCATATGTAAGGGTGATTGCAACCTGATTCAAATAGTTTTCCAAAGGGAAGTATTTGCTGTAGCTCATTTCGTCTGACCTCCTGAAAAGGAATACAATGATTATACAACGTGGGGATGATGATAGCGAGGGCATACCGAGAGCCTACATAGATGTGAAAGGCATCCGTAGATCTCTTTGACTAGGGCGTGTCTTAAATACCACTTATGGGCATCTTTCACCACCTTTTCTCCCCCTGCTGCCTTATTGTTCCCGGTGTACTTGAGAGAGTAAAATAATAGGTAGTATACGAACATCAATACGTATTTATAACAGAGATACCCCGGATTGATCCGGGATTCATAGAGGTTCATGTTTGGTTGATGAACATCATTAGATGCATGGGAAGGCAGGAGATCAGATGAGTACACTTTATGACCAGGCAATGGAAGAGATGATGACGACAATTCATGAATGGTTTGATGAACAGGAAAAGCGGGATGACTTGGAAAATGTTACGAAGCGAACTACGCTGCAAATAGGCATTTTCAATGATATTTTGCTGGATTATAGACCTGGACGGACTACAGTAGACAGTGTGGATCTGGGTTTGGATGATGGTCTGAAATCGAAGCAGGCAGGAGCCTTTACCGATGAACAGGTTCGTAATGAGATTGGACCTAAGCTTGTAGAGGTTGTTCAGGGAAGACTGGACAAGCTGGCAGATTCCCCGTTGATTGACTATCGATTTACCTTCCGTGGTAAATTCCCTACAACAGAAGGAAAGCTGCAACTGACTTTGCTGGAATATATCAATGAAGAGAAAAAGCAGCAGTTGCTTGAGCGTATTCATACATACATTGAGCAGAAGCTGGAGAACGGTGCATATCCAACAAAGCCGTTGGAATCCTTCTTTTTGACGCGTCATCTGCTTGATCCTACACTGTTTCCTGAACTGGATGTGGCATGGACCATCAGGCAGTATGACCGGATTCAAGAGTTGAATCAGGGTCGTCCGGAGGCACTTGCCGAGCATCGTGGTGATATTACTCGTGCGGTGACGGCATGGGCGGAGAATCAGTTTTTGCCACAATATTATGATGTGCAGTCTTCTGAATATCGTACCAATGAATATTCGCTTAAGCCAGGAGCGACGTTGGAATGGGATGTTGAATCACGGACAGACCAATCGTCGGATAAGATGCAGAAGGCGCAAATACCCGGGACTCACCCCATAGATCTGCTGTTATACGCGGCGGTGTTGATTCTACGATTTGAGCCGAATTATAGCAAAGCTCAAGGTCAGACTTTCCTGGAACTCGCGAAGCAACTCGGCAGCAGACGTGCGGGACTGATGATGACAGAAGGTAGCGGAACGTATGCGAAGGACGATATACATGTGAAAACGGAAGAAGTGGAATGCAAAGCAAATGATGTATTCGCTCTGATGACCATTCACATTCGTAAGGAAGAGCCCGGTGCCTATCAGCAGGCACTTACCTTTATCACTCATTTATTGAAACAGGGCTTTCCAAAAAGTTATAAGATCAAGCTCAAATCTGCCGTAAAGCAGTATTTGCCGATCAAAGGGCTCGCGAAGTCGGATACCCACCGATTCTTTGCCAATGCACTGGAGTACCCGGAGCTACGTCCACTCCTGGAAGAGTATGCGCGTGAGGCTATCCAGGAGTTCGAGTTTTATGAGGATACCGAGGGAGAGAAAAGCTGTATGCCAGGCAGTTATGCAACCTTTGGGCTGGGGCTCGTGGATGAGCGGTATTTCCCGCTGATTGAATATTACATGGGCGAAGTGGATGATGAGCATCAGTTAATTCAGGATAAGTTCATTGCGGCATTTGTGGAACAACAGGGTGTAACGGCTCAGTCCATACCTGTGTTAGTCGCCAGCTTGCGTCGTTCGACCGACAGTCTAAAGCTGAAGATTCAGAGTGAGCTGGAGAATGATGAAACACTCGAACTGCTGGTTAGACAGATTCAAGGACTTGAGCATTTTGAAGCGGAACGTGTACTCTACCCGATCTTCGGCAAAATGGAGAAGCTCACAACGCTCGCTCGCAAAGCGGAAGGAAGACGGAAGGAATTATTGCTGAAACTGTTGCAGGCCGCAGGGAAATAAAAATGTAAACAGGGCAAGTCAGATTGTGCTGTGCCAGCCAGTAAAGCATTTTAGAGAAGTGGAAGTGTATAAGTAAAGGTGGGGAGAGTTATGGAAGCATTAAGACGGGACATGTGGCAGGGGTTGAATGCTCAGGACAAAGAGGCCTGGATGCGTAAGCTGGTTCATCAGTTACCAGTTGGTATGCAATATGAGGGACTTGAAACATTTGAGCGATTCGGTCAGCGAATCGAGACAGGTGTGTTTACGAATGAGGAGGAGAGGTTTGTATTTGTACCTGGGGACCGCATAACCCTCGGCTGGGATCGTTGGACATATGGAATGAACGAAGAGACCTCAGCCGACCTGCATGAAACGGTCAGTGAGTATAGTGTGGAGGACGTGGATTCGTTTCTGGCGAGTCAAATGTCACCTGTAAGAACGGTCAACATTGCGCCGATGCTTGTTGAATGTGAACTGATCTCACTTGGCTGGATTGAAGTGTCCGAGGAGGAAGCCTTCGCGCAGGAAGATTCTGATTTTCCGGCAGCACTGGAGCAGTTTAAACAGTCGGAGATCCGTGAATATGAATTGCATCAACAATTCCGTCTGATTCGCCAAAGTGAAGACGAAGTGCGAATCCTGTGGTTCAACGAAGGAATAGAGTTGGAAGACGTTGTGAGGGAAGAAGCTGCGGCGGGTTTTGGTTTGCTGACCGAAGACGAATGGGAGTACATCTATGGCGGCGGTTGTCGCACATTATTTCCCTGGGGAGACAGCTTTGATTATACAATGAGATTGAAGCACTTTGGCAGTCTGGAAGGCGTGGATGAGATTGTGGATGGATCGGCAGAGACGGCCTCTTCACGAGTTGAAGAAAAGGATGATCGTGCTTATGATCTGGAACTGCCGAATTTCTTTGGCATAAAGTTTGCTGGTGATCCCTACAAATATGAGTTTACGCTAGATTCGGCTGGGGATGTGACGCCCAAAGGCGGAGACGGCGGGAGTCTGATATGTGGTGGTACAGGGCCGCTGGTTGGTTTCTTGCCTGCTGCTGCGGTATATTATCGAGACGTTAATGCCAGTGAACTCGACTGGGAGGATTTGATGGATGCGATGTACTATCGCAGGGTTGTTCGTTTAACGGACAGGACATTGTAGTTATGACGAAACGTATCTATCAAGGAAGAGCTATTATGGCGAACAATAAACGTTCAAAACCGTATGAAGTTTCATCTTATGTTATCTATGCAGTAGATGGTATTCGGCTGAGTGCAGGTATACTTGTCCTGTTTTTTCTTAATGTATTTCTGCTTATTCCCGTGTTCAGTGTCCCGTTCCAATCGCTGTATGCGTATATTCTCGTGCCACCGCTAGCCTTTATGAATATATGGGCGATTGCCCTGATTGTTGCCCCACGCAGACTCCAACTGAATTATGTACTGTTCCGAGGCGTATTTGGCATCGTTTGTTCTGTGGGATTTATGGTAACTATACAGAAGTTTGCCTACGGGACACTTGGTCTGTCGACACCTTGGTACGCCATTGGATCATTTGCGGTATATGGTTTTGCCTTATTCCAATACGTGAAGTTTCGTTTGCGTAGGTTGCAGCAGCCCCCTCAGCGTAAAAAAGGGGATAAGAGCACGGGTGTGCCTGTTACCACATTAACCATGATTACGGGCGGAGCATATCTTCTGGCCAATATTTCACTGGCCTTTGTTACACAGCAGACTGTGGTTGTTGTGCTAATGTCTGTATACATTATGCTGGCTCTTGTGGTGTTCCATTTTATCATGGACTTGCATCGGTATTACTGGCTTCGCCAAGTCATGAATAAGGCAGAGGTCTTTGAAGCAGAACTTGAGAATGCGTAACACACATCAAATCAGCCCCAGATCATAAAGTGGGACCGAAATGATGTGTGTTTATATTTCCTATTTCGATCTAAGGATCGTGCATCGTTTATTTCACTTTTTGTACAGATACCGCCATTTGCTCCAGTTGAGTGTGAGTCAATTGGTTATTCGGCGAGCTGATGGTTACATAACGATCGTCCAGCTTGAATGTGAGCATATCCGTTTGATCCGGTGTATACCATTTGGCTGATACGCCATTAGGCAGTTTTACCGTTTTGCCATCATAGCTGAACGAGTAGTCTTTAGGGGATACCGTGACATTCATACGATTGAAAACAAAGTTTACACCATCACCGCCTGCACCTACGCTTTTGAACGTATCTCCAGCAACCATATGTTGAGGGGCATAAGCAGTGGTGAATCCGTCAAACTTCGCAAATGCCTTACGCATGTTATCCAATTGTTGTTTGCTATAGTTCACATCAGCGAATGCAGTGGTCCCTTGATCGTTGCTGCCAGTTGCCTTTTGAACAGAGACAGCGACTTGTTGCAACTGAGTTTGGCTCAGCTTATGATTCGGGGAGCTAAGGGTAACGTAGCGATCATCCAGTTGGAAGGTGAGCATGCCCGTTTGATCGGGTGTGTACCACTTGGCGATAACGCCATTGGACAGTTTAACGTCTTTGCTCGTATAACCGTCCGAATAATCTCTTGGAGATACATCCACTTTCATATGGTTGAAAACAAAGCTGACGCCGTCGCCACCTGCACCTACACTTTTAAACGTGTCACCTGCAATCATCTGCTGAGGAGCATAAGCTGTCTCGAACCCATCGAATTGTGCAAAAGCCTTTTGAATTGCCTCTTTTTGTGCTGCGCTATACGTTACATTCGTCAAGGCCGAAGGATTGCTCGTGGCTTGGCCGATAATGACCTGACCTTTTTTTCCGTCATAGGATACAGGTACATGTAACGCATCGGCAAGCGCACGTACAGGCAGATAAGTAGAGTTGTTATAGGTAATTGGAGCCAGTTTTTTGCCATTGCCATCGGTTGGTGAGTAAGCCGCGCCATCTACATTGAAGCTGATTCCATGGTTAAGGTATGCCGAGATCTTCTCCAGCTGCGTTCCGGCAAATACACCCGTTGCTCCTGTTAATGTCATGCCCAGTACCATCATCGTTGCTACGGATTTCTTCATGTTCTTTTTCATCATATATCTCTCCTTCAAGTTGGGGTTTGGTTTAATTTAATGGGCTCGCTGTCCCTTATGGCTTTATATTAAACCCCGAACATATCCAGAATAATTCTGAATTATCTCCAACTTGTAAACATGTGTGTATATACAGGAGACTAGCATCTGTCTGTTGAATAGATCGCTTAGGATGAGGAAACGAGGTGAAGGCATGACTATTTTTCATTACGTGGCAGTTCATTATGATATAGGGAATATTGTAGAATATAATGCCATAAAACACGGTAATAGTTCTAAAGCGATGTTGATTGAGTCTACACAAGGTAAGTTCGTTTTACGTAAACTGAGGAACGAACAACAGGCTTGGATTGAGTATGAATTGGTTCAGGCATTGGCAAGCGTAAACATTTCACCATCCATGGTACAGACAAAATACAAAATTCCGTATATTACATATAATAATGAGATTTATAATTTGCAGATCTACATACAGGATTTGCTTCCGCGTTCCCAAAGTAACATTGACTTTGTTCGGTTAGGTCAGGTGATCGGTCTTTTTCATCGTACGACGAGTCATCTTAAGGTTGCTGGTATGGAAGATCGTTTCGAGTTATCTCAATTATGGAGTGAGGTTTCCAATGTAGTGTTAGCTTCGTCATCTGAACAAATTCGTACTTTAGCCCAGCTTACAGTGGAGTGTCTGGGATTTCGCAAGACGAACCATTCAGTCATTCATGGGGATCTGGGCATGTGGAATTTGTTGTTTACAAAAGAGTCCATCTACATTATTGATTTTGGTGAAGTAAGAATGGACGATCATCATTTTGATCTGGCAGCTGTACTGACTTCTACAATTCCCTCATTAACACATAGGCAAGAACTTGGAAAGATTATGGCTGACTTTGAAGAGGGTTATGTGCAGGAAAATGCTAATTTTAACAGGAGGCAGCTTTACGAACAGCTACAAGTATGGATGTTACGCGGATTTTTGGCAGTAATCAGGGAGAGGGGAGATGGCCCCTCAACCATTGGATATGTAGAACGAAAACTTAAGCTGCTAGGCATGTTTGAACGTATTCTTTGCCGAATCGAAACATTTTAGTTGAAAAGATAGAGGATTAGTCCGCCAAAACCCAGTACAATTGCACCAACGTATACATAGGAAAGTTTACTGAGGTTTTGCTTTGTGCGACGATCATATTCGGGGTTGCTGGTCTGATTGGCTTTGGAATTTCCGATAATCAGGGTAGCAATACCTCCAAATAAGGCGATACCCACAATTAAAACATAAGGCAACCAGGTCATGAATGAACCTCCTTCGCGAATAAGTTGATATGTCTTTATTGTACTTCAAGATAACCTTTGATGTAAGCTATAGTTGAGAAATAAAGGGAAATGAAGTAACTGTCTTACAGTACGTAGGTAGTCATTGATCAAAAAGATCACTATAATTTTAGTTTTTTTCAATTCAAAAAAACCTTGATACAACAGGCATTCGCAGCTTTCTTCACGGAAGGCTGCGAATTTTTTTTGCCCACAGAGTGATCCAGATTAGAGAACCCTGCGTTACACCCTATGAAGACGACGACGAGGAAAGAAATTATACACAAAACATAATCGAGGAGTGAACACGTAATGAAAATGAAAATGAAGAAGTTTATCGCACCTGTACTTAGCTTAACACTGTTGATGCCGGGAATCGCTGGAGCAGCTTCCGCCCCACAGACACCGATGACAATGATGAAAGCATCCGTAAATACACCTGCGGCTGACTTGAGAGCAAACCTGGACCACCTGCTGTCCGAGCACTTTGCACTCGCAGTAACGGCAATGGCAAAAGCATATGACGGAGCAAAAGATGCAGATGCAGCCTACAAAGCACTCGACCAGAATGCACTGGATATGCAACCAGCGATTGCTTCCCTATATGGTGAGGCAGGTGCCAAAGAATTCGAACGCATCTTCCGCGCTCATAACAAATACACCGATGATCTGGTGAAAGCAACCAAAATGGGCAACCAGGCTGGGATCAAACAAGCACAGGCCAACATCAACGGTTTCGTGGATGAGTTCTCCACGTTCCTGAGCACAGCTACCGAAGGCAAATTGCCAAAAGCAGCAGCCAAACAGGCGCTGAAAGTACATGAAGATCTCGTGCAAAAAGTATTTGATGAGTATGTAGCTGGAGATTACGCTGATGCATACAAGGCTTATCGTGAAGGTTTCAAAGAAATGTTTGACGTAAGTAAGGCGCTTTCCACAGCAATTACTACACAAATGCCTGAGAAATTCAAAAATACCAAAGCGGATACAAAAGCAGCTGATCTGAGATCTGCACTCAACCACTTGGCTTCCGAACACTTTGCGCTTTCGGCTCTGCAAATGCAAGAGGAATTTGATGGACGTACAGCCGCTTCCAACGCACTGATTACAGCTGAAGCTGGAAACACAGCTGACTTCAAAGCAGCGATCGCTTCCGTTTATGGTAACGATGGTGCCAATGCTTTCGAGAAAATTTGGGTAACCAATCACGTTAATGCGCAAAGCGACTATGTAAAAGCTGTTAAAAACAACGATACTGCGGCTCGTGCAGCAGTAGAGAAACGTATTGACGGATTTACAACAGAATTCGCTACATTCCTGGATTCGGCAACAGCTGGAAATCTGCCAAAAGCAGCAGGACAACAAGCACTGACAACACATGAAAATCAAGTGCAAAACGTATTGAATCAATATGCAGCAGGCAATTATGATGCTTCTTATACAACCAATCGTGAAGGCTTCAAAGTGATGTTTGGTGTAGGTCAAGCATTGGGTAATGCCATTGTGACTCAATTTAACGACAAATTCCAAGAGCCAACAACACCAGCACCAGCACCAGTAATGACAACAGTATGGATGCAACTGAACAGCAAAATGCTGAAAATTAACGACAAAACAACCAACATGGACACCACACCAGTGCTTTGGAAAAACACAACCTACATTCCACTGCGTTTCTTGAGTGAAGGTATCGGCGCAACAGTGAAATGGGACAAAAAAGCACAACAAGTGACGGTAATGGCTGGCGATGATACCCTGGAATTCTGGGTGAACAACAACGTTATGGAAGTGAACGGTGTTAAGAAAAACGTGGGTGCAACAGTATTTGTAAACAAAGATGGACGTACGCAAGTACCTCTGCGCTTCATTGCTGAACTTCTGAACTGGGACGTGAAATGGGCTCAAAAAGATGGTTCCATTACACTGACTAAATCGATGTAATTGTAGAATTAAATCAGTTTAAACCAAATGAGCTGCCCCATACGGCAGCTTTTTTTGGTTTCACCCAAAAGTTCAAATATTTGGTATAATCATCGAGTAATGACCTACATAACAGCTTGAATAGCCGATGGAGTCCAGAATGAGGTATGATAATTTGGTATAAGCAAAATGAAGAGGGGGACAGAGGATGAGTACATCATCAAAATCGGAGCGTCCAGCGAGAAATGTGGATACCCGGTTATTTGTTGCTTGGGCCGTTTCCGTTATTGCAACAGGGGGGAGTCTATATTTTAGTGAGATCAAGGGATATCTACCATGTGATCTATGTTGGTACCAGCGTATATTTATGTATCCACTAACGATCTTGCTGGGTATTGCGTACTTTAAGGACGACGTGGGCATCACGAAATATGTACTCCCACTTAGTTTCGTAGGTGGCGGCATTTCGTTATATCATGTAACGATTCAGCGTATCTTTTCGGCTACAGGCAATGCCGTGGCGTGCGGTAAGGTTCCATGTTATACCGACTATTTGAACTGGTTTGGTTTCATCACCATTCCACTACTGGCGCTGATCGCCTTTATTATCATCATCGTAATGCTGTGGGGTATCGGCAAAACATCAAAATCTTCTTTATAAGAAAGGACAGATGGTGATGAGTGGACAAGCTCGTTGGTTCATGCCCTTGATTGTTCTGGTCCTCCTGACAGTAGGATGCTCCTATGAGGAACAGTCACAATCGGGTGAGATGCCAGAGATGATCAAAGTGAAACTTGTCGTTCCAGAGAAGGCTTCTCTTCATAAACCAA
Source organism: Paenibacillus sp. CFBP 13594 (assembly GCF_014842675.1). Classification (NCBI taxonomy): domain Bacteria; kingdom Bacillati; phylum Bacillota; class Bacilli; order Caryophanales; family Paenibacillaceae; genus Paenibacillus; species Paenibacillus sp. CFBP 13594. Next base: position 110,258 of record NZ_JACYVQ010000010.1, read on the forward strand.
TACAGTTGCAGGTGAAGCTTACACAGGGAGATGCACCGTTAAGCCATGCCGACAATGTGCAATTTCAGGTCTGGAATGAGCTTGACGATCCGCCTTCTGTATCTCCGGAACAAGGTATGATGACAGCGGACGAACTGGAGAATCAGGGGGCTATTACTGCCAATGAGACAGAGGAAGGGCAATATGAAATCCAGCATACCTTTGAAGAACCAGGCACGTATGTGGTACAGGTCCATGTTACGCACGGAGCTATGCATAGCATGCCGAGAGCGAGAATTATAGCGGAATGAAAGAGCGGGCAGATACCGCGGATTGGTTCAGGGTTAGCAATAGGTTTATAATAATATCTGTATGAAGAATGTTGTAGGAAAAGAGGCTGTTATGGCAACTATTCATGATGTTGCACTCAGGGCAGGAGTTTCTGTAACTACCGTCTCGCGTGTATTAAACAACCGGGGATATATCAGTCAGAAGACTCGGGACAAAGTGTATCAAACCATGGACGAACTGAACTATCGACCCAACGAAATTGCCCGTTCTCTTCTGCGTAAACAATCCAATGTTATAGGCTTGATTATTCCCGATGTATCCCATCCGTTTTTTGGAGAGCTGGCTAACTATGTCGAGTACCATGCATACCAGAATGGATTTAAAATTATGTTATGCAATTCCCACATGGACCCTTCCAAAGAGCGTGAATATGTGGAAATGCTCAAGGGTAATCGCGTGGATGGCATTATTATGGGAAGTCATACACTTGAAGTCGATGAGTATATGAATTTGCATTCCCCAATCGTGACCTTTGATCGTAAGATCGGTGAAGACATCCCTTTTATCTCATCTGATAACTATCAGGGAGGGGTTATGGCTGCTGAATTGCTGCTCTCGAAGAACAGACGGAATCTGGCACATATCTGTGGTAATTTGGAATTGCAAATGCTGTCCAATCGCCGGACGACAGGTTTCGTTGATACATTGCAGGCTCATGGAGTCAAGCCGGTCATGATTCATGAAACCGATCTGAATGTGTTTGATCAGCATCAGTATACGGAATTGGTGGATAAGCTGCTTGCACAACACCCGGAGGTGGATGGGCTCTTTGTAACGAGTGATCTGATGGCGGTGCATGCGCTGAAGCAGATCATGTTAGGTGGGCGCAAGGTACCTGACGATATTGCTATTGTAGGTTATGATGACAGTCGTGCGGCAGCGTATACGGTGCCTGGCATAACAACGATCAGGCAGCCGGTGGAGGCCATGGCTAAGCTGGCGATTGATCTGATTCGGCGCCAGCTCGCGGAAGAGAAGATCGGAATGGAGCATATTTTGCCAGTTACCTTAGTGGAGAGAGAGACGACCTGATACAGGTCGTTTTTTCCTGTTTGTCCTTTTGTCACGAAAAAACAAGGCGCAATAATATTTTTTTTGAATGGTATGTCAAACGATTGACATGTCAAACCTTTGACATTATAATTCGATTTGTAAGCGTTTCCTTTTAAACTATCGATCGGGGGCCATAACAAGATGAAAAGAGAACAGAGATGGATGATGAAATTATCGGTATTGTCTTTGATTATTATGCTTGTATTGTCGGCATGTGGAAGTAAAGCAGCGACGGAGTCCAACTCCTCCTCAGAGGGGAGCAGCAGTGAGAGTGTCAAAATCACCTTGCTCAATTCCAAGTCGGAAATTAACAGTCAGCTGGAGCAAGCGGCTAAAGACTTCCATGCCGAAAATCCAAATGTCACACTTGAAATTGTACCTGTAGGCAGTGGACAGTCTCCGTTTGAAAAAGCGTCTGCTTTGTATGCCTCCGGCAGCCCTACAACGATGATGATGCTGGATACAGGGGATGTCGAGAAATTCAAGGATCGTGTTCTGGATCTCACATCCGAGTCTTGGATGAAGGACGCTGTGGAGAATAGCACAGCGGCTACAACGTTTGATGGCAAAAATTATGCCTTCCCGTTCTCTATTGAAGGATATGGATTCATCTATAACCAGAATGTTTTGGATCAGGCGGTAGGTGGGACATTCGATCCAAAGTCTGTACAGACCACTGCACAGCTTGATGAGCTGTTTCAAAAGATCGCTACTACTGGAAAATCACCTTTGATTGTATCTCCGATGGATTGGTCACTTGGTGCGCATTATTTGGGGCTTGCATATGGTGGGCAGTCGCCGGATCGTGCGAAGGTGGATCAATTCATTACTGATCTGAAGGCAGGTCAAGTGGACCTTGCTTCAAACGCCGTGTTTAATGGCTTGTTAGATACATTTGATCTGATGAAAACCTACAATATTGACAAGGCTTCTCCCCTGTCCGGAACTTATGAGCGTGGACCTGAGGTGCTTGGCAAGGGTGAGGTTGGCATTTGGTTCCAGGGCAACTGGGCATGGCCGCAAATTTCAAGCTTTGATACAGCAGATGGAAAATACGGCTTCCTGCCGGTACCTGTGAGCAATAATGCGGATGATTTCGGTAATACGCAAATCTCTGCTGCCGTATCCAAACGAATATTGCTGGATAAGGAAAAGAGCACACCAGCGCAGCAGGAAGCTGCGAAGAAATTTTTGGAGTGGATTGTTTATAACGAAAAAGGTCAGGATTTCCTGGTGAATCAAGCCAGTATTATTCCGGCATTCAGCAACATTACACTGGAGCCAACCGATCCGCTTGGCAAATCCATTAGTGAATACATCAAGGCAGGCAAAATCGAGGAATCAATGAGTACACTTCCTGCGGATCACTGGTCCAAACTGGGTGCATCTATGCAGAAATACTTGGCTGACGTCATTGACCGTGCCGGACTTGCCAGCGAAATTCAGGCATACTGGAGCAACGTGAAATAAAGGAGTTAATTTTAGCCCTGAGCAGCACATAGAGAGAGACTTGCGGTACGCCGGAGATGATGAATATACAGCTTCCACACGAGGTCTGTTCGACTTGTTTCCGGCATAACCGTTAGGCTAATCATTTGGATAGAGTGGAGGTTGACAATGCTGACCGAAAAAGGATTATGGACACGTCTGCGAACCCGTCTGATCTTTACTGGCCCGACATTATTTGCGTTTGCTACAGTGATGATTATTCCATTTCTGTATGGTATTTATTTGACGTTTACGAACTGGGATGGCATCGCCATCGATCAAAACTTTGTTGGCTGGGATAATTATATTGGTGTGTTCAAGGACACCGTGTTCTGGAAATCATTCGGGATGACGCTGGAGTACGTATTTATTACCGTTGTGCTCACCAATGCAGTTGCTTTCCTGCTCGCTTATGCTGTAACCCGGGGAATGAAGGCGCAGGGCTGGTTTCGGGCCGGATTTTTCCTGCCGAATCTGGTGGGTGGAATCGTGCTTGGTTTCATCTGGCAGTTTATTTTTAATCAGGTACTCGTCTTTGCGGGACAAAAAATGAACCTCACTCTGTTTTCCACCTCATGGCTGGCTGACCCGGACAAAGCGTTCTGGGCACTCATTGTGGTGACCGTTTGGCAGTATGCCGGTTATATGATGGTTATCTACATTGCAGGACTGATGAATGTGCCGAAGGATGTTATGGAAGCAGCCAGCATAGATGGGGCAAGTAATCGCAAAATGCTGGCGCGCATTGTATTGCCGCTGATGGTTCCTTCGTTTATTGTCTGCATCTTTTTGTCACTGCAACGGGGGTTCATGGTGTATGATCTGAACGTCTCCCTGACCAGTGGCGGGCCCTTCAAGAGCACCGAGATGGTATCCATGCATGTCTATGAGCAGGCCTTTCTTGCTCGTGACTACGGATTGGGGCAGGCAGAAGCCTTTGTGCTGTTTATCCTCGTGGCCGCCATTACACTGCTCCAGGTTTATTTCAGCAAAAAACTGGAGGTCGAGGCATGATGGCTGGACAATCGCGCATTTTCAACTGGATAAAGTTTAGTGCATTAATCGTTGTGATGATTTTGTTTGTATTTCCGTTTGTACTTCTCATCGTCAATTCGTTCAAGGCTAACCAGTCAATTACTTCCGATCCGCTGGGGTTACCAAGCTCCTTTCAATTCGATAATTATGTCAATGCGTTTGACAAAATGGGATATGTATCCGCCTTCAGCAATTCGTTGCTCATAACCGTTGCAGGTGTATTACTGATTGCTCTTTTTGCGGCGATGACAGCCCATTACTTTGTTCGCCACAATAGCAAGGTGAATCAGTATCTCTTTTTCCTGATGGTAGCTGCGATGATTATTCCGTTTCAGGCTATTATGATTCCGCTGGTTAAAATATACGGCTCGCTCAGCCTGCTGGATAACAAGTGGTCTCTGATCTACATGTATATTGGCTTTGGCAGTCCGCTCGCCGTATTTATCTATCATGGCTTTATCAAAAGTATTCCCCTGGAGCTTGAAGAAGCGGCTCTAATGGATGGCTGCGGTAGAGTGCAAACCTTTTTTCGAATCGTACTGCCGGTGTTACTGCCAACAACCGTAACGATTAGCGTGCTGAATGTATTGTGGATATGGAATGATTTTCTGCTGCCTTCCCTGGTGTTGACTTCATCCGAGCAACGCACGCTGCCGCTGTCCACGTTTTATTTTTATGGGACATACACTGTCGATTACGGTCCATTGATGGCTGGTCTGGTCTTGACCCTGCTGCCAGTACTGATCGTGTATCTGTTTGCCCAGAAGTACATCATTCAGGGGGTCATGCAAGGGGCTATCAAATAAGTTCAGTTGGGTGATAGAGAGAGAGAGACAGGAGTGAAGGACATATGAACCAGGAACGATACGAGAAACAGGAAATGGACACAAGGCAAGAGACAGACCTTGGACTGACGAGTTCGTCGGCTCACACGAAGGAGAGTTATACACTCGCCCGGGCCAACGCATATATCAAGAAACATCGACATCAGGTTGATCCAACCTATCGAATGGCCTATCATTTGATGCCGGAGGTGGGCTGGATGAATGATCCCAACGGCTTCATATACTTTGGCGGGATGTATCATATGTTCTATCAGCATTATCCCTACGAGCCGGTATGGGGGCCGATGCACTGGGGACATGCGGTGAGCCGTGATTTGGTTACGTGGTCGTATCTGCCTGTTGCACTGGCACCCGATCAGAGCTACGACAGTGGAGGCTGTTTCTCTGGAAGTGCGATCGTGCAGGATGGCAAGTTGGTGCTGATGTACACGGGGCATGTGGTGACTGGACCCGACAAGGATAACGATTACTTGCAGACACAGAATATCGCTGTCTCGGACAATGGAATTGATTTTGTCAAAAGCGCGATGAATCCCGTCATTCGACTGGATCAAATCCCAGCTCATACCAGTCCCAAGGACTTCCGTGATCCAAAAGTATTTGAACGAAACGGTGTGTACTATTGTGTCCTTGGATCGAATGATGCTGCGGGCAAAGGTGTCATTCTGTTATACCGTTCAACGGACTTGCAGGATTGGAGTTATGTTAACATTATGGCCCAGAGTGACGGGACGCTTGGCGACAATTGGGAATGTCCCGATCTGTTCACACTGGATGGTCAAGATGTGCTGATCATGTCTCCGCAGCGCATGCCTGCTCAGGGAGATAACTATCGCAACTTGCATTCGACCGTTTATATGATGGGAACGCTGGATGAAGACCAAGGTGTGCTGAAGTACGAGCAGTACGTTCCGCTGGATTGCGGCTTCGACTTTTACGCACCTCAGACGATGGAGGATGCACAGGGACGACGAATCATGGTGGCCTGGATGGATACGTGGGAAACGGAAATCCCGACACAACAGTCTCATGCCTGGGCTGGAGCGATGACGTTGCCGAGACAACTAATTCGCAGGGGAGAACGATTGATATTCCGGCCTCTGCCCGAACTTATACAGTACAGATCGGAAGGCAATGAGCAGTATGGTATACATTTAAGTGGTGATGAACATGATCTTGATCTTGGAATCAGCGGAGACCGTTACGAAATGTATGCTGTATTCGAAGCGGAGCAAGCACAGCACTTTGGGTTGAAACTGCGCACGGGTGAGGACGAAGAAACCGTGATTTCCTATGATGTGCAGCAGCGTCGTCTATGCTTAAATCGCGAGCGGGCGGGACAAGGGCCGGGGGGAGAACGTGCTGCGACCGTGGAACTGCTTGACGGGAAGCTGGAACTTCATATTTTTATGGATGTCAGCTCCATTGAGGTGTTCATTCAGCAGGGAGAGCAGGTAATGACAGGGCGGATATATCCTGGGCCGAACTCAACAGGTATTAAGGCTTTCGCGTCCGGAACGTGTACATTGACCGAACTTAGCAAATGGGATATACGAATTCCTCAATAAATTGTTTCTGAAATTCAGCCTTGACCTTGAAGTATACTTCAAGGTTTATTCTGGTTTCATCAACAACGTTTGGAGGATAAATGATGAAACTAATGGAATGGATACTGGTACTTGTAACGATTGCTGCAGCGTTGTGTATACCTTTGTACTCAAAGCGTCGGAAACTTGCGGCAGGGATGTCGGCTGCCTTGATATTAGCATTGCTGCTTCACGGCATATTAGATTCGTTTCGCGTGATGCTGCTGCCAACGTATCTTGTTGCAGGCATAATCTTCATCGTATTAATCATTAAGGTAGTGAAAGAGTATCGTAACAGAGTCACTGGGTATTTTGCAGAGAAGCAGAAACCGAAATGGCGTTCTTGGCTTCAACTCACGCTGGTTGCGATGCTGTCGCTGGTCTCTGGCGCTGGCTCAGGACTGCTCACTTGGTATTTTCCAGCATTTAAGATACCTGATCCTACAGGGCAGTTTGCAATCGGTACATTTTCGCAACAATTGGTGGATGAAACCCGTGAAGAGACGTTTACACCCGAAAGCGGGGACAAGCGGGAACTGATGATTAACGTGTGGTATCCAGTGAACCCGGAGGATGCCAAGGGGATAACTCCTGAGTCTTACCCGTCTGAACTTGGAGAAGCCATCAGTCTGGTATTTGGTATCCCGCCCAAGGTGTTCAGCTACCTTGATACCATTCCGACACATGTGGTTAAAGGCGCAGCCATATCAGACGCAAGCCGTTCTTATCCGGTGGTGCTGTTCTCTCCCGGTGTCCGTTCTGCCCGTTTCCAGAGCATGACTGCTGTCGAGGAGCTGGTCAGCCATGGCTATATTGTTGTAGGTATGGATCATCCGTATACCTCAGCTCGCGTTACCTTCCCCGATGGGCGTAAAGTGTCTTATGAAGCCGGGCCTGAATTTGCAACGTCAGAAGAACTGTATCAATATAATGTTGAGGGCGTAGGCATTCGTGCAGCAGATGCACGTTTTGTACTCGACACGCTTGAACAGTGGAATCGGAATGATCCCAATCAGGTGTTGGAGGGCAAGCTTGACCTGAATCATACAGGCATTATGGGGCACTCTTATGGCGGGGCTACAACAGCCGAAGCACTCGCACAGGATGAACGTTTACGTGCAGGACTCAGTCTGGAAGGCGGCTTCTGGGGCAGCGTCTCCAAGACGTCATTAAAACAGCCTTTTATGTACATCATGTCTGGTGAAACGGCTAAAAGCTTCGATCCGAATGCTACATCCAAAGATAACGTGTTCTACCCTGAGTTTGAGCCGGATCTGGACCATGTGATGACGAGCAGTCTGAATGATACCTATTATCTGAAGGTGGAGAATTTCTTCCATCAAAGCTTTACGGATATTTCATTAATTTCACCGAAACTATTTGCCAGAGGCATGACGCCAGAACATAATGTGGATATAACTAGATCCTATGCGCTCGCATTCTTTGACCGTTATCTCAAAGGAGAGGAGCAGCCGTTATTGCAAGGCCCTGCATCTCAGTTTTCTGAGGTTACTTATGATGCCACGTATACCAAGATACGCAACAAACAAACACAATAAATTCGCAAGGGGTGGAGGAGTAGGCATGGAAACCATGACAAGAGGAATGTTGGCCAAGCGTACAGGTGTGAGTATGGCAACTCTCCGTTATTACGAAGATAGTGGAATTCTGCCTGCTCCCCGTCGTTCCTCCAACGGATATCGGGTGTATACCGAGGATTATCTGGTCAAAATTAAGTTCATTAAGGATGCCCAGTTGCTGGGTTATTCCTTAAAGGAGATACAAGAGACCCTGCAACTGCTCAGCCAGGAAGACATGGAAAAAGATACGTTAAAAACACTCGTCCGTGACCAAATCGCTGATATTCAGAAGCATATTGACCATCTGGAACAGATGCAGATTCATCTGGCACGACTGTTGCATACACCGGAGGACGATATTGACAATTATATTCAATCGTTCAGGGTGCAAAAGAAAGAGTTATAAACTGTAAAACCTCGAACAAAGAGCGCCTTAAGATGTACTTCGGGCGCTCTCTGTCCGAGGTTTCTTTTAGTTCTATTGTAATGTTCTTCATCACGACATGCCCGCCTCACGCAGAAAATGGTGAACAATCTCCGTCTGATACTTGATTCGGGTCGCGCGCTTCAGACTCCAGCAGGTCTCCACCGTAACAGAACGGGCTTGTAATAGTCTTGAAGCCGCTGTACGGGCAGATCCCGGCAATTCATGCTGCTTGAGGTTAAAATGACGATCACGAATGGCAATCGATCGATTCATCCGTTCGATAACTCTTCTGCAAGCTGGAATGGTGCGACTGCCGGGATTGGTGATCAACGTCTGTCCAAGCACCCGCGAACTCAGTTGAGACAGGCCGTTGGCTTCATGCAGATCGAGCCACCAGTCGGCCCGATGTTCACGCGCCAAACGAAAAACTGCCGCAGCGAGCGGATGCTTGGCCTTGCCTGACATACGGCGTGGAAACGTACGATTCAGATCTGGCTTGCCTCTGATTTTCTTAACGTAGGCTTGCTGGTTCACGCGTGGCACGATAATTAACAGCCCCCGCTGAATGGCGTGACGACCTGTCGCACAATCATCTGCGAGTTTTTGCGCAGCAGCCATGCTCGCCGTTTCGTTCCCGTGAACCCCGGATGTAATGAACATCACGGGCCCCGGCGTGATGCCACGTACGATGAAGTAGGGAGTAGCGTGTACGCTGGATGCTGCAAGGACATGTTTGGTCACAAGCATGACGCTTCACCTCCAATAGTACAGTACGCCATGTCCCTCTTTCATGTAACGGCGTAAGAACAGGTCTTCATCCTATTTCCTCACAAAATGGGCCAACTAATACACCCGGTGGATGATATCTTCGAAATCGGGTTCCTTCATCTCCACATCTTCAATCTCACCCCATTGCTCAAGCTGCTTCAGAATGTCCATCGTGCTCCATTCCTTCCGGTTAACTTCGACGGTGACAATCTGCCCTTCCACTCCTGTGATCTGAATGGCGGACGGTATGGTATCAGGCATAAGAAATGAACCCCGATACGTAACTCGGATAAGTGTCGGCAGACCGATAGTGTCACGCAGAGAAGGGATCGAGCCGTCATATGTAAGTTGACCGTGATTGATCACCATCACCCGACTGCATAACTGCTCAATGTCATCCATATCATGGGTGGTCAGCAAAATCGTTTTGCCAAACGTTTCATTTAATGTACGTAGAAATTGACGAATGTTCCGCTTTGCGTTCACATCCAGTCCAATCGTTGGTTCATCGAGAAAAAGCAGTTCGGGATCATGCAGCATGGAAGCTGCGAGATCCGCACGCATGCGTTGTCCAAGCGAGAGCTTGCGGACAGGCGTGGCCCAGAACGATTCAAGGTCCAGCAGCTCGGAGAACTGGGACAGCCGTCTCTTTTTGTCCTCGGTACGGACGCCGTACATCTCGGCCAGAATATCATATGAATCTTTCACGGGCAGATCCCACCAGAGCTGGCTGCGCTGTCCAAACACGACGCCGAGTCGACCCACGGTCCTGCGCCTGTCCTGATGCGGGTTCATACCGTCAAGCCTTACCTCACCCGAGGTGGGGTGCAGGATACCTGTCAGCATTTTGATTGTGGTAGACTTGCCAGCCCCGTTCGGACCGATGTAACCCACAAACTCACCTGGGCCGATATCAAAACTGATATCGCGTACCGCTTCCTTGGACACATATTCACGTGAAAATAACGTACGTAGACCTGAGAAACGTCCTTCGCGAATAACAGGAGTTTTGAATTCCTTTTGCAGATGCCGTGCTGTGATCATGTTCATAATTCGTTACGCCTCCTTAGCTACCTGTACTTTGATATTTGGTCATGCCGAATTGCCAGAAACGCAGACTTGCAGCCAAGCTCAGTACGGCAACCGCAGCAACAGCAACAAGGACCCATGCTCCTCCTTCACCCCGCAGTAGATAGAGTGACGGAATATAGTTGACGAATCCCACGGGAATCACCGTTAGCAGAATGCCAGACATCCATTTGGGATATAACGTTAGCGGATATTGGGCAGCCGTTCGTGCTGCATCTTCAGTAATCGTCTGTAATTCCTCGATGCGTGTGGTCCAGAATCCGAGTGTGGCAGTAGCGAGTCCAATGGAAAAGAGAATGACTGCACCCGTCAGGATAATAAACAGGGAGAAGGGAATGGCGATCCAGCCAATCTGTCCGCTATGCATCATGCCTACCAATGACCAGCAGAGAATGAACCCGCCTTGCAGGACTTCCCCAGCCATGATGCGGAAGTTTTGCGGCAGCAGTGCCAGCAATACGGGCATGGGACGTGTTAACAGTTGATCAAGCTCACCATTAACCAGATATTTTTCCAGATGATGAACTTCGTTTCCGAATGTGCGATACAGTGTTTTGGATAACGTCATGATGGCAAAGAGATAACCGATCTCATGGAGGGACCAGCCTTTAATTGCTCCGAATTTGTGCAGCACGAGAGCAACCATCAGAAACTCGGAGATCTGAATTAAAGCGGCCAGTACGGACGCCATGATGAAATTGAACTTGTATTGCATCCGGCTGCGGATGCTTGTTCGAATCAGCATTTTATATAAATTGAACCAGGAAGTTCGCTTCATCCGCCTTGTACCTCCACTTTACGACGTAACACTTGGGTAATCGCAAGACAGATCAACGTCATACAGACACACCAAAGCAAGGTTCCCCATAACAAGGAGCCATCTTCGAAACCAAGATAGATTCGGGTAGGTACATAGAGCAGGAAAGGGTAGGGGGATATCCAGGCAAGTTGTTCAAGCCAGTCCGGTAGCCATTCCAGCGGAATGAAAAAACCAGCCAGCAGATTCATCATCGCGTGATTGCCCCAGTGAAGCCAGGAGGACTCCGTGGTCCACATCGACGTGGCACCAATAATGTAGTTCATGCAGATGGACAAGTATGCGGCACCGGCAAGACCAAGTGCGGCATAGAATAGTGTTGAAACGTCTGAGGGCCAATCCAGGGAAAAGACAATGGAGAAGAGCAGGTAGATTGGAATACTTTTGTACACGAACTGGTAGGCAATCTGCCCCCATTCGCGTGCCAACAGGTGGGTGAACAGATGAACAGGCCTCATCAGATCAAGTGCGATCTGCCCTGTCCTGACGGATAAGGGAATACCCAATCCGTTCGTGAGAAAACCCGAGATCCAGAGAGAGGATTGCGTGAACGCAATGTAACTGATCATCCCCTGTGTCCCGTATTCTCCGAGCGTATGGTCGGCCCCGATGCCGATCCAGAGGCAGGCATACATGTAACCAAACATGGCGCTTGCCAAGTTATGTACCATGTGTGCCCCGCGGTATTGCAGATTCCGGGAGTAGGCTTTGGAAGCCAGAGTGAAATAAAGCATGTGACACCTCCGATAAGTGGATTGAACGGCGTTTCCGTTCACTTCAGTCAAGGCGAAAAAGAGAGAAGGACAACAGCATACCAATTTATTCCTTCACAGGCAAGACATTTTTTTAGCTAATAATGGTATAAACAGGGGTGTTCATGATTGCGCCACAAGACAACGGTCTGTCCGTTCATTTATAATTGAGAGGTAGTATCGCAAACGTTTACAATGTGAAATATTCAAATTTTAAATAAACCGCCGGGCTTGTGCTTGACGATTGAAGATACAGAACAAACAATCCGGCAAGAGAGAAGGATGTCATGAAGAAAATTGCATGGGTCACCGATAGTACCAGTACACTGGATCCCGTTTTTGCGGAGCAAAATCATATCTACATCGTACCGCTGCGCATCGTATTTGGAGAGGAATGTTACCGGGAAACCGATGACATTACATCTGAAATGTTCTATGAGAAACTTGCGGAGGCTTCACGTGCGAGCAGTTCGCAGCCACCCATTGGCGAATTCATTGAACTGTATGAGTCGCTCAAAGACAAGTACGATGAGATTATTACGATTCATTGCTCTACAGAGCTTAGTGGAACGCTGCATACGTCCATGCAGGCTGCAGAGATTGCAGGAGTGACGGTGACCGCAATTGATTCGAAGGCAGGTGCCTATCCTCACCGTGAGATGATTATGCAAGGACTGGAATGGCAGAAGCAGGGATGTTCAGCTGCCGAGATCAAAGTAAACATTGAACAGATGATTGATAACATGTCCTTTTACCTCATCCCGGCCAGTCTTCAGAATCTTCATCGCAGTGGACGGGTGTCCGGCACACAGCTAATCATCAGTCAACTGCTCAAGATCCATCTGCTGCTTCGATTTGAAGAGGGCAAAGTGGTTGTGAATGAGAAGATTCGCACGTTCAAGCGAACGAAAGATCGCATGCTGGATATGCTCAAGCTGGATATGGAGAAAGTAAAACATGTGTGCATTATGCATGCGAACAATCAGGAAGAAGCCGTCACGATCAAGAAGCAGATTGCCAATCTGCTCCCTAAATTAAAGACCGAAATCATGCCGTTTATCCCTGTGGTGAGTATTCATGCAGGTGCAGGAACCATTGGACTGTGCTGGATTCACAGTGAGAACGGATATAGAGAATAGAAGCACCAGCATTTATCTACAGACACTCATAGACCTGGCCGGAAACACACTTTATACCGAAGTGTACTTCCTGTCAGGTTTTTTCGGTATATCATTGCCAATTCAAACAAACTGTGAGGTAATAAAGAAAAAATGTTCATGCTGGAGGGGAAATCGTGTCAAGTTACCGCTTGTTGCTTGTTGAAGATGATCGTTCAATTAGTGAAATGGTCGGACCTTATCTGGAAAAAGAGGGCTACGACGTCACTTATGCATATGACGGCTTAGAGGCAGAACGTCAGTTCAGCCAGTCACAACCCGGGTATGATCTGGTTATTCTGGACCTGATGCTCCCTCGCAAGAGTGGGATGGATGTGCTGCAAACCATTCGGGCAGTCAGTCTGGTACCTGTGCTCATTCTGTCTGCGAAGGATGGGGAGGTGGACAAAGCGTTAGGTCTGGGCTTCGGTGCAGATGATTACTTGAGCAAACCGTTCTCGTTAATCGAACTGACTGCCCGCATCAAAGCTGCGATTCGCCGCGCCAATTATACGACTCAGCCTGTGGCTGAAGTGGCTAAAGATCAGCGTATTCACATTGGAGGACTCGTAGTTGACATGGAGACGTACGAGGTAGAACGTGAAGGTACACCCGTCAAGCTGACATCCAAGGAATTTGGAATTCTGAAGCTGTTGGTTGCCCATCCTGGTAAAGTGTTCACCAAGGCTCAGATCTACGCCTCCGTCTGGAACGATCATTATTATGGAGACGAAAATATCATTAACGTACATATGCGTCGTCTGCGTGAGAAACTGGAAGCAGATCCTTCGGCTCCCCAGTATATCAAGACACTCTGGGGCATCGGATATAAGCTGGAGGCGGAGCAGGGATGACACTGATTTTTGCCAGTACAACAGCTATTCTGGCCATTGCCTTCATTGTATTGTGGTTGAAATTCAGGAAAAGAAACCAACACCTGTCCTATATTCATCAGAAAATATCCTCTATTTTGGATCAAGGCACCTTTGAGCGATTACTCGTATTCAATAGTGATGACCAAGTCAGTCAGCTTCTAAAAGACATGAACCAGCTGCTTGACTATGCCCACCGCGCTAAGGCCGGTTATGCGAATCAGGAGAAGGAGATGCGTAATATGCTCTCCAACATTTCACATGATCTGAAAACGCCACTCACGGTGGTGCTGGGTTATAGTGAGACCTTGCTGCACAGTCCATCACTGACCGATCAGGAACGGAAGATTATGACGGAGAAAATACAAGATAAGGCGCAGGAAGTGCTGCGTTTGATCCATTCCTTTTTTGACTTGGCAAAGCTGGAATCTGGAGACACGGAGCTAGTGCTTAGTCGAGTGAATATCAGCGAATTATGCCGGTTGAAGATGCTTTCCTTTTATGAAATGTTGACGAATCTGGGGTTACACGTGGAGCTAGAGATTCCTGATGGTGATATCTTCGTGCAAGCGAATGAAGAAGCATTGGACCGTGTGCTGGATAATCTCATTACCAATGGAATGAAATATGGAGCAGAGGGTAAGGTACTGGGGCTTTCACTGGATCATTCGATCGGTGAACCTGTGACGCTACAGATCTGGGACCAGGGAAAAGGGATTCCTGAGAGCGAGCATAGTCGTGTGTTTGAACGCATGTATACACTGGAGGATTCCCGCAATCGACTCTATCAAGGCAGCGGCCTGGGTCTGACCATTACGAAACGGCTAGTTGAGCGGATGGGTGGAAGTATTCACTTGCATAGTGTGCCACATCAACGGACTGTATTCTCGGTTACCCTAAAGGCTTGGTAGACTCTGAGTTTGGCTTGTCCGGTCAGACTTAAGGTTTTTGTAAGATTTGATTAATAAAAAAGAAGACTTTTCTCTTTACAATATAGATATAGGAACCCGGACAGGGGACGTAAAGGAGAACAAGGACGATGAATTATATCGCACGAACAATAGATGTGACCAAAGTATATGAAGGGGTGGAGGTTGTATCCAACGTCAATATGAATATTAAGCAAGGTGAGATCTATGGATTCCTCGGTCCAAATGGTGCTGGTAAAACAACCATCATGAAGATGCTCACCAATCTCGTCAAACCAACCACAGGGGAGATAGAACTGTTTGGGGAGAAGCTTACGCCGACCTCTTATGAAGTGCTGAAGCGAATGGGCAGTATTATTGAATATCCTTTTTTCTACGATAGACTGTCTGCTCGCGAGAATCTGGAGCTTCACTGTGAATACATGGGATTCTACAATAAAAAGATCATCGACAACACGATGGAAATGGTAGGGCTGAAGAATACGGGCAAGAAACCGGTCAAAGACTTCTCCTTGGGCATGAAGCAGAGGCTGGGACTGGCTCGTGCACTTATAACCACACCTGAACTGCTCATTCTGGATGAACCGATCAACGGATTGGACCCTGTAGGGATCCGGGAGATGCGAGATTTGTTCAAGCGGCTTAGCAATGAGTATCGCATTACCCTGTTGGTCTCCAGTCACATTCTTGGTGAGATAGAGCAGATTGCGGACACAGTTGGTGTCATTCGCGGCGGTCGTTTGGTGGAAGAAGTATCAATGGAGAGCATTCGTGGAAGTCAAAATGAGTACATTGAGTTACAGGCGGTGGATATCCGCAAAGCGACCTATGTCATTGAACACCAGCTTGGTTTGAGTAATTATAAACTGGTTGATAACCAAACGTTACGCATCTATGATCCGGGAATCATTCCATCGGAACTGAACACCAAGCTGATCCAGCACGGCATTGAGATCGAATCGATATCCAAACGGGCTCATTCCCTGGAAGAACACTTCATGAAGCTTGTGAAAGGGGATGAAGACGTTGCTTAAACTAATCAGACTTGAGATGCGGAAGCACCGTTTTGCACGTAATTTTGCAGGGGCAGGTATTGCCAGTATAGCCATTCTTCTTTTCCTGATCATGATTGGATTCGTGGATGTGGGAGCAGAAGATTATGCCTATGCCGATTACCAGACCGCCTTTATGATTATCGATACGTTTGTGAGAGCGACCTTTATCATATTTGCCGGAGCTTTATTATCCAAGCTGGTGATCAGTGAGTATAGAAATAAAACGATGAACGTCATGTTCACCTATCCTATCCAGCGTCATAAAATCATTGCTGCCAAATTGATTATCGTGTTTGGTTTTACATTTGTGATGATTATGGTTACCGACCTGTTGATGGGTTCACTGCTGTTGATTGTTAATCATTTCTACTCCTTCATTCCCGGATCATTGACAAATCAGGATATATTGGGACTTCTGGTGAAGTACAGTATGAGTTCTTTATCGGCTGCGTGTATGGCACTCATTCCCCTATTCTTCGGTATGCGTAAGCATTCTGTTACAACTACAATGGTCTCGTCCATTTTGCTGGTTTTGATTGTCTGCTCCGGTTTCAACGGGTCGGAAGTTTCCATTCATTCGCTTATTATTATCCCTCTGACCCTTGGAGCAATAGGGATATGGATTGCTTCGATGTCCATGGTTCGTTTGGAGACAAAAGATGTGAACTGAATCATTCGGAAAACCATGCTCTGTATGGCTTCAGATGCCATTGACATCCGCTCGTACAAGGGATAGGATAATGTCAACTGAGACACGAAGGAGAATGCAACTACCATGATGATTCCAAAAACATTAACAATAGCTGGTTCGGACACGAGCGGCGGAGCAGGTATTCAAGCTGATTTGAAAACTTTTCAGGAGCTGGGTGTGTATGGTATGACCGTACTGACTACGGTTGTGGCAATGGAGCCCGAAACATGGGATCACCAGGTCTTTCCTGTTGAATTAAATGTAGTTGAAGCACAGCTTCGCACGGTTCTGGACGGTATCGGTTTTGATGCCATGAAGACAGGTATGCTCGGTTCAGTAGATATTATTGAACTGGTAGCAAAACATATTCGCCGTAGCGGTCTGCCACAGATCGTTATTGATCCGGTAATGGTCTGCAAAGGTACAGACGAAGTACTGCAACCGGAAAATACGGAAGCGATGATCGAATTCCTGTTGCCAGGTGCTGATCTGGTTACACCTAATCTGTTCGAAGCATCCCAACTGGCGAAGAGTGGACCGATTCGTTCCAAGGAACAGATGGAAGCAGCGGCAGCAGCAATTCATGCCCATGGCTCGAAACATGTCCTAATTAAGGACAGAGGTGTCATTAGCCCGGGTAAAGCAATGGATCTACTCTATGATGGAACCAACTACGAATGGTTTGAAGCCGATGTTGTCGGCTCCGGATATACGCATGGTGCGGGCTGCACAACGTCTGCGGCGATTACCGCAGGGTTGGCTCGTGGTCTTTCAGTGAAAGAGGCTGTTCGTGAAGGTAAAGCCTTCGTGACCAAAGCGATTGCCGGCGGATTCCCGCTGAACCGTTTTGTTGGCCCGACACTGCATGTGGCACACCGTCTGGAGCAACAACGTTAAGTGTTGCCAGGGAGCGCGCAGTAGCGCATCAATTCTGGACAACATACTTCGATTACATCCAAGTAGCTGTCAATGAGCTGGAGCTTGCTCGTTGACGGCTTCTTTTTTATGCGAATTTTTATAAAAATTAGTAACTTTTGGCTTATATTAATCGTATATATCATGGGAGCATTCCAAAACATGTATGGACACATGAACGACACATGGAATAGGTATGTTATCATCAGAAATCTAAAAAGGAGAGTCGGCCATGATCAGAACAGTGCTTCTGGTGGAAGATGAAAGCCGCATTCGTGAGATTGTGGCCGATTATTTCATAAAAGAACAATGGAACGTCATAGAAGCAGAACATGGAGTACAGGCACTGGAACTGTTGGCTCTGCATGAGGTGGATTTGGTTATTCTGGATGTTTTGATGCCTGAAATGGATGGATGGACGTTATGTGGGCATATTCGATCCCAATCCACCGTACCTATTATCATGCTGACTGCACGGTCCGAGGATGACGATAAAATTCATGGATTTCAGCTGGGCGTAGACGATTACGTTACCAAGCCGTTTAGCCCACGTGTGCTGGTTGCACGTGCAGAGACATTAATGAAGCGTGTTGAAGGTGCATTTGGACGAGAGCAGGGTGTGATTCGTTTCGGAGAGGTAACCCTTGATCCATGGGCCAGACGCTTGGAGAAGGACGGAATTGAATTGGAACTTGCACCAAAGGAATATGATCTGTTGCTTTATCTGGTACGTAATGCAGGCATTGTGTTGTCCCGGGATGCCATTTTGAATCGGATCTGGGGATTTGATTTTGAAGGGGACTCACGTGTTGTAGATACCCACATCAAGAAGCTGCGGAGCAAATTGGGTGATGAAGCCAAGTGTATCCGTACGGTGATTGGCACTGGATATCGTTTCGAGGCAGAAGCATGAGAAGAAATGGCGTAACAATGAAGCTTTTCCTGGTCATGGCAGGATGTCTGGTACTTCTATATGGGACGACGGTTTTTGCCCAGTTGGTCTGGTTCCCCGATTTCTATCAGCATCAAAAGGTCAGTAGTATGAAGAAAAAGCTGTCCAAGTTCGAACAGCAATATTCCAATGGACATTGGAGTGATTTACAGCTGGCTAAGGAGACCGGGAAGTTCATGCGTCAGAATCAATCACATCTGGTCATTCTGACGAATACCGGAAGACTGGTTAATGACCCGTTCCACATTACGTTGCTTCAAGAGGATGGAAGTCACGTGAAAGTGTCCTTGTCCTTGTTTATCAATAGTGAGAATGCTGGCTGGATTACATCCCATCTGAAATATGGGCAAGAACTGACGGTGAAAGGTCCGGCCAGCGAATCCATGGTCTATCCATTCAAAATCCAGGATGCCACTTCTGCCGCATGGGGAACTGAAAGCTTTCAGGAATCAATTGAACCGGTAAAGGAATGGTCAGGTGTATTGACTGAGGTCGTTCTTCCCAATCTGGCAACGTGGAGTCAGAGGCAAGGACTGCTGGTGCAAGCACTGGATAGCCGGTTCCCTTTGTCCACCGAAGACCAACTGGCCTTGGCAAATGGCAAAATGCTCAATGAAGAATGGATGGATAGCTGGAGCGGTGTTCGCAATGTCATCACCATTGCTCCAGTGCATCGTTCCGGACCCGAGCAGCAACTGATCTTCTCGCTCACGTCTCTACAGGAGATGAGGGAAGCGAATGAGGCAACACGTTTGTTCTATGCGTATTTTGGCATAGGGGCATTTATATTGATTCTGTTGCTGGCGTTACTCCTGTCCCGAATTGTAACGAAGCCGCTCTTGGCCTTGAACCATGTCGCCAAGAAAATGTCTACGCTGGATTTCACGGTGAAATCACCCATCCGGCGTAATGATGAAATCGGCAGTCTGTCTAACAGCCTCAATGCCTTATCGGGAACCTTGGGTCAGACACTGGAAGAGCTGAGGCAGGCCAACACGCAGATGCGTACAGATATGGAAATGAAGCAGGAGATTGAACAGCGTCAGCGCAAGTTTTTTGCCGATGCATCACATGAACTTAAGACACCAATCAGCATTATTAAGGGATATTCTGAAGGGCTGAAGGATGGCGTGAGCGAGAGCAAACGGGAGCGTTACATTGAGATCATTGCCGATGAGACGATCAAAATGGAAACAATGGTTGAAGAGATGCTGGATCTGGTGCGACTGGAATCCTCAGCGGTTCAATTGAATACGGATGCTGTTGCACTGGCTGACATGATTGAGGATATCGCCGGCCGTCTGGGTCCGCAACTGAAGGACAAAGGATTGGATGTGGTGCTTGTATCCACAACAGAACAGACGGTGGAGGGTGACCGAAGCAAGCTGGAGCAGGTTATTTTCAATATCATGATGAATGCTATACGTCATGCAATACCACATACCGATATAACTATTGAGATCAGCAGGCGTGAAGGTTTTGTCCATATTTCCATTGAGAACAAGGGTGAGCAGATCGCTGAAGCTGAGCGGCAGTATATATGGGAGAGGTTCTATCGGGTAGAGCGCTCACGTAATCGTAAAATGGGGGGGACCGGGCTCGGTCTGGCCATTGCGAAGCAGATTCTTGATCTGCATGGGTGCAGTTATGGAGTGGAGAATACACCGGATGGAGTCCGTTTTTATATTATTTTTCCTAAAGCCTAGTACGAAAGGGAGTCAAATCTTATGAAGTCTTTACCATCGATTTTAACCTTGGGGAATCTGAGTTCAGGCATGCTGGCAATCATTATGGCTATTCATGGTGAATTTGCCCTGGCTGTAATGATGATATGGGTAGCGATGTTCTTTGATCTGTTTGACGGGTATGCGGCTCGTAAATTGCATTGTGAGGGTGAGTTCGGCAAGTCCCTGGACTCGCTTGCGGATGTAGTTTCATTCGGAACAGCGCCCGTGCTGATTCTGTACCTGAATTCCATGATTGAAGTGAGTGTGCTGGGGATGGCACTGACTGCATTATTTCCCATTTGCGGTGCTTTGCGTCTGGCCCGTTATAACTGTCAGAAGACAGCAAGCAGTGGTTTTGTCGGAATGCCGATTACATTTGCGGGAGGTCTGATGTCCTTTTTCGCACTCTGGAGTCCTTATTTCACACATGGTGTAGCCTATCTTGTCATTATTGTATTATCCGGTCTCATGGTGAGCCAAATCCGATTCCCGTCTCTAAAACAAGTGCTAGCCTCACATGAGAAGGATATTGTGGAACCGAAATAAGGAGCGAGTCAGTATGGAATTTGCAAAAGAATTTATTGGTCAATATGGTTATTTCGCAATCTACGGACTACTGGCTCTTGGCGTTATTGGCATGCCGATTCCGGATGAGGTGATGATGACGTTTGTCGGTTATCTCGCCTCCATCTCGGTGTTGAATTACTCCGTATCCATCGCCGTCAGTTTCGGTGGCGCATTTACCGGGGGGCTGCTCAGCTACATGATTGGCAAGAAGGCAGGCAGGCCGCTGTTCGATAAGTATGGCAAGTGGATTGGCGTGAATGCCAAACGATTTAGCAGGGTGGAGTCGTGGTTTCTGAAATATGGATACTGGTCAATCATCCTCGGTTACTTCATTCCGGGCATTCGTCATCTGATGTGTTGTTTCTCAGGGATGAGCCGCATGGCAATTGGCAGGTACGTAGTTGTATCGGGCATTGGTGCATTCGTCTGGTGTGTTGTCTTTATCTCGATTGGTTTTTATGTTGGTGTGTTAACTTAAAATGGGACAGCCTGTTGTAACAACGGGCAAGGATGGAAGACCTCTTGAGTGTAAGGTGGTCTTTTTTTGTTTTCTACGATATAGCGAACTTGAGTGAGTAACGAATACGTATGACTTGTAAAAATACAAAAAAAACCGCTCTGACCACCTCTAACCTTCATGTTGAAGGGGAGGAATGGATCAAAGCGGCGTGTGCTTCACGAACGTATTGAATCTTCTAAAGAAGATATAGCCAATATCTCCCAAACTAAAAATATTTCACAAAGCCATCAGGTAAGCTAAACGTAGATATTCTTTTACAGTTACCCACTTAAATGTGATTCTTCAATTCCTCTTTCGACTTGCTTTTCACCCTTTTTGCGTGCAAAGGTAATTTTGAGCAGAGGTGGCGTAACAAGTGTAGTGATTATGACCATGATTACTACGCTCGTAAAGTATTCCGGATCAAGTAAGCCGGAAGCAAGTCCCGTTGAAGCGATAATGAGCGCAACTTCACCTCTTGATATCATTCCTGAGCCAATGGCCAATGAAGATGACATATTAAATCCAGTCAGTCGTGCACCAGCTCCGCCACCAATCAGCTTGGTTACAATTGCAATGAGGCTTATAACGACAATAAACCAAATTTGTGAACCCACACCATCAAACGTGACATTCAAACCAATACTGACAAAAAACACCGGAACAAAAATTCCGTAGGCGATCGGTTCCAGTTTGGTTTCAACTTCATGTTTGAAGTTGGTTTGGGAGATGGCGATCCCAGCGGCAAATGCACCAATGATTCCGGCAACACCCATCCACTCCGCAAAGTAGGAGAAGCCAAAACAAATAATCAATCCCGCAGTAATGACGGTCTCGGTTACTTTCAGTGGTGCCATCCACTTCATGATGCGAGGAACAAGGAACCAGCTGGCAGCGATGATGATCACAAAGAATAACAGCTTCTTGCCGATAAGCAGAGAAATCGAAGTGTCTCCTCCGCCTGTACCCAGCAAGCTCATCATAACAGCAAGAATGACAACGACCAGAACATCATCGACAACAGCTGCACCAAGGATTGTTGTACCCTCACGAGAGCTGAGTTGATCCATATCTTTTAGTGTCTGAACGGAAATGCTGACGGACGTGGCACAGAATAAAAGTCCAAAGAACAATGCGTGTGTCTGTGACATACCGAACGCCATGGCCGAACCGTATCCTCCGATGAATGGTAAAATAATACCACCCACAGCAACGGCAAAGGCTGCTTTCCAGTTTTTCTTCAATTGTTCCAGATCGGTCTCCAATCCAGCGATGAACATCAACAATAGTACCCCGATTTCGGCCATATAATGGACGAAATCACTTTGCTGAACCCAACCGAGAATTGCAGGCCCGAGGATGACACCCACAATCAGTTTCCCCAGTACCGACGGCTGACCCAATCTGACGGATAGATCACCGGCAAGTTTGGTAAAGATTAAAATAAGTGCAAGAACCAAAATAAATTCCATAGGTGTGCTCCTCTCCAGCAGTAGCGTTTATAGGTTTACCTGCCCAAGGGGGGATCATTCCAAGCCTTTAGAACAAAAAAAGGCATAAAAACAGCGCTTGTTAAGAGTGCCGCTTTTATGCCTAAAAAAGACAAAGAGGGGCCCTTGGTGACAGGCTCCTCCAGTTTCAACGCGTATGTGATTAATTGCATTAATTATACCACAAATAAAGACTTGGGTAAATGGGAGCCGGTTTGGATTTGATTGAAAACGGCCGTAAAGGGGCATTTTATAGGGGAGTGCAGCGGTTTTTGTTCAGAGTGTTGTCACTTAACAGCCCGGAATTGCCGAGATATAATGATATAGAACATAGAAGTTAGGATATGAGGAGGATTTTGCATTGGGCAAAAATAACAAAGGGGAACCGAACATTCCATCCCCGACGAGCAATAAAAATTTTGCAGGTATCATTATCACGATTTCCATTCTCGCTAATGTCATTATTTTATTATTGTTCTTCGCACCGTCTATTGGTTACAAAGGTGATGTAACCTTTGATATTACGGTGTTGCCGCGGTTTAATGCCGTGTTTAACAGCTTTACCTTCATCTTCCTGCTTGCAGCGCTTATTGCTATTATTAAGCGGAATGTGAAGCTGCACAAACGATTTATTCTTGCTGCATTCTCAACAACACTGTTATTCCTCGTGACCTATCTGACGTTTCATTACCTCTCACCAGAGACGTCCAAATACGGCGGCGAGGGCATCATTCGTTCCATTTATTTCTTCATTCTGATTACCCATAGTATACTGGCAGCCCTCATTGTTCCATTGGCGTTGTTCACACTGGTATGGGGTTGGACGAATCAATTGAAGAAACACCGTAAAATTGCACGTTGGACTATGCCTATCTGGCTGTATGTAAGTTCTACAGGTGTTGTAGTATACCTGATGATGGCACCATATTATTAATGTGATGAACGTTTCACTGTGCTAATTAGTTTGACTTGCGGGTAATGTTTCCATGGAAGGAGGGTTCACGTTTATGTACAGAGTTGTTTTGATTCGCCATGGACAGAGCATGTGGAATGTAGAGAATCGTTTTACCGGATGGACAGATGTGGATCTGACGACGGATGGTTACGCAGAAGCTCGTAAAGCAGGGAAGATCATGAAGGAACAGGGATTTGATTTTGATTACGCCTATGCATCCGTGCTGAAACGTTCTATCCGAACACTCGATATTGCGCTGGATGAAATGGACCTCATGTGGATTCCCATTACGAAGACTTGGAAGCTGAATGAACGCCATTATGGTGCGCTGCAAGGACTGAACAAACAGCAGACTGCTCTGAAGTATGGGGAAGACCAAGTAAAGGAATGGAGACGATCCGTGAACGTATCTCCCCCGGCACTGGACGAAACCGATGACCGATATGTGCAGGATCTGGACAAGTACAAGCGGCTCGGATGCACCATCCCTTTTACGGAGAACCTGATGGATACTTCGAAGCGTGTTCTGGAGTACTGGAATGCGGAGATTAAACCGATGGTGTCTGCTGGCAAAAGAGTGCTGATCTCTGCGCATGGTAACACGCTCCGTTCACTCGTCATGCATCTGGACCAATTGTCCGAAGCAGACGTGATGGCGCTCAATATCCCGACAGGCATTCCGCTTGTCTACGAATTGGATGAAGATCTGCATCCGATTGGTCACTTCTATCTGACGGCGGATGGTTCGACCTACAAACATGAAGAAATGACCCATGTGGCAACGCCATCTGATTAATTGGACATGGACGTTTGTCTTGATTGTACGAAAGCTTGTTTGATTTATCTTGTTCGGTTGATGTTTCAACTGGACGATTGGAAGATGACCGCTGAATTTTAATTCGGAGGTCATCTTTTTTTCTGCGATCAAGCTTGCACTTCGTTTCGTTTTGCTCCCACAGGGTAATTGTCAAACAAGACACGATGTACATTTATCCTGAAGGAGGAGAAGCACATGTCTAAAAGAAGAGGAATACTCATGACGGCGATCGGCGCAGGTGTGACTTATCTGATGAGGAACAAACAAGCAAGAGATAAGCTGTTTAGCACGGTCTCGGGTATGATGAAAAGCTCCAATTCGTCCAACGGAACAAGTAAAGCCAGACCACGCGTGGAAGTGAAATAGATTGCGATAGCTCGTTTATCGCTTGAATTCAAATGATGATCATAAGAAACCTGGAGATGAAGTCGTTCCAGGTTTTTTTGTGCAATCAAAAGGCAATCCCTTGCTTTTGTGTGTAATGCGATTTTTGCCAGCAAGAATGATACAATGGATACTTGCAGAACGTATGGAGGGAGATGCACATATGAAGAAAAATCGTCTGGGTACATCCGAACTGATGGTGTCTGAGATTGGGCTGGGATGTATGTCACTTGGAACTGAAATGGAGCACGCTGTGGGCCTGGTTCATGAGGCTCTGGATCATGGGGTCAATCTGCTGGATACAGCCGATCTGTACGACGCAGGGCGTAATGAAGAGATTGTAGGACAAGCTATTAAAGGGCGTCGGGACCAGGTCATTGTGGCGACCAAAGTAGGTAATCGTCGTCTGCCGGGTAAAGAGGGCTGGTCTTGGGACCCGTCCAAAGCCTACATTAAGCAGGCTGTACATGAAAGTCTGAAGCGGTTGCAGACCGATTACATTGATCTGTATCAGCTGCATGGCGGCACGTTGGACGATCCCATCGAAGAGACAATCGAAGCGTTTGAGGAACTGAAGAAGGAAGGACTTATCCGATATTACGGAATTTCCTCCATTCGTCCCAATGTGATTCGGGAGTATGTAAAGAGGGCATCCATCGTCAGCGTGATGAACCAGTACAGCATTGCTGACCGCAGAGCGGAAGAAGAAGTGCTGCCTTTATTGGAACAAAAGGGGATCAGCGTAATTGCCCGTGGGCCCGTAGCTAGCGGAGTGCTTGCCGATTCTGGATCTGCCAAGGCAGACAAAGGTTATCTGGACTATACGCCAGAGCAACTATATACCATTCGGCAAGGGCTAAGTCGTCTTGTTACAGACCAACGCAGTATGGCTCAGACAGCTATTCGCTACGCGTTATCCCATCCTTCCGTAGCAGCAGTTGTCCCTGGTGCCAGTTCAAGAGAACAGTTACTGCACAATATTGCTGCTTCGAATTCGCCTGAACTCACCGCTGCGGAAATTCAGGAAATACGAGAACTCAGTCCCGCTAATCTGTACAAGCAGCATCGTTAACTCTATTAAGCCTATTTTCAATTGTAACCATACGAGGTACAATGGAGATCAGCCAAAAAAGGAACATATAAGGGAGAGAAGACATATGGAAAGAATTCAAAGTGAACAGCAATATCTGGATACAATTAACTCTGATGGTTTTACCGTCATTAAATTTGATACAACCTGGTGTCCGGATTGCAAAAACCTGGATCGTTTTATCGGGGATGTTATCGACCAACATGCGGACAAAACCTTCTATGCCCTGGATGCAGAGAAGTTCCAGCCGTTTGCCGAAGAAAATGGTGTACGCGGCATTCCAAGCTTGCTCGTCTTCCAGAACGGCAAGAAAATCGCACATCTGCATAGCAAATGGGCTAAAACACCTGCTCAAATCTCCGAGTATCTGGAGACGCTTGAATCCAAAGTTTAAGCGTACGAAGGCATCAGCAGTTTGATTAAATAACCTAGCTAAAGAGACCTCTTCTTGTCCTGCGACGGAAGGGGTTTTTCTGTTTCATTCCAGTCCGCATGATGTGCATTTGAATAACTGTGTTGAGAAACAACGCTTGTTTAGAATTTGTTCAGTGCTCCCATGTATACTGTGAGAACAAACTGAATATTTGGAGTGAACAAGATCCGTATGAAGAATGAAATTTTTGAAGAAATGCACCAATTAAGTCACAATGATGACCGAAGATACCGATTGTTGATGATCGGGGTGAAGCAATTGCTGCAGGAACAAAAGGAGAATAGATATAATCTGCGTGAGAGATTAAAGAATCGAAAGAAACACCGGAACTTTCAAATAAAAGATTGGTATTAGACAGGCTGCTTTCAGAAGTGAACATAAATATGGTTGTCCATGATACATAATAAACCTAGTCGGCATCACCAATGATCCAACCCACTAAAGAAGGAAGTAATGAAGAATCAGGCTTCTTCTAATTACGGATATTCCTGTCTTTGGAGCAGCAACAGAATCGTGAAGCAACAGAAACATAGTTCAGAATATAAAATATGGCGGCCTCGCTTCCCAAGGGAACGTGAGGCCGCCATTGATTTTGCCTGTCTAATTACTTGAATTGTAATGCTTACATCAAAATAATAAAGAACACGGCTGCCAAGACAAAGCGATACACAGCAAAGACGGTCAGGCTCAATTTTTTCAAAATGGACAGGAACGTCTTGATCGCAAGCATGGCGACGATGAAAGCAGCGATGAATCCAATCGCAAAGATTGGAAAATCACTGCCGTTCAGGTGATCGATACTTTTGTACAGGTCATATCCCGTAGCACCAATCATAATTGGCACAGACACGAGGAATGTGAACTCCGCAGCGGCTACACGGCTTACCCCTGCAAAGAGACCGCCTGAGATCGTTGACCCGGAACGGGAGAAGCCTGGCCACAATGCCAAGATCTGAAATATACCCACCGCGAATGCCTGTTTGTAGGAAATATCATCGACATCATGGGTAGTAATCCGCCCACTCTTCCGGCTCCAGCGTTCGGCCACGATCATCAATATACCACCTATAACGAGACTGTACAGCACTGTTTCCGGACCAAACAAATGTGCTTTGATCCAATCGCGGAATACAAGTCCGATGACTACGGCAGGAACCATCGCCAGGAAGATATGTCCCAGATTGAGGCGGCGGGAGTAAGGTCTGCTTCCTCCGGTGAAGCGGAACATATCAATGAATTTGTTCCAATACAGTACAACAACAGCAAGTACAGCCCCGAGTTGAACAACCACCTCAAACGTTTTGACTGACTCGTTGTCCTCTGATAAACCGAGCAAATGGGCAGTCAGAATCATGTGTCCAGTGGAGGAAACGGGCAAAAATTCTGTCAAACCTTCGATGATGCCCATAATAATGGATGATATAATATCCAATTCTCTTCCTCCTTGAAATACAGGTTACAGCACGGGCTGTCCTGCTTGACCATGCCTGTTCATCTGAACAAGACTATCACCTATTATGATCACAAATACGCTCAACTTCAACTTATACTTGTAACCATTTGTTTAAAACTATATTGACAAAAACCTAGTTATCCCATAGGATATAAATTAACTGACTGACTGATCAATCGGGAGGGTTACATGAATGACCAAAATTAACGGTTTGGAACCCGGTGAAGAACGCCGGGACCAAATAATACGCATAGCGATGGAGCGTTTTGCAACCCAAGGCTACCATCAGACGAAAATTTCCGATATCGTCCGCGAGGCTGGTGTGGCGCAAGGGACATTCTACTGGCACTTCAAGAGTAAAGAAGCCATTGCTTCAGAGATTGTCTTAACGGGCAAGGAGGAGTTGCTTGAGGCGATCGGACAAGGGTATCGCAAGGATGCCGGATCGG
The DNA here is from genome assembly GCF_014842675.1 of Paenibacillus sp. CFBP 13594. Classification (NCBI taxonomy): domain Bacteria; kingdom Bacillati; phylum Bacillota; class Bacilli; order Caryophanales; family Paenibacillaceae; genus Paenibacillus; species Paenibacillus sp. CFBP 13594. The sequence continues at coordinate 138,463 of NZ_JACYVQ010000010.1, forward strand.
TAGAGGATATGGTGAAAGCATCGGAAAGGCTGTTCACTGACTTGTTCTTGTTTGCCGCGCAGAATCGCTATTTTATGGAACTGTTGCTCAAAGGCATCGTGACGGAAGAATCCGTACAACGCCTGGTTGAGGAGACACGTAATGCTGTGGAAACTGCGTTTCGTCACAATATGGAACGAGCCATCGAACTCGGCATGTTGCCTAAGGGCATGGATGTACCGCTTCGAGCAGCGTTATTGGTAAGCATGATTGAAGGCATGATATCACGCTGGTTGTTCGGTTCCGATGAGTTGCACAGCAAATTCTCAGCCATGACAGCTTCATCGCTGGCATCTGAGGCAGCAAGCTTTGAATTTTACGGACTATTGGGCACATAAGATTCACATGATTAAACAAATAGCAGGGAATAATGGGTACAACTGCGGTTTAGTCACAATAAAGTAACCAAATGTACACCCAGATTAATACACGACTGAGAGGAAGTTAACGTAATGAACAAAACATATGGATCGAAAACTCGTAAAGGCTGGTCTTTGACAGCAATTCTGCTGATGACCGTGCTGGTACTTAGTGCTTGTGGTAGTAAGGCGACAGACAATGGAAGTACAAATGGTGCAGAGGCAAGCAATGAACTGGAGCAGATCAAGTCTGCTGGCGTGATCAAAGTAGGCATGATGGGCACATATGCACCATACAACTTCCTGAACGATAAAAAAGAAATGGACGGCTACGATGCCGATATCGCACGTGAGGTTGCGAAACGTCTTGGGGTTAAAGTTGAATTTGTATCCCAGGAGTTCTCTGGTCTGACACCGAGTCTGCAAGCCAAAAAGCTGGATGCCATTATCAGCCAGATGACGATTACCGATGATCGTAAGAAAGTACTCGACTTCAGTGATCCGTATATTACGAACCAAGTTAAAATCATTGTCAAAGAAGACAATAACGATATTACCAAGCTGGAAGATTTCAAAGGGAAAACAATTGGCGTAGGTTTGGGTACAAATGATGAATCATATCTGCGTAATGAAGTGTTACCTAAAGTGGGAGACTTCACGATTAAAACCTATGACGATGTCATCTCTTCACTGAAAGACCTGAATGCTGGACGGATTGACGCCACAATCAACAACATGTACGCACTGAAACCGATTGTTGATGCCAACGGATTAAAGATCAAAGCTGTGGGCGAAGCAATCAAGAGTGACCAAGCAGGTATCGCTGTTCGCAAAGACAATCCAGAACTCGTAGCAGCGCTGAATGATGCTCTCAAAGGCATGAAGGATGATGGCACGTACAATACCATTTTCAAAAAATGGTTTGGTGAAGAGCCTGCGCAATAATGAACCTGCAAGGCGAAGGGAAGATTTGACCCATGGAACTGGTATTTGAGAATATCCCCTTCTTTCTGAAGGGGGCCTATTATACGCTGTATGTAACTGTGATCTCCATGTTTTTTGCGTTTATCATCGGGGTCCTTGTTGCGATTGCTCGTCTGAAGGGACCGATGTGGCTGAGGTTGATCGCAAGGTTTTATGTATCCATCATGCGGGGAACCCCGCTGCTGGTGCAATTATTCGTTATTTATTACGGATTGGTCGATTATGGAGTGACCTTGGGATCACTCACGGCTGCCTGTCTGGGACTGAGTCTGAATGCAGGTGCATTTTTGTCGGAGACGTTCCGTGGAGCCATTCAGGCTGTGCCTAAAGGACAGACGGAAGCTGCATATGCAACGGGAATGACCCCGGCTCAAGCGATGAGACGGATTATCTTCCCGCAGGCTGTACGCATTGCCATCCCGCCGATGGGAAACACCTTTATTGGCATGTTGAAGGAAACATCACTTGTGGCGGCGATTGGTGTTACTGAGTTATTACGGTCAGCACAACTGCTGGTATCACAATATGCATTGAACATGCCATTTTATCTGGCAATTGGTGTGATCTACTGGATCATGAGTATCGGCTTCTCGGCCATTCTGGAACAAGTGGAGCGCCGGTTGGCCCGGGCTTACTGATGGGAGGAGAGAACCGATGATTACAACAACTGGACTTACCAAACGTTTTCAGAAAAATGAAGTACTTACGAACATCGATCTTCATGTCGATGCCAAAGATATTGTTGTATTGCTCGGCCCCAGTGGTTCAGGCAAAAGTACCTTGCTGCGCTGTCTGAATGGGCTGGAAGAGTTGTCTGGAGGACAGATTGAAGTGAACGGCATTGTGGTTAACAGTGCAGATCCGCTGCGAGTCCAGCGTGCCCGGGTACTGGAGATTCGTCGCCAGACCGGCATGGTATTCCAGCAATTCAATCTGTATCCGCACAAGACAGTGCTGGGTAATGTGATGGAAGGTCTTGTTACGGTGAAAAAAATCAAGCGGGACGAAGCGGCTGAACGCGGCCGGATTCTTCTGGATCGGGTCGGCTTGTCGGACAAGCAGGATGCGTATCCATCCCGATTGTCCGGTGGACAACAGCAGCGGGTCGCCATTGCACGTGCACTTGCAATGGAGCCGGAAGTGATGTTATTTGATGAGCCCACTTCAGCTCTTGATCCTGAACTGGTCGGAGAAGTGCTTTCCGTCATGAAGGAGCTGGCAGAGGAAGGCATGACGATGCTGGTTGTGACGCATGAATTGAAGTTTGCCCGTAATGTGGCGAACAAAATCGTCTTTATGGCGGATGGATCGATTGTGGAAGAGGCAAGTCCACAGGCCTTTTTCGAACAGCCGAAGCAAGAGCGCACCCGTCGTTTCTTGCAACAGATTACTGAATTTTGATGAAGATAACAGCGATCGGAAGAACGAACGTACCCGGAGCGGGTATTTAAGGTCGTTAACGATATCAGTTCAACTAAACTTTTTGCACAAGAACGGAGAGGACAGAAGAAACCTGAAGAAGCGGAGCGTGCGCCTTTATCCCCTGATTTTCCCCTTGAAGAAGGGAATCAAAAAATCTGGGGATAACAGCGATCGGAAGGTTATTCTGTCATCGGAGTGGCAAGTGCAAACCTTTTTCGCTTGAAATTAACCTATTCTGAGAAAGAAGGATAACATCATGAATGTAACAACTGTATGGAAAGGCAAACGCGCGTTTACTTCCGAAGGACCCTCTGGCTACGCTGTTGGCATGGATGCCACTGCTGCTTATGGTGGTGACAGCAAGGGGGCGACCCCGATGGAATTGTTACTGGCGGGTCTCGGGGGCTGTATGGGAATCGATATTACGATGATTCTGGACGCTTTTCTGGACAAAATTGAATCGATTGAGATTGAAGCGCAGGGCACACGCAGTGAAGAGATGCCCAAAGGCTTCACATCCATTGATCTGATCTTCAAAGTCGATGGGGATATCCCGGATTATCGCATTTGGAAAGCCATCCAGATGGCTGAGGAAAAATATTGTGCAGTTTCCGCTTCGCTGAACGCCGATATTCATCCTAAACTGATCCTCAATGGGGTAAGTACACCTCGTCCTTAATAACAAACGAACAGATTCTATACTAAGCAGGCACTTCCAATCGTGGGAGTGCCTCTTTTGTTAGAGGTTAGGCTGATTTGTTGCATGGCAGTATAGTACCCATTGCAATGACAATCCGAATTCTGACGGTTATGTGGTATGATTAATTCTAAGGACAGAACATCCTGATCCTGCTGTTTATATGTAAGCGCTTATACAGATGACGGAAGGTGCAGACATGTTGAAAAGGCTGATACGAACCACTAATAATCTCAAATTAAAGCATAAATTGCTCATTTCTTATGTACTGGTTGTCATGATTCCGGTCCTGATTGTGGGTCTTGCTGTGACCAGTTATTTTCGCCAGCAAGCCCTGGACAATGCAATAGGACAGACGATCATCAATGTGGACAAGATCAAGAGCCAGACGGCAACCATGCTGCGTGTACCCACCGATATATCCAATCTTTTAATGTTTAATGCGGATCTCAAGGAGATTGTGAATAAGCGGTACAAGAGCGTTGTGGAGCTAACCTCAGCGTATCTTGCATACAAAGACTTTCAGGAGTACAGGCGTTTGTACCGTGAGATAGCCGGCATTCGTTTTTACTCAACTAACCCAACATTGATCAACAACCTCGAATTCATCCCGGTAGACAAGCAGACTGAAGAGAGTTATTGGTACCAACAGGCACTGAAAACAACCAGCATCGGGTGGTTCTACATTCCGGACAAGGAAGATAATCCTGTACACAAGCTCAGCCTGGTGCGCAAAGTACCTTTTGCCGAGTATCGGACAGAGGGTGTGTTGATGATTGTGATCAATCAGGATGAGCTGAATGGATTGTTGCGTCAGGAACAGTTCGAGACGATGATTACGGACGAGCAGGGGTATGTGGTTGCAGCCAAGAATACTGAGCTGGTGGGTAAAACGCTGGATGAGCTTGATTTTGGCGTTGATCTGCAGAATCAGGCGAAAGGCACCATAGAAGGTGATTTCCGGGGGGAACCATCTAATATTGTTATTGATGAGTTAGGCCCTGGATCGAGTATGAACAGCCTGAAGGTGATTTCGGTTTTTGCCACCAAAAATATAGTCAAGGACGCCAACACGGTCAGCTTGATCGGCATGATTTTTATTATACTGGTGCTGGTCATTGCCCTACTATTCGTATATATCATCTCGTTCCTCACTTCGAACCGATTGCTCCGGCTGAGTAAACACCTCAACAAGCTGGCATTAGGAGACCTGAACGTGACTTCACGGATTGATGGAAACGATGAGATTGGACAACTGTCACGACAGTTCAACTATATGGTGAAAAGTATCAATGAACTCATGACGCAGGTGGTAGAAGCGACCGAACAGAACAATCAATTGGAAATCGCCCAAAAAGAGATTAAACTGAAAATGATGGCGAGTCAGATCAATCCCCATTTCTTGTTTAATGCACTGGAGTCCATTCGGATGAAAGCGCATATTAAGGGAGAAGCAGAGATTGCCAACATCGTCAGGCTGTTGGGCAAGCTGATGCGCAAGAGTCTGGAGATTGGCAGTGGAAAAACAACCTTCCAGGCTGAACTTGAAATGGTACGTTCCTATTTGGAAATTCAGAAATTTCGTTACGGCGACCGCCTTGCATTCCAGATCCATATCGATCCCGAGGTGGAGAAGATGTACATTCCGCCTTTGATTATTCAACCCTTGGTTGAGAATGCGATTGTCCATGGTCTGGAGAACAAAGAGGGTACAGTCCGTGTTCATATAAGTATTCGTTTAGTAGAGAACATTGTGCAGATCCGTGTGGATGACAATGGTGCAGGCATAACGCCAGAACGACTGGCTGAGGTGATGCAGTTTATCTGTGGTCCGGAGGAACAGGAGAAGAGTCGGATCGGCATGCGTAATGTACACCAACGTTTAACATTGACGTACGGGGAGCCATATGGATTACAGATTACGAGTGTATATGGGGAAGGAACAGAGGTTTCTTTCACTTTGCCAGCAGGAGGGGACCAACATGTATAAAGTGTTTTTGGTGGATGACGAACCGAGCATACGTGAGGGACTGACAACCATTATCGAGTGGGAAAAATACGGATTCCAGGTCATCGCTACAGCTGCCAGCGGGCGTGAGGCCATCTCCCGGTTTGAGGAATTGGAGCCTGATCTGACGATTATTGATATTCGCATGCCCGGTATGACCGGGCTGGATGTGATTGAAGAAGTGCGCCGGAATCATCCGGATTCGCACTTTTTGATATTGAGCGGTTATGCCGATTTTGATTATGCCAAAAAAGCCATCAGTTTTGGTGTGGACGGTTATCTGCTCAAACCGGTGGATGAAGATGAGATGATTAGTGAACTGGAGCGGATTGCTACGATCCTGACCCGTGAACAGGAGACAATGGCACGTCAAGCTGGTGAAGATACTGTCTATCTGGAGCACCAGATTGAGGCTTTGCTCTTTGACAGTTTGGAAGGTGCGGGCAGCATGGAAGAAGACAGCCTGGGGCTGCACTGGCCTCACTATCAGATTATTCTGCTTGAGATGCATGCGGCCCCCGACCTGCAACGGGGAAGTGTTATGAAACGCAAACTGATTGAAGCATTTGACCAGAAAGACCGAGGCATCGTATTCTCGTTCCATTCCGGTCTGGGGTTGTTAAGCAAGGAAACAATCACATCTGAGTCATCTGCAAGAATTCTTTATGATGAGCTGGAAGGGCTTCTGGGAGAATGGGAGGTCCACATGTATGGTGCTGTGGGTGAACCCGTACACTCCACTTCTGAAATTGCGCGGTCATACACGCAGGCGAATCGTACACTTGGTGAACGCTTCTTGTTCACGGAGAAGCGCATCATGCTGTGGACTGAAGGTAGCGAAGGCAAAGGCGTTGTTAAGCCGGCAGTTGAAGCTGTGGACGGAACACATGAGCCAGTTGAAGACGAACTCGCGGACAAGCTGTATTATGCGTTAGACATCCGCAGTAGTGAGTCCGTTATGCGGGTGCTGGGTGAGATGGAAGAGCGCCTGGTTCCATATCACCGAACAGAGCAAGCGATCAAGACGGCGTTCTCACAGGTATTTTCCCTGGCGTTCAACAAGCTTGCAGCGACGAATCAACATATGCACTCCATTATGCAAGAACATTCGGTTCTGATTAATGAAGTCTATCATCAATTTACGATGTCTGATCTCAAAGTCATGGCGTCGGAACATTTGAATCGACTTATTCAACGTATGGGTGGGGGAAGCAAGGATACTGTATTGAAACAGATGATTGAATTTATCCAGCGTAACCCTGGCGAGAATCTCAAGCTTGAAGTACTGGCAGAAGTGTTTAATTATAACAGCAGTTACTTGGGTAAGTTGTTCAAGAATCATACTGGAGAGTATTTCAATGCATTTCTGGACAAGGTTCGTATGGAAAAGGCCAAAGAATTGCTGGACGAAGGACTGAAGGTCCATCAGGTCGCGGCGAGAGTGGGATATGCTAATGTGGACTATTTTCACGGTAAGTTCAAGAAGTATGTAGGGGAATCCCCTTCCGCTTACAAACAGGCCAGAACCCAATCATCAATTAAAGGAACGGCTAAGGATATAAACGAGGAATAAGTATAGAGTGCTGGGCTTTGTCCCTGTCTATTGTGTAAAACGTTTTCGGTATTGCTGAGAAATTTCCAGATTCATCATATTGTCCATGCACATCCCATGATAAGCAATGGTCACGGAGTGTTTCACATTTTAGACTGGATTTACAAGAATCCAGATGAAGGGATGGCTATACGATATGAACTTGTCTGATATAGGCGCTGTACGTCATACATTGAACTTAAATGGAACATGGCAGTTTTGTTTGGATCTGGAGTCCGATAAACTCGTTGAGCAAGAGATATTACCGCCTTCACAGTGTGAAAATACATCATGGGAGACCATTCAGATTCCCGGTTCATGGGAAGAGCAAGGATACGGAGATGAGCCTGAATACGAAAGGCTTGATACCTGGACCAAGGTACGCGAGTATGAAGGCTCAGCCTGGTATGCTCAGGATGTTCATGTTCCATCAGACGATCCCGGAGGCCACTATGTATTCAGATTGGAAGGTGTCCGATGGACAACGAATCTCTGGATCAATGGACAGTATGCCGGGCAGCAGGATAGTCTGGTGAATCAACAGAAGTGGGATGTTACCTCTCTGGTGAAGCAGGGAGAAGTGAATCGGGTGGAGATCCGCGTGGATAATACGATGAAACTTCCGCTGGCGGGTAGCCATATTCATTCATTGCATACGGCCACAGCCTGGGGTGGAATCACAGGTGGTGTTTATTTGGACAGTCTGCCCCCATGCCGATTACAGACGTTACGTATTCAACCAGATGCTGAGAATGGAACCATTCTCGTTGATTGTACTGTAAGCGCTCCCGCAAAAGAATCCGCTAGACCGATGCAATTACATGTGGATATCCAGCATCCGGATGGCAAATGGCTTGATCGATATAGTTGTAATGTGAATCTGAGTGATCCATCACATGTGGATATAAGCTCAGCAGGTTTAACTGAAATCAACGCTGTAATAGATCAGTGGCGATTGGAACTTGGTACAGGGAAATCTATTGCAAGATGGTCGGATGAATCCCCCGAATTATACAAGGCAGTGATCCGTCTGCATGACGGTGAGCAGGAATTGGATCGGCTGGAGCAATCATTTGGTGTTCGGTCCTTTGCAACAAACGGGAAGCAGCTTGAATTGAATGGAACACCGGTGTATCTGCGCGGGTACGTCGATTGTTGTATCTTTCCACTGACAGGTTATCCTGTGTGGGATAAGGAACATTATCTTCAGCAGTTTCGAATCGCCAGAACATACGGCTTCAACCACGTCCGTCTGCATGGGTGGAGCGCGCCTGAGCCTTTCTGGGACGCGGCTGATGAAGCTGGCATGCTGGTGCAGGCAGAACTTCCACATTGGTCTCGTTTCTTTGAGCAATCGAATCAGTCTGCGCCAGCTGAAGTATTGTCCTATCTGACACAAGAACTGGACGGGTTGCTTCAGTCGCTGCATAGACATCCTTCATTTGTCATGTTCTCCATGGGGAATGAACTCATTGGTCCGAATGGCCACCCTGAACTCAATGCATGGGTATCTAGAGCAAGGGATATGGACCCGACCCGCTTATATACGGACAATACAGGTTTTGGACAGCTTCCGGCGCAAGGGCGGGAAGGTGATTATTATATTCAATCGTTGAACTGGCATCCCCCGTTGGAATCCGCATATTCTGCTGTACCGGATACCACACTGGATTATCATGCAGTCACCCGCCTTGCGGAGCATCCCGTCATTGGACACGAACATGCACAGTACACCATGTATGTGCGGCCCCAAGAGCGAGCCAAGTATACTGGCGTATTGCGTCCTAGTTGGTTACGACCGATCGAAGAATCGTTAACAAACAAAGGCATGATGGAGGACCTGGAGCATTTTCAACAGGTCAGTGGTACCCATCTGGTACGTTCCTTAAAAGAAGCCATGGAGCGGATTCGGCGAACACCGGACGCTGCGGGCGTACAGCTTCTGGACATTCGTGATTTTCCAGGGCAGGGACATGCTACGACGGGCATTCTGGATGTATTTTGGGATGACAAAGGCGTTACAACTCCAGAAGAATTCATGCGTTTCAACGCAGACGTGGTGCTATTGTTAAGCTGCAAGGAGCGTACATTTTACGCCGGAGAACCTATTCATGTCGATGTACGCATCTCTCACTACGGTAAGGAGCCGCTTGAGGAAGCAGTCATTCAGTGGAAGTTAATAAGCGATGATATGATATTTACTGAAGGGGCATGGAAGACCGGAGATATCCAATGTGGGTCGGTCATGTCACTGGGAAGCATCGTCGCTACCGCTCCTCATGAAGGAGCAGCAGCTTTTCGGATCGAAGCGGAGTTGATATCAGGCGATTTGGACAGAACTGTAGCGAATGTATGGCATGGCTGGTCGTTTCCTTTTTATCGGTCTCATCCGGGTTCGAATCGGTTCTGGAATACCGTGGCAGAGTTGAGGCCATTTCTGGGTGAAGCGCATGATGATTGCGTAGATCGCATCGATGGATTTCAGTTGTTGAAAAATCGGGAGATTGACTTGGTTATCGTTCAGTCGTTAACACCCAATGTCGTTGATTATGTGGTCAACGGGGGGAGTGTTTGGCTACAGCCAACCGCAGAAGGGTTATATGATTCAGTGGAGACCAAGTATCTGCCTGTATTCTGGAATTACCTGATGTTTGCTACACAGCCTGGTGCAACGATGGGCATGTATTTGAGAAAACAGCTAGCACTACTAGGCTCCTTCCCGCATGATGGAGCTTCGGACTGGCATTGGTATCACTTGGTGAACGGGACACCAGCGATATGTTTGGATACGTTGCCCGGGGTGGAACCGCTGGTCGAAGTGGTGGACCATTTCCATCGGGCCAAACGACTCGCTTATGCCTTTGAGGCAAAAGTAGGAAAGGGCAAGATTTTGATATCCTCACTTCCGTTTGCTGACCTGGCTTTAATGAAGCGTCCGGAAGCCGCCTACTTATTTCAGGAGATACTTGCGTATTTGAATGGAGATCAATTCCGTCCAGCAACCTCCATATCCGTAGCGCAATTACTCGGCATCGTTAAACTGCAAACCATTCAGTTTACATTGTAATCAGAGGGACCCGAAAGGGTCCTTTTTGTATGCCATGTGGTCAAAGTAAACGATTACTATAAAACGTTTTCGAAATTTACCATTTTAGATAGTTTTTAACCTTAATATTACTTTAATATCATTTAAAAGTAGAATTTATCACTGATTTTAACGAATTAATGTCTGATTATATATGTCTATATCTAATTTTTATATGATTTTCTCTAAAATCCAGATGGTATTTTGAAAACGCTCTATCGAGTATGATTATTTTATAAAACAGAGGAGGGGGAACGGAGATGGAAACGCTAACAAAAAAATCCGCTTCCGCGAACAGAAGCAGTGACCCCAAACCGCCTTTAAAGAATCGGCGGAACGGAATTTGGGACAGAATGAAACAGCAGAAATATCTCTATCTCATGTCATTGCCATTCGTAGCTTGGGTTTTCGTATTTAACTATCTGCCACTATGGGGATGGACGATGGCTTTCCAAAATTATAAACCTGCCAGGTCGTTTGGTGATCAAGAGTGGGTTGGTTTTAAACACTTTGTAGAGCTGTTCAGTGATGATCGTTTCTATCTGGTACTTCGTAATACGCTTGCAATGAGCTTGATGGGACTGGTTGTCGGTTTTATCGTACCGATATTCTTCGCTATTCTCCTGAATGAAATGAGAGGCATGTTCTTCAAACGTGCCGTGCAAACGGTATCATATCTGCCTCACTTTGTATCCTGGGTTGTTGTAGCCGGGATCATTACGAAGATGCTCTCCACCGATGGAGGGATTATCAATGATCTATTGGTAGGACTGAACATTATCGATCAGCCGATCCAATTTATGGCCAAGGGGAACTTGTTCTGGTACATTGTAACCGCTTCAGATATGTGGAAGGAAACCGGTTGGAATGCCATCATCTATCTGGCGGCGATTACAGGTATCGACAATGAGCTGTATGAAGCTTCCCGTGTGGATGGAGCCAACCGCTGGAGACAGATGTGGCATATTACGCTGCCTGGCATACGGACCACGATTTCCGTACTTTTCATCATGTCAATTGGACATCTTATCAGTATCGGTTTCGAGAAGCAGTTCTTGCTTGGCAACAGTCTGGTCACAGACTACTCGGAAGTACTTGATCTATACGCGCTCAATTATGGTTTGAATATGGGACGATTCTCGTATGGTACAGCCATAGGTATATTCAACTCCGTTGTCAGTATCATCCTTCTGTTTACTGCGAACGGCTTGTTCAAAAAATTCACAAAAGAAAGCATCATGTAGGGAGGGGACGACATTATGGCGAACAAAGCATTCAATGCTACTCGGGGCGATAAACTGTTCGATATATTCAACATCCTCGCGATGACCATGGTGCTGGTTGTAACACTTTATCCATTCCTTAACGTACTAGCCATCTCACTCAATAACTCGACAGATACAGTACGTGGCGGAATTTACCTGTGGCCTCGCGAATTCACATTACAGAACTACAAAACGATTTTTCAATATGATGGATTGTTACAAGGTTTGCAGATCTCCATTCTGCGTACACTTGTAGGTACCGTGCTCGGATTGATCAGTTCATCCATGATCGCCTTTACACTGAGCAGACCTGATTTTGGACTTAGAAAATTTGTTTCCACAACGCTCGCGCTCACGATGTATTTCTCCGGTGGTCTGATTCCGGTGTACATTCTGATGCGTGACTTGAACCTGATCGGTACATTTTGGGTATATGTATTGCCTGGCATGATCAGTGCATTTAACGTGTTCATCATCCGTTCATTCATTGATGGCCTGCCATACTCATTGCAGGAATCCGCGAAGCTGGACGGAGCGAATGACTTTACAATCTATTACAGAATTATCTTGCCACTGTGTAAACCAGTGCTTGCTACCATCGCATTGTTCCTGGCTGTAGGTCAATGGAACGCGTGGTTCGATACGTACCTGTATAATGGTTCAAAGGCACATTTGACCACGCTCCAATATGAGCTGATGAAAGTATTGCAAAGTACACAGCAGGGCTCAGGTGCTGGACGAAATGCCAATGATATGGCGCAGCAAATGACACAGATTTCACCGGAATCGATTAAAATGGCGATTACGATCGTTGTAACGGTTCCAATCCTCATTGTATATCCATTCCTTCAGAAGTACTTTGTTGGCGGTATGACACTGGGCGCAGTAAAAGGTTAAACAATTGGGTACAGGCTGCCACATAGAGCGGCCGTACATCTACAAATGAAGCATCAGGATACCCGAAGCGCAGCCATTTGGTCTGCGCTTCACCGTATAGGGCTGCGGTGTGGTATTCATGAAGCTATAGACAGGGACAAAAAAGTCCCGGACAAACAGACATATGAAACAGGGAGGATTACCATTATGGCAAGTTCCAAAATGAAGATTGCACTGGCACCAGTGCTTGCAATGTCTTTAATCGCAGGTTGCGGTGGAGGAAGCGGCAGTGATACGTCGTTCAAGGATACAAGCGCAGAGACAACTCCACTTACTTTTGATTTCTTCAGCGTTGACCCCAGTCCGAACTGGAATGGCATGAAGGATGAAGTAGGTAAGGTCCTTACGGAAAAAACAGGGATAACCCTTAACGGTGAATTTGCCGTTAGTGGTGGTCAAGATAAAATATCCTTAATGGCGGCGAGCGGAGACTATCCGGATATTGTCTCCCCCAAAGGAGAACTCAGCAAACTGGTGGATGCCGGAGCAATGCTCGATCTGACAGATCTGATCGACCAATATGCTCCCAATCTGAAGAAGCTGTATGGTAATTACATGGACCGGTTGAAATACAGTAATGAAGATCAGGCTATTTATGTGCTGCCAACGTATTATGCGGTAGACCAGAAGTACTTTGATGCAGGTGGTGGATTTGGCATTCAGCACCGTGTACTAAAAGAACTCGGATACCCGGAAGTGCGTACACTTGAGGATTACGAGAATGTATTGAAGGCGTACAAAGAGAAACACCCAACAATTGATGGTCAGCCAACGATCCCGTTAACACTGGACGCGGATGATTGGAGAATCATGATTACCGTAACGAACCCGGCCTTTCAGGCAACAGGAGCTCCGGATGACGGTGAATACTACATCGATCCAGAGACGTATGAAGCAAGTCTCCATTACAAACGCCCAGAGGAAAAAGAGTACTTCCGCTGGTTGAACCATATGTACAACACTGGATTGCTGGATCAGGACAGCTTTATCCAGAAAACAGACCAATACAAATCCAAAATTGCAAGTGGACGTGTTCTGGGTGTCATTGACCAGGATTGGGGTTACTCCGATGCAGAAAATGCATTGAAATCCGCTGGTAAGACTGAAGCAACGTATTCACACTTTCCAGTAACCCTGTCCGAGGATATCAAGGATCATGCCTACCAAGACCCTGGTTTTGTATCGGGTTGGGGTGTAGGGATTACAACATCAAATCCTGACCCGGTTCGTACGATCAAATTCTTCGATTACCTGGCTTCTGAAGAAGGGCAAGTGCTGATGAATTGGGGAATTGAGGGCAAACAGTATGAAGTGAAGGACGGCAAACGTGTCATTCCTGCCGACATTCTGGATCAGAAAACCAATAATGCAGCCGTATTCCAGAAAGAAACGGGTATTGGATTGTACACCAATATGTCCGGTCACTATGGAGACGGTGTGAAGGATTCAACGGATAACTACTACACTACAAATTTCCCTGAACAGATCGTGGCAGCATATTCCGATGCAGAGAAAGAAACACTCAAAGCTTACGGTGCTACGACGTGGAAAGATCTGTTCCCGAGTGAAGATGAGTTCCCAATCAAACCATGGGGAGCAGCATACAATCTGCCAACACCAGGTGACTCCAACTACAACGTCATCTTCAAGAAAACACAGGATATCATTCGGAAACGTATCCCGGAAGCCATTCTGAGTACTCCTGAACAGTTCGATGCGATCTATGACGGCATGATTGCAGAAGTGAACCAAGCAGGAGCAGAGGATATGGAGAAACAGTATACAGAACTCGTTCAAAACCGTGTTCAATTGTGGAGCGGTGAAGAGGCTAAATAAACGTTTAGCAATTCAGATCTAAAACAAAAAGGACCCAGAATATCTGGGTTCTTTTTTTATCTAAAACGTTTTCTAAAAAACGTTTTCAATTTTATAAATTCACTATTGACAAGGGATATAGGAGCGATTATTATTCAAGTATGAAAGCACTTACATTTGCTTGTACAACACGTGTCATACACCTGAATCTCAAAGTAAACATTTGCAGAATGAAGAGGAAGTAAAGCAAGAGAAGAACATTTTTTGTTTTTCAGAAAACGCTTCTAATGTTATAAAAACAAGAAATTTACATTTTTTTATCTGGTCACGGTATGTGCAGGTCAGCCTGTTATACAAATATACAGCTTCATTAATATCCATAAGGGGGATTACACATGAAGGGCAAAACACCAAAAACATTCGCAATGCTTCTGTTAGCCAGTGCTCTTGCAATTACAGCAGGATGCAGCGGCAGTGGAGGAGGAACTAACGCTTCAGAGAAACCGGTTGATTCCGGAGATACAACCAGTCCAGTGACCTTTACATTCTTCGGTGCAGACGCGAGTCCGAACTGGAATAACATGAAGGATGCTGTCGGTCAAGAGATTACTAAGGCAACGGGAGTTACAATCGAAGCTGAGTATGATGTGAATAATGGTGGTGACCAAAAGATTCCTTTGATGGCTGCCAGTGGTGATTACCCTGATATTATCTATCCTAAAGGCAACTTGTCTAAGCTTGTGGATGCAGGCGCGATGCTGGACCTGACCGATCTAATTGAGGAGCATGCTCCCAACTTGAAAAAAATCTATGGTGATCAGATGAACCGTCTGAAATACAGTTTGGAAGATCAAGCTATTTACACGATCCCGACCAATATGGGTGTAGATAACGTTTCATTTGACGCTACGGGCGGATTCGAAATTCAACAAAGAGTGTTGAAAGAGCTTGGCTACCCTGAAGTAAAAACGCTTGAGGACTACGAGAACGTACTGAGAACGTATTATGAAAAACATCCAACGATTGATGGTCAACCGACTATTCCGTTAACATTGAATGCAGATGACTGGAAAATTATGATTACGGTAACGAACCCTGCATTCCAAGCTACAGGTGGACCGGATGACGGTGAGTATTATATTAATCCTGAGACCTATGAAGCCGTTCTACACTACAAACGCCCTGAAGAAAAGGAATATTTCCGTTGGTTGAACAAAATGTACAATGAGGGTCTGCTTGACAAAGATACATTTGTTCAAAAGGATGACCAATACAAATCCAAAATTGCCAGTGGCCGTGTACTTGGTTTAATCGACCAGGAGTGGAACTATGGTGAGGCGGAGAATGCTTTGAAATCGTCTAACGGTGGCGATAAAACATATGCCCACTTCTCCGTATCCCTGAACAAGGATATTGTGGATCATACGTTCCAACCGACAGGCTTTGACGGTTATGGTATCGGAATCACAACTTCGGCCAAAGATCCGGTACGTATTATCAAATTCATGGATTGGCTTGCTTCCGAGGAAGGTCAGGTCCTGAGAAACTGGGGTGTTGAAGGCCAACATTACCAAGTAGAGAATGGTAAACGCATCATTCCGGATGACGTACAAGATCGCAAAACCAATGATAACTCTGCTTTTACCAAAGAATCAGGCATAGGCATGTATAACGTATTTAGCGCCAGATACGGTGATGGTGTGAAAGATGCCACAGATAATTATTACACAACGAATTTCCCTGAACAGATCCAAGCAGGTTACACTGCCGCTGAGAAGGAAACGTTGAAAGCCTATGGTATTACAACATGGAAAGATTTCTATCCTTCCGAAGATGATCTGAAGCTGAAAGATTGGGGCGCGGCATACAACATGCCTGTACCATCTGACACGGATTACAACGTAACGTTCCAGAAAACACAGGATATCGTACGTAAACGTATTCCAGAGGCGATCCTTGCCAAACCTGAGAACTTCGACAGCGTATATGATAGTCTTCTGGCTGAACTCGACAAAGCGGGTGCAGTGGAGATGGAGAAACAATACACGGTTTGGATCAAAGAACGTGTAGCTCTCTGGACTGGAAAAGATGTGAAATAAGCTTGAAAACCAAGCATTAAAGTTAAGGATTTTCATAGCAAAAAGAGCCCTTGAGAAAGGGCTTTTTTTATTGTTGACGTGAGGTGATGGATAGCCTATAATCTATCATGTAAGCACTTTCAGTAAGCGGTTTATTCCATTTACGAAAACGTTTTACGTTTGTTAGAAGAAGAATCTTTCTTTTTGCAGAATCTAAACGTCAGCTTCAGTAAATAGGTCGGAATAAACGATACCGAAAGCGCATTCAAAAAAAGTGGTATCCTCAGGCATAAAGCCTGTTATACAGATAAAACCTTCATAAATAATAGGGGGAACTAGACAATGAGAGGCAAAATGAAAGGCAATACACCCAAGACGTTTGCAATGCTGATGCTCGCAAGTGCAATGTTGGTTACAGCTGGTTGCGGGAATTCGGGAACCAAAGAGACTTCAGAGTCCAGCGGAACCGAACCGATCACAGTTACATTCTTCGGGGCGGATGCTAGTCCAACCTGGAACAAGATGCAAGATGCTGTTGGTAAAAAGATTACGGAGCAAACAGGCGTTACCATTGAAGCAGAGTATGATGTAAACGATGGTGGTAACCAGAAGATTGCACTGATGGCTGCCAGTGGTGACTTTCCTGATATGATCTACCCTAAAGGTAACTTGTCCAAACTTGTGGATGCAGGCGCGATGCTGGATCTCACGGATCTGATTGAAGAGCATGCTCCCAATCTGAAAAAAATCTATGGGGAACAGATGAACCGTTTGAAATACAGTTTGGAAGATCAAGCGATCTATACCATTCCAACCAATATGGGCGTTGATAATGTTACGTTTGACGCTACAGGTGGATTCGAAATTCAGCAAAGAGTATTGAAAGAGCTTGGATACCCTGAAGTGAAGACACTTGAGGATTACGAGAATGTACTTAGAGCCTATTACGAAAAACATCCAACGATTGATGGCCAGCCAACCATTCCATTAACATTGAATGCAGATGACTGGAAGATCATGATCACGGTAACGAACCCGGCTTTCCAGGCAACAGGTGCACCGGATGATGGTGAATATTACATTGATCCTGAAACGTATGAAGCAAAATTGCACTACAAACGTCCAGAGGAAAGAGAATATTTCCGCTGGTTGAATAAAATGTACAATGAAGGCCTATTGGACAAAGATGCCTTTGTTCAAAAGGATGACCAATACAAGTCCAAAATTGCCAGTGGCCGTGTCCTCGGTCTGATTGACCAAGAGTGGAACTATCAAGAAGCGGAGAACGCGCTAAAATCATCGGGTAAGGATGATGCCACATACGCTCACTTCTCTGTATCACTTAACGATGAGATTGTGGATCACACGTTCCAACCAGCCGGATTTGACGGTTATGGCATCGGGATTACAACTTCGGCCAAAGATCCAGTACGCATCATCAAATTCATGGATTGGCTTGCTTCCGATGAAGGACAAGTTCTGAGAAACTGGGGTATCGAAGGTGAACATTACAACGTAGAAGATGGTAAACGCGTGATTCCAGATGACGTTCAGGACCGCAAAACGAATGACAACTCTAATTTCAGTAAGGAAACAGGAATTGGGATGTACAACGTATTTAGTGCAAGATACGGTGATGGTGTAAAAGATTCAACGGATAACTACTACACAACCAACTTCCCTGAGCAGATTGTAGCTGGTTACACGGCTGCAGAGAAAGAAACGCTGAAAGCTTATGGTATTACGACTTGGAAAGAGTTCTATCCGGCTGAAGAAGATCTGCCAGTTAAGGATTGGGGCGCAGCTTATAACATGTCCGTACCTTCCGGTACAGACTATGAGGTAACGTTCCAGAAAACGCAGGATATCATCCGTAAACGGATTCCGGAAGCTGTTCTGACTACACCAGCAAACTTTGATGCAACCTATGATGCTTTACTGGCTGATTTGGACAAAGCGGGTGCAGTTGAAATGGAGAAACAATTTACGGTTTGGGTTAAGGAACGTGTCTCTCTATGGACAGGAAAAGACGTAAAATAATATGGATTGTCTGTGATCCATGGTTACACAAGGAAAGGGCCCTATATGGGGCCTTTTTTTGTGTAATGATGTGATGATTTGCATTGACGCAAATTTTGAAATCACATATAATTTTATTATTGTAAGCACTTACCGAAAACGTTTTATGACATAAGAAATATAATGCTGATTTAGGAACAGGAGCTATTCATGTCCCAACACAATAACCAAACTAAAATCAATCGTCTATGGTATCGACAACCGGCAAAACGCTGGGAAGAAGCATTGCCCATCGGAAACGGCCGTCTTGGAGGTATGGTATACGGTAGCGCAGCAGATGAACGAATTCAGCTCAATGAAGATACATTATGGTCAGGGTTTCCACGGGATACGATTCAATACAGCAGTCAACGGTATTTGAAGCAGACGCGAGAGCTGATCATGTCTGGGCAGTATGGTGAAGCTGAGGATTTGTTGAACCGTGAAATGCTGGGTCGTGATGTAGAGGCCTACCAGCCGATGGGTCATTTTCTATTGCACCATGAGGGTCTGGATGATCTTTCATATGATGCATTTGAACGGGAGCTTGATCTGGAATCGGGTATTGCAACCACAACCTACTCATTGGAAGGAACTCAATACGTACGTGAAGTGTATTCCAGTGCTTTGGATGATCTAATGGTCTGCACATTAACTGCTGATCAGAAGGGCGCTGTGAGTGTAAGTGTTACGCTAGACAGTCCCCATCCTTATCGCGTTGAGACTTCGGGAGATGCTCTAACCATGTTCAGTCGGTGCCCAAGTCATGTGGAGTCCAATTACTTCAGAGATCACCCGGAATCCGTCCTCTATGAAGAGGATCGGGGAACGGCTTATGCTGTCCGTGTAGCATTTACGGCATCTGGCGATCAGGTGAAGGTCTCCAATCTGGAAGGCAAGTTACATATTCAGGGTGCTGATCAGGTTGTGTTTTATCTGGCAGCAGCTACGTCCTTTGAAAGTTATGATGTTTTGCCTGTGAAGGATCATCTTGTATTGGAAGAGGAATGCAAGGAGATGATCTCCAAAGCGACCACACATGGCGCAGAAGCGCTTCGTAAACGACATATTCAGGATCATAGCGCGTTGTTTAACAGAGTCTCTATTGATCTAGGGGTATCGGCTAACGCCGAATTACCTACAGATGAGCGGTTGCAGGCTTATCAGGCAGGGCAACAAGACCCTGGACTGGAGGCACTGTATTTTCAATATGGAAGATATCTGTTAATGGCTAGTTCACGTCCGGGCAGCCAGCCTGCCAACCTGCAGGGAATCTGGAACCATCAGGTAGAGCCGCCATGGCATAGTGATTACACAATCAATATCAACACGGAAATGAATTACTGGCCAGCAGAAGTCTGCAATCTCAGTGAATGTCATGAGCCGCTGTTTGATATGCTGACCGATCTCAGTGATACAGGACGAAGAACGGCGCGGATTCTGTATGGAGCCCGTGGATGGACTGCCCATCATAACGTGGATATCTGGAGAACCTCTACACCGACAGGTGGAGATGCAAGCTGGGCTTTCTGGCCGATGGGCGGCGTCTGGTTGACCTCGCATCTATGGGAGCATTACCAATTTACCGGGGATCAGCGTTTTCTTGAGGAACGTGCGTATCCCATCATGAAAGAGGCCGCCTTGTTCTGTCTCGATTGGCTGGTGGAAGGGCCCGATGGTTATCTGGTTACGATTCCATCCACTTCACCAGAGAACAAGTTTCTCACAGATGCTGGGGAGGCACGCAGTATATCCATGGCTTCAACGATGGATATGACGTTAATTCGTGAACTGTTCAGCCACTGTATTGAGGCCGCGAAGCAATTGAATCTAGATGATTCATTGGCGAGCGAGTGGGGGGAGGCTCTTGAGAAACTCTATCCTTTCCGAATTGGAAGCGAAGGACAATTGCTGGAGTGGTTTAAAGATTTTGCTGAATCTGAACCAGGGCATCGTCACGTCTCCCATCTGTATGGACTGTATCCGGGAGAGCAGATCAATCGAGTGCACACACCAGAACTTGTGGAAGCTGCAAGGGTATCGCTTGAACGTCGTATTTCACAAGGGGGCGGGCATACAGGATG
This sequence comes from Paenibacillus sp. CFBP 13594, assembly GCF_014842675.1. Classification (NCBI taxonomy): domain Bacteria; kingdom Bacillati; phylum Bacillota; class Bacilli; order Caryophanales; family Paenibacillaceae; genus Paenibacillus; species Paenibacillus sp. CFBP 13594. The sequence continues at coordinate 158,884 of NZ_JACYVQ010000010.1, forward strand.
GAGCTGTGCGTGGTTGATCAACCTGTATGCACGACTGCTGGATAGCAGCCAGGCACATCAGTTTGTCCGCACGTTGCTGGCGCGGTCCACACATCCAAATCTGTTTGATGACCATCCACCATTCCAGATCGATGGTAATTTTGGAGGCACGGCTGGAATCGCAGAGATGTTAGTGCAGAGCCACTTGAACGAGTTACATTTACTGCCTGCACTTCCTGAACTCTGGACTCAAGGTCGTGTTGAAGGGCTTCGTGCAAGAGGTGGTTACACGGTAGCAATAACGTGGACGGACAACAAGCTTGTGTCAGCGGTTATTAAGGCAGATCGAAGTGACTCGCTGACCCTTCGCAGTGCTTATCCGCTGCGTGTAGAAGGAAATGAACAAGCCAAGGCAGAGCTTACGCCTCAGGGCGATTATGTAATTATTTTAACCATGACCGCAGGACAGACGATCCGCGTGTCATCATGAGACGGAGGAGCCAACCATGACCATTTTTAAATTTCCACAAGATTTTCGCTGGGGTACAGCAACAGCTTCCTATCAAATAGAAGGAGCGGCACAGGAAGGTGGACGCGGGGTATCCATCTGGGATACGTTCGCGCGCACCCCTGGCAAAGTATATAACGGAGATAATGGAGATGTAGCGTGTGATAGTTACCATCGGTATGAGGAAGACATCGAACTGATGAAGAAACTCGGGATTAATACATACAGGTTCTCCATTGCCTGGCCGCGTATTATTCCTGACGGAGATGGGGAGATCAATCGGGAAGGACTGGACTTTTACCACCGCTTCGTGGATGCATTGATCGAGGCTGGAATTGAACCGTTCCTCACACTGTATCACTGGGATCTTCCGCAAACGCTGGAGGATGACGGGGGCTGGGGCAACCGCAGAACTGTGGATGCTTTTGTGAAATATGCCGAAGTGATCTTCAAAGAATTCTCTGGCAAAATCAACTTCTGGCTGACATTCAACGAACCATGGTGCATCGCGTTTCTGTCAAACCTTCTCGGGATTCATGCGCCAGGAAACAAAGACCTGCAGACGTCAATCAATGTTGCTCATGGATTGCTAGTTGCTCACGGTAAAGCCGTTCAATCCTTCCGTCGCTTGGGAACAACCGGTCAGATTGGTATTGCTCCGAACGTATGCTGGGCTGAGCCGTACAGCAAATCTCCTGAGGACCAAGCTGCGTGTGACCGATCCATTGCGCTTAATACCGATTGGTTCCTTGATCCAATCTACAAAGGTTCATATCCGCAGTTTATGGTGGATTGGTTTGCAGAAGCAGGGGCTACCGTGCCCATTCAGGAAGGCGATATGGAGATTATCTCGCAACCGATCGATCTGCTCGGCATTAACTATTACACGATGGGGATCAATCGCTTCAATCCGGAGGCAGGTGCTCTGCAATCGGAAGAAGTTGATATGGGCCTCACCAAAACTGATATTGGCTGGCCAGTGGAATCACGTGGTTTGTATGAATTTATGCACTACTTGCAAAAATACGGCAATGTGGATGTATATATCACAGAGAATGGTGCCTGCATCAACGATGACCTGGAGAACGGAAAAATTAACGATGATCGCCGGATTTCATATTATGAGCAGCATTTGGCTCAAATTCACCGCATCATTAATGACGGCATTAACCTGAAAGGGTACATGGCATGGTCACTGATGGATAATTTCGAGTGGGCAGAAGGCTACCGCATGCGTTTTGGTCTTGTACATGTGGACTATCGTTCACTCGTGAGAACACCGAAGGAGAGTTATTACTGGTATCAGAACGTCATCAAGAATAATTGGTTGGAGACACGGAACGAACATAATCCCCAATAGTTTGGGTGGCAGGTTTTAAGGGAAAAGCAGTCTTCATTATATATGGTTCCCTTATTGAAGATGAAAAAGACGGTAACATTGGAGTATTTCAATGCGCCGTCTTTTTTTTGTATTTTTACCGTTGGAAATGAGTAGTTCATATAGATTTCGTAAGGTCAAGTGCAGTTCCTGTTATGAAGAGTCTATTTTTGGGTTATAAGAAGTAAGGAAGAAATGAATAATGTTTTGTCAACGGATAAATTTAAAATAAAGTGTCCAAATTGCGAAGAAAATTTGAACATTTGTTGACTAAAAATCATACTGATGTGGTATATTGGTATAAGGAAAGCACTTACAAAAAGGGAAAAGGAAGTGTTTACTATGGCATCGAAGACAGCAATGGTTAGCCAATTGGAGCGCAAAGACAAAAATATGCGGCGCGCCGTCTTGACGATGACAGTTCTGGCATGGGTCGCACTCATTACTGGAGTGATCATGTGTCTGATCAATCTGAACGAATTTAATGATCGTAATCTTGGCTTGATGGTTGGTATTGGATTCCTTGTAGGTAGTGTATTTATTTACGTTATTGCCAAAGCAATTGGCCTTGTTCATACACGCCGGGAAGACGAAGGCGCCGATTGATTATAATCCTGCGTTAATTCGTTCATAATAAGACTGGATAAGTTCCCGGAATCCAGTCAATAAAGCCCTTTGTGGATTCGTTGACACTGTTCAACGGGACTGCAAAGGGTTTTATTTTGCGACTTGATGTGTAAAGATTACGAAGTACAAATATCAAGCATGCAAGCGATTTGTGAGAAAAAATTCACACATTTAAGGTGTAAAATCGACAAATTTGTTAACAAGAACAAAAAAGTTGTTCATTTCTGATATCTTTAGTAGGAAGAGAGTAGTATACTGATTTTTCAGTATGAGCGAATTTAAGGAGAGGGGATCAAAATGAACAAGAAACCTAGGTCGCTAATCCGGATTATCATTCCGGTTGTCCTGACGTTGGTTACAATTGCATTGATTGTCTGGCCAATGCTGGCAGGCGGACAGTACGTTGTTCTGGATCCGAAGGGGCCAATTGGCGCTTCGCAGAGAGATTTGATTGTCATCTCGACAATTTTGTGTGCTGTCATCATTGTGCCAGTACTCATTTTGGCTGCCGTAATCGTATGGCGTTACCGTGAGAAACCGGACAACAAAGCAGCATATGAACCTAACTGGGCTCATAGCACCAAAGCGGAGGTTGTATGGTGGACCATTCCAATTATTATTATTGGGATACTTGCAATTGTAACGATTCGTTACACTTATGTTCTGGAACCTTCGAAGCCGTTGGCTCACGAGAAAGCACCAATTACCATCCAAGTGTCTTCACTGGACTGGAAATGGCTGTTTATGTATCCAGAACAAGGAATTGCAACGGTTAATACGTTGAATATTCCGGCAGACCGGCCTGTGAAATTTGAACTCACTGCGGATTCACCGATGAACTCATTCTGGATTCCGCAACTTGGAGGACAGATTTATACGATGTCGGGTATGGCGATGACCTTGTATCTGCAGGCAGATCATGAAGGCAAGTACTGGGGTTCAGGCGCTAACTTCACAGGTGAGCATTTTGGAGAAATGCGTTTTGATGTGAATGCTACATCGGACGAAGATTTTGACAATTGGGTAGCTGAAGTGAAACAGAGTTCTCAAGCTTTGACTACAGAAGGTTACAAAGCACTGGCTGAACCAGGAACAAGCAACGTTGCTTATTATTCTGCTTTCCCAGAAGGATTGTTCCAAAATATTGTGACCAAGTATGTTGTAGATGGTCAAAGTGCTCACAGTAAGCATGGAACTTCAAAAGAAGCTTCTGGAGCCATTCAAAATGCAACGGATACGTCCAATCAAGACGAGGACAAGAGTGCTAACTAAAGATTCGAAAGGAGGCCCCCAATGTTAGAGGGACTTAAAGAGTTTGCATCGGAGTTTTTCGTAACCGGTGATCCGCTCATTTATGGTGCGATGGTAGCTATCGGAATTACCATGATTACTATTGTAGCGGTGCTAACTTATTTCAAAAAATGGGGCTGGCTCTGGCGTAACTGGTTAACGACTGTCGATCACAAAAAGATCGGTATCATGTATATCATCGCTTCCATTATCATGTTATTCCGTGGTGGTGTGGATGCGCTAATGATGCGCCTTCAGCTAGCTATGCCTAACAATGAATTTCTGAATCCTGAGCATTATAATCAGGTCTTCACAACTCACGGCACGATCATGATTCTGTTCATGGCGATGCCATTTATGTTTGGTCTATTTAACGTTATCGTGCCATTACAGATCGGAGCAAGGGACGTTGCGTTCCCGTTCCTGAATGCACTGAGCTTCTGGTTATTCTTCCTGGGAGCAATGCTGTTTAACCTGTCATTCGTTATCGGGGGTTCACCGGATGCAGGTTGGCTGAGTTATCCGCCTCTATCGGAGCTGTCGCACAGCCCTGGGGTAGGACAGAACTTCTATATATGGGGTATTCAGATATCGGGTATCGGTTCCCTAGCTACCGGTATCAACTTCCTGGTTACCATCATTAAAATGCGTGCGCCAGGCATGAGATGGATGAAAATGCCGATGTTCACATGGTCGGTATTCTCGACTTGTATCATTATCTTGTTTGCTTTCCCGATCTTGACCGTGACACTTGCATTGTTATTCCTCGACAGGTTTGCCGGGGCGCACTTCTTCACACTTGATCTGGGCGGTAACCCAATGATGTATATCAACTTGATCTGGATGTGGGGTCACCCTGAGGTATACATTGTCGTCTTGCCGGCATTCGGTGTGTTCTCCGAGATTGTAAGTACCTTCTCTCGGAAAAAACTGTTTGGCTACAAGTCGATGGTATTCGCAATGTTGATCATCAGCTTCCTGTCCTTCTTCACATGGGCGCATCACTTCTTCACGATGGGTTCTGGAGCAGACGTGAATGCATTCTTCGCCGTAACTACGATGTTGATTGCTATTCCAACAGGGGTTAAGATATTCAACTGGCTGTTTACCATGTATCGAGGAAGGATTCGCATGGCGACTCCGATGATGTGGACACTTGCCTTTATCCCGTGCTTTATTGTTGGGGGTATGACAGGCGTTCTGTTATCCGTTGCTCCTGCTGACTTCCAGTTCCACAACAGTTACTTCCTGATTGCCCACTTCCACCAGGTGTTGATCGGTGGCGTTGTCTTCGGATACTTCGCAGGTCTGTACTACTGGTGGCCTAAAATGTTCGGTTTCCAACTCGAAGAGAAACTGGGCAAATGGGCATTCTGGACTTGGAATATTGGTTTCTATGTCTGCTTCATGCCGCAGTACGCTGTCGGTCTGATGGGTATGACACGTCGTCTGAGCACATACGGCTGGGATACTGGCTGGTGGGAACTGAACTTCGTATCCACAATCGGGGCATTCCTGATGGGGGTCGGATTCCTGTTCCAAGTTGCACAAATCGCAGACGGTATTCGCAAATACAAATCACTCAAAGCTCCTGCCGATCCATGGGATGGCCGTACACTGGAGTGGTCAATTCCTTCACCAGCTCCTGAATACAACTTCGCCGTTACACCGCGCGGAGATGATATTGATGAGTGGTGGGAAGAGAAAGAACGTCGTGCCAAAGGCATCTATCCGCCAGAGCAACCGCTTGAGCCGATTCATATGCCGAAGAACTCTGGAATTCCGTTCATCATGTCTGTCTTCTGGTTCATCGCTGGTTTCGGCTTTGTCTTCGGATGGCTGTGGATGGCAATTCTCGGACTCGCTGGCGTAGGGATCTGTATGATCGCCCGTTCATTCTCATACGATACGGATTATTACATTCCGGTCGACGAAATTAAACGTACCGAAGCGTCGTTAAGGGGGTCGGTATAGATGGCTCAAGCAGCCGCTAAGCACGGTGAGAATCATGCACATGGTCACGACCATGGACATCATGATCCACAGGAAATGAAAGTTCTCGGTTTCTGGTTCTTCCTGATTTCCGACGTTATCCTGTTCTCCGTATTGTTCGCAACCTTCATTGTGTTGCGTGACAATACGGCGGGCGGACCGATTTTGTCTGAATTGATCAAAATGCCTGGCGTTATCGCCGAGACATTTATCTTGCTCACAAGTTCATTTACGAGCGGACTTGCCGTTCTAGCAATGAACCAGGGTAAAGTGAAACAATTGATTAACTGGCTGATTGTTACAGCTGTTCTGGGTGCAAGCTTTATCGCCCTGGAGGTTTATGAGTTTATTGAGTTGATTCACGAAGGGTTTAGCTTTACAACGAGTGCTGCTTCTGGTGCATTCTTCACCCTCGTGGGTACTCACGGACTTCACGTATCGCTTGGTCTGATCTGGATGATTGGACTCATGTTCCAACTGAAAAAACGTGGTATTACTGATGTTACTCGCGGTAAAATCAACGTTATCAGTTTGTACTGGCACTTCTTGGACGTCGTATGGATCTTCCTCCTGTCGATCGTCTATCTCATGGGGGTGATGTAGATGGCAGAGCACAACTCACATGATTCCCACGGCCATGAACAACATGGCTCACTGAAGTCTTATGTCATCGGCTTCATTCTGTCCGTCGTACTGACAATCATTCCACTTGTGGTGGTTTTGAACGACATGATGGGCAAAACAGGAACACTCATTGTGATTCTTGGTACAGCAGCACTTCAGTTTGTGGTTCAACTCTTCTTCTTCATGCATATTCGTGAAACAGAGAAACCACGCTGGAATGTCATGGCTCTTATTTTCGGATTACTGATTATGATGACCATCGTAATTGGTTCGATCTGGATCATGCTTAACAATGCTGTTGCACATTAATTCATATGTTGAAAGAGCTTCACGACCTTGGAATTCAAGGTTGTGAGGCTCTTTTTTGTTTCTAAGCAGAAGTTATCGCATATTTTAATGAAAAAAAGTTGGATTATATCATAATAAGTCGTTGATGAAATAATTTACGATTGATACTATTGTTATACACTCTGGAAATATATTCAATATCCTAGTTAGAGCTATTCCAGCAAAATTATTTTAGGAGATGCACCAATGAAAGCAAGGATAATCCGTTATTATCGTTTTGGCGAACCAAGTGAAGTGTTATGTATGGAAGAAAAAGATGTGATACCCCCTGGCCCTGGTGAATTAGCAGTGAGGATGTCTGCTCGGCCTATTAATCCCTCCGATCTCATTCCTGTTCGGGGAGCTTACCCGCATCGTACCCGATTACCAGCTGTTCCCGGGTTTGAGGGTGTGGGGATAGTAGAAGCAGTAGGGCCGGGAGTATCCAATCAAATGTTGGGACGCCGCGTCTTGCCGCTAAAAGGTGAGAATACTTGGCAGGACGTCGTGAAGACCTTGGATCGTCATACAATCATCGTGCCGAATGATATCGATGATCACTCAGCCACTCAGCTATATATTAATCCGGTTACGGCTTGGTTGATCTGTACAGAGGTGCTTAAGCTTACGTACGGTGATACCCTGATTGTGAATGCAGGGGGATCTGCAATCGGGCGAATCTTTGCACAGATCTCAAAAATTTATGGATTTAAATTGATTGCGCTTACGAGAGATGATCGTCATACTGCTGAACTGTATCGTTTTGGAGCAGTTTCTGTTATCAATACAACGAAAGAGTTGCTCCAGGCTAGAATCGCAGAATTAATAGAGGGGTGCGGTGCTGATGCAGCCGTGGATTGTATTGGAGGGACAGATGGGGAACAGTTGGTCAGTTGCCTTAAGCCAAATGGTACGGTCATCAGTGTAGGATTGCTTTCGGGGATCACACCGTTATGGCATGAAGTAACCCGAGGAACACAAGTTCATGTGAAACTTTTCTGGTTAAAGCATTGGGTGGAACGCTGTTCGCAAGAACGCTGGGAACAGGTATTTCATGAGGTGATGGAGCTGGTCAGAGCAGGGAAGCTTGTCATGGCAAACATTGGGGCGACGTATGAACTAACGAATGTACAACAGGCTATTGCAGCGGCTGAATCGGGTATCGAGGGGAAGGTTCTCTTAATACGTAATACATAAAAATTGGAAAAAAGTCTTAATCTCATTATCACATAAATTAGTTTTTCGAAAATAAAGGTACACAAAAGATACATAATGAACTAAAATGAACTTATATGAACATGTTCAAACTCAATCTCAACTAATTTAAATGACGAAAGGAATGGATTAATAATGGAAAATCGTTATGCTGCACATCCCAATGAAGTGAAAACGTATGATACATCTCGCCTGCGTGAGGAATTTTTGATGGAGCAACTGTTTGCAACCGATGAATTGGTAACGGTGTATTCTCATGTGGATCGTTATATTGTGGGAACGGCTGTACCTGAGAGCAAGGACATTACTCTTGAAGTGAACCTGAAAGATATCGGAACGAACTTTTTCCTGGAGCGTCGTGAAATCGGTATCATTAATGTCGGTGGTCACGGAACAGTGACAGCGGACGGACAAGGTTATGAGATTGGAGCGAAGGAATGTCTCTACATCGGTAGAGGTGTGAAGGAAGTTGTGTTCACAAGCAGTGACAAGGCTCAACCTGCACAATTCTATTTTGTATCCACACCGGCTCATCACACCTATCCAACAGTAAAAGCAACGCAAGAACAAGCTCAGCCAAATCATCTGGGCAGCATCGAAACTTCCAATGAGCGTACGATCTATCGTTACATTCACCAAGGAGAAGGTGGAATTCAGAGTTGTCAGTTGGTGATGGGCATTACCGAACTCGACAAGGGTAACATGTGGAACACGATGCCTGCACATACCCATAACCGCCGTTCCGAAGTATACTTGTACTGGAACTTGCCTGAAGACGGTGTTGTATTCCATATGATGGGTGAGCCAAACGAAACACGCCATCTGGTTGTACGTGATCGCCAGGCAATCATTTCTCCAAGCTGGTCCATTCACAGTGGTGTGGGTACAAGCAATTACACCTTCTGTTGGGCGATGGCTGGTGAGAACCAGACGTTCGAAGATATGGACGGCGTAGCGATGAAAGACCTGAAATAATAAATTACAGATGTCTGAGTTAAATTGACAGGGTAGACACTAGAACACTCATTCATTTGACTCAGGTGGTATAGGAAGTTGATTAGGATGAATCCATTGAAAAGACATGAAAAAATCATGGAGGCTCTTCTGGAGCGCCAGGAGGTAACCGTCAGTGATCTGAGTGAATTGTTGCAGGTGACTGGGAAAACAGTGCGAGAGGATCTCGACAAGTTGGAGAGTATGGGACTGCTCGTACGTGTCCATGGTGGTGCTATGTTGGCCCAGAATGACCAATATGGCATCTTGAATAGCCGCGGAGTTACCGAGAAGCATCATTCGGAGAAAACGGAGATTGCTGAACGTGCTCTGGCTTACATTCGACCTGGAGATATCGTTGCTCTTGATGGTGGCAGCACCACGCTGGAGATGGCCAAACGTCTCGACAATCAGCCGTTGACGGTGGTGACCAATGACTTGTTCATTATTGCGGAGCTTACCAAGAAGGAGCAGGTACGACTGGTTGTGCCTGGCGGGGCTCGTGTTCGGAATATGCTGGTGGGGGATGATACAGCTACCTTTATCTCCGGTCTTAACATTCATAAAGCCTTTATATCCACGACAGCCCTTCATCCGGAATTTGGATTATCCATATACACGGGAGATCTGGTTCCTTTGAAAAAAGCAATGATATCCGCCTCGCAGCAAGTATACGGCGTTGTGGATCATTATAAATTCGGACAATTTGCACTGCGAACTTTCGCCCAGTGTTCGGAACTGGACTATATTATCAGCGATAGTCGTTTGGATGAAGAGACGGCTGCCTTATACGAGCAGAGCGGTGTCACAGTGGATTATCAAAGTTAACCTCATTCATTATTCATGGGATTAAAGTACGGACGGATCTAAGGAATTGCATATCAAAACCATGCGGAGGAATCATTCATGAACCCATTTGATTTAAGCGGACAAGTTGCACTGGTGACAGGTACCTCGGGAGGACTTGGACAAGGGATGGCCATTGGTTTGGCAGAAGCAGGTGCTAATGTGGTGCTGGTCTCTTATTCCAAACCTGCGGCAACGGCAAGTGCTATTGAAGCACTCGGACGCAAAGCTTATGTGATTGAAGCGGATTTAAGTCGTGAAGATGAGTTGTCGGCTGTGTTCGAACAGGCGCTTGCGTTCCAGGGCAGAATTGACATTCTCGTCAACAATGCCGGAATCATTCGTCGCACACCTGCGGCTGATCATGCAGGGCAGGACTGGCATGATGTAATTGGTCTGAACCTGAACACTGTATTTTTCCTAAGCCAATTGGCAGGCAGACATATGATTGAACGCGGAAGTGGCAAAATCATTAATATTGCCTCCATGTTGTCCTATCAAGGTGGGATCAACGTGCCAGGGTATACAGCCAGTAAACATGGCGTTGCCGGTTTAACCAAAGCACTCGCCAATGAATGGGCAGGTAAAGGAATCCAGATTAACGGTATCGCACCTGGTTATATGGAAACCGATAATACTACCCAGATCCGTGCGGACGAGAATCGTTACCGGGATATTACAGCCCGTATTCCTGCGGGGCGTTGGGGAACACCTGAAGATCTGAAAGGCCCGGTTGTCTTTCTGGCATCTGCCGCTTCGGATTATCTGAATGGTCATGTGCTGAATGTCGATGGCGGCTGGATGGCACGTTAATCACTTGATCATCGGATTAGCATAAGGAGGCAGTGAGATGAAACTTGGTATTCTGGCACATACATTTGGCAAACAGCCTACAGCACAGCTTGCGCAGACGATTGCGGATAACGGATTTAATTCCGTACAGCTGGCGCTGGCCAAAGCATTATCCGATGTGGACTCATCAAATGGCAAGCTGAGCCCAGGGCTAGCGAATGAGATCGGAGATCAATTTGCACAGCGCGGGGTGAAGATTGCGGTACTGGGCTGTTATATTAATCCGATTGACCCTGATCCGGTAAGCCGCCGTGCGGACATTGATCGATTCAAGGAGCATCTGCGTTATGCCCGGGATTTTGGTTGCAGCATGGTAGCAACGGAGACCGGGGACTTGGACACTTATCAGGATACACATCCGGATGGATATGAAGGGAAGGCGTGGAGTGTGCTGAAAGAAACGGTTGAGGAGTTGGCTGAAGAAGCCGAGAAATGGGGCGTGCATGCGGCGATTGAGCCTGTGTCCACACATACTCTTCATACGCATGAACATATGACACGTTTGTTTGAAGAGATTCCTTCATCGAATCTGGGGATGCTGTTCGACCCGTGTAATCTGATCAAGCAACCACATGCTACAGATCAAGGGGCTTTCTTACGCGAGGTGATGGAATCGCTGTATCAGCGCATGATTGTGATCCATGCCAAAGATGTAGCCTTTGATGCACAGGGAGAGAAGTACAATCCGGTACCTGGGGCAGGCATACTGGATTACCCGTTATTTTTTGAATTGCTAAAAACGTATAAGCCACATATCGATATTTCACTTGAAGGTGTAACTGCGGAGGAAGCTGTACCTGCGGCCAAACATTTGCGTGAAGTATGGAGTGCAGTTCGGGTCTAAGAGACAGCCGGATTGAAAAGTGGTGCAGCGCATCTGCAGCAGCCGAAAAACCTTTGCGAGGGCAAAGGTTTTTTTGGTATGGAAATGTTAATGTACATATTTAATATTTCTCATCGGAAAAATCGGAAATAAGTCTTTTCAAATGCAACATCTTGTGAGAGAATATGGAAAACAACGCCACCATGTCAAGACATCATGAAATTTATCGAACGTATATATCAAGGGAGGATTCAGATTTATGTCAAACGAACGTGAGCTTTCATTTGAAACATTGGCAATTCATGCAGGCCAGGAGATTGATCCAACCACCAACGCACGAGCTGTACCCTTGTATCAGACAACATCCTATGGATTCAAGGACACCGAGCATGCAGCTAACTTGTTTGGTTTGAAAGAGTTTGGCAACATCTATACCCGTCTGATGAATCCAACAACCGACGTGTTTGAGCAACGAATTGCGGCGTTGGAAGGCGGAGCTGGAGCGCTGGCTACAGCTTCTGGTCAGGCAGCCATTACGTTTTCACTTCTGAATATTGCTGGTGCAGGCGATGAGATCGTGTCTTCGGCGAGTTTGTATGGAGGTACATACAATCTGTTCTCGACAACTTTGCCGAAACTGGGTCTGGACGTGAAATTTGTAGATTCCAGTGATCCTGAGAATTTCCGGGCGGCGATTACGGAGAAAACGAAAGCATTGTATGCCGAAACGATTGGTAATCCAAAGGGGAATGTACTGGATATTGAAGCGGTAGCAGCCATCGCTCATGAACATGGAATTCCCTTGATCGTGGATAATACGTTCCCAAGTCCGTACCTGCTTCGTCCAATCGAACATGGTGCAGATATTGTCGTTCACTCTGCAACGAAATTTATTGGCGGTCATGGTACATCCATTGGTGGTGTTATCGTGGATAGCGGAAAATTTGACTGGAAAGCAAGCGGCAAGTTCCCTGGTTTGACGGAGCCTGACGCCAGTTATAACGGTGTTATATATACGGAAGCGGTTGGACCGATTGCTTATATTATCAAAGCTCGTGTACAACTTCTGCGTGACCTGGGTGCAACGATCTCTCCATTCAACTCATGGTTGTTGCTGCAAGGACTGGAGACATTGCACTTGCGCGTAGAGCGCCATAGTAGCAACGCGCTTGCGGTTGCTGAATTCCTTGAGAAACATGAGGATGTGTCTTGGGTAAGTTATGCAGGTCTGCCGAGCCATGGTTCTTATGAGCTTGCACAGAAGTATCTGCCAAGAGGGCAGGGCGCCATTCTGACCTTTGGCATCAAAGGTGGTGCGGAAGCGGGTCGTAAATTGATTGAAAATGTTAAACTGTTCTCTCACCTTGCAAACGTGGGCGATTCCAAGTCACTGATCATTCACCCGGCAAGTACGACTCACGCGCAGTTGACTGAAGATGAACAAACTGCCGCAGGGGTTAATCCGGAGCTGATTCGTCTGTCTATTGGCACAGAGAACATTCAAGACATTATCCATGATCTGGAGCAAGCGATCAAAGCAAGTCAGGGAGCAAGTGTAGGTGCATAAATGGTATTGGGTGGATGTGAAACATTCACTTAAGCGATATGCTATAAAATAATCAAACGCCTATCAATAGATGCTTTAAGCCGTTGTCCCATGGACAGCGGCTTTTTGCCTTTTTAACGCGCATTTAGGAGTAACCGTCCGGAAAATATCCATTTACAAATGAGGATTACAGGCATATACTGATTAAAAGTTGTATTGGGTAAAAATAATTGCATAAGCACAAAAATGATTATCATTCTCATTCGAGATTATTTCAAAATCATTCACAAAACCATGCTGCTGCGGGATTCCCGCAGCAGCATGTGTCATTTTTAGGGCATTAACAATGGCTCTCATTCTCAATACAACTTCATTTCTGGAAGCGGAACTGGAGCACATTCACTCTCCGCAAACCTACCATTCGAAAGGAACGTGATTTATATGCAAGCGATACATCAACCTCTACACAGACAGAAACAAGTAGAACAAAGCTCATCCCAAACACCCGGCCCCAATCGGGGCAAGAAGCCTGATTTTCGAGCCATGGTGCAGAATAAAGAGATGCAATCAGCATTGGGCAGCGGACTGTTGATGCTGATTGCCTGGGGAACTGCACCGTATTTTGGTACTTTATCCATCGTGCTCTACATTGTGGCGTATGCCGTTGGCGGCTGGACCAAAGCGAAGGATGGCATCGAGACACTGGTCAAGGACCGTGATCTGGATGTAAACCTGCTGATGATTGCCGCATCCCTTGGGGCAGCAGCCATCGGTTACTGGAATGAAGGCGCGATGCTGATCTTTATTTTTGCACTCAGTGGTGCGTTGGAAAGTTATGCGACAGAGCGCAGTCATAAGGATATCTCATCGTTGCTCGCGCTGAAGCCGGAGACAGCACTGCGTATTGAGGACGGACAGATGAACCTCGTGGCTATTGATGATCTGCAGCCGGGTGATCTGCTGTTGGTCAAACCGGGAGAACTCATCCCAGCAGATGGTGTCGTGTACCGGGGGAGTTCTTTTATCAATCAGTCGTCCATCACCGGAGAATCCCTGCCTGTGGACAAAGTTGCGGGGGATGAAGTCTATGCAGGTACGGTAAACGGGGAGGGTGCCTTATACGTAGAGGTTACAAAATCGGCTGAAGGGTCACTGTTTGGCAAAATCATTAAAATGGTGGAGGAAGCGCAGGCAGAAGTGCCGGATTCCCAGCGTTTTATGGAGCGGTTTGAAGGGGTATACGCACGCATTATTGTAGGGGTGACTTTACTTGTGATTGCAGGAACTCCACTGCTGCTTGGCTGGACATGGAACGAGGCATTTTATAAAGCGATGGTATTTCTGGTTGTTGCATCACCTTGTGCATTGGTGTCTTCGATCATGCCTGTCATGCTGTCCGCGATGTCCAGCAGTGCGCGCCGTGGCATTCTCTTCAAGGGTGGTGCCCATATGGAGAATATGGCACGCACGCAGGTCGTGGCTTTTGACAAAACAGGTACATTGACCATGGGCACCCCGCAAGTCACCGATATTATCACGGCTGAAAATGTAGATCGCGCCCAGCTCTTAGCTGCGGTAGCGGCAATTGAGAACCTCTCCATGCATCCTTTGGCTCGTGCCATCGTAGATCAGGCGAACATGGAGAACATTACACTTCAGGAAGCGGAGCACGTCCAGGCTCTAACAGGCTGGGGTATCGAAGGAACTATAAATGGTGTGGTCTGGAGCATTGGCAAAACAGGTGTATTGGGATCAATGCAGTCAGAGGAGATGAAAGATAGCAACGTTGGTGATCCAGATGAACATGGTGTTAACCATGTGAGGGTATCTTCTGAGTGGGGCGATGTACGCTCCCGTCTTGAGGGGGAGGGGAAAACCGTATCCGTTGTTATGGCTGATGGTGAATTAGTTGGGCTGATCGCCATGCGGGACACCGTACGGCCACAGGCAGCAGCTGCAGTGAAAAAGCTGGAAGCCATGGGTGTAAAAGTTGCGATGTTAACAGGAGATCGGGCCAGATCAGCTTCTGTGATTGCGCGTGAAACGGGGGTAAGCATGGTCTATGCAGACTTGCTGCCAGAAGATAAAGTGAAGAAGGTCCAAGTGCTCCGCAAACAGTATGGTCCTGTGCTGATGGTAGGGGATGGCGTAAATGATGCACCAGCACTTGCAGCAGCTACTGTGGGTATGGGGATGGGATTGTCCGGCAGCGGAACTGCACTGGAGGTCGCTGATGCGGTACTGATGAACGATAACATTGAAGAGATCGCTTGGGTCATTGGGCAGGCTCGTCGAGCTCAGCGTACGGTGAAACAAAATATGTTTTTTGCCATCACCGTTATTCTGGCCTTAATTGCAGGTAACTTCCTCCAAGACGTCGCATTGCCTTTGGGTGTGGTAGGTCATGAAGGCAGTACAATTCTGGTTATTCTGAATGGGCTTAGGCTGCTACGGTAATCAGATTTGGAGAGGAAGATGGTTAATTGGTTTCGCTGGTAGTATGCGGCTGGTTGAACGGCTTACGTTTGAACCTTGGGTCAGTGGGTAATGATTCGAAGAGACGGTTCGATAATAAGGGAGCTGTGAAATATGGGACGTTATGTACAAGTGGAACCAAATGTAAAAGTATATGTTGAAGATATTGGCGAAGGCACCCCGGTTGTCTTTTTGCACGGCTGGCCTGTTAATTATAAAATGTTTGAATATCAGTTGAATGTACTGCCGAACCACGGCATTCGTGCCATTGCGATAGATTTTAGAGGATATGGCTTATCGGATAAGCCTTCCACAGGATATGATTATGATCGCATGGCAGATGATGTTCGTGCCGTTATCGATGATCTGGAATTGAAAGACGCGGTACTCGCAGGGTTCTCCATGGGTGGAGCGATTGCAGTACATTACATGGCCAGACATAAGGGACATGGTGTCTCCAAGCTGGCCTTGTTATCTGCGGCAGCACCTGTGTTCACACAGCGTGAAGGTTATCCGTATGGACTGACTCCAGAGCAGCTGAATGAGCAGATCATTGAGCCGATCTTTGCAGATCGTCCGAAGTTGCTGGAGACATTTGGCGGCATGTTCTTCGCGAAGAAACACAGCCAGCCATTCATGGATTGGTTCCACGCTCTCGGCATGGAAGCTTCATCTTATGGTACCATTCGCAGTGCAATTGCGTTGCGGGATGAGGACTTGCGAGGTGACCTGAGTTCGATTCGGGTGCCAACAGCCATTTTGCACGGGAAAAAAGATGAGATCTGTCCGTTTGAGTTCGCCGAGCAGATGCACCAAGGCATCGCTTCGTCTCAACTGATTGCTTTTGAAGAGAGCGGTCATGGTGCATTCTATGATGAATTGGAAAAATTCAATTCGGAACTGATTCGTTTCATCCAATCCTGATCAGGAGAGGGCGAAATACCTCTGACAGACGGTCCCAGTAATTTCATGGAATCTTCATTTGTGGCTAAACAAAGAACCCGGTCGACAGTCTTGGACTGTTCGCTCGGGTTCTTTAGTCTTCAATTAAAACAGTTCGGTCAGACCAATCATCGTGATGAGCCCGAGCAAAAAGGACATCGTCGCCACACGTGCATTGCCATCGCCGTGACTTTCGGGAATAAGTTCCTTATAAACAATGAACATCATCGCACCAGCTGCAAAGGCCAGACCATAAGGCACAAGACCAGCTACGAGACTGCTTAATGTGTAACCAATCATAGCGGTAATAATCTCTACCGCTCCAGTCAGGGTGGCAATACCCAGCGCTTTGAAGCGGCCAATGTTCTGGTTCACAAGAAAGAGGGCGACCAGGAATCCCTCCGGTGCATTCTGCAATCCGATGGAAAAGGCAATGAGATTGCCCAGGTTCTCATCCGAGCTTGCATAGCTAACGCCAACGGATAACCCTTCTGGCAGGTTATGCATGGTGATGGCTGCAATAATCATGAAGGCTTTGGTTTCAATTTTAAAAGGCATTTTCTCGGGATTCTCCAGATCGACGTGTGGAATCTTCATCTCCAGCACCAGTAGAACCAGGCTACCAAGCATAATACCAAATGCAAGTACAAAGAGATTCGATTGGCCAAGCGCTTCCGGAATGAGATTATACACCGAGGCCGAGGTCATAATACCTGCGGCGTATGCCAGCAAGATATCACGCAGACGGTGCGATATTTTGCGCATAAATAGAATGGGTACGGCCCCTAGGCCGGTTGACATGGCTGATATAAAACTGCCAATGAGTGCATCGTTCATGCTTCCATTTTCCCTCCTGATGAAGACTTCTTCATAATCGCTGCCGAGCATTGACACCGTACATAAAAGAGATCATAATGAACAACAGATTAGAATGATTATAAATTAGAATTCCGTTTCTGCATAGGGCCATTGTCATATCACATGCAGGTCTTGTGGACATGATATGGGCTTTTCGTTCTAGTGTATGCAAAAGCCTAAGCTTTTGATGCCGGAGGGTCTAACCTTTTTGCAGAACCCGGGGGAGGAACTATACATGTATAAATCAATTATTATTGGAACAGGCCCTGCAGGGCTGACAGCAGCAATCTATCTGGCACGTGCCAACTTGAACCCGCTCGTTATTGAAGGTCCACAACCTGGTGGCCAACTGACAACAACAACGGAAGTGGAGAACTTCCCAGGTTTCCCTGATGGCATCATGGGTCCTGAACTGATGGACAACATGCGTAAACAAGCTGAGCGTTTCGGTGCTGAATTCCGCACTGGCTGGGTGAACAACATCGACATGAGCGAGCGTCCATTCAAGATTCAAGTTGAAGGTATGGGGGAACTCGTATCCGAAACATTGATCCTGTCTACAGGCGCATCTGCTAAATACCTGGGTATCCCAGGTGAAGAAACGAATGTAGGGCGCGGTGTCAGCACATGTGCAACATGTGATGGATTCTTCTTCCGTAACAAAGAGATCATCGTGATCGGCGGTGGTGACTCTGCCCTTGAGGAAGCAAGCTTCCTGTCCCGTTTCGGTTCCAAAGTAACGCTGGTACACCGTCGTGAAGAACTGCGTGGCTCCAAAATCATGCAGGATCGTGCACGCAGCAACGAAAAAGTAGAAATGGCTTTGAATCGTACACCACTTGAAGTCCTTGCTGGTGACAACGGCGTAACAGGTCTGAAAGTATTGAACAACGAAACAGGTGTAGAAGAAGTGATTCCGGCAAGCGGCGTATTCGTAGCCATCGGTCACACACCAAATACCGGATTCCTTGGCGGACAGATCACTACCGACGAACACGGTTATATCCTGACTACACCAGGCACATCCGAGACAAACATCCCAGGCGTATTCGCATGTGGTGACGTTCAGGATACACGTTACAAACAAGCAATCACAGCGGCAGGTAGCGGATGTATGGCTGCCATGGACACAGAGAAATACATTGAGAGCTTGGAGCACAGCGCAGTTGTTCTGTAATAGAACTAGCTGATTCCAACCAAACTATAGATTAATATAAAACCATATGAGGTGAATTAAACATGGAAAACGTAATTGTATATACATCAACGAACTGCCCGAACTGCAAATCCGTAAAAACATTCCTGGCTGACAAAGGTATCTCTTATGAAGAGCGCAACATCGAAACTAGCGATGAATTTGCACAACAAGTATGGGACATGGGCGTACGTGCCGTGCCATTGACTGTAATTGGTGAACACCGCATTCTGGGTATGAACAAAACTCAATTTGCTAAAGCATTGGACGCTTAAATCAGGCTGATTATCTGAATCATCATATGTTGAAAGAAATTTTCGATTCATATGCAATTCCGGTTTTCGCGAGCCGTTAGGATATAGAAAGAACCGTACCCGGAAGGGTACGGTTTTTTGTGCATAAGGCAGAATATAATTTAGAAAAAAATACTCATGAAAGTCTGAAACACAACATATACCAGCACTCCTGACAGCATGTACATGAAACCAGCCTTCTTTTTGCTCTGAAACAATCGGAGTATGCCAAGGCTGAACAGGGGCGCAAGCACAATCAGGAACAGGAGTACGGTGACAAACATTTGCGCCGAGATATCTGAAGTATCCACGTAGGTCACGCTTCTTTTCACTCCGTTTCGTTATCGGAATTAACACAGCTATATCCACACAGCCATGACAAAAATCACATAACCCCATTATACATCTGGATTTCTTTAACAAAAAGGGAGGAAATGGGGCGAAATGATGTCAATTTTCATCTGTTATTAGACGGACACTCTTATTTTACCTAAAAATTGGGATATTGCAGAGTAAGCGGCACCAACCCGGGTGGAACGGCTGCCTAGAGCTGCCCATTCAATCTGCAAACTGCGGCGATGATAGGGTAACGTACGTTCTTCGACAACCTGTTTTAATGCCGTTTCAATCCAGGGACCTGCTTCAGAGAGCGGTCCACCAATAATAATACGTTCCGGGTTGAAACTGTTAACAATATTGGTAATGCCAATCCCCAGTTTGCGTCCAATCGTGTTGTATAATTCTTGAACAGCATCGTGGCCTTGCTCCGCATAATGAATAAGCTCGCGTGTGGTATGAGCAGGTAATTTTAGCTGATGATCCGGGTGCTCATAGGCTTTTTCCGATGCGTATAACTCCCAGCAACCACGATTACCACAGGAACAGGGAAGACCTTCCGCTTCAATGGACATATGGCCTGTTTCCCCGGCGTATCCCCACGCACCTTTGTATAATTCACCATCCACCATGATGCCTGAACCAATCCCCATGCCTGCACTGATGTAGATCATGTGACGGACACCGATACCTGCCCCAAAATTCAGCTCTCCATGGGCACCAGCATTGGCTTCATTATCGATCGTTACAGGCAGTTCAAATTCTTCTTCAAGCATCGAGCGCAGAGCTACCTTCTCCCACCCCAAGTTGGGTGCAAACAGGACCGTTCCTGCCTCATCCACCATGCCCGGCACTCCGATGCCAATACCAATGACACCGTGAGGGGAAGCAGGAGCTGCTTCAATGAGCTGTTTTGCTGCCAATTTCAATTGCTCCAGTACAGAGGAGACGTCATGATGTTCCAAGGTTACTGCGTACTCTGTAATGATGTGTCCTTCGAGATCTGTAAGCACGCCTTTCAAATGGGTCACACTGAGTTCCAGACCGACTGCATAGCCTGATGTCCCTCGAAATAGCAGCATAAGTGGTTTACGTCCGCCGCTGGATTCCCCAGGGCCAATCTCCTGTACCAGGTCATCACTGATCAGATCAGCAACCAGGTTGGATACCGTTGCTTTGTTCAGCCCCGTAACCTCGGACACTCGTGCGCGAGAAAGAGGGGCATGGCGCCGGATCGTATCCAGAACGATCGACTTGTTTATTTTTTTGACCAGCATCTGGTCTCCGGTTATTTTCATATCGTTAAGGCACTCCTATTCTTCTGTTAAAGGGTTCTGACCCACATCCGAAACAAGTTATTCGACTATTATAGCGTAAACAAGCGTGTAAAAAACAATTTTATTTTTACTTTGTTTAACCAATAGACAAAGTAAATTCGATGTGATAGGATAACGGTGTAAACGATTTCTTAAAACTATTGAGGAGGCATTTTACACATGGCCTATTTTGAATCCGTTAATAAAATTTCATTCGAAGGTAAAGATTCCAAGAATCCTTTTGCTTTTAAACATTATAATCCGGAAGAAGTGGTAGCCGACAAATCGATGGAAGAACATTTCCGTTTCGGCATGGCTTACTGGCATACATTAACTGCAGGCGGCAGTGACCCGTTCGGTGCGGAGACAGCTGTTCGTTCGTGGGATAAATACTCGGGTCTGGACCTCGCGAAAGTACGCGTGGAAGCGGCATTTGAATTTTTGGAAAAAATGAATCTCCCGTTCTTCTGTTTCCACGATGTGGACATTGCACCAGAAGGCAACAACCTGCGCGAGTTCTACAGCAACATCGATACAATCGTTGATCTGATTGAAGATCATATGAAATCCAGCGGCAAAAAACTGCTCTGGAACACGGCGAACATGTTCTCGAACCCACGCTTCATGTTTGGTGCAGCTTCGACTTGCAACGCAGACGTGTATGCTCATGCTGCAGCACAGATCAAGAAAGGTCTGGAAGTGGGTAAACGTCTGGGCGCTGAAAACTATGTCTTCTGGGGCGGTCGTGAAGGTTACGACACATTGCTGAACACAGACATGCAACTGGAGCAAGACAACATTGCTCGCATGTTCCACATGGCTGTAGACTACGCGAAGGAAATTGGTTTTGACGCACAATTCCTGATCGAGCCTAAACCAAAAGAGCCAACGAAACACCAATATGATTATGATGCAGCAACTTCCATTGCTTTCTTGCAAAAATACGGTTTGGACAAACACTTCAAACTCAACCTGGAAGCAAACCATGCTACACTGGCTGGTCATACATTCGATCACGAAATCCGCGTTGCTCGTACCAACGGTATGCTCGGTTCCCTTGATGCGAACCAAGGCGATATGCTGATCGGTTGGGATACGGATGAGTTCCCGGTTGATATGTACGATGCTACGTTGACTATGTATGAAGTATTGAAAAACGGCGGTATCGGCCGTGGCGGAGTGAACTTTGACGCGAAAGTACGTCGTGGTTCCTTTGAAGCAGACGATCTGTTCCTGGCACACATCGCAGGTATGGATACGTATGCTAAAGGTCTGAAAGTGGCTGCAAAACTGATCGAAGATCGCGTATTCGATGACTTCATCGAAAAACGTTACAGCAGCTTCAGCGAAGGTATTGGCGCAGATGTGGTTGCAGGTAAAGCAACACTTGCTTCCCTTGCTGAGTATGCACTCAACAACGAAAGCCCACGCAAGAACCAATCCGGACGTCAGGAATTGCTGAGAGCACAACTCAACCAGTACATCTTGGCTGACTAATAGCGCATTAGGCAGGGTTGGTGCACGTCGACCACCGATGGTTACTCAACTCATATGTGTTGGACATTAGTATCCAAGCTTGCCTGTGCACAAGATTAGCTTGTACCATGGAACGCCTGAACAAGCATGACATTCGGACCGTCCCCGACTTTCCCTTGGGAAGACGGGGGCGGTTTTTTGGTTAAATAACGCGATTTTTTAAAATTTTTGATATAAATGTTGTTTAAGATGGTGCATGCAGAACGAAGTGAGCAGAAAGGACCCGAGGAAGCGGAGCGTGCGCTAAGAGCTTTCTGAAAGAAAGCTGGCTTCGGAAGCATAGGCTTATCCCCGGATTTCACCCTTGCTAAAGGGTATAAAGGAAATCTGGGGGTAACGGCGATCCGAGGGTTTTCTGATCACGAAGTGACCACATGAGCATCAAGGATTTCATTTATAACCAATGACGAATCAATGTCATTGGATCAATCTTTCTGTTATAAGAACGAGTATGTTTTACACGTTTCATATCCATGTGTGTCCAGTACCATGCATGCAAAACGGAGTGAGCAGAAAGGACCCGAGGAAGCAAAGCGGTCGCATTTATCCCCGGATTTCACCCTTGCTAAAGGGTATAAAGGAAATCTGGGGGTAACGGCGATCCAAGGGTTTTCTGATCAGGTAGTGACCTTATGAGCATCAAGGTTTCATTTATAACCAATGATGAATCAAGGTCATTGGATCAATTTTTTTGCTACAAAAACGAGTACGTTTTTACTGTTTTGATATAAATGGTTGTCTAAGATGGTGTATGCAGAACGGAGTGAGCAGAAAGGACCTGAGGAAGCAAAGCGGTCGCATTTATCCCCGGATTTCACCCTTGCCAAAGGGTATAAAGGAAATCCGGGGGTAACGGCGATCCAAGGGTTTTCTGCTCACGAAGTGACCACATGAGCATCGAGGTTTCATTTATACAAACCTGTTATAAACGAGAGGAGTTAACCTATGAGTTACGTAATTGGCGTCGATCTGGGAACCAGCGCGGTCAAAACCGTGTTGGTCAATCGCGAAGGAAAAGTGGCATTTGAAGCATCCGAGGCATACCCGTTGTACCAGCCCAAGGCTGGATACAGCGAACAAAATCCCGAAGATTGGGTAGAGCAGACCATTGTTTCCTTGCGTAAATTGTTGGAAGTGTCTGGCGTGCAGCCTTCGGAAATCGAAGGATTGAGCTTCTCGGGCCAGATGCATGGACTGGTCTTGGTGGATGCAGAAGGTAAACCGCTGCGTAACGCAATCCTGTGGAACGATACACGTACTACGGCTCAGTGCCGCCGGATCGAAAAAGTACTGGATGGCAAGCTGTTAAGCATTGCCCGGAACCGTGCACTTGAAGGCTTTACATTGCCAAAAATTCTGTGGGTTCAGGAGAACGAGCCTGAATTGTTACAGCAAGCATCCTTGTTCCTGTTGCCTAAAGACTACGTGCGTTATCGCCTGACCGGGGATTACGCTATGGATTATTCGGATGCAGCGGGTACCTTGCTGCTGGACGTTGCAGGCAAACAGTGGAGCAACGAGATTGCAGAAGCTTTCGAGCTGCCCATCTCCCTTTGTCCACGTCTTGTGGAATCGTTTGAGGAAGTGGGCACGTTGCTTCCTGAGATTGCGGATCAAACGGGTCTGGTGGCTACGACGAAAGTATATGCAGGTGGTGCGGATAATGCGTGTGGTGCGATTGGCGCAGGCATTCTGAGTGAAGGACAGACAATGTGCAGCATCGGAACGTCCGGGGTGGTGCTTTCCTACGAAGAGCGCAAAGATCTCGACTTCGAAGGCAAAGTACACTTTTTCAATCACGGGGAGAAAGATGCCTTCTATATTATGGGGGTAACGCTTGCCGCAGGATATAGCCTGTCCTGGTTCAAGGATACGTTTGCCGCGGACAAATCATTTGATGTGCTCTTACAGGGCATCGATCAGGTTCCGGCGGGCAGCAACGGATTGTTGTTCACACCATATATCGTTGGGGAGCGTACACCTCATCCGGATGCGAATATCCGTGGCAGCTTCATCGGTATGGATGCAGGACACAAGCTGGAGCACTTTGGACGTGCGGTGATGGAGGGCATTACCTTCTCGCTGCGCGAGTCCATTGATATTCTGCGTGGTGCAGGCAAAACCGTCAATGAAGTCATCTCCATTGGTGGCGGTGCCAAGAACGAAGCTTGGTTGCAAATGCAGGCGGATGTCTTTAACGCCACGATTGTGAAGCTGGAGAGCGAACAGGGACCTGCGATGGGTGCAGCAATGCTGGCTGCCTATGGTTGTGGCTGGTTCACGTCCTTGCAGGAATGTGCAACAGCGTTTATTCGTCCAGCGAAGTCCTATGAGCCGAACCCGGAAACGGTTGCCGTCTATGATGGACTGTTCACACTGTACCAGGAAGTCTATGGACAGACACGTAGTCTCAATGATCGTTTGGCTGAATACCGTTAATTCATTTATTTCACTACATTAATCTTGTGATTACCTTAAAAGCATCCGCGAAGGCGGGTGCTTTTTTTGTCGTTCATCAAGATTAACCCCATGAAAGGTTTACTTGGCCTGCATATCCGCATTCCGGCTCTGCATAGATTGGAAATAGAGGATTGTGATTCGTCCAGGTATCGTGTGTCCGACATTTTAATAGGTAGAAGCTTGAGCAAGGGGGTGAAGCTTTGGATAGACATGAGGAACATGGAAGACCACATATTACCTTGTCGATGATCGTTCGTAATGAAGAGAATCGCTATCTCAGGCAGGCACTGGAGAGACATCGTCCCTGGATTGATCGCGCAGTAATCATTGATGACGGAAGTACAGATGCAACGGTCGCGCTGTGCCGGGAACTTCTGGACGGTATTCCACTCGTATTAGTGGAGAACGCTGCTTCACGTTTTGCAGACGAGGTAAGCCTGAGAAAACAGCAATGGGAAGAGACGGTGGCGACCAATCCGGAGTGGATTTTGAATCTGGATGCGGATGAGATTCTAACCAGTGACTTTGGGGTGGTACGTGATCTGCTGCTCAGTGGCAATGAAGATGCGATCTATTTCAGATTGTTTGATATGTGGAGTGAGACGCATTACCGGGAAGATGAGTTCTGGCAGGCGCATGCCTATTATCGGCCATTTCTGATTCGTTATCACCCGGGGATGAACTATGAATGGAAAGAGACACCCCAGCATTGTGGGCGTTTTCCGTTAACGATCCAGCATTGGTCCTATGGGTGTCATGCTCCCCGGGTGAAGCATTATGGCTGGTCGCGCGAAGAAGACCGCATCCGCAAATATGAACGCTATCAAGCACTGGACCCTGAAGCAAAATACGGTTGGAAGGAACAATACGAATCGATATTGGATCAAGAGCCGCGACTGCTGGCATGGCTCGAATAAGGAAAGGAGAGTGAGCACGTTGAAGAAAGACCCGTTACATCCATCGCAAGAAGAATCCAAACCTCAAATAGAGACGAATTCCGAAGAAGATGAGAAGCAGAAAGAGAAGCAACATGAAACCCAACATGAAACCCAACATGAAACCCAACATGAAACCCAACATGAAACCCAACATGAAACCCAACATGAAACCCAACATCCAATCGAGAAAGAGAGCAAGAGCAATCAAACACCGCCCAGACGTTCGGCCGAATCGCAGGAAACCCGCCAATCGGAAAAGCATGAAACGCTTGGTCAGAAGAGAGTACTGATTGCCAGCCCGGTTCGCCAGACAACGCCGGTGCTCCGTGAATTTCTGGATTCTCTGCATGCACTGGAACGAACAACAGTGAAGACGGATTATCTGTTTGTTGACGATAACGTGGAAGAAGCCGCATCGAATATATTGCAAGAATTTGTGCTTCAGCATAAGGGGACGGTTATTCAAGCAGATGAACATGGTAGCGGTAGTCCTGACAACAAAGGGGTGTACAGCAAGGATGAGGGAGGACACTATTGGCAGGATGAGCAGATTTGGCGTGTAGCCGGTTTGAAAAATCGCATATTGCAATATGCACGCGACAATCACTACGATGCGGTTTTCCTGATTGATTCTGACTTGGTGCTGCATCCGCGGACGCTGGAGCAACTTGTATCGAGTGGCAAAGACATTGTATCCAATATCTTTTGGACCCGCTGGCAGCCAGATGCCAGGGAAATGCCGCAGGTATGGCTGCAAGATGAGTATGCCTTGTATCGCCGCGGTGGTAAAACATTAGACGGAATCGAGGCGGAGGACGAAGGCACACAAACGACTGCTTTTCTGAGTCAGTTGCGGATCCCGGGTTGTTATGAAGTTGGAGGGCTGGGGGCATGTACTCTTATTCGCAAAAATGTTCTGGCAGCAGGAGTTTCATATGACCAGATTCCCAATGTATCCTTCTGGGGTGAAGATCGTCATTTTTGCATTCGTGCTCAGGCACTGGGTTTTCGTTTGTTTGTCGATACTCATTTCCCTGCGTACCACATTTATCGATTGTCCGAACTGCCGGGGGTATCCGCCTTTAATCGCAGGGCGAGAAGAGGTGAGGAGACGATCAGTATTACCCTGTGTATGATTGTGAAAAATGAAGAAGCTTCCCTCGCCAGATGTCTGGACTCGGTCAACGGTATTGCCGATGAGATTGTAATCGTGGATACCGGTTCGACGGATCGTACCCGTCAGATTGCTTCCAGATATACGGATCGTATTGTTGATTTTGAGTGGGTGGATGACTTTGCAGCAGCACGCAACTATGCTTTCGATCAGGCAAAGAGTGAATATATTCTGTGGCTGGATGCCGACGATGTGTTTGAACCGGAAGATCGGGCGAAACTGATCGCCTTGAAACGTTCGCTGGACCCGGATGTTGATAGTGTCACGATGGATTACAATCTGTCATTCACAGCAGATGGCAAGGTAGCCTACAACCTGCGCCGGAATCGTCTGGTGCGTCGGGATCGACAATTTCGCTGGATTGGCGCGGTGCATGAATATCTGGCTGTAGCGGGCAATCTGCTGCATAGTGATATAGCGGTTACCCACAAGAAAGATAAGGAGTATACCGATCGGAATCTGCGGATCTATCGCAAAAGGGAACAGGCCGGAGAGGAATTTGGGCCGCGTGACTTGTACTATTTCGGTAATGAACTGAAGGACCATGGACAGCATGAAGATGCGGTGAAGTACTATGAGAAGTTTCTGGATACCGGATTGGGCTGGATGGAAGATCAGATCGCTGCGTGCCAGAAAATTGCGGATTGTGAAGCTGCACTTGAACGTCCGGAACAGGAAGTCACCGCGTTGTTCCGATCATTTGCCTATGATTTGCCAAGAGCCGAGATTTGCTGTCGATTGGGTGGTTATTTTGCTGACCGTGAAGATTATCGCAAGGCCCTGTTCTGGTACGAACAGGCGACTCGTGCTGTACGTCCCGATGATCCTATGGTAGTGCTGAATGAAGCAGCCTGGACCTGGATGCCGCATCTGCAACTATGTGTGTGTTATGATCGGATGGGTAACCGTGCCAAGGCCCGAGAACATAATGATATCGCACTCGCCTATCATCCAACACATCCGAGCATGTTGTATAACGATCGATACTTTAAAGATTTGGAGAAGGATAACGTATTGGAAAATGCTTAGTATTTTCAGTCGAAATACTGCCTCTTTCGTGGAATTGAATGGGTGAATCATCCCCATTTCCATGGAGAGGTTTTTTGCATTGTGATAAAAGCACATCATAGAGTTGGTGACAGACGCATTCACATTGAAATGGATTAATGGATTTCATCCAGGGGAGGATATGCCTTACAATAATGAATAACGGAAAAGCGGTGACCATGATTGCCTGTCTTCGGCTGCCGAATTGATGAAGCAAGGGGAACTGGATATGAATCTGACGGAAGTTTTATTAGAGTCGAGGCTGGTCGCGATTGTGCGTGGTATAAGTCGTGAAGCGGCAGTAACAGCTGGACAAGGTATGACAGGTGGTGGCATCCGACTGATGGAAGTCACACTGAACACACCTGGAGCACATGATATTATTGCAGACTGGCGTGAGCGGCATGAAGGAAAGGCTTATGTTGGAGCGGGTACGGTTCTGAATGTGCAGATGGCGAAGGAAGCAGTCGCTGCAGGAGCACAATTTCTGGTGTCTCCCAATGTCGATCTGTCTGTCATTGAATATGCTGTAGAACATGGTGTCGAGATCTGGCCTGGAGCCATGACACCCACGGAGATTGTCGCTGCCCATGAAGCGGGAGCACGAGTTGTGAAGTTGTTCCCGATGGCGAGTCTGGGCATACCGTATCTGCGGGAGATCAAAGCTCCATTGAATCATATTCCACTGCTGGCAACAGGCGGCGCCACACTGGAGAATATTGCTGACTACTATGCAGCAGGTGCTGCTGCCGTAGGTCTGGGAAGTGCACTTTTACCACGAGAAGCTCTTGTGGCAGGAGATCATGAGCGGATTGCAGCATGTGCACGGAGATTTGTGGAAGCAGCTGAAGTCTAGGATTCCAGCGTCAGATGAGGAATATGTATATTTGGGTATATATAAGGGTGCCTATAGATTATTTTTGAATCAATCTTTATCATAAAAACCCATGTGACTTAACATGCCGTTCACTCTATTGTTTTATGATGGATGTATGCCAGAATTCGGAGAGGAGAGATGCCCTGTGAAAGCTAAAACAATGATAGGCGGCATGCTCGCCGTGGCCGCAGTAACGGCAGGTGGTTTATGGAAGGCAGCGGTAAAGAGCCAGACACCTAAGAAGATTCCAATCACACTGACACCCCCAATGCCATTTGAGGATGTGACCTTTGACAGTGGGGGAGGTCGGGTGCATGGCTGGTTCATCCCGGCCAGAGCCGACATTCCGAAACCATGGCCGCTCGTTATCATTGCACATGGATGGGGCTCCAATCGCTCCCGTGTTCTTCGTTACGCACGTCCGATCTGGGAAGCTGGATATGCCTTATTTATGTATGATGTGCGTAGTCATGGGGCCAGTGATCCGGTTCGTGCTGCATCTGCCTACCTGTTCCGGGATGATCTGCTCGCGGCGTTGCAGTATACGACTGCACGACCAGAGATTGATGCGGATGCCATCGGAGTACTTGGACATTCTTTGGGTGGACTGGGTACGATTCTTGCAGTGACGGAGGGAATTCCTGTATCAGCAGTGATTACGGACTCGATGCCATCGCAATTTGAGGTAATCGTCAGTTCAGAGCTGAGACGCCGGCGTCTGCCCTTATTTCCACTGGCCCAGTTAATTCCGAGAATCTGGTTCTGGCGACTGGGTGAATCTCTGAAATCCTATCGTCAGCGTGAACCGGTGATGATGCTGAATGAACGGCGCAGGGGGATGCAACTGCCAATGCTTATGGTGCACTCCAAGGGAGATAATTTCATTCCCCCGAGTGAGCTTGAATATTTTATGTCCAAAGCCGATCCGCCTGTTGAACATCTATGGGTCAACAGCGGAGGACACAGTTGTTCCGAGGAAGATCCCGCCTTCTGGGATACCGTGATTCCCTTTTTGAAAATCCATGTTCAAGGTCAGGCGAAGTCGAACGATTCGTCTATAGCGAGTAGTTGACAAGGTAGAATCAGCCTACATAAGAGTGCAGGCTAATAGAGAAAACGCCAACGTGGTTGGCGTTTTTTTTGCTGTTAATAGCAATATGCAGAAATTCACATTTGTAAAATTGCCCCGAAAACGACGATTAAAAAGGAAGCTTATGGTATCATAGAATAGACTGGCAATATTCATGCGAGGTTATTTGTTATGCTTCTTTGTATGAAATTGAAGGGAGAGGTCCAGATTTGAGTTTGAATTGGAAGTGTAATCTAACTTTGAAAATGTTCGCAACCAAAGCAACAACCGCAGCGATGGCAACACTGCTGCTTGCTTCGCAAACACCAGGTTTTGCAGGCAGTGCATCAGCCGCGCAAGCAGAGCAGTTGACCGAAGCGACAACGGGGGAAAATGAACAACTAGACGCAACGAGCAATGACGTGCCAGAGGGAGCAAAAATCTCATCCAGGCAAGCCAGTGAAAATATACTGAAATTGTTTCCATTGTTAAAAAAAGCAACAATCTCATCTGCACGATTCGATTCACCTAATTCCTATCCAACGCCAGACTACAAGGCATGGGAGATCGGGTTCCAGATTACACAAGGTAATCATACGTCGGGATTCAGTGGAACTGTACATGCAGGCACAGGGGAAGTGTTAAGTGTACATTTGCCGTCGGATATCCTGGACAAACATGTCTCGGAATCGGATGTGAAGCTAACCAAAGCTGAAGCTGAAGAAAAGGCCGTGGCATTGTTGTACCAAGCGATTCCAGGTCTTAAGGACAATGAATATGCTCCGCTTGGAGATCTGTATTCTTCCATTGAACAAGAGTCATTGTTTGGCAGAACAGAGTATCGATACGGGTACCAGTTAAAACATGATGGATTGTTATCTGATGCAGAGACAGTCTACATTAATGTGGATGAAAGTGGTTTGGTGACAGGTTACTCACGAGGTACTATTGAAGCCAAGTATCCCTCATCGAAACCGGCAGCTTCAGAAGAGAAGGCAAGACAGCAGTTTGAAGAACAGTTCGATGTGGAACTGGCTTATATCGCCAAAGATCGTCTATCTTCCAAACAGGGTCAGCAGTATTATCTTGCATATACACCAAAAAATATCAGTATCGTTCCGATTGAAGCCAATACGTTGGAACGGATTAATACATTAACAGGTAAAGCTGTGAATGAAGATTCTTTGCAGCAGGATACGAAGTTGAAAGGTGATGTAACGCCTTTTGTGCCGGCCAATGGTACGAGGTTAAATGTTCAACAGGCCGCCAATCGGGTCGCAACAAACTTTGATATTCCCAAGGGTTATAAGCTGGAACATAGCCAGCTGGGCAAGGGATATTACTCAAGTCCGAACAATCAGGTGTGGAGTTTGAGCTGGAGTGATCGAAGTGCCAATATGTCCTATATGTTCATGCGGGATATCTCAGCACAGGTAGATGCAGTTACCGGGCAGATCTACAGCTATACGATGATGCAACGAATCGGACCGGAGATGGAACAGGAGAAGCCGGCTGAGGAGAAGGCAGGCAAATTGGTAACGCGGAAGCAGGCTGAGAAACTGGCGATGGACACAGTGATTGCGCTAGTTCCAGACGCAACGGAGCAGTTCCGACTGGCTAACGTTATTGAGATAGACGATGCTCGTACGTTTATGTTCCAACGCTATCTGAACGGAATTCAGGTGAAAGATGATACGGCACAAGTGCAGGTGTTGAACGATGGAACCGTGAACGAGTTCTATACACGCA
This sequence comes from Paenibacillus sp. CFBP 13594, assembly GCF_014842675.1. Taxonomy (NCBI): domain Bacteria; kingdom Bacillati; phylum Bacillota; class Bacilli; order Caryophanales; family Paenibacillaceae; genus Paenibacillus; species Paenibacillus sp. CFBP 13594. The sequence continues at coordinate 190,149 of NZ_JACYVQ010000010.1, forward strand.
TTGCCGCAAAACCTGAACAATTGCCAGCAGATGATAAGCCAGCCATCAGTTATGAAGAGGCCAAGGCACTCTATCTGGAGGAGTTCAAGCTGATCCTCGCATATTCCCGTTATGGCGGATATGGTACGAACGGTGGTCAAGTCATCCCAGCGGGGGTGAACCTTGCTTATATGCCTACACGTGATGAGAATTCAATCTATGGCAACTATGAAGCGCTGGATGCGAACACAGGAGAGTGGAAGCTTTTATACGGGGACACAAGCTCTGCAACCAAGGCTGAACCTACGGACATCTTGGGTCATGTGGCCGAAGCAGCTCTACGCAATATGACACAGCATGGCGTATTGCTTGCTGATGAGCAGGGACGCGTATTCCCGGATCGTGTGATTACCCGAGGAGATTGGTTTAACTATCTGGCAAGAGCGATTAATCCAAATATGGATCTTTACTACAGTGGGGACGGAGATGACAAGTTATACGCTGATGTGACACCTGACAGCCCGTATTATAAGGCAGTTCGGGCATTAATCGATCAGCGCTGGCTTGCCGGAGCGGACCCTGAACAGAATTTGAATCCGCAGGAAGAGATGACACGTGAAGAATTGGCAGTGCTGCTTGTACGTATTTTACGCTATGAGAAGCTTGCCGGATTCTATACGTTGCCATCGGATCTTCCCAACATTGCGGATGCCAGTGCCATTACAAGTAAGGGAGCGGTTTCCCTGAGTCTGAAGCTGGGATTGCTTCCTTCGATTGAAGGACGGTTCATGCCTGCACGCAAAGTGACGGTAGCTGAAGCGTCACAGGTATTGGAACGGCTGGCGAAGCTTCAAGGTAAAACAGATACATTTATGAGTGGTAATCGCCTGTATTAGACGAGGAATCACTCATATCATGCCCAAGCGAATCATAGGATGAAGATAACGGGTAATCGTGATTCAATGAACTAAAGATCAAAGGGACCTTCCATAGAAGGTCTCTTTTGATTTGCTTTTACAAAACTAGAATGACGACAGACCCTTTTGTGATACAATAGGGCGTGAGAACTTTGCAAAGAAGGGTGGGTTCCTTTCATGGGTAAGAACGGGAAACGAATTATCACCATACTGCTGGCAGGCTGTCTGATTGCTGTAGCATTACCACGTACGGTTGATCTGGATCAACTATACGCTGCATCAGGAACATCAGATATATCCACGGCAACAGATTTGCGCCAGACCTTGCTTACCGCAATGTCACAGCGAACGGAGGAACTTGTTTTTACATACAAAGGCAATGTGAAAGGCCTCAAAAAACAATTACAAACCTCCATCGATGAGGCAATGAAGAGTGACCCTTATATCCAATATACCGTTAAAAGTTATGCATTCAATTATAAAGGCTCCAATGTGTCGGCCGAGGTGCATGTGACGCTCTCCTATCGGGAGACCAAGGAGCAGACCGATTATGTGAATCGTAAAGTCACAAACGTGTTGAAAGAAATCATCAAACCAGGCATGACGGATCATGAGAAGGTCAAGGTCATTCATGACTGGATTGTGCTTAACCTTTCCTACGATACCTCTCTGAAGAAATATACGGCTTATGACGGGCTTGTTACAGGCAGTACCGTCTGTCAGGGATATTCACTGTTGGCATATCGGATGCTGGAGCGAGTGGGTATCGATAACCGGATTGTGGAAGGTACAGCGGGCGGGCAGCTTCATGCCTGGAATATCGTGAACCTGGACGGCAAGTGGTATCACATGGACACCACCTGGGATGATCCTACTCCTGACCGCAAAGGTAAGGTGAGCCACAGCTATTATTTGCTGAGTGATGATGAGATGGCACGTGACCATATCTGGACAGGCAAAAGCAAGTACCCCGCTGCGCCAGCCCCATATCGAGAAGCTTTATTAAAGCTGGTGAAGGCCGGAGATAGCAAAAAAGCCGCATATCAGAAGCTGTACCACGCTCTGGACTATTCCCTGTATGATGAACAGGATGCTGTTAAAGGCCATGCTGCGCTGAAGACCAAAGTTCAGAGTAAGCTGAAGGAAGGCGGAACCTCACTCACGTTCAGGTACAAGGGTACGGAGGCTGGACTGATTGAAGATTTGCAGGATTTGTACCAACTTGGCATGAAATCGATATCTTATTATGTGTCCAAAATGGAAGGTACTACGGATCTGCGCGTCAAAATTAACTGGACACTATAACAACCGTTTGAACAGGATGCTCCGCTTGAGGAGTATCCTTTTTTGTGTTCAATTTTGTGTTCAAAAACGAGGATTTTAGTGTTGTCTATTTTTTGTATATGTCGCTTTGCTATTCTAATCTTCGGCGTATGCCAACACTACGTACGAGGAGGATATGCAAACAATGAGGAAAAAAGTGAGCATAGTGATCATTGCTCTGTTACTGGTCACGCAAATGATGCAGGGTTGGATATTTACACCAACAATGCATGCTCAGGATGAATTAACTAATTTGCCAGCCAGTGCAATCAGCGATACAGCATCAGAAGAAGGTTTGGCAGGTTCGGAAGAGGTCAACAACGTTGACGTTGCTGCCACACCGGAAGAAGAGGGGGAGGGAAACCTCAACCAGAGCAGTTTAGCAATGGCAGCTGCAGGTCCGGTAATTACAGATCAATTGATTACCAGTGTGCAGATGTACAATCAGGCACCAGAAGACAACGGGAATGGCACGATTGAAGTCAAAGGAGATAAAATCGAGGATATTCGACCACGCATTCAGGATGAGGTGGCTGTAGTCTTTGCATGGGGACTTGCAGACGACAACCACAACTACAGCGATGGCTCTACGTTCACTTTTAACTTGCCCGATAAATTCATCATCGGATCACAGCTTAAGGGTAATCTGGATGGCGGTGTAGGGGAGTATGTGGTGAATCCAGATGGCACAATCATCTTTACCTTTAATGAACTGATCGAGCATGCGAAGCTGGAAGGCAACTTCTACGTGTGGATTAAGTTCGATGAGAGCAAGATGGAAGATGGTTTGAAACAACAGATAGACTTTAGTTCCGTAGGGCAGGGCATCATTGATGTGCATTTTGCCAACACAGCCGTAGATAAGTTGAAGAAATCGGGAAGCGCAAACAAAAACAACTTCAACTCGGATGAAATTAAATGGACCGTAGATTTTAACCAAGGCGAGAAGGCTATGAAAAATGCTGTTCTTGCAGACACGTTCCCGGCAGAGCTAGAGCTCAAGGGCAATATCGAAATTCGCGAATTGGAAGTGCAATTGAATGGATCTGTTAAAGAAGGTCCAGGGGTTCGCACAGAATCACAGTTTCCAATTCAATTGGGAGACACGGATAAGGCCTACCGTGTGACTTACACGACAAGTGTTAAAGCACCAACCACTGCTCCGTTCACCAACGTGGAGTATCAAAATCAGGTTGCGCTTACAACAGATCAGAGCGAGCACAACGAAACAGATATTGGCCGAGTTCGTGTAAGTTTTAATGAGCCTTTGAACAAGTCAGGGCAAGATAGTGCGTATGATCCGGTAACACAGACGATCACATGGAAAGTGCAATATAACTACAATCAGCAAGAAATCATGCAAACGAATGCATGGATTGAAGACCGCTTTGATACGGCAAAACAGCAACTGATCAACAATTCCGTCAAAGTGTATCAAGTGGACATTAATGCAAGTGGAGCGGCTTCGAACAGAACACTGATCAATCCAAATGAATACACACTCGAAGCGATCGGTACAGGGTTTGATGATGGCTTCAGATTACATTTTAAGAACGATATTACAAAGGCCTATGAGATCGAATATGATACACAATCCATTCATCGTGTTTATACAAACGACACCATTACGAACACAGTGAACATGTATGATGGTACTTCCAAAACAGGCCGAAGAGACATTCAGGAAGTCATTTTTGCAAAGAGTGTAAAAAGTGAAAACTTCAACACAAAAGAAATTGAATGGCAGATAGTGTTGAACCGTGATTTGCAGGACATGACGGATATCGTCATCACCGACAATTACGAAGGCAGACATATGAAACTGATTCCGGGTAGTCTTCATGTGAACGGTGTTAACAAAGACGACTTTGAACTGACTCCAGACCCGGCTGATCCAACGTATGAAAAAGGATTCTCACTTCGCTTGAAGGACGGGGTAACGCTCAGTACGGAGCATGTTATTACTTACAAGACAAGCTTTGATCCGACAGCAGGTATGCCAACGAATGATGAATATCGCAACTCGGCCAAGATCGATTGGGAAGAGTCTGATGTAAAACAGACTGCGATTACAAAATCTGCTGCGGTCAAACCGCAGGACTACACGATTCAAAATGGTAACAAAAAGGGTGAATATAGCGCCAAAGATAAAAAGATCACCTGGACAATCGATGTAAACTACAATTTGTTTGATATTCAGGATGCAATCCTTAAGGATGTTTACACTGGAGACCAAACTTTCGTAGACGGCTCATTGAAGGTTCATGAGTTAGAGTTGCAGGGAGCCAATAATGTTACTGCTGTAGGTAGCGAGGTTCCGCTCACACCTAGTCAATTCCAGCTGAACCCGGACGCTAAAGGTTTTGTGTTGGATCTGGGTAACATGGGCAAAATGGCTTATCGCATTCAGTACCAAACAAGTCTGGATGGACCATATTCTGTCGTAGGCGCATATGCCAACCAGGCTGTTCTGACGGATGGTGAGGGTGGTGCAATACGATTTAATAGATCAGCCAGTGTTACACCTGCCAACGGTGGTGTATACGTCCGCAAAACAGGAAAGCAAGAAGGTACAACGGACAAAGCATCATGGACGGTAAATATCAATCCAAGTCAATCTTTCATTCCTGCGGGTAATCAATTAACAGATACCTTGTCAGAGAACCAGATTTTATTGGCTGATTCATTGAAATTATATGCAACCAATTTACCTGCCAGCAATTCAGGCAATGTATCCACCAAAGCTGGACTTGTTGATCCGGCTGATTATGAATTGGACGTGGAGGGCAATACATTTACCTTTACCTTCAAGAAAGATATTCATACCGCATTCATTTTGGAATATCAGTCTTATATTAATGCCGATCATGGTGCCCGAATTGAGAATAAGGTTGAATTTGCAGGCCAATCTTCCTCGGTAATCGGAGAAGGTAATCAGTCGGGAATCAAAGTTTCCTTGGCTGGAGCAGGTGGAGGAGCCTCTACAGGTCTGGGCAAAATCAGAATTCACAAAGTCAGTGATACAGGAGTTCCGCTGGAGGGTGCAATATTTGCAATCTATAATGCGTCTGGAACTACGCTTCTGGAAACATTGAAACCAACGGACGAGAATGGTGTGGTCGAAAGCTCCAGAAACTATCGATTAAACAATCTAACCAACGGTATACCTTATAAGTTAAAAGAATTATCTGCACCGGCAGGATACTTGGTTGATCCTGAATATGGCTCTGCCTTAGGTAAAACGATTGAATTTAAGGATGCGGATATCGCTTTTGAAATTGAAAATAAAAAGATTCGTCAAGGCTTTGAATTAACCAAGGTAGATGCGGTGGACTCCTCGAAGACACTTAAGGGTGCAACTTTTGAATTGTACTCCAAGGACGGGCCAACGCGAGAGAAAATCGATGAGTTAACGACAGGGGAAGATGGGAAGATCGCCAAAGGTGGACTATCGCCAGGGGAATATGAGCTGGTAGAAGTCGTGGCACCTGAGTTTTATCAATTGGATGCTACACCAATTCCGTTTACCATTGTAGAAAATCAGACGGAGAGTATTACATTGACGAAGTCTAATGCAATGGGTACAGGTGGTAAACTTGTCGTTACCAAAGTAAATGCCAAGGATCAGTCCGTATTAAGCGGAATTGAATTCGAATTGCGTGATCGTTCCAACAGTGTCATCGATACAAAAGTAACCGACCTAAATGGGGTCATTGAATTCGACGGTTTGGAATATGGTCCATATACATTGGTAGAGACCAAGGCAGAAGGCTATGTTATTGAACAGCCGGAGACGCTTGTATCTATTATCAAACCGGAAACTCAATTGACCATTGAAAATAAAAAAAATGATCGTTCCGTGAAATTGATTAAAACCAATGCGGGTAGAACTCAGCACCTGCAAGGAGCTGTGTTTGAATTACGGGCCCAAACTGTATTGATGGATGCAAATGGGAATTGGGAGTTCCACAAGGTAACAGGTCTGGATGAAGCTACACTGACAACCAATCAACAAGGTGAAATTGTACTTGAAGGCTTGGATATCAATAAATATCAGTTGGTTGAAATAAAAGCGCCTAACGGATATGTCTTAGACACAACCCCAGTATCATTTGAAATTACGAGTACACAAACCGAAGTTGTAATCGTGGAGAAAACAAACCAGGCTATGCCAGTATCAGGTGGATCGAGTGGGCCTTATAATCCGGGAACACCTAATACGGGGGGAACGCCGCCAGATCCGGATAAACCAACAACACCGGAACCGGAAACACCAGGAACGTCTATCCCAGGCACTGTTGTTACTGAACCTACTGAACCTACAGAACCTGGAGGCGGAACCGAAATTCCAACAGATGAAGATAACGGAGTAGCTCCTTCTTCACCAGGCGATTCCAACGGTGACGATACTGCATCTCCAGTTGGGGATACAGATGCACCGGATGGGGATGGTGCACTTGCACCTCCTACTGGAACGGATACAGATGGATCCCAGGGCAATGGAAATTCTGCATCACAGCCAAACGGAAATTCTGGATCTCAGGGAATGCTGCCACAGACAGGTGAAGAGAGTACAATGGCTTACACTGCTGTGGGCATGATGCTGATGGCGTTAGGTAGCGCGGGATTCATGTACTTCCGCCGCAGACAACAGCTTCAACGCTAGATTCAAACACGTAATATCTAAAATTCATCGTGTGTAGATAGAAATACCCTCTAGCAATCACTACGAAGACTTAGCGTCGACGTGTGAATATGCTAGAGGGTATTTTTTGGTGATATTTAGGGAGGGTCAGGTCCCCGCAACAATCGGTTTCACTTCAATAGCTCTTACAATTAGGCGATGTGTTGGATTGACGAGTGGATCACAGGTAATCAAGGTAAGGACCTGTCCAAGTCCGGGATCCTCCAGCACAGATAAGTCAGTAGGCTCCACTATGGATATCTGATCTACCTTATATTGGATAGTCGTTCGATCTGCCAGGGTGACTTCCATTGAATCACCAATCTGGAGTTCTCCCAGACGATTGAACAACCGACCTTTTTTGTGGGCGCGATGAGCGGCTATGGCAGCATTACCTTTGTTACCGATACTAGTGGTTTCGACAAGATGGGTTGCAGCTACCTTCATGTTGTCCTCCGTTGCACCTTCCAGAATCGGTAAGCGGACATCAATCTTGTCAATCGATAGTATCCCCAACGTATCCGAAGAGGCGTCTTGCACTGTATCTGTACTATCCGTAGTCGGCTCGGCAGAAGCTGCATCCTGTATGCCTTGTTCGAAGGAATGATTAAGCTTAGACAAGCCGTTTTGCAATTGCTCCAGATCGTTCATGACACGGGTTTGCTGCCAGTCATAATACGTTTCCCGCAGGAAAGGAAAGCTGATGATCAGGATGCCCAATAGAACGAGCAGAATAGAGAATTTTTTCATTATACATCAACTCCCGTTGTCCAAGAAAAATAGTATACCCTTCTCTATTCTACTTACGGATCTATACAAAATATGGACAGGGACGAAAGGACGTACAGAAATGTTCGAAGGGGGAGCCGATCCAACACAAAACCTCCCCGTTTCGCTACAGTAGGAAGACTGCAACGCCCCGGGGAGATATTATTATATGGTGTCAATTGTATCAGCTGTATAAGTTAAACTAACCATTTACATGAGAACGTAGAGGACAGAAATAGCGTGATTCTTCGTTAGTGCTTATCACTTGGTGAATCGGTAGGTGTGAAGTCACATTCCTGCAGCGGCACCACCTTGGTCTTTTTGATCCATTTGTAACCGAGCCACAACACCAGGAATAGGGGTACGCTCAGGTAGGCAACGATGGCTCCACTCCAATCGATCTGATCACCCGTGAATGCCTGGTAGTTCTGTCCGATGATCACGATGATACACAGGACAAAAGCAAAGATCGGCCCAAACGGGAACCAGCGTGCACGGTAAGGAAGATCGCTCAGATCCCTGCCTTGTGCAACGTATGCACGACGGAAGCGATAATGACTGATAGCGATACCCAGCCAAGTGATAAAACCACACATACCGGATGCATTCAACAACCAGGTATACACAATCCCATCGCCGAACAGGGAGGCAAGGAACGCCAACATACCAACAGCTGTTGTAAGCAAAAGTGCATTCATTGGAATGCCTTTTTTATTCAGCTTGCCCAGGAAACGAGGGGCTTTACCGTCACGGGCAAGGGCATAGAGAACCCGGCTCGAAGCGTACATGCCTGAGTTACCGGCAGAGAGTACAGAAGTCAGAATAACTGCATTCATGACGGAAGCAGCAATGGCGAGGCCGGCTTTCTCAAACACCAGTGTGAACGGGCTGACACCGATATTCTCCAGATCACCCTTGAGCAAATTTGGATGCGTATACGGGATGATCAGACTGATCACGGTAATTGCCAAAATGTAAAAAATCAGAATGCGCCAAAATACCTGACGAATTGCACGAGGGACATTTTCGCGCGGGTTTTCACTCTCACCGGCGGCTACCCCGATAAGCTCGGTACCTTGGAATGAGAATCCCGCAGCCATGAACACACCAAGCACAGCGAAGAATCCGCCATGGATGGGCGCATCACCGATGGTGAAGTTACTGAAACCAACCGCTTCTCCGCCCATAATACCAAAGATCATGAGCACACCAACGGCCAGGAAGATGATGACAGTAGCGACTTTGATAATGGCGAACCAGTACTCGGACTCTCCATAACCTTTAACGGACAACACGTTCAAGGCAAAGATCAGCACGAGGAATAATAAGCTCCATAACATGGACGAACTGTCGGGGAACCAGTATTTAATGAGTACTGTAGCGGCAGCAAGCTCTGCTGCAATGGTTACCGCCCAGTTGTACCAGAAGTTCCAGCCCATGGCGAACCCGAGAGCAGGATCGACAAAACGTGCGGCATACGTATTAAATGAACCGGAGTCCGGCATAAAGGTAGCAAGCTCACCAAGGCTGGTCATTAGGAAATAAACCATGATGCCAACGGCCGCATAGGCAATTAATGCTCCACCAGGGCCTGCGGTTGAGATGGCGGTACCACTTGCGAGAAACAGCCCGGTACCAATCGAGCCACCGAGGGCGATCATCGTCATATGGCGTGCGCGTAATCCTTTTTTCAGGGAAGGTCCAGTTGTTGTTGGGTTACTGCGGTCTTGCATGGAAACACTCCTTCATTCGATATACTGATGTTTGCGATACTTGAATTCATAAACAAAAAGACCACAGGCATCAGCCTGCGGTCTTTAATATTTCAATGTCCGCACCATGTCCCAGATGATTAAGATAGCTCAACACAGAAGAATTCATACCTTTATATAAAGGAAATGTACTTCCGTGACAGTTCTGCGCCTTTCGACAGCAGCCCCAGCTCACCGGACCGTATAAGGAACGTCCAGCGAGCTTCGGCGGGTACACCTTTCGGCTGATCTCATAAGCGGCTCCTTAGCGCCTCCATCAGCGTACTGATCGCACCCGCGACCTCTACCTCACCATCAATGGATGAGGTGTATCTATTGTCTATGAAATTATGAACAACACAACTTAACACCGTGTGTCCTGTTTAGTAAACAGACAATCAGTATAACGCGCATGGTTTTCCAGTGCAATAACAATTGTTGGATGTGAGGTCTGAGAGACGACTATTCCTCTTTTTTGTTACGACCAGCCATTTGCTGCCATACTGTTCCAGCGGCCTGTTCGCCCGATTCGATCCGCTCCAGAGCCATCTTGGCCTGCAGGCTGACTTCAAATTCGGGATCATCGGCTGCAACTCGCAACGCTTGCTCTGCTTCTTCAGTTCCGACCTCATAGAGGAAACGTGCTGCACGCCAGCGTACAAGTTTACTTTTATCGGATAACGTGGCTGTCATAGCTGGGGTTGCGGCAGGGTCCCCAATATCAGACAAGGTATCCCCGGCAGTCCGGCGTACCGCAGGAGAACTGTCCTGAAGCGCTTCATACAGCAATTCCATCGCTTCCGGTGTACGAATATCACCCAGGTATACCACGGCCAAGCGGCGAATCTGCATTTTGTTGTCATGCAGGGCATGCGCTACGAGGGGCAGTCTTTCTGCCGTAGGCTCCATGCCGTCAAATGCCGCATAGCGAACATTCCAGTCCTCGTTTCGCAGAGCCTCTTCAAGTTCGGCTCCATCCAATTCACGGCGGCGCTCGACGAACTCTTCGGATTTGGTACCATGTTCAATGGCCTGTTTGATGACCTGCTCCAATCGTTCCGGCGGGTAAGCGGCTTCCAATTCTTGCTCGACTTCACGTGCAATATCAGGCAATTCACCATATCGAACACCGTAATCACTCAGTTTGCGTTCTTTGATCATCGTTGCACTGGCGACTTCTGTTACGGCTTTGACAAAACGGTCTGACAACGAGATTCGTTCTTCCTTGACCCCGGCCTTGACCCTAATTTGCATCGGTACGCCTCGGAAGAATTGTACAAATACCTGTGCTTCTCCGAAGTGCTCGCCTGAACCATCTTCGGATTCAATCCAGTCCAGATCAATGCCTTGTTGTCCAAGGCGATTTTGGACTTCACCCAAGATAACGGACCAGTCGGCATTCCCTTTACGATCAAGTGCGACAAAGTCTGTTGTGTGGAACACACTCTTTACACCAGGAATATGAAGCATCTGGCGAATGAACGCCGGAGCAGATCGTTCGTTGTCCAGTGTATATGTTTTGCGAATTCCGTCCTCCAGACGTTCATCGAGATGTAACATCATCGTATTTGGACTCGGTGTTGGTTCAATGGAAACAATATTCATCAATGTAACCTCCTATAGTACCAGATTCATCTATAACTTCCCGTAAATTAAATCACACGGGTATTTCTCTATTTTACATCAATGTGAGGAATCTGCGAAATCATTCAGAAGTGAAGGGGACCTTTCTAACACTTAATGTGAAGAAGTACGAAATTTGTTAACACTTCTTTCATGTTCACGCACAAACATTTTTAAACGAAAATTGGCACAATAAAGATAAGAATCAACTGGAGGTTATACCTATGGAACCCATTACCGTGCTCTCGGATGGAAAACGTCGTATTGCATATGAGAATATTATTCAAGTGTTCAGGAACTGGTTTGAGGACTCCGCATCTGGTTCTGCGATAGAAACACATCGTGGAAGTTGGGAAAATGCCCGTTACTGTATTGTTGATTATCAGGTTGCCGAAGAAGCGGTGTCAGCGGCAAATGCCATTCGGGCTTTTATGCCACAACTTCCGTTACTGGTCATTACGGATTTCAAATCCCTTATTCGGAAGCGTCATCTTCAACAGATTACAGGTACAGGTGAGATGAAGATGATTCTCTGGAATGAGCAAGAGCCGAATCAACTAATCAAGGATATGGAAAATTGGTTACATTTGTCGTCTGTCCATAAATCAGAAATAGCCATACCGCCCATCTTATCCATGAGATAAAAGAGGGATATGGCAGAGGGTGTTTAACTTCAAGCGTTACGGTCCTATTAGATCACATATTTATAGCCTGTTCCCCAAACCGTCTTAATATAACGTGGGTTCTTGGGGTCAGGCTCTATTTTTTTACGCAGACTTGAGATATGAACATCAATGGTACGATCCAGATAGGCGCGTTCAGAGCCTTTGATCCGATCCATCAGCTCATTGCGGGTGAACACTTTACCCGGATTTCGGTACAATTCCTTCATAATCTCAAACTCAATATGAGTGACCTCGATCTCAACGCCATCCACAAACAGGGTTCTTCTATACTCATTCACATTCACATGTCCAGTAACCTCTGCCTGCTTATCTTCTTTTACCGGTTTATCCTTATAGGAAATGATTGATCTTCGTAGCAGTGCTTTAATCCGGGCATCCAACTCTTTCAAACTAAATGGTTTGCACAGAAAGTCATCCGCACCATTATGCAATGCGCGAAGTCGATCATTCAGCATGGTGCTTGCCGAGATCATCAGAATGGGCACAGTGGAGTGCTGGCGAAAGGCTTCTACGAGATCATTTCCATCCATTTCAGGAAGCATGAGATCCGTTACAACAATATCCGGCTGGAATTGTGGAAACAGTTGAAGTGCCTCGCGGGCATGATGAACCCGTTCAGTGATGTATCCTTCCTCCTCAAGAAAGAAAGCAATCATGTCGGCCAGATTTTTCTCATCTTCTATAAGAAGTACTTTGATAGTCATAGGGTCACACTCCTGGTGAAAATAATATGTTAAGAAAATGCTAAAAAAACAAGGTGAATTGTGAATAAATGCCGCAAATTTTTTAATGTTTCTATCCCAAAATATAGGATGTATATGTAGAGAAAGAATAAGCTTTTTGAATGAACTTCAATATTCTAGCATGAATGCAGTTTGGTTGCCGATCAATCAGAATTTCCCAAAGCTACACCAAGTATTAATTACAGTATAATGGATCAGAACGAGTTAAGGGGAAAAAAAGTAATATTGTATCCGCTTAAGTTTATAGGGGGAACCAACGTTGTTGTTGAAAACAGAAGAAAAAATGATCCATGAGGGCAATTGCTTATGGATCTTATAAAGGCAAAACGGCTGCTGGAGTGGGTCGTGCTGAAGCTAAGGATACCATGGTTTGGAACCAGCATACTGATCATTCTTGGCTCACTAAGTACTATTTTTCCACTTACCTTATTCTATGGCGTGCAGTTTATGGTTGGCAGCGCAGCAGCACTCATCGCTCTTCGTTTGCATGGGACTATCTATGGATTTGTCACCATTACATTCATCTATCTGTTAAATACCACCGTTGTCGGCTTCGAGCCGCGGAACTTAACGGTAATGATTGCGCATTTCATTGAGCTGATCTGGATGATCGGTTGGCAATTGCGTTGGAAGAATGGCAGCCTAATCAAGGCTAATGCTGTCTTTTGGGTAGTGATGCTGCTTCCCGTCATCTATTGCGGACATTATTTATTGGGACTGAATATAGAAGATTTGAAGTATGAGTATATGTATATTGCCGTGATTGGTATGGTGAATGCGTTGATCGCGGGTATTGTGGTGGACTTCTGGATTACTACGGGTGAGCACAAATCAAAACGTACAGGAACTATTCCTATCACCAGAATCGCATTTAAATACGTAGTCGCCTTTGTGGTGTTTGTTTCTCTCCTATTGTTATCCGCAGATAGCCGCAGACAATTAAGTCAAATGAATGATGCCATTATACTTGATATGAAACATGCAGCAAGTGCTGTTGTTCAGGATCTGGACGAACAGTATGTTACCTCGGAGAATATGGATCAGAACATGGCACGGTATCATCATTTATTGGGTGTGAATGTGATTCTGCTGAATCGGAATGATACAGTCGTTACTTCTGGTTTGAATACACTACAGGCTGGTGAGTATCTGGACATGGATAGATACAGTCTCCTTAAGTCGAAAGATAACCTTATGCTATTAAGCTCTGAGAATATTCATTACAGTGCTGTATTGAATCACTGGAAACAGGCATCTTTCATCTATGAAGCGGAGATGACAGCTGTAACACCTTATCGGGTATTCATTGAGACCAGCTCAACCAAGTATTATCCTCGAATAGAATCGATCTATCTTACCACATTGCAATACCTGTTCCTCATCATCGTGGCTTCCATGATTGTAGCGGCTCCTCTGAGCAGTAAGGTCGTTAGTCCACTCTTAAGACTAACCAGAATGACAGGTTCTCTTCCGAGGTTGCTGTTTCGAAATGGGAAGATGGAGTGGCCAACGAGCCATGTAACTGAAGTACAGATTCTGATTGGTAATTTGCGTAAAATGGCTGATGTACTGCTGGAACAATTCGAACAGATTCGTCACGATAAGTTAACTCTGGAGGACAGGGTCATAGAGCGGACCAAGGAACTCAAGAATAGTGAAGAAGTCAAACGTGCCATTATTGAATCGTCGATAGATGCGATTATCGCTGTGGACTCCAGTGGGCTGATCGTTGAGTTTAATCCGGAGGCGGAAAGAATGTTTGGATTGCGTCGGGAAGAAGTGATTCTACACAAGGAAGCGCCGACTCTTTTTCAAGGGGCCAGCTGCAAGGAGATCAAGAGTTTGCTGGAGCGATTTGAATATGTTGAAGGTAAAAGATACACCATCGTTGAAGAAATTTCAGGTATCCGACGGGATGGTTCCGTATTTCCGATTGAGTACAAAATTGTTGAGATCCAGTTGGGCAAAAATGAGACATTATATAACTTGTTTATTAAGGATATTACGGAGCGGACCAGAGCAGAAGAAGATCGTGTACGTCATGCCCTTGCGCTGGAGAAGCTGAACTTGGAGTTGTTCAATGAGAAGATTGCCATTCAGGAACAGCGAGATATCAGTGAGCAATTTATTGAATCCGTACGGGAAGGGCTCGTGATGTCTGATCGATCAGGGACCATAACCATCGTCAACCGAAGGATAGAAGAGATGTTTGGTTTGGGTGATTTTATGGGCAGATCCATTGAAGATTTGGCGCAGGCGATTGATACGATGGTATTAACGGACAACTTCAATCTGATGGAACAGACGAGAGCATTCCTGAATGGAGAAACGGCGTTTATCGAGACTGAATTTATATTCAATAATGTGGATAAAAGTGTATTTTCCTTGTACATGAAGCAGATGGATGTCCCGGGTAAAAACCATGGGTTTCTGCTGGTGTTCCGTGACCGAACAGGAGAAGAACGGCTGGATCGGATGAAAAATGAGCTCATCAGTGTGGTATCTCATGAGCTTCGGACGCCTGTAGCCACCATTATGGGATATGTGGAACTCATGATGATGTATGACCTTCCGGCAGCTCAACAGCGGGAATTCATGCAAACCATCTCTTCGGAGGGCAAGCGGCTGAGCAGTTTGCTCGATGATGTACTCGATATTCAGCGCCTCGACAACGAAGGTATGACTTACCACATGACATATGTACCGCTGGTTGAGTTGGTAGAAGGGGTTGCCGAACAGTGGAATATGAAGTCTGCCCAACGGATCTACGTGCATACGTTTAATGGAGACTTCTTTGCTTATGCTGACCAGAACAGGATGGTTCAGGTTCTGCATAATCTGGTGGGCAATGCAGTCAAGTATTCTCCGGGAGCCGATCGTATTGATGTTACGTTATGGGAAGAAGAGGAATGGTTATGTCTTGATGTGCGTGACTACGGAATAGGTATTGCGGAGCAAGAGAAGGACATGCTGTTCAACAAATTCTATCGGGTTGATAATTCGGATCATCGGCAGATTGGTGGAACAGGAATCGGGTTGTACATTTCCCGTAAAATTGTAGAGGATCACAAGGGTACGCTGACTTTTATATCTGCACCGGACAAAGGAAGTACGTTCAAGGTTCGACTGCCCAAACAGGACGTATTGGTGTGAATTTAATGAAGGATGAAGAAATGTATTTCACTTTTTTATGAATAATGTTTATGTACGAGAACTACGGATAGAGCCTTTACCCTTCAACGCGTGAGCGTGATAAGGGGAAAGGCTTTTTTTGTTTTTCAATTTCCCCGGATAAAAAAACAACTTCTTTTGCAAACTGTCTATAGAGCCATAATTTGCATCCCATGCAAAAGGAGGACGGCAGGTATATGTTCCGTAAACAAGAGAAAACACTCATTATCGTCTGTCTGGTTGCAGCTGTGGTTGTGCTGTATGCCGTTGTGAAGAGCATCATCCGAATCATGAGTTATTGAGATACATGTTCAAGCAGAGTAATTGCTGCCGTACATAACGATTATGTGAAAGAGGAGTGTAACCATGTCATCCCTGGATCCTGTTCTGCTCAGCCGGATACTAACCGGCCTTACCTTGTTTGTGCACATTATTTTTGCCTCTATTGGTGTAGGTGTTCCACTTATGATTGCCTTGGCCGAGTGGCGAGGACTCCGAACCAATGATATGCATTACACCTTGCTGGCACGCCGATGGGCACGAGGTTTTGTCATCACCGTTGCTGTTGGTGTCGTTACAGGCACCTCGATCGGATTACAGCTCAGTCTGTTGTGGCCGATGTTTATGCGGGTAGCGGGTCAGGCAATCGCCCTGCCGCTGTTCATGGAGACGTTTGCCTTTTTTATAGAGGCGATCTTTCTTGGAATTTACCTCTATACGTGGGATCGTTTCAAAAAGAAATATACGCATATGCTGCTGTTGATTCCGGTAGCTCTCGGCTCATCTGCATCTGCGATCTTCATTACAACGGTGAACTCCTTCATGAACCAGCCTCAGGGATTCACCCTGATTAATGGCATTATGAAGGACATTCATCCGATTGCTGCCATGTTGAATCCGGCAACGCCAACCAAAGTGTCCCATGTACTCGCCTCATCCTACACCTTGAGTGCAGGTATCCTGGCGGGGATAGCCGCCTTCAGTTTGCTTCGGGGACGGGATCATGTGTATTACAAAAAAGCACTGAAACTCACGACGGTATCTGCACTCGTATTTGCCATCAGTACCGTCATGATCGGTGATTCCTCCGGTAAATTCCTGGCGAAATATCAGCCGGAGAAGCTGGCTGCCGCAGAATGGCATTTCAAGACGATGAAAGAGGCACCGCTCGTTTATGGGGGTATTTTGGATGAGAACAATGAGGTGAAATATGCGATTGAGATTCCGTATGCCCTTAGCATTTTGGCAGGTAATCGTCCCGATACGGAAGTGAAAGGTCTCGAAGAGTATCCTGCGGATCTGAGGCCACCATTGTCTATTCACTATATGTTCGACCTGAAGGTCACAACCGGAGTGATCATCCTGATGATTCCTGTGTTATATGTACTGCGGCGGTGGTTACCAGGGCGCAAGCCATATCCCAAATGGTTGCTGCTCGGCATTGTCTTGCTGGGGCCTCTGGCCATGATTGCCATCGAGCTGGGGTGGATGTTCGCCGAAGTTGGCAGGCAGCCTTGGATCTTACGCGGGTATATGAAGGTGGCGGAAGCAGCCACGACGTCAACTTCGGTTGGATGGATGTTAGTGTTGTTCATCTTGCTGTATCTGATCCTGTGTTTCTCATGCATTCGGGTACTCAGCAAGCTTTTCCGCAACAAGGAAGCAGAGAAAGAACTGGAGTCTCTGGGGCTTGAAGGAGGGATCGTGCATTGAGTTTCGAAATTGCAGGCATCGCAATATTGTGGACGTTTTTGTTCGGTTACCTGATCGTTGCTTCGATTGATTTTGGCGCCGGGTTCTTCAGCTTTTACAGCATTTTGACCGGGCACGAGAACAAAATTCATAACATCATTCAGCGCTATCTGTCTCCCGTGTGGGAAGTGACGAATGTGTTTTTGATCTTTTTTGTGGTTGGACTGGTCGGGTTTTATCCGGATAGTGCCTTTTATTACGGGACAGCTTTGCTGGTGCCGGGTTCCTTGGCCATTGTACTGCTTGCAATCCGGGGTGTGTATTACGCCTACAATACCTATGGCAACCATGGGCAGAACAGCCGGATCTACATGGCATTGTACGGGGCGACGGGATTGCTGATTCCGGCGGTATTTTCCACCATTTTGGCGATATCCGAAGGCGGGATCATTGAGCAGGTGGGCGATCAGGTGTTTTTTCGCTGGCGTGAATTTTTGACGAATCCCTATACCTGGTCGGTTGTTTTGCTTGCACTGGTCAGTGTGCTGTACATCTCGGCGATGTTTCTATCTTATTATGCGAAGCGGGCAGGGGATGAGCCGGCATATGAGGTGCTTCGAGAGTACGCGCTGTTATGGAGTTTGCCTACCATTTTTGCGAGCTTTCTGGCTTTTCTGCAGATTAACAAACAGAATCCCGCACACTTTGAGCAGATGGTGAATATTTCGTGGATGTTCATCGCTTCGTTTATTTGTTTTGTTATTGCCGTGTCGCTGGTGTGGAAAAGTAAATATCTGGGTTGGTGTTTTGTCGCTGTCATGCTTCAGTTTGCCTTTGCCTGGTATGGTTACGGGCGATCCCACCTTCCGTACATTCTGTATCCTTACATCAATATTTACGACAGCTTTACGAATCGGACGATGGGGATTGCACTCATTACAGCGTTTAGTCTGGGGCTACTCGTGCTCATTCCTTCGCTTGTGCTGATTATGAAGCTGTTTCTGTTTGATGCCAATTATGTGCGCGGTAATTCTGGTAAAAAGAAAGGATGAGTCTGTCCATGCACCCAAACATGTTCTTACTCATGACTCCCTTGCTGAATCCACTATCTACTGAGGGAGTTACGGGGATACCCGGTATAACCGGATTGAGCTTTTTTGAGACATTCACCATTATGTACGCCCCTCCACTGATCATAGCGGCTGCTATTGTCTTTCTGTTTGTATATCTGGCCGTATATAAGAACCCAAAGGATTGATTGGTACGTCCATTCCCGTTTGGGGTAATCTCTTGTTAAGAAATGAGGAAGGGAGGAGGGCCCTTTCATGCCGAAAATCCGTTATAACAATATCGATAATGTAAGTACGGACAAAACGCTGAAGGAATTCAAACAATGGAGGGAGCAGCGGCGGAGCAAAGTGAAGGACTACTCCTACACCGTGCCCAAACACCCGCCTGAACTGGATTATCTGCATGCCAACCGGGATGACACAAGTATTACCTGGATTGGTCACTCCACGTTTTTCATTCAATATTATGGATTGAACATCGTGACTGACCCGGTGTGGGCCGAAAAAATGGGATTTCAACGAAGGCTCGGTGCCCCCGGCATTCCGATTCAGGATATTCCACCGTTGGATGTCATTCTGATATCCCATTCCCACTATGATCATCTGCATCTGGCTTCCTTGCGTAAGTTGATTACAGCCAAGACGTTGCTCATCGTTCCCGATGGTCTGAAGCGCAAGATGATTCGCAAAGGATTCCATCGATGCCAGGAGATGAAGTGGTGGGATCATATGACACTTGGCGGAGTCAAAATAACCTTTGTCCCTGCACAGCACTGGACGCGCCGAACGTTGTTTGATACCAATACTTCCCATTGGGGCGGTTATGTATTGGAATCGAACCATCCGGCAACGACTTCAGCAGCGGAAAGTGCTGCAACAACGAGCAATCAGGATGTATCATCCACGGAATCAGGGAAGAACGAAACATCCAAAACATCAGGCGGTCCGCCAGTGTTGTATTTTGTGGGTGATACAGGTTACTTCCAGGGTTTCAAAACGATTGGAGAACGCTTTGACATTGGTGTTACCCTGATGCCCATCGGTGCCTACGATCCGGAGTGGTTCATGACTTCTCAGCATGTGACACCCGAAGAAGCGCTGCAGGGGTTCGTTGAATCCGGTTCACAGCTCATGGTGCCCATGCATTACGGCACATTCAAGCTGGCGGATGATACGCCGAAGGAAGCGCTGGATCGGCTGGAAGTCGAACGTGAACGGCTAGGCATTGGCAAAGAGCGGATTCGGGTGCTTGGTCATGGCGAGACACTCCGCATTCACCATGAGGAAGGCAAACAGGGCTAACAAAAAAGAGTCAAATATGTTAATGTAGGGATATGCCTGCATGAACAGTGTATTTACCAAATCTTTAATAAGTAAAAAGCGGCCAATTTTCGAATTTGCCGCTTTTTTGTGTTATAATATGGTGCCAGAATAGGCATCGGGATATTGAATCCATGATTTACGCAACTTGCTATTCATGCAGTATGCAGATTAACCAATAAAGGATGGTATGCTTAATGATCAGTACAAGCGGCATCACGCTCCGCTACGGAAAACGTGCACTTTTTGAAGATGTAAATATCAAATTCACACCAGGAAACTGTTACGGCCTCATCGGCGCCAATGGAGCCGGTAAATCAACATTCTTGAAAATTTTGTCCGGTGAAATTGAATCAAACTCGGGAGAGGTGCACATCACCCCGGGCGAACGTATGGCCGTTTTGAAGCAAAACCACTTTGAATATGATGAGTATCCGGTTCTCGAAACGGTAATTATGGGTCATAGTCGTCTCTATGCCATTATGAAAGAAAAAGATACGCTGTATGCCAAAGCGGACTTCACGGAAGAAGATGGCCTGCGTGCAGGTGAACTTGAAGGTGAATTTGCCGAGTTGAATGGCTGGGATGCTGAGCCGGATGCAGCGGCACTCCTGATCGGTCTGGGTATCGACCGTGACATGCACGATAAGAAAATGAATGAACTAAGTGGTAACGAAAAAGTTCGTGTCCTGCTTGCACAAGCATTGTTTGGTCGTCCAAACAACCTGTTGCTGGATGAGCCTACCAACCACTTGGATCTCGAATCCATTCAATGGCTTGAGAACTTCTTGATGGACTATGAAGGTACTGTTATTGTGGTATCCCATGACCGTCACTTCCTGAACAAAGTATGTACGCACATTGCGGATATCGACTTTGGTAAAATCCAGTTGTACGTAGGTAACTATGACTTCTGGTACGAATCCAGCCAATTGGCACTTGCTTTGCAACGTGATGCCAACAAGAAAAAAGAAGAGAAGATTAAAGAGCTCCAAGCCTTTATTCAACGTTTCTCTGCGAACGCCTCGAAATCGAAACAGGCAACTTCTCGGAAGAAACAACTCGACAAAATCACGCTGGATGACCTTCGTCCATCGAACCGTAAATACCCGTTTATCAACTTCAAACCTGAACGTGAAGCCGGTAAACAATTGTTGACCGTAGATCGTATCAGCAAATCCATTGATGGTGTAAACATGCTGAATGATATCAGCTTTGTCGTGAACAAAGGGGATAAAATTGCATTTGTTGGCCCGAACGGGAATGCCAAGTCACTCCTGTTTGATATTCTTATGGGTGAAACGGAATTGGATAGCGGCGAATATACTTGGGGGGTAACTACAACTCAAGCTTATTTCCCGAAAGACAACTCCAAATATTTTGACGGTGTAGACATGACTCTTGTGGATTGGCTCCGTCAATATTCCAAAGATCAGGATGAAACGTATCTGCGTGGATTCTTGGGACGTATGTTGTTCTCAGGTGAGGAATCCTTGAAAAAGGCAAGTGTACTCTCCGGGGGCGAGAAAGTTCGCTGTATGTTGGCGAAAATGATGCAGACTGGTGCTAACGCATTGATTCTGGATGAGCCTACGAACCACTTGGATCTCGAATCCATTACAGCGCTGAACAATGGTATGATTGATTTTGACGGCACCATGCTGTTCACATCCCATGACCATCAGTTCATTCAAACCATTGCTAACCGGATTATCGAAATTACGCCGAATGGCATCATTGATCGCCAAATGAGCTATGACGAATATCTGGAAAGTGATGAAATCAAAGAACTGCGCAATAAAATGTATCCGGTAGAAGCTTAAACCAAGCATCATTTACGGCACATTATTATAGGAACACCAAAGAACCGCAAGCCTCTGTGAAGAAGGCTTGCGGTTCTTTTTGTCATTCAATGGGTTTCTCTGCGGCTTTAAGACCTAAGATCCACCAGTACGGCGACGCTGGTTGTTAGGCTTCTTGTTGTTTTGACTCTTCATCGCTTTAGGTCCGCCTTCAAAGTAGGCGCTGGATTGGTTACCGGAATTTGCTTGCTCTTTCTTTTGCGCCAGCTTTTGGCGTATAGCATCCTGCAAACTGACCTTTTTCGGTTCGTTATTTTCGCTCATCGTTATTTCCCTCCCGGTCTTACAGTGAGCCGTCCAGATTGGACGGGATGTACCTATTTTATACGTTTTACAAAAGCCCTACAAGGGCAACCTGATAAAATGCTCAAAACCTTTGGTTTTACCCAGGCCAACATTTTTTCTCATTAACTACAGCCCTGCCGTCTGGCAACTTTGTTTCGGCTTGCCTACAGCAATGGAGCCTGGCAACACTGTTTCTGTAGACCCACACGCTCCACATTTGTTAACATGAAAAAACCGTAATACGAAACGTTAAAAGGGGTGTCGCCCGGTTTGAACGCTTATGAAGAAATTCGAAAAGGGGAGCGAGGGGCTTGGGTTAGTATCGCAGCCTATCTCGTCTTGTCCGCCTTTAAGCTGATCTGTGGTTATTTATTTGCTTCCAGCGCCTTGTTGGCCGATGGTTTTAATAACCTTACGGATATTGTGGCATCCGTTGCTGTATTGATCGGGCTTCGGATCTCCCAGAAACCACCTGATTCGGATCATGCCTATGGTCATTTCAGAGCGGAGACTGTTGCTGCCTTGGTGGCTTCATTTATTATGGCTATGGTTGGGCTGCAAGTATTGGTTGAAGCCGTTCGCTCCTGGTATGAAGGAGCCTTTGTTGCTCCAAACCTGTGGGCGGCAGCGGTGGCTGTAGTCTGTGCTGTGGTGATGTTAGGCGTGTATCGTTACAATCACCGTCTGGCTAAACAAATTAATAGTCAGGCTCTGATGGCTGCGGCGAAAGATAATCGTTCGGATGCCTGGGTCAGCATAGGCGCTGCAATTGGAATTATAGGTGCGCAGTTCGGACTTCCATGGCTGGATAAAGTAGCTGCCATTGCTGTAGGTCTGTTGATCTGCAAAACGGCTTGGGAGATTTTCCGGGATTCTACACATCGTCTTACCGATGGATTTGACCAGAAGGAACTGACGGATCTCAGATCCTCGGTAGCACGCGTTCCCGGTGTTGAGATGATCAAGGATGTGAAGGCACGTGTGCATGGCAGTCATGTACTTGTGGATGTAGTCATTGAAGTGGACGGAGGCCTAAGCTTGATTGAAGGCCATCGGATCTGTGACCGTGTTGAAGAGCGGTTGAAGCGATCGCATAACATCATGCATGTACATGTACATGTGGAACCAAAGACGGAAGAAGTCACAAGGAATCCTTGAACAGGGAGTGAACATCTTGGAAAATCAAAAGAGGACAGCCGCGATTGTGCGTGCTGTCCTCTTTACTTATCGTTAGAACGAATATACGATGTTACTTAATGGCAACGTGGATCCACGCTTTGCCTTTCCACGTGTACACTTGCACCCACTCGCCGCCATCGAATCCGTCAACCACTTCACCTGTTGTATCGATGACTTGGGAGCCTAACGCACCGATTGGTTTACCGTTAGGTGCATCATAGAACCAAGTGCGCTCCAGAAGGTTCAGCAACATTGTAGGCATCAGTACTTCATCGCCTGGTTTTACAACTGGTTCGTCAAATAACTTATCTGTTGTAGGAGAAGGATTATTACCATTAGTGCTGTAGGTAGCACCGGTTACTGTCTCAGTAGTACCTTCTACTGTTTCTACAGCAGGTTTGTTCACTTCAACAGCCGGAGTTGTTGTCGTTGTTGTAGCTTCTGTTCCTTTTTCCGGAGTCACCGTTCCAGTAACCGCTTCCTCCGCACCCGCAGCGGCAGCCATCGAACCCATCAATGTTAAAGCAGCAGCAAAACTTACGATTTTTTTCATTTTCTTTTCCTCCTCGGTAGGTATGTAAAATGTTGTCCTGATTACAAGTAACCAAGCAAGCACCCTTATGAATCACAAATTATAACAATATTTTCTTGGATCCTCCAGTGTCAACTGACGCATATATGGGTATATAGCAAGCCTGTAAATATCATACTTCGGTGGGATAAAACCGGGTTGGCTATCTCAATAAGGTCCTGTTTTTTTGGGATTCATACGAGAGCGGATTGGAATAAAGCAGAAGGGAGTGCAATACATAGTATAGAAAAGTTGAACTATGCCTGAACGCACAAAAGCCAATCGGCTTGGTAGCACGATCGGCTTTTGTATGTATTCGTTTAGTAAGACTCAGTCATATCAGAGCCTGAGGTTATCGCATTCGGCTGCGTCCCGTAATCAGGGAGATTACGAACAGTACAACAAAGATGAAGAAGAGTACTTTCGCGATTGAAGCAGCTGCTTCAACAATACCGAAGAATCCAAAAATACCTGCTACCAGTGCAATAATTAGAAATAATACAGACCATTTCAACATAAGTATTCATCCTTTCGTATAATTGATTGTGCAGTGAGTTGTGTTCACCTCACCGCCTTGTGTAGTCTAACTTTAACCGAGTGCTAACCACTTGAAACATTGGTTTTTTTTCCAAGCGAAGGCATATTATGAAGGGATATATAATATTGTTTCGTCCGGGAAATCGCCGGGTAACTATAGCAATAACAAACTGATGCACATATGGAAAGAGAGGTTCTTCTATGATCTATCAAATTAGCGTGGCCCTGATTGCAGTGGCATTTGCAGTACTGGTTTTCTTTTTAATTCGTACCTTGAAATCCGCTCAGGGGTCTTTGGACAATGTCTCACAGACATTGCAGGAGGTACAGAAAACCATTGATGAACTTAGTTATGAAGTGAAGCAGA
The DNA here is from genome assembly GCF_014842675.1 of Paenibacillus sp. CFBP 13594. Classification (NCBI taxonomy): domain Bacteria; kingdom Bacillati; phylum Bacillota; class Bacilli; order Caryophanales; family Paenibacillaceae; genus Paenibacillus; species Paenibacillus sp. CFBP 13594. Next base: position 214,677 of record NZ_JACYVQ010000010.1, read on the forward strand.
CGGTAAGACATGCCAATGATATTACGGTGGATGTACAGCACAAAATGAAAAAAATTGATCCTGTTATGGAATCTGTTGAGAATCTGGGTGAAGTGTTGAATGAAGTGACGGCAGCAGCCAAACAAGTCTCCACAACGCTGATGGCGAAATTTCAGACCAAACGTAACAACGCTGAACAGACCAAACATGCTGAAGCGGTTCATGTAACCGCACCGCCTGCTACATCAACGGACCGTACCCTGCAATCCTATGAAGCTACATATAATGGTGAAGCTAAGGGCGGGAAAAACTGGATGAAGTATATTGATGTTGCAGCGAATGTATGGCAACGGATGCGCAAGTAACATGACCGCTTTGTAACCATAAAGAAGCCTTCAGAGCGGTGATGAACCTGATGAAAGGGTGAGAATCATGATGAAACTACTGCTTGTGATGTTTAGCGTAATTTCTCCCTTTTCCGTTCAACCGGCAGCGGTACCCGCTGCTCACGATATGCAATGGACGGCAATGGAAGAGAAGGCGTCAGAGGTAACTCTGGCTGTTGATCGATCCGAGACTTTCCAGCATTTTCGGACTCTGAATGGCATTTCTCTGGATGACACCATGGATGATTTGTTGGCCAAGAAGGGCCAGCCGGGGCATAAGCAGGAAGATCCTTATCTGGGGTGTCCTGAATATCACTTTCATGATGTAAAGGTTGGTTTGTGTGAAGATACGGATGTCATTCAATATGTGCATATCGATGCATCTGAGAATCACATCATGTTAAACGGAAAGAGAATCGAGATGAATATTGAAGCGATCCATCATGCTCTCGGGAAACCTTATTATGTGGCAGAGGACGGAGAAGTGTTTCTGCGTGGAGACCAGGCTCTGAAAGTATATATGAAGTCAGGCTCTCAGCAGATTGAAGGCATTGATCTTTTTGATGACACAGTTTCCTAGGATTGGTTATTACCGAATCGTTTCAACCCCATATAGTATGGTTATATATTAAGTAGCTCGATACAGAAGATTAAATCAGAGGAGAGTGGAAACGATGAATTCAACCAATGAGCAAGCTTATGCAAAAGTGGTAGAAAACGGAGTCCAGGCGGTAGAAGCGGTGAAAGAATTGCAGATTACCGGATACCTTGCTGATCAAATCTTTGTTCTCGCCCATGAGAAGGATCGTACAGATCGAATTGCAGATACAGCAGATGCCAAAGAAATTGGCATAAAGGAAGAAGGCGTATTTGATTCCTTGGCGAATCTGTTCCGCTCACGTGGTGATGAACTCCGGGCCAAAATTGTTTCGATGGGCTTTACCGAAGCCGAAGCGGACTTCTACGAGAGTGAACTCGACAAAGGTAAAGTGCTCGTTATTGCTAAAAAGAAAGATTAACCCGATAAGTTGAAGTTTGCTGAACATGGACAAGCTTCTGAATCATTTATGTAAAATGCTTAATCAAAAACATAGATAAGGAATGGGGCTTTCCCCATTCCTTATCTATGTTTTTGCAAGTTTGGAAGCGGGATCAGGACGCTGCAAAAACAGGGCGAAAAGCGGTGAACATTACCCGTGATGGTGCCATTTACTGATAGAGTTTTTTTGATTTTACGATTATAGTTATACTAGGAATTATTATGTCTACTGCCGTTTTGTATGAAAAATTTGTATAATTAACGTTCGTTTTTACTTAATAAGAATCGACAAACCCGGACGCCACAGATAAGGAGATATCAATGAGAATACTTATTGTTGACGACAATCCGACGAATGTCATTATCATTCGAGAAATTCTGAAAAAAGAGAACTATCGTGACATTGTAACGGCGAGTTCCGCCATGGAAATGTTTGAAGTGTTGGGAATTGGGGAGGAAAGCAACGAAGTTCGTCCAAGACCGTCGGATATTGATCTAATTTTGCTAGATATGATGATGCCCGAGATGGACGGTATCGAAGCCTGCAGTATTGTGCAGAAATTTGAGAATCTGAAGGATATACCGATTATTATGGTGACTGCCATCGGAGATTCCAAGAAACTTGCCGAAGCATTGGATGCTGGTGCATCTGACTATGTGACCAAACCGATTAATAAAGTCGAACTGATGGCGAGAATTCGACTCGCACTTCGTTTGAAACAGGAGAAGGATTGGCACAAAGAGCGTGATCAACGTATTCAGGATGAGCTCAAGTTGGCAGCGATGGTCCAAAATGCGGTTTTAAGTCCGGCAATTAGGGACCCGCTGTTCCAAGTGCATGCCATCTATAAACCATCCTTTGAGCTTGCCGGTGATCTCTATTCTTGGTACCCCCTTGGGGAAGGCCGTTACGGAGTACTGCTGCTCGACATGATGGGACATGGGATATCTTCATCCCTGTTTACCATGTTTATCGCTTCTGTGTTGAAAGATACGGTTACCACTTATGTGGATCCAGAGAAGGTCATTCAGGAGTTGAACCGTCGTTTTAACCAGCTCCATCTGGAAAAACAATTGGTGCAGTATTATTTCACGGCAATTTATCTGGTCGTTGATACACGGATGAAGCGCATTGATTATGTTAATGCAGGGCATCCACCTGCTTTATTTTTCCGAAACGATGGCAGTGTCACCACATTTGACAGCGTCTGCTGTCCTGTGGGTTTATTTGACAAGATGGATATTGAACCACAAACGATCCATTACGAGGGTGACGGGCATATTGCACTTTATACGGATGGATTATTGGAAGCTGTTCAGGGCGGGCAGGAAGAACAACATGAATTCCTGATCGAAAAACTGACAGGTTCACATCAGTGGAATGAAGCTGCCATGCAGGCGATGTTTTTTGACGACGAAATTCCCCAGGAGCGGGATGATGATAAATGTCTGGTCTGGATTACTTTGGATAAAGGGGCGGGGGATGAATGAAGATCAGGAATAAACTGCTGATTGGTTTTACCGCTCTGATGGCTATTCTGATCGTACTCACATTTGTGAGTTATGAACGCCTGAACAGTAGCAATAAGCAGATTGATCAGATGTATCAGGAACGTTATCTCAAAGTAAGGTTCACCTCAGCTGCCCGCGGAGAGGTTAATGACATTGCCAAAGTGCTGGCTAACTTGTTATTAAACCCAACCAACTCCATTGGGGCAGCAGATGGGGATTTGAAAGCGATGAAAGAGCGTGGCGATCGTAACCTCGAGGAAGTGAGAAAAAGGGCAGACAGTGCACCTGAACATCAGCTGGTGGATCGTGTCAACACGGCATGGGAGGCTTATAACAACTATGCAACTAGGCAGGTTAGCCTGATGTCCCAAAACCGGGTGGAAGATGCGAATAACTACCGCAATTCAACAGGACTCGCGGTGCAAAAAGAAGCTGTGGATAGTTTGAATGCTCTTTCCCGTTATCAGGACCAAGAGATTGATGCCGAGATCAAAAACGCTAATGCAGCGTATACGAGAGCCGTACAGATCACGATAAGTATCATGATTGCGGGGTTGTTGCTGGCATTGGGTGTCATTATGTGGGTGCTGCCGAGTATTACGCGGGGGCTGAACACGGTATCTATGATGATTACCAGCTTTGGTAAAGGGCGTTACCGAACCATTCGGCGCATACAGGTCAAATCAACCGATGAGATTGGTCAGATTGCCAGTGTGTTCAAAGATGTATCCAGTGATCTGGAAGAAAAACTGGAAATCGAGAGGGCTTATGTACAGGCTCAGCAGGATCAAAACTGGATGAGTTCGAACATCGCAAGAGTTCCGGAGCTGCTTCGGGGAATTGGCTCCATTCGCCAAATCTCACAGATGTTTATCAGTGAGTTCACACCTGTGCTTGGCGCTCAGTTGGGTGTCGTCTATCTGATCGATGAGGAGAAACATCCCGACGAACTGAGACGTTACGGTGCATACGCATTTGAAGAGAACGAAGATGTTGGTAAAGAAATGTATCGCATCGGTGAAGGCCTGATTGGTCAAGCCGCGCTGGATATGACACCGATTATTCTGGAAAATACGCCTGAAGATTATGTGCATATTGGTTCAGCATCAGGCTCAACACGTGCTGCGGGTATCATGATCTATCCTGTCGTGTTTGAAGATGAACTGATTGGTGTAGTTGAAGTGGCTTCCTTTGAAGGTTTCAATGAACTTCACAAACAGTTGTTCACACAACTGATTATGAACCTGGGCGTAATTTTGAACAACGTTCGACGTCGTTTGCGTGTGGAGGAGCTGCTGCGCGAATCCCAGGCACTGACTGAGGAACTGCAGGTTCAATCGGAAGAATTGCAGACACAGCAAGAAGAACTCCGTCGTTCCAATGAGAACCTGGAGGAGCAGACAGAGGCGCTTAAACGATCCGAGGAATTGCTGCAGCGTCAGCAGGAAGAACTGGAACATTTTAATACGGAACTCATTGCCAAGACGCGGGCGCTTGAAGAGCAAGTGCGTGAAGTTGAAGAGAAAAATGACGAAATTGAGAAAACGAAGACACAATTGGAACAGCAAGCTACACAGCTGTCGATGACAAGCAAGTACAAGTCCGAATTTTTAGCGAATATGTCACATGAACTCCGTACACCATTGAACAGTCTGCTCATTTTGTCCCAGCTATTGTCGGAGAACAAAGGTGGAAATCTGACTGACAAACAGCAGGAATATGCTCAAACCATCTACATGTCGGGCGCGGATCTGCTGAAGATGATTGATGAGATTCTGGATCTGTCCAAGGTGGACGCAGGTAAGATGGATATCAATTATGAGACAGTTCGAATGGAAGAGCTGACCAGCTTTGTTCAGCAGAACTTCGGACCGATGGCGAATAAAAAGGAACTGAACTTGAATATCGATTTCGACAGCGATCTACCGGAATGGGTGTACACCGACAGTCATCGCGTCAAACAGATTTTACGGAATTTGTTGTCGAACGCATTTAAGTTCACCAATCGAGGTTCGGTTAGTCTGATTGGACGACGGATGAAACCGGAAGAGCTGCCGGGTTATATGAACACCAATCAGGAATATCTCGGATTCAGTGTGAAAGATACAGGTATTGGCATTCCATCGGATAAAACGGATCTGATCTTTGAAGCATTCCAGCAAGTGGATGGGACTACAAGTCGGAAATACGGTGGAACTGGCCTGGGATTGTCCATTAGCAGGGAACTGGCACGTTTGCTTGGTGGCGCAATACAGGTGGAATCATCCGAAGGCGAAGGTAGCTGCTTTACCTTATACCTGCCGGATAATCATGAAGAGGAAGCCTTGGCAGAGGAAGGTGCTTCAAGAGAAGCGGCTGTATCCTCAGAGGATCTTTATGAACAGTCCATCGAAACACGGACCATGCTTTCAAGTCATCAGTCCATTCTCTCTCCTGATCCGGAGCGTAGCGTGGGTACAGATCTTTCTCCTACCCATACTCCAGATGTCACGCAGATCGAAGATGATCGGAAGAATCTTATGGAAGGTGACAAAATCCTTCTCATCATTGAGGACGATGTGAACTTTGCACATATTTTGATGGATATGGCGAGAGGAAGAGGATTCAAAGCAATTGTTGCCCTTCAAGGTGATAAAGGACTTGAAATGGCACGTCAATATCTGCCGGATGCCATTATCCTAGATATTCAATTGCCGGTGATGGATGGTTGGACCATTCTGGGCGAGCTGAAGAGCAGTTCGGCAACACGTCACATTCCGGTTCATGTGATTTCAGTTATTGATGATATGAAGCAAGGTCTGATGATGGGCGCCATTGCGTATCTGAAAAAACCTTCGAGCAAGGATTCACTGGATAAAGCATTCTCGCATATCAAATCATATACTGAGAATCAATTAAAACGACTGTTGATCGTCGAAGATGATGAAATTCAGCGTAAAGCCATTATTGAATTGATTGGTCATGATGATGTTGCAATCACCGCTGTATCGACAGGTAGTGAGGCATTGAATGAATTACACAGCCAGCGTTATGACTGCATGGTACTGGATCTAATGTTAACGGATATGACCGGGTTTGAGTTGCTCGACCAGATTCGCGATGATGAATATCTGAACGATCTGCCGATTATAATTTATACAGGCAAAGAACTGGATTCCAAGGAAGAAATGAAGCTGCGCAAATATGCGGAATCCATCATTATCAAAGATGTCAAGTCACCGGAACGTTTGCTGGATGAGACGACTTTGTTCCTGCATCGGGTAGAAGCCAATTTGCCGGAAGACAAGCGTCGAATCTTACAGAAACTACACAACAAAGAAACGTTGTTTGAAGGCAAGAAAATATTGCTTGTAGATGACGATATTCGTAACGTATTTGCCCTTTCAAGTGTTCTTGAAGGCTATCGGATGGATGTGACGTTTGCTGAGAACGGCCGAGAGGCTTTGGAGATTTTGGACAAAAATCCGGAATTTGATCTGGTACTGATGGATATGATGATGCCAGAGATGGACGGTTATGAAGCAATGACACGAATCAGACAGATCCCGCAGTTTGAAAAGTTGCCGATTATTGCGCTTACGGCCAAAGCGATGAAAGAGGATCGCGGTAAATGTATTGAGGCTGGGGCATCTGATTATGTGAAAAAACCGATCCAGACAGATCAATTGTTATCCTTAATGCGCGTATGGCTGTATTCGTAAGTTCATTATTCGTATGTTCATTGTTTGGGTAATGAAAGACAATACGACGAATACGCAAGTAACAAATGAAGAAGTGGAGAGAAGTTATGACACCGTGGGAACCAACCGAGACAGGGGCAGATTTGGTCCGCATGCCGCAAGATGAAGAGCGAGAGCTGATCGAGATTGAGTTGCTGTTGGAAGGCATGCACCGTTTATATGGATATGATTTTAGAAACTATGCATTGCCATCCCTGAAACGAAGAATCTGGCATCATGCACATGCTGAAGGTGTTAAGAGCATATCCGGCTTGCAGGAGCGTGTGCTTCATGACCGTTCCGCGTTTGACCGTTTTGTACAGAACTTATCCATCCCTGTAACGGAAATGTTTCGAGATCCTTCGCTTTTCCGAATGTTTCGGGAACAGATTATTCCTATTCTGAGAACCTACCCGTATATCCGAATTTGGCATGCGGGATGTTCTACGGGAGAGGAAGTTTATTCCATGGCAATTATGTTGCATGAGGAAGGACTGTATGACAAGGCAAGAATCTACGCAACGGATATGAATGATCGCTCTTTGCAACAGGCCAAAGAAGGCGTATATGGCATTGAGAAAATGAAACTATTTACTACAAATTATTTGGAGGCAGGGGGTACCAGAGCCTTCTCCGAGTACTATACAGCGAAATACAATTCGGTGATATTTCATCCTTTTCTAAGGAAGAACATCATTTTCGCCGAGCATAACCTGGCAACAGACCGGTCATTTAACGAGTTTAATGTTATCTTTTGCCGTAATGTCATGATTTATTTTAATGATGAACTGCGGAACCATGTGCATGGGCTGTTTCATGAGAGCTTGAGCCACTTTGGTATTCTGGTTCTGGGGTCAAAAGAATCTATACATTTTACAGAGTTCAGTGATACCTATGAGCCGTTAGACCGGACCGAAAAAATATACCGGAAGATCAAATAGGGGGTTAGGGTTAGCCATGGGGCTCAATGAACCAATCCACATATTATTGGTAGATGACCGCCCTGAGAACTTGCTTGCTCTTGAAGCAGTTCTGGAATCGGAACAATATAAACTCGTTAAGGCAACTTCCGGAGAAGAGGCACTCCGCTGTCTGCTAAAAGACGAATTTGCGGTTATCGTTCTCGATGTGCAGATGCCTGGAATGGACGGAATTGAGACAGCAAAGTTAATTAAGGCACGGGACAAGTCCAAGGATGTGCCGATTATATTCATCTCTGCCAATAGCAGAGAAGCGGAGCACTTGTTTGCCGGGTATTCAGCCGGGGCTATTGATTACATGGTTAAGCCATTTATTCCTCAGATTTTGAAATCCAAAATCGAGGGTTTTGTAGAGATGTTTATCACCAATAAACGTTTGAAGACCCAGACCATGCTTCTTCACCAGAAGACACAGGAACTGGAGAAGATGAACCAACAACTCATTCAGGCCAAGGAAGAAGCAGAAATTGCAGCCAATGCAAAGACCGAGTTCCTGGCAATGATGAGTCATGAGATTCGTACACCGATGAACGGAGTTATCGGCATGGTTGATCTGCTGATGGAGACGGAACTGAGGGAAGATCAGAAGGAATATGCAGACATCGTTCGTCGTAGCGCGGATGCACTTGTCACGGTCATCAATGACATTCTTGATTTCACCAAGATGGAATCCGGCAAAATGGAACTTGAAGAGCATCCTTTTGAAATTGCCTCCTGTATTCGGGAAGTGTTGGGACTGTTTGCTGCAGAAGCAGGCAAAAAGAATCTGGAATTGGATTATTTCCTGGAAGATTCTGTACCTGAATTAATCTATGGAGATATGGCAAGACTGCGTCAGGTTCTCTTGAATCTAATTGCAAATGCGATCAAATTTACTGACCAGGGTGGAGTATATCTGATCGTGTCAGTGAATGAAGAAAAAGACGGACAAATGTCATTGGAGTTTGCTGTTAAAGATACAGGGATAGGTATCGCTTCAGACAAAGTTGATCGCCTGTTCCAGCCGTTTTCCCAGCTGGATACATCCATGACACGTAAATACGGTGGAACTGGCTTAGGACTGGCAATATGCAAGACTCTGGTTGAAATGATGGGTGGACAGATCTATCTGGATACAACAGAGCAACGGGGAGCGACGTTTGTATTTACAATTCAGGCGAAACGTTATGTAGAAACTGAACTGGTCCAGAGGAACGGGGAAGAGAAACCAACGGATGTGAAAAATGAGAATAAATATCCTACGGTATTAATTGTGGATGATCATCCGATTAACCAGAAGTTGATGGCGATTATGCTTGGTAAGCTGGGGTTGCTCTCAGACATTGCTGAAGATGGGCAGAGCGCACTCGATATGGTAAACGGTAGCCGGTATCCCTATGACTATGTGTTTATGGATCTGCAGATGCCTGTGATGGACGGTTTGGAATGTACACGGCGGATTCGAGAGAGTCTGTCCCAGTCTAATCAGCCAATCATTATAGCCATGACTGCTAACGTGATGGAAGGTATTCAACAGCGCTGTATTGCTGCCGGCATGGATGATTATATTAGTAAACCGGTGAAAATGGGCAATGTAAAACAGAAAATAGCCCAGTTTCAGAAACAACGGCAAATGTTAGACCCAGGCCCTTCAGCCATGAATCAGGCCAATTGAAATATTTTCCAAACTTCTTTTTGTTTCACTCGTGCGGAAGTTGGGTTATTAGGTAAGGAAACCATTGATCAGGAGAGAGATGTCTAATGAATACAAACAAAAACGAAAAATTCAATGCAAGAACTGAAACACAGGACGGCGTGTGCACGGTGTATCTGACTGGCGAACTGGATTTGTCGGTTGCTCCTGACTTCCGCTTGGTGATGGAGCCGCTGGTGGATAACAAGGAACAGGATCTTGTGATCAACATGAAAGAATTGAAGTATATCGATAGTACAGGGATTGGTATCCTGTTATCTGTTCTGAAGGCCAGACATGGAATGGAAGCTCGCTTTGAAGTACAGGAAGTTCCTGCGCAAATCCAGAAACTTTTTGACATGACGGGCATCGCCAAATTCTTTGTCACACAGAAGAATTCCCAATAGGAAAGGATCGAAAAAGGAATGAATGCAGAAGTTCAAAGAGTCACCCTTAATTTACCGGCGACAGCTGATTACGTTGATATTGTAAGACTTAATCTTTATGGAGTAGCATCCAAAATGGGATTTTCTTATGAAGACATTGAGGATATGAAAGTTGCTGTATCCGAGGCCTGTAACAACTCTGTACTGTATGCTTACTCACACGAAGGCGGCATGGTTGAAGTTGTATTCGAAGTCGAAGGCGAAACATTGTCCATTACTGTTAAGGACGAAGGTGCCAGCTTCGAGAACATGAATCCTGCTGTGTCACGTGCTGGTCTTCACGACAAAGAACTGACAGAAGCGCAGATTGGCGGACTTGGGTTCTACCTGATGCAAGCCTTGATGGACGATGTCAGTGTGGAAAGTGAGACGGGCAAAGGTACGAAAGTAGTACTCGTAAAACGTCTTGCAAGAAGTGAGGAGAAAGTATGAATGAAAAAGTGACTCCCCCAGAGTCCATGTCTGAAGCTATAGGTTTGATCTGGGAATACCAGCAGACCCAAGATAATGAAATTGCAACAGTTCTCATCCGTAAATATGAACCGATGGTTAAGATGGCAGCAGGTAAAATTGCTCGGAATCGCCCCGATCTATACGAAGACTTGTATCAGACCGGGCAGATGGCCTTGATTCGTTTGCTTAAGCAATACGATATCAACCTGGGTATTCCGTTTGAACCTTATGCCATGAAGAGCATGATCGGTCATATGAAGAACTACTTGCGAGACAAATCCTGGTATATTCAGGTGCCCCGGAGGATTAAGGAAAAGGGAGCACTTGTGCAACATGCCATTGATGAGTTAACCGTGAAGCTGGAGCGCTCACCCGGTGTGAACGAAATTGCTGAATACCTTGATTTGACTGCAGAAGAGACGATTGAAGTCTTGGCTGGTCGGGAATGTTATCACTATGTGTCACTGGATTCTCCTTTATCTCAGGATGACAGTGCAGCTACATTGGGTGAACTGATCAGTGCGGATGTTAATGACTATGATTCGGTCGAAAAACGGATGGACTTGCAACAGGCATTGGGACAATTGAAGGAACAAGAGCAGCAGGTACTTATTCTAGCCTTTCAGGATGGCCAATCTCAGCGGGCAATTGCCCAGAAGCTTGGTGTTTCACAGATGAGCGTATCTCGTATTCAGAAGCGAGCTACAGAGAAATTGAAACAGATCATGTCTAATGCTTCAATGTTATGAAAAATGGAACCCTGATGTTGTTGAGTACGGCATAAAGAAGGACACGTCATTGCGCTGAAATGCATACGTGTCCTTTTTGGGATCAAAAAGATGGGTATGCAATGAAGAACATGAGTGCAGGAGTGGATAAAGTGATTGTGAACCAAATCAAGTTGGAAGCTCGCCGTGACAAGTTATCTTGCTCGGACCATTGGCAATGGTGGGATTGGGTTGCACCTGACACCGATAGCATGAACGATGCTTTGGAGGAGCTGACAGAGGCGTTTCCGGATATGCGGTATTGGCTTTATAAAATTCCGGAAGTAGAATCGAATTATTTGTCCGTCCGTTTCGTGAATGGTAAAGAACCAGTCATATTTGGTTCATTGTTGTATGCGATCAAGAATGAGAGAGATGACAAAAGAAAAGATAATCAGATGTTCTTTTATGTCGATCGTAATAACCTGGTTACCTTAAATATGGATGACAATACACGAGGTATTATGAAGACGGATGAACGTGCCCATATGTTACAGCAATGTAGTGAGGCCAGGGACGGGATGTTTGTACTCTTTCGAGCTATACTGCATTACTACCATGTGGGAATGGATCATTTTGAGATGAACCTGCGTGATCTGGAACGGAAGATGGAATCTCGCAATGCACGCACCTTGATGGACCAGATTCTCGCCGCTCGATTTGAATTATTGTATTGGAGTAATCTGTTCATCCCTTACTCGGAACTGATGGCTGCTTCACATGAGGCTTACCTTGATGAAATAAATGAAAATCGATATTTCAAGCAGCTCCAACATCGAGTAGAGCGAATGGAACGTTTGTTTAGTCACTACGAGAAAGAGATTGATACGTTAATCTCCATTGATAATGCGATCTCCGGTGTACGTGGCAATGAGATCATGAAGACGTTGACCATTGTCACTGCTGTGTTCATACCCGCCACGGCAGCTGGTGCGATATGGGGGATGAACTTTGAGAACCTGCCCTTTATCGACAAATCATGGGGAGTTGTACTGGTCCTTGTTGTCATTATCTTAAGCATGATCAGCATGTATGTATGGCTGATGATGAAAGGCTGGACAGGAGATCTGCTCAAAGTGAAATCCTCACAGCCTTCAGCTGAAGAGATAGAGAAAAAAGGAGCTACGGAAAAACGTAAGGGATAGCCTACTATTGGTTAGTCCTCTTAGTTTTTGTAATCTTCAATATAACCAAGCAAGTCAGCGATATATTGGCCCACAATAGGCATATTCACAAATTGGCTGAGAATGAATGCCAGCAAACCGAGAACAACAAAGGTACCCACAGTCAGACCGAGACCTCGTGCCATGCCCGCTGTGAAATTGGTAATAATCCGCTTTTTGGGACTGCTATAATTCTCAATAATATCCTTGATCTGTGCTCTCTCCAGACTGTCCGCAATCTGGTCCAAACGGGTGTTTAATCGCTTTACCTCATGACGCAATTCAAAAGGATGCTCGCTTGTATCATACTGCTGTGCGGGTGTTCCTCCTGTAATTGGAGTATTACCGTTGATTGTAACTTTACTCATATTATTTGTCCTCCTCAACTCTCATTGGATAAAAAATAGCCAGCTGGAGTGCAGCTGGCTATTGGTCACTCGATCTGTATCGCCTTACAGGCTAGTCGAGTTAAGTTCTTTACGTGCATCTTCCTTCGCTTCAACGGAAGCGGCAGCCACTTCATCAGATGCACGGGATGCTTCGTTAGCCACATCAGCGGACGCTTTTCTCACAGAGTCCATTACATCATTGCGGCCTTGATTTACCGTTTTTGCAATATCGGAAGTTTTGGAAGAGACCGTTTTAGCCAGTTCAGTGGCTTTGTCACTTACAACAGTTGCCACTTCTTTGGTGCGGTCAGTAACGATGCCCACTTTCTCGGAAAGGTCACCACGCAATTCACGTCCCGGTTTAGGCGCAAAGAGTAGTGCTGCTGCAGCTCCCAGCAAACCCCCGATGAAAATACCTTTTGCGAAAGTTGAACCCGTCTGTACAGGATATTGCTCTTCTGCTTTATTCATGTCTAATCACTCCTTCTTCAATTTAAGAAACAAATACGAAACAACGAACACCTTGTTGCCCGAATCAGGCAGCCTGTCTTAGCAGTCTGGACACAAGCCCCAGCAAGAAAACAAAGAGCGCTGTACCAATGATGGCAGGGATGATGGCAAAGTTACCGATAACGGGTCCCCAGTTACCAAGCAAAAGTGCTCCCAGCCAGGCTCCGGCAAATCCTGCAATCATTGCACCGATTATGCCTCCAGGCATGTTGTGACCGGCAAGTGCATCTCCGATCAAACCGATGATGACAGCCATCACAATGCTGATAATGATGCCCCACATAACAACCGCCTCCTTTAAACTTGATGTAGGATGTTGTCTGTTCGCGTTTGCTTACTTCGTATATAAACCCCGTGCAACCCTGTGAAACAATAAAGATGAAGATGAATGAACTGGAAATCAGAGGAATTCATTCTTTTAGCGGCTTTGTTTAATGCCCTTAACCATGCAGAAGATCCATGCCAATCCAGCAGTAAATCCAGTAAATACATCCGTAGGATAATGAACACCCAACATGATCCGGCTGAGGCCGATCAAGAAAATAAAACTAATACCAAATAGAACAGGAAGCCACACACCGGAATATTTATGTTGTTGTCGTTCCAAGGCCCAGATTACAAAGAGCATGCCGTAAAAGCCCATGGAGATCATGGCATGTCCGCTGGGAAAGCTGTACCCGTGAACGACCAGCAGATGATCCAGTTCAGGCCTGCTTCGTCTGAAAAATTCTTTCAATAACGTGTTCAGAATCCACATCATGGCAAAACTTCCCGTGAGCGCATATCCATATACAACAAACCTTGGACTGCGTTGAATGAAGAAAAGAAGAGCAAAACCTCCTGCAGCCACAGCAGAGATTTTGAAAGAACCCAGTGCGGTTATGAATGCAGTGTAAGGGAATAGATGAAGACGTGAATCTGAATTCAGATAAAATAATTGCTGAATTTGATCATCCAGACGAATAATAACATCAGCACCCAACCAGGCACCCAGACCTGCCAGGATGAATACAACCGATGCGCTGAGGGCCAGACCAGCCAAACTCCAGTTGAGGAGTGGACGTAATAACGTACCGGAATTTGAACTGAATGAGGCTGGTGAATACGTTTTGCGCGGCATAATGAGTTTCTCCTTCAGTTATTGTAGTAGATGAACATAGATGATAAAGCTATACCCGAAACGCCTGTCGAAAAAACTGTAAAAACGTCGCTTTTGTACTATACTATTTAAGATATCCCATGCGGCGTCGTGACGCAAAGCAGAGATGAAATCGGGAGCACAAAGGAGAGAACTCGCATGGAGAGTGCCTTGTTAATTAAAGAATACCGTGCAGGCGTTATGGAATGCGCCCATTACGGAAACATAAGTATTACGGATGAGTATGGCCGAATTGTATACTCGGCTGGTGACCCTCATTTTAGAGCGTTCACTCGCTCATCTGCCAAACCTTTTCAAGCCATTCCAGGTATTCGGGCAGGAATTGCCAGTCACTATGGCCTATCCGCACAGGAGATTGCCATTATGTCCTCTTCGCATCGTTCAGAACCGGAACACATTCGGGTGCTGGAGCAGTTATCTGGTAAGATCGGATTGGGAGAAGAATGCTTAATCTGTGCACCAAGCTATCCGCTTAATGAAGAAAGCCGTAATCAATGGTTACGTGGACAAGGAGAGAAACGGCGCATCTTACACAACTGCTCCGGAAAACATCTGGGAATTCTAGGGTACAGTCAGATGAAGCAGGTTGACCTGGGTAGTTACGCTGAACCGGATCATCCGGTACAACGAGAAATTCTTGAAACCTTTGCCGACCTGGCAGGTATTGAGGAAAAAGAGATTGAGCTTGGGACGGATGGCTGCGGCTTTCCGGTATTTTCTTTGCCGTTGTCGGCATTGTCGAACGCTTATCTGAAGCTCGCTTGTCCGGATCTTATCGCTGATCCTTCCACAAGAACAGCTGTAGAGACCATAACATCAGCTATGAATGAACATCCGTTGATGGTAGGTGGCACGGAGCGTGTAGATTCAGTGCTGCTGGAAGACGATAACATTGTAGCGAAGGGTGGATTCAAGGGGGTATTCGGATTTGGTCTGAAAAAAGAAAGACTGGGAATCACCTTCAAGGTGCTTGATGGTTCCGAGGAAGAGTGGGCTTTCATCACCCAATCCATCCTAAGACAGATTGGTTATTCCAATGAGAGAACCATTGCACGATTGGCTGAAGTGTTCCCTTCGGACATCCGAAATGATGCGGGTACCGTTGTAGGTCATGCAGATAGTGAGTTCATTCTCCACTCACTTGAAGATAGCGTATAACCTTAAGAAGGGGCGTGATTAGAGTTGCCGGACCTCGGGTAAAGATGACATACCAACTGGTATTCATCTATACAATTCATATACACGCATGGACTGCCGCGGTAATGTGGCAGCTCTAAACCCTTGGAGGTGGATGAACATGATTAAAGTGGTGACATCGGAAGAAAGGCACACGTCGGATCGAGGTTGGATACACAGTGAATTTAGCTTTTCGTTTGCGGATTATGATGATCCAAGCAACGCCCATTTTGGCTGTCTGTTGGCTCATAATGAAAACACGCTGATGCCGCAAGAAGGCTTTAAGAAACATCCACATCATGATCTTGAACTTGTCAGTTATGTCATTTCGGGCACACTCAAACATACGGATAGTATGGGAACAGAACAATTGCTTGAACCGGGTACGGTCCAGGTGATGAGTGCGGGGACGGGAGTGGAACACTCCGAGACCAATCCGTCAGCGGATGAACCGGTACGTTTCCTCCAGATGTGGTTTTTGCCATCGGAGCGTATGCTGAAACCTTCCTATATGAATCGGAGAATAGAGCCGCAGGAGCACTTGAATCGTCTATGTCCGATTGTATCCGGGCAAGGGGGAGAGGGAAGCGAAGGCGCATTGCCTATTTCCCAGGATGTAACCTGTTACCTCTCCCATTTGGAGTCCGGGAAAAAGTTGATGTACCCGCAACACGAAGATCGACGGACACATCTTTTTCTGATCAGTGGGCATGTAGAGATTCATTGTTCGGATGGTAACTTCAACCTCAAGCCGGGCGATGCCGCACGAATTCGCAAAAGCTGTGATCTGCAAATCACGAGCACAGACAGTGAACCTGCCGAATTTGTTTTGGTTGACCTGCCTTAAGGATGTATTCCTTAAAAGAGTCTGGAAATATAAACATGTGAAAAAGGACCTGTTCCCACGGTGATGTGGAAACAGGTCCTTTTTTTACTAAGATTTACGAAGATTACCCAGTTCCGAAGCGACAGCTTCCACTTCAGAAATACTGAGATGTTCCTTGCTCAAAATCATTTCATACAGGTCAAACAGATCTTCATATTTCTCAAGTGGGAATGAAGAAGCTTGCATGGCGGCACCGCTTGCCATACGAAGTTTGGTTTTGATCGCTTCAATCATATATTCCATATTGGCTGCTGTTGCTTGTGTTAAATCCATCGTTAAGTTCATCCCTTCCGTATCGGAAACTCTTGTTATTGTATCATGATTGGAAGCGCTCAGGCTAATGCTTTTGCGAGGAAACCAAGCATCGGTTACAATGATGGATACAACAACAGGATTTAACTGAAACCTGATTGTACTGGAGGGAATACAGCTTGGCAGCCTATAAGCGAGAAATGGTTCGTCATCAAGGAAGGGAAGTCCGCAAAGGCGTGCCTGCAGAGAATCTGGTCTTATTTTTCAAAAACATCGTTCAACTTCATTCTCCAGCTGAGATCACGTTTATCTGCATCGGTACGGATCGTTCCACCGGGGATGCTCTGGGTCCACTGACAGGAAGTTTACTGCAAGAGAGCGGAATGGAGAACGTGATTGGCACGCTGTCTTCCCCTTGTGATGCAGATACGCTGGAAAAGAAATTGGCACTTATTCCTGCACACCATGCCATCATAGCGATTGATGCATGTCTGGGACCAAAGCATGCGGTAGGTACATACTATCTCTCGAATAACCCACTCATTCCGGCCCAATCGGTCGGAGGCAAGCTACCCCCTGTTGGACAATACAGTGTAGCGGCTGTGGTTAATGCCAATGGACCAAGGCCCTATTCCATTTTGCAGATGACCTCGCTTCACTTCGTCATGGGCATGTCCCGAACGATTGCAGACGCCGCAAGTGAAGCATGGAAATGGAGACAAACGTTTCATTTATGATATGTAGGCTTAATAATATACAACCTGAATTATTTAATTCGCGCAGAGAGAGGGATTCATATGGAAAAAGTGATGTGTGATGGAACGACGATTTGTTATGCCGAACAAGGTAAGGGAGAAGCACTCATTTTGCTCCACGGATACTGTGGCAGTTCATCATATTGGGATGAAGTCGTACCTGAACTGGCACGAAGCTATCGCTGTATCGTACCTGATCTGCGTGGACACGGAAAAACAGATGCACCTGTAGGAAGTTATACCATCGAACAGATGGGCAACGATGTATTACAGTTGATGGATGAGTTGAATGTGGAAAAAGCGGTCCTTTTGGGACACTCGATGGGTGGATACATTGCGCTCTCGATTGCGCAACGTCACCCGGAGCGTTTGAATGCATTTGGTCTGATTCATTCGACAGCCTATCCGGACAGTGAAGAAGCCAAGGAAAAACGCCTTCGTGCCGTTTCCACCATTCAGACAGAAGGTATCGTGAATTTTGTAGATGGACTGGTTCCCGGACTGTTTGCACCAGAACATGTGGAATCGCTATCTAAGCATGTAACACGTGTGAAGGAAATTGGTTACCAGACTGCTCCTCAAGGTGCTGTTGGTGCTGCACTTGCTATGCGAGAACGTCCGGATCGCCGCGATGTGTTATCGGCTACACCTTTACCTGTATTGCTGGTTGCGGGAGAAAAGGATGCGGTTATCCCGCCAGAACGTACATTTACAAGTGACAAGCCACATATCGTGCAAGCCGTAATTGCGGGTGCAGGTCATATGAGCATGTATGAAGCTCCTGAAGAGTTAATTCAGGTCATTAAACAATTTATGGCTGGATTATCGAAGTAATTGATGAAGTGATTTATGTTGATTTTATTAAAATATAGTTTGGTTTCTGGATGATTCAACCTCTTGTGGAGGAGGGGTATCCAGTTCCATTTCAACCTAACCCCTGCAATGTCCCTTTTGGATAGGCAGGGGTTTAGTGTGTTCATGGACAGAGCATAGACGCGTGTGTCTTGTTTTTGGCTTTTTGTCATGGCATGAATTAAAATAAATATAAAGGAACGATAGGATGTATAGGGTCGAATGATGAGGGGGCATACAGCATGTTCAGAAAAGATTATCTGCTCCGCATGATGGAGGAAATGACTGAAGCAATTGGCAAAGTGTTCACGCTCAAACAGCAACGTAAGCACACCGAGGCATTGTCTGAACTGGATGAGATGATGCGCAGGCAATTTGGGTTGAACTTATCGCTATTGAACTCGTTGCCAGCAGAGGATGTTATTGAAATGTTCCGTTTTCGCGGAATGATTGAAGTGGACAATCTGCAGCACGCCGCCAGGCTGATTGAAGAAGAAGCCTATATTTATCAAGAGAAGGCCAAAGTGGAAGGCATCGATGATCAGGAGAGAATGGACGCAGAGGATGATGCTGTCATTCGATTGATGAGGTCAATTCATTTTTACCTGTATGCATTGAATCATGGCGCTAATCCCAAGTTATTAGACGCACCGGAACGGGTTGAGGGTGTGTTGGGGCTTACGAAAGAATATGAACTCCCTGCTCGAACCGAAAGACAGCTTGCCCTGTATCGTGAACAACAAGGGCGTTATGACCAGGCAGAGAACAGTTGGTACAGATTGCTACAGCTTGGTGCTGAATTCCCGGTGAGCTACCGAGATGATGTACAGGCGTTCTACGAAAGGTTGAGCCAACTCACGGATGAACAGCTGGAGCAGGGCGGTTTGCCACGTAACGAAGTTGAAGAAGGGTTAGCTGAACTAAGTCGTCAAGAGATGAGCTCCTAAATATGGATTGGATCAAGGCCTGTTACATGCCTTTACTTGGAGAGGGAACGGAATTGTGGTATGGTAACGGTTGACCAAACCAAACCGAAAGTGAGATGTACCCCGTGGATTCATTGCGAAAGCTTATACAAGACATCTTTGAACAGAATTCGCTGATTACAGCGACCTGGAGCCAGCTGCGCAGACGGGACAATGTCTCGTATACCAAAGTGCAAGTCAAGCCGGTGACACTGAAGAATCAGCTACATTATCAATTTGCATTTCATTATAACAACAAAGTGCTGCACGAGAATTTGACTCCGGCTGAAGCGGCTGAGCGTATGACTTTGTTATGCGAAGAGACGTTTCGTCAAGGGCTGCTCTGTACGACCGAGGCAGACTATCAAATTTTGATCAGCAAAAAATATAAAGTTTCCATTCTTACCAAATCTGCTTCCAAAACTGCGGTGGATCTGTCGCATAATCGCAAGAAGCAATATGTATTGGAAGAAGGCGTACCTGTATCGTTCCTCGTTGAACTTGGTATTATGAACGAAGAAGGTCGTGTGCTGGCTCGTAAGTATGACAAGTTCAGACAGATCAACCGTTTCCTCGAAATGGTGCAGGATGTCATTCCCCATCTTCCGGAAGGACGTCCACTTACCATCGTTGACTTTGGTTGCGGCAAGTCTTATCTGACTTTTGCGTTATATCATTATCTGTCTGTACAACAACGTCGTTCACTCAAGATTATTGGGTTGGACTTAAAGGCAGATGTCATTGAACACTGCAATGATCTGGCTAATCGATTGCATTATGGTGATCTGAAGTTTCTGGTTGGAGACATCGCGGACTACGATGAATTAAATGAAGTGGATATGGTTGTCACACTGCATGCCTGTGATACAGCTACTGATGCTGCTTTGGAGAAAGCAGTTCGTTGGGGGGCTTCTGTTATTCTGTCTGTTCCTTGCTGTCAGCATGAACTGTTTGATCAAGTAGAGGCTTCCGTGATGAATCCGTTATTGTCCCATGGCATCCTCAAGGAACGTTTTTCTGCACTGGCTACGGATGGGATTCGTGCCAAGTTGCTTGATCTAATGGGATACAAGACACAATTGCTTGAATTCATCGATATGGAGAATACACCTAAAAACATATTGATACGTGCTGTTCGCGGTCAGGCGGGTGAAGTGACGGAGATGTGGAATGAATATACGGCTTTCCGTGATTTCATTCATGCCGATCCATATTTGGAACGGGCTTGTGCCG
Source organism: Paenibacillus sp. CFBP 13594 (assembly GCF_014842675.1). Classification (NCBI taxonomy): domain Bacteria; kingdom Bacillati; phylum Bacillota; class Bacilli; order Caryophanales; family Paenibacillaceae; genus Paenibacillus; species Paenibacillus sp. CFBP 13594. The sequence continues at coordinate 234,970 of NZ_JACYVQ010000010.1, forward strand.
ATTTGCTTCCTGGCGATGGCAAGCAGGCCGACGGGAAATCAAAATCGAGCAAAGAAACCGTTCAAAATTCCGCAAATTGCGATCTTTGCTGAGTGTGCCAATGACAACCAAGGGACATACTGCAAGTAGGGTCCCTGGATGTAAAATGATATTCAATGCACATACTTCGTAGCAAGCAACATCATAACTGTCAGATGTATATCAGGCAGAAGGACCCGTTATCGGGATCTTCTGTCTTTTTGTTATGCATATGGAGCGGCGGAAGGAAGGAGGGGGTATAAGGATGAAGAATATTACAATGGATAAGGGAGTTGTAAGGTATAAACGAGGGTATGCGGCGAATGAGAAAATGATGGAACAGTTGTTTGAACGGTCTCACCACGCAAATGATACAGAATATGTAGATAACAGGGACTTATGTAATGAGGACATTAGGGGCATTAGAGACAGTGCATATAATAGACAAGATACATACAACAAAGATGTTACGTATAAAAAAGATGAACCATATCAATTAAATGGAGTTATTCAAAACGAGGGGTCAGGTTATTTTTCTCAAAGTTTGAGGTGTAAACGTTATTCAGGATCTGGGTGGACTGTTGGGTTGGGCATACTCTCCATTGTCTTGCTGCTCGCAGGATGTCTGAGTCGGGGACTGTACTATTCGGCTGATCTGTACCCTGTTATTCTGATCGCAACAGGAAGCACTTTGATTATGTTTTTGCTTTTCCTTGTAGGTATTCGTCCACAGAAGACGAGTGAACGAATACCCATGTCATTGGTACAGGATCGGGGGAGACTCGAACGAATCGTTGAGAAAATATTCCGATTTCCGGGGATGTGGCGGGTATTGTGGCCGCTGGGGATGATGACATGTTTTGGACTACATGCATGGGCAGGCTCGGTGAGTAAACAGGGCAGCATGGATGAAATGCTGCGGTGGAGCCTGCTTGCGATGTTTACCCTGCTTACCGCAATATTGGCTGCGCGCACGAATGGTGCACGTTGGTTAGCCTGCGGTTGGCAGATGGCAGGCGGCTTGCTTGTGCTAAGCGGCATCCTTGCCGTGTGCGGGATATTGCCGCTGCCCTTCGGGGTGATGCGGACTGCTGACCCCGAGATCAGTTCCGCCGGAGCAAGGCTCGGCGGACTATTGCAGTACCCGAATGCGTGCGGTGCCGTTGTTGGCATGTACGCATTGGAGCGGCTGACAGCCGCCGCGCGAGTCATAGCTCGGCCTGTACGGGCCGGGCGACTCATCGCGGCAGTGCTGCCGCTCATGCCCGCGCAAGCCGCGCTCCTGCTGAGCGAGTCGCGCGGCGCTTGGCTGGCGACCGGCTGCGCCGCGGTCGCCGCCTTTGCTTTGCAGCGGCGCGGTGCCCGCCTGCCGCTGC